>NZ_JBWDNK010000018.1:0-111794 GCF_056269165.1 Paenibacillus sp. J22R232 | reverse complement strand
TTCTGCTACCGTTGCTGTTTCAAGCACGGTGCCGCCTGTTGCTACGCCGTATACGTTCACAACGTCGCCTTCTGCTAGGCCCGTTACTTTTACCGTATCTGCCGTGCCTGTCGCATTATTCGTTACGGTAATGGTCGCTACTGCTGGTGCTGCAGTGATTTCAGCATCATACGCTTTTACCGTTCTTACGCTTTCTAGCTGACCTTCTTTTGTCACGGTCACATACACGCTGCTTGCTGTTGCGCCCAGCTGTTCAATCGTTACCGTTGCTGATGTTGCTCCTTCAGCTACTGTTGCCGTTCCGATTGCTGCTCCGCCTGTTGCCGCTTTGTACACATTCACTACATCGCCTTCAGCAAGACCTGTAACAACCACTGTATCGCTTACGCCTACTTTGTTGTTCGTTGCTGTGATCGTAGCTGCTGCCGGAGCTGCCGATACGGGCTCAGTTACATACGTTTTGGATGTACGCGTACTCTCCAGCTTGTTCGCTTTCGTTACCGTCACGTATGCTGTTCCGCCTGTTGCAGTAAGCAGATCCGTTTTGGAAACTGTTACTTCCGTTGCGCCTTCTGCTACCGTTGCTGTTTCAAGCACGGTGCCGCCTGTTGCTACGCCGTATACGTTCACGATGTCGCCTTCTGCTAGGCCCGTTACTTTTACTGTATCTGCCGTGCTTGTCGCATTATTTGTTACGGTAATGGCCGCTGCTGCTGGTGCTGCAGTGATTTCAGCATCGTACGCTTTTACCGTTCTTAGGCTCTCTAGCTGACCTTCTTTTGTCACGCTCACGTAAACGCTGCTTGCTGTTGCGCCTAGCTGTTCAATCGTTACCGTTGCTGATGTTGCTCCTTCAGCTACTGTTGCCGTTCCGATTGCTGCTCCGCCTGTTGCTGCTTTGTACACATTCACTACATCGCCTTCAGCAAGGCCTGTAACAACCACTGTATCGCTCACGCCTACTTTGTTGTTCGTTGCCGTGATTGTTGCTGCTGCCGGTGCTGCCGATACAGGCTCTGTTACGTATTTTGCAGCCGTACGTGTACTTTCCAGCTTGTTCGCTTTCGTTACCGTTACATATGCTGTTCCGCCTGTTGCCGTAAGCAAGTCGGTTTTCGAGATCGTTACTTCCGTTGCGCCTTCTGCCACCGTTGCTGTTTCAAGCACGGTGCCGCCTGTTGCTACGCCGTATACGTTCACGATGTCGCCTTCTGCTAGGCCCGTTACTTTTACCGTATCTGCCGTGCTTGTCGCATTATTCGTTACGGTAATGGTCGCTACTGCTGGTGCTGCAGTGATTTCAGCATCATACGCTTTTACCGTTCTTACGCTTTCTAGCTGACCTTCTTTTGTCACGGTCACATACACGCTGCTTGCTGTTGCGCCCAGCTGTTCAATCGTTACCGTTGCTGATGTTGCTCCTTCAGCTACTGTTGCCGTTCCGATTGCTGCTCCGCCTGTTGCCGCTTTGTACACATTCACTACATCGCCTTCAGCAAGACCTGTAACAACCACTGTATCGCTTACGCCTACTTTGTTGTTCGTTGCTGTGATCGTAGCTGCTGCCGGTGCTGCCGATACAGGCTCTGTTACGTATTTTGCAGCCGTACGTGTACTTTCCAGCTTGTTCGCTTTCGTTACCGTTACATATGCTGTTCCGCCTGTTGCCGTAAGCAAGTCGGTTTTCGAGATCGTTACTTCCGTTGCGCCTTCTGCCACCGTTGCTGTTTCAAGCACGGTGCCGCCTGTTGCTACGCCGTATACGTTCACGATGTCGCCTTCTGCTAGGCCTGTTACTTTCACTGTATCTGCCGTGCTTGTCGCATTATTCGTTACGGTAATGGTCGCTACTGCTGGTGCTGCAGTGATTTCAGCATCATACGCTTTTACCGTTCTTACGCTTTCTAGCTGACCTTCTTTTGTGACGGTCACATACACGCTGCTTGCTGTTGCGCCCAGCTGTTCAATCGTTACCGTTGCTGATGTTGCTCCTTCAGCTACTGTTGCCGTTCCGATTGCTGCTCCGCCTGTTGCCGCTTTGTACACATTCACTACATCGCCTTCAGCAAGACCTGTAACAACCACTGTATCGCTTACGCCTACTTTGTTGTTCGTTGCTGTGATCGTAGCTGCTGCCGGAGCTGCCGATACGGGCTCAGTCACATACGTTTTGGATGTACGTGTACTTTCCAGCTTGTTCGCTTTCGTTACCGTTACATACGCTGTTCCGCCTGTTGCTGTCAGCAAGTCGGTTTTCGAGATCGTTACTTCCGTTGCGCCTTCTGCTACCGTTGCTGTTTCAAGCACGGTGCCGCCTGTTGCTACGCCGTATACGTTCACGATGTCGCCTTCTGCTAGGCCCGTTACTTTTACTGTATCTGCCGTGCTTGTCGCATTATTCGTTACGGTAATGGCCGCTGCTGCTGGCGCTGCAGTAATTTCAGCATCGTACGCTTTTACCGTTCTTACGCTTTCTAGTTGATCTTCTTTTGTCACGGTCACATACACGCTGCTTGCTGTTGCGCCCAGCTGTTCAATCGTTACCGTTGCTGATGTTGCTCCTTCAGCTACTGTTGCCGTTCCGATTGCTGCTCCGCCTGTTGCCGCTTTGTACACATTCACTACATCGCCTTCAGCAAGACCTGTAACAACCACTGTATCGCTTACGCCTACTTTGTTGTTCGTTGCTGTGATCGTTGCTGCTGCCGGTGCTGCCGATACGGGCTCAGTCACATACGTTTTGGATGTACGTGTACTTTCCAGCTTGTTCGCTTTCGTTACCGTTACATAAGCTGTTCCGCCTGTTGCAGTAAGCAGATCCGTTTTGGAAACTGTTACTTCCGTTGCGCCTTCTGCTACCGTTGCAGTCTCAAGTACCGTGCCGCCTGTTGCTACGCCGTATACATTCACGATGTCGCCTTCTAATAATCCGGTTACTTTTACCGTGTCCGCACCGCCTGTTGGGCTGTTTGTTATGGTAATCGTCGCTGCTGCTGGTGCTGCAGTGATCTCAGCATCGTACGCTTTTACCGTTCTTACGCTTTCTAGCTGATCTTCTTTTGTCACGGTCACATACACGCTGCTTGCTGTTGCGCCCAGCTGTTCAATCGTTACCGTTGCTGATGTTGCTCCTTCAGCTACTGTTGCCGTTCCGATTGCTGCTCCGCCTGTTGCCGCTTTGTACACATTCACTACATCGCCTTCTGCTAGGCCTGTAACAACCACTGTATCGCTTACGCCTACTTTGTTGTTCGTTGCCGTGATCGTTGCTGCTGCCGGTGCTGCCGATACGGGCTCAGTTACATACGTTTTGGATGTACGCGTACTCTCCAGCTTGTTCGCTTTCGTTACCGTCACATATGCTGTTCCGCCTGTTGCTGTCAGCAAGTCGGTTTTCGAGATCGTTACTTCCGTTGCGCCTTCTGCCACTGTTGCTGTTTCAAGCACGGTACCGCCTGTTGCTACACCGTATACGTTCACGATGTCGCCTTCTAATAATCCGGTTACTTTTACCGTGTCCGCACCGCCTGTTGGGCTGTTTGTTATGGTAATCGTCGTTGCTGCTGGCGCTACGCTAATCTCAGCGTCATGCGCTTTTGTTGTTCTCGTGCTAACTAGCTTGTCCACGCTCTTCACACTGACATATACGCTGCTTGCTGTTGCGCCTAGCTGTTCAATCGTTACCGTTGCTGATGTTGCTCCTTCAGCTACTGTTGCCGTTCCGATTGCCGCTCCGCCTGTCGCTGCTTTATACACGCTCACAACGTCGCCTTCGATAAGGCCTGTAACGACCACTGTATCGTTCACGCCTACTTTGTTGTTCAATACGGTAATATTCGCTGCTGCTGGCGCTAGCGATACGGTTTCCGTTACGTATACTTTCGAGGTACGTGTACTTTCCAGCTTGTTCGCTTTCGTTACCGTTACATACGCTGTTCCGCCTGTTGCCGTAAGCAGGTCCGTTTTGGAAACTGTTACTTCCGTTGCGCCTTCTGCTACCGTTGCTGTTTCAAGCACGGTGCCGCCTGTTGCTACGCCGTATACGTTCACGATGTCGCCTTCTGCTAGGCCTGTTACTTTTACCGTATCTGCACCGCCTGTTGGGCTGTTTGTTATGGTAATCGTCGCTGCTGCCGGCGCTGCGCTAATTTCAGCATCATACGCTTTTGTCGTTCTCGTGCTAACTAGCTTGTCCACGCTCTTAACGCCGACATATACGCTGCTTGCAGTTGCGCCTAGCTGTTCAATCGTTACCGTTGCTGATGTTGCTCCTTCAGCTACCGTTGCCGTTCCGATTGCTGTTCCGCCTGTCGCTGCTTTATACACGCTCACAACGTCGCCTTCGATAAGGCCTGTAACGACTACTGTATCGTTCACGCCTACTTTGTTGTTCAATACGGTAATATTCGCTGCTGCTGGCGCTAGCGATACGGTTTCCGTTACGTATACTTTCGAGGTACGAGTACTCTCCAGCTTGTTCGCTTTCGTTACCGTTACGTAAGCCGTCCCGCCTGTTGCCGTGAGCAGATCCGTTTTGGAAACCGTTACTTCCGTTGCGCCTTCTGCTACTGTTCCTGTTTCTAAGACTGTCCCGCCTGTCGCTACGCCGTAAACGTTCACGATGTCGCCTTCTGCTAAGCCAGTTACTTTTACCGTATCCGCACTTCCTGTTGGACCATTCGTTACCGTTACGTTAGCCGCGACTGGTGCTACGCTGATTTCAGCATCATAAGCTTTAAGCGTTCTTGCACTCTCCAGCTTATCTACGTTTTTCACGCTCACATACACGCTGCTAGCCGTTGCGCCCAGTTGATCAATCGTTACCGTTGCTGATGTTGCTCCTTCAGCTACTGTAGCTGTTCCGATTGCCGTTCCGCCTGTTGCTGCTTTGTAGACATTAACTATATCGCCCTCTACAAGACCTGTTACTACTACTTTATCTTGAACTCCAGACTTATTATTAGCTACATTAATGGTGCTGGCAGCTATTATGGTGGATACCGGCTCACTGATATACGTTTTTGATGTACGGGTACTTTCTAGCTTATTTAGCTTTGTCACTGAAACCTGTGCTGTTCCGCCTGTAGCAGCAAGCAAATCTACTTTGGATACAGTAACTTCCGTTGCGCCCTCCGCAACAGTAGCACTTTCAATTACGCTGCCATAGACAGTTACAATATCGCCTGCAGCAAGCCCGACTACTTTGACAGTATCAGCGCTTCCTGTTTTTTCATTGTTAACCGTGATATTAGCTGCAACCGGAGCTATGGATGTCTCCGAATCATATGCTTTAAATACGCGAGTGCTTTCCGAATCCACACCGCTCGTAACTGTTACGTAAATGCTTCCGACTCCACTGCCGAGTTGATCAATCTCCACTAATGCTTCAGTCGCATCAACGGCAACGGTTGCTGTTCCCATAAGCGTGCCGGATGTTGCCGCATTGTAGACCTTGACAATATCGCCTGCTAACAGGCCTGTTACTTTTACCGTATCTTTAACTCCTGCTTTATTATTAGCAACAGAGATAGAAGCGGCTACAGGAGAAGTTGAAGCTGCTGCATACCCAATGGCTGGGCTTATTGCGGATAAAAGCAATGTTGCGCTTATTATTCCTGTTGCAAGTCTAACAGAATTAGCTTTTGCTCTAGGTTGTACTTTTGACTTTGGCTTCAATTTCATCGGCTTTGCCTCCACAATAGATCTAGTAGTATACTACTATTACTATCGGAAATAGCTTTCATATTATTTAGGTGTTTTTTCATCCTGATACCTCATTCACAAAGTAATAATATTATAATTGTAGAATGGGTATGCGGCTGTAGTTCAAATAAACCCCAGTAGTTCAAAGAAAAGAATGAATAAAAAACTACAATTTACGTATGAATAACAAACAAGCTACAATTAATATCTAACAATAATCAATATAGTCCTTAAGAACTAGTCCCTTTCTTAGTTTCCTCTAAATTCTCTTTAAACGTTCACCATAACGATCAAAAGCTATGATTATTCTCAATAAAAAACCTACTGAATTAAAAACACGCATTATGGCTGCACATCAGCAAACAGATTTGAAATCGTACATGAATTCGGCCAAAAGCCAGTACAACCTACCCATTATACCGGGACAGGCAAGATCCAGAAGCTCGAGAAGATTCTGTCATTATTTTTGAAGCTGCACTGGTTCGTTGGACTCCGCGCGTCTCATGGCCGTCAGAACGGCGTTGCCGAAATTGGGCGGTACCGCCGCCTTATCAATACGTCAGCCATGGGTGTGATTTATTTGACTCCGTTAAAGGGGACGCATGGTATACTTTCGTACCAGATCGATTCCTTGTCTTCCTTATTGACGTAGGCCTCCAAGCGCTATCTTTTACTTCATATGAGAACCTGCCTGCCGCACAGCTATGGATGGGAAGAAAATGATAAAAAGGACTGCCGAGGTGAAAAAATGTGAATGCTATGCTACAATACTACAATTGCACAGGCATACATCATAGGGAGGTTTATTGCAGCGTCATGCTTATCATTGGAATCGCCGGCGGCACCGGATCCGGCAAAACAACGGTTGCCCGATCTGTCATTGATCGTCTTGGATCAGATAAAGTAACATTCATATCGCAGGATAATTATTATAAAAACCCGACGCATCTCAGCTTCGCCGAGCGCGAGCTTATCAATTATGACCATCCGCTTGCATTCGATATCGAGCTGCTCGCAAACGACCTCATGACGCTGAGAGCAGGTCAAACGGCTTTTGCTCCCGTTTATGATTTCACCGTCCACGGACGCTCAATGGATGAGACAATAGAGCTTAAGCCAAACAAGATCGTTATTCTGGAAGGGCTTCATGTACTGGCTGAGGAGAGTATCCGCAAAGCGCTCGACATTAAGGTTTTTGTCGATACCGATCCGGACGTGCGCATATTGCGCCGGGTATTGCGGGATATCGAGGAGCGCGGAAGAACAATCAAGTCCGTACATGACCAATATCTGAATACGGTAAAACCGATGCATGAAGCGTTTATTGAGCCCTCCAAAAAGTATGCCGATATTATTATTCCTGAAGGCGGACATAACGAGGTAGGCATCCAGCTGCTGTCGATACTGACCGAGAAATATTTGACGGACAGCCCGGGCATTATAGAGTTATAGTTGCCAAGCCATCTTATGGCACAAGAAGAAACGGTTTCGCCGTCCTCTGCAAAAGTAGGGTATCCGTTTCGCGTAGAAATATAGAGAAAGTTGGCGAAATGACATACTTTCCTATATTTCAAGCGTAAGCGGCTTTACCGTCCTCTGCGGCAAAAGCTGTCGTTTCGCGAATATAGATAAGCACATTAATATGTGAAAACATATACATTCTTATATATTCAAAAAGAGCACCTTCTCGGTGCTCTTTTCTACGCTTGCCTATGGAACGCTACGGCTTAGCGAATTGAAGCACGGCTATCGCAGCACGTTCCCTTCGGTCAGCATCACTGCTCCTCATCGCCTTTCTTAATATATCCAGCGCCAACGAAATGGTCTCCTGATCGACTGCACATGTTCGTTCCGTATCCACTGCCTGTCCGAAAGGCTTGTCCAGCCAATGCTCAATCTGCTCCGGCGTTACCTTCCGTTCGAGCATCGAGATGGTCACCTTCCTGTCTACAAAAGACTTCAGCTCAGGATGCAGCTCCGACCTCAGCAAGCTCTTCAGCCAAGTCACGCCTCTCCGATGGCAGAGGCCAGCTTCCTCCTCGGACGGTCTATCAACATAGTAATAGTCGCCCAAGTCGCCCATATGAACATGATCGCCATCTGCCAGAAAGAGATAATCCCCATCCTGCATATCGTAAACGAAGGAGCCGATCTCGAGCAGCCGATCCAGCAGCACCGCCCCCTTTTGATCGCATGCCTGAACAACCTTCTCCTGTCCAGCCTCCTTGCTTAACTGCTCTAAATCCCCTATACCCGGCCATTCGAAGCCGACGTAGTGGTCTCTCAGAAATGTAGGGACATGCCGCGCGCCGTGAAATTCAGAATTGAGAAGAAAAACATTCATTCGATGTGCCTCCAATTGTATGCAAGAACCGCACGGATGCATAATTCAAAAATTTTCTTTATTATCCAGCATAGGCAGCCGGAAGTAAATATGAGGACGATCCGCAACGAAAATAAGCAGCTGCAATCTCCTTGGAGAATGAGCCGCTTACCTGAAAAGGTCAATCCCGTAGCCATATTTAACGCTTGTTCTTATTCCGCTTCCTTGACGAGCTCTACTTCCTTCTGAAAAATAACCTTTGCATTTCCCCCAGAAGCATTCAGCCAAACGGCTTGAATAACCGCTCTTCCGCTTGATTGTTTGTTCGAAAGGGTAACGGCCCCGTTAAGCTTCACATTGACCGCTTTGTCTCCAGACAGCTTAATCCACTTCACGAACGCGGACGGCAGCCCTGCCCCTAATACGTTAAGCCTGTATTGATGCTTCATGCCATTGTCGCTAATAGTCACCGTTTCCTGAACCTCGGAACGAATATATGCCATTAGCCAAGCATTCATTGCCTGCTTCTCCTTCTCCAGCGCTTGCTGAAAGCCTACGGAAACAGCTTGCCACTCTGCCGCCGTAATACCCAATCCATGAACCCATTCACTTACGGTATACCTGTCTCTTTGCTGCAATACTTCGGTTAAAGCTTGATTGATAAGGGAGCTTACCGCTTTCTTATTTGCAAATAGCGCTGCCATTTCCTTCGGTTTTTTGGCAGCCAGCATATCGCGGACGGTTCCCTCGATTCCCTTTGCCTGACTCCCATCGCCGAATAGAAAAACGACCATATCGCCGATATTCACATCCGGTCCGCCGCCGGCTTCTGTCAAGATGGCTAACGCAGCCTGATATTCGGGATTCGCCAGCATGGCCTTAAGCTCAGACGCCTGAGGGTCATACGGTAAGGCAACAGCAGCCTTGACCAATCGGAACAGGCTGGTCTTTAACGATACCGCATCAACGGAGGCGGGCAGCTTTTCGCTTATTTTATGCCAGATCGGATCTATGAGAAACTGCATTTCGTTATCGTCAAGCCCGGCTATTTCTTCCTGAACGGCATGTATGTTCTGTACCGACTGGGAGCCTCCCGCTGCAACAGCCTCGTGCAGCCTATTCATGCGCTCCAGCAGGAGCGCTGGAATTGCGGGCTCGCTTCCCATATCGGAAGCCTTCAACGTTACTTCTTTCCGGAAAAGAATGCTCTCCGATTGTCCATCCGGGCTGATCGCCTTTGCCTGGATGACAGCAGACACCGCCGGCGTATAGGGCGGGATCGTAACGACGCCATCAGGCATCACCGTCACGGCATCGCTGCCTGATGCTTTGGACCATGTCAGAAGCTCGGCAGGGACGGACTTTCCAAGCACAGACAATGAATAGGTATGCTTCAGCCCATCATCGCTAATGATCGCCGTTTCCTGTGTTTCGGAGCGAAGGTAGGCGCTCAGCATGGCACTGGCAGCTGATTCGCTATGTGCAAGCTTATCTTCAAGGCCGCTCAAGACGCTTAGGATATCCTCCGTTGTCACCCCTCTTTGCTTAAGGGCGCTGCCCAAAGTATAAAAATAGGTCGCTTGCTGCCCGTCATCCGATTCGCTAAAGACCGTATCGATTGCCGATCGAAGCAGCTGCTTGCGCTTCTCATCATTATGAAGCAGGGCGATCAAGTCCTGCGGGGATTGTCTTGCAAGAAGTCCCAGCCATTCGCCTTGCACCCCGCCTCGGGCGGCGTCATCGCCGAACAGCAGGATCAGAAGCTGCTCAGCGCCGTTGGAGTAAACCGGGATGATGTTATTAAACAGCAGCTTATAGTCAGCGTTATTGCGAATGGCATCCAACCGGGCTTCCTGCGGGTCGACATACAAGCCTGCGGTCTCTTTCAACAGCTGGAACAGGGCAAGCTTCATCCCGTCGACTTGAGCTTCCGTGAAACGGACTTTTAGCTTATTCCAAATGGGATCAAGCAGCTGCAAGTTTGAATTCACATCAAGAGCCGCCCACTCCTCCTGCAAGCTGCGTACATTGGACAGGTCAGAAGGAGGTCCTTCTGCAAGCGTACCGTACAGCTTGCCCATTCTCGCAAAGAAAGGCTCCTCCGGGAAGTCCGCAAATGAATGCGAATGCCTCATCTCTTCCTCGAGGATTACCTTGTCCGGGCCGCCGTATGGATGAAGCAGGTTGACTTGAATAAGCGCTTCTCCGCTGGCTGCAGGGTAAACTAATTGCATGCTCCCGCTAGGAAAGACCAACAGGTCAGAGCTTCCCGAACGCTTGGACCAAACCAGTTGAGCAGGCAAAACATAGGATCCGAATATACCTAGATCATAATGATAAATACGGCCGTCCGTGACGTTGCCATCGTAATGGGCTATACGGTAGCTGGTGCTTACATTCGAGCGCATATAGGCGACGGCGATTCCGACAAAAGCATCCGTATCGAGCTGCAGCCTATTCCCAAAGCTTTGCAGCATCTCCTGCACGTTCAGAGCGGTTATTCCTAGATTGCGGAAAACCCTGCTAACCTGATAGTCGTACGATAACCC
The DNA here is from genome assembly GCF_056269165.1 of Paenibacillus sp. J22R232. Classification (NCBI taxonomy): domain Bacteria; kingdom Bacillati; phylum Bacillota; class Bacilli; order Caryophanales; family Paenibacillaceae; genus Paenibacillus; species Paenibacillus sp. J22R232. The sequence goes on along the minus strand of NZ_JBWDNK010000018.1, from coordinate 101,219 downwards.
AAGCACCTCCTTCAGTTCGGAGAAAAGGAGATCGTTTACCTTCTCTCTTTCCTGCGTCAGCGCCATTAGCGAAAACGGGTCCATATTACGGATTTCTTCTCTGATGGTCCCTTCAAGCCCTTTGCGGCTGTTGCCGTCGCCATATAAGAAGATCAGAAAATCCTCGAGTGTCAGGCTTGGCTGCCCCGCCGCGGCAGAGATTGCTTGCAGCGCCGCGCGGTAATCGGCATTGCCGCGGATACTCTCCAATTCGCTAGCCTGCGGATCAAACTGGCTGACGATGACCGCTTTGAAAAACCGAAAAAGATCGGCTTTCACTTTTACTTTATCGACATGGGCAGGAAGCTTCAGGCTTATCTTGTTCCATACCGAATCAATAAGCGACTGGTCATTCAAGTCATCCAGCCCAGCAAGCTCGTCACGCAGATTGGACACATGCTGGGCATCGGCCGGATCACCTGCAGCAAGCGCCTCATGAAACTCCCCCCACTTGACCATGCTGGCTTTAGGCGGCGCTTCGGCGGCGCTCGCAATCCCCAAGCTGCCTCCACCTACTGGCTGGTTCCAGCTTCCCAGAGGCAAACCCGTGAGCAGCGCGGCGAACAAGCTTGAAATGATAACGGATACAACAATTTTGCTTCTTACATTCACTTTCTTCATCCTCCGATTCGAATTAATTTGTATGCATGATAAGCATTTATCGGCTTTCTCTGAGCTGGGATGATGTGCATGGTAAGCATAATTATATACAAAGTTATTCATTTTGAATAACTAAATATATTTTTTATTCATAAAGAGACTTTTTAATGATAGCAAAAAGAGCGCCCCATATAGGCGCTCTTCTAACTTATCGCTGCATTTATTTCACCGCACCAGCCGTAATCCCGCTTGCGATCTGCCGCTGGAAAATAATATAGATGATGAGGACCGGAATAATCGTAATCAGGAGAGCCGCGAATAACGGACCCCACTCGGTACGGTACTGCATCTCTGCCTGCATAACCCCGATCTCTACCGGCAACGTGTATTGCGTAGGATCATTGATGAGAATGGTGCCTACGATATACTCATTCCATATATTTAAAATATTGACAATGCCGATTGTTATTAGACCTGGTTGGGATAACGGCAGCATGACCCTAAAGAACGTCCCATAATAAGAAGCACCATCCACGATTGCCGCTTCCTCCAGCTCCTTCGGCAGCGATTTGAAGAAGCCGACCAGCACGAAGATGCCGAACGCGAGCAAGCTTGAGGTATATACGAATATTAAGCCTAGCTTCGTATTGATCAATCCCATGGCATTCATTAAGAAAAACAAAGGAATGAGCGCAAGGACAAAGGGTACCATCATCGAGGAAATATAAAGCAGAAAGAGCGTGTTGCTGCCCCTGAATTTATATCTCGCCAGCACGTAGGCCGTCGTTGCCGAGAGCAGCAGCGCCAGCAAGGTCGACCCAAGCGTAATGACAAGCGAGTTGACAAAATACGTGCTAAAGTTATATTTGCTCCATACATAGGAGAAATTGGACCAGAGAAGCGGCATTTCCGGCAAGGACCACGGCGCATTCAAGAAAAATTGCTCATTATCTTTCAAGGAATCGAACAGGGTCCACAGCAGCGGGTACAAAACCGATATGCCCCATAAAAGCAAAATCACGTAAATAATTAGCTTTGCTATCGGATTTTTAATCTTGATGTCCATCTTATTATCCCCCTTAGCTCATCTCAACGGAATCATGGCGCATTAACCGCTGAAGCACGATGGTCGTTATTAGCGACAGGACCAAGATGACAAATCCGATCGAAGCGCCATAACCAAAATGGTACTGACGGAATGCCATTTGATACAAGTAAGAGCCCATAACCTGCGTGCTGTTGTCCGGACCTCCCTCGGTCATGATCCAGACGATTACGAAAGAGCCGTTCAGGGTGGTCATCATAATGTTCAAGATTGAAACTTTTATTTGCTCCCACGTCAGCGGTACCGTAATGCTCCAGAACTGCTTCCACTCGCCTGCGCCTTCTATGTTCGCTGCTTCGTAATACGATTCGGGGATGCTTTGAATGGCTGCGATGAGCAGAATCATATAGAATCCGATTCCCGCCCAGATAGCAGGAGGAAGCAGCATCCATATGGTATGGTCCGTGAAGCCAAGCCATGTTATCGTGACCTGCTCCTTCGTAAACAAAGACAAAAACCCATTCAAAAACCCAATTTGCGGATTATATATGAAATTCCACAATACGCCGATAACAACGACGGAAATTACGTTCGGAATGAAGAAAATCGAGCGGAAAAAGCCTGCCAAGCGGAACCCAAAGCGCGTGAGCGCTACGGCGAAAAAAGTCGCGAGCAGCATAATGCCGACTACTTTGCCAGCCACCAAAAAATAATCGTTGCCAATCGCCCGCCAAACGATAGGATCGTGGAACATCTCTACGAAATTGTCAAAGCCTACGAACGTTTTTTTGTCCGACATGCCGGACCAATCGAAGAAGCTGTAATAGAGCCCTTGCACAACCGGATAAATCGTAAATACGCCGAAGAAAAGCAGCGTAGGGATGATAAACGATGCGATAAATATATTTCTCTGCCACTTTGCCGTACCTGCGTTCATCTTTCCATCCCCCCAAGTAAACTCGCAGAGGGCGATCGAGGCAGCATGCCTCGACCACCCCGCTTTGCATGCTAGTAAAGGCTATTATTTGCTCGCTTTCTTCACGGCGTCGGTAACCCGTTTCACCCATTCCTCCGGCGTAATGGAGCTGATGGTCAATGCATCTGTTGCATCCATCATCGCTTTGTCTACATCGGCATTATAAGTAATCGTTGGAATGACAATCGTGTTCGGGTCAGTCAAATATTTGGCAGCGTCCTTCACAAAGCTTGGAGCGTTCGAAGCGCTGATATCGCCTTTAATGTTGGAAGGCGCGCCGCTTAGCTCTGCCCACTGGGATGCTTGCTCTTTGGAGAAAATAAACTGCAAGAACGCTTTTGCCGCTTCTTTGTTTTTGCCGTTCTTCGCGATCGCTACGGTTGCCGTAGACGTATTCGCGACAACCTTGCCGCCTGCTTCTTGCGTTACGGAAGGAATGAAGCCAAAATCAAAGCCCGCTGGCACGTCTTTTGCCATCTCGTTAGGCAGCCATAGGCCGTTCGGAATAAAGGCGTCTTTGTTTTGCAGGAAAAGCATTTGGGAATCGGTATGATTGATTTGAATGGACGCTTTATCAATGAATCCTTTGTCGCGCAGCTCCACGATTTTGTTCAAAGCCGCAAGCACCGCCGGGCTCTCGAACGCTTCGACCTTGTTAGCCGCCATATCTTGAAGAATCGTGTAATCGTTATTGTTTGCCGACACGATAGCCGGATAAAGAATGGAACCGTTAATATAGTACGGGTATTTGCCTGTGTGAATAAAAGGCGTTACGCCGTCTGCTTTAATTTTGCCGCTGATCTCGATAAAGGATGGAAAATCAGTCGGCTCAGCCCAGCCTTTTTCCTTGAAGAGCGCTTTGTTCCAGAATACGCCCCATGAATTAAGCACGAGCGGAATGTTATACACCTTGCCGTCGAATTGCTGCGCAGGCTGAGCAAGAATATCCGTGATCAGGTCGCCATCGACATTCTTGGCTTCTTTCAGCCATTCCGTCAGATCTTCAAGCTGGCCATCCTCGACCATTTGGCGGTCATTAAGCACGGGGCCGTCAATGTAAACGAAGTCCGGCGGATTTCCCCCGATCCAGCGAGGTCTGTTTTGATCATTTATTTTTGGTCCGGCAGATTCTTTGATTTTGAGCTCGGGGTTGGCAGCTTGGAAATCGGCAATAACCTTTTTCCACCATTTGTCTCCATAACCGCCGACAAAGTATTGAATTTCGAAATCGCCAGTCAGCTTGGTTGTCTCTGTTCCTGCATCGGGGGCTTTTGTTTCTTCTGCGGCAGGAGCCGAATTAGAAGGGGCATTCGTCGCGTTGCTGTTTCCATTGTTTGATCCGCAACCCGCTAGCGATACGGCTGCCAGTACAACGGCAATTCCGAGCGCTGCAAATTTTTTCTTCATCATCATTAAAGCAAACCCTCCCAAAAATAATGTTTTACGCTGTTCGTACGAGCATGCTGCTGCGCTCTTTGGCGTAAGTTCATCATAAATTGGGAGGGCTTTTATCTCTATTGAATATCTTCCATATATTCTTTATTATCTTCTTTTCTATGATCTAGTTCATTTGAACACGTTTGCTCTCAGCGAACTGCTGCAGCTGATCGAGTGCCGCTTTTGGCGTCATATGCTCATAAAGGACGGCATCGCCCATTTTGCGGGCGTAATCTAGCACCGCCTGCCAGGAAGGCTGTTTTATCGGATAAAATTTCGCTTTGCTGAGCGCCTCGAGGTCGCTTTTTATCGCATCGTTCTGTGCCGATAGACTCGATCCAACTGTCGTTGTGGCGGGCAGAAAGCCCTCCCGCTTGATCATTTCCTCATATTCCTTGTCATCGTACAGGAAATCCAAAAACTTCGACAGCGCTTCTTTGTTCGTGTGATCCGTCTTGAATGAAACGAGTACGTCATGCACCCCGAATGTAATCGGCGGCATTCCATCTTTAACGGGAATCGGGCCCTTCCCCCAGTTCAAATCCGGAAATTCCTTCGGCACGACGGATGAGAAATAATTGCCGGAGATCATCATGGCAAGCTGTCCGCCGCCCAGAATCCGCTGCTTCTCATCCCGCGTCGTTACGGTGGGCTCTGGATCCGTCAAGCCTTTGTCGAACAGTTCCTTCAGAAAGGCTACCCCTTCTACATTAGCCGGTGAGTTAATGCTCCACTTCCCGTCCTTTGTCCATTCGCCCCCTGCACCGTAGAAAATATACGTCAGTGAAGCCTGCGTTTCATTATCGGTAAGATCCAAGCCGAATCCTTCCGCTATGCCAAGTTCCTTCACTTTCTGCGCGACCTGCTCAAGCTCGGACCAGGTGGTTGGAGGAGCATCCACACCTGCTTTCTGCAGCAAATCTTTGTTGTAATAGAGGTTACGGGTAGTCGCTACATAGGGTACGGCGTACTGAATACCGTCCATCTGATCCATTTCCACCAAATTCGGGTATAGCTTAGCCGTAAGCTCCGGCGATAAAATATCGCCCATGTCGTTAAGCAGTCCGTCCTTGGCGTAATGCGCGTACACATTCGTATTCAGCAAATCCGGCGGTTGGTTTTTACTAATCATGGATGTGTAGATTCCGTCGAGAATATCCCAGTTCGCTACCTGCAGCTCTACATCGATTAGCGGGTTTCTCCGGCCGAATTCCTTCACCAGCTTCTCGAGCAGCGGTTTTGTCTCCGTGCTGTATTCGGCCGCAACGAACCGAATCAAGGCTCGCTCCTCCTTCGGGGGCGCAGTAGGCTGCGGCGCCGCATTCATGCAGGAAGCGAGGAGTGCCGAGAGAAGAAGCAAAGGAATAGCTGAAATCAACGGCTGCATCAAACGGTATTTTCGCAACATCTTGTCATCGTATCCTTTCATGGAAGTTCTACTTGCTATTAATAAAAGGAAACAATAACTTCTGATTCTCAGAGGTGTACATGTTCTGTTTCGTAATGACGTTTGAATCCATGTAAGTAATTGGCTCGACAGCACTGCCTTCTATCAGCCTCAGTGCTGTTTTTACGCCAAGATAGCCCATGTTAAATGGCTTCTGTACAATCGCGGCCCGTATAATGCCTGCTTCCAGCAGCTTCACTTCATCGCTGGTGCTGTCGAACCCAATCAGGCTGATACTCTTTGCTCGGTTATACTCGATGAGAGCCCTTGCAGCTCCTTGCGATGCCGATGCATTCAAGGTGATGATCGAATTAATCGGCGAATCGCTGAGAAGCAATTGCTTAGACAGTTCATAGGCACGCTCCTCGGAGCCTGCTGCATATAAAGGAGAAAGCATAGAGCCCGGATAACCATCCAATGCAAGCTTCATGCCTGCCAGACGCTCCTCGGAAGTAAGCGAATCCGCAAAATCGCTTATGACAGCTATAAGCGGCTTTCCGCTTGTTTCTTCAATAGCCGTATGACCAGCTGCCTTCCCCGCCTCTGTATGGTTGCTGGAGACTATCGCAGGAGCAGGCTTCATAGCAGGCGAATAATTGATAATAACTAGTTTTATCCCTGCCTCGCGTGCCTTGGCAAGCGCCTCCGGCATGCGCTCATTTTTAATTGCAGCAATCACGATAGCCTGGGGCTTGCGTACGATGGCTTCTTCCAAAAGCTTGATTTGCGAGGCTGCGTCCTCCTCGGATAGCGGCCCCTCCACATTCAGCTTTGCGCCAATTTCCTTGGCAGCGGCTTCGGCACCCTCATTGACGGCTTGCCAGAAATCGTGGCGAACGTTTAAGGTTTGCAAGATTAACGTTACGCTTTTCTCGTCATGTGCCGCTCCGGAAAACAGCCTAAGATTAAACAACAAATAAATCGAGACTACCGCTACTATAACGATAAGTCCTATCGTAAATCGATGCTTCCGCACAAGTCTGCACCCCTTAACCGAGCTTAGGTATGACGATGGTAATGCAAGTACCCTCCTCGATTTCACTGCGAATGTGAATGCCGTATTCATGTCCGAAATAGAGCTTAATCCGTTCGTTGACGTTGCGAATGCCTATTCCTTGATGGCGGGAATCCTCCTCTTGATTGATGAGGAGCTTTCCAAGCTGCTCTTGCGACATGCCTTGGCCATTATCCTCGACCTCAAATATGATATGCTCGCCCGATTGCCTTCCCCGTATCGTAATTAGTCCGTCTCCCATTCCATACATGCTGCGAATGCCATGATAGATGGCATTCTCGATAAACGGCTGAAGCAATATTTTTAGCGTCTTATAACCGAGAATAGATTCCTCCATATCGATGATATAATTCAGCTCATCGTTGTAACGCATTTTCTGAATCAGCAAATAGTTGGTAATATGCTCAATCTCCACGCGGATCGGCACAAGCTCTTGGTCCTTCGTAATGCTGGCACGGAACAGCTTCGCAAGCGCGGACGTCATCAGCACGACCTCCTCATGCTGCTTCTGCTCGGCCATCCAGACAATCGAATCGAGCGTATTGTACAGAAAATGCGGGTTGATCTGCGATTGAAGCAGCAGCAGCTCGCTCTTTCGCTTGTTCTCCTGATTCTGGATCGTCTCTTCCATCAGAAACTTCGTTCGACTTACCATTAAATTGAATGACCGGCCAAGCTGTCCAATCTCATTCATCTGTCCGATTTCCGTCTGAATGTCGAAATTCCCTTTTTCCACCTGCTTCATATCAGACTGAAGCACCTTGATCGGCTTCGACAGCCGGTGCGAGAGACCAATCGAAATCAGCAGGGATATAGCCAAACCGAACAGCGAATAAAAAATAATCGAATTTCGCAAGTCATCCTTGCTTGCAATAAGATCGTCCGTATAGGCGACACCGGCAATCCGCCAGCCAAAGTTAGTATCCTGGACCGAGTATATGCGTTTGCCGTCACCTTCATTAATGACAAAGGAATCGCCGCTCGATGCTTGCAGCACCTCTGGAATGCGCTCCGAGCGCAGCTTGCTGTCAATAAGCTGCTGCTGCGGGTGATACACGATATTACCTTTCTCGTCGACAATGAACAGATAGCCCTTTTTGCCGAGGTTGATCCTGTTGCAAATGTCGTTGATTACGCTTAGGTTAAGATCGACAAGGAGAACGCCCTCGGCCGTTATGCCGTCGGTGTTCTTAAGCTCGCGGCTGAGGGATACGACCCAGCGGTATTCGTTGTCGATCAAATTTTGTACATGCGGCGAGGAAACAACCGATTGCCCGCCTGCCGCCTTCGCCAACTGGTACCAGCCCTGATCCCCGAGCTTTGTGTTCGGGTTAAGCGTTGTGATCCTCCGGTCAGACACGAAACGGCCATTGTAGCCAAATACCATGATGGAGGCTATGTCATTGCGCGTATAAAGAATCGCCTGGAACAGGTCCGAAATACGTTTCTCATAGGTGCGGCGATTCTCGGAGCTAATGAAGCTGTTGTCGGATATGTAATATTTCACGTCCTTGTTTGTCAGGGCGAGCAGCGAGATATTCTCCATATTATCGACGTAAGATTGAATGTTTAAGTTAACCTGCTTTATGATTTCCTCGATGTAGCCCTTCGAATTACGCTCGACGGCTGCAACCGATATCTGGTAGCTGACTAAGCTTGTCAGCACAATGGCCGCCAGAATGAGCAAAGAAAACGCCAATGAGATGTTGGATTGAATGCTTTTGAGGGGGAATAAAGGAAAGAAACGTTCTTTGAGCATGCTAGGCTCCGCTCCCCTTTACTTGTTTGTCCCGATAATCCTTGGGTGTCATGCCCGTATGCTTCTTGAATAAAATACTGAAATAATTCGGATCCTTGTAGCCGACCTGCTCGGCAATTTCGTACAGCTTCATCGTCGTGTTATGAAGCAGCTCCTTGGCCTTGGCTACGCGTACGCCTGTCAAATATTCAATAAAGGTCTCTCCAGTATGCTGCTTGAATACAAGGCTGAAATAGCTTGAACTCATCAGGACATGACGGCAAAGATCCTGAAGTGACATTTTTTCGTTCGCATAATGGGTATCGATGTACTCCACCGCCCGATAAATTTGCTGATTGGTTAAATAATTACGGTTTTCGGACAGGGTGGCGATAACCGAGCCCACGACTTCCTTGAGCCATGCTTCCATTTCATCCAGCGTCTTGAATTTATGCACATGCATTAAATTTATCCGCTGCTCCAGAGGGGGATCAAGCTCGTGGATGGCCAGCTCCTGGACCGAGTTCATTAATGACAGCACGACCTTCTGCATTTGCAGCAAACAGGATTCTACGGGAACCAATGACCTTTTCAGCTCGGCTACCCCTGCTTCAATCAGCGTATACGCCTCTTTAGCTGCTCCCGTCTTTACCGCCGAGGCAAGCTTTCGGTCCAAGTCAAAGCTAAGCGGCAGCCCATTGGAGGGCTGGCCCTCCATATCCATAATGCTAAGCACCCTGTTCTTCCCGAACAGAAACCGGTAGTCCAGCACGGACAATGCGCTTTTATAGGAGAATGGCAGCTGCCCTGCGCTCGTGCAAGCCCTGCCGATTCCAACCGTGACCGTGAATTTCAAATATTTCTCCACCTGATAGCGGACTTCCTCCGCAAGCGAGAATACCTGCTCATACAGCAAGCTCTCGCTCTGCTCGCCAAACACGATTGCCACCATCCGCTCCTCGCGAGTCCGAAAAGTGAGCACGTGGTCTCCCGCAAGCGTCTCCCGTAAAATATCATAAGCCGCAAATCGCAAAATCTCAGCGTCATGCTCATAGGAAGTAAGCTCACGCTCGCCGAAATCATCGATATCAACGACCATGACCAACAATAAAGGAGAAAGCTGGCGCAAATTGAAATAGGCAAAGCGCTCCGCAATCTCCGCTTCACCTAAGCCGACAGCGACCAAACGTTCCAGAAAACGCTCCTTAAGCAGCGGCAGGCTCTGCTCCAGCTGACTGGTCAGCCTGCTCAGATCCTCGCGGCGCTGCTTTTCTTCATCCATCTCCGCCCGAATGCGATCGAGCAGCTTACGAATTTCCTGCGCCGTAATCGGCTTCAGGATAAAGTCGGAGATTTTTAGCCGAATCGCCTGCTGGGCATATTCGAATTCATCGAAGCCCGTTAATATGATCATTTTGATATACGGATACTGGGATGATATTAATCCCGCCAATTCAAGCCCATCCATGAAAGGCATGCTGATATCGGAGATGACCAGCTCCGGCCGATCCAGCTCCACCGCATCCCATGCCTCCCTGCCGTTGGCATAATCGCCGATCAGCTCGAAGCCATGCTCGTTCCAATTAATCGTATTTTTTAACCCAATCCGGACTACTGCTTCATCATCGACAATAATTACTTTGTACATCGAAGCCTCTCCAGTCTGTTGGCATTGCGTATCACGCCGTGCAATATACACCAATTATGCATGAGAAGGGGGCTGCTTACAATTCATTCATAAACGCAATCATAAAAAAAAAGACCCTTTAAGGTCGATATTTTAACGCTTATATGAAGTTGGCAGCCTTGAAAGCCTTTATGCAGCTTTCTGACTTCGAGGTATCCAGCACAGCAAATATGACTTCATCAAAATACGTATCATAACCCTCATCCATAAGCAGCTCTTTCCACCATCGGGCGACGTTAGCGGGTTCATTGCGGAATACGCCGCAGCCGTATGCCCCGAGAACGACGGTTTTATCTCCTTTGGCTGCTAATATAGCTAGCGCTAGACGCATGCGATCCTTCATCGTTTTTTGCGCCTGCTTGCTGTTCTCTCGCTTCAGAATGACCTGTCCGTAATTGACGGCAGGCAGCGTAAGCACCGATGCGGTAACCGGCTTCTCCAGCAAGCTAAAACGCTCATCTCGGAAAAAGACCACGTCAGGCGAGTAAATCGCGTAATCAGTGTACATCATCGAGCTGAAAGCACGGTTGGCTAGGTAATAGCCCTCATGGCATAGCTGTGTAGCATACAATCCGCTGGATGCGGCAAGGCTCTCCTCCTGTGCCATGGCTCCATTTAGGAATCCGCCGCCGGGATTTTTGGCGCTTGCAAAATTGAGTACGCCAATCTTGCTTTTCCTCGCCACATTTAGCTGTATAATGGCTTGCACCGTAGCGATGTTCGCGACGGTCTTTTTCGCTTGCGGCGCATTCTGCCTTGAATGATATTCCGCTGCTAGTTTCTTCCCTTCCTCAGGCGTAATAAGTACGCTCTTTTCCTCAGAAGCTTTTTGCTGCTCCGCGAAATCAATCCGCTTTCCTTCGCGCGTATAAAAACCCTGCTGCATGATATGAAGCGATTCTTGCGCTATCTTCTTACGATCCATCTGTCTTCTCCTCTTTCTCAAGCCGCTCATCGCGCACTTCGGTTAGGGCAAAGCCCAGCAGGTTAGTGCCGCGCCATTGCAATGGGTTGTTCGCGTGAGGGTCGTTTTTCTCCATGCCGATTCCCCAAATGCGGTCAAACGGACTAGCTTCAACCAGAATACGGTTCCCCGTCTGCTTGAGAGCGTCCCATAGCTCCGGACTCTGCTCGAATTTGGCTGCGTTGCCGCGTTTAACGATGTCATAACCTCGCTGCTCCCAGAGATGGCTATCGAAATTTTTAACAGCCCGTCCGTAGGCTTTAATCGCTTTCGGCTGATTGGTTTGCATGATTTTCGCCAGCATATGCTCATCTTGGAATAAACGGGCTTTCTCCGCCATCATATACTGTTCGGTGCTAGAGTAACGAATGCCTTCGATATGAAAAGAGCACAGCCACCAATGGCTAAAGCAGCTATGATCTATTATTCCGTAAGCAGGCGGTGTATGCCCCCAGAAGAATAGGAAGCTTATGTTTTTTCCGGTGCGGTACTCTTTTTGTAAAAGCTCCAAATGATTTTTCATTTGTTTCTCCTTTCCGATCTGAGATGATCCGTTTCAATGGTGATGACTCACAGAGTTTCATATTTCATTAAATGGGTACAGCCTCTATGCGAATCATTATTTTCGTTATGATAATATCAATATGATAATATTAAAATAAACCATTTGGTTCATTATGTCAATTACTTTTGTAGAAGCAGGGGTCTGCAAAAAGAAAAACCGCAGCCCTTATTAGCAGTTGCGGTTTTTCACGATAGAACAACTTATTCACGACTACATACAGGAGCGCCGCGCAAGCGCATTAAATAAAATAAGACACGCTCTTGACTAACTCATAATGGCGATTCACGGTATCCGCTAAATGGCGTGATCCACTATTTCCTTCCTACTGAACCGATCTTTTTGCAAACGAATCATATGAGGGGCATGACCCTCCGCTACTTCCCGTCCTATTTGATGGCCATTTATACAAAAAATATCAAGTTCCGAGGAATTATAAGCGAGTTCTTTCTTCATATTCATATACAAGCCTTCAACGGGAATGATGATCTCATCCTCAGTAAGTTCATTCGCCCCACTCCAAGGCAAAAGTTCGGCTCTTATTACTTCATAGCCATACACGTATGTTAAACGGGGGAGATAGCTCTCGTTTTCTGTTAAAGAGATGCTGCTTAAATTACCGATATGGCTTAAGATTGTTGTTACCAACGCGCCGCATGATCTGCAGCAAAATGAAGATCTATGCATATCAACGCTTCTCCACGACTGATCATAGAATGCAGAGCTTTCCTCATATATGCTCAATAATTGCTTAATGATTGCTTCGGAAAGCCGCTTCACCTTCTTCATATAAGGAAATACGCCTCTGGCCACATAATATTCCATTTTGTTTTTCATTATTATTGGTTTAATTTCAATATTGAAGTTATCCAGAATCGTGAATAAATCGTTTACTCGATTCGCACGAACGAATTGATCCACGTAATTCAGCTCATCCATTATCGAATGATTAAGCGTCGCTATAAAAGCTTTATACTCGGCTGCGCTTTGCTTAAACGCACAAGATTGCGCCAGGTATAGGCTGCTGCTTATTGTTTCCATCATGGCACAGAATTCACTGATAACTATATGTACAGTATCATCGTTCACGCTTTGCAGCGCTTGACAGGCCTGTTCATATTGGTATTGCGAGCTTTGCATTTTAAAGCGTATTAATTTTACAAAATTGTTTATGAGAACTCTCCTCCTAGATGATAAAGTCGCTTTCGAATGCTTTGAGTATGGAAAAATGAAGGCGTGTACCATTTCCCATTTGCTTAATTTTTTCAATTGATTCCTCTTTTACATACAAACGCGGCTTTACGCCATTAGTTGCAAACTGTCCGTTTTCGGCTTTAGCCCGGCATGTATTCGAATTCCGAAAAATGTGCGTAGGCAGCGTCATGATCACAAATTATACAGGTGCTTTCTCAAACGTCATTTTGGGCAATTTCAGTTCCCGCTTGATGCATAGCGTAAAGTTGCAAAAGAACCTTCAACTCCGCTTCTATAGCGGTGTTAAAGGTTCTTCCTTTTTAATATCAGCCGGTCAGCTATCCAGTAATCCAACCAACATACGCGCTACTTTTACCTCGCCATTGCCGCCCGACAGCCTGATCGTATTGCGGTCGCCCGGTTCCAAAGGAACCGTAATCCTTGCTTCACCGCTAAATTCGGACAAGCTCCCGGTTGAGAGCGCATTAAGCAAGGAATAATCGCTTCCGTTTACCGTCAAATGTAGCTTGGCTAAGCGATCCTCCGTTGCATATTGGATAAGAAGCGCCGCTCGGCCTCCCTGTTCTCCAGCTACATGTTCGAATTCGCAATACGAGCCTGCAGCTTGCAAGCCGCTGACGTAATGATTGCCCTGTCCATCCGCTTCAAGGCTCGCGCCTCCACCGGTACTGCAGGCGGCTGCCTCATAGTTTTGAAACTCCAGCGTTTCACCCATAGTATCGCCTACTGGCAGCACGCCCTCTTTTGTCTGGACAACGGTCTGAATCGTACCGTCCTCATTAAAATGGAGATAATCGATGCACACGCTTCTTAAGTTTCCTTCGCCCGAAATTTCTTGATTATGGTAGAACAAATACCATTGGCCTTTAAATTCGGCTACGGAGCCATGGGTAGTGGAGCAGCCGGTTGGCTCAAGGAAAATACCGCGGTACGTCCAAGGACCGAGCGGCTTGTCGCTGGTCGCGTATCTCATCCGGTTGTTTCCTTCTAGGTTATCCGCGTAAGTGAGGTAGTACAGCCCCTCGCGTTTGAACACCCAAGCCGCTTCGTGAAAGTCCTCCAGCCCTTCCATTTCCAGCATGCCACCCTTAATTGACAGCATATCGTCGTTCAATTCGCCGCCCTCGCATCTGCTGCCGCCGCCATAATACATGTACGCCCGATTATCCTCATCAACCAGCACGCAAGGATCAATTAATGCAAATCCGCCTAGCCCAGGAACATAGCCTTGATCAACAAAACCGCTTGCCGGTTTTTTGCTCGTCGCAACACCGATTTTCCATGTATCGTTCCATGCCGAGCCGCTTGGATGCGGATAATAGAAATAATAGGTCCCATTCTTATACGCACAATCCGGCGCCCACATAAAGCCGCCCTCCGGCCGGCCCCAAGATACGTCCTCCGAGCGCAGAATCTCCCCTTCATCCTGCCAGTTCACCATGTCAGCCGATGAGTATACATGATACCTATCCATGAGATCGCAGCCTCTTGCCGGGTCCATATCATGGGAAGCGTAGATATATACGCGGCCATCCTCCCACACATGCGCGGACGGATCAGCCGTATATATCGTGTTAATAATCGGATTGCGCGAAGAAAGCTTGCCTGCTTGCCTGTCTTCCCTATTCATAATGGTTATCCTCCCATATATCATGCGAATGAAATGAAGCTTTCATCAGCATAACCCGCACTGCCTCCTTGCTGCCATGAGGCAATCGTAAACAATACAGGGAGTTTATAAATACAAAAAGCCTGCCCCGTTATATCCACAACGGAGCAGGCTCTCGACTGCTTATTCATTCAGGCACATATTCGAATTTAACAGCGTCAGCTGCGACGAAACCGTTTGTTCCAGTCGTGCTGATCGTTATGCTTCCGGCGCTGCCCGCTCCAAAGGCGTAGGTGCCTATCAGATTCCAAACACCGCCCCCTGTCGTCTGATCGACTGTCGTTGATGACGAACCGCCTGTATGGACAATTTCAATCGGAATATTGGTCGCGCGATTGAAATGCTCCGGCCACATCATATATACCTTGTAAGTACCTGATAATGGCAGGGTAGGCGTAAACGTCACGCTTTTGGTCCCTTTATCCGCATTGTTGTCATGCAGGTAGTTGATGCCGTATCGGTCCGTGCCAACCGTTCCCGTCTTCCAGCTGCCAACCTTTGCAACCTTCGCCGAATCCGTATTGTCCACGATAACGTCCTCGGGAGCAGGCGGTGCATTCAGCGCAAAAGATGCCTTAAATGTCCTGCCTTTTGCTTTGTTCACGTTAACGGTGTATTTGATCGTCGGCGTAAGCTGCGTCACCGTGATGCCGGCATCTGCCGTATACGCGCTTGCCTCACGGTTAAGCTCCACCTCGATCATGCCTGTATTCGCCTGAGTCGGATCGCTGACCGATACATCCAAGCTTGTATTCGTTACTTCCTTCGTCATAATCGACGCTTTTTTGTTGACCGTAATCAAGTCGACCGTTGCTGCCGCATCCTCCCAGAAATTAGCACCGATAATGCCAAGCCCCGTTTCCTTCACGGCTTGCACGGCAGCCGAATTCACGAGTACCCGTATGTTTGGATTAGCCGCATACTGCGCGACTCCCGTACTTGTTTTGCCGGGAAGCAGCACATATTGATAATCGCCATTTACCGGGTTGGCGCCATGATCAAGCCATAGCTTTACGTAATTGCGCGTATAAGGCGTGGACGGCGTGACCGGACGAGGATTGATTTGCTTCCAGTTGCCGGTTCTTGCTTCCCTAACCGCCTTAACGGCTGCAGGCTGCGGGAAATAGTAACCAATATCCGCGCCAGCCGTGCTTCCAGCAAGATGTGCCCACTGCGTGCCCGTTAAAGTCTCTGTCCATCCAAGCGACGTTGATTTAGCCATGCCGTCCACGGTGAGCGCATTGCTGCCTGAAGCATTGATTTTGCGGTTCTCCACGATCGTTTCCACAGCAAGGTTATCCGTGCTTGTTAAGCCCGCACCGAGCGCAACGATTTCATCGTCGAACATGAAATACGATTTTTTGCCCGAAAGCGTGTTCGTCGCATAGTACAGATCCATGCCGGACACGCCGTATAAATGATGCATATCCGTACCGCCCGCCCAGTTTTTTGCGCTTTGATAGGCAGTCGTCGTTGCCCCAGCCAATACCGTCGTTCCCGGAATGCGGTAAGCGTCCACCGTCGGCCAGTAGTTGTCGCTGTACTGGTCAAGATCGCTATTATATATGCTCGTCGCTCCAGCGGCCGTGTACCATGCTTTGCCGTTTTCGCTGTTAATCGCCTCAAAATTGGCGATGCGGGTTGAGAACATCGCGAGCCCGAAGCCGTACCCGGGACGGAGCTGGACGGCTCTGTCCATAGCCGCAAACTGCTGATACAGCAGCAGCTCTTCAGCCGGAATAATGGACGGATCGGCCGCAATGGCTTTGGCCAGCGGCAATATCGCGAGCGGAGCGCTTTCAAAGAAGTTCAAGAAATCATCCGCTTCGATCCATCCCTTGACCATGCGCTTGAAATCCGCTGCTTGAGGCGATGGGGCAATTTCGGATAGGCGGATAATGCTTTGTATCGCAATATGGCCTGAGACATGGTCTTGGCTGTATACCCGCGATATTTCCCTTCCGCGAACCATATCCATAATGGCTCCTTTATAAATGAGAGGCTGGTATGCCTTATAAACCCATTGCCACACATTTGCGGAATCGGGATCGGTTACCTGCCAGGTGGACCCATGCAGCAGCAGCATTAAGTCGGCTACGGCAGAGAGCAGGCTAAGGCCGTAACCTCCCGTATACGGGATGACGCTATGCTGGATGAATGATCCGTCCGGATAGAAGCCGTCGCCGCTCGCAGCGTAATCAAAAATCATCGATAACCCGTTTCGAGCCTCGCCAATCTTTGCCCCGTCTTTTACGAGTACCGCGCGGACAGCTACGACGATGGCTTTCCACGAGCGATTGGCGCCCGTCAACGTTACGGATGGCGTAAAGCGGTTTACGGCCGTCATGTAATTGGTTATCTGAGCAGCATTAAGCGAATCGTACATTAAAACGACCGTATCATTCAGCGCCATCGGCGTTCCGATCTGCCAGTGCCACCAATTGCTCGTACCGCTTGCGGTCGGGGTTAGTCCTTCATGGTATCTCGTGGCGTACATGTAATCAAGCGCGCTTATGATATCGGATTCAAGCGCAGCATTTCCATGCAATGCAGAGCCCGAAGCGGAAAATGCCAGCGCCATGACCTTCAACCGCTCGTACATAATCATAATCTGCTCGGAATTTCCGAGCGCGGGATAAGCGCTCCACAGGTATGTACGGGTCGGCGACACATTCATCGTCGTCCAATACAGGTTTGCCTCGTCCGTAATCGCCGCTATCTTTGCCGCAATATTCGTATCCGACGCATTCAGCGATGGACCGCCTGTCATCATCGTTTTCCATTTGATTCGCATCGTGTCGAATTCATCCGAAGCATATGTTTTCTCGGGCATGATGCCACCTACCGTCGTTAAAGCTAGAAGCAAGATTAAACTAAGCATGGCTGAGCGAATAGCGGATCGTTTCATCAATATCCTCCTTTTCATCCTTTGAATTGGACAGCTCCATGCCGCGGGACGCGGCGGTTACCAATATAACCGCCACTCCGTCATTACCCTGGCCAGCGCCTCCACGTAAAAATAATCACCCCAGATGGTGCATTCATCCACTCCCATTCCTCTTGGCTTGTTGTAAACGGCGTGCTTTAATATCCCGTTGGATGCCGAATCGTCTTTTGTCGTGTAGTTTTCAGACAGCGAGCTCAGCATAGTTAAGGCCGCATGCTCATATCGCTGTCTATCCGGATCATTTTTTGGCAAATGCTTCACCAGCTCCAGCAGCCCGCATACGGCGATGGCCGCTGCCGAGCTGTCCTTCTCCTGCTCTTTCTCTTCGGTAAAGAACAAATCCCAATATACAATTCCATCCGCCGGCAGCCTGGTTAAAAAATAATTGGCAAGCGACTTCGACAGCCGAAGCAGCTCTTCATCCCTTGTATAGGCATAACTCAGCATAAAACCGTAAATGCCCCATGCCTGCCCTCTCGCCCAACAGGAATCATCGGCATAACCCTGATGGGTATTGCCGTATTTCGGCTCCCCCGTCTCCACGTCCATGTAATAGGTATGGTA
The DNA here is from genome assembly GCF_056269165.1 of Paenibacillus sp. J22R232. NCBI lineage: Bacteria > Bacillati > Bacillota > Bacilli > Caryophanales > Paenibacillaceae > Paenibacillus > Paenibacillus sp. J22R232. Next base: position 83,314 of record NZ_JBWDNK010000018.1, on the reverse strand, counting down.
AGTCGTGAAATCCGGCCGCACGAGATAAGCAGCAGACTGCTTCACATGGGAGCGTGCCATTGCCGCATATTGGCCATCTCCTGTCTCTTCCGAAGCCCAGTACAGCAACGGCAGGTTCATTAGACAATCGATAATCATTCTGCCGCATTGCTCCGGATCATTCAGATCGCCCCAAGCCTGAATGATGCCCGCCTTCGCGAAATATCGCTCCGCCAGCAGGTCGGCAGCCAGAAGCGCCGCTGCCCTAGCCTCCTCATTGCCGGTAATTCGGTATTCCGCAACAGCGGATAAGCTGTAGAGAAACCCGAGGTCATGCGTATCAACCGCAATGCGCTCTCCTGCCCGCTTCTTAAAGCTCGGCAGCTGGCGCTCTGCCGCGTTACGGTATCGCTCTTCTCCCGTGAGCTCATAGGCCAGCCAGAGCTGGCCTGTCCAGAAGCTTGCGGTCCAGTCTTCGTTCACGATGCCGGCATATATTAAGCTCTCGCTGGCCGGGGCTGGAAAAAGCTCCGTAAACGTTAAAAGATTATGATGGATACGTTCAAGAGCAAACTGGAATGCTTGCCCATAACCGCCGTCATTCGCCATCGCATTTGTCCGCATCCCTTACACTCCCTCCGCCCGCTTCGCAAGCGTCAGCTCGATTCTTACAGGCTTGCTCGGCAATTGGAACCTAAGAAAGGCCAATCTTTCTTTAATAAGCTGCACCTGAACCCCATCCGAGCATGATTGAAGCTCATAGCCGCTCAAGTCGTCCCAGTAGGTCAATCCGAACGGCATCGGACTCCAATAGCCAATATCGAAGGCCATATGGATGAGATCCGCTGTTTTCTCATATCCGTTCACGAATACCTGAGGAAGCGGCTCATTAAATTCCTCATTCATGTTGCCTTTACCGATGTAATTCCGCAGCCGATGGGGTCTGCATTCACCTTGTACGAACGCCAATTGGCATTCATGGTCGTAATAGAGGAAGGTCGTTGGCCAAGGCCCCGCTCCCGTTCCGCCCAGCGTAATCGTATACTCATTAACCTCGGGACGAATAAGCGTATCCCGGGTGAGCATGGATACCGGCGCCGTTATTTTATTCTGATTATGGTAGTGCTCTATCGCTTTAGGCAGTGTCGTCAATGTAATAGGGAATTCCGTGATGTAAGCAAAGAAGAGATCCAGCATCCCTTCGCATGCTTCCACATGGGATGCAGGGAATACGGCAAAGCGCTCGGTGAACTCCATTTCATGCGCTTCCTGCTGCTGCAGGAAATACACCTGCTCGTTATGATCGGTATTGTCCAAATAATCGTCAAACAGGTTTTTCCAATAGGTAATGTCCTCACCTGTGCAAAGCCCCGCGCGAAGCACGTCATTCGGATCTGTCGAGTAGACGCATGGGCTTCCCGAATGATAGGTCAAATTCAAATCGCGCGCCGTCCATTCGCATGCGACGATCTTTCCTTTGCCGGAATGCGGAACCTTATATCTGCTGCTGTCCACGTACCAGGAGCCCCAAGGAATACCCTTGTGCGTAATGCCGTCCCACCAAACCTGCTCCCAGCAGTAGCCCCACATGCCTTTGAAGTCAAGCTCCTCCAACACTTCAATAAGTTCGTTATAAATTTTCCCGCGAGCAGCAACCTTCGTTTTTGCCCATGGGAAAGCTTCTTCCACGATACGCCAGTCGCTTGCAAGCTTGCTCTTCAGCTTCTCCTTGGACATTCCCATGTCCTCGATAAAAAACGGGCATTGAAGAATGACATCATCGCCGTATTGGTCATGCCACTCCTGAATACGGTCCTTCAGTACGGGAACCGAACCTCCGTTCACAATCCACGTTACGGGTATCCCGTATTTGTGGGCAAGTTCAGCCGTTCGGTCAACGCCCTCTACGGCTGTCCCTTGCCCCCATGGGGTATCATAATGCGATGCGTAGCTGACAAACGTATAAATTAACTTCTCCGGTCTCAAGGAAGCGCCCCCTAATTGTATGCTTATCATTTTTGGTAAAGCAGGGATAGCAAAGAGCCCCCAACCGGAGACTCTTTGGCTATCTCACCGCATTTGTTCTATTTCTTGTTCTCGGCCCACCAAACGTCGATTTGCGATTGGAGCTCGGCTTGAACCTTCTCAAGTCCAGCCGTTTTCAGCTTTTTGTTTCTCTCCTCCAGCAGCTTGGATGGATCTTTCACCGCTCCCGTGAAGATGGATTTGTACTCCGTCACGACAGCCGTAATTTGCGTTATCTCGTTTTTCACTTTCGCGTCATCGAATACGAAGCCCATAAGCGGGAAGCGAGTCGCTTCATTGTTGAACTTCTCCCAATTGATATAAAGGTCGTCCGGCTGGCCCGGCTTCAAATAGTTAATCATTTGATTGCCGACTACCCAGAATAGCGCCGTTTTGCCGTATCCCGAATCCGCAATGGGTTCGATGCGGTTATCGCCGACTTTCTTATAATGCTTGCCTTCGATGCCATTAACGAACAAGTTGACCACGTAAGGATCGGTATGCAAATAGTTCAATACCATCATTGCGCGATCCGGATCCTTGGACGTTCTGGAGATCGCGAACATCGAGCCCGCTGCCAGATCCGTCGTTACGATCGGCTCTTCCACGACATGGGACACATATTCGTACTGGTTGTTGTCGGCGATCTGCGCTTCGATATCCGCGCCTGGCTTCCAAGTCGCCGATTGCATCCAAATCTTGCCTTGCTTTCTCAGCTCGCCAATATCCGTTGTGCTCGTGCCCGCGTCAGAGTTGATATAACCTTTTTCATAAAATGAACGGAACATTTCGATTTCGTTTTTGTTAAGCTCTACAACTTCAGGGTCAAGCACGGACTTCACCTTCATATTCAATGCTTTGTAATCGATCAGGAACATCGGTGTCTTAGCCGGAGTAGGTCCGATTGGACGGAGATTCGAATTCGTTTCATACATCATGAAGCCGCCGCCGAAGTTGCCGGATCCGCCAGCAACATATTGGCTAATCATTTCCGGCTCTTCTTTTTTCAACTTTTCATACCAAGGCTCCAAATCTTCTACCCTATTAATAGAATCGATTGGAATGCTATATTTGTCGACGATATCCTTCCGGTACGTAAATGCCTTTCCTTGCGTAATTTCCTTATTCGTAGGAACCGCATACAGCTTGCCTTTCAGGCGCGGTGCTTCCAAGTAAAGCGGATTAATCCGTTCCTTAATGCCTTGGCCATGCTTCTCCAGCAGCTCGTCAAGCTCTAGATAAGCGCCTTTGGAGGCGTTGCCGAAGAAATTGAGCCATGAAGCCGAGAACACGAGGTCCATCTTCTCGCCCGTATTCATCATCAGCTCCGTACGGTTTTTATAATCGCTTGAAGCGATAGGCTGAAGAGATACCGTTGCATTGATTTTCTCTTTGAAAAATTCGTTCAGCTTCTCCTCGATCAAAGCATCGTCCTCTTGCGGCGTTCCGAAGTACACAATGGATACCTCGTAGGGCTCAAGCTTTGGCTCTTCTGCCGGCGCATTCGTCGCTTTATCCGGCTCTGGCGTCTTCTCCCCGTTTGTTTCGGCAGCCGCATTGGTCGGTTTATCATTGTTTCCTCCGCTTGAACACGCTTGCAAGAACACGGATAGTACCATTACCAAGGCAAGCAGCATGATGAATGTCTTTTTCTGTTTCATTTCATTTAACCCTCCCAGAGCTGATTTATAATAGCTGGCCCTTGGCGTGATAGCCTCAGGCCGTTACTACCGAATGCTTTAGCCTTTAACGGCGCCTACCGTCAAGCCTTTAACAAAATATTTTTGAAAGAACGGATACACGAGCAGGATTGGGCCCATGCCGACGACAGCCATTGCCATCTGCAGCGACTCATTGGGCAAATCCTTCATTAGCTGCGGATTTTGCGCTGCCAGCTGGACGTTCGACCGCATAAACTGGACATCGTTGAGTACGCGCATCATCAAATATTGCAGCGGGTATTTCTCTTCCGTCCGGATAAACAAGAGAGCATTAAACCAATCATTCCAATACACAATCGTGCTGAGCAGAGCCATCGTTGCCATAACCGGAAGAGAGAGCGGAAGAACGATGCGTATAAAAATTAAAAGCTCTCCGCCGCCGTCAATTCTGGCCGACTCGATCAACGCAGGATGGATCGTCGTCTGGAAGAAAGTCCGCATGATGATGACGTTGAACGGAATAATGAGCAGCGGCAATATTAAGGCGGCATAGGAATCCAATAGCCCGATCGTTTGCGTGAATACGATGTATTTGCTTACTATGCCCCCGTTGAACAGCATCGTGAAAAAAAGAAAGAAGGTAAATATTCCGCGAAACGGATAGTCCGCTCTGGAGATCGGATACGCGTAAAGAGCCATGAATATGACGCTAAGAATCGTCCCTACGACCGTAACGCCGATGCTGACGCCGTATGCGCCAAAGATCGTGGAGTAGTCCTTAAACAAGCTTTCGTATGCAATCCATGACAATTTCTCCGGCAAGAAGCTGTAGCCTCTATTCAGCAAGGAATCATTATGGGTAACGGATACGATTATGACCAGAATGACGGGTAGTACGCACGCCAAGGATAAAAGAATGAAGCCGATGTTCAATATGATATTGGTCAGCGGCGAAATTTTATTTTCCCTGCGGCTTGTTTGCGAGCTCATCGTTATCACCTCTGCTTCTGCCTTAGAAAAGCGCCTGATCTTTATTGATTTTGCGTACCGCCGAGTTAGTCAATATGACCATAATGAAACCTAGAACAGATTGCACCAACGCCGCAGCCGAAGACATCCCAATGTCGTTAAGCTCCATTAATACGCGATACACATACGTGTCAACGGTATCGGTTACCGGGTACAGCGCCCCCGAATCCATCGGCACTTGGAAGAACAAGCCGAAGTCCGAGTTAAAAACATGCCCCATAGACAGGATTGTCATAATAATGATAATAGGCTGAATGGATGGCAGCGTAATGTGAAAAATTTGGCGCCATTTCGAAGCCCCGTCGATAACCGCCGCTTCATAATATTCCGGATCGATTCCGGCAATGGCTGCAATGTAGATAACGGCTCCAATGCCAACGCCCTTCCAAGCATTAACCAAGGTTAAGATGTACGGCCAAAAGGTTTGCTCCGAATACCAGAATACGGGGTCTTTGCCGAACCATTCAAGAATGGAAGTATTCAGGAATCCCTTATCCGGATTCAAAAATGCATAGGCCAGATAGCTAATGACGACCATCGATAGGAAGTAAGGCATGATGAGGAAGGTTTGATAGCCCTTCGCCAGCAGCTTGCCGCGAAGCTCATTAATGGCAACGGCAATGGCTACCGACAAGCCTAAGTTGATTACCATGAATACCAGGCTGTACAGCACGGTGTTTCTCGCAATTCGCCACAATGATCCGGACGAGAACAAAAATGTGAAATTATCAAAGCCTACCCACGGGCTTCTCCATATGCCATCGATGTAATTGATATTTTTGAATGCAATGAACACCCCGAACATAGGCAGATAGTTATTCAGAATAAGCACGATGAGAGTAGGCAGCATCATCATCGTTAAATACCGGTACTTCCATAGCAAGTGGAAAAACAAGGCCATGCCCGTCTTCGAATGGCTCTTCAAGCCCGTGCTTTGAACTGCTGTTTTTGCTCTCAATATGTCAACCTCCCTTCTGTTGACTTTAGTATAGAATGGCCGCCCCCTAATGACGATGATGTATTCCTATTAGAATGTGATGTAAACTTAGCTCGCTTATCCGGAGCAAGAGAGTGAGCCTCAATCCATACGGAAAGAGCTCCGGCAATATGCCGGAGCTCCTTAGCTACACGCTTTGTTCCTGAAGCGGAAGGTTAATGATCGCCCTAATACCGCCGCCTTCCCGCCGCTCGTAGCGCAGGCTGTACGCTTCGCCGAAATGGAGCTGGATGCGTTGGTTGACATTACGGATGCCGTAGCCCTTGTCGGTCGCAACGCCGTTTACGATCTGCTCCAAGCGGTCCATATCAACGGGCAGGAAGCCGTTATCCTCGACCGACATGCGAATTTCATTGTCCGCGCGGTGAACCCTTATCCAAATCTCGCCTTCGCCGTCCATGCTGCTGACGCTATGGAAGATGGCGTTCTCCACCAGCGGCTGCAAGATAACCTTAGGCGTCATGTACGTCTTCAAAGATTCGTCAATATCCCAATAGACCTCGAATGTGTCCGGGTAGCGCTTCATTTGAAGCCGGCTGTACGCCTGAACATGCTCCATTTCCTCGGCGATCGTAATGATTGATTTTCCTTTGCTAAGCCCGATTCGGAGCAGCTTCGATAAATCCTTGACCATGTCCCCGACGCCGGTATTCCCGCTATCCAGCGCATACCAGTAGATCGAGTCAAGCGTATTGTACAGCAGATGCGGAGTAATCTGAGAATGGAGCGTCGCCAGCTCATTCTCCTTCTGCTTAATCTTCATGACATAGTTTTCATCGATCGAGTTGTCCAATCGGGTGGTCATTTTGAGAAACGCGCCATACAAAATGCCGAACTCGTCCGATCGCAGCAGCTTTCCGTCCATATCCAGTTTTTTTCCCGGCTCGTAAATTTTCGTAATAGACACTAACCGAACTAGCGGCTTCACGATAATCCGCAGCAAATAGAGGACAAATACGAGTACGAATGCCAAGTAAATAGCAGATATGCCCATAATCATCCATTGGAATACCGTTTGGTTTCCTGTAATGGATTCGACCGGAATTTTATAGATCAGCCGGGTTTTAAACGCAGAACGCTGGGAATACGCGTATAACCATTTCTTGCCTCCCTCGCTGGCAAAATAATAGCCGTCCACCTGGTTTTGCGCCTCTTTAGGCATGGAAGCCAACTGCAAATTTTGCGGTCCCGCCTTCATAAGCAGCTCATCCTGATCGTTGAACAAATAAATGCCCGCATGGTCCGGCAGCTGCACCGAAACGATATCCCGGTTCAGCAGCACCTCCAGCTTCGATACGACGAGAAAGCCAATCGATTCGTCATACTTCTCCGGATTCAAGATGCTCCGCATAAAGCTGACCGTAGCCGCTCCGCCTTCCGCTTGCAGCAAATGCAGCGTTCCGCCGCCGCCTTCCCGCAGCGAGCGCTCTGCCCATTCAGGCTGCTCTGCGATCTCCTTGTTAAAGTATTTGAATCCTTTAGTCTTGTAAGTGAGATCGAAAGGCGTGCTTTTCCCTGCCGTATTCATCATATATAACGTATATTCGGTCCCATCCGACGACCATCGCTCCAGAATGGCGTCCGCTTCCCTAATTTGCCCCAGCGTCTCAATGTTCGTCCAGAAGCCGTACTGCTTCGAGTCGCTAAAAAAATAGTTGTCGAGCAGCGTCACTGTTCGGTTGTTAACCGCCGACAGCGTCTTCTCGATGGTGACATGGTTCTGTTTCACCAGCTGCAGCGTCGTCCTGCCCACCTCATCCCGCATGGAATCAGAGGCTTTGTAAGCAGAAAACCAGGCGACGACTAAGCATGGGCCCACGATCAACAAGGCAAACGCAAGCGTAACCTTATATTTGAGCTTCAGCCTAATCCCCCCTGGCCTTCTTTTCTATACTCAGCGGGGCTGACGCCAGCATATCGCTTGAACATGCGGCCGAAATGCTCCGGGGATTCGTAGCCCACCTCATAAGCAACCTCGTACCGTTTCTTATCCGTTGTGGCAAGCAAATGCTTCGCCTCTTCAATGCGCAGCTCGGTTACGTAATCCCAGAGATTTTTTTTCATCTCCTGCTTGAACAGATAGCTTAAATAAGCCGTGCTGAAATGCACTTCATTCGCAATATCCTGGATTTTGAGCGCGGGATTCCGGAAGTTTAGGCGGATATAGCCTGTTATTCTCGCGAGTATGGATTGGTCCCGCTCCTTGACGAGCAGCCGGACCAGCTTCGCGGTTTCCTGAATATATTCTCGCAGGCGTTCCATTCTAGCCTCTCCGGCCGTTTGCCGGAAATAAACGTCCGGGTCGAACCGCTGAAGCGATATGCCATTCGCCGTGCCGTATTCCAGCATTAAACCATACAAGCGGTAGACCAGCATGCCGAAATAGCTGTTAAACAGCTCAGCCGATTGGCCAAGCTCCTTCAGCGGCTTGATAATCGTTTCCGTATTGACCGGCAGCGGTTTGTCGAGGCCCGTTTTCAGTCCTTGCACGTACTCGTCAACCTTTGCCATCCATTCCACGATGCTGAGGTTTTCCTGCGCTAGAACGTCCTCGTAATAGAAGACGTGGTTGCTTGGGTGGAGGGTTTTCCACTCGGCCGCCGTATTGGCTTCTTCCATAAGCTTAGGCAGCATGAAAATGTCCGAATGAAGCGTGCTCATCCCGATCGTTGTCTCCACATTCAAATATTGCTTTAAGTTCATATGGATCATCTGTCCGATCAAATGCATTTGCGACTTGACATGAAAGCGCTGGCCGGACATCTCTTGCTCGTTTAGTTGAATAATGCCGATCAATTCATTGCCGAACCCGTTAAAGGTTAGGCCATGCCATTCGGACAGGCTTTCCTCCATAATATTAATGGAAGCGTATTTAAGAAGCTTGCGGTCCTGAAGCGTAATTTCGCGGTTGCTGAAGCCGCCGTGATTCAAGCCCAGCCGAATGGATACCACCCCTAGATAATGCCCTTTAATTTGCTCCCCAAGTTCGGCGATCAGTTCCTTATAGTCCCGCTTCGTCAGGTTGCGCTCCGTGACGAGCTCCATCAGCAGCTCATTGCGGCTTAGCGCCTCCGTTTTTTCCTTTTCCCGCTGCCACTTCGATAGTTCCAGCGACTTCTTCCCGATCTCTTCCTTTTCGTTCAATACTTTGCGCACGACGCGCAGCAGGTCCTCCTGCTCCACTGGCTTAACGAGGTAATCACGTGCTCCGAGTCGCATCGATTTTTTGGCAAAATCGAATTTCTCATGAGCGGAAATAACAATGATGGGCAGATTCGGCTGCTCCATATAAATCGTCTCCATAAGCTCTATGCCGCTCATTCTGCCCATCTGGATATCGGTAAGCACCAAGTCGAATGTATCCATCCTCAAATAATCGATCGCTTCGAAGCCGTTCAGTGCCGTCTCTACGTACGTAATATTCAAATCCGAGCTGAGCAAAAAGTTTTTGATGCCCATGCTCACGCGCGGCTCGTCGTCTACAACCAATATTTTGTTCATGAATGTGAGCCTCCAATTTGAGCAGAATAGCCAACCTATCGGGACGATATAGATCCGGGTGTCCAATCTTCTACTAACAGTCTAATGAAGCTGCCCCGGCTTAGCCATGATCTTTCCTTCTCGAATTGTGATGTATATGAGGTACTTTTACGTATGGTCGGTGAATCTGGAAGGAGGCTGCTGATGAAAGCGTTTAAATATTTTGGAAAACGTATAAGGATCGGAAAAGCCAAGCTGATAGGCGATCTGCTTGACCGTCAGCTTGCGGCCCATGAGCAGCTCCCGAGCGCGGTTCATTTTCATTTTGGTAATGTAATGCTGTGGCGTCAGCCCTATATTCGCCTTGAAAAAGGCATAAAAGTATTTAGGGGACATGCTGATCATCTCGGCTAAATGTTCGGCTGAGATATGTTTTTCGATATGGTCGTCGATATATTGAAGCACTGGCTTCAGCTTGTCGTAGTTCCCTCTTTGAGGGGCGGAGGACATCTTGCCTAAGGGGTTACGCGAAGCCGCAGCAAGCAGCTTGGCAAGAAGGACAAGGAAGTATCCTTTCAGCACAAGCGCTGACATCGGCTCCTTATTCTTGTAGGCGTCGAAGCTCGCTCGAAACCGCGGTCCTTCCTCTTGAAAATAACGCTGCGGAATTAACCCCATTAGCCCAAACTCGTCCAGAAAGTTAATCCTCTTGCCTATGGGGAAATCGAAATGGATAAACATATGGGCACAAGCCGCAGCATGGCAGTCCGCGGAATAAGGCACGCCTGGATTAAAAAACACAATATCGCCTTCTCGGGCGATAGCTCTGCCTCCATTGCATTCAATCGTAATCTCGCCGCTTGTCACATACCACAAGTCATAGTCCGGATGCTTCTTCTTCTCCGACCAGCCAATCTCATGCGCAGCATAACCGCTGTTGTTGAATCTCAGCTCGACGTCCTCGATTAAGGCATTCATCCTGTTTCTATCTAGCACCGGCTATCATTCCTTATCCTGACATACTCACAGCCATCAAACCGTACTTGTAACCATTTTATGTGATTGCTCCCCTTTGTACAATGAAATCAACGTTTAAATATCCCGTATAGGAGTGCTGAAAAATGAACCGAATAGGCTGGTGCATGGGCATTGAGCAAGCGGCTCTTCTGGCAAGAAAAGGCTTCGATTATATCGAATGCCCTTTAACCTCGCTTCCCCTTGAGGATGAGCCCGCTTTGGCGGAGCGGCTGCCGCTGTTTCTTGACTCCCCGCTTCAGGTGGGAGCCATGAACCTGTTCCTTCCGCAAGGCATGCTTGCGGTTGGGCCCGAAGTTGACCGGGAGCGGCTCCGCCGATATGTGAGCAAAGCCGGTGAAACGGTAAGCGCAATCGGAGCCCGGGTTGTCGTGCTTGGAAGCGGCCGGCAGCGCATGATTCCCGAAGGCTGGTCGAAGCAGCAGGCGGAGGAACAGCTTCTTGAGCTGCTGCAGTGGATTTCGGAGGAATGGACAGGCAACGGTGCCGTACTCGCGCTTGAACCGCTGAACCGAAAGGAATCGAACCTGATTAACCGTGTCGAGGAAGCCGTACGGCTTGTCAGGCAGCTGGATCATGCGAATATACGTGTGCTTGCCGATTTCTATCATATGGATGAAGAGGATGAGCCACTCGATACGCTGCTTGCCCACAAGGAATGGATTGCCCATATTCATGTTGCGGATACGGGAAGAATGGCTCCGGGAACGGGCTCCTATCCCTACGAACGGTTTTCCCGGATGCTGCGGGAGATGAACTATACCGGCATGATTTCAGCCGAATGCACGTTGACGGCGGCAGATACGGAGCTGGCGGATAGCTTGGCGTTTATGAAGCGAATGTCGGCGAATGGGGCCTAGCATGCGGGGTAGAACTGCGGCAAATAGGTGATAGAGCATGAAAGAGCTGCCCGTCTATCGAGGCAGCTCTTTCTGTATTTTTTAAGTTAACACAGCTTTTTCGTGAAAATAATTTCTAATGGCTGGCTATCGAGCAATAGGCTCCCCGCGTCTTTGTAACCTAATTTTCGATAAAAGTGCTGCGCGCCTTCGTCAGCTTGAGTCGAAGTCATGACCATCGAAAAGCCTTGTTGCTTCATTTCATGTTCCCAAAACCCGACCATATGCTTGCCAAGGCCTGTACCGCGGTACTGCTCTTCGATCCAAAGCATATTCATAAACGGAGTATTATCCCAAAAGTAACCGAAGCGCATCCACCCCGCTATGGCTTCGCTTTCATCCCGCAATAAGAAGATTTCCCTCTCCCTTATTTTCGGTACGATTAACTTCTCCGCGATATGATGGTCTCGGCTTCTGATCCATTCCAAATCCTTTTCCGTCGCAGCTGAAACCTTCATGTATGGAGGCTCCTCATGTCAACACCTTACGTGCTTCCGTTTGAATCCGATTTGGCCTTTATCTATTGCCTTTTGAATATTGTCGGAAGCGCATATAAACTTGCTTTTTGCTTTGTCCTTGTTGACCTCTACCGGGCCTACCGCCTTCGCCGTCTCGAATGCTTGATCATGGAGAGGCACATAGGATACCCCTACTGTATAAAGAAAATTATTCATCGCGTATTTGGTTCTTTCGGGAGCATCCTGAATCGTTTTTTGTACGATTTCAAGCATATTGGCAAGCTTGCTTTCGGAGAATTCACGGTCCGGTCGACTGCCGAGCAGCCAGCAATAACAGCTCCAGCCAGCTGACATCTTCAGCTCTTCGCCGCTTGCGATCCATTTATCGGCAACCTCTTGCGCAATATCGGTTTCGGACAAGGTTACCGCCACTATAAAATCAGAAATCATGTAAAAATAAGCCGCGTCTATCCAACGCTCAAAATCAGCTTCTGTCATTGCTTTTGGATCTGCAATTACGCCCGCAAAGTACATCGCGTCATAATTGCCCGTGGAATACAGCTCCTCTGCCAGAGGCTGATCCTTTTTGATTTTCTTAGCGATGGGCTTCATTTCGCCTGTAGTCACACCGAATAGCGGTTCCTGTGCGCCATTGGATACGTACATTTTTTTCATTCGTTCCTTGCTGAGGCCTTCCAGCTCCTGCATGACCGTTTCTACATTCATCGTTAACACTTCCTTATAGGTGAAGGATATCATCCATTCTATCACATCCGCGCGCCGGCCTGCGATCATGCGGCACATGGGTTGAATGGAGACCCTTCACGGACAAGATCCGTTTAAAAAATAGTCGGTACCATTCCCCCATCCATACGAATCGGAGAACCTTTAAACGCGGATGCATAAGGACTGCATACAAAAGCCGCTAGTCTGCCGATTTCAATTGGCCTGATAAATCGCTGTATTTCAGATTGAGGCAGGTTTGTGGTCATGAACTGTTTTTCTTTTTCCGAAAAAGCCCTATCATCATTAGCGTATATTCCCTCAATAATGTGCTGCACATTTTCCGAAAGCGTTGGGCCTGGCAGGATCGTATTGACGGTAACTTCCGTTCCTATTGTTAGTTTGGACAAGCTTTTGGACAACGATAGCAACATGGATTTGGTCATCGCATATTGGGGCATTTGTCCCGATGGCATAATGGCTTCTTCACTCGCAATAAAGATTATGCGGCCATAATCGTTTTTCAACATGTGGGGCAAATAAAATTTAGACAATCCGTTCGCAGCCAGAACATTCGTCCGGAAGTATTTTTCCCATACTTCATCGTCAACGTCCTCGTATCTCATTATTTCATAAATGCCTGTGTTGTTAACCAGAATATCGACGCGGGGAAATTTTTCAAATAAAGCTTCTCTTTGGGCAATATCCGCAATATCGGCTGCAGCATTCTGAGGAGAGGTAGCCGGGAATCGCAGCTTCATTTCGTTTACCGTTTGTTCTACCTCATCATCATTCCGTCCGTTAATCAGTACATGAACGCCTTCTTTGGCGAGTTCAATGGCGATTGCCTTACCTATCCCTCTCGTTGATCCTGTAACTAAAGCCGTTTTATTCGTTAATCCCATATCCATTGTTTATTTCTCCTTTGTGTTTCGGATAGGGATTATGTTACCTTGTACGCTTCGATCAGTAACTAGCCTATTGCGCCAAAGTTCTTGTTTCACACGCCAAATGAAATCGGAGCAACTCCTAAATCGCTGTAGCAATAGTTAGCTTGGAAATTCTATGCATGAATCGTTGGGTGCCCTAGCTACCCTTCGAGAATCGCGTTTGCCCCTATACGTTCCGTACGCCAATTCGAAGGCGTATCGCCTTCCCATAGACGGAAGGCGCGGTAGAAGGAGTTCTGGTCCTCATATCCTATCAGGAAAGCTACCTCTTTAATATCGAGTGAGGGATCTGCCAAGTATTCCAATGCCTGTTCATGCCTAGCTTGCGTCAACACTTGCTTGAAGCCCGTGTTTTCATCCGCAAGCCGGCGCTGCAAGGTACGTTCGCTCATCCCGAGCTCCTTCGCGACAGTCTGAATATCGGGGCGCCCTCCCGTGAGGCTGCGTTTCGCAATCCATTTGACCGTCTCGGTAAATGAGCGGCTGCGCTGCTGTTCATCCAGTGATTGGTCCAGAACAGGGGTCAGAACCTCCAGCAATTCTTCGTTATAAGAAACAAACGGGCGGTCCAGATCACTTCGGTGCAGCGTTAAACGATTATATGCTGCACCAATGGTTACAGGACAGCCGAAGTACGCTTCAAGAACCTTTATGTCTCCCATTGCCTGCGAAAACTCGACGAGACGGGCCGTTAAATGTTGGCCCGTGCCTCGTCGCCCAAGCTCCAGAAGGCATGCCAATGTGATGCCAACCAGCATCGGCGGCCCGGATTGCTCGTTATGCAGCCATTCCAATTCGATTGAGCATTGCTCGCCTTTCTCAACAATACGCAAGTTTTCGGGCGGGCACAGCTGTTTGTACCTAGCCATTCGATTTAAAGCGTCGCGGTAGTCACGGGCGTGGTAAGTGGCCAAGACGGTCGGCGGGTACTTCACTGTTTCAAAGGCGGTCGCAAGCAAGGTGATTCCTCTCGCCGTGTCGCCAATAAGATCGGAATAAGCCTGCCAAATCGCGAAATATTGGGCGGTATTAACGATAGGTTCAGCCACAATGGAGAGCGGCAGACCAGCTTTTCGAGCTACGTCTTGGGGGTTGATTCCCAATTCCTGTAATCCTGCCCAGAATCCCAACGGAATTTTAATGCGCTCGGAAGGATATGGCTTCATAAGATATAGACTCCCTTATTTGCTTGCATATTCATACATGTTCATCATGTTGGCTGTAACCCGGTAGTTCTGCATAAAACCGCCTTGAAAGGTTCTATTATAGTCGTTAATATATGCGTTTCGTTAATCATCCATCATTATTGACCTTCTTGCAAACAAGCCTCGATGAATTCGAATAAACTTTTACCTTCTACGGAACGGTTTCCCCAATCATGCCAGAAGTATAGCACTTGACCCACGACTCCCGCTTCTGCTGGGTCCGTATCTATGCAGAGGTAATCCCCGCCTCCGTTCCCGGCAATGGGAATCCACTTGGCATTCCATAGAAATGGCTTAATTTCACTGTCTATACTCATCTCCAAATCATCGGGATCGAATTCCTCTTGGAGGAAAGTCCAGTTGTCTATGATTTCCGAAATCGGGGAAAGAGTCAGGTTCCTAACAAAAGAACGAACCCCCACTCCGCCATTTTGTCCGTTATGTACACTATAGAAGCTTTTAAATGATTCAGGTAGGGTAATTGCCAGTGTACGCTCGATGAGCTGGAAATCCTCATCCCTTGCGCCTGGTTGCAGATGCAATGATTCTTTAACATTCGCTTCCGTATCCGAACTTCTATCCACTATACGCTCCCATAACCTATCCGCTTGGTTAAGCATGCCGTTAGCCTCTCTTTCTTTAAACGTTTCTTTTCAAATAGTTATCTATATAAGATGAACGAAACATGAGTATGCCGTTATCGCTGCGTGACCAAAGTCATTCTTCCGATCCCTATTTTAAAAGCAGTCTGCTCCTACAAACCGCATATACGATTGATCACGTTCGGCAGATCCATCAAGTTATCACAAATCGCGTCAGGCTCTGTATGCGATTCATCCTTGCTTTTGAGAATGGCAAACATCCCGAGCTCCTTAGCGGGAATAATATCAGCCCTGAGATTATCCCCTATAAATACGGAACGCTCGCACGAGGAATCTAAATCATTTAAGGCGATTTTGAATATGGCGTGGTCCGGTTTTTTAATATGAATTGCTCCGGATGTAACAATAACGCCGAAATAATCGGATATCCCTAATGCGGAAATCTTATTGCGCTGATAAAAATCCCTGCCGTTGGTGACTATGCCAAGTTTATACCCTTGCTGCTTCAATGTATCAAGCATCTCATGCAGACCCGGGAAGCCCGCGCTATGCAAATGAAAATTAGTGTTCAAATCATGAAGCAGGCCATCGTATAGGCTCTTCTCTATATTGAAGATATCTATCAGCCTCGCGTAAACTTCCTCTTTCGGCATTACGGCATTGTTTAATTCGGCGAACTTTTCCATAAACTCTCTTTTAACCGGAATAAATCGATTTAAACCAAACTGTTCATACTGGTAGTTCGCAAAGCTTGAAAGTGATTGTTCTTTATCAAATAATGTCTGGTCCAGGTCAAAAATGACGGTATCTATTTTGTTCAAAGCTGTAATCCCCCTGATTCATACCTATCCATAGCTATTATGATATAGTGCTTCTGATGATTAGCCCAATCCGTAATCCGTGGTCCTCATCCATCATCCATGAAAACTCTGTTGCAATCGCGATAGCGATGCATGCCGGCTATTCTTAGCCGCTGCTTTCTCTTCTAAATTGCTTTTGCATCAATGGTTTAATCCATTTATTCGTCACGAACCCACCCTAAACCTCTCAGCGCTGCTCTACTCCCACTCTTCTCGTACAATCAGATAGAACATGGCAGCAATAAGCTAGAATTGATCACAACATGAAGAGATTACATCATCGTTGGCAGCAGCTTGTTCTTCTATACTTTATAATGTAAGCGATTACATATTTAAAGGAGGCGGATTGATGAGGATGCGCTTTGAGGCGCTCACTGGAATGGCAACGCGTACGGCGTTATGCTTAACGATTCAAAAAAATGGAGGAATGAAAAATGATGGCTGCGCCCCCGAGAGCTAATCGGGCAAGAAGAGTTTTTTATTATTGCTTGGGTCTTATTGTATTCCTGAATACGCTATTGCTAGCCCCTGCCCCCTCTTCCGCTGCTGTAACCCCTTTCCCCGGTCCCAACAATCCGCTCATCTATGATGATTTCAACGGTGGCGGCGTGTTTAAACAGAACTGGATGAACTGGTTTAATCAAGCGGGCGGTACCGGAACCTTCACGAAAACGACGGTAGATACGCGCTCCGTTGGCAAGTTTGCGCAAACGCCGGCAACGAACGCCTCATGGGCCAAATTCCAACCATGGAATGAAGTCGTGAATTTAACCGGCTACCGCTACCTGAATTTTACGATGAAAAACCCCGGGTATGCCGATTCCCTCATTCGTATCGTAATTAACGACGGTTCGAGAAACTATACCCTTACCAACAACTGGGTAACCGTGTCCAGCGATTGGAGCGCAAGCCAGTTCGATCTCGATGCGCTCGTTCCGGCCATTAACAAAGAAAAGGTTAAATTCGAAATTTGGCTTAGACAAGCCGGCGGCGCTTACGGTGAAATTTTAATTGACGAAATATCCGCTACAACCGCTTCCAGCGGCACCGCCCCAACGCTAACCGCTACAAGCATGACCTCCAACTCAGATACAGCGAGCAATCAGAACACGCTGTTCACCTTTCAAGCGACTTATACGGATGCGGATAATCAAAAGCCTTATGCCATGCAGGTTGTAGTGGATGATAAAGCCTACGACATGCGGGAAACAGACAGTGGCGATACGACCTATTCGGATGGCAAAAGCTATGTCTATATGACTAAGCTGCCGGTTGGCAGCCATGCCCATTACTTCCGCACAACGGACCTTACCTCGAATGAGGTCAAAACCGCTGTTCAAGCTTCACCCGTCGTGGCCTTCTCTGAGCAGGTCATTGACGTTGTCGTCAGCCAAGTCGGCTACAACACCAACGATTTCAAAAACGCCAAGGTCGCATCCTCAGCGAAACTGACGGATACCTCCTACGTGGTTAAGGATGGCGGAAGCGTCGTAGCGTCTGGCAGCATGGAATATGAAGGCGTTGTGTGGAACAAGCATGTTTATTCCATCGATTTCTCCTCTGTGACAGCAAACGGCAACGCATACACGCTTAAAAGCAACGGCGTTTCTTCTTTTATCTTCCCGATCCAGTCCAACATTTGGGATGGATTCAAAGACGAAATGACAGCCTTCTATCGTCTCCTGCGAGCGAGCGTAGCCACTTCGGATGCCTATCCGGCCGGCTATAGCAGCGTAGCGCCTTCGACCAAAATGTTTCATCCGGCGGGGCATCTCGATGATGGGGCGTCCGCCGACGGCAGCACGCATTATGATCTGACCGGCAGCTGGTACGATGCCGGCGACTACGGCAAATACGGCGGCAACCAGTGGGTTGGCGCGCAGATTGCCCTCGCCTATGTCCGCTATGCTGATTCAAGCAGCGTTAAATACGATAATGACACCAACGGTATCCCCGACCTTGTCGATGAGGCGATCTTTGGAAGCGAATACTTAGTCAAGTATGCGGACCAGCTTGGCGGGGCCATGTATGATCTTAAAAATAATGCCTCGTTCGTCCACCCGCATAAATCGACGGACAACATTGTCGGAACGGCTGATGATCGCAAAATTTCCGGCTATGGCGTTGGAGGCTCCGCCAAAGCCGCAGGAACCCTTGCCGCTACGGCGCGCGCCATTCGTATTGCAATTGCAGAAGGTGACATAGCCCCTGCCAAAGTCACGGCACTCACTGCTTTTGCCGAAGCATGCGAAGAGGCTGCCGTTACTTTTTACGATTATGTCGTAGCCCATCCCAATGACCCGCATGGCTCCTACAGTACGAACGGCGGTATTGCTAACGCAAAGCTGCTGGCGGATGTAGAGCTTTATCTGTTGACCGATGACGTTAAGTATAAGGATGCCGCGACTGCCAATATTAATACGCTGACCTTCGGCGACCTATATGCGACTAACTACTGGGATATGCGCCCGATGTCGCTTGCTGAGTTTTACCCGGCTGCCGATTCCGCGACGCAGACCCACATCCACGGCTTGCTGAAGCAGCAGGTAAACTACTTCCTCTCCAATACAGACGATACGCCTTATGGCGTTTTCAATCAGTTCAAAAACTTTGGCGTCAATGAGCCGCATGCCTCTTACCTGGGCGACCTGCTTCGGTATTACGAGCTATTCGAAGATCCTGCCGCTCTGCGCGCCGTATTAAAGGGCATGTACTGGATTTTCGGGGAAAATCCTTGGAATATTAGCTGGGTTTCCGGCCTTGGCTCCGACTTTGTTGACTTCCCGCATACAAGGTACGACGAGGAATCCAATACGGCCGGAGGTACAGGCGTCGTATTCCCAGGCGCCATGGTCAGCGGACCGAATATGAAAAATACGAAGGACAAAAAAAGCGTAAGCCCTTGGTATGAAGATCGTTCGCTTTTCTTGGACGATACGAACCAATGGCGGTACAACGAATTCAGCATTAGCATTCAGTCCGGGCTGCTCTATACGATTATGGGTTTAAGCGCGACCGACACCTCCAATACTTCGGGAGGAACCTATCCGGTAGAGGTTCCCATTCTATCGCCTATCATTGGCGATTACGTCCGCGGCAACGTAACGGTATTCGCGGATCCAGAACCTGGCTTAACCGCAATGGAGTATAGGGCCGGCGGCGCATACAGCGCAATGACGGTTTCCGGTTCCGTTTATTCTGCCATTATTAATGAGAGTGCTTCAGCTCCTTATAGCAACAAGCGCGTTGATATTAGAGGCACTGACACGCTCGGCAACCATACGTTCAGCTCCACCCACTATACCGTTGCAGCACCGCTGCCTGATCCATCGACACCGCTGCTTTATGATGATTTCGGCGGCGGAGGCCTTTGGGGATCTACGGGCGGCAATAGCCAATGGGTAAATTGGTACAGCCAGAACGGCGGAACGACAACGTTTGCCAAAACGACAGCAGACAGCCGTACGGTTGGCAAGTTTACGCAAACCCCTGCTTCCTCTACCTCCTATGCCAAGTTTCAGCCATGGCATGACGAGGTTGATTTGTCCGGCTACCGATACTTGAACTTTGGATTAAAAAATCCTGGATCTGCTGATCTACGCGTCAAAATAGAGCTTTCAGACGGTACCCGCACGCATAACCTGACAGGCGGCTGGGCTACTGTACCTGCTTCGTGGACGAACCTGCAGGTTAATCTGGACGGACTCGCCAACACCGTTAACAAGAAAAATGCAAAGCTTGCCATCTGGCTCAGTTCCACCTCCGGCAGCTATAATGAGCTGCTGGTCGATGACATTTCTGCGACGAATATAGCTAGCGGAAGCGCGCCTACGCTAACGGCAGGCAGTGTGAACCTCGCTGCAGGAGACGCGGCAACCGACTTTACGTTTAACGTGACGTATACGGATGCAGATAATGAAGCGCCTTTCGCAATGGAGCTTATCCTTGACGGCGTCGTTCGCAGTATGATCCCCGTGAACACGGGCGACACCACGTATTCGGATGGCAAAGCCTATACGTACACGGCGAGGCTGCCGCTCGGCGTCCATTCCTACTACTTCCACACGACGGACACGACTTCTAACGCAGTCAGTACAGCCGTGCAGTCTGGTCCTGAGGTCAGCGAGGCGCTATTCTCCGATGATTTTAGCGACGGGAACGCCGATGGATGGTCACCCGTCAGCGGAACATGGACCGTACAATCCGGGCAATATAACGGCCAAGCAGCTGGCGGCAACAGCCACTCCGTAACCGGCAGCGTCTATTGGACGGATTACACGCTGGAGGCCAAAGTAAGCGTCACCAACAACTCAAGCGGCAATAAGGATGCAGGCCTCGTATTCCGTTACACGGACGAGAGCAACTATTACGTGCTTTATCTCAAAAACAACGATAAATCAGGCCGCAAAATGGAGATCGTCAAAATCGTTGGAGGGGTTAAAACCTCGCTCGGCTTCGCTAACCCAAGCATAGCCGCGGATACTCTGTATGCTTATAAGGTAGTTGTCGATGGAAGCTCCATTACCGCCTACAAGGATGGCATAGCCGAGATCAGCGTAACCGACAGCTCCTTCAGCAGCGGCAAAATTGGAGCACGAGTATATGCGCACACCAAAGCCGTTTTTGATGATGTAATTGTAACGAGATAGAAAAGTTTCACAAAAAATAGAGCTGTCAACAAGGTCACTTTAGACTTTGTAGACAGCTCTATTTCTGCTATAAAGGTATGTACGTTTTAAAAACGCTTCACTGCACGCTCTTCCCGCCCGTCGCTTCTTCCAGCTCATAGTACCCTTTCCTCCCCCAGACGATAAATACCGTGGCGGCTGCGCCAATCAGAGCGCATATTAGATACATAAATGAATAAGAGGTCAGGTCAGCAACCGGTCCCATGAGTATGCCTCCTAGGGATACGCCAAGGTCCGCTGTCGCGATAAACAATCCGATTAATACGCCTCGTTCCGCCTTAGGTAGAACAAAGCTCAAGTATGTCGTCAACGTTGGATAGAGCAAGGCCTGCGCGATGCCGAGCAATAACGCGCCTGCGTAGAACAAAGCAGCCCCCGCGCTCGCGGAGAAACTGACGGCAAGCGAAGCCGAGATAAGAAGCAACATCATTCCTCCGACAAAAGAGGAACGCCACTTGCCATCGGACGGTATCCATTTTCGGAGCAAAAATCTAGCAGCTACCACGACCGCGGCCTGAATCATGAGGTAAACCGCCGCGCTGCCTCCACCTATTTGCGGGGCATACAGCGGTACAAACGTGGTTATTGCACCAAACACCAACGAGGCGCTTAGCATCAAAACGCCGCATCTGAATAGGTGTGGATTCCTTATAAACTGGCTCATGGCGCTCAGCATTGACCTTACAAGGCTCCGCTGCTCGCTCGCGTCTCCAGCCGCTGGCTTTTGTCCCATGCGTGCCGTAAAGCCCACAACGCCAGTCAATATCGCGATTATAGCCATTGTTATGGCGAATACGCTCAGCTCTCCCGTTTCCCATATGCCAATAGCCAGCAGCGGTCCGAATATTCCCGGCAAATAGGAGCATAGAGAATACATGGAGATACCTTGCGAGCGGTCCTTGCCGGGTAGCGCGTCGATAATGCCAAGCTGCAGTGCCATGGAGAAGAAGGCGGTGCACGCACCTTGCAGCATGCGAGCCAAGAAGTATCCCTCAAGACCAGTGAACGTGTATAACAGAAGCGCAAGAGCATTGACGGCAAGCAGGACGCGCAGCACCCGGATTGGCCCGTAACGCTGGATCAGACCGCCGGCCCAGGGCCGGAAGACCATCGTCGTCAGCAAGTAAGCTCCCATAATGATGCCGATGGTCGTATTTGTTGCTCCCAGCGCTTCTCCCTTCAATGGAATGATGACATTCAGAATCGAGTTGGCGCTGAAATAGAGCAGCGTAAGCAAATACAGCCGAAGAAATGACCAGGATAACGCACCTTTCACTGCTTTTTCTCCTTTCCTAATTCCCTCGGGTACAGCTCTCGTGCATCGTTAAGATATGACCTTGCTTAGCAGTTCTTTTGCATACGGAGATTGGACATGCTTCAGCTCCTTGGTCTCTACGAGCTCCACCATTTCCCCGCCGCAAATAATCATGATTCTGTCACATAGATAAGCCGCCGCTTGGATATCATGGGAAATAAAAATATAACCCATGCCATATGAAGTCCTCAGCTGTTTCAGCAATTCCAGCACTTGCATTTGAACCGAACCGTCGAGCGAGCTTATCGCTTCATCCAGAAGGATGCATTGGGGCTCCGCGGATACCGCCCTCGCGATGCATACCCGTTGCGCCTCGCCGCCGGACAGCTCGTGCGGATATTTCGTAAGATAAGATTCGTCTAGCCCCACTTGCTGCAGCAGCTTGCCTATGTCGAACGATCTGCTCGCTATCCCCGCAAGCCTTAGAGGCTCAAGAATCGCCTGGCGTACCGTAAAAAACGGATGGATGGACGACGTATAATCCTGAAAGACTGCGCTGATAGCTCCCCGTCGCACACTTCGGTCCGAGATGGGTTTACCGCCGAATGTGATGATGCCGTTATCCGGTCTCTCGATGCCGAGAAGCAACCGGCCCAGCGTCGATTTGCCGCTGCCGCTTTCGCCAATTATGCCTAAAGTCTCGCCCTGCCTCCATTCGAACCCGATATTGCGAAGCACTTGGTTACGGGCTTTACGGAACCAGTCCGTCTGTCGATATGATTTATTGACGCTTTCAACCTTCAGCAACGTCTGCAACTCCCATCAATTGTTCAAAATGGCGGCTCAATGCTTGCTTGGAGGAAACCAGCTGACGGGTATACGGATGGTGCGCGCCAGCGAATATGTGCTTGGTCGTACCTTGTTCGACGACTTCCCCGTCTTTCATGACGAGCACATTGTCCGCGATGCGTCTGACTGCGCCTAGATCATGTGACACAAAAATCATCGCGCTTCCCAGCCGCTCACGCAACTGCACGAATTGCTCCACTACCTCAAATGCAGTAACGGCATCGAGTGCAGTCGTCGGTTCGTCGGCGATAATAACATCCGGCTCCAACACAATGGCAAGCGAGATCATGACCCGCTGCAACATGCCGCCAGACAGCTCATGGGGGTAGCTGCGCATTACCACAGCTGGCTCCTTCAAGCCTACGCTGAACATCGTCGCGCTGATCCTAGTCTCCATTTCGACGCGGCTCCAATTGAAATGGACGCCCAGCGTCTCTAACAGATGGGCGCCGATAGGTCGCGAAGGATCGAACGCGCCCATACCGTTTTGCATGATCATGCAAAATCGCCGCCCTCTGAACTTTCGCATCTCCTTGTCAGACAGCTTTGACAAATCTTCTCCGTTCAGAGCCACGAAGCCCGACTGCATAACGCCCGCACGATTTAGCCGCGTAAGAGATTTGCATGTCAACGACTTGCCGCTTCCGCTCTCTCCCACGATGGCCAAGCATTCCCCCCGTGCGAGTCGGAAAGAGCTGTCATGCACCAAAACGCGACCGGAGCGCTCCTCCCAAATGGTTAAATGTTCGACCTCGAGTACATGCATTCCGTTCAAGCTACCTCCTTCCCGCGCAGCGCCGGCGGAATAGCGCCTGTGCCTGCCTTGGTACGCTTTTCCGAGAGCATCATCTTGGGGTCAAGTGCCTTCTGCAGACCATCCGACAGGAAGTTAACCGCCGACACCAACATGATAATCGCCAGGCCCGGAGCCAGCATTAGCTCGGGACGAGTGAACATGACGGCTCTCGCCTCGTTCATCATCATCCCCCACTCTGCGTGTGGAGCCTGAATGCCGAGACCGAGAAAGGACAAGCCGGATATTTGAAGAATCATCGATCCGAAGGCGCTGCTGGAAATGACCGCAATTTCCGGCAGCGCCACCGGTGCGATATGACGCTTCATAATGCCAATGTGACTGATGCCCAGCACTTTGGCAAACTTTACGTAGTCAGCATCCGCGTATTGCATGACCGCTGTACGAAAGACGCGGGCAAACCAAGCCCACTTCATCATAACGAACGCGATTAAAATATGGGTCAGCCCCGCTCCCATTATGCCGACAATCGCCAGTGTCATGACGTAGCCCGGGAATGAAAGCATGACATCGCAAATTCGCATCAATACCGCATCCGTCTTTCCACGTAAATAACCTGCGGCAAAACCGAGCACGGCACCGATCGAGACGGTTGCTCCAAGAGCTGCAAGCACCCATAGCACGCTTGGGCGGATGCCGTAAATCAGGCGTGACAGGATGCATCGTCCCAAATGGTCGTTGCCTAGCCAATAGCCCCAAGAAGCCCCCGAGAACCGCAGCCCCATATTCACTTCGTTCGGAGGGTGTGGGGCAATTAACGGGGCGCATAAGCCGATCAATAGCGTTGCTAGGACGACGCATAGGGATGCCGCCGCCAGTTTATC
This sequence comes from Paenibacillus sp. J22R232, assembly GCF_056269165.1. Classification (NCBI taxonomy): domain Bacteria; kingdom Bacillati; phylum Bacillota; class Bacilli; order Caryophanales; family Paenibacillaceae; genus Paenibacillus; species Paenibacillus sp. J22R232. The sequence continues at coordinate 58,981 of NZ_JBWDNK010000018.1, read as the reverse complement.
CTTTATTAATCGTTGAAGCAGCTTCATTAGAGTTCCTTCCTTAGCTTCGGATTTACCACCGTGTTTAACAAATCGGACGCCGTATTGAAGAGAACGAACGCGACCGCCAGCACCAGTACGTATGCTTGTATCATAGGGAAATCCCGGTTCAAAATGGAATTGACGGTAAGCGTCCCTAGGCCCGGCCATGCGAATATATTTTCTACGACAACCGTGCTTCCCAAGATAACGGGTATGGCAAGACCGAACACCGATACGGCGACTTGCAACGAATTGCGCAGCACCTGTATGGTCAAGCTTCTTTCCGACAATCCGCAAGCTCGGCCATACAAGACATAGTCTTCGTTTAGATTGCTCAGCATGGAGCTTCGAATGATTCGGAAATACAAACCTGCGTAACCGATTACGATGACGGCAACCGGGAGCACGTAACTGAGAGGCGAATCCATGCCGCTTGTCGGCAGCAAATCAAGCTTGACCGAGAAGTACCATACCATGAGCGCGGCCAGCCAATAGGAAGGCATCGAGGTGAGCAGGAAGGAGAAGCTCCTTACCGTAAGATCCAGCCACTTGCCTTCCCTCAGGGCACATACGATGCCAAGCGCAATTGACAGAACGATAATGAACAGCGAGGACACCAAGGTTAGATTCAGCGTGTTCATTAATGCAGGGCCAAGCAGCGACCAAACCGGCTTGCCGCTCACATAGGAGCTTCCGAAATCAAGCTGTAGGCAAGAGAGCAACCAATCCCAGTACCGTGCCAACAGCGGACGGTCCATGCCAAGCTCATTCCTTGTCGCCGCAATCAATTCATCCGTTATGGCCGGCACCCCTTGCGCATGCAGAACGACCTCGGCCGGGTCCATTGGCGACAGAGCGTTCAATATGAAGGTCAGGAAGGAAATGACAACAAGCAGCGGAAAGACAACGCCAATCCGTTTCAACGCGTAACCGAGCATAGCTCTATCCTCCACACCTCGTTTTGTCTCTGGACAAGTAGTCCGGCGTTACTCAAAGTGCATTTGCTCGAATGGAAGCTCATATTGCGTTTGTTTGAAAGAAATGCCTTGCAGATTAGAGGGAGCGACTACCGTAACGCTGCCGTTCGTAATCGGAATAAAAACGGCTTCGTCATGAACAATTGTAAGAATATCCTTATAAAGCTCTTTTCTCGCCTCTTCATCCGTTGAGACCATGACGGCATCGATTTTACGGTATAGCTCCTCCGCCTGCGGAATGCCGCTTGTCGTGAAGCGATACGCGGATTCGGTTGCAAATGCGGTAATTGTGCTTTGCGGATCGTACGCCAGTCCCCAAGTCTGGTTAAATAGCAGCTCATAATCGCCTGTTGAACGCCTGTTGGCTATCGCAGGAGATTCCTCGCCAACGAGTTCCAGCTTCATCCCAATCTTGGTTGTCTCGCTCTGCAGCAGCTCCGCCTGCGTTTTCTGCGATGCCGAGTTGACATCGTAATACAGCTTGATCGATAGCTGACGTCCGCCTTTTGTCCGAACCTCTGCGTCTCCATCCTTTGTCCAGCCTGCCTCCTCCAGCAGCTTGGCGGCCGCTTCAGGGTTGTACTCCCGCTTCTGCAGTCCAACATCGGCGTAATTCACGTTTAAAGAAAACAGCGTCTCCGCAGCGGTTTCCGTTTCATTGAATATCGTGCGGCTGATGGTCTCACGGTCGATTGATTGCCAGATCGCCTCCCTTACTGCCTTCTCGCTCACAGCGCTTGCGGCATTACTGCTATTTGCCACGATCATCTTCGTATTCATTGACTTACTTCGAACAATTTGGTAATCACCTGAATTAGCGAGCCGCTGCATGGCGTCTACGTCAATGCTATCGGCGCCTCGATCGTCAGTGAACACGAAGTTGACTTCACCCTTCTGCAACGCCAACAGCGTCGTCTCGCCCGCCGGCAGTACCTTTGCCGTGATCGTCTTTACTTGGGGGACTCCGTTCCAATATTGTTCATTTGCAGTAAACCTGGCGAATTGCTCCGTCACTTGCTCGTCAAGCTTGTAAGGACCTGTGCCGTTATAACCTGTTACGCCGTCTTTTGTCTCTCCGTTTAGAAAGTCCTTTGGTGAGAGGAACACATATGGACGCGTCATCGACAGTTCAAGCAGCGTTGGATAATAAGGCTCTTTCAGCTCAAATTGAACGGTGTACTCGTCGATTGCGACGACGTGATCAAGCTTGGAAGAAAGCTTAATCCACGCATGTTTGGCCGCGTTGCGCTGCACAGCTTCGATGTTCAGCTTGACCGCTTCGGCATTAAATGGCTCCCCATCATGAAACTTCACGTTCTTCCGCAGTTGGAAGGTATATACCTTGCCGTCCTCCGAGATGCTCCATGATTCCGCCAGTAGGGGCTTGATGCCTTCCGGTGTATTCTCTACCAGGGATTCGTATACAATGCCTTGCGCTGCCAACGATCCCGGATACAGATGCGGATTCATGTCGTTAACGTCTTTCGCGGTGGCATACACCAGCTCCGGCGCTTGCTCCTCCCCCGCCTTTTTACTGTTGTTGCCTTCACCGCATCCTGCCAGCAGCACGATGGCTAGAAGGAATGCCAGCAGCACGGCTGCTCTGCTTCTTATCATTTTTTTGACGCTCCTTTTTAAATAGTAATAGTTACGAATAACAACCACTTGATTGTAATAATAACTATTATCATTGTCAATTCATTTTTTTTGTTAGCTTCTACACCAAAAAGAGGTTGACTGGTTTCCAATATCTTACTATGCTATAATCAGGTTTATTCGTAATTATTACAATTAAATATGGATGCTATGCCGTCCGTATTCTGTATGACTTAACGGAGGATTGTCCGCATGAATCATGAAATGGATTTCGTCAAATGCAATCCCGCGAACAACATGACGATTCTCGTCATGGGCGAGTTCCCGGCAGAACAGCATCCCCGAATCGCCTCGCAAATGATGGATAACAGCCACCTGTGCGCCGAACAGGTCGGGTTTGTCGAAAAACCTACGCGTTCTGGCTTTGATGCTAAGCTCCAGATGGCGGGAGGCGAATTCTGCGGCAATGCCTGCTTGGCGCTGGCCGCTTGCCTCGCATCTGAGCGAACGATGAAGACGGGCGAGACGATGGAGCTATCGCTGGAGGCTTCCGGTTCGGAGCTTCCTGTGCTCTGCCGCGTGGAGAAATTGGAAAACAAATATTTGTGCGAGGCTGGCATGCCGGTCCCCAAAGAAGTGAAGGAAGCCGTCATCCCTTTCGAAGGTATGATGCTGGAGCTAGGCATTGTCCGTTACGCTGGCTTCTTCCATCTCGTGATTGACTGTGAAAGATTCGGAATCGAACGGGCATCGGCCGAACGCCTGGCGAAGCTGCTTGGTGTCGCTTCGGGAGATGCACTGGTCGGTGTCATGCTGTACAGCCCATCGACGCATGAGCTTACTCCACTTATTTACGTCCCTGCACTAGGCAGCTTGATTTGGGAACAAGGTTGCGGTTCGGGAACGGCTTCGCTGGGCTGTTATCTCGCATCAAGTAGACGTTGCACCGTAGACATGCCCGTGCGTCAGCCCGGAGGCAGCATTCATGTAAACGTTGGTTGGAGCGTGGGAGAAATAGTCGGCATCACGATAAAATCCGCCGTCAGCATCGTTGCCCGAGGCAAGGCCTATATAGACGATTGCATCCACTATTCTTTACAAGGAGGACGATCATCATTATAAATCGATTCTATCCATCACTCCTTCTATTCCGTGACCGATTCGTACAAGCAGCCGCCTTGTATGATGGTACTATCCTTAATAGCTCGGAGCTGCAGCACACGATAGACGACTACGCCGCCTTTATAACCGACGAGAAAAATCAACGGTTATGGTCTGAGCTAAAAGCAGGCGACATCGAGGAGTTCCATCCGCTTATTAAGCAGTTGCGAGATACCTCCGCTCATTGCGTCGCCATTATGGAGAAGTATCGCGCGCTCAAGCTGCTGCGTGATGGCGATGGCATGCATGAGTACTTTCACCATATCGAAGCTTCAATCGAGAAGGAGTTCGGCAGCTTTACTGTGACAGCAAATTCCAAGGTGCTGCTAATCGGCTCAGGCTCGTTCCCGATGACGCCGCTGCTCATAGCGAAGCGCACGGGTGCGAAGGTGACGGGAATAGACATTGATAGCGAAGCTGTGGAATTAGGCAAGCAGGTAATCGACCGGTTAGGACCGGAACTTCCTATCTGGCTGGAGAACCTTCCACTGGAGCGGTTGCCTGATATCGGCACGGTTAGCCACATTATTTTCAGCTCCACCGTACCAGTCAAATATGCGCTCCTCGATTGGCTATATGATGTGGCCTGCCCCGATGTCATTGTGGCTATGCGTTATGGAGATGGCTTGAAAGCACTCTTCAATTACCCTATGAAATCAGTTGATGAGCACAAATGGCAGCTCTCCGAAACGGCGGTTCGGCCGGGACATGTGTTCGATGTCGCTTTGTATCGCAAAACGTTGTCACCCGCCTGGGTAAGGGAGGCTGCGGAATGAACCTGCTTCGCAAAGTCCTTATTGCTGGAACGGGCCCTGCTGCCGTGCAGCTCGCCGTGCTGCTTAAACGATTGCGAAGCAGCCGTGTCGGCATAGCCGGACGAAGGTCCGTCCGCTCCGAGCCATTCTTTAATGCGCTTCGTCAGAGCGCTGGCGCCGTTTCCGTCGAGGTGAGCCATTCGAGGCTGGAAGTGCTTAAAGGCGAGTGCTTCGTAGACGCAGTGTTCCATGACTATAGGAGCATTGAAGGACAGTGGGATACGCTCATTCTGTCAGTGACGGCAGATGCATACATGCCTGTGTTGGCGCAGCTACGGACTGAGCTTGTGCAAAACCTGTGCTGCGTGGCACTCCTCTCCCCGACGTTTGGTTCCAACGCGCTTATTCGGAATTATCTAAGGGAACAAGGCTGCAACGCCGAGGTAATTAGTTTCTCCACCTACTTGGGAGACACCCGCTGGATAGAGGGCAGAGAGCCGAGTCATGTGCTGACAACTGCTAAGAAGCGCAAGGTGTACGCCGGAGCGGCAGGAGGCTCTTCCGAATCCGTAGAGATGTTTTGTCAACTCTACGGCGAGGCGGGCATTACGCTGAAAGCGCTGGATACGGCGCTCGAAGCCGAGACGCGCAACATCTCCCTGTACGTGCATCCGCCTTTATTTATGAACGAGTTCTCCCTAGATGCCATATTCGGCCGACCAGCCGTTCCAAGGTTTGTTTACAAGCTGTTTCCGGAAGGCCCGATTACTCCGGTCCTCATACGGGAGATGCTGGAGCTGTGGAAGGAAATCTCTTTACTGGTAGGGAAGCTAAACTTGAAGGCTGTTAACCTTCTTCGGTTCATGGTCGACGACAATTATCCGGTTAGGCCGGAAAGCCTGGCACGTCATGATATCGATGCATTTCCAGAGCTTCATCCTTCTCACCAGCAATATTGTTTGTATGTCCGTTACGCATCGCTGTTAATCGACCCGTACTCGGAGCCTGATCGGAATGGTCGATACTTTGACTTCTCGGCCGTTCCGATTCGGCCTGTATTTCTCAACCACGAAGGAGCTTGGGAAATTCCCCGAATGCCGAAGGAAGATTATTACCGAATCAAAATCATTCAAGGCATCTCCCGCTCGAGCCGCGTGTCTTGCCCTACCATCGACACGTTTCTCGCGCGTTACGAGCGGTATCTGCTAAACGCTGCGGGATCGCTGACGGGCAATTCCCTATCGGAAGCCTTTACGCCCCAAAGCTTCGAAGAGGATATTAGGCGAATTTGTACGGAGTTGCAGCTTACTCACGCTTTTGAAGCGTGAACGGATTGTCATGGATCGGATCAAACTTGCATAACAGAAGCATGGCCGCTCATGATGAACGGCCATGCTTTTTTTACTTTGCCCTCGCCGTCTCCATCCAACTGCTATCGGCAGGCTTCCAGCCAATTTTTTTCCTTTTCTTGTAAATCGCTAAATAAGCTTCCGTCCAGCGCAAAAATAAAAATGCCCTCTACCTCGGTACGCTCATAAAAGACCGAGCTTATCAATTGCGACATTTTGAACAGCTCGTCTGATCGCAAGTAGCTGTTGTCATTAGCGCTTTCATTCGAGCATGCTCTTAAGCTTTAGCCTTTATGTAATGCTCTCGGATAAACCGCTAATGAGTGAATCATACAGGAGAAGCAAGTCCATTGACGGACGAATGCCAAGCTCCCGCTTTAGAAGCTTGACGTAATCCGTATATTGAGCGGTTAACGCTTTCTTGTCGCCGACCTGCGCGTGCTTCCTCATAAGCAGCGCAACGACGGGCTCGTCCATCGGATTGCGGGCATTTAGCTTTAAAAGCAGCTTCGCCGCGGCTGCCGTGTTTGCTAAGGCGAGAAGCGCCTCGGCCAATTGCTTAACGAAGCGCGCATACCGTTCAGCTAAACGATCCGTTTCGTATATCGCCCACACATAGGCTTTGCTGCCAAATAGGTCTCCTGTATACAGTCTTTCGACAGCCAGCGCTTCCTCTACATTGTCAGCCCGTATGCTTCCGAGCTTGTCGAACAGCCGCTCAAATTCCACGTAATCAATAACCGCATCGCTTAACTCGAGCGCATAACCGTCATTTTCTGATCGAATGGCCTCCCGAAGACCAATGGGCTCCAATGACTTGCGAAGCTGATAAACCGTCGTATTTAAATATTTTTCGGCATTGGCGCTTGCCATTCCCGCGAATATATCCATAATCAAGCGAGAGCGCGAAATCCATTTGCCGCGGCTAAGAAGCAAGTAGGCGAATAGCTCGGCGCTCTTGCTGGATATCCACTTTACGCGTCCCTTTTCGTTTCTCACGAAGAAATCGCCTAACGTCGCTATGCTAACCCGGCTACTTGCTTGATTGGCGGAATCCGTGGAATCTATCGTTTGCGTACTTTTCCTGCTCTCAAGCGCTCGGCGAACCGTCCGCTCCAATCGCTCCTGCGTAACGGGCTTCACCAAATAATCGAGCACGGACAGATCGAATGCTTCCACGGCATAATCCTTATGGGATGTCACGAACACGATTTGTGCTTTGCACCCCGTTTCCTCCAGCTTGGCTGCAAATGCCAGCCCGCTGCCGCCTGGCATGGAGATGTCTACGAACGCTAGCTCCACATCGGGGTTATCGCTTAGGAAAGCGGCCGCGGCATGCGTATCCGCAAAAGTGCCCGATACTTGCAGCTCCGCGTATTTAGCTAACATTTTCCGCATAATTAAGTGCATGACCGGCTCATCATCAACCAATATGACTTTCATTCGCTATCACCGCCGACCTCTCGTTTTCATTCAGCACCTCGCGGCCCATTGATCCTGGCAGCGTAAATATAAAGGTTGATCCTTGCCCAGGCAAGCTATTAAAGCTTAGGCTGCCGCCGTGCATACGAAGAAACTCACGGGTCAGTACAAGGCCGAACCTCATATTGCCGCTGTCTTCCCGGCTAGCAAAACCCGGCTCCTTGAAGTACATCTCATCGTGGCGCAGCATCTCTGCCGTTTCTTCATCAATTCCGCTTCCATTGTCGCTTACCGACACCGTAACCCAATCGCCTTCCAAGGAGGCGCTCAGCTCGATCCGACCGCCGATATCCGTATACTTGATCGCATTCGACAATAAATTTCGGAATATAAGATCGAGCATTTCTTTATCCGCATTCACCGTTAGCCGCTCATCGATTTGTTCTGCAATGCGGATATTCTTCATCGCTGCCCTTGCTCCGGCTATTGATAGAGCTTGCCTGACCACCTGCTGCAAATTCCAAGCTACCGGTCGAAACGCCACCTCTCCGTTCTGGCTGCGATACCAATCGAGCAGGTTGTCGACTAACAGGAACGTGTCTCGCACTTGCCGCCTTATTTCCTGAAATACTTCAGCACTTGCAATGTCACTATCTGTCGGTTCTTCAACGAGAAGCTCCGTGAGGCTGACAATCAGCGCAATGGGATCGCGAATATCATGAGCCATTACAGTGAACAACTTGTCTTTGAAGGTGTTTAGCCGGGATAGATGCTCCGACTTCTCATGCAGTCTTTCCTCATTTTCCTTCAGCTCCGTGATATCGTTAAACATAACCATTTTACCGATTGGACCTGCTCCGGTATCGTAAATATAAGTCAAGCTGCATATATAATGCCGCTGCTGGCCGTTCAGTGAACGTTGGAGCGAAAACCGGTCATCCCGGTATTCCCTTGACACGATGCGAGTAAGCAGTTCAGGGCAAGCCGACAGCACATCCGCGCTAAGCACCGGCAGAAGCTTCGCTAAACCCAGCTCGGGGAATACCTCTTCGGCAGCATGGTTGTGGTTCACGATTTGATCCTCATAATCCAACAGGATGACGCCATCGCGTATCGTATCGAACATTTTGGCGTAGGCAAGCGGAGTGAGGCGGAGCAGTCTAAAGCGGAAAATACCCCAAGCATAGACAACGCCCGATACCGCGAAGCCAAACGGCGTAAAGTCGATAATTTGTCCGAACATATACACAATATTTAAGAGCATCGGGGCAGCCGCTCCTAGAATAAGGGCGACGATTTGCTTGCGTACGATAGGCAGTGCCCGCATGTACATCGGAATAAACAGCAAAATGCCAAGCAGCAATATCGTGTAATTATAGATGGCGTGTACGGCATACCAAGGACCTTTTATTGTCGTAAACAGAGGTATCGAATGGTTTGTGCTCGGGATATACTCTAAATAAACCAGATGATGCCACTCGTTCGTGAGATGCAGGAGAAACGTTACGGTGGGGACGAGAAATACGAGAAACGTTAGCCACTTCCGATAACGGGCAGCGAGCCCGGTAAACTGGATAACGAGCAGAAGCCAAAATGCAGAAACAAAGGGAATACCCAAATATTCAATCTGAAGCGACAGCTTTACGCCGCTCAAGCTTTCACTTACAATCTCGAACGCGTAGCCGAGCGAATAGCAGGAGGCCGTTATCATCATGTAAATCATCGTTCTGGCCACCTGCAGATGTCGTTTCCGGTAGGATAGAAAGGACACAAACAGCATGATTGCCGTCGCGAAGCATAACAGTATAGACATCCATTGCTTTGTATCCACGACGGTTCCTCCCCACTTCTGATCTGTCTAACATTCGACAAAATAACTGAAAATCCTTGTAAACACAAGCCTTTATCACCTATTCGCTGCATTTGCAGCGGATTATCGGCTTATTGGGAAAAAGCTGCGGAACCTACTCTTTCATATCTATGAGCCATAAGCCTGTTTTGAGGATGACGCGAGCAAATGCAATGAATGACCAAATTCTGTTTCTGCAGATGTAATACTTAGAAACACTTAGTAACACTTTACAGATCATATAGGTGCTTACAGCCCCCTTTAATGCTCACTGCTACACCAATCTGGCACCATAAGAACACATGTGTGCTTACAGATCACTCAATAAAGTTACTTGGCTGTTGTGAGAACATATAGGTGCTTACAGCCCCCTTTAATGCTCACTGCTACACCAATCTGGCACCATAAGAACACATGTGTGCTAACAAGTCACTCAATAAGGTTACTTGGCTGCTGTTAGAACATATAGGTGCTTACAGCTCCCCTTCAATCTCACCCCTACATCAATCTGGCACCATAAGAACACATGTGTGCTAACAAGTCACTCAATAAGGTTACTTGGCTGCTGTTAGAACATATAGGTGCTTACAGCTACCCTTCAATGCTCTCCCCTACGCTAATTTGGCTCCACATGCACACATGCTTGCTCACAGCTACCGGCTTTGCACCATTTCCTAAACGATAAAAAAGCCGCAAGGATACATATCCCTGCGGCAGCGAGCTAGCTGCTTATGAGCAGCCCGTCAATGACCTTCTTCAGTTCTTCCTCGTACATGGTACCGAGCTTTCGATGTGCGATTTTGCCATTCTTATCAATGAAGATTGATACCGGAAGAGCGGTGACGCCATACTCCTGTGCCACTTTTTTATCCGGGTCTACGAGGGTTGTCAGATCATAGCCATGCTCTTGCATAAAACCGCTCACCTGTTTTTGACTCTCGCCCACGCTTACGGCAAGCACTACCAGGTCTTTATCTTTGTACAAACCATTTACCTTGTTGATATCAGGAAGCTCTTTCTTGCACCACTTGCACCATGTAGCCCAGAAGTTCAAGTAAACACTCTTGCCTCTTAGGTCCTTCAAATTCACTTCGTTTCCATCGAGATCAGTCAATGTAAAATCAATCGAATCCTCTAGCGAAACGGTTTCAACCGGAGCAATGCTCTCGGCAGGCGCAGCACTTTCGCTCACTGCGTCAGCCGTTATGGCTGCGGTAGGCTGCGGAAGCTCGCTCGTTTCCGCGCCGCTAAAGCTGTATTGATTGGTTGCATAGGCTGCAATTACGAATAGCAGTAGGGCTATACCCCCTATAATCACGTTCTTTTTCATGTCATTTTCTCCTTTAGCGGTAGGGAACGCCTATCCTATGGGCGCAACTATTCTCCATTGTTTGTAGCGAAAGAATAAAAATAGGGCAGCGCATGCACTGCCCCATCCTTGAGTTTGTTAACGAGCTGAAGATTAACAGCCCTCTTCGCAGAATTCCTCATTCGACGAGGATTCTGACGACGTTGAGGATGAAGTCGCCTCAACTGCCGGTATAACCACTTTGGTTTCTTGCTTCTTGATAACGGTAATCGATTTTTTTGTCTCTTCTTGCACGGCTGGAGCTGGCGCCGCAGGCTGCTCTTTTTCCTTCTCGACAGCCTTTGTCTCCTGCTTTGGCGTCGTTTTAACAATCGGAGCAGACTCTTTGTCAGACGAAGCAGCCGCCTTGTTCACAGGCGCGCTTACTGCCTGCTCTGTCGTCGCTTCCTTCTTGCTTGCCGTGCTGCTCGATACGGCCTTTTCCGTTGCCGAGGATTTTTCTACTGTTTTCACTTCAGATGCTTTGACAGTTGTTGCCGGCTTTACTTCATCAACGACCGCTGGCTCTACTGCTTGATTTACTTCTTCAACGTCTGCTGACTCTGCTGCTGGTTTTACCTCTTTAACGACTGGCGGCTCAGCCGCTTTTACTTCTGCCGCAACCTCTACTGTCGTTGCCGTTGTTTGTACTTCGTCTGTTTTGACCGGTTCTAACCGCGGTTTTTCTTCCGTCTTCGCTGCTGGAGCCTCCACAGCGTTCCCGCTGCCTGAGTCACCCTTCTTATTGGCAGACACGACGGCATAGGTTAAGGATAACAAGGCTACGGCTGCGATTATAATAAATACAGTCAGCTTTTTCATTGATTCATAACATCCCTTCACGTTTGATGATCTTCCATTTCTTTATATGGATCCGACATGCAAATTTCACATAAAAAAAAGACACAAAACGTGTGCTCATTCGCACTCCGATTGTATCTCTGGTGGTCCAGTAGATCAGCTGGCTCTAGGCCATTGTCTCGCTATTCAGTTGAATCTGTAATCTTATTGTATGAGTACGAAATGCGTCTGTCAATGATTTTATTCTTATTTCCTATAGATTTAATCGGATTAAACGATAATGACCGAAGGATGCTCGCTTTGTTCAGCCATTAAGGAAAGAAAGGACAGCCTTAGGCTGCCCTTCCCATTCCAATATCAACATGATCCTGCGGTTCTTAACGGGATAACAGATTGTATAGAACCTGTGCGACTTCCGCTCTGCTGGACGCATTGCCTGGAAGCAGCTTTCCGTTCGTGCCCGAGATAATGCCCGCTTCAACAAGCGCTTTGAATGCCTCATCCGCATAACTTGGAACCTTCTCCGCATCCGTAAAACTCGATACTGGAGTCGATCCAGCTTGTGCGGCAGGCAGCTCTCCAAGCTCGCTCAATGCTCTGTACAGAAGCGTGAATAGTTCCTGGCGGGAAATCGTTTGATCTGGCGCGAATCGGTTTCCTTCAAAGCCGTTTGCGATACTTAGCCGTTTCGCGGCTGCTAGATAACCCGTGTAGTACGTGTTGCCAGCATCGGTGAAGTTGCTTGCACCTTCAGCCTCCGGCTCAATGCCGTAAGCTTTCAATAGCAGCACGATAAATTGACCGCGGGTTACCGTTGCTTTTGGACTGAAGTGAGTATCGTCCGTTCCGCTTGTAATATCGCGTGCTGCCAAGAAGTTAATCGCCGGAGCGAACCATGCCGACGCAGAAACATCGGAGAAGTCGATTTTGTTGTATCCAATAATATATTGGGAGAAATGCTCCGTTGCATATTCAACCGCGGCGTTCGTTTTGTTGTATTGACCTCTAATCACTTGCAGCTCGCCTTCATCCGTTACGTAGTAGACGATTACGGCATTTGGATCTTCGCCGGCTTTTAGTGTGTATGGCAACGAAACGAATACTTTCGAGCCGCCAAAGGCAGTCACGATCGTTTGTCCTGCAAATACGTTCAAGTCATATACCGGACGGTCTCCAAGCACCTCTTTATTTTCTTCCGCAAGCTCGGATTTCGAAATAATGAAGCTGATGTCGCCTGAATCGCTGTTCGCGCTGATCAATTTCAACGTGCTCGCATCAAACGAAATTGAGCCGATGCCAACCGTAACTTTCAATTCTGCGTTTGCTCCCGATACAAGTCCATTGAACGCGCTTCTCGGAATGGTCACTTGAATGTCGTTCTGCTGCTGTGAATCTTCCACTTTAATTTCTAGGACGGCTTTCTTGCCTTCGCCTTCCGCTTGTTTCGCTTTATCCAGCAAACCCGTCACGGTAGCTGCAGGTACTACTGCAACAGCTGTACCGGAAGCTTCATCCACTTTGGAAGCAATTGTAGCGACGACCGTATTACCGGATTGCGTAATGTTGCTTGGCGTCGTTGCTCCGCCGCCGCCAGTGCCGCTTCCGCCTGTTGGAGGTGCAACATATACAGGAACAACAACCGTTGCCGTTGCGCTAGGCAGCGTGCTCGCCGTTTCTTTGTACCTCACCTCGTAGCTGCCTGTCAGCAAGCCGGTAATCTCAGCGCCTGTCACAGGCAGATAGCTCGATTGGTTGCTTGAACGATACTCCAACTCCGCATTTGCGCCTGTAATTTTACCATTGTTTTGCAAAGTGCTGGTTGGCGCTACGCCTGCAAGCCCTTGTGGCGCAGCTACATTTGCTTTAATGCGAAGCTCTACAGCCGGACTTGCGCTATAGTCTTCGTAGGTTGCATAACGAACCGTGTATAGGTCAGGCGTCAAGCCTGTAAGCTTGCCTGCGCTAATTGCCGTTTCAGGAACCGTTACGTACACTTCGTCCGTGCCGTTTCCTTTTTTGTATTCCAATGTGTACTCGGACTTGTACTCAAGACCTGCTGTCAGGCCTTCAATTTGTCCATCGTCATTGGCAAGCGTGGACGGATGTACCGCATTCAATGCTGATGGAGGTCCAAGCTCCTTGTAGCCGCGAGCATACACAGTAACGAATGCGCTTGGGGCAACCGCGTTTCCGTTATCTGTTTTGGCAGCAAACCGTACAACATATTCATGGCCCGGCTCAACGCTAATTGAATCGCCTGTCACAGGCTCGTATGACGTGTCCGGATCGCCTTTCAGCTTATATTCAAGACCAGCTGGAAGAGCGACTACCTCACCGTTCACAATCCTTACGATTTTACCTTGACCAGAAGCTGTTTCAGGCGCCAAGTTAGCTAGATCGGTTGGAGCCGCTTGGAAATCCGGAACGACGATCTCTACTGTCGGCCCTGCAGCATAATAAGTTGGTGCCACGGTCGTGTAGCTGCTATTTTCTGAGTCATAACCTGGTTTGGAAGCATAGCGGAACTCATATACGCCAGCTTTTAAACCGTTGATTGAAGTACCCAGCAAAGGTGTTTCTTGTGATGCTTGGAATGGTACTGGAATGTACTCATTTGGTTGCTGTCCTTCTGCCACTTTCAATCTGTACTCTAGCGATTTGGTCGAAACCACTTGGTTTCCGCCAACCGTCGTTATTTTAGCAATCCCTTCAACTTTCGCATCCTCACCGCCAGCAGTCGTAGGAGGCACGGCAGTTAAGCCGCTCGGTTTCAATTCTGTTCTGGAAAACAGAGTTCGAAGACTGTTAACCTTCAAGCTCTTTGTAGCTGCGTTACTGTGAGTAGCACGCCAATATCCCATAATCTCAACATGCCCTAGGATAGGGGCTGGGTTGCCGTTCGCGTCTTTATTGTCCTTGTTGTACACCAATACATATGGAGCTTGTATTCTGCTCGCTTTGGTTGGCGTATTGTTTGCTTTGGCTGCGTCGTTTGCAAAGTAAGAAATATTGGTGCCGGCTTTCGTATTCTCAGAAGTAATATTGGTAAGGAAAGAATTGATTAGATTCGTGTAAATAGGCGTAATTGATAGAAAATTATCCCTTGTGTGCAGGAAATTACCACCACTGCCATCGCCCCAGGTTGGGCGGGGATTCGTCGCATACGAAGGAGCACTGCCAATACCGCCATCTAGCTTCGCATCGAAGTTATATACTTTTTCAACGCCATATTCATTTGCCACTTGGTTTACGTATTTAACGATACCTTGTGTATCTCCGCACCAAGCGCAGCCAACGAGCAGCACATACGTACCTTCCGAAGAAAGCGTATATTTCAGCTCATCAAGCGTAACCGAGTCCAGAACAATCTTGGGATCCTCATTGGTGAAAATAACAGGCGTTTCCTGGCCACCAGATGCGGCTGATCTAAACTCATTATACGAACCGGAAATATAGCCTTGGTTCGTAAGCACTTTGTATTTCGCATTTTTCGTGCCTGCTGGGGAGATTTTATCAAACACGCCCCGAAGTGCCGTTTTGTATGATTCTGCTCCGCTGCCGTTCTGCAGTGCAGTCAAGCTTCCTGCGCTGCTTATGCCCTCAAGGGAGGCAATGATAGGAGTCGGATTACCTTCAGCATCCTTGTTGTTCTTGTTGTAGATAAACAAGAACGGGGAATCCACAACGTTTACTTCCTGTACCCCCGGAGAACCTTCGCCCGAATAAGTAAAGGACAGCTTGCCTGAATTGCCGGCAGTAACATCGTTAAGGTTGGTCAAGTAACGAGCTCCCAAATCCACGTAACGTCTAGTAAAGTCCGTATTTAATTGGGTAGCGGTAGCCGCTTTGGTCGGTTCCGTCAAAGTTCCACCCGGGCTAACTTCATACGTTAATTGCGGGTTCGTTTTAGTAATGTCCAACCAACCCTCAGGACCGTCCAGCTTCGTATCAAAATTTTTGATCGACGTTACGCCGTATTCCTTAGCTACATCATTGATATAACCGATAGCGGCTTGCGTCTCCGGCTGCCATGACCCGCCGAATAGAAGGATATAGTTATCATCCGGCGCTGGTGCCGTGCCATCCGTAGCATTTCTTAGCAAATAGTCCAGCTCATAATACGTGAGTGTTTCGAATACATGGTCTTTGCCCGCAAGCGCTTCATAGCGTGAGCCAAAATAGTCCAGCTTGGCGCTGCTTCCTGCCGATTCAGGGGCAGCAACCGCGCTGCTTGCTCCGAAGACCGGCAATGCCAATACAGCGGCAAGCAGCAAAGCGATCCATCGCTGTGATTTTATTGCTTTTCTCATCTTTATACACCTCTACCTATCAGAATAGTTGGAATTATTATTGAAGAAAAAGACCTGTACTTCCTTTGCAAGCCCTTTTTCAACAAGCCCGCATACGCTCTTATGTATCTGTTAGAACGTTATTGCAACCTCTGCAAATGACGCCGCCCCTCCCTGTTACGGAATATGTGGATAAAAAAAGAGATTCGTGGCAGGTGTGCTTGCTCCTGCATCGAATCTCTGGTTGTCCAGTGGATTATTGTGCTCTTTAATTATCCGACGAAATGACTCGTAATTCATTCCATGCACCCATCATAAAACGTTGTTCCACCTGCTGTCAATGGTTTTTACTTATTTCGCATCAGATTAGTCGGAATTAATTATTTTGATATCCGCATAAGCTAATTATTCAATTATTATTTTATAGTAGGTAGTTCAATTATTGATAACTCTTTCAACTGCGATGGTGGATTAATAATTCCATTCTTCGCATATTTACACTTACCATCAAATTGATTAATCGTCCATTAACAAAACATCATTATACTAGCTGTAACACACTGCTTTATACTTGGACTATAGAGAGGATTTGCTTGCATGGGAATTCATACGTACTTTCAATCCCTTAACGATCTCGAACGCATTATCCGCTGCCCTGGTAAATTCAAATTTGAAGAGCATAGCGTATCCGCTCACTCCTGGAAGGTTGTGCAATACGCCAAAACATTGGCAGATATCGAGGAAAGCAACGGCGTCACCATCGACTGGAAGAAGCTTTATGAAATTACGAGCAGCCATGACTATGGCGAAATCTTTATTGGCGATATCAAAACGCCCGTCAAGCATTATTCAATGGAGCTGCGCGGCATGCTTCAGCAGGTAGAAGAAGGAATGATTGCTCTCTTTATTGAAGAGAATATCCCTGAGGAGCTTAAGCCTATCTTTCGCAGACAGCTGCGCGAGGGCAAGGACGATTCCGTCGAAGGACTCATTCTCGAAGTCGCTGACAAATTAGATCAAGTGTACGAGGCGCTGACCGAATTGCAAAGAGGCAACACCGAGAAGGAATTTGTCATTATGTACCGCGAAGCGCTTGTCAAAATCAAAAAAATCAAGCTGCATTGCGTGGATTACTTTTTAAAGCATATTTTACCCGACATCGTGAAGGAAAGCTCTAATTGCCCCGTCGATATCCAAAAGATTACAAAGGAAGCTTTGGCGCTTTGACCACTGCTCCCCCTTAGCACCAAACCCCTGCGTACTTCCGTCCTTTCCTTCATAACCGCATCCCGATTCACCCTGAAAGAAGTTCCGCTCCATCATCTAATCCGACATGAAGAACCCTCCTCTCTTGGACGGTTCTTTGCTGCGTCAACCTTACGATCCGTACAGGCTGGTCCTATAAATGCCGCATAACTCGTTTCCCCCATCGTAAAGAATCGATATGCCCATGGCGCCAGCCGAATGCAAATACAGCGCGCTCCCTAAGGAAACGCGCTGTATTTGTCTTTATTTACTAGCCATAGCAGCTCTATTGCTCGCGTTAGTGGCTTCAGTGCCCCCGTTGCTCTAAAAAATCTAATGGTCCCGGTGAACGATATAATTCAATAAATGCTCCAAAAAAGAGGTACGGCGCGGCATGCCCTTCAATGCGCCAATTGCAGAGCAATAGTGCTCCCACATCGCTTTTTGTGCGCCCTCTTGCCCGAGGACCGTAACGAAGCTTGACGTATTATTCTCAACATCCTGGCCGACCGGCTTGCCAAGCAGCTGCGCATCTCCTTCCAAATCAAGCAAATCGTCCTTAATTTGAAAGGCAATGCCTGCGTGGTAAGCGTATGTTTTCAGCACAGCGATTTCCCGCTCGTTCACTTGGGCAAGAATCGCGGGCATGACGAGCGCAGCCTCGAAACCAATGGCGGTTTTGTAGAAACAAATCGTATTCAATTGCTCCAAGGTAAGCGCTTTTCCTTTGGAGCTCAAATCCATTGCCTGCCCCATGCATAGATCCTCCGCCTTCTGTGCGGAGTATCGCATCAAGGCGATCACGGCTTTGGCATCAAACGCCTCTAATGACGATTGCTCCTGAATCGCCTTCTGAATGAGCACCAGGCCGGTTAATTCTGCTGTCGCGCTATCGTGCATCTGATGCAGCGTGGGGCGCCCCCTGCGGGTAGACGCATCATCCTGAGACGGAAGATCATCGAATATGAGCGATGCCGTATGCATGTATTCCAATGACCGCAGCAAAGGCATTAATGACTGTGCTTGCAAGCCATATTCTTGCACGCCCATGACCCATGACAAGATAGGACGCAGACGTTTGCCATCCCCTCCGAGACTGTAATTCGCCGCTTCGATTAGCGTTTCATTCATGGGCGGCGTGCTGCCCTGCTTAGTAATTAGCAGATTGCTGTTAATCTGCTCGCGAGCCGCTTTGATCGTCTCGAAAAAAGCTTCCTTCTCCTCGCGGTCGCTTTTGAGCGTGGTAACCAGTTCGTCCCGTAGCAGCTTATCGAAGAAATCTACGTCTACCGCTTTCTTAACCAGTTTTTGAATAAGACGGTGAAATGCCGGGTCTCCACTGGCAAATATGTTCATTATGCTGTCGTACTTTTCCGTGCCATGCTTTATTTTAAACCGTCTCAGCCCATTGATGGCACGATCCAGAATCACCTCGCGGGTGCTCGGATCGGATTGGTACACGTTATGAATGAGATGGGCAATGACCGTCCAGTATAACTCATAGGGATTAATGAGATCCTCGCGCTGATCGCGATAGGTTAAATAATACGTATAAGGAGTCACCGCGCCGTCTTGCATGTCGTCGAACATATCCGCGAAATCATCAGCAAGCTGGTTGTAGATGCCGTAATAGAAGGTTCGGTTCTCAAAGCCCTCATCCTCGGGAGCTTGAATGACGGAACGGGCGATCAAACGGGAAGAAGAGGACTTTAATATAATCGGAATATAAAGCTCATCGTTCGTATAGGACGCGTTGGATAACGCCTTGGCGCGATCCAGCTCCTGTGAGTGGAAAAAAACATAGGTCTGATCGAAAAATAGCTGCTGCGTCTCCGGTTGCTGATGCTGCTTAATATACTCAAAGGCTTCCCGCAGTTCCGCATGGATGTACTGCAGCATGGCTTTGTTGGTTGCAGCCCACTCGCCCAGCTCAGGTACCGACCCCGTCAGAAGCGCGCTGCGTATCATATCGGAATATTGGGCTTTTTCCTTGTCGGTTAACGCCTGCGAATCCAGCAGATCGTCTATGAACGGATACGTCAGACCGTAGGAATAGCCTAATCTCATCGCTTCATCCAGTTTCCTGGCACGTTCCACAGGAGACCGTTCATCGCCAAGCTCCTCGAACGCATGGAGCACTACGCCAATAATAATTTTAATGAGCTTGCGCTGGGCATGCTCGGCATTCAATTCCTCAGGAATGTTGGTCGATACCGCCTTAAGCTTATCGATCACCCAGATAGCGGCCGTTTCGATGCCCTCCTGCTGAGCCCACCTGTACAGTCCAGCCAAGCTTATGAAATCCGGCTTTTCTTCCCCCTTTGCGGCGGCGGGGGGAACCAGGCGATGTTTGATGTCGGCAACGACTCGTTGTATTCTTGCTTTCGTATCGGGGGAATTTATTGCTTTGCCAAGATCCCTCATATAGATGTAGGATATGCTTCTGTCCAAGTAATCATCTAACTTGCCTGTATGTTTCAGCCATAGCATGTAACGATTATAATTCGCTTGGTCGGCATTCTTCTTTCCGCCTGGCAAGAACGAAAGCCAAGCAAGACTTCGAATATGACTTCGTTTCCACAGCCGGATGTCTTCTGTTAAGGCGGGTACGTACTTTCTTGCCTTAGCCTGCTCGTAAAGAGAGGCGAAGTATTGCGCGGCCTTCTGCTCAGCCATCCGATAGCTGGTATTGGCCTGAACCGTTAATTCCTTATTCATAAGGTGTATGACCTCAGCTTCTATTATTAATCTAACGATAGGATCATAGGAGGAGAAGGTTCTCCACTCGTCGTTATCGACGGGAGCTCGTATCCCTTAGCGCCTCTTCAGAACCATCTTCATCTTCTACATACGGGAAATGCATTTATAGGTTACGGAAAAGCAAAATCCACAACCTCGTACGGTCATGGATTTAGGAAACGGAGTTGAAACGCAGCCATACGTTTGCTCCTGCTCGAGCGATTCCCGCTTGCGTGCGAGTGTTTGCCCTATAGCACGCCCACAGCAATGAGCACCCATCCAATCATAAAGGAAAGACCGCCTAGCGGTGTAATAGGACCAAGAAACCGGGCTTTGGCAACGCTTAGCGCGTATAGGCTACCTGAGAACAAAATAATGCCGGCTGCCAAAAACCAGCCGCCCGTAACGATAATCCGAGCGTCCGGATAATGGCTTACAAGCATACCGACCAGAATCAAGCCCAGCGCATGTGCGATATGGTATTGCACGCCCACCTCGTATACCTTCAGCTTATCCGGCGTTAATTTGCTCTTCAGTGCATGAGCGCCAAAGGCGCCAATCGCAACCGCGAGCACCATAAAAATACTGCCAAGCACAACAAAAGTTTGCATGGAAAACGTTCACCTCATTTTTCGAATCGTACCTCTAGCATATCATGATTGTAAGGGAGTGGGAATTATGATCCTGCCGGGCTTTTCTTTATGCAGGACCTGGCTATCTATTTCACATGGAATTAATTTCAATTGATTTGCGGAGGCCGGAATAGTAGAGTTGCTTTGTACATCATCAGGAGGCCCTTACATGAAATTCGTTCATTCTACCGCCGCAGAGTGGCAAAGCTGGCCGCGAAACATCCGGCTGTTCTTTCTGGCTAACATGCTCTACCAAATCGGGACGGGAATGTTCTCCGTCCTTTACAATTTATACATACATGAGCTCGGTTATCCCGATGCCATGACCGGGACAATCGTCAGCGTGCAATCACTCGCGACAGCGCTATGCTTTATCCCGATCGGGTTTTTCGGGGATCGTGCCAGCCGCAAGCGGCTGCTCGTTATCGGCGCATTATGCAGCGGCATCGTATTGGCGGGCCGCACTTTATTGGAGTCAGAGAGCAGCCTGCTTGCAATGGCCGTTCTAACTGGCTTATTTGCCGCTATTTTTCAGGTGCTCGCCATTCCCTTTCTTGCCGAAAATGTAGCAAAAGCAGACCGGCTGCGCATATTCAGCTTCTATTCCGCGTTTGTTCTCGCCTCCCAGGTGGCGGGCAGCCTAGGCGGTGGCATTATTGCCGATGTGATGCAATCCGCAGGACTAGACAAGCTGCTGTCCTTTAAACTCGTTTTGCTTGTTGGCAGCTTTGCAACCATTGCGGCGTTTCTGCCTTTGCAAGCTATTCTGGAATCAGCACCTCCCAAGCTTCAAGCCGCCAAGCCGCCCGAGCATCATCAGCAGCCGGCAAAAAATACCGCCCAATCTCATGGTGATCTGAAGTTTATTGCCAAATTTGCCGGCATACAGCTCTTGATTGGGATTGGATCGGGACTTGTGGTGCCTTACTTGAATTTATATTTCACCAACCGATTCTCGGTCTCCCTTAGCGCCATGAGTCTCTTGCTTTCGCTAGGTCAGGTAATGACCATCATCTCCATGCTCATTGGCCCCACGCTCGCTAATCGGGTTGGACAAGTAAAAGCGATCGTTATTTTCCAAACGCTTTCGCTGCCGTTTCTGCTGCTTACAGGCTTTACGAATCTGCTGATCGTCGCATCGATTAGCTTTCTCTTCCGCCAAGCGCTGATGAATGCGGCTAATCCGCTGCAATCCGCTATTCTGATCGACCGGGTCTCTGCCCCGAAGCGCAGCCTTGCTAACTCCTGCATGCAGACTGCCTTCATGCTTGGATGGGCTACCATGGGACCGGTGCACGCTCATCTCATCGCTGCCCACGGCTACTACTGGGGATATGCGATTACGTTCAGCATTACTGGACTATTATACGTCACCGCATCGCTGCTATTCTTTAAGTTATTCCGAGAGAAGACTCGCAAATGACGCATCGATCACGTCTTGATCCACAGAACCGATGATGGAATCCACTACGATGCCATCGGTATTTATGAAATAAAGCGACGGAAATCCTTCTGCGCCATAATACTCGTATACAGCTCCATCTTCATCAAGGAGGACGGGATATTCAATGCCATGCTCCTCCACGTAGCTCTCCACCTCTGATCGTTCATCACGGTTCGTAACGTTAATGCCGTATAGATTAATCCGATCCTTGTATTTCTCATGCAAATCAACCATTTTGAGTGCATCCTCATTGCAATAGGGACACCATGACGTGAATACGGATAAGACCGTTGGCTTCTCTGCAAAATCAACTTTTATTTGCTCCCCGCTGCGCAGCTCCGATAGCTCCATTTGAAAGTCGTTTGCGTTTATTCTGCTCGTATCCTGTAAGGTCAGGTAGAGCATTACACCCACTACTAGAATAAAGATCGCGCCTGTCGTTATTTTGGCTATTCTGTCCATCGCCGTTCATCCCTTCCCGCTCAGCAATCGTAAGTATATGAACCATCGCCCCATTTATCACCTATTCTAACAGAATTATGATGAAAATAAATCAAAAACCCGACCTCGCACGGTCGGGTTCTTTCCTCATATAGGCGGTAAAAAAACGACAATGCCGTTTAGCCTAAGCCGGGCGCTCAGAACGCCCGGCCGATTATTCGATCCGCTAATCAATTCCTGCCGTAATACAGCTTCCTATTGACCACGTCAACCAAATATAAAATGTCGGTTCCATTCGCGTTCCGCTCTACGCTAAGCCGCTCAATGGGTTTGCCCGAGGCTATGGATGCAAGGCTCCAGCCCGTGCTGCCCGAAGGGACGGCCATATAGGCCCGGTCCGTGCCGCTATACTTCGTATAGTATACGCGAGGTGCTGAACCCGACCACGTAATATCGATTGCTGCCCTCGTCTGCGTAAGGTCGTAGACTGTCTGCAGGCTCCAGCTGCCGGAAACGAATGAAGCATATTTGATCGAGAAGTTGGTACTGCCCTCTTCCCGGTACCGGTAGACGATCTTCGGGCTGCCCGCCGAATCGACGGCAAGCTTTGCGCTTTGGACGCCTGGTCCGCCGGGGTCCCCTCCGTTCTGTACGTAAGCCTCCGAAGGAGCAAGCGGCTGCACGATATCCGCTGTGCCAAGAGAGACGGGAACGGAAACCATGCTGCCGTCCGCTTTGTAGAAGGAGCCGTTGGAAGGCCTATATTTAATATAAGACAATTCATGGCGCAGCCCGCTCGATACGAAGGCCGACCACTCGAACAAGATATGCAGATCGCCGTTCGCATCAAACACGAGATCATCCGGATAAAATGACCGGCCTGCATGCGTACCGACAACCGCTGCCTGGCTCCAAGTCGATGCTGCGTTGTTCCAACGGAACAGCCTGCCTGAGCGGTAGCCTGCCGAGTCATCTCCTGATCGGATCAATAAGTATACATCGCCATTCGGGGCTGTGGCCAGCACCGGATAAGTCCCCTTGAACGATGCTGCGGTGGGCATATCGGCTGAGTGATTCTGCGGTGCTCCGCCTACCGTGTCCGAGCGGAAGTAGCGCCAGCCGTCGTTGTGCATGGAAGCGAACACATGAAACCTGCCGCTGCCGTCCCGTGCGATCGAAGGCTGGTTATGGCCAACATCGTCGTTGTATTCGGCCACTGCGCTGCCATTCATGACGGGAATATTCGACCACGCTCCGGTACCGTCGCGCCTGGCAATATACACTTTATGGGTACCCTCCGTGCTGCCAGGCGCATTGTATGCCATATAGGCATATTCAAGGCCGGTGCCGTACGTCTCCAGAGGTGTCCACCACCCTGCCTGATTGCTCGAATCAATCGCATACGGAACCTCCGTTAACGCTGCAGCTGCATTTCCGACGCCTGCCGGCAGCAATGAGGCCAGCAGCGCGCCTACGGCGAGTATTTTACACAACCTGCTTTTTACCATTATCATTCGCCTCCTTTGAAATGGTGTGACACGAATGGAAAAAACGGCATTGCTCTCCGGCCGGGAGAAGTGAAGCGCTTACATTTTATTTTGCTTATGGCGCCACGGCTATCATAACATAGCGATGATTTCGCGCGTCATATACAAAATCATGCTTCTAATAGAACAAAACGTTGGAATTTTCACCGCGTTATGAGCACCGATAGAACATTTACACGACGTTTTCTGCGTACACCTTCGCTAGGAAAAGACCATGCCCGTATTTACTTGCAGGTCAATAATGATAAAAACCGCTACATGGCGTCAAATCCCAAAAATCCCGACCGCGTGAGGTCGGGGTTTTCTTCGTGTGATGAAAACGAGAGATTTATTTTTTGTTCTAACGATCCTGTCATCTTATACATTCAAGCTTAAAGGATTTGCCATTGCTTTAGCTTTCATAAACTTACTAAATACATACCGGACAAGCGGCCCTATGACGATGAGCTGCAGAGGGAAAGCGAAAACCACATTTTTAAAAACGATCGATACATAGCTCTCAAACAAGGATTGTCCAACCAAACTGTTGGAAAGATATGCATTCAGTAGTCCATAGACAGACATGCAGAGAACCATTCCGATCACCATGAAAAAGGAAAGGGATAGAACCACGAGCAGCTTCTTCGACTTGTCATAAGGTAGCGAAAAAGCCAGCTTCTTGGCAATTGGACCGACAATAAATAGTTCTAATAAGAACGCAACGGCAAACCCTAGAAGCAGCTGGATAAGTATTCCTTTCAGCGATATTTTACCGATTAAATCGTTTGTGAATAAATTGTAAACGGTCATGCAGATGACCATCCCCAAACACATCATCAAACCAAAATAAAAGTTTTCTTTCTTCGTTGTTGGCATTTCCTTCATCCTTTCTCTTTACCTTTGTCATTATAACGATCGCGGCAGCCTCCGCATAAGTGAACAGTCTGTGAACATTTCCGCAAAAAAACTGCTTTCCTTCGATACGCTTCACCAACATCCCTAATCATTGCTTCAGGATGGAAGCAGCGTATTCCTCATGCCATTAAAAATGCTATAATCCTGAAAAGCATGAGCGGTACCTTGAGTAAGAGAACGACTTGAACGAAAAACAGCTGGTGCTCTCTAGCACTTAAAATGAAGGGTATGAGGGAATAATGATGAAGCAGTTGCTTCTTGTTGACGATGATGCAAATATAAGGACGCTCCTGCGGTATTTCATGAGCAAAGAAGGCTATCAATTGCACGAAGCGAAGGATGGATTGGACGCGGTCAAGCTGATGAAAGAGACCCCTATTGACCTAGCCGTTATTGATGTTATGATGCCTCGAATGGATGGTCTCGACCTGTGTGAGCATATCAGGAAAAATTACGATATTCCGATCATTATGCTCACTGCAAAGGATCAGCTGCTGGACAAAGAACAGGGTTATCTGCGCGGCACCGACGATTATGTGACGAAGCCCTTTGAGCCCGAAGAGCTCGTATTCCGGGTCAAAGCCCTTTTTCGCCGCTATAATCGCACCTCCAATGACATCATTCGGATGAACCGAATCGTGATTGACCGAAGAAATGTTGAGGTTTCCGACGGCCAATCCATCCTCTTTCTCCCGATGAAGGAATTCGAGCTTCTCTCCCAGCTCGCGCAATATCCAGGACGGCTGTTCTCGCGCGATGAACTGATTCACCTCGTATGGGGAGCGGACTACGTAGGGGATGAGCGCACAGTCGATGTCCATATTAAGCGGCTCCGCCAACGCTTTGCCGAATACGCGGACGACTTCACGATTCAGACGGTGCGGGGGATCGGCTACAAGATTGAGGTGAAGGAACGTTGAGATCGTTGTACTTCCGTGTCTTTCTCATGACCATTGCGGTTATCCTCGTCAGCAGCATGCTGAGCTTTCTATTAGCGAACACCTACTACCATGTGAAGCTGAAGCCCTTTAATGATAAGAAGCTGATCGCTATCGCGCAGCAAATGAAGGCTTATGTAGAGAGCGATCCTAACCGCTTGGAGCCCTATTTGCAAAATGCCGCGGCGCTTGGCTATCAAATCTACTTGACTGACGGTCAAGGCGATAACCGTTTTTTTGGGAGCGGCTTCCGCGAACAGGATTTGGACGAGCATGCCAGAGACCTGGTGATTAACGGAGGCTCGTACCACGGCGTTGCCGAGTTCCCGAACAAACCGTTTATATCCGGCTTTTTCGATAACCGATTAAGCAATACGGTCGGGACAGGCGTCCACGTCAATGATCGCAAGTATGCGTTGTTCATGCGCCCGGACGTGATCCTGCAGTTCGGTGAATTGCGCATATTTTTTGCCATTATCGTCCTGCTTACAATTGTCATAAGCATTATCTTATTTTTAGTCAGCACAAGGTATTTGGTCAGTCCGATCGCCCGCCTGTCTGATGCGACCAAACGCATTGCCCAAGGCAGCTACAACCTAAAGTTGCCGACCAACAGACGTGATGAGATTGGACAATTAGCCGAACATTTCATGACCATGAGCCGTGAGCTTGAGCGAGTCGACCAGTCACGCCAACAGTTTGTCTCGAATGTTTCGCATGAAATTCAATCCCCGCTCACTTCAATTCAAGGATTCGCTAAAGTACTGGCTGAGCGCGATCTCCCGAGGGAAGAGCGTGAGCATTATGCATCCATCATTGAGGGAGAAAGCCGGCACCTGTCCTTGCTCAGCAAGCAATTGCTATTGCTCTCTTCGCTGGAACAAGGACAAGAGACGATCCATAAAAAGACGTTTTCCCTGCAGGGACAAATCCGCCAAGCCGTTCAAGTGCTGCAGTGGCAGCTAGAAGAAAAGGAGCTGCTCATTAAGATTTCCGTTCCTGCTGCCATTAAGCTTCGCGGGGACGAGGTGCTGCTTATGCAGGTGTGGATGAACTTGCTTAGCAATGCAGTCAATCATATTCCAAGCGGAAGAACCATTGAGATACGTGCCGAGCAGACGCATTCGCAATGCGTGATCCATATTGCCGATACCGGCAACGGCATTGCCGTAGAGCATTTACCGTTCTTATTTGACCGTTTCTACAGGGCCGATCATTCACGTGAGCGCTCTTCCGGCCGAACGGGACTTGGACTAGCCATTGTTAAAAAAATCGTCCAACTCCACGATGGCAGCATAGAAGTGGCCAGCTCTGCCGAGGGAACGCTCTTTACGATCGAATTTCCCCAACTGTAACATGCCATTCACGCGCCGTTCATTTTCGCTTCCTATACTTAGGTCATTACGAAGGAGGGAAGCTTCATGTATTTGGCTATTCGGGAAATCAGATTCGCTAAGGCTCGTTATGCGTTAATCGCAACCATTATGGTGCTGGTAGCATTTCTTGTTTTGTTTGTGACCGGTCTTGCACAAGGGCTTGCCTATGATAATGCGGCTTCTATTAAAAATATGGCTGCCACTCATTTTGTCTTGGAACAGCATGCTGAGCACCGACTCACCCGTTCTCAGCTCAATCAGAGCCAGCTGCAGAAAGCCAGCCTGATCGTCGGGAAAGAGAACGTTGAGCCGCTTGGCGTGAGAATGACAACGGTCAGCCCTTCTGGCGATTCAGCCAAAATAGACGTCACTCTGCTCGCGGTGAATCCGGAGGGTTGGCTGGCGCCCGCAATAACGGAAGGCTCGCCGCTTTCGGATCAGCTAGCAGGTCATGTTCTCGTTGATGACAAGCTAGCTGAGGCTGGCATCACGCTTGGTACAGTCCTTGTCGATCAAGCTTCGGGCACGGAATGGACAGTGAATGGATTCGTGAGAAACGAGTCATTCAGCCATACGCCGGCCGTTTTCCTCCATAAACAGGATTGGCTTAGCCTCCAAGCACAAACCGTTACTCATCAGGAAACCGGAGACGCAGATCAACCCATTTACAATGCGATTGCTATTAAAACAGACAACGAAAACGTTCAGAAGCTACGGGCTGCGCTGCCCCGCACGGAAGTAATTAAAAAGTCTGAAGCTGTGTCCGCGATTCCCGGCTACAAAGAAGAGCAAGGCTCGCTCATGATGATGATTGTATTTTTGTTTGTTATTTCTGCTTTTGTACTGGCCGTATTCTTTTATGTCATTACGATTCAGAAAACGAGCCAATTCGGTATTCTGAAAGCGATTGGTACACAATCCGTTTATTTGGTCAGAAGCGTGGCTCTGCAAGTACTCGTCTTATCAATCGGCAGCCTAGCCATCAGCGTCCTGTTGGTGCAGCTGTTCGAGGCCGTATTGCCAAGCTCGATGCCCTTTCAATTAGGCTTCGCCACGCTCGCCATTACTTGCCTGTCCTTTGTCATCATGTCGCTGGCTGGCTCGCTGTTCTCGGTGTGGAAGGTCGCCAGAATCGATGCCCTGGATGCGATCGGGAGGACAGCCGCATGAGAAACCGACTAGAATTGCAAGCAATCACGCAGACTTTTGAAGATGGCGGTATCGAGAGGACGATTCTGAGTCAGCTTAGCCTTGAGGTTGCCGAAGGCGAGCTGGTCGCTGTAATGGGGCCTTCCGGATCGGGCAAGAGCACATTCCTATCCATTGCAGGAGCGCTTCTCGAGCCAACGAGCGGACATGTTCTGCTTGATGGGGAATCTATCGCCGGTAAAAGCAAACAAGAGCGTTCGGAGATGCGGCTTCGGAAGATAGGCTTTATATTTCAAAACGCCAACTTGATTCCGTACTTGAAGGTAGAAGAACAATTGACGCTGGTAGCCAAGCTTGCCGAGATGGATAAGGCACAGGCAGCCAAGCGAGTGGGCGATCTGCTCGATAGAATGGGGCTGTCTCATCGACGAAAGGCCTATCCCGACAAGCTTTCCGGCGGGGAGCGGCAACGGGTCGCTATTGCAAGAGCTTTGATGAATGACCCGGCTGTCCTGTTTGCAGATGAACCGACAGCAAGCTTAGATGCATCACGGGGGCTCGATGTAGTGCGCATAATCGCGAAGCAAGTCAAGGATCAGGGAGCGAGCGGGGTGATGGTCACGCATGACGACCGAGTTTTACAGTTATGTGATCGCGTGCTTTATCTAGAGAATGGGAAGCTGAACCGACAAGCGTAAACGGCTGTTGCCGTCCGCTGGCGGCTAAGCTTACGTTTCGCGTAGATATATAAGCGCATTTATAGGTAAAAACATATAAATGCGCTTATATAAATAAAACAAACCTCCACATCGCTTAAGCGTGCTGTGGAGGATTTCGATTTGATGCCGTTAGCTAGTTCGGATACGAAGGATTCATAACCGCTTGGCCGCGATGCGTCTCGCGTTCGCCCTCCACGCTCGGGTCCAGCACGCTGCGTATCTGGTCATAGCTGAGTTCAAAGGACGGTTCGAACTCGGGAGAGGCCGCATATTGCTGCAGGCTATGCAGAAGCTGGCGTACCTCCGGCTTATCTTGCTGGCCGATTAGGTCACTTGCGCATATGAGCAAGCTTCCCTTGCCCACCTTGGCTTCAACGATCAAGCCGAGCTTATGATTGCGCTCAAAGTTGTCAATGACCTGGACGAGGGGGCGGAACGCTTCCGGCCACTTATCCAGAATAAGCGAATGGGAGTGGATTAGAATCGGCCACCACTGCCAGTTGCTATGAAACTCGGTTGGAAATGCCTTGAACGCGGGATGCTTCTCATCGCATAGGATTCCGAGCGTTCCCGGTGCGGGAGCCGCGTCTTTTCCCTCACAGATGGATCTAAACATAGGATAACACCAGAAGTCCGAAGCAAACGCTCCATCGATATGGGAGGATAGCTGCTCTTGATGGGGAATGAGCAACACACGTCCGCCTTCTTCGAGAATATCGCTTGCCTCTTGATCGAACGCTCTGCGCAAGTGAAATTCAGCCTGCGGCTTGGCTTCAGCCTGCGCCGACGGATATACCCAGATCGGATAATGATTCGTAACGTCGCTTCCCTTCCATTTCAGCGTAAGCTCAAGCTTGGCGGGAGCCTCTGCTGCGGAAAGGTCGATCTGCAGCGTACCCACGTTTTCCAATGCCCCTTGCCGAACATGCTGTGCCGCCGTTAATCCAGCCTCGATTAGCCGGTCCCCTTGCTTGAGCGACCACTCCAGCTGTACGTCTTCAAGAGAGTCATATCCGTAATTCGCGATCTCCAGCTCAGCGACCAACTTCTCCTCCTGGGTATACGTAAACTTTGGAATTCTTGCCAGCAGAACGATTTCCGAGCAAAACTCGCGCCACTTCTCCGGTTCTATGAAGCCCTTGGATTCCATGAACGCGTCCAATACGCCAACCAATGCCGTTCCTTGACCCGGAAAGTCCTGCAGATCAAGCAGTTGGAACCCGCCGAAGCCAGGCGTACGCAAAGCGGCTTCAATCTCTTCGCGGTAGCATATGACCGCGAGCTGCCCGGATGCCCGGAAAAATTGATCGGCTTGGTCGAGCATTCCCGCAGCCTCAAGCCTCTCGCGAAACACTTCAAAGTTCCTTGCCTTCAAGACGCCTGTGTATTTCTCTATTTCGCCAAAGTTCGGAAAGGACTGATATTGGCCAATTTCATGGCTTATCGTAGGCGCTTGAATGTCCGGAAGGTTATCCCGATAGTCCGTTAAGGTTGAAGGGTAGCTGTCTTGCACATGTCCAAGCGGCAGGTCCGCATGGGAGAACGAAGCACGAACCATCGATTCGCCATGCCCTGTTCGCATGGTCACCCAGAAATCGGAGTCTTCCGAGAAAGCCGGCGCCCAGAAATAGTTATTCGCCCCTTCCGCGTATAAGCGCCTGTTATCCTGTTCCCGATATTCCTTCAACAGGCTCGACATGGCGTTGCGGCTTCCATGCAATTCGTTGCCTAGCGTAAACAGAGCAAATGACGGGTGATTGCCATAAGCCTTTAATATGCGTAAGCCTTCCTCCCGCAAGTAGTCCGATCTCGCCTCATCATAGTCCTCATCCGCCGGATCTTGAAATGCGCCCCAATACGGCAGCTCAGGCTCGAAATAAATACCGAGCAAATCCGCGGCCATAAATCCCGCTTCCGGCGGGCAGCAGGTGTGGAAGCGATAATGGTTAATCCCGTAGGACTTGGCGGTAGACAGCACCTTAACCCATTCTTCCACCGTCATCGGGGCATATCCGGTTAAAGGAAAGGCCAACGCGTCATGTTTTCCCCGCAAAAAGACTTTACGGCCGTTATTCGTAAACTGTGTGCCTTCCGTGCCGAACTTGCGCATCCCAAAGCTTACGAATTGCTCATTCCGATACGACTGCCCGTTGGCGCTCGCCTCCAGACTGACAAGCAAGCGATATAATACGGGGTTGAACTCATCCCACAGCATGATCTCTTCGCCAAGCTCATAGTCCAGTTCAACGGACTGGGTGCCCGGCACGGAGTGAATCATAGCCGTCTTTACTGCAGCTGCAGCGTTCCCGTTGCCTTGGATAGCCCCTATTAGGCCTGCTAATGCGATTGATAGATTAGCGTCCGCATTGCCCCTCGTATCGTTGATCACTTGAAACCTGAGCTGAACGGACTTACTCGCAGCATCGGGGAATGCCTGGACGTTTTCTATTCGGATCAAATCCGATGCCTGAATCTCGATTCTGCCGAGCAGTCCGTTCCAGTTCGTCTGCGTATCGGGTGATGTCATATGACCGCCTTTTAACGGTAGGCCGCTGTTATCGACCAATATGGTTAACGTATGCGTGCCAGGGGGCATGATCCCGAATTCATAGATATGGGGCGCGCTTACGCTGTTCTGCTTGCCTTGCAGCTCATCGCCCATCCACACCTGCGTCACTCTTGTCCGCTCCACGTATAGCTGGATATGCTTGTTCGCCCATTCCGCCTTGATTTCAATCTCGCGTTGGTACCACGCATAACCGTTTAGCGGATAAGCCTCTGTCAGATGGGCGACTTCTCTCGCCGTGTTGTATTCGCCTTTTTGATGCTCCGAGGTAGTCCCCGGCAGCTGGATGTGATCCTGCAGCCGCTCGTTATACCATTTTTGTTCGATGCCTTGCTTGGTCTCGTCCAAGCCAAATCTCCACGTTCCCGCAATTGACTCTATCATCATATTTTTCACAGCCTCCAGCTCTTAGCAGATGCTTTAACGGTAATCTCTATATTCTTGCGGCGTATAGCCCGTCGACTTCTTGAACAAATAGGCAAAATAAGCAGAGGTCTGAAATCCGACCTGTTCCGACACCTCGTACACCTTGATGCTCGGATTGTTAAGCAGCTCTTTGGCT
Source organism: Paenibacillus sp. J22R232 (assembly GCF_056269165.1). Taxonomy (NCBI): domain Bacteria; kingdom Bacillati; phylum Bacillota; class Bacilli; order Caryophanales; family Paenibacillaceae; genus Paenibacillus; species Paenibacillus sp. J22R232. The sequence continues at coordinate 27,161 of NZ_JBWDNK010000018.1, read as the reverse complement.
TTGTTCATTCGCGTTTCCTGAAGAAAATCAGATATCGTTTTGCCCATTTCTTTTTTGAACAGCACGCTCAAATAACTTGCATTCAAATGATGAATTTCGGCGATTTGCTTTACCGTAATATGCTCTTGGAAATGCGCCTCCAAATACTCGGTAACCTTGCCAATTAGATTATGCCTTTGGCTCGCCTCACTCTTCTTTTCATTGACCATATGGCGTTGAACGTAATCAAGCACGACCTCGCGGATTTGAGCCTCGCTTCTGCAATCGATAAGCTTCTGCCACATCTCCAAATTCATTTCGCCGCCAAGCTCTTTGTTCCATGTCTGCTTACGGGCCAGTTCGCTGAGCAATGCCATGCCAAACGCCTGTACATACGTAAATAGCGTAGAAGATTGAGGCAGCAGCATGTCAAACACGTTATTCACGTAGTCCACAACCTTATGGGCATCGGCAGCGTCCTCCGTCAGCTGTATAATCTCGGGTATGATCTCTTCACGAAGACGAAACTGTTGAAATTCCGATTCGTCCAATCGATCGTAATGCAAGATTTGCCCGCCCTCCATTAAGCGGAATCTCGCCATCATGAATTTCACTTCCTTATACAACGACGGCACATCTTCCCAAGCCGTGCATATCCTGCTATTGCCAATGGTAACCGTTGAACCGTACTGCTCATGCATCACGTTCTGTATGAAAGCAAGCTGTTTCTCGATCGACGCTCGTTCAAGCGGGCTTAGGTTAATATGCAGGGCGACAATTTCGTCGGTGCCGGTCTTTGCGACATAAACATGGTCATAATCGCTTAAGCCAATATGGACCGTTTTCAAAAATCCGTTGCTGATCACAACCCGCTCCCTTGCATCCTGCACCGAGGAGTGAAAGTGATCATAGCCTAAAACGATTAATCCGATTTCTTGATTGCTTGCGGGAAGATCCAGCAGTTTGCCCCATGAATGCAGCATTTCGACATGAGTGTCTGCTACCCCAATTACATCGGATACGAACCGTTCTCTAACGATATCGAGGCTGCCGGATACTTTCTGCTGCAGCTCCTGTGCTTGATTCTCGATTTGCTTCAGCTTTGTTAGCGCCTTCCGAAATCCGGTTAGCTTGCTCTCAACCTCCTCCACTTTAATCGGCTTCAATACGTAGGCTTGCGCCCCAACGTTCATCGCTTCCTGAACGAATTCGAATTCGTTGTAGCCGCTGATCATAAGCACTTGAAGCTGCGGCTGAATCGCTTTAGCCTTTGCAACTAGCTCGATTCCCGTCATAACCGGCATGGATACATCGGATATCAGCACATCAATAGAAGCATTACGCAATATGTCGAGCGCTTCTTGACCGGATTCTGCAGTGAAAGGCATATCATAGCCTAGCTCTTCCCACTTGATATAACGCACAAGCCCTTGAATATGGGTTGGCTCATCATCCACGATCAACGCTGTTAACAACATTACATCACCTTCCTAATCTGCGGCTTATGAACGCTTGCAGGTATTCGGATCGTCACCGCCGTCCACTCGTTCTCTTTGCTGTCTATCGTAAATTCATGCGTATTCTCAAAATAAAGCTGGAGCCGCTCGCGTATATTAGCCGTGCCGTAGCCGTTGCCGTTCCCCACCTGTTTGCCTAATCGAATTTGTTCCAGCATCTCGCTGGTGATGCCTATCCCGTTATCGAACACCTCGAATCGAATATTATCTTGCTCCAGCTGCGCCGAAATGCGGATGACGCCGTTCTTTCTGCCTGTAATGTTGCCATGCAAATAACAATTTTCCACAATAGGCTGCAATAGCAGCTTGATCGTATAGAGCCCCAGCAGCTCCTGATCAATATGCCATTCAATGGTCACCCTGCCCGGATAACGCATCTCTTGAATGTCTAAATATGCTCTTACATGCTCAAGTTCGCCCTTTATTTGTATAACATTAATTTTATTGTCCAGCGCCAATCGGTAAAAGGCGGTCAGTGCATCTATTGTTCGCAGCTGCGTATCGTCTTGCATATCCAGCGCTCGCCATCTGAGCAGACTTAACGAGTTGTAAATAAAATGCGGATTGATCTGTGCCTGCAGCGCTTTGAACGATTGCTCGCGTTCCTTGAGCTTCGCCTGCGTGATGTCCTCAACAAGCATGCCTAGACGGCCGGACATTGAATTAAACAAAATCTCCAGATCGCCAAGCTCGTCTTTAGCCGTGTTGCGGATGCTGACATCGAATTGGCCTTGACTGACATCGTACATACGCGTTCCCAGCTTATGAATGCGCCAGACGACATTTTTCAAAACCGTCATAATCAAAAAAATGGAACAAAGCAGAAATAGAAAGATAACAGCAATAATGCCGTATAAAATCGTCTTGGACTGACTCTCCAGCTGATCCATCTGAATCAATGCGGCAACATGCCAATTCGAATCAATCGGCCTGACCATAAGCAAATTGCCATCCACAATGACGCCATCAGACAAGCCCGCTTCTTCCCAGTGATGGTTCAGCGTCGTGGATTGCACCTTTAATCCGATTTTTTCCGGATCGGAGGAAACGATAATCGTGCCGGAATCGTCAATAATCGATAATTCGCCTGAACCGCTAAACGGCTGATCGAACAGATTGCCAAAAACCGATTTATAATCTAGCAGCATATAAATAATGCCCAGCAAATTGCCGGTCGAGCTCATCACTTTATGAGAGATAACAAGCTTATCCTTATTCACGTTGCTCCATATTAAAGAGCTGGAAGCCTCGCTCGTTTGGGTAAACCAATCCGTCTCATTCAAGTCAGGCTGCAAGATCCGCCCCTCTGGCTTCCACAGCAGCCGTCCGTCCTGCACAAGCATCGGATTCGTGTGATATATCCGAAAATCATCGATACCCGGCAAGTATTTACTCGTATATACAAATGAACGGTCTACGTACTCAACCGTGTTCAACTGCTCGAACATATCCGAGTAGGTGCGGCTTAGCCTCGAGATCAACTCCCCATCCGTTGCCGTACGGGTAGCAAGCACATCGTAGCTCTGCTTGCGGAATTCTATATTTTGAACGGTTTGGCGCATCGCTTCATTAATGGTGACCAAGTAATTGTCCCTGAAGCTTTCAAGCGCAAGATAACCCGCAACAATGCCTAAAAAAATCGTTGGAACAAAAATAATGGCTCCATACAGAATTAATATTTTTCGGCGCAGGTTCATTTTCTGGGTGTACTTGATAACGATTCGTTCAAGGCTGCGGCGTATTTGCATCGTATCCCTCCTTTCCGTATTGTAATCGTATTCGTAACAATGGAAAAGGGAGCAACCTCCCAGAAGGGGTTGCTCCGTTATGGTGTACTGCTAACCTTGCTCTTCCAGCAGTACTTCATATTGCTCCTGCCATTCTTGCTTAACCTCAGTCCAGTGCCCACGTTTCTCAAGGGCATCACGGAAAGCCATCCAGGTTGCTTCGAACTGCTCGTCGCTTTTGGACATGATGAATTTCGCTCTATACTCTTTGCGAATGTTTTCGAGCTCAGGCAAATATTTCTCTAGCAGACCGCCTGCCTTCGCTTTAACCAAGTCGTAGGTTTGCGTGCTGCGCACGGCGCCCATCTGTCCTACCGCAGCCGTGAATTCCGACGTTTTCTCGTTTCCGACTTTATCGCCTGTGCCGAAATTCCACCACGGATACCAGTCGTTATTGTAGGAAGAAATCATGTACAGCTCTGGCGTTACTTTCGCTTTCTGTGCAGGCTCGCCAGAATTACGCGCTTTATCATATTCTGCATCAATATAATTCCATCGTCCTAGCGGCTGATCGATCCAGCCCCAGTACTTTCCTTCCGGTCCTTCGTTAATGACTTGCTGCTGTTCCGCTCCAGGCTTAAGCGAGTAATCAAGAAACTTCAAAACCGCCTCTAGATTTTTGGAATCTTTGCTAATGTAGACGTCATATCCTGGATACGGATTGATGACCGTGTTCGCGCCAAGCTTCTCGACGCCCTCTACCTTAGGGAATGGAACGACTTGATAGAACCAGCCTGGCTCAGTCGGGCCTTCCAGCGTCTCCCAGATCGAATTATCCACGTTAAAGAAGGAGCCTACGTTCATGGCTACGCGTCCTGCTTTGTTTTTCTCTTTGTAGCGTTCCTTTTTATCGGTTACGACCTCTGGGTCCACCAGATTGGAACGATACATTTTATTCATCCATTGGTAAGCCACTTTATACTGTGGGTCGTCATACAAGAGGACAAGGTCGTCACCCTTCTTCTCTGCCGGGATAATGCCGCCGCCCGTCGTTACGCCAAACGTACTTAAAACAGCGTTTTCATCATTCCAAGTTGCCGTATCGTTAGGATCCATTAAGAAGCTAAGCGGAATTAGCGGCTTGCCTGACGCGTCTTTTTGCGCAGCGGCTTTTTTCAAGTACGCTTCAACGCCTTCAATCGTAGCCAAATCCGCCGTGGTCATTCCCGCTTTCTCAAGCACGTCCGTACGGACAAGCCATGTTTGCGATGCCCAGCCCGGCCATGGATTCTCAGGGTTTTGGTCGAACCAGGTTGGAATGGACCAAATATGCCCATCCGCATCCTTCATTTGGTCCAAGTATTCCTTAGGAATCGCTGCAAGGTTGGGATATTGATCAGGCATATCGAAATATTGCTCGACTGACAGAATTTTATTGGAGCGAATCATCGCTGCTTTCACGATTTCACTGCGGTTGAACACCGCTGCATCTTCGAAGCCGCCCGTATTCAGCTTCAAGTTAAGCGCCGTAACGGCATCACCTTGCGTAGCTTCAAGCACAACTTCAATGCCTGGCTCCGATTCCTTCCAATTTTTTTGGACGAGGCTATCATTATTAACCGTTGCTGACCAGCCCAGCCATAGATTGAATTTGTTCGAGCCTGTTGCCGTTTCCGTACCGCCTTGTGCCACATTCGTGCTTTTCGGATCATTTTTGGATGCGTTCGAACCTGAACATCCTGCGACCACAGACAGCAATACGACCGCCGACATAGCCATTAAACCGGTCTTCTTAACCCATTTGCTCTGCATGCTTCTTTTCTCCCCTTTTCGCTTGCCTAAATAACGGTATGTGATGAAGCCCGAATACCCTCAAAGTAACGGCTCTTATCCTTTGACGGAGCCGATCAATACGCCCTTCACGAAATATTTCTGAAGGAACGGATACACACATAGAATCGGAATCGCGCTCACCATGACGGTTGCCATTTTGACCGACATGAGTGTCACGTTCTGCATTTGCGACCCTCTAGCCAGCGCTTCCTGATTCGAGTTCGAACCTAGAATGGCTGACATATCCTGCGCCGACAATAACTGCTGGAGAAACGTTTGTACCGGGATGAGATCCTGCTTAGTGACGTAAAATGCTCCGGCGAACCAATCATTCCAATGGCCGACCGCGGTGAACAATCCGATCGCCGCGAGCATCGGCTTCGACAGCGGTACGATAATTTGGAGCAGTACGCGGAACGGCCCTGCACCGTCCAGCTCCGCCGATTCGACAAGCGCCTCCGGAATGCCTTGAATGAACTTCAGCATGACAAACATATTCCAAGCCGAGAACATGCCGGGTATGATATAAACCAAGAAGTTGTTAATGAGCCCCAAATTATAAAGCTGAATATAAAGAGGTACAAGCCCGCCGCTGAATAGCATCGTCAGCAAAATATAGCTTAGAATCGATTTGCGGAATGGAACCTTCGTATACGACAAGCCGAATGCTACCATCAGCGTGACCATAAGGCCGGCTATCGTACCCGCGATCGTACGCAGGATCGTAATGAGATAAGCGTGCTGAATCACTTCGTTGCCGAGTACGATTTCATAATTGATTAGCGTAAACGCCCTTGGCCATAAATATACGCCGCCCTTCGCTGCGTCGGTTCCCTCATTTAGCGAGATCGCCAGCATATAGGCAAACGGATACAGCACGGACACACATAGCAGAATCATGAGAACGACAAGGATGCTTTGCGAGACGATTTCTCCCGTTGTACGTTTCATCGGTTACCACAACCCCTCGCCGTTCAATTTTCTAGAAACCTGATTCGTGAACACGACTAGAATAAGACTGATCACGGATGACAGCAGTCCGATAGCCGTAGCCATACCGAAGTACCCCTGCTGCAGGCCGGTTCGAAGAACATACGTATCAAGAACGTCCGCCACCTGCATGTTTGCCGGATTCAATAGCGGATAAATCTGATCCATGCCTACGGTGATCAAGCTTGGAATGCTAAGGATAAGCACGATCGAGACCGTTGGGATCATGCCTGGCAGCGTGACATGCCGAATCTGTGCCCATTTGCCCGCGCCTTCCACCTTTGCCGCTTCATACTGCTGGGGATCGATCGCCGTAATGGCCGCGAGATATAGAATCGTATTCCAGCCCACCTCTTTCCATAAACCGCTGGAGACGATCATTGGCCGGAACCAGCTCTCCGAGCCTAGGAAAAAGATAGGCTCTCCGCCCATTTTCGTAATCAAATCGTTCGCCAAACCGCCGTCTAGCGTAAGAAAGGATTGTAGAATATACGCGACGACGATCCATGAGAAGAAATGAGGCAAGTAGCTGACCGATTGAACGAATCTTTTAAAGCCTGCGCTCACCAATTCATTAATCATAATGGCCAATACGATTGGAGCCGGAAATCCGAATACGAATTTCAATACCGAAATGAACAACGTATTTTTTACGACGATCCAAAACTGAGGCTCTTGCAGAAACGTAAAGTTTTGGAACCCAACCCACGCGCTGTCCCATATAGAGGACCCGATCTGAAAATCGCGGAATGCGATTTGAATGCCCGCCATCGGAACATAGTTAAATAGAAACAAAAGCAAAACCGCCGGTAAAATCATGACATACTGCCAACGATATTTGTATAGTTGTGCTAACATGATGTCGCATCCCTCCTTCTGTTATACATTGTAAGGGGATTCAATTAGGCAAACCATATAACGATGATTGGATTTTCATCGTAATGATTTGCTCTTTGTGCGGGAACAAAAAAAACAGGCGGCCATGAGGCCACCTGTTACTGTTTCGTTTTTATGCATAAATGATTGTTGTTACCTTATCCATTTAGAAAAAAAGGACTGCTTACATGCGTTTTTTCGATTTAAATCAATTACATCATCAATTTGATTGTTTGGAAACTTTCTGGCAAGCGCTTCGGTTCCCTGATTAAGTTTAAATTTCATCTCTTCATCGAATAGTGGAGCAAGGCAGTAGAAGCGTACACTGCGTTCGTCGTCCATCTTCAGTTCATGAAAGGCCTGATCCGTATGATTGGGAGAAAGGAGAATGATGCCCGTCATCTTGGTGTTTGTAGACAAAGGTTCAGCTGGATCTCCATTAGGTATGGTATGCCCTTCTCCGAGCCATGTATGGTGTTCATGAGGCAATCTGGCCAGCATTTTTAACCAATAGATTGGCCAATAGTGATCGAAATCTTTGAATGCCTCATCCGATAGCGGCCAATTAGGCGGAAGTAACACCATTAGCTCCGCATATCGGTAATCTTCCCTGCCCTCCGGCGTATTCATGGGCAAATAGCTCATCCCCGTCGTAAACAATACATGATAGGGTTGACGCGGGGTCGGCTTAATATGATGCACATCAATGTGAATCAAATCCGACATGACTTCATGCAGAACCGTTTCTACCTCTCCGTAATACCTCTGCATATGCTCTTCGATTTTCTCGCTCCAGCCTTCGTCGCCATAAGCTGGCGCGGTCCATTCCTTCTCTTTGTCTTCGTAGCGATAGATGCGATCTCCCGCTTTCGTAAGCTCATCCGCCATTTCAAATATCTCCTTTGTTGATCGTGACTGCGTATGTACGATAATTTCCTATACTATTTGGTTATTATACTGCGGATACCGTTTCTGCAGATAGGATATTTTTCCACATTGCGGGCCTTTGTCGAAAAATGGGTACTCTCCTTTACACTCGCGACATCCCGGCAGAATATGATTGTTTAGATAAGCATCGGATATGCAACGCAAACGTAGAAGGGACTGTGATCCGTTGGCACAAAGCTCACGTTCATCTCAACCACCAAGATCATTGAGGCATTTTTCAAGCCACGCGCGCCATTTTATGAAAAAACTTGGCTGTAAGCCAAACGAGCTGCTGCATTTTATTTTGGTCTATGATCCTAAGCATAATAACAAGGTAAACAGCCGTTCTTCCCCTCCCCCCGCGATGACGCTGCATAAACCTTTAAAGCTGCTAGAAAAGCGCACGCCCCGAATGACCCTCTTTTCCAAGAGAAACGAACCCATTCATATCCTCGGCCAAAACAAAAAAGGCTACGCGGTTTTTATGGAGATTAATGATCGCGAAACCTGGAAAGGCGAGTTCAAAAAAATCAGAGCACAGTTCATCGACGTCGACTTAAATAAAATTTCAGAGAAATTTCGCACGAACGAGCAAGCCCAGCAGCGAATCGAATCGCTGCAAGCAGATCCTGAGGAGCAGTTTGCATCCATTACAGTAAAAAAAAGCAAACAAGGACAATATCGACTTTTGGCTGAGCGAACGAAAGAGAGGGTCGCCTATTTAAAAAAAGAATATATAAAAAAACATAGGCGACGCATTAAAGATACGCTGATTATCGAAACAAAAAACGGATATCATATCTACTGGGTCCTTCAAGGCGGATCGATTAACAAATTCGTTCCGATCCAAAAGGCTTTAGCCCAAAAATTCAGTTCTGACCCCGTGATTACCAATCTATCCAGAGTCATGCGCGTGCCTGGCTTCTACCATATGAAAAACCCGGAAAGCCCCTTCATGGTTCGCATTAAGCAATGGGGCAGGAAAAAATCGTTTACGCAAAAAGAACTCGTTCGCTCGCTAGCATTAAAGCCTGTTTTCACCGCGAGATCTAGGCAGAAGCCTCATTAACGCAGCATGCTTCAACGTCCATTATCTGAGTGACCATTTTGAAAAACGGCTACGCGACAAGTTGAATAGTGCAATAGGCTGTCTCAAAGGTCGGTTTTGCAGCATTCCGTGTCCGATCATTACGTAACCCCTGGTTAAAACGGGCCTTCGGCTCACTTTTAAAGTGGCGTTGAAGGCTCTATTTTTTCATTTCACAGGCTTAGCCGGCTCCTGGTTCCCGTTTTGGGACAGATTCTTGGCATACGCGAGTGAAACTTAGCCGTTATTTCCATTCCATACAAGCGTAAACGGCTGTTGCCGCCCACTGTGGCAAAAGCCGTCCTTTCGCGGAGATAGATAAGCACATTTATATGTGAAAACATATAAATGCTTATATATTAAAAAAACACAGTAGATTCTATAGTTCTTCTGGTCAAACGATTTTTGGATACGCGATATAATAAAGCTCTGGAAAGGAGAACCAATTCATTAATGTAAGCGCTTAACTTGCTTCGCCAAATTATTTTAGGGGGAATATAACCCGTGCGTACACATTTCAAAAAGGTCATCTCGATCTTGCTTGCAGCAGCTTTGCTTCTGCCTTCAGGCTGGCCCTTGCCTTCTGCGGAAGCTGCAGAGCAGGAAATACCCGTTATTTTGTATCACCGGATTGTCGCTAACGCAACGGATGATTGGACTCATACAAGTGTAGACCATTTCACAAAACAGATGAAATATTTGAGCGACAACGACTATAACACGTTGTCTGCAGAGCAATATGCCCAAATTCTCGATGGAACCGTGGATGCCCCTGAGAAGCCGATCCTGCTTACCTTCGATGATGCAACGCCAGATTTCATCACCCATGCACTCCCTGTATTGAAGCAATATGGCATGCAGTCCGTGCAATTCGTTGTAAGCGATTGGATTAACGGCGATTACAGCATGACGACGGCGCAATTGCAGGCCCTTGCGGCAGAGCCTAGCGTAAGTCTCCAGAACCATTCCCAGACGCATAACGGAGCTAACGATAGCGCAGCCGGAGAGATTTGGACGAGCATGATTACCAAAGAACAAGCTTCAGGCGAGATTGCCGCAGCGAACGCCTACCTGAAGAGCATCACGGGAAAAGACCCCGTTCTATTGGCTTATCCCTACGGTGCTTTTAAAGCGAACGCAGAGACAGCGGCACAAGAGAACGGCATTAAATATGCCTTTAAAGTTGGCTACCCGAATCAAGGCAGCTACGCTATGGGTCGTCACTACATGATGAAAAACACGACATTGAGCGAATTTGCTGCAAATGTTGGCGGACCTGCCCCGACTGAACAAGCGGATACGATTACGGTTTACCATGAAACCTTTGCGAACGGCAAAGGAGCTGCGACGCAATCAGGCGGCGCCAGCCTGTCGCAGACCACCGATAAATTATTCGCTGGCAATGATGACGGGGCTGCTTTATCGGTAAGCAACAGAAATAACGATTACGACGCGGCAGATTTCAAATTCAGCGATATCGGACTCGGCAACGGAAAAACCTACACGGTAACCGTTACGGGCTACGTAAATGCTGACGCAGTCGTGCCTGCCGGGGCACAAGCCTTTCTTCAAACGGTGAGCAGCTACAGCTGGTTGGCAGGAGCGAATTTCACGGCCGGAGAGGCTTTTACTTTAACGAAAGAATTTACGGTTGATACTGGCAAAGATACGAGCCTGCGCGTTCAATCAAACGCTGATGGGGCGACTGTTCCGTTTTATATTGGGGACATACGGATCACCGAGAAGGTAGCAATGGGTGGCGGCGAAGAGGAGACCCCTAGACCGCCGGCAGCAGACTTCGACACCATCACCTTCGAGGATCAAACGGCGAGCGGCTTTGTAGGCAGAGCCGGTACCGAAACGCTAACGGTCACCAATGAAGCCAATCATACCGAAGGCGGTTCCTATGCTTTGAAAGTAGAGAACCGATCCGATAGCTGGCATGGGCCAACCTTGCACGTGGAGAAATATGTGGACAAAGGCGCCGAATATACGATTTCGTTCTGGGTCAAGCTGATATCGCCCGCTAGCTCGCAGCTCCAGCTGTCTACGCAGGTAGGCGAAAGCAGTCCAAGCTATGTTAATCTTTCCTCCAAAACGATCAGCGCCAGCGACGGCTGGGTTCAGTTCGAAGGCACCTACCGTTATACTAACGTAGGCAACGAATTTCTGACTATCTATGTGGAAAGCTCCAATAATAAGACAGCCTCATACTATATCGACGATATCAGCTTTGAAAGCACCGGTTCGGGTCCGATCGCCATTCAAAAGGATCTAACCCCGATTAAAAATGCCTATCAGAACGAGTTCCTAATCGGAAACGCGATATCATCGAGTGATCTGGAAGGCGTTAGGCTCGAGCTCCTCAAGCTCCATCACAATGCTGCCACGGCAGAAAACGCAATGAAGCCGGACCAGATGCAGCCTACAAAGGGCAGCTTTACCTTTGCCGCCGCGGATGCACTCGTGGATAAGGCTCTGGCTGAAGGCATGCAAATGCATGGGCATGTCCTCGTATGGCATCAGCAGACGCCGGCGTGGATGACTACGTCAAACGATTCTCCTTTGGGACGGGACGAAGCGCTCGTTAATATGAAGACTCACATCGAAACGGTCATGGAGCATTACGGCAGCAAAATGATCTCATGGGACGTCGTCAACGAAGCAATGAACGACAACCCTTCTAATCCATCGGATTGGAAAGCGTCGCTTCGTCAATCTTCTTGGAAAAGCGCCATCGGATCAGACTACGTAGAGCAGGCGTTCTTAGCGGCAAGAGAAGTGCTCGACGACCATCCCGAATGGGATATCAAGCTTTATTACAATGATTATAACGAGGATAACCAGAATAAAGCCCAGGCTATTTACAGCATGGTCAAAGAAATCAATGACAAGTATGCGCTTACTCATCCTGGCAAGCTCCTCATTGAGGGCGTTGGCATGCAGGCGCACTACAATGTAAACACGAACCCGGACAACGTTAAGCTGTCCTTGGAGAAGTTTATTTCCTTGGGCGTAGAAGTAAGCATAACCGAGCTGGACATTCAAGCGGGAAGCAGCTACGAGCTCCCCGAGCAGCTTGCGAATGCTCAAGGCTACTTATATGCGCAGCTGCTTGATATCTATAAGGCTCATGCCGCTAATATCAAGCGCGTAACCTTCTGGGGATTAAACGACAGCTCGAGCTGGAGGGCCGCGAACAACCCGCTGCTGTTCGATAAGAACCTGCAGGCCAAACCGTCTTACTACGGTGTCATTGATCCCGTTGCATTTATGGAAGAGCATGCGCCCGTTACTGCAGATGCCAAACAATCAACCGCCCGTTTTGCTACGCCAACCATCGACGGTACAGTCGATGCCGTTTGGAGCGGAGCGGCCGAGATACCGGTTAATCGCTATCAGATGGCATGGCAAGGCGCGACAGGAGTCGCAAAAACGCTCTGGGATAATCAAAATCTGTATGTATTAATCCAGGTTAGCGATGCGCAGCTGGACAAGAGCAATGCAGCCGCATATGAACAGGACTCCATCGAAATCTTTTTGGACGAGAACAATGCAAAAACATCGTTCTATCAGGATGACGATGGACAGTACCGAGTTAACTTCGATAACGAAACATCATTTAATCCGTCAAGCATCGCGGAGGGCTTTGAATCCGCAACTAAAGTTTCCGGCACAAGCTACACGGTAGAAGTGAAGATTCCGTTCAAGAAGGTAACCCCAAGCAGCGATAAGAAGCTTGGCTTTGATGTGCAGATTAATGATGCAAAAGACGGTGCCCGTCAAAGCGTTGCTGCATGGAACGATACGACCGGCAACGGTTATATGGACACGTCCGTATACGGTGTGCTGACCCTTGCTGGTCTAACGGTTCATCCAGGCGAAGCAACTAGCAGCGGATCTAATTCCTCCTCAGGAAACGTAGAGGTTAAAGACGGCCTTGTTACGATCCACCCTGGATTGAAAAATGAGGGCGGCCTCGTAACGGCCTCGGTTTCCAACGAAAATCTGAGAAGAGCTTTTGAACTAGCTGCGCCAACAGCTAACGGCAAAAAAACAATCGTAATCGATGTTCCGAAGCAAACCAACGCCGATTCGTATGAAGTCCAATTGCCGGCTCAAAGCTTGAAAGGCCAACAAAGCTTTGTACTTTCAATAAAGACGGAGCATGCAGCCCTTGGAATCCCAAGCAACATGCTATCGAGTGAAGTCGAGAATGCGGAGCAAGTATCCATCCGTGTAACGAAGGCCTCTACCGCTAGTCTGGATGCAGCTTCTCGCGAGCGGATTGGGAACCGTCCGGTACTGGATCTTCATATGATTGTCGATGGAAAGATCACGGCATGGAACAACCCGAACGCACCTGTTACGATCTCTGTTCCATACACGCCGACCGCTGAAGAGCTTAGCAATCCGGAGTCGATCGTCGTGTGGTACCTCACGGGCAATGGCGATGTGACATCGATCCCGAATGGACGATATGATGCCGCCACCCAAGCAGTCGTATTCCAAACGACCCATTTCAGCAGCTATGCTGTGGCTTCCGTCGTCAAAACCTTCGGAGACCTGAATAACGTGCCGTGGGCAAAGCAAGCGATTGACGCAATGGCAGCCCGCGATGTTATCAAAGGAATCTCCGTGGACAGCTTCTCTCCTGGGGCTTCCATTAAACGGGCAGACTTCATTGCTCTCCTTGTAAGAGCGCTTGAATTGCAAGGTACAAGTAAAGAACATACGATGTTCAGCGATGTTCAGGAAACCGCTTATTATTACGATGAGCTGGCCATCGCGAAGGAACTTGGAATCGCAACCGGCTTTGACGATCTTACGTTCAAACCAAACCGCGATATCTCCCGTCAAGATATGATGGTGCTGACGACGCGCGCGCTGGCGGCAGCCGGCAAGCAGCTTGAAGCGAGCGGCGCCTTAGAGGCTTTTCCTGACGCGGCGAGTATTTCCGAATATGCGCAGGACAGCGCAGCCGGCCTAGTGAAAGCTGGTGTTGTGAACGGTAAAAACGGCAACATTGCGCCGAATGATTCGCTTACTCGCGCAGAAGCAGCCGTTATTTTGTATCGGATTTGGAATTTGTAGTCAAGGCCGATAAAGACGAACGCATAGACGGAGCGCCTATGCCTTATCCGATGATCTAAACATACATGTTAAAGAGTTATGTGAAGCATATTGTCCCGTGCTAGCATCAAATGAGCCAAGCCATCTTTCGAATGGCTTGGCTCATTTCATTTTTCGCTTTATTCGATTAATTATAATTCTGAGCTATGGTTTCCAAATATTGCTCGATAGGAACGGAATTCCGTAGAGCTAGCAGCCCATTCCCTGATTGGCCAATTACGGTTCGGAATTGCTTGTTCTCTCCCGTTGCTTGTGCCGCAATGGCATCTACTATCGTCTGCGGATCATCCAGTTGGGCACTGTCCGGATTAGCCATCATTTTTTCGATTTTGTCCATTAGACTATCGTAAGCCGTTATCGTTTCATCCTTATTCCAAATGATGCTGTTTTTAAAATTATTTCCGGATGAACCGCCTTGCTCGATGAGCCGGAGCTCAATATTCAACGGTTTTAACTCGTAATAAAGTCCCTCCGTTAAGCCTTCCAATGCAAACTTGGACATATTATAAAGCGAGCCCAGCGGTACAGCAGTCGTTACTCCCATAAATGAGCTAATATTAATGAACATTCCCCCGCCGTTCGCTCTGAAATGAGGCAGGAATTTGCGGATTACATTGATCGGTCCTCGCGTATTAACAGCAAACTGCCAGTCGATCGTATCCTCTGCCGCTAATTCCAATGCTCCGTAGGAGCCCATTCCGGCATTATTTACAACCACATCGATTGTGCCAAAAGCGGTAATGGCTTGTTCAATAGCTGATTCAACCTGCTCCACATCCGTAACATCCAGCTTAAATATTTGAATGTTGGGATAATTAATCAATTCCGTTTCCTTCTCAGGCGTGCGCATCGTTGCCGCAACATTCCATCCCATCTTTGCAAAATGTATCGCCGTTAGTTTACCCAGTCCCGAGCTTGTTCCCGTAATAAAAATCGTTTTAGTCATTGTGAATCCTCCTATTATAATTGTATTTGTATGATACATTGCCAATTGCTTAGCATCGTCGCCTTACATTAGAATGAACGTTCATTCAATGTGAGTTTAAAAAATCCAAGGTATCATGTCTCAACCATCATACCTTGGCAGCAGGCTTGGATTGCCATTTTATTTTGCTCAGAGAGTTCCAACAGGACTGAATGGCCGTTTGCATAATCTCTTCGGTCAGTTCATTCTGGTTATTGAGGCGACTCTTTATTAAATACACCATCATGCCGTAATGCATTTGTACCATTAATCTTGGAGACGATACAATAAACCGATCCTGCTCCATTTCTTCCTGATACATCAAACCGACATTGTAACACCAATTCTTCTCGTAGACATCCTGTTTCGTCTCTTCTTTAATATAAGGCGAGAAGGAGTACTGCTCTAGAAATTGAAAAGCGGGCAGGTTCTCGATGCTGGCCCTCAATAAATTATTCCATACCAGGAAAAAGCGATCCTGAATGGGCAGATCGGCCTCAAAACCCTCTAAAACAGAAGAAGTGAAAGAATCGGCAATCGCTTTGAATAGCTCATTAATAATTTCTTCCTTGCTTCCGAAGTTGTTATAGATGGTTCCTGTTGGAATGCCCGACTCTTTTGAAATAATCGACATCGACGTAGCTTGGATATCTTTCTGGCTCATCAACTTCAGTACGGTCTCTAAAACGGCTCTTTGAGCACTGCTATACTTTTCAAACATACCTATTTGTCCTCCATTGCATTCACGAGGATTAAACTAATCATTGAAGTGAACGTTCATTCATGTGATTATCATACCGATTGTTTATTGGATTGTCAACTGCCATGTATGGTGATACCTGTGCCTTAGAAAGATACCCGTTTGATTAGCGAGAATTAAACGATTAGTATCATCAGGCATTCGTCAAAATACTCACCCTTGTACTTTAAAGCGTTATTTTCCAGACCATATGCCTTGAATCCTAAGGACTCATAAAGCTTTTTCGCCAAATCATTGCCGGATATCACTGTTACATTGATATGTTCTAATCCTTCGCAATCACTTGCTCTGCTAATAAGCTCATTCATGAGTAATTTCCCCAAGCCTTGCCCTCTCTGTTCCGGAGCCACATACATCCCATAAACATTGCCTTTATGAGCCGTCTTTTGGCCGCTCTCCCTTACAAAGGACACTATTCCTACGAGCGAACCTTTACCGTCAAAAGCCCCAAGCACGAACTTATCTCCAGCGGGTTTCAACCTTTCTCTTACTATATCCATTGGAAAATCCGCTTCCCGCTCGTACGTTGAGCCAAAGGCTTCCGGATTGCATTGCAAGGCATTCAATCTTAAAGCTTGATACAGTGCCGCATCGGGCTCATCCAACACTCGAATATGCATTCCCAATCCTCCCATCTCTTATCATTCTATTCCTATGTCGTATCATCTTATATTTCCAATTAAAAAAACACCTCCAAGCCGTACGATTAATTTTTCATAATCGCATCATCAACTGGGAGGTGTTTCATATGGTATCTGGTATTTCATCTACTTATATATTCCACTGCAATACGTAATTGCTCGCGTACCCGCTTCCAAGCTTCCAAGCTGTAACGGATTTTCTTTTACTTATTCCCCGTTAATGCTTGTAAGACATCGTCAATTTTCATGCTGTCGGAGATTGGGCCGTTAAGCATCCAGTGCCTCGCTGAGATTTTATAGACGTGGTTTTGCTTCACTGCAGGTATCGCTTTCCAAACCTCGAGCTTTTCCAATTCCTTCACGTTGCTCAGCTCTTTTTGAAAATCGCTTTCCAAGGAGCCGGAGTACCCCGCAGTCACAAACAGATAATCCGATTTCAACTCCGGAAGCATCTCCAAGGCTAACGTGTAGCCCCAATCTTCTTCTGTTTTCTTCTGAAAATCAGCAACGCTTGCCGAAGCGGTTAATCCTAAATCATTATACAGTACGCCGCCGTACGGAAAACTTGGAAAGAACAAATCGGCTTCTTTCTCTGAAGTGCGAATCAAAGCAACCGTTTTATCCGATCCAACGGTTTGAACAATCGTTTCCCTGGCCTGCTTCAATTTATCATCGTAAGCCTGGATGACTGCGTTCGCTTTCTCCTCGCGATTGAGCGCTTTGCCGATTTCGACGATAGAAGCTTTCCAATCATCACGGTCATAGGCAAGAGTAGGAGCAATTTGGGAAAGCTTTTCATATCCCGTTTGATCAACATATCCGTTAATGATGATAATCAAATCCGGTTGCGCGGCTAAGATGGCTTCAAAATTAGGCGTTGCCGACGAAGTAACGACCGGGATCTTCTTCCCCGTCAGCTCTTCGTACAGATAATCGCCTTCTGTTCCGCCCGCTTGTACGAGAGGTGCATCCAGCGATAATAGCATATCCTCGAGACCGAGACTGACTATATGCTTAGCCTCTGTGGGGATTTCCACATCTCCGAGCACCGTTTTCACTATTTTTGTTCGTGCCTCCGCTCCCGCAGCTGGACTTGCTTCTGTTTTGCCGCTATTGCTGCTGCCACTGTTATTCTCCGATTGGGATGGCTGAGCGGAAGCTGTTGCCGAACCTCCATTTGCGTTTGAATTGGACACATTGCCAGAGCATGCTCCGAGCAATAAAGTTAAGCACATTAGCAAGATGGCAAGCGTAGATGACTTTGCATTTAAATACATAGATAAATCCCCTTCTCTCTTAAATAGATAACGATTATCATTATCAATATACCGTCTATTCCTGCGAGAGCCAATGGACAATCTTTTAGAAATAAAAGCACTATCTTTTACAGCTTTATCGCCTTTCGCTCTGGACCTGAACTTTCCTGGTGAAATTCCTTTTTCCTTTTTGAACATACGGCTGAAATAGTTAACGTCCGCATATCCGATGCTGGCTGCGATTTCATGCAATGCTGCGTCTGTCGTGAGCAAAAGATCTGCTGCCGTGGATACCCGGACTTGAATGAGGTAACCAATCGGACTAAGTCCTATTTTATTCTTAAATTGAATCGATAAGTGGGAGGAGCTGTAATTCAAGCCTTCCGCCAATGACTCGAGCGTAATCGGATTCGAATAATACTCATGAATATACCGTACTGCTTGAGCTACAAGCTCCGGCTTCTGCGTTTTGATGCCTTGTGCTTCCAGCTGGCAGAGCAGCTGATGAACAAATTGATAAAACAATACTTTTACGTGAAAATGCTCCAACGAGGCTTGCTGCCGCCATCCTTGTTCCATCTCTCTAACCTTATGCAGTAATGAAATGGATTGCTGTGGAACAAATCCATATTGAATATGAAACGGACGGTTCTTCTCGATCATGCTTACGATTTCCTGACGGCATGGCATAGGCAGACTCGCTCTGTAAAAAACGATATAATACTCGAATTCCTCTCCGGTAAGCACGATATCCAGAGATAGCCCTTTGCCCCCATGAAGCACATGAAGGCCTTCAGAAACATACTCCGTACCATTCAGCAGGATTCGAGCACAGCCGCGTACGGTAAACAAGAAGCTGCTAGCGGGAAGATGGTAACCACGCAATTCCTCGCCATGTGCCATATGGGTATGGCGAACGTCCAAGATTTTAATCGAAGCATAGTTCCACGACTTAATATGTTCGTCCAGATTCATAAGTTCATCTCTCATATCCTCATCGCAACGTTTCGTGCGACATACTAGGTTTCGGCTTTCGTCCAGCCAAGCGCAGATCCGATTCATGCATAAACACGCTATCAAAATCATCGTATTCGATAACCATTCTCAGTGTCAATCAAATATGTAGTTTGGGGGATAATGTTTTAGTTTAATAGAGATCCATTTCTGAATACAATTATATGAGTTTTGATGTCCCTTCAGAATGAACAATCTATTGGGCTGCTTTCACCAGCTTCTTCGCCGCCTTTTGGACGGAGCTTTTGGAGTGAGCTTCATAATGATAACCATACTTTAAAACTTCGGCCGCTAAACTAGGGGATACTTTCGCTATTCCGATCATGGCGGTTAACAATTTAGATATATACTTATCACCTAGTTGGGAGAGTCCCTGCTTTAATATCGGTAGGACCATCTTAGCTTCCGCTTCACCACAGGATGCCATATTCCCCAAACAAAGTATGGCATAGTCTTTTACTATTGTACTTTGGTCCGAAAGCAGCCGTTCTTGTATTTCATCAAGTACAGTCATGATTCGGCCTGATATAAGTGGGCTTATGTTGGCAATAGCATGCATAGACTCCCATCGTACCCGTGTATGTTTATGATGAATTGCGGCGAGGAGCCGTTCGACATATAGCGTAACTAGTTGGGGGTGAGTTTCTGCTACCTTTGTGAAAACCTCCGCGCAATCTCCCGCAAGCTTTACGTCCGAATGTAGCAGACCCTCTGCAATTTGATTCAATAAAACCGGGTTTTCTTTGCACGCTAACGCTACGTTTTCATTCGCTTGCTGCGTCGAATCTCCTGTCTGCGAGGATAACATCAAGACTAGTGTCCCACTCTTTTCCATTTTAAGATCACACTCCTTAATTACCAGTAAATTCATATTATTTACGGAATTATTTATTGGCAGTTCATTCCCTCATTGAGCTATTCCATTAACATAGGTCGCAATACCAAGGTTCTATGTACTTGAGGATATGAAGTTTAGTACTTACAATCATCCAATCCCTCCCGGTATCGATTATTAACCTTAGTATAATTCATTCTATTATTAACCTAAGCATAATTCATACTATATTCCCTTTACTGCTATCATCTCCTTCCCCCTGAGTATTTGCAAATTATCCCGATAGGAAGTAGAATCATGCAAATGTAAATGTCGCGATAGGTTTATACATGGGGGCCGTTTCCAGGTTACTTTCATACAGCTGTATTTCTTTAACGAACCAACGGTTATCTGATTCTGTATCAACAGGAAAATAATCTTCAATTGCTGTTTTCAGCTGATCTTTCCCTTTATAACGGCGAGCTATCGTTAAATGAGGACTAAATGCGCGATTCTCCCTCGGGTAGAGTCCCTCCAAGCTGTTTTCTATTCTTCGTTGCAAATCTGCTAAGGCATCTAAGTTTCCACCTACGCTTGCCCAAAGAATATTAGGTGAGGTTGGGGCTCCAAAAGTTCCCCACCCTTTCGGCCTTAATTCAAATGGTTCAGTAGCGAGCGCAACGTTGGACATTAACTTCTCAATCTGTTGTATGTTAGATATCGACGTATCACCTAAAAATTTTAAAGTTATGTGATAATCTTCCGGGTGCGTCCATTTCTGAAAATGAAGGTTTGACTTGAGTCGTCTAGACTGTTCAGTCAATCGCGCTCGCCATTTTTGATCGATAGGAATTGCAATAAACAATCGTAATGTTTCAGAACTCATTGATGAAAACCTCCCGTGTTATATAGCATTCAAACATAGTCTCTCCTAGAAATGATGGATACGGAAATATATAGGTAATTTTATTAAAAAGTTTTTTCTAAATACGATTTATACATTCGGACTGGGACAACAAAAAAACCGCTAGCCGTAGCGGTTTTCTCAAACAATCGGTATGGTGGATACTAAAATTTCTATGCCTTATTGCTATCCTTCCGCCCCATTATTCATTGACAAAAGCTTTTGGTCATACCCCTTACAGCAGAGTCTCAGCTCCATCGATGTAAATTTCCGTGCCTGTAATGTGGCTGGATCTGTCGGAAGCAAGAAACCACACCAGATCGGCCACCTGTTCGGGCTTCCCCTGTCCATGCTCAAGAGGTTGCGATCCTTCCGGGTACACAACCGGTATGCGGATTTTGTCCACTTCCTTCGAGCTATTTGTATTCTCTCCGATATTCGTCTCGATTCCTCCCGGGCAGATGACGTTGACGCGAATCCGGTAACGGGCCAATTCGAGTGCTGCCATCTTGGCGAAGGCTACCTGACCGGCCTTGGAAGAGCTATAGGCGGACATACCGAAACCGGAAAATTTCCTGTTACCGTTGATCGAGCTCGTCACGACGATGCTGCCTCCCTTCGCTTTCATATGAGGCACAGCGTTTTTTACCGTCAGGAACGTTCCCCTCAGGTTGATTGCCATCGTATCATCCCAAGCCTCCGGCGTTAAGTCCTCGATCGGCGCGAGCGTGCCGTTAATCCCTGCATTGGCGAATACGATGTCAAGACGTCCAAAGCGCTCTGCCGCAGCTCGGATGGCACGCTCCATTCTAATCGGATCAGACACGTCGACATCATAAAATTCGGCTTGCCCGCCCATGCCACGTATCTCCTCTTCAACATCCGCGGTCCGTTCGTCAATTAAATCGAGAAGGCAGACATTCGCTCCGGCACGGGCAAGCTTCAACGCGGAAGCCCTGCCGATTCCCGAGCCGGCTCCAGTCACCAGTGCCGTCATCCCTGCGAGAATAAGCTCCTCCGCTGGCGTACTTCCTCGTTCCTTGTCATCTAGTCTTCGGTTCATCGCTCATCTCACCTTCCAGAGAAATACTTCCCGGTATAATAACTGCTGACAGTTATTGTATCCCCATCTTTAAAGGTGAATACACAGAAGGCATTTACTTGCGAATAAAACCCAACCTCACGAGGCCGGGTTTTTATTCCACCATATTCTATTAGTGTTACAGCGTTCGATTAAATTTCTCCACAAGATGTTCTATGATCGGCTTAATCCTTGTATCGTCAACAATCGACAGCTTTTCCGCTTTGAATAATTGAATTTTTTTAAACTGATAGTAGTCATTGAGAACTTGCTCAATGGACATTTGGTTATAGAGCAAATACTTCATATCAATGATTTCTCTAAGCAAAATATCGTCCTGAAGCAAAATGAATTTTTCATTTATCTTATTAAAAATGCCTTTTTCTTTTCCATCCTGGTAAAATGCCAAGGTCATTTTTTCGCGTTTACTCAGAGTGCTTTTCAAATTATCGTATAAATCGGGGTAAACCGCTTGAAGATCCTTTAAAAAAACGTCTGTAATTTTGCCAACAAGATTAACTGACTGTTCAAATAATTTCTGAAACCAGATTCCGAACCATTTTTCGTCGTCTTCCTTTGCCCCGTCTTCCATCTTTTCTAAATAATCGATAAAGATGCGTACGACTCCCTCAATCACCTCTTCTTTTGAAGAAAAGTACTTGTACATGGTAGCCCTACTTACGAACATGTTCTTGGCAATGTCTTCCATCCGCAAATGTTGAAAACCATCCTTCACGACAGACGAAATTAATTTTTTCAGTAATTTATATCTTGCTTTATCCTGCTGGCTCTCAATAATCATATTCATTGGATAACCTCCTGCAAACGCTTCTTCTCATTATACGTAATTTATCCTCAAAAATACAATAAGAACTAAATAGACAAAATATATATAAAATGTTTACTTTGAAAAAGTTGTATGTTATGATCCTAATCGACAACTTGAATTTTAGTCGAAAGGATGATTATTATCAGTAAGTCTAAACGGATCATGTTAACCATTATCATTGCATGCCAGCTTATGATTGTACTCGACGCATCCATCATGGTGACGGCCTTGCCTGAGATTGGCCGCACCCTTAATCTCACTACAGCCCATTTAAGCTGGGTGCAAAATGCCTATATTTTAGCTTTTGGCGGACTCATGCTGCTTGGTGCACGGGCGGGGGATATATGGGGACGAAGAAGAATGTTTAGCGTTGGGATTGCATTGTTTACATTGGCCTCCATATTGGTTGGCATCGCGCAGTCAGCTGAATTTTTGTTCGTTACCCGTGCGATGCAAGGCCTTGCTGCAGCAATTGCAACCCCCTCCACACTCTCACTATTGGCGGTGACCTTTGTGGAACCGAAGGAACGCACCAAAGCAATCGCCCTATACAGTGCTGTAGCAGGAGCAGGCGGAAGTATCGGCCTCATTCTTGGCGGAATCCTGACCGATCTCATTTCTTGGCGGGTAGGGATGTTTCTCAACGTCCCTATCGGGATTGCTCTGCTCTTCATGGTTCCACGCTTTTTGCCGGAAACGGAGAAAAATACGGGTCATTTTGATTTAATGGGCGCAATAACTTCCGTTTTTGGAATAACCGCACTTGTATATGGCTTTGTTCAGGCAGCAGCTATTGGATGGGGAAAAGGGGAGACCCTGCTTTCACTTATCATTGGAGTAGTACTGTTAGTGGCATTCGTGTTTGTCGAGGCTCGTGCGAAACAGCCGATTATACCGCTGCGCCTGTTTGCTAGCCGCCAACGATCGGGTGCCTATCTCGGAAGATTCTTATTTTTATGCGGCAACTTTTCTGTGTTTTTCTTCATACCTCAATTTTTGCAGAACGTGCTTGGTTTCACTTCTTTTGAATCGGGGCTGGCATTTCTCCCGTTCACAGTAGTGCAATTTGGGATGATGTACCTTATGCCATGGCTAATATCGCGGTTTGGAAATTTAAAAGTGCTGGTCGGAGGCCTGATCATTGCGATAATGGGTACAAGCTGGCTGAGCCAAATCTCAACGGACTCACCATTTTTCCCGCACATTTTTCTACCTTTGATGGTCATGGGTATCGGCGCCGGGATGGTCTTTCTTCCATTTACAACGATTGGACTATCCGGTGTAGATTCCCGTGATTCAGGTGCTGCTTCCGGTCTTATCAATGTTGCCCATCAAACAGGAAGCTCATTGGGTATAGCCGTTCTTATTACGGTCTTTGCAGCAGCTAACCCATCAGCAGCATTTCCTTCCAAGCAGCACTTTGCTCACGCCACTTCTGTAGCAATAACGGGTTCATCCCTATTTATTGCCGCTTCCCTGGTAGTCGTGCTATTCTGCTTCCTCCCGAGACGCAGCGCAGTCAAAGGATAAGCCCTGAAAGCTGCTTCATATAGAGCATTGCAAAAAAGACGATTTTCCATTCGTTTCTTGAATGGAAAATCGTCCTTATTTTTATTATCACTGATGGAAAAAATGTTTGAGTAGCCTTGTAAAAGCTACTTCATATCGTTACTTCTGAATAATCTGAAGAAGGTTGCCGCATGTATCGTCGAAGACAGCTATCGTAAATTCGCCCATTTTTGTCGGCTCCATCGTAAACTTCACGCCGTTTTCCAGTAATCGATCGTACTCTTTATGAATATCCGCAACGCCAAACATCGTTGCAGGAATGCCATCGGCAAATATCTTCCTTTGGTAGTCTTTGGCCGCAGGATGTTCATTAGGTTCGAGTATAAGCTCGGTACCATCTTGCTGATCGGGAGAAACAAGCGCTATCCACCTATGTTTCCCCATGGGAACGTCATGCTTTATTTCAAAGCCCAGCGTTTCCGTATAAAACTCCAAGGCCTTGTCTTGGTCTTGCACGAATAGACTGGCAACTATAATATTCATCCTGTTTTTGCCTCCTTTGATATTTGCAGCGTTAATGCTCCACTCTGACACGCAGTCAGATAAACCATGCATTCTTCAGAGCTTTAAATTAGAATTACTCTATCCAACCCTTCAGCAAATTTTTCAGTGGTTCGTTATTGAAAATAATAATTCGAAATTTTCCTTTTTTCTTCGAGCTGACGAGCTCCGCATCCTCCAACACAGACAGATGCTTAGCGATCGCCTGACGCGAAATGACAAGGTTGTGCTTCGTAATGAGACGTACCGTAAGCTCATACAACGTCTGCTCGTTGCGCTCGGATAGTTCGTCTAATATAAGCCGCCGAGTCGAATCGCCAAGCGCTTTGAATATAGTGTCTTTGTCCCATTTCATATTTCAATTATATGCAACCCATGGGTTGCTTGTCAACAATAAGCAACCCGTAGATTGCATATTTAAGAAGCATTAACATACAATTATTTTCTTAAGTGAGCGTATGTTTCAAACATTATTTCATAAGGTCACCTATGATTCATAACAACATATAAACCTATATGGTTTGGTCATCATCCTCTCGCCATACTAATTTCCCTCTATGGCCCCAATCTTTAAAGGACTTTAATATCTCAATAGAGAAATACTAAAGAGGAAGCCCTCTTTGTGAGGGCGTGATTGATGATGCTAACCATCGCAACAGGTAAGTACGATTATAAAAGCAATAAAACGATTGCGGGTCACTTCAATGCGCTGCTCACATTTGTTGGAAGAGGTTAAAACATCCTGCGAACAAAACTCCATCGAAGGCGGTGTTCATCATTTCTAACTTGAACGTAGAAACTTGGAATTCCATTTATTCGCAAGGCAGAAGTTTATTGCAGTATCCTGATGAAGAAGTCGTATCCTTTTTTAACCGTAACAAAGGCAAATTTAAAAAGGGCATCGACATTGCTTGCGGAGCAGGCCGACATACTTTTCTTATGGCTTCTCATGGTATCGAAGCAGTGGGAGTTGACAGTTCCACGTCCTCGATTGAATACGCAAAAGCAACAGCTGCAAATAAACAAATTACGAATGTATCCTTTGAGTGCAAGTTAGCCCAAGAGCTGAATTTCCCAGATCAAACGTTCGACGTTGTCGTCGTTTGGGGGCTTATTCATTACCTAGATTTGGAAGCTCAACAAACTACGTTAAAGGAAGCACATCGTATTTTGAAAGCCGGCGGTCAGCTTCTTTGCACGCTTCGCTCCGAACAGGATACACGGGCGAAAGAAGGAATCGAGACAGAGCCGAATCGGTATTCCGTTGAGTATTTCGATGCCGGTTCTACAGACCCGAAAAAAACACTCATGTATTTCTGGGACGAAGCAGGCGTTCGTGCAAAGCTAAATGACTTTCATTCTATCGAGCTTGGCCATCGCGTAATCGAACCGATCAGTAAATTAGGCAATAAAACCGCACATTGGCTTATCTCCGCGACGAAATAACGGTATGATATCCGAACGTTTCGTAATCAGCGTAGGTGCGGGTCATCACCAGTTGCCGTTTATTAGGCGTATGGCTGAGTTAAATATTCCGATTGTAGCTTTCGACTTAAACCCGGAAGCCCCTGGAAAAGATTACTGCCAGCATTTCAAGGCTATAAGTACATGGGATTATTCCGAAGCGCAAAAATGGTTACTCCAGCTAGATGTGGAATACATGGGAGTTGGGTGTTTCTCTTACGGTAAAGCGCTAGTTACGCAGCAAAAAATTGCCCACTATTTCAACCTTGCGGGCGCATTACCTGAGAAGACGCTCTTAATGAATGACAATAAAATAACGTTGCGCCAAGAATTAAAAGCTGAGGGTCTTAGCCATCTCAAGGAATGGCACGCAAGTGAATTACTTAATGGCTGGCAAGGCATCATTCAAGTAGATTCAGATTATATCGTCAAGCCCATAATGGGTGGGTCCAGCCGTGATATTCAAATGTTTAACGGAGAGGCATTAATACATCTTTTAAATTCGAATGAACTTGACTCATCTGCTGTCGTTCAATCTTTTGTGCCAGGACCGGAATATCGAATCATTGCCATGATAGAAGATGATGGTGTTGTGTTCATCAGCATGATGCAAAAAGAAAATCACCCTGGCACTTTTTGCACCGGTAGGCTTATTCCGGATCATTCGAAGGAGGCTTGGGGAAGACGCATTGTCGAATCGCTAGTCTCTCGCTTCGCTCTGAAGAGGACTGTATTGAAACTCGATATCATTGATCAGGATGAAAAGTTTGAAATTATCGAAATGGACTTCGGCATTCCCGGTGATTACTTCGAATCCGACTTCTCGCTTTTCTCTTATGGGTTCGAGTACATAGATCGTTACATTGAATTGGTCTGCAACAAGGAAGTGCAACCTCACCAACAAGTTGTAAGGAATAATTCGATGTGTTTTGATTATTTGTATTGGATGGACGAGCAACCATCCGTAGTTAACAACCATTTAATCAAGCAGAAGCTAATTTCCATGTTAGGAGAGACTGCTCTCATCATTCCAAATAAGCTTGATGGACAAGTTGCGTTCAAGCCGAATAGTAACATGGATAACGTGTCTGCCGTTTTGCATCACAGGCCTGAGATACCGCATTCTGTGGTATGTAACTACCTACGTTCTGCCTTACAATAACCAAAAAGACAACCGCCCAATGTGAACTGAACCCCGTCAAGTAGACAGTACAAAAAATAAAGATCTATGAAGCGGCCTTAGCCCTAAATTCAATAGGACTGAGGCCGTTTAGCTTTTTCTGCAATCGTTCGTA
>NZ_JBWDNK010000002.1:0-1105225 GCF_056269165.1 Paenibacillus sp. J22R232 | reverse complement strand
CACCCTCTCAGGTCGGCTACGCATCGTCGCCTTGGTGAGCCGTTACCTCACCAACTAGCTAATGCGCCGCGGGTCCATCTGTAAGTGATAGATTGCTCCATCTTTCCCGATCCGGTCATGCGACCAAACCGCGTATCCGGTATTAGCATTCGTTTCCGAATGTTATCCCAGTCTTATAGGCAGGTTACCCACGTGTTACTCACCCGTCCGCCGCTAACCTTGTCCCGAAGGACAAGATCCGCTCGACTTGCATGTATTAGGCACGCCGCCAGCGTTCGTCCTGAGCCAGGATCAAACTCTCCAAATTGGTGTTTGACTTGCTCATTACTTGTTATCGCTTTTTCGCTTATCCCGAAGGATTTGCGAGGCAGTTGTTACTCGTTGTTCAGTTTTCAAAGAGCAATCTTTTCTTTCATTCATATCTCTTGTTTTGCTTGCCGTCCGCGTGTTTCTCTCGGCCGGAATTAGAATATATCATGCATCCGCCTAATTGGTCAAGCTTTTATTCAAAAAAACTTTTAAAGCTTCATTTATTTCCGAAAAGCAGCAAAAACGGTGCCGATTTCTTATCGACACCGCAGCATTGATCTTTATAACCACATAGCAAATCATATAGAATTAAAAGACGTCTACCTGTTCTGATATTCATAATCTCACTAAAGCAGAGGAGCACTACTTATGTTGGCACCGGAAATGAACCAGATCAAAAAAATGCTGCCTCAATGGGTAGAGTCAAGCAAACGTCAATGCAGCTATGGAAAGGTAGCCTCCTATATCCCTGAACTGTCCAAATCGCCGATTGACGCGTTGGGCATTCACATCGTCGATTCAAACGGCCACTCCGTTTCTGAAGGGGATGCCGGGCTCTCTTTTACCATGCAGAGCATATCCAAGGTCTTCACGCTTATTCTAGCTTTGATAGATAACGGAGAAGAAGCCGTTTTTGACAAGGTCGGCATGGAACCTACGGGCGACAACTTCAACTCCATGCTTAAGCTCGAACTCGTGCAGCCGGGCATTCCGTTCAATCCTCTCATTAATGCCGGCGCGATTGCGATTTCCTCAATGATTGCGGGCAAGGACGCTATTGAGAAATCTGAGCGCGTGCTGTCTTTCTTGCGCCTTCTTTCTAATAATAGCTCCTTGAGCTGGGACCTTGACGTATATCGCTCAGAATCGGCAACGGCTAATTTAAACCGTTCCATGGCTTATTTTCTGAAAGACAACGGCGTGCTCAAAGGTGAGGTTGAGCAAGTTCTCGACGTGTATTTTCGGCACTGCTCGGTAAGCGTGACCTGTGCGGACATTGCTCAAATGGCCCTCGTACTCGCACATAACGGCATAAATCCGCTAACCGGGGATGTGCTTATTCCGCGTCGGCATGTCCAGATTGCCAAAACCTTCATGACCACCTGCGGCATGTACAATGCGTCTGGCGAGTTCGCCATCCAAGTCGGGCTTCCGGCCAAAAGCGGCGTGTCCGGCGGCATTTTAACGATCGTGCCCGGCAGATATGGCATAGGTTTGGTTGGTCCCTCCTTGAATCGCAAAGGAAACAGCATTGCCGGAGTCGATCTGCTGCAATCATTGTCGCAGCAATTGGATTGGAGCTTGTTTTAGACCGCCTGCAGCACCTATAACGGGAAAAGGATGACACCGAAGCGAATTCGCCGGGTCATCCTTTTTGTTAACCGTCTAATTATGGCTGTTGATTAATCAGCTTCACATTTTTGTTCAGAATAAAAAACTGCTCCGCTTTATCGCGGTGCTCATCCTTGATTTGGCCGCTGAGCGCTTTGTAAGCGATGAATACAGCCGTCGCATCATCCACAAAGCCTGCCACCGGCAAGAAATCCGGGATGAGATCAAGAGGCAGAATCCAGTAGGCAAGCGCGCCGATCGCAGTAGCTTTGGCGCTTAGCGGTGTATTCGGGTCAGCCGAGCAATAATAAAGCGTCACGACCTCCTTGGCAAAAGGCACTTTGGCCGCATGCCGCTTCACTTTCGCCCAAAAGCCTTCTTCCACGTATTTCGCTTGCTTGTCTTGATCGCCGATTTTGCCAATCCATTTGTTGATATCGACTTCCTCTAACGGTTTATCTTTATCCAAGGTCAAGGAAGAATTCACATCCTCTTCGGCAACCTCGAAAGGAACGGCTTCTTCCACCAGCTTGGCGCCGCAAACGGAGCATTGGGCAGTCATTATGCTGGTTGAATCCACATCGTTGTTATGTCCGCAATTCGCGCACTGGGCTATTGTCATGCATCCCACCTCCACATTATATCTACTAATACTCGATAGCCCCGGCATTAGTTGCAATATTGATAAGGCTTCGTATTAATTATTAACCACCGAAGCGCTAGCTTGACTCATTCAGCATCCCATTCTTCAATTGACCGCTGACCATGGAGCTGTAATAACCGTTCTGATCGACCAATTCCGAGTGTGAGCCCTTTTCAATGATATGGCCGTCCTGCA
Organism: Paenibacillus sp. J22R232; assembly: GCF_056269165.1. Taxonomy (NCBI): domain Bacteria; kingdom Bacillati; phylum Bacillota; class Bacilli; order Caryophanales; family Paenibacillaceae; genus Paenibacillus; species Paenibacillus sp. J22R232. The sequence continues at coordinate 1,102,746 of NZ_JBWDNK010000002.1, read as the reverse complement.
GCACGACGATCTGATCGGCTTGCTGAATCGTGTTTAAACGATGGGCGATAACAAAGCTGGTTCGGCCTTGCATAAGCCGCTGTAGCGCCTCTTGAATTTTGATTTCGGTAACCGTATCGATGCTGCTGGTCGCTTCGTCCAGTACGAGAATAGAAGGATTCGCAAGAATGGCTCTTGCAATGGCGAGCAGCTGTTTTTGTCCTTGACTAATGCCGCTGCCATCTTGTTTAAGCCTGAATTGGTAGCCTGATTTCAAACGCGTAATAAAAGAATGGGCATTAGCAAGCTTCGCCGCCTGCTCTATTTCCCCGTCAGTCGCATCGAGCTTCCCATAGCGGATATTCTCAAGGATCGTCCCTTCGAACAAGAAAGGATCTTGAAGCACAAAAGCCATATGCGAACGCAAATTCTCACGCTTAATCATGCGGGTATCCGTACCATCGATCTTAATATTGCCAGAGCTAGGATCATAGAATCGGCATAACAGCTGGATCAATGTCGTTTTGCCGGCTCCCGTCGGACCTACTAACGCAATGGTATCGCCCGGCTTCAGCTCAAAGCTGACGTCACTGATGGTGGAGGCGCGTCCTTCGTATGCGAAGGTCACATGGCTGAACTCGACATTCCCTTTCGCCTTAGCCAGTTCTCCCGCAGCCGCCTCGTCAACGCGCTCCTCCTCTTCACCCAGCACGTCGAACACACGCTCCGCTCCGGCAACCGCGGATAGCAGCGTATTCCATTGGTTTGCCAAGTCATTGAGCGGCCGCGTGAACTGTCTCGAATATTCGGCGAATATAATAATCGTGCCTACCGTTATCTGATCATTCAGCACAAATATGGCGCCTACGCCAGCAATGATAGCAAAGCTCAAATTGTTGAGCGCATTCATCAGCTTCGGAATAAATCCGGAGATTGCCTGCGCCCAGAAGCCGGATAAGCGGATGCGCTCGTTGCGCTCCTTGAAGGCGGCGATGACCGTATGCTCCTGCGAGAACGCCTTTACGATGCGTTGCCCGGATAACGTTTCTTCAATATAACCATTCAAATCGCCTAAATTGCGCTGCTGGGCTTTGAAGAGCCGACCCGTCTGCTTCGTTATCCAATTCATGCCGAGCAGCATTAAAGGCACGACAAGAAAGGTCAGCAAAGTCAATAACGGGCTGAGAGACAGCATGACCGTAACCGTCCCTATAAGCAGCAGCATGCTCGAGAACACCTGAATGGCGGAGCTGTTCAAGGACGAGCTTACGTTCTCAATGTCGTTCGTAACCCGGCTCATTAATTCGCCATGCTGACGCCTGCTGAAATACGGGATTGGAAGTCTATGCAAATGCTCGAACAATTGAAGGCGCATCCGATAAACCGTTTTCTGCGATATGCCAATCATCCAAATGCTTTGCAGCCACATGGTGATCGAATGCAGCACGTAAACGACGCCCATCCCCACGAGAAATACGATAAACCCGTTGTCACGGGCAATCAAAAATCGATCAATTGCGGTACCTGCCAGGTATGGGCCGAGCAGGGACAAAGCAGAGCTCAATACGACCATTACCATGACAGCGGCCAGCCTGCCTTTGTACAGGATCAAATATCCCCACATCTGTTTCAGCGTGGCAGATGTGTTTCTCGCCCGCGCCTTGCTCTTCTTGCTCGGCGCCCCGGACTTCAGGTTAGCTGGCTCTTCCGCTTTGCCGTCCATGTTCCTCTCATATTGGAAAGGTTCTTTCAACGCTTTAAGCACGGGATACACCTTCCTTCCCGAACTGCGATTCATAAATTTTTTGATACAGGCTTGACTGCCCAATAAGCTGCTCATGCTTGCCTTGCGCGAGCAGTTGACCTTCATCCAGCAGCAAGATAGAGTCAGCGAGAACCGTTGAGCTTATTTTTTGAGTAATGAGAAAAGTCGTGCATTTCACTAGCTTAAGCGCTTGCAGAAGCGCCGCTTCTGTCTTCACGTCCAGAGCGCTCGTGCTGTCATCTAGCAAAAGGACAACCGGTTTCCTGACCAACGCTCTGGCAATCGTAAGCCGCTGCTTCTGGCCGCCCGATAAATTAACGCCTTTCTGGCCAACAATCGTATCGTATTGCTCCGGCAGCTTCATAATGGTCTCATGAATTTGCGCAAGCTTCGCCGCTTCGATAATTTCATCACGCGTAGCGTTTTCCTTGCCCCAGCGAATGTTTTCTTCCACGGAGCCCGTAAAGAGCATGATCTCCTGAGGTACATATCCGATCTGCCTGCGCAGCTGCCCCAGCTTCATCATCCGATTGTCGCTGCCATCGACGATGATCTTGCCGGACTGCACATCGTACAGCCTGGGAATCAGTTGAAGAAGCGAGGATTTCCCTGATCCTGTAGCTCCCATAATGGCAATCGTCTCGCCTGGCTTGACCGTGAAAGAAATGCTGCGCAGCACGTACTCGTCAGCTTCCGGATAATGAAACGACACGTTGTCAAAGGAAACATGCCCGGCCCGAAGCTCCAAGCTTTCATCGCTTTCCTGCGAATCCGTCAAGTCAAGCTCCGTAACCAAAACCTCTTCCATCCGTTGCGCCGACGCGCGAGCCCTCGAGAAGTTGACTACAATCATAGACATAATAGAAAGTGCCGCGGTCGTCCTCGTTGCGTAGTTGACAATGGCAATGACCTCGCCTACGGTTGCGCCGTTCGTATCCAGCTCGATTCTTCCGAACCATAATACGGCCATCACGCTTGCGTTCATAAAAAGCAAAACGATAGGCATCGTAACCTCGGTTAAGCGAAGCGCTGCAACGGTCCGGCTCATTAATTGCTCGCTAGAACGCGAAAATCTGGCGGACTCATGCTTCATTCGAACGAATACGCGGATAATTCTCATTCCGATTAGGTTTTGCTGCATGACGCCGTTCACGGCATCCAGCTGCTGCTGTACGGAACGGAACAGCCTTTCACCTTTTTTGAGCACCCATAGCAAAAAAATGCCCAAAAAAGGAATGACGGCAGCAAGCCAGAACGCCAGCTTCGGCTGAACGACGAATGCCATCACAATGCTTCCGATAACGAGAAGCGGAGCGCGAAGCATAATCCGCAAGCCCATAAAGACCGTATTCTGCAGCTGCGTGACGTCATTGGTCAGCCTTGTGATAAGCGATGATTCAGGAAAGCGGTTAAAATTGGCGAATGAGAACGATTGCACCTTTTCATACAGCTTCTCCCTCAGATCAAAGCCAAAGCTTTGACTAACGTGGGATGCGTAAAACGAGCTTAGAATGCCTGCCGCAAAAGCAATTATAGAGCAGCCTATCAGAAAGCCGCCCCACTTCAGTACAACGGCTAGATTGTCGCTGCCAATGCCGTCATCAATAATTTTGGAAATAATAAACGGCTGCAGCAGCTCTACCATGAGCTCGACTATCATAAGCAGCAAGGCAACGTAAGCCGCAAATCGATACTTTTTGAGATAAGCAAACATAGTCAGCATCTTTAATCCTCCGAATAATAATGGCTTTAACGAGCTAGTTCACTCATTATATCCGCTTTAAAAAGGAAAAGCGCGGGTTCGAAGCAGCTTTGACCGCTTTAAACGCCGCGAATATCTTCATAGAAGACGCGAAACATAATATCATGGTTATAGTTGCCGAAGCCCTTCCCGTACAAAGTCAAGCCTCCGACATGAACCGCATCTTCCTTTACCCCGACCCGGAACGTCCAAAAGTTGCGTTCCAGTCCGATTTCGCCAATGCTGACCGCTGACATATGCTGTCCGTCAATAAGCGTCCCGTTCTCTTGAATCCGGATTACCTTCAACAGTCCATATTGATTGACGCGGTCTCCCCACCATGCAGGCGAAAACCTCCCTCTGACGTCTCCATAGTCGCCTGGGCTCGTCCACATTCCGATATTCATGCCATTCAGCGAGAAATCGATATCCGATGGCCAATTCTCGTTGACGCCTGGCGCTTCAGACCCCAGCTCTAACGTAATCTCCAGCGCTACGGGGCGCTGACCCGCAACCAAATAATTCGGCACCTTATACTCGACATAGCCTTTGCCGAACCACAATATCCCCGCGTTCATCCGCTCCGGCTCCAGGAAGAAGCGCGGGTCGTCAAACTGTCCGATCATCTTGTCAACCGTGGCTATGCCGCAAGTCGGATACACCTCAAACTCGGTAAAATGGCCGACCGGCACGCTTACGTCATGCACCTTCCTCACATCCAGTGCAGGATTAGGAAGCTCGATCGATATGGAATGCTCTGCAAGCGAACAAATTTTATGGGTTCCGCCCTGCTTGCGTACCATTTTGGTATGTACAATGCCCGCTTTCTCCAGCTTTCTGACATGCATCGTGACAATCGCGCTGCTCAGTCCGATAGCCTCGGCAAGCTCCTTTACGTTCATCATATCCGCAGCCAGCAGCTTTATAATGGATAACCTTACCGGGCTTGCTAACGCTTCATATAAAGGCAGCCATTGCTCGTCCGTATTGGCTTGTATCATTTCCTCGCCTCCTCCCTCTATTGTATAACAAGAGAGGGGCATCCCAAAAGCCATAATTACGGCTTCCGGACACCCCATTTCGTTGCTATGCCAGTTTGATCCGAATCACGTTCCAAGAAGCTTTGCTGAGCGTTGCTTGAATTTTACCGCCATCGGCAAGAGCTGCATTGCCTGAAGCATGCGGCGTCACGCGGTTAGGCGCTTCAGCCGTATTGGTCATTTTCAGATCCTCATGTTCGAGAACAATATGCTCCGTTACTGTGAATGCGCCAAAGCTGCGAAGGTCGATTTCAAAAGGAAGGGCTTCCTCGATATTGCGGTTCACCGCGAAGATCGTCACTTCCTCTTTCTCTTCGTTATGGACGGCTACCGTCTCCAGGTAAGGCACGTCCGTAAAATCCTTCGTATCATGCTTCGGCGATTTCACGAGCGGCACCAATACCGTTCCGCGTCCGAAGATGCTCGCATGCATGTACGGATAATAAATCGTTTGCTTCCAAGCAGGTCCGCCGTTTTGCGTCATGATTGGGGCGATAACGTTTACGAGCTGCGCGATGCAAGCCATTTTCACCCGGTCAGCACGCTTCAGCATGCTGATGAGCATACAGCCAACAACCAGCGCATCTTCGTGATTATACACGTCCTCCAACTGCGGAGGCGCAATTTGCCAAGGATCCAGCTTTTTATCCTGCGCGTTGGAGTGGTACCAGACATTCCATTCATCAAACGATAAATTAATTTTCTTCTTGCCGCGTTTCTTCGCCTGCACATAATCACAGGTCGATATGACCGTATTAATATAAGAATCCATGCTTATCGATTGAGCTAGAAAGTTAGGCGTATCGTTTTGCGCGTTGCCGTAATACTGATGGATCGAAACATAATCGACCGTATCGTAGGCCAGATCCAGTACGGTAGCTTCCCATTCCGGGAAGGTCGGCATTCCAATGAATGAGCTTCCGCTTGCCACTAATTCAATGGTTGGATCAACCCAGCGCATCGCTTTGCCCGTCTCGTTAGCAAGACGGCCATATTCCACGGAGGTTTTATGCCCGATTTGCCAAGGGCCGTCCATTTCGTTGCCCAAACACCACGTTTTCACGTTATGCGGGTCCTTATAACCATGCTGAATGCGCAGATCGCTCCAATAGGAGCCTGATTTGTGGTTTGAATATTCAATAAGGTTGCGGGCGTCATCGATGCCGCGAGTCCCTAAGTTGACGGCCATCATTGCATCCGTGTTCGCCTTTTTGCACCAATCCATAAACTCGTTGAAGCCAATCCAGTTCGGCTCAATTGTTCGCCAAGCCAGCTCAAGCCTCTTCGGGCGCTGATCAACCGGGCCTACGCCATCCTCCCAGTTGTAACCGGATACAAAATTGCCTCCAGGATAACGGACGATTGGTACGTCAAGCCCTTTTACAAGCTCCAGCACATCCGAGCGGAACCCCTGCTCATCGGCTTGCGGATGATCTGCCTCATATATGCCGCCATACACAGCCCGACCTAGATGCTCAATGAATGAGCCGTAAATGCGTTTGTCTACTTCGCCAATTTGAAAATCCTTGTCTACGATCATCGTTGCCTTGTCTGCCATGATCATCCGCCTCACATAAAAGAGTATGTTCATTAATTGTTCAGTCAAGCCTTGTAAACTATCACTAACACATATTTAACTATAGCTTATAGATTAATTCAAGCATTAATTTTATATAGAATGAATTAATATTTATATTAATTTAGATTAGAGCTATTTTCGAAAAGCGACGGCATAAGCCAAAGGATCTAAACCAGCTCGGAAAGTAGTTCAATTATCCTAATTTTTATCATTTATTCCTTGAGTTAGCGCTCGATTTAGACTACTATAGAACCATAAGGCAAGTCCTTTGTTCAACACTACGGCAGGAGTTGAGAGCATGAGCAGTCACACACGCTCGCTAGAAGATGCAGCCGACCATATCATAAACACCTTGAAGCACTTTCTACAGGTTGATACCCTCTTCATCACTGCATGTGACGGACAGGGCAGCAGAATCATTCGGGCATTTCACCGTCATGAGACTTGGATGCAGGGCAATATGCCGGTTTCGTTGCTGCACAGCTACAGTAACCTAGTCGCTACGCATACCGAACCCTCATTACTTATCCCCAACCTCCTCGACGATCAACGGACAGCATCGTTAACGATTACAAAGCAGCTCGAAGCCCGCTCTTTAATCGGTGTTCCCATTAAATCCGACGATAAGCAGGTTGTTGGAACCATTTGCGCTTTACACGCTGAACCTATCCATCTGGATGAGAGCCAGCTCGCTTTTGTAGAGTCATTGGCGTCCTTTTTCGGTTACGTTGTAGAGCTTGAGAACGCAAGCGTTACCGATAGCTTAACCGGCCTATATAACCGGCGCTATTTGTCTCATCTCTACTTCAACGGATCGGACAAGCAGTTTAGCGTTATGTTCATCGATATTGATGATTTTAAAGAAGTTAACGACTCCTTCGGCCATGACTTCGGAGATCTGCTACTGCTTCAAATTGCAGCCAGGCTCAAGCAAAACGTCCGTAAATCCGATGTGCTCGTCAGGTACGGCGGAGATGAGTTCGTTATCTGCTTTCAGCATCTCGTTGATAACCAGGATATTGATTTCGTAGCCGGCAAGATCAAAGATTCCTTTAACGAGCCCTTCACGATTGACGGGCATACGATTCGCATATCCGCCAGCATTGGCATCAGCTCTACCCATGGCACTAGTAACAGCCTGAAAAACCTGATCAGCGATGCCGATCAGGCTATGTATGGCATCAAGCAAAATGAAAAAAACCTTTGAAAGCTCAGCTGGGCTAAGAACACGTAAGCCCTGCATTATCGCTTCAAAGGTTTTTTTATTTGGTTATTTGCTGAGGAGCAGCCTTAGTTCAATCGTCAAATTGTTCTCTGTTTCCATTACAACGGTATGCGGGTTCTTCATGCCGAAATCACCGAACGTCACTACTGTATTGGCTTCGAGCTTCAACGAGCCTCCATCATATGAAGTTTTCCCCGCAAATGTAACCTCCTTCGTAATCCCTTTTACGGTTAATTCACCGTTAATGCTCACATCATAAACTTCGCCTGACTTCCATTCCGATGGAAGGCCTTCAAAGGAAATGGCTTTAAACTCTGCATTCGGAAATTGTAAGGTATCCAAATACTCTGCTTCCGATATATGCTTGTCCCGCTGTGCATTTCCCGAATCCATGCTTGTTACATCAACCGTACCGACTGCACTCGTCTGTGCCGGATCTGCCGCATTCAACTGCCACGAGCCAGTCACTTTACCGATTTCGTAATTGACAGTATCACGAGAAGTTGTCACGGAGAAGTACACTTTTGAATCGGCATTGATTGCCCAAGTTCCGTTTACATCCGCAGCCTCTGCGGACGATTCTGCCGCTTCCGTTTCTTCCTGAACCGCATTGCCTGTCGTTCCCTCTAGGGTACCACTGTTATCCGTAGCCGGAGCCTCGGCAATCACGCTTTCAATTTCCACGTGATTCCCGGTTAGTCCGTCATACACGTAGTAGAGAGCACCGCCAATAACGATAATGATTGCTGCTGCCAGTATGGCTATCTTTTTATTTTTCATCTCTTTCCCTCCTATTTTTGTTGTGGAAGGTGTCTGTCGCCTCTCCCGTTTCTCTACCACACTACAAAGTGTAATGTAACAATCTGAGAACAATCTGAAACAAAGCTTAAATAAAACTGAAAATATTTTCCGTATTATGAATTAAGCTAATCGGCGTCATAACCTTGGCCATCCCTTCATACACATGGTATGAATCGTATTTTCGAGTGCGGAGGGATGACGGATGAAACAGGATGAGATTCGCGCGCTAGAGCGATCCATCGATGAAATAACAGAAATCGCGCAAGGGTTTGGATTAGATTTTTACCAAATGCGCTACGAAATTTGCCCCGCCGACATTATTTATACGTTCGGTGCTTATGGCATGCCGACCCGCTTCAGCCATTGGAGTTTTGGGAAGACAAAACATAACTAATATGAAAACTTGGGGGTAATCAGATGAGTCCGGATGATATCCGTTTACTAGAGCGAGCTATCGATGAAATAACTGAAATCGCACAAGGGTTTGGGTTGGACTTTTACCAAATGCGATATGAGATTTGCCCCGCAGAAATAATCTATACATTCGGTGCATATGGCATGCCTACGAGGTTTAGCCACTGGAGTTTTGGAAAAAGCTTTAATAAAATGAAATTACAGTATGATTTCGGGTTGAGCAAAATTTATGAACTCGTCATTAACTCTAACCCTTGTTATGCTTTTCTTCTTGATGGTAACTCTTTAATTCAAAACAAGCTTATTGTTGCTCACGTTCTTGCTCACTGTGATTTTTTCAAGAATAATGCTCGTTTTGGGGTGACGAATCGGAATATGGTCGAAAGCATGTCAGCGACTGCAGATCGTATTCATCAATATGAAATGGATCATGGCACTGAGGCTGTTGAGAAGTTTATTGATGCCATACTGGCTATACAAGAGCACGTCGATCCAACACTTATAAAACCCTATCAGCTAGATAAGAAACGCTATATCGAAATGGTACAAAAGGACAGTCAACGCTCAGAATGGAACATCCCTGCCTCGCAGTATGATGATTTATGGAATCTAGATCCTGATCGGACAGCTGCTGCTGAATCAGCAGCGCAATCCCAAGCATTAGATGCTAAACGCTTCCCACCAAGACCCGAAAAAGATGTAATCTGGTTCATTGAGGAATACTCCCCTACACTTCAAGATTGGCAGCGTGATATTCTATCTATGCTTCGCGATGAAATGCTTTACTTCTGGCCACAAATCGAGACTAAAATCATGAACGAAGGCTGGGCTTCCTACTGGCACCAACGTATCATACGTGAACTTGATCTGACGAGCGAGGAAACGATTGAATTTGCTAAGCTAAACTCATCGGTTGTGCAACCATCGCGACATAGCCTGAATCCATACTATTTAGGATTAAAAATCTTCGAAGACATCGAGCGCCGCTTCGATAATCCAACTGCGGAGGAGCAGCGCCGCTTCGGCCGTGTTCCCGGCAAGGGTAGAGAAAAGATGTTCGAGGTTCGCGAACTCGACTCTGATATCTCCTTCCTTCGTAACTATCTGACTAAGGATTTGGTTAACGATTTGGATCTTTATATTTTTGAGAAAAAAGGACCGGAGTGGAAAATAACTGATAAGTCGTGGGAAAATATTCGTGATCAACTCGTCTACTCCAAGGTCAACGGAGGTTTTCCTAGTCTAATGGTGAAAGACGGCGACTTTAACCGTGTAGGTGAATTGTATCTCATACATGAATATGAAGGTATGGAGCTTGATCTGAAATACGTTGAGCGTACTCTACCTCATGTCGTTCAGCTTTGGGGGAAAAACGTGCATTTGGAGACGTTTGTTGAGGATAAAAAGATCGTGTTTAGCTGCGATGGGAAGAAAACGAGCCGGAAGTTTGTTTAAAATTCATATTTTCGCAAATCAAAAACCGGATTCTAGGATCCGGTTTTTGATTGCGTTTTAGCATACGCGTAATATTAAAAATAACTTCCCGCACAATCAATATGCTAGGGAGACGAGGGGTCTCGCCCCCCTTTATATACAGACTTTTTTCTCAGTACATTCTCAGTATAAAGAGGCTTCTTCTGAAGGACTCTTACTTAAGAGCTGGGTTCGATTCAAACAAATACTTATCAAAGTATTGGTTAGAAACTTGACCAGAACGCAGTTTGAACTCACCTGTTAAGTGTGCGGTTTCATAGATTGCTTTAGCTAGTGCCGACTTGTCCATTTAACTTCCTCCTGGTAGTAGGGTATACGCATATTTTACCATACCTCTATACCACGCAAAACTGCCAGTTAGCTCAACGAAGCTTCCGATTTATGCCGGCAGCCTCGTCTTTGTGAATATTTAGCTATAGTTCACAGTTATTTGAATAGCTAACAGCCTAGAATTCGTTTAGTCATTCTATTTAGGTCCTTACACGTGAGGGGATTTTATGTGGCCGCATACTAAGTACCGACCAGATCAGTAAACACTTCATCAAAATTTTTATTCAGCATATCCTCCTTTGTAATAGACGAATTGTCAAGCTAAGTGCGACACCTCTTCCATGAAGGCTTCGTGAGCCGACTTCCATCCGAGACATTTACGGGGGCGGTTGTTAATCAAACGAATGGCATCCGCGAGTTGGCTATCAGTAACTGAAGCGAAGTCATGTCCTTTGGGGAAGAACTCCCAAAGGAGACCATTAGCGTTCTCGTTAGAACCTCTCTGCCAAGAGGAATAGGGATCAGCAAAGTAGACCTTCACGTTGTGCAAAGCTTCTAGGCTCGCGTAGCAGGCAAACTCTTTGCCACGATCAGTCGTGGCGGTTTGACAGGTGCCACGTGGGTATTGGCTGAGCACGACACCAAAGTCCCTTCGGTACGGCGCTTCTCGGCGATCTGCTCAGGGGACCGGGTCTCCTGCAGCTTCAATTGGAGTTCTTCGGCAAGAGCCTTCGTAAATTTCCCGATAGGCACGCTAGAAGATCTTCGCTCATAGGAAGCTTCTTGGGCAGAGCTAGCCGTATAAGCCCCATTCTTCTTACTGCCGCTACTATTTCTCGTGCGATAGTAGAAGGATGTCGACCTAACTCATGCCCTATCTTACGGCATGACCAGCCCAATCGATGTAGCGTTTCTAGTTGTCCTCGTTCAATTATGGTAAGATGGGAGTAGCTCATGTTGGTTTCTCCTGTAAATATGGTTGTGTGGTAACTTCCATTGTACACGAAGCCTGCATGGGCCTTTTTTTTCTAGGTGTCGCACTTCATATTACAATCCGTCATATAGACAAACTATTAGCTAGAATAGCTCAACGAGGTTGCCGATTTATGCCGGTAGCCTCGCGTTATGGGAGGAAGAAGAGTTAGTGAAGAAGTACAGTTAAGAGTAATTAGAGAGGTGCTTTCAGGTGTTAAGGTGGGGGTGTTAGCCCGTATGTATAATGTTCATCCTAAAACGATTCGTGTTTGGGTAAGGGAGCACCGAGATACGATTCCTCGAGAAGAAATACCGATATCAGACGAGCATGTGCAAGAGCTTACACGACTACAAGAAATAGAAGAGAAATACGCAAGGGCAATGAAGCTCTTACGTGAAAAAGAACTTGAGAATGAAATCTTACGTGAACTCGTAAAAATGAGAATCCCCACTTACCCAAAAAGTATGAAGTAGCCGACCAGTTCATTAAGCGGAGAGAAACAGCAGCGCAGGTTATAAGGGCTGTCGGTCTAGCCACGTCTTCTTACTACGATCGAGAAAAACGTGCCTCATGCTCAGCAGAGCTAGAAGCAGACAATTGAAAAGGACGTCCTCAGCCAGGTTATTCATGGACAGAAACAAGTACGAAGATTACGGATGAACAGATCAAAAAATGGCTGATAGAGCTCGTTGAGGGGGAGGAACACGTTTACGGTTACAAATTGTTTGCGCGATGTCTACGTATTGATCGCAAACTTATGCTTAACAAGAATAAGTCTTACCGCTTGTGCGAGGCTGGTATCCTACAGAAGCAACGTGAATATAAGAGCAAACATCCACATAGGCTGCCGAAAAACCGAACCGTTACCGCTCGGCAACGCTGATCAAAAGCATTCATGTGAACACTTGATGACTTACGTTCAGATCGCCCATCCCACAAGCGCCTACAAAACTAAAACTCTACCTCCTCTTTTCCTTCCAAAGATGAGCTTCCTGAAATGAGTATATATCAAACTAAATATTGCGTATACGAGCTTTATATAGATTCTGGACTTCCGTTTGTAACTTTACTTAGAAGACAAAATATAGAGAAAAGGAACAGCACAAAACGTAGCTGTTCCCCTCATGTTAATCTTCAAAAAATGAAAACATGTTGATTCTGCAAGTGCCACATCATGTTCCAGTGGTGGCTCACAGAACACCAGTTTTAGTCTCCTCCTTGTTTGGGAAACGAAAAAGGAACGCAAAATAGACATACAGGCTCTGTATGCCAATGCGTTCCATTATTCCTACCTTTGTAAAATCACTGAAAAACGTTTCCTTGCCTGCTCGAATAAGTAAAAGCAAGTAGCGGTAAGTATTAATTCATAAAAACCGCCTCATTAAATATTTTGATGAATAAAATGGTTTCATTAGCAGATTATTTTTTTAAGAACGAACCATTTTGCAGTTTATTGTGTTTAATTCTTGCTGCACCTATTAATACAATGCAAGACACATCTCATTCGATGGTCTAGCAAAGAACCGTACCAGTATAATGCCGGCTGGTTTAATGTAGCTAAAAAAGACGATGGTCTTTCGTAGCTTAAAATAGCTCCATTTGGATCACCGTTATCATAGATACTCACCCGAAACGGTACAAATAAACTGGCTCTTATATCAATTGTGAGAATCGGTTCAGCGATGACGCCATTACCGACAAGGTATAAAACACATTTTTTAATACCCTCATGTAGCGAAACTAATCGACCTTGGTCAATTTTGGTGAAAATCATTAGCCCGTGTGGGCCGGCCATTTGTTTAAATACTTGCTGTACTTTTTCCCAAGAAGCTTGTTCTTCTATAAGAGCAGTTTCTGCGTCCATATCCCAACGACCCATTTCTCGTTCGAACGCATCTACGAGCTCCTCATATCTCAACCCCATAGGTATATCTTCGCGGATAGTTGTTAGCAAGGATATCGTCTGATTAGAAAAAAAAGTGCCTGTTCCCATTGTAACAAACCCCTCCTCTGTTAAGTCATTTCTCTTCTTATTTTCTAAGTGCTTGAAGCAATACAAATCCATCATTCATAGCAAAGAAATTTTCCATGATAGATATGTACTTGGCTAAGGGGAATATTACTTTGCGCAATAGAATAAAACTTTTCTATTTATCGTCGTTTTTTCTTTATTTAATCGTTGAGTAATTTATATGAATAAAACATTGTTAATATGTTTAGCTCGTAAAATTGGCCTTTACAGCAAATGTTGCTGACATCGTATGTATTTTCAACCTATATGTATTGCTAATTTTCACCAGTGTCGCATAAACCTACTAACATATTTAATTAGAATATTCAGATACCAATTTCTCTGTTTAAAATCCAAAAGTTCGAACACCACGTAAAGGTAGTTCTGTCCCATTGATAATTTATGAATGTTAATAAATATCGTTCGACTACTCTTCGCTTTCGTTTTTACGAGGAATCCTTACGTCTTCTTCCGGCTGATTTCCTGCTGGGTGGTCGTTTCATGCACCTCAGCCATTGCCTATATGGTTTCCACAACAGTGCTTTGACCAGCGACTTAGTTGCAACAGCGAATGTGTGACTTAGGCTTCATGCTTCGTGAGCACAAGCAAACAAAAAGCAATGAGTGCGATCTACACTTGGTTACGAACGGCTTATTCACTTGTTCAATAGAAGCGTTTGAGTCACAGATGCTGTTTCATCCATTTGAAAAACGTCTGAATCGCCCAGCGACTACGATACCTATCCGAAATTTCGTCACACGCCGGATCAGAACAATTCATCACGAGAATAAGCAGGTTTCCTTCGGAATTTGCGGTTCCGAACATGCGAATCGCATGTTTGGTCCGCTTTTGAGTAGATCCGATGCGTACCTTCTCGTCTATGGTTACCTTGCTGCCTGAAGGGATTTCAAAGCACTCCAGCAGTTCAATAACCGCGTTGTTCTTCAGACGAGTGACGAGAAGTAAATGCTACGCTCAGAGAAGGAGTCAAAAGCGCCATAGACCACATATACGTGATCAAAGACGTAGGTCGTAACTTCCTTATGAATGATCGAATACATCTGTTTACAGTCAATTTTCTTGGCTTCCGTAATCGTCGCTCGCTCGGGTACAACGTGGTCTGCATCTACAAAAGCCAGTTGCAAATGATGCTTAATGCCGGCTTTGGTCTTTCGGAAGGTTGCCCACCTGAATTGTTGTAGACACATCGAAACGGTCAAAGTCGATCACTTTCAACACAGTCCGTTTAGGAAGTGCTGTGCTACAAATATTTCCAGTCAATCGCTCAAAAATACATTGAAGTAGATCGGGATCGACGTGGTTATGTTTGCGACAAAGTTGGGCTGTGGATACTGACGAAAATCCAATTTCATTTTGGAATTCATGGTTACTGACATCATCAGCAATGTCACGTGGACTTTCACGTATTTGCAACTGAGCATGTAGGAAAAGCTTGCAGTAAACGATTGTCGTCAGCATTTTGACCGACTTATCTTGATCGCTTTCGGAGTTGAAATTTTTGAACGATTTTGTAATAATGGGCGAAACCCATTTGCCAAATGAAGAAAATAGGATATCCTTATCCATGTATTTGGTCCTTTTTAGTGGATGTGGACAGGAACTACCTGCCATTCCATTGTAAAGACTCTTTTTTTATGCCTTAGCAAAGTAATAACAGAAAACATTGAAAATTCCGATAACATTTACGCACCACTTGTGAGAAATTATATTTTATTCATTTATATTGTAATTAAGAGTCTGTCTTTCCGATAAGCACGTTCTATACTTGAATGAACTAGGCTTCGCCCGTGGATTTCACATACGGTTGTGACAATCGTGATTTTTACACAGCTCTCTTCTTGACGACGAGAGGAGAGCTATTAGACGCTAACAACTACATGTACGAGTACATAGCCAAAAAAAGAACGCCGCTCGTTATAGGGCTGCGTTCTTTTTTTGGCTTCTGGAACATACGAATATGATGCTAATTTACTGTTTATTCCGTTGGTACCTGCTTGAGAAGTCGAACGATTAAAACAACCGATTCTTCTCTAGATGCATTAGCATTAGGAATAAATTCATGCTCCGTCTTGCCATTAATAATTCCGGCATTGCCTAAAGCGTTAATTTGAGCTTTTGCCCAGCTGCCATTGATATCTTCAAATTTAGTGTTTGTATTTAACAGGGCTAAATCAAGTACTCTGGCCAATAGTGCTGCGATTTCAGCCCGTGTAATTTCACGGTTGGGCTCGAAACTTCCATCTGCATATCCTGTCATGATTCCTTTCTCTAAAAGGGCTCTAATGGCGTTTTCAGCAAAGTGGCCAGTAGCATCTGTAACAACTTGAGTTCCCGTAGCTGTGAGTCCAAGTGCATTAACGAGCATTTTAGCAAATTCCCCACGGGTTACTTTTCCCTCACCTCTGAATGTACCGTCTGCATAGCCCTTTACGATTCCAGCTCGCGCGGCGAAGTCAATGTCCGCATAACTCCAAGATGTTATTTTCACATCCGTAAAGGTTGTTGCGCTTGCTGATTCAGCCTTTAGCTTAATTTCAGCTATTGCCGCTTTATCTACTTTGTCATTGTAAACGGGCTTGTTTACAACAGGCGTCGGTGTTGGTGTAGGCACTGTCGGTATAGTTGGTCCTATTGGTGTCGGTGTTGATACTACCGGTGCTGATTCCACTGTTACGGTATAACTGGTCTTTGTTGTTTCATCCTGCGCTGTAACAATGACCTTGTTGCCTGTCGATAATGTAGTCGCTAGGTCTATTCCATTCGCCTCAAAGACTTCAAATGTCGCATCGGCTGCTGGGGTAATCGCTGCTTTAAATGCAGCTAACGTTGTTCCGAAAGGAATGTTCGTTATCGTTTCATTCGCCGCTCCGCCAGTGCTTACTGTTCCAATGGACGAGGTTAATGTTGATCTTGTGCTTTTTAGATGAATGTCTGTCAAATCAACCGTTAATACTTGTACAGCAGATGCCACATTAGCTAATGTAGCTGCTGTACGGACGGAAATCGTATCTCCTGCTTCTACACTAATGTTATCCACCGAAGTGGTACCTATTGCAATGGCTACGTAACTCCCGTTATTTACGTTGTACTCCATAGCATCCGAGACACCGTTCAAAAGCGTTGTATCAAAGCTTGTTCCTGGTAGCAAGTATCCCGCTGGAGGACCTTCTTGCACCGTTACGGTGTATGTGGTCTTCGTAGCTCCATCTTGCGCTGTAACTATGACCTTGTTGCCTGTCGCTAATGTAGTCGCTTGGTCTATTCCATTTGCCTCATAAACTTCAAATGTGGCATGAGCTGCTGGTGTGATTGCTGCTTTAAACTCAACTAACGCCGTTCCGTAAGGAATGCTCGTTATCGTTTCATTCGCCGCTCCGTCTGTGCTTACTGTGCCAATCGTCGAGGTTAACGTTGACTCTGTGCTTTTTGGCTTGATGTCCTCTAAACCAACCGTTAATACTTGTTCAACAGATGCCATATTGTTCAATGTAGCTGCTGTACGGACAGTGATTGTATCTTCATCTTGTACATTAATGTTATCTACTACAGTAGCACCCGCTGCAATGGCAACGTAATTTCCGTTATTTACTTTGTACTCCATTACATCCGTTACACCATTCAAACTTGTGGAATCAGCGTTTGTTCCTGGTGACAAATACGCTGTTGGAGGGCCTTCTTGCACCGTTACGGTGTACGTAGTCTTACTTGACGGATCTTGCGCTGTAACAATCACCTTGTTACCCGTTGCTAATGAGATCGCCTCACTTATTCCGTTCGCCTCATAGACTTCGAATGTCGCATCCGCTGCCGGTGTAATGGCATCCTTAAACGCAGCTAACGTCGTTCCATACGGAATGTCCTTGATCGCTTCATTTGCAGTTCCACCTGTGCTTACTGCTCCAATCGTTGAAGTTAACGATGACACAGTGCTTTTGGGATGAATGTCCGCTAGAGCAACCGTTAATATTTGCGCATCTGTTGCTGGATAACCAGATCCTGCTGCTGTACGGACGGAGATCGTATCTCCCACTTGTACGCTAATGTTGTCTACAGAAGCAGCACCCGTTGCAACTGCTACGTAACTGCTGTTATTTACTTTGTACTCCATGGCATCCGTAACACCATTTAAATGGGTGGTATCCACATTGGTTCCAGGCACTAAACTGCCTGTTGTTGGCGCTGCTGGTCTTCCTGTAACCGTGTAGCTTTCAACCATTGCTTCGTTGTATACCGTTCCCTTAACCGCAATGGCTTTTAGGGTCATATCATCCGTCACTACGATTGGTGAATTGTATAGTGTATTATTCAACGTCGGCTCATCGCCGTTCGTCGTATAATAGATAGCTGCGCCTGTTGTTCCGCTGCTAAGCTCTACCTCAGTTTGCCATGCAACAGACCCACCTTCAATATCCGCCGTAGGCGTTTCTGCTAAGAAAACTTGCAGCTCAGGATAATGGCCATCTTTAATGAACCACTCACTGTCGAAATCCCAAGTCGAGAATGTGGATTGTGTTTTCATATCAGCAGTCGACTTCGGTATTCCTTTTCCTGAATGATCTGAATCATTAGAAACTTCTTGATCATAGTAGTTATCAACGAATATAGTAGCATTCTCACCAGAATAAATGCCACCTACCAGCCCACCGCGGGGATAGCTGCCTATAACTGCTCCTGCAGCATAATTATTTGTAATAGAACTTTTATAAGTAAGCCCTACTAAACCACCAACATTACTATTATTAGTCGAGGTAACATCAGCTGTAGAGTAGCTGTTTATGATCTCTGCTACATCTTGGTAGCCAACCATACCTCCCGTATAAATTGTTCCTTTAACCTTGCCCGTCACGTAGCTGTTGGATATCGTTGAAGAAGACCTTTGACCACCAGCTATAGCACCCGTAAAATACATACTACTATTCACTACATCCACATTTTCGAAACCAATATTTTTAATAATAGAGCCTGATACTTGTTCTCCAATGAAACCGAGAAAGTTCATATTCCTATTTATTTTCAATCCCTTAACCACATAACCATCACCATCGAGTGTGCCGCTAAATGAAGAAATAGGAGTCCAAAATTGCCCATCATTATACCCAGCACCCGCTTGAGAGAGATATTCCGTTAAGTCAATATTCCCTCCAAGCTTGAAATGGCTACCAGTATAATTACGAATTCTATTTAACTGATCAGGTGTTGTAATAATGTAAGGATCGCCT
The DNA here is from genome assembly GCF_056269165.1 of Paenibacillus sp. J22R232. Lineage (NCBI taxonomy): Bacteria > Bacillati > Bacillota > Bacilli > Caryophanales > Paenibacillaceae > Paenibacillus > Paenibacillus sp. J22R232. Next base: position 1,084,210 of record NZ_JBWDNK010000002.1, on the reverse strand, counting down.
ATCACTCCGCTTCCTCCACTGAAATCTGACGCCGCAAACACTTGCGAAGGATTCGTCATTGGTCCAAATAATGAAATAATGATTACGAAACACAGCATTCCAATTAAGCTAGTTTTTCTACTTTTCCTACCTGTTAGTGATCTCTGTAACATAGCATTCGTTCACTCCCGCTTCATGATTTAGATATTGTCACTGCTCAAAGACTTAATCATAGCCGTGAAGTCTAAAAAGGTATACTCACTAAAGTTAGCATTGTGCAAATAATGTCGAAAAAGCCAGTATTCGCGCCCCTTTCAACGTCGATTACTGGCTTTTGAGTCTATTCATTCCATATGTTTAATCTACTAGTAGAAGTTCTCTTGCTCGCGCAATCGCTTGAGCACGACGCTTCACTCCTAATTTCCCGTATATACGAAAAAAATAACTTTTAACCGTTCCTTCTGTTAAGCCAAAGCGATGGGCGATCTCCTTATTGGACAATCCATCGATCAGCGCGTACAGGATCTCTGTTTCACGTTTCGTCAAATGCTCAGGCAGCTGTAATTGATCCTCGGTCGAAATAACTGCAAGTTGAAGCTCTACATCACTTGCTGCACTTACCTGCACCTTGGATTCCTCTAACGATTTTAAATATAACATCCGAGTGATCATCAGATCCAGCAAATCCCGTACATCCTTGGTAAACACTCCGGCGATGAGATTGTTTTCTAGATAAAGGAGGGATTGCAACGGTTTACCTGGAACAAGAATGGGCATACATAAAACAGATATCGTCTCGAATCGACGAATATAAGGATCTGCTGCAAAAGAGCTGAGCGAAGCATCTGCAAGCACAACCGATTCGCCCGTTTTAATCACATACCGAGCAATAGATTCTGCATAGACCATTGTGTCTACTGAAGCTCTCCCTTCACCTAACTGATCCGTAATAGAAAAGTTCTCTTTATCGCTGTTCAGTACATATCCTTTTTCTGCGCCAGAATACCTTAGCACCGTTTCAAGAAAACGATTTAATAACATTTGGCTGACATCCTTGCTAGACCATCCGGAAACTTGCTGTAAGAGCGTCCTCTCGTCCGTGATTACGGGCATCATTTCGCGCTTCGTTTCCATCGATTCCACTTCTTCCACAATCGTCCTGTATGCTTCTTGCGATACAAGGGATGCTGATCGAAGCTCAGGGTATGTCTCCCTCAGTTTCCTGACCTTGGCAACAGCCCCCCACTTTAAAAAGGCAGCGCAGGCATCCGCCATGAGCGTATCCGCTCCGATCGTACTGCCAGTTTCTTTAAAACAAATCGAGGCCCGCTCTAACGCGACAGCCTCCATTAACGAATGATTCTCCAGCCGCGCAGTATGAATTGCAGCCTCATATCCTTTTGTCGCAGCTGCTAGATTTCCATCTATTCGCATAAACTCAGCTCTGACGAGTAGATAAGCCGAAGACCTCTGTCCGAAATAACCGGTCCATTTCTTCATCGCATCCACTTGTTTGCTAAGCGCTCGACGAATATCTTCACGTTCCTCTTGCAGCGAATCTCCAAACATGGCCGCAAGCGTTAACGCGTGATAAATATGCTGCTTGCGAACTTGCATCCTTGTCTGCCTAAACGTGTTGAAACGGCCTTTCTCTACCCAGTCAAGCGCGTCACGATACCTGTTTTCCAAATAAGCGATTTCGATTTGGCAAGTACACATGTAATAGACCTCGTGATTCAGTGTCCCCTCTGAGCTCATGTTTTGTAATGGCAAATCAATTTCAGCGATTTCCCCGGACTCGTCTTGCAGTCTCGCCACATACCATCTTGCGATCCGAAATATATTGTGCGTCACTTCATCTACAAGCATCTGTGAGATTCTTTCGAAATCTGAAATACGAACAGACAACGCATGTAAATCACCAGTATGCGTAGTCGTACTTGTTAGCATAGCAATGCTCACATAAGTCAAATTGGCAGATTCCATCCCATAGCGTATCGCTTTCTCAAAATGCCGAACGCCTTCTTCCGGATTCTGTTGAAGCCTAGCAAGTCCCCTAATGTAGTTCAGTCGGCATTGCAAGTCATTGCTTTCAAATGAAGCAGAAAGAAGAATAGCCGTATCAATATAATAAAGCCCCGTATGGAACAGAGATATTTTATTTCTAAGAATAACCAAGCCATGTCCAGCGAGCAAATAAGTAAAAGCTTCGTTATTCCCGTGCTTCAGGCCAAAGCGAATGAATCTTGAAAATAATACGGCAGCCAATTCTAAGCTCATTGTAAATACTGACGTCGATATCGCCATAACGAGATCAGACAACGCTTTATAATGAGGATCACGATTTATAGGCAAGTGAGCAAGCTCTTTACGCTTACTGTGCAAGGCGACTTGCGCCAGCATTACTTCCTTGGCTATCTCTACTTTAGAAGGCTTCAGCGGCAGTCTCCAGCCGAATTCCTCAAGCGCCTGCCGACCGATATTTACGGCTATATCATCTCTTTTTAAATAACTATTCATGCCAATCCGTATCATGTGAATACGAGAGCGTTCGATCACGTCCGTCGTTCGCAGCATTAACCGGTTGAGCAGTGCTTCCGCAGCATCCGTACGGCCGCACATATATTCACATTCAGGCATCTCCAACATCAAGCGATAGGCAATGGATTGCGTACCTTTACCGTCATCCTGAACAAGGCGCATGCCACTATTTAGATAGTGCAGAGCAGCCGTAAACGCGGTCGCAGCTTTCGACTTCAGGCCTGCCTGAAGATTGTATTCTGCCAGTTCGGTTCTCTCCGCTTCATCCGTCATTTCGTCGATTCCCAAATTCAGATGATAAACCATATCGAAAATCATTTCATCCTTCTCGCTTGGTGAAATGGCACGCAGCACTCGTCCGATCTTCAGATGCAGGCCCGCTTTAGCCGATACAGGAATTAACTGATAAGCTGCCTGCTGTACCCTGTCGTGTAAAAAAGTATAATAACCGTTATCCGTTCCATTAGCGTCATACTCTTGATACAATAAACCTTCTGCTTCGACGGATTGTAGTAACATTCTTGTATGGAACACGTCGAGGCCGCTTACAAGCGCAATCATGGTAGGGAGAAAACGATGACCGATAGCCGCTGCAATAGTAAGCAGCTCAGTCGTTTCTGCCGGCAGCTTCCGTATACGATCATCGATTAAATGAAGTATGCCGGTATCTTCAGGCATCTGCGTTACTATGGCTGCTTCCCAAGCCCACATCGAGGCTTCCTCATCGAAATAGAGCTTTCGCTCCCTGTAATAGCTATCTAAAAGATGGTGTAAATACATGGGATTACCGCCCGTCCGATGGTAAAGCGACTCCGCAAGCAAGCGAACCCTAGACGTGTTTTCATTCAGGATTTGCGTTACAAACAGTCTAACATCAATATAGGACAGCGGGGATAACGCGATATGCTGGAACAACATCGGAGTTTCGTTTACTTTCAAAAAAAGGGAATGTTCCAACCAAACTGCTGCATCATGATGAAGCTCTCCACTGCCACTCTTTTCTGCCACTGTTTCCTCTCGGAAAGAACCTATCAGGTATAAACCATGCAGCAGTTTATCTTGTACAACGGTACGAAGCACTTCCAAAGTAGCTGAGTCCGCCCATTGGAGATCATCTAGAAATAGAACAAGCGGATGTGCCTTGTCTACAAATGCTTTTATGAAAATAGGAAGTAGGCGGCGGAATCGAATCGATGCTTCAGCAGGCGGAAGTACTTCTACGAAAGGAATTTCGCCAAATAGCGCTTTTGCCTCCGGCAGGAATGCCGCAATTACGCCCGCTCCCTGTCCTAATTTATTCGATAATCTAGTCTTCACCATATCCAATCTTTTTGGTGATTCGCCCAGTGTTTGCTTAATTAACCTTCGAAGTACCTGAAGAATTGGCGAAAACGGGATGTCGCGATTCATCAGTTCACATTTTCCGGCAACAAACTGACCGCCTTCGCTTGTAACGGGCACTTGAAATTGCCGGATGAGTGCCGTTTTACCGCTTCCCGCCTGGCCGCTAACGATCACGAACGCAGATTCGCCGGAACGAACCTTTTCGTAAGCTTTACGAAGCTGCTCTTCTTCCTCCTCACGACCAAAGAGTGTACGAGGTAGCCGAAACCGGCTTGCCTCATCTGCCTGGGCAATGTCAAATGATACGATACAACCTTCGTTTATTAATGAAGAAATACATCTTTTCAAATCCATTAGCACCCCATAAGCACTTTGATAACGCTCCTCTGGCGACTTCGACAGTAGCTTCATAATGATAGACCCAAGCGATTCAGGAAGCTCCGGACGCAGCTCTTTTAGCGGGGGTGGCACAATGGCTAGATGAGCGTGTATCCACTCCTCCGTACCCTCAGCTTGAAACGGTACTCTCCCTGCAAGCAATTCATAATAGATCATGCCCAGCACATATAAATCGCTGCGTTCGTCAGGTGAACGGTTAAGCCTTCCCGTTTGCTCCGGTGAGATATAGATGTAATCCGTTTCATGCTTTTCTTCAATTACGGCCAGATAGGTTTCCGAATCAATCACAATATGATCTGGATTTAATTTGCCTAGGACAGTCCCGCGCTTATGTGCCGAATGAGCCTGTTCCGTAATCGATATAGCAATATGTAAAAAGGTGAGAATTTCTAACGGAGTCCCTTTTAGCCATTCTTTTAGCTTAATCCCCTCTGTATGCGGCAACTTTCCCAATCCTCCATTGAACTTTCAAACTACTATAAAATGTATAAATCTATCGTTCATTTTATTTTAACACACTAGTGTTGCATAAATGATCTTGGAATTTTCAATGTTTTTTTGTTATTACTGTGTCTAGGCATAGAAAAAAACCTTTACAATGGATTGGCAGATAGTTCCTGTCCATCATCCACTAAAAAGGACCAATCGTATCGGTAAGGATACCTATTTTCTTCATTTGGCATATGGGTTTTGCCCATTATTACGAAATCGATCAAAAATTCCATGCCGAAAGTGGTCGAGACAAGTATTTCAAAAAGCTTATGACAATCGCTTCTGCAAGCTTTTCCTACAAGCTCAGCATTAAAACCGTGAAAGTCTACGTGAGGTTGGCTCTTATTAACAGTAACCATGGATTCCAACGAGAACTTGGATTTTGGTCGTGCTCCGTAGCTTAATTTTGTTGCACATATAACCAAGTCGATCCCAATCTACTTCAGTGTAATTTCGAGCGATTGGCTAGAAAGGTTTTCCCTTTACGTGGTGTTTGAACTTTTGGATTTAATTGATATCTAAATATACTAACTAAACAAGCTTGGAAGGTTTATGCAACACAAGTGACTAAGTTTTACATGTTAAATTATTCACTCTTCAAAAAGCCTTCATTCTGAATGATGACGTGAACATTAAAGTCAACCTTTAAATTAGGATAAAACCTCTCTCGCCAGTCAATCAACTCTGATCTTGGAATAATTTTTCTAAACCGCTGACCAAAAGAAAGAATATCAGCATCTTCCCTTTGTGCTTGAGCAAGGAGTCGAACAAATCGTTGAACAATCAGTGTCTTTAATTCTTTTTTTATTACTTCTACAGGTACATCACCTTTTTCTTCAAGAACACTAACTTTCAACGTCATTTGAGCAGTTATTTTTGGTTTTCCATTAACAATTTGACTATGTTGTCGAAGTGAGGTTTTATTAATTAAAACACTTGCATGTTCCATCACTTCAATTTTGCCTTGTCCGCTTTCTCCTTTGAACATGTTAAACAATAGCGTCTCATCAGAACTGATCTGACCAACCATCCTGCCCTTCTTTATGATGGCTGAACCGACATGATCAATAGTTGTTGTCTTACCTGGTTTGACAATGGGCAGGACCACATCATGAGTGTATGAATGTACGCTACGAAATACTTCCCAGATCCTCGATAGAGCGATTTGTGCGTTCCAACCGGCGTCTTTTTCAAAGAAATCAGTGAAATCACTTCCTCCGGGTTTAATTTTATTTTTAATTTGTTTGAAGTACTCTTCAAGTTGAATATCACTCAGTACAACCAAAGTTTTTGGTGAGATGTCCCTTACCTTCATAAAATACGCAAAAATATCTTCCATCCCTTGAGTAGCCATTTTTTTATCAATCAGTACAACTTTCAAATGCAGTAAATCAATCTGACTATCCATGTTCTCGCTCATCTGATCAACAGCTTGTGTAATCGTCTTTCCCGACTCCTTTATAATCTTTACTTCTATTCGATTTTCAACTGGGTCTGGAATTTGTAAATACACATTATAGTTATCCCCCCTTTTTGCAACCCCCATAACTACCGGTAGCGAACGATGGTTTATATCTTTACTATCCCAGCAGCCAGTTAAAGTAACCGTCGTACATGCCAAAACCGTCACTTTAATGATCAGAATTATTTTTTTCAACATGTACATCTCCCGAAGTGTAACGTCCAAGTATATAAACCGTGACAGACACTACAATCAATATATAAAAGCGGGACCAAGTGTTCCAAGCAAAGATATGTTGAATGTCCTCCCAGCTCGCTATGGACTGGCAGATGGAAAATAGGATACAAGAAACCACAATTACTAAGTAAACTCTAGGTAACTTTGGGATGAACTGGCTTGCAATACGTACAGTTTGCCAAATCAGTATTGCAATAAACATCATATTCATTGAAATAAGACTAAGCAGAAAAAACACCGCAACCCTTTCAAACATAAGCCAATTTATATGAATTATATCCATAGTCACAACAAATGGGAAAAACAACATCCTTGCTGTATCTTCTCCAAATGTAAGGATAGGTACATAGACGGAACTTAGAAGAAATGGCACCATACATAAAGCGGTTATTAATACGCTACGAATACTGTATCTATAATAAGGCTGCACAAATCCGAGAAACAGAAAACTTCCCGTATAAACAAAAAAACTCCGATAATAAGAATCATTCATTAAAAAAGATAACCGACCATCTATTAGAGGAAATAAATAATCCCAATCAACACTTTGAAACGAGGAAATACATATAAATAGCACCAAGGGTAAACCGATACAAGCAACAAGAACACTCGTTCCAAATATGGTCCTCAATCCGCTTGCTGCTAAAAAAGCAGGCACTACAAGTAGGATCAATATAATTGCCCACATTGGTGTATTAGAGAGAAAGACAATGGTCAGAATCTCTGCATACGCCCGGATGGCAACTGATGTTTGAATAATAAGGTAATAAAAGACCGGAATAAGAAAGATGGCAGCCGCAATCTTCCCCATTCTCATGTATAAACCCACCATATCCTCTCGCTGGCTGTAACTCATTCCTTTCATAAATAGCCATAGAAAAAAAAAGTAAACACCAAACCCCATTAGTATAGGTGACAAATAGCCACTAGATGTGCTCTCAATGATATCTCCTGGGTACAGGAAGAAAATAAGAGCTAGCTGAATCAGGATGTACATCAATATGACATGCAGTCCTCTAGTCATGTCCAACCTCATCCTTTGCAAATGGTAGTCGAACGTAGGAAATGCCATACGTATACTGACTGGCTAAAGCGCTAAATATGATAACCATTCCTGTGAAAATACCCATAACACCGAAAATTGCAGCCATAACTAAGGTTATGTACTTTAGGGATCGTAGTAAATATCCATTTTGGATACCGACAACAGTAAAATTCGCGATAGTCGTCGCAGCAATAATAATTATAAGTAAGTTACTAACCAACTTTGCTGACACAACGGCTTGACCGAGGATTATACCGCCGACCATTGTTATGGTTGGACCGACACTTCGAGGAAGTCTTATTGTGGCTTCAAGAATTAACTCAAGTAAAAATAGCATAATAAATGTTTCGAGCACTGCAGGATACGGAACACCTTCGCGGCTTAAAGCAACCGATAGCGCCAATTGAATCCGTAGTACTTCTGGATTGACGGCAACCAATGCAACATAGAGTGCGGGTAATACTATGGTCGCAAATGCACCAAAGATACGAATTAGTCGAATGGAAACCATGATAGGTCGAGGGAATTGACGGTCGCTGCCCAAAATGAATGCATCCCAAAGGTAGCATGGCAATATTAATGCTATTGGCATTCGATCAATGAACAAAACAACCTTTCCTTGTTCCAGTGCAATTGCCACTTCATCAGGCAACTCTGTTGTTTTAAATTTAGCGACGATAGACCATTTTGGGAATCCTAAAATTCGGGATACTTCTTGCAGCGATTGGATATTAATTGAACGATTTGAGCTTATCTGTTCTTCTATTTTCTGAACTAGTTTGCGATCAGAACACTCTTCCAGGTAAAGCATTGCTAAATGAGTTGTTTTTGTTGTCCCAACTTCACGGAATTTAACCCTTAATTGACTGGAATTGAATTGTTGACGCATGATGCCTAAGTTGGAACCCAGATCTTCAATAAAAGATGACATCGCTCCTTGAATGACACTTTCATTGTTTGGTGTCTGAATGGAACGATTTAATTGCTTCGTTACTGGTTCAATGAGTAAGCACTTTGATATTTTGGCATCATATAACGCAATTTTACCTAAAAGAATGGAAGCAACTACAGCCTCAGGGTTATCTTCCCAGTCTCCATTTATTCCAATCATTCCATCTTGATCTGTCTTCGTTTCAGTTGATAAAGCGGCTAGCGTCCGAGGAACATCAATGACTGTACTTAACCCAAATACAACAAGAGGAGTGCCTAAAAGGAAATCATTCTGCTGAAAGAAATCATCACTCTCACCTAGTTTCTTTCTTATAAAATCATACACGTAAGCTTTTCACTTTCCTTTCCTACCTTTTCTCTGTTATTCCTTCAGGTTTATATTTTCCCTTTGGTTAAAATTTCATACAGTGGAAAATCAACTACGAAGTTGATGATAAAAAAGTTTAACCCCTGTTTGTTCAAAAAGGTATGATGTATCAAGGTTCATTCCCTTGTTTCCTGCAAGTGGTCATGGAATTAGAAAAGCGAGATCATAAATGAATGAAAATGCCATTCATATAAGATCTCGCTTCTTGATTTCTGTCAAATGCATGCCTAGATTTTCGCTCCCAGGCTTACTCTAAAACAGTCGAATCACTTTTCGGCTTATCGTCAAGCCAACGCATGAAATCAGCGACATGCTGCGCCCAGAGCTCCGGTTGCGACATCGTCAAGTGCCCTCGTGATATCGAGGTTCCTGGCTGGACGACATACCGGCCATTCTTTACCTTAGGAACGAGACGTTCAAGAACGTGAAGTTCTTCTGGGTTGAACTCGTCATCAGAGAAATTGAGCGCAAACAATTTCGTTTTAATTAAATGAAGATCCGTTTCGGGATTGTAGTCGGCTGAAGATTCTAGGGAGTACAATATATCGTTGGCATCGATCTGCGCAGCTTGTTTGCGTGTTTCTTCCAGAAATTCATCAGTAGCTGCACCGTCAGGCAATTTCTCTTGAAGATGCAAGACACTGTCTATCATCATCCGCAACACGGCATAGCTCTGCAACCAACCGCGCGGCGGTTTCTTATAATTTCCACCTGCCCATTCCGGATCAGAGCGAATAGCATCAGTCACAATTTTCCGCCATAAGAGATTACGACCCGAAACTTTGATTGGAAACGATACTACCGGCATTACCCCATCCATAGCGTCAGGATAGGCTTCTGCCCACTGCCAAGCATTCATTCCCCCCATTGACATGCCTAAGATGGCATGGAGACGTTTAATTCCAAGGGTTTCTACGACTATCTTGTGTTGCAAGTCAACAATATCACCGTAACTGTATTTCGGAAAACTTGCTTTAAGACCGTCACTAGGCTTGCTCGATTGTCCATGTCCGACATTGTCAACGAATATTAAATAGTAACGTTGGGCATCGAGTGGCCTTCCAGGATCGTACAACGCCTTCATAAATTCCGGAGTAAGCAGAGCTCGGCTGTCGGCGCCTGTCCAATGAAGTACGAGAATTGCATTATCAATTTCGCCCTTGGCATTGTATTGCGGTGTTCCCAAAGTCGCATAATGAATGCGTAGACGTTCAAGAATCTCACCATTTCGAAATTTGTAATTTTCAAACCATGCATCATGCTGTACAACGGCAGTTCCAGCTTGTTTATCCATCGACGTGATTGGCAATGGTGCACCATTTACCTTCAAAGGTACGATGGAGAATAATAATGTGCAACAAAGTATGCCCAAGATATTTCTCGAGCGCAGATAAGACATAACGCTAACCTCCAAGTTACAACTGAGTATTTTAGTACACTATAATTCGCAGTGGCTGTCGATTCCTCTATATTACCCAATAGTAGAAGTTATATCCGAAATATCAGGATTACGTCTCTTAGGTTTGAAAATTCGACTCGATAATAATTTAATGGAGTGACGAATGAACAAACTGAATTGTTTTAGGTTAATATATCCATCCTAGTCCTAGTGCAGAAATTCCTCTGTCCGAATCAAAGAGGCTATATCGATTGCAACGACGAATGTAAAAGTAAAAGAATGAAAAGCGGAAATGCTAAAAAATAAAACCATTTTCAACTAGCCGATAGGCAGTTGAGAATGGTTTTAGCAATGCTTTATTTAGCAGGGTAGCCGTACCCCGGGTATTTAACGACCGGCCACTTTTCTTTTCGCAATGCGTCTAGCAGCTGATCACCGACATCCAAATTGCTTTGTACGAGCTCGCGTGGCGACAACGCCATCCATTGGTTTAACGATATATCAACGAAACGATCACTTTTGAACATTTCAAAAAACCATAACGATTGATCGCCGGTGTTCTGAATGTAGTGACCGTAGGCAAATGGGACATAGCCCACATCTCCCGCTCGATAATCAAAGGTCCGGGCAATTCCGTTCCCTGCAAAGACCGTCATTCGTCCTTGGCCGGACAAGTAGTACTGCCACTCATCATTGTTCGGATGCCAATGTAATTCCCTCATCCCGCCAGGTTCAACCTCCACCAAGGCTGCTGCAATTGTCTTCGATATTGGAAAGTTCGTTGAATCTACGATCCTTACGTTCCCGCCAGATGTACGAAGAGGCGTCTGCGCAAGCAGACTATGCTTGAAGCTAAGCGGAATGGTGCCATATGGAGAAGGCACCTGCTGACTCTCAAGCGATCCTGGAATTTGATCCTGGTATATGTACACCTGATCAGGAGGAATTTGCGAAAAAGCCTTCTCCGGTACGCCAAAATTTGCTGAAAGCACATCCTTTGGCGTATGAGCAAACCAATCCGAAATGGACAGGGTATTCAGGTCAGAGAAGTTCCCGTCATCAAATACGAGTAAAAACTCGCAACCCTTCTCCAAGCCTTGAATAGAATGAGGGATGCCTGGAGGGAAATACCATAAATCCCCTTCTTCAATATCCGCAATGAAGTTCCGGCCTAATTGGTCGACAGACGTAATTCTAGCGCTGCCAACAAGCATGTAAGCCCATTCAGCCTGTTGATGCCAATGTAATTCTCTCACACCGCCAGGAGTCAGACTCATATTAACTCCCGCGATCGTCGTCGAAATGGGGAAATCGCGGACGGTAACTTCTCGTGACCATCCTCCATTGTTAAGCTGCATATGCGTATCTGAGAATGAAAACCTCAGGTTAGGTAAAAGCCCCGAATCGGTAACAGGCGGAACGAACATGTTTGGATTTTCAATATCGCGCATAATGTCACGCGGACCTAGGTCAACGTTCCCTGCCCCATCACTCCGTCTGATCGGCTGTGGGATCTGCCCGAGCACAACCTGATCTCGCTCATCTTCTTCCATTTATGTCCTCCTTCACCCTTTAAATAAGACCAATTTTTCTTAATTGACTTTTACAACCTATGTTCGACATTAATGAAATATGCTATAGACCGTCGCTGTTCGGGCTATGAGTGGTATGGACATGCAACATCCTAAAACGTTCACATGTCATAATGAAAGAAGAGGTACGCGTACTGGAGACAAGAGGAATTTTAAAAAGAGGTTTTATTAATAATTATCTTGCAGTTCATTTCCAAGCTCCTCATACGATGTCGGATGAGGAGAGAGTAACGTTATTAATAACCTAGCTTTCTCAGTGCCTACCAAAAAAACCAACGCAGCACCACGCAGGCACCTATTAACGTAAGTCAAAGGTACTATTCTTTTCGATGGTATTGAACCAGTCAACTCCATTGAAAATGATGGGTAATATTCTTTGTGACAAGTCAGTGGGGGATTCTGTTCTTCCTTCGATATTCCATTGAAAGGTTATTCCATAAATTGACCAACTGAGCATGGTTGCTGTAAGTTCTAATGTTTTGCGGTCGATTTCATCAGATTTTCGCGATAAAAGTCCAAGAATAAATTTTTCTAATTGGAGCTTAATGTTTTTTTCATTGAATAGTGCAACGGATTCATATTTTTTAATGCAACGGTTAGTTGTCTCATGGTAATCGCATAGTGAAATAATGAGTTGTGCAATGGTTTCTTCAGTTAATATTGCGTCGGCTTCAACTCTTTTAAGTATATAATCTAAAAAAGTGCCCGACAAAAGAGCATCAAGCAGTGCATATTTATCTGGAAAGTGCGCATAAAACGTAGCTCGATTGATCGTCGCCATCTTTGTAATATCATTGATTTTAATGGCATTAAAGTCCATTTTATTCAAGTTCTCAATGAAAGCGTCTAATATGAGTTGACGTGTTCGAACAACACGTGGATCGTTTAAATTAGGAGTAAATACGCCAGTCATCTTCAAAAACACCCTTTCACCAAAAACTATTTATATCTCCATTATAACAGTTGTCTCTTTGTCAACAAACGACCGTTCCTCTATGTTCGCCAACATTTTTTAAATCTTTTCGTTTAAACAACAAAATGGAGATTTTGTCGGTTGATTGACTGACCTATCCTTGCTAATATTTCATTCATCCCCAGTTGCAGAGTTATCGTAATTCAAGACTTGGGTGTGTGTTTAAATAAAATCAGTGGAGGCTCCATTCATGAATAATCAGAAGCAAGAAGTCAATTCTACAGATCTTTTATTTCAGCCCTATTCTATTCCTCATTTAACTTTGCAGAGTCGTATTGTCATGGCCCCCATGTCTCGCGGTTTTTCACCAAATGGCGTACCAGGCCCAGATGTAGCCGGATATTATCGGCAACGCGCAGAAAATGGTGTAGGTCTCATTATTACTGAAGGCACTGTGATTGACCACCCCGCTGCGACAAGTGAGACAAATTTGCCTACCATCTATGGAGAAGATGCTTTACATGGTTGGACCGAAGTGGTCAGACAAGTTCATGATGCAGGTGGAAAAATATTTTCACAGCTTATGCATATGGGAATGGTACGACCACTGGAATCACAGTCAAATCCAGATGTACCCTCGATTGGCCCGTCTGGGCTTGATTTGGAAGGAAATCAAGTCACTGAGCCAATGACAGAAGATGAAATTGCTAGAGCTATACAAGCCTTTGCCAATGGAGCCGCCAATGCGAAACGAATCGGCTTTGATGGAGTGGAGATTCATGGTGCTCACGGTTATCTAATCGACCAGTTTATGTGGGAGAAAACCAATCAACGCACAGATCGTTACGGTGGTAGTAATATCAAACGCGCACAATTCGCTATGGATGTGATTGAGGCTGTCCGTGCTGCAGTTGGCCCTGATTATCCGATTGCATTCCGATTATCGCAATGGAAACTGAATCAATACCATGCAAAGCCGTTTGAGTCGCCGGAATTACTTGACCAATTGTTGGGTAGGCTGATTGAAGCAGGAGTAGATATATTCCATTGCTCCACGCGCCGCTTCTGGGAACCTGAGTTTGACGGATCCGAACTTAACCTTGCTGGATGGGTAAAGAAATTGTCAGGTAAAACGACGATTACGGTAGGATCAGTTGGCCTTGATAATGACTTTACTGAAGGTAAAGGAGCAGGTCAGAAAGATATTGATGATCTTCATAAACGGCTTAACAATAATGAATTTGATTTGGTCGCTGTTGGACGGGCGCTTATTGCAGATCCTGAATGGGCAGTGAAAATACAAGAAGGACGGATAGATGAGCTGCAACCATTTACTCTAAAAGCGCTCGGTACCCTCATTTAAATTGTTACTGATGAACTACACTTCGATAGTTCAGGCCAATAGCCGCTATCGAAGTGTGCTTTCATCACTGTTCAAGATTAAAAATTAATGTATTTCTATTAATGTGGTTTTGATATTTGGTAAACCTTTTTAATGATATAAATTATTTAAATCATTTATGTTCATGAATTAATTTCGGTTAATTGGCTTGATGCAATAGCGAATAACGTCTTGAGGACCCCATTCCATTCTTTTAACCTACGTCCCCTTCTATCGTGGTCGATTTACCGAAAATGATTCTATTGGCAACTCAATGAATGCATGCCAAGGTCCACCCCAGCGAACAGTCTGAACGGCTAACTGTGTTTCAGCATGTTGCGCCCAATCGCCAGGTATGTTCGCGTGGATAGTATAAGCTGGAAAGTTAGATGAAGAGACGTCCAGACGTAATCTTGATCCTTTTTGAAGCCGCCACGCTATCGGCCAGAGTGTTACTTCTGCTTGTACCGTGTCTCCTGGTTTATAGAAACCGGCATTGGGTATGCTGTTACGATAGGCTAAGCTCGTAATTCCGTCGGCAATATTGAAAGCTTCTCCAGAAGCAAACATCTCACTGATTTTCACCGTAAACGCTGTATCTTCTGCTGTGGATGCGACTGCGAGCATCACGCGTATCATCCCTGCAATCGGAAGATCCTGCTCCAGCGGTGCAGAGAGAAATGTAAGCACATCTTCCCGGTATCCGGGCGCTGACTGTTTGACGCTTGCTGCCTTCGGCAAATAGGGTGAGTTACCCCATACTGAAAGTAGTCCACTTCCACCTTCTGTTTCAACTGGATTCGTGGGATCATAAAGATAAAAGGTTTCTGACGCTTCCTTTGTAGGTTCTTTGGAAAGTTCTCCACTATAAAAATCTACTCCATCCACAGCTTTACCTGTTAGGTGGAAACAAATCTTTTCTCCTTGAGGTGGCCAAACGTTCCATTCCCGCCAGCGATTCTCTCCAATTACATATGCTCGAACCACGCCTTTTGAATCCGGATACGCCTCACCTTTCAGCATATGATTAAACCATTGTAAAGCCGCCTTCAATCCCCCATTTGGTCCATCAACCCAACCATCTGGATAATCCAAATCACCGTAAGGTTCCATTGCATGTGTCCATGGTCCGACGACAAATCGACTTTCCTTGCGAATTTCAGTACGCATGTGCGAGTATGACTCAAACATCGCGTCGATAGCGATATCGTACCAACCGCCTGTCAAACATACGGGGACGTTAATCTTTTGCGGTATCGTTGCCATTCGTCTCCAAGGTTCTTCCATCCATAACGGATCACTCGAGCCTGGATTTGCAAGGAATTTCCGATACCAATTCAACTCCTTATCCAAGTATGCCTTGTCCATTTCCGACTGAGGACGAAACCGGAAGGCATTATCATTGATTTCATTCAAATCTTGATTACTCCAGTCCTTACCCGAGTTTGAGATCGCCCAGCCAGTGAAAATATCTGGACGAAACATACCGTTCATATACATCGTTCGTTGCTGGTTGGTTCCAATGACTGAAATGTACATCGTCTTGACCTCAGGCGGCAATGCATCTGCTATCACCCACTGAGCAAAGCTCATGTAAGAAGGACCGTACAAACCTATATTTCCGTCCTGCCAAGTTTGATTGGTTATCCAATCTAAAGTATCGAGGCCGTCTTGCCGTTCGTGGATAAAAGGAACCCAGTTTCCTTCCGATGAGCCGCGACCCCGGCATTCTTGGTGAACGACTGCAAATCCATAACGTACGAAAACCATAAGTCCCGGATCTCTTACATCCCCGCTATCAACATATGGGTTACGCTGAATGATTACAGGCCATTTTCCTTCGCCACGGGGTAGCCACACATGCGTCATTAGACGGATACCATCGCTCATGGTGACAAACTCTTCACGCAGTTCTCCAATCTCATGCGTGAAGGGTAATTCGGCATACGGTACGTTCAAATCCATAACTATTTCTCCTTGTTTTCTCTATTTTCATTGATAAGGTCACGTCGCAACTGGCCTGGAGTAATGCCTAACAATTTTTTAAATGTTTTAAAAAAGTGATTTTCGTTTTCGAAACCGACGGTTAACGCGATCCTCTGAACAGGCATTAGTGGATTCGACAGCAATAATTCCTTCGCTTTTGAAATGCGAACTTGATGCACGTATTGCAGGAACGTTAAACCCGTTTCTTTTTTTAGTAGCGTGCTTACGTAACTGGGATGAAGCCGAACATGATCAGCCAGTTCACTCAAGGTAACCGAGCGATATCGATCCTCTACAAAAGCGATTATCGCAGAGACTGATTTCGTATATGGCCCCCCTGTTTGTAACGAGCGAAAGTATCGGTAATGAGCTGAAATCATCTTATTCACGTTCTCTAGTAGCTTGTGAACGCTGTTTACATCAGAGAATTCTTCGATTAATACCGATGACGGCTCCATAACCTCGTCGAACATGAGACCATTTTTCTCTAAGTAGACGTTCAAATACAAAGCAAAGTAGGTATATATCTTACGCAAGTAAGGAGAGTCATCTGTACGCTCACCAATAATTGAAATGATATCTTCTTCAATCGCGGCTAACGAGTCCTCTTCACCTAACGTCTCTAAATAGAACTCCAACTTTCGATAATACGATTCATCCAGATTTTGATCACGACTTTGGAAGAAGACAAAATCAATCTTAAGAAACAACACATTCAAAAATAACGATTTGAGCGCTTCGACGTACAATCGATGTAATGAAAGTTCAGAATGATTGGTAGTCATGGTCCGACTTACACCAAGGCGTAGTCGGAACAACTCCCTACTTGGAATCAGTGCACAACGTTCATATAGAATTGCGAGTTCTTCCTCGGAAATCGGCTCCTCCGTGCTGCCAAGTAATGCAAATTGTCCTTTCCTATACGCTGAAAAAAGATACATGTAACGAGCGCGATCACCAAAAACAGCTTGTACAGCTTCTAGCACGCCATTATAAGGCATTGCAGCCAGCATATCTTCCACAACACCTGAACTTGTAGATTTTTTATCAACCCTAAATTGAAACAACACTACGGAAATATGCGAATAAGGCAGCAGCTCAATCAGAGGAACCTGAACCTCATCTAAAGACATCGGGTTCAGCATTAACTCCCATAATTTCATACGATTGGCCTGGCTCGATTGCAAACGTTCCTCTAACACCTCATTTGATATACGCTGAAGTAGTTCATGGAAGTACGTCAGATTAACAGGTTTGGATACGTAATCAATAACACCTTGGCGAAGTGCAGTTCGGACATATTCAAATTCATCGTAACCAGTCAACACCACAAATTTACTACAGAGTTTCTTATCACGCATGCGCTTAATCATCTCTAGTCCGTTTAAAACCGGCATGTTAATATCAGTTATAACCAAATCAGGATGGCTTTGTGCCGCTTGTTCTAGTGCTTCATAAGCATTGGAAGCGCCACGAAGTTGAGTGATCAATCGGCTCTCCTTTCCAATTAGGTCGAGCAAGCCACGCAAAATAATCGTTTCATCATCAACGACCAGAACGTTAAGCATATGCCTCTCCCCCTTGTCTATTCTTCGGAAGTGCCAGAATGATATGAAGACCTTCCGGATCGCCGTTTATTATGGTCATTCGCGCATCTTGTCCATAGTAGGTCATAATTCGCTCGTGCACGTTGTACAAACCTACGCCACTTGTTTCTGTCCGTAGGTTGTCATAAACGAGTGTTTTATTGAGTACACCTTGTACGGTCGTGAGTCGGTCTGCTGTCATGCCTGGTCCGTCGTCACTTACTTCAAGATACAGATAACATTCGTCTTCCCAAACTTCCAGTTTAATCGTACCACCTCCGAGATGTTGCGATATCCCGTGCTTGATACTGTTTTCCAGAAGTGGTTGAAGAATAAATCGAGGACTTACGAACAACAAAGGGTTTACTCTAACGACCAACTCATAGTTCAAACGGTCTTCCAACCGAATACTTTGAATCACCATATAATGCTTCACATCTTCTAGTTCTTCAGAGAGTAGCGCCTCCGATTGGTTCTTCGACAAACTATAACGAAGCAATTGTCCAAGTGAGTAGGTCATCTCGACAACTTTATCCGTCTCATTCATCTGCGCGAGCATACGAATTGATTCTAGTGTGTTATACAAAAAATGTGGTTTGATCTGCGCCTGCAAAACGGAATAGGCTAATTCTTTTCGGCTTAGCTCAGAGCGGTGAACCGTACGAATCAACTCATCAACACGCCGAACCATACTGTTATAGGACAAGGTAAGCAGTCCAACTTCATCTCGTCCGTTGTCTTCTGGATATTCGCGTAGATACTGTCCGTCCTTTCGCATATGACGCGCAAGCTTCAAAATTCGTTGCGAAATGGATACGGCGATGACATAATAAACGACGCTGAGCAACAAC
Organism: Paenibacillus sp. J22R232; assembly: GCF_056269165.1. Classification (NCBI taxonomy): domain Bacteria; kingdom Bacillati; phylum Bacillota; class Bacilli; order Caryophanales; family Paenibacillaceae; genus Paenibacillus; species Paenibacillus sp. J22R232. Next base: position 1,065,685 of record NZ_JBWDNK010000002.1, on the reverse strand, counting down.
AAAAGCGATATGAAGATGGTTCCTGGCACTAGCCAATTTGGTCCTGCATCAGCAAGAACATCCGACGTACGTTCGACGTTGTAAAAACTAAAGTTCAGTTGACCTACTTGCTTGGCGTTTAAAAGCAAACGATCTCCATCTGATTTTATAAATCCGTAGCCGTCACCGTGTTTGCTAAACAGCATTTCCACTGTGACTGGTGAAAACGTACTAGGCCCGCTTTGATAAGCAATCTCTCCTGAAGAATTGTCCAATAAATAAATGACTTCCTTAGTTGACGTTCTCATCAATTGCATAAACTGTGCCACCATCGTTGGTGATGCATGTACTTCCATAACCCCGATTTCACGGGCATAATTACTATAAATTTTTTGGTAATACGTAACGGTTGGGGCTGCTCCAAGACTGGAGGCTTCATTAGTGAGCCAAATTCCTTGAAACTGACGAAGTGGTCTAATTTGCTCCAAACGATCACCTAGTTTAGCAATGGCGGAAAATTCTGGTGCAAGTCCCCTTGAATTTTCGTCCATATAATAAAGGGTGATATCCGATATATCAGGGTTATTAACTTTAACATTGGCTAACAGTGGCCTGACATAGCGAAGAAATGAATAATATTTTTCTGAGGTAGTCACCAAAGAATCATTTAATAGTTCTACGATGTTCGAATCGTATTGCACGAGATTGTATACCGATTCGAGCTGCTTTAGGCGTACCTGGATACTGGCATGTAATTGCTCGATATTTTGCTGCTTATTACCGCCATAGGAACCAAGTAAATGCGCCATCGTCTGGTTGTAAAACAACACTCCGATTGAAATGGAAGGTATCAATATAATTAACACATAACCGAGTGCGATTTTTTGAATGATACCTATGGTGCTCCACGCTCTCACTGGTATTACCTTCTTTCACATTTTACTTGGTTCCATTGCAGTAATCGTGTGACAGTTAATTCGATCTCTTGTACGGCACCTAGCATATTAAGGAGACGAAATATCTCGCCTCCCCATCGTATCTATTATGGCTTAAGCTTAGTTAACACTTCCGCATATTTGGTGGTCATTGCTTCTTCCAGCTTAAGCATACCGATTTTCTCTGCTTTTTGGACGATTTCTTCATATGCTTTTACAGCCTCTTCCTCTGTAGCTGCAAGGAAAATTTTCGGTTGTTCCGTTTTGACCATCTCTGCCAATTTATCGTAGATAAGCTTTTCCTCGGATTCGCCTTTCGGAACAACTAAGCTAAGTTCTGGCTGAAATTTTGTCACTTTCTTAAGCGCCAGCAACGCATCCGTTGTCTGTGACCCTTTGATGAAACCTGTCAAACCATCTGTCACGTTATCCGTTCCGAAAATCCATGCATTTAATCCACGTTCGTTAATACTATTCTGATCCAACCTGTCGTACAAGAACTCTGGATAACCATCGGGATGCATCGTCCAATCTGGTCCTTCTACCCCCCAGCTAGGAATTCGTCGACCTTCCTCACTGAACATGAACTCTAAGAACTTAATCGCTTTCTCTGGATCTTTGTTACTTTTTGTAATATAAAGTCCCGCCCAGCCGTTGTTATCTACTACGTTGACTGCATTGTCAGAGAGTGGTTCTATCAATTGTGTAAAGCTATAGTCTTGGCCTGCTTGCTTGATGGCTGCGTTATCACTATCTGAGACACGTGCAAGTGCCATATGTGCAAAAGCTTTACCGGAGACTGCCATCTCAACGTCTTCGAGATTTTTATAAGCAAGCACTTCGGGTGACATTAGACCTTCTCGAAACAATTGGTTCATTAATTTGTAGAAAGGGAGTTGTTGTGGGTGTGTCAACCCGTATTTGATTTGACCATTGTCTTCATAAACTTCTGTACCGCCGACTTCAACCCCCATTTGCGTTCGGAAGTATTGTGTCGTCCAATAGGGGCTGGCGACCATCGGCACTAGGTCTGGATATTCTTGCTTCACTCTCCGTAAAACATCAAGTAACTCTGGTATGGTTCCTATAGATGGACTTCCCATTTCTTCCAAGATGTCTTTTCGTAAAGCTAGTCCTGGAGATCCTGGACTTAGCAGGGAGTTCGGATCGCTTGCATATTCCTCTGAAGTGGCAAATGCATTTTTGACAGCGTAAATGTGACCATCATCTTGTGTATTAAGCAATGTACGCATTGAATCGAACTTGAAATCTGGAGAATACTCTTTAATTAATTCATCGATCGGCAATGACACTTTAGGGTCAGCCAGTCTATCATGCATGCTCCCGCTGTAGATAAAATCAGGGAGATTACCTGAGGCGAGTAATACAGCTAACTGGTTGGCATCAGTCGCTTTCGTAATTTTAAATTTCACACCGGTTTTGGTCGTAATTTCTTCAGGAGCAGAACCTTCCCACTTATCAACTTGGATCCAACTTTCGTTAACAAATAAGGTAAACTCCTCTGGTTCGCTTCCTGACTCCGACTGGTTTCCTCCCGTTGGGCTTACAATTCCATTTCCGTTGCCATTTGAGCCCGTGCATGCTGTTAGAGCAAGAGTGAGCGTAATTACGATGGCTACCAAACGCCATCTGCGATTGCTTTTCAATTTCATTCTTCAGACCTCCCATTTGTGATAAACATATATGTCAAGTTAGAAGTACACATTGATAACTACCTACTACGGTAAGTCATCTATCGAATGTTCCAATTATCCTTTGACCGCGCCAAGCATAATACCTTTGACAAAATATTTTTGAAGAAAGGGATAAACCAACATAATTGGCAGTACGGCAATCGTCATCGCAGTCATCTGTAGGGAAGGCCCTGTTACCGTCGAAGCTGTCGATGCATACGCAGATGAACTTGAGTTGGCGTTCATAATACTTTTATTAATAATCTCCATCATGAGATAAGACATCGTCCGAAGTCGATCATCCTGAATAAAATACGCCGAGTCCAACCATGAATTCCAATGTCCAACACCCATGAATAATGCCATTGTCGCCAAAATCGGTTTGGATAAAGGCAGGATAATGCGATAAAACGTCTGAATTTCGTTCGATCCATCCAAATGCGCCGCTTCCTCAATTTCAACAGGTAGTTCACGAAAAAAGGAAACCGCCACTAGGACGAAGAATACGTTTAATGCACTTGGAATGATATAGACACCGAATGTGTTAAGAAGTCCTAGTTGCTTTAACACCACGTAATATGGAATGATCCCACCAGAAAAATACATACTGACAATTAATACGCCATAGTAAAACGGTTTCAACAACAACTTTCGATATGCGAGCCCGTAAGCAACAAGACAGGTGAACAGAACGGATAGCAACGTTCCGATGATCGTTCGGGCAATGCTGATCCCAAAACCGTTTAGCCAACGGGGTTCAGATAAGAAGTAGAAGAAGTTGTCTAACGTGAACTCACGAGGCCAAAGAAATATGCCGCCACGCATAGCATCCAACCCGTTGTTAAAGGAGAGAATCATGACATAATAGAATGGGTACAACGTCAGTAAACAAACAATCCCGAGTCCGATATAGTTTATCGTGTCAAGAATGATATCCTCAGCGGTTCTTCTTTTTAACAACGCACTCACCTCCTTGTCATCAAAACAAACTATTATTAGAAAAGCGTTTTGCTACGAAGTTACTGCCAAAGACGAGCACAACTGAAATTACACTCTGCACGAGGTCGATTGCAGCCGCATAGGCGTATCGAGCATTAACTAATCCCATCTTGAACGCATAGGTCTGAATGATTTCAGATTTGTCACTGTTCGCCGGATTGCCTAGTAGAAACGACTGCTCAAAGCTCGACCCCGATAGTCCCCCTCCCAATAAATTACCAAGTGCGAGGATGAGTACAACAACAATTGTACCTTGCATACCTGGCAGCGAAATATGCCATATACGCTGTAAACGACTCGCCCCGTCAATCTGTGCAGATTCATACAAAGAATGATCAATTCCAGCAATGGCCGCTAGGAAAATAATCGTCCACCATCCCGTATCTTTCCATACCGCAGTGATTACAGTTAGGCCCCAAAAATAGTCAGGGTCGACCATGAACTGTAGCGGTTCGTCTATCACATGAAGCATGATAAGTAGTTTGTTCACTAGTCCACCGTTGGCCGACAAAAACGTAAGTGCCATACCCGAAACAATAATCCATGAGATAAAGTGAGGGAAATAGCTGGCTGTTTGAACGAATCGTTTGAACAAACGGCTTCGGACTTCATTTAACATAATGGCCAAAAGAATCGGGAGCGGAAACGTAAAGACTAGCTTCAGAAGACTAATCGCGAGCGTATTTCGCACCAAATCGCCGAATCGATAATCACCAACAAATTCTTTGAAATACCCCAAGCCATTCCAAGGACTAGTGAAGATTCCGCCGATCCCCATCGTGATGTCATATTTCTTGAATGCCATAAGAATACCAAGCATTGGAAGATAAGAAAAAACGGCTAGAAAAACTAATCCTAAGATTACGAACAATTGGAACCACAGTTGCCTACGAAAGCGCTTTACAAATGTCATATTAAATTTTTCACCCCCTTGAGATAATCCTAGCTCAAACGTTAAGGGGATAAATACTGATCATTTCTTAAAACGGACTGATCATTTCAAAAATGTCGCACATTGAACTTCAATGTTTTCTCAAGAACGCTCAATTGAACTGAAAAACCCAAAGAAAAAGGTGTCCACCGACATATTTTCTTCGAGCATTTACGGAAGAAGCCTGCCAACTTTATGCCGGCAGGCTTCTTGCATGTGTCATTTAACAATTAGCACTAGCTGCTTTATCTTATTGACCTTCCTTTAAAAACCCTTAGAAGGAAGACCCTTAATCAGTCTTTATAGAAATGTTATTACCGAAAAAAATCTTTAACCAATGAACAGCTTCTTTAACTCATTCAGACAATCTTGACCTTATATTCTCCGTTTATCTGCCTGCAACCAGTCAGGTATCCATCCTCTTTCCATGGTATCCAGCGTTACGCCAGGTGGAACAATCTTATCTATGGCATTCAGTAAATCATCGCTGAGTCGAATGTCAATACCCTTTAAAGTATCCCTAAATTGCTCGATAGTTCGAGCTCCAATGATGGCAGCAGTAACGGATGAATGAGATTGTGTAAATGCCATTGCCATGTGCGGTAAAGATAACCCGGCTTCATCTGCAAGTTCCTGAAATTTCGCTATAGCATCAAACTTAAGCCTGTTTTCTTCACGCTTTGGATCAACAACTGCTTTCAATTTTCCTGTTAAGGTAGCTGCTCTTGAATCCGTAGGATACGAATCCCCAAATCGATATTTATTTGTTAATAATCCACCAGATAACGGACTCCAAACCAAAACACCGACTCCGTATTTGGCAGTAGCAGCAAGCAAATCCATTTCAATCCCTCGGTTTAGCATGGAAAAAGGGGATTGTTCCGAGACAAATCGAGCTGAATTTTTCAAATTGCTAGTCCATTGGGCATCTGCTACTTGCCAGGCTTGAAAGTTCGATGTTCCAATGTATCGAATTTTCCCTTCTCTAATGAGATCCGTAAGCGCATCGAGAGTCTCTTCAATATCGGTATTAACATCTGGACGATGGAGTTGATACAAATCGATATAATCGGTTTGAAGTCTTCTCAGACTATCCTCAACAGCTCGTTTGATCCAATATTTCGAACTACCAGACTGATTTGGTCCACTTCCCATAGGAAGGCCACCTTTTGTTGCTAAAAGAACATCACTCCTTCGTTCTTTCAGTAATTCTCCTAAGAATTCTTCTGCTTGGCCATTTGAATAGGCATCAGCAGCATCAATAAGATTGATTCCAGCATTCAAGGCTTCATCCAAAATCGGTTTACAATCAGATATGGTATTTTTTCCCCAAGCTCCAAATGTTCCTGTACCTAGTACATAGCTGCTTACTTTTAGACCAGTACGACCTAACACGCGGTACTCCATCTTCTATCATTCCTTTGTTTTTATTTTTAGCTCTACCATGTATCCTTTAAGCCAACTTTATAAACTTTAGTGGTCTTGACAGGTTCTTTGCCACCTATGGAAAAATCCAAAGTTCAAAAAAACGCTACGTAAACAAAATAAATCTATTCAAACTCCTTAAGCTCCTCAACATCCAAAAAAGAAGATAAAGGCTCGTATACCTGAATGGCACGAAGAGTAGCTGCTAACGTAAAACTAAGCATAATTAGGATATCCTCTCTTTTACCTACAATGGCTGCGTCTCTAGCTGTCCGTGCACTCATGATAATATCATTTATTACATCAATTCCTTCTGCATCTCCCATGGTGCACACCCCTGTTAATATTCTACGATGCAGTTTTAATGATTCTAACCAATAGAAGTAAACTATTCCAGAAAGCAATAGTTAGCGCAGAGAACTGCAGAATGAGACCACAACATACTGCTCCTGTATTTAGCAAATAAGGCTTTAAAAAGATGCAATGCCCTGTTAAATAGTTTTTGACCTCTTGGTCAAAAATGAAGAAAGCAAAAAGTGCACTCCACCACTAGACAAAAATGCTTTCAATCGCAGTATCTAATGTTGCTTTAATTTGATCTCTCGGCATTCCAGCACGCAGCATTACTCTAATACCGATAATTGAATTGGCCATATTATGGGCTAGAAGTTCACTCGATATTTTCCGGACGACAGAACCCTCTTCTTGTCCTTGTAACATGACTTGGTGTAGACAATCCCGCATGTTATTAAACATTTTATCGAATTCCATTCTTACATGTTCAAAACCTGGGTCAGTCAGTTCCAAAGCAGAGTTAACTACTAGGCAACCTAGACTCTTTTTATCTCCTTTCGATACAAGTAAATTTTGTTGAAAAAAACGCAACTTCTCTTCAGCCGTAGAGCCTTGGGACAGCAACGTTTGAAACCTAGAAATAAATTCGGCGCAAAATACAGATAATGATTTCTCAAATAAGGATTTTTTATCTCCGAATGCTCCGTAAAGGCTTTGCTTTTTTAAATTCGTCCTTTTTGTTAATATTTCGTAAGAAGTAGCGTTATAACCATACTCTCTAAACACGTCAATAGCAGTGTGTATCACCTGATCATAATCAAACTCTCTTGGTCTACTCATGAATGTATCATACAAATTATTGAACATACAGTCAATAATTCAGATGAAAATAAGTCACGATTATTACGTAGACCTAATATGATTAGTTAAACGCTATTTTTCTGGCATTTGATTATTTTAAACAATTTTGAATTTATCAATGGCAATTCGAAGTTCTTGAGCAATTTGTGATAAAGATCCTGCTGATGCATAAATCTCTTCAATCGAAGCTAATTGTTCTTGAGTAGCAGAGTTGACCCCTTGCGCTCCTATGGCCGCTTCATGAGCAATACTTGAAACTTGGTTCATTAGCTCAACTACTCGTTCTGTAAGTATGGTAATTTCATTTGAATCCGCCGCTACTTCTTCGACTTGAAACGCAGCATTTTGGATTGCGTCCTGTATTCTCTCAAATATATCTCCAACTGAATTAACAATTTGAATCCCAAGTAATGCTTCTCCAACTCCGTGATGAGTAGATTGAATGGCATATTTTACTTCATTTTGCATGGACATCACATAATTCGTAATTTCCTTGGATGAATTAGCAGATTGATCAGCCAACTTTTTAATTTGTACGGCTACAACGGAGAAACCTCCTCCATGCTCTCCTGCCCTTGCTGCTTCTATTGACGCGTTTAGAGCCAATAGTTGTGTTTGTGAAGACATTTCTGAAATGAATTCAACAACTTTGCCTACCCTTTGAAAATTAACTCCAAATTCATCTATCTTTTCAGATAAGTGATTCATCGTTTGCCGCACAGATGACATTTGTTCAATGGCTAGTTTAACCGTGTCATTGCCTTCTACAGAACGCTCAGCTGCATCGAGCACTAGATCGGATACAAGTTGTGACTTTGTTGCAATTTGTCGTGCACTATAAGAAACTTCACCTGCAATTTGAGAACCATCCATTACATTTGAGACTTGTTGATCCGCTCCAGCCGCCAATTCTTCAATTGCCGCAGAAATTTGTTCTGTTGCTGAATTGGTATGTTTAACATTAGCTGTTAAATCTTCCGAAGATACTGCAACAAGTTCAGCATTTCGTCCTGCTAAAGTAATCAAATGCCGAAGATTGTTTACCATTTCATTAAATGAGTGACCCATATCTCCAATTTCATCTCTAGATTTTACATTCAACTTCTTAAAAGATAAATTTCCTTGTGCAATTTGATTTGCAGCATTTGCTACAAGCGCAATTCCCTTGGAGATTCGTTTTGAAATTACAAATGCAATCAAAATGGCAATGATGAATGCTGAAATAGTTAAAGTTGTAATGAGATTTCGAGTGAATTTCACCAAGGACGCAAAATCCGCTAATTCCACACTCTGTACTTGATTTTGATTTCTTATGAGTTCTCCTGATTTCTCTACAATTTTTTTTCCTATCTGAATGACTTCTGAATTTAAGACTTCCGTTGCTTTTTCTTTATCACTTTCATAATAAGAGATTGCTTCATCGCTTTTCTTTTTAAATGCTTGATTTAAATCAGCGATATCATTGACTAGAATTTGATTGGCTTGTATCTTAGCCATTTGTTGTATAGCTTGAATTAATTCTTCTAACTTGTGATGCAAATTATTATACTCAGACACTTCCTCAGCGTTCGATGTAGAATAGTAGTTGTATAAACTGTTCATTTGAGCATAAGCATTTACTTGAATATCCTTTGCTTGGGTCAAAATAACCTGCCGTCTATTGACCGTGTCACGAAACGATTTATCAATATCATTAATGAAAAATAAAGAGAAAACGCTAGCGACACCTAGAATTACGGCAACTACTAAAAAACTACACAATAGCTTTACACGAATTGAAGTCCTAATCATTTTTAGCCTTCCTTCTTGTGGGTGATTTGAATTTTTCAATGTACCAATAACAATTTTATAATTGGCCTCGTCTTAAGCACTCAATTTCATCAATATCGCCCTCCTGAACATATGATATATAATTATCGGTTGGATTCAACATAATTAATAGTGTCGATTTAATATTATTTATATGAAATAAAATCCCCTACAAATGACTCATTAAACCTTTTATATGCACATGAGAATACCCCATACTGAACAAGCCATGGAGTTTAGCTAATATATGAAAACATATAATGAGTTGCTAGTTTATGAGGTCATTATCCCCTTCTACTTCTAAACTTATTCATAAGTCCAAGAGGCTTCTCTTCTCCATGAAATAATCGAACTATGTTAGGCCGATGCGCGATAATAGCTAGTAGAAAATAGCTAACCACAAATATAGGGACCCACCAATATTGTTCGGTTGCAGTATTAATATAGAAGATCGTCTGAACAGCGAAAAATGTTAAAGCAAAGACTGACATACGATCGACTATTAATAGAAAAATGATGCCGACGACTAGTACAATTACCGTAAAAAGCGGGTTGACAACGAGAAACACACCAATGGCGGATGCGAATCCCTTTCCGCCCTTAAATCCAAGAACAGCAGGATAATTATGCCCCAATATTACAGCGAGGCCCGCCAAATAGCATGAAAGAATACCGACGACATCACCACCGATTGCTGTAAACATAATTTTTGCAGTTACAACACAGACCACCGCTTTTAAACAGTCAATAAGGAACGTAGCAATACCATATTTAAGTCCATAAACGCGTGACATATTGGTCGTCCCAGGGTTTTTACTTCCTAAGTCTCGTATATCTTTACGAAATAACTTCTTGGACAAGACGAAGGCTGCGCAAAAATTGCCTATCCCGTAACCAATCAATATTAATAATAATAACTGCCACCAATAACTCAAGATCATTCGCTTTACTCCCTTATTTCTCGATAATATTCTTGTGAGTTTTCATAAGCATATGATTTGCTACAGCGACTATCTCTTTCCAGCTAGGAACGCAGTACCGTCGAAATCAAACTTTGTTGTTTATGAAGTTACTTGGTTAATCATCTCACATTCGCTAAATTACAACTTGTGTGTTCTTATTTCTTAATCCAATATAAATGATCTATTCCATGCTTTTGGTATTTCTTTCAAAAGAGATCAAACAAATGATTTATATCCTTGGAATTAATAATTTTAGTTAAAATAGAGTAATTAACAAGTCGGATAGTTTACTGAAAACTGAACAACATTTATGAGGTTAATCGTCTAGTTTCTGCAGGTGAAAGAATCCTCAGCATAACGTGAATATAATAGTAGCTATAACAATTGACGTAGACTCTAATTTCCAAATTCAATTGTTCAGATTTCTTAAAATAAACGTGGTAGGCAAACTCCGTTTTAACATTTTAAACATCGCTACTGAGACCGCATTGTCGTACGGGCAGCTTTTTTTGCTTTGGGATCGTTATATGCTGAAGACTTTCAGCGACTCAGAAATTAGCTTATTATCTAACTCCTTTCCCCCTCGATGGTTTTGAAAAATAGACATCATGTTTACATAAGTACCAGAAAAACCCAAGCTAGTCTTTTAATACGTCAGTCCTCCTAAAAAATTAATAAGTTATTAGTTCTACAAATATAATAGAATTATACATATTATTTTTACATTTTTGTACTACTTCATATTGATACATTTAAAGAAATTATATTTCTAATAGTTAGTCATGTTCCGACTTTCAATAATAATCCAATGTTCTTGAGGATTGATCGTCCTTCATTTATTCCATTGGCAATTCCTCAAAACGTTCAATAAAATGAAGATGCAATACGATTTTGGATTAAGCAAAATTTATGAGCTCGTTATCAACTCCAACCCCTGCTATGCCTTCCTGCTCGATGGCAATTCCTTGATCCAGAATAAGCTCATCGTCGCTCACGTGCTCGCCCACTGCGATTTTTTCAAAAACAATGCCCGCTTCGGCGTAACGAACCGCAACATGGTCGAGAGCATGTCCGCAACCGCCGACCGGATTCATCAATATGAAATGGATCACGGCACGGAGGCCGTTGAGAAATTCATTGACGCGATCCTTGCCATACAAGAGCATGTCGACCCGACACTCATTAAGCCTTACCAATTGGACAAGAAACGGTATATCGAAATGGTGCAAAAGGACAGCGAGCGCTCCGAGTGGAATATTCCGGCCTCCTCCTATGATGACTTGTGGAACCTTGATCCGGACCGGACGGCCGCAGCTGCCTCCGCAGCACAATCGCAAGCCGCCGATGCCAAACGTTTCCCCCCGCGCCCGGAGAAGGATGTCGTCTGGTTTATTGAGGAATATTCCCCCACTTTGCAGGACTGGCAGCGCGATATCCTGTCCATGCTGCGCGATGAGATGCTCTACTTCTGGCCGCAGATCGAGACGAAAATCATGAATGAGGGCTGGGCTTCTTACTGGCATCAACGCATTATCCGCGAGCTGGATTTGACAAGCGACGAAACGATCGAATTCGCCAAGCTGAACTCCTCCGTCGTCCAGCCGTCACGGCACTCATTGAATCCGTATTACTTGGGGCTCAAAATATTCGAGGATATCGAGCGACGCTTCGACAACCCGACTGCGGAGGAGCAGCGCCGCTTCGGCCGCGTTCCAGGCAAGGGCAGAGAAAAGATGTTCGAGGTTCGCGAACTCGACTCTGATATCTCCTTCCTTCGTAACTATCTGACTAAGGATTTGGTTAACGATTTGGATCTTTATATTTTTGAGAAAAAAGGACCGGAGTGGAAAATAACCGATAAGTCGTGGGAAAATATTCGTGATCAACTCGTCTACTCCAAGGTCAACGGAGGTTTTCCTAGTCTAATGGTTAAAGACGGCGACTTTAACCGTGTGGGCGAACTGTATCTCATACATGAATATGAAGGTATGGAGCTTGATTTGAAATACGTAGAGCGTACTCTACCTCATGTCGTTCAGCTTTGGGGGAAAAACGTGCATCTTGAAACGTTCGTCGAGGATAAAAAGATCGTGTTTAGCTGCGATGGGAAGAAGACGAGCCGGAAGTTTGTTTAAAATTCATATTTTCGCAAATCAAAAACAGGATCCTAGGATCCTGTTTTTGATTTGCGTTTTAGCATGAGCGTAATAATAAAATAACTTTCCGCACAATCAATTTGCCAGAGAGGCGAGGGGATTTGACCCCCTTTATATACAGACTATTTTCTCAGTATAAAAAAGCTTCTTCTGCTGGAAACATAGAAGTGCTAATAGTTCTCTGAACTAACGTTTCCCGTTAGGATTCCTGTAGAGCGTTAATTTTGCGCTTTGCATTAAAACGAGCGACTCCGGTACGATGGGTTAATCACGGGTCATAGCCCTTTATCCATCTTAAGGAGATCGCTCTATCTTGAATTTTAAAGCTCAAACCAAACAAAATCAACTGCTCGAACACATTTTAACACAGCACCTTGTCGTCGGCATCGACATCGCCCAGCAGTCCCATGTTGCTCGCGCTGTCAACTTCCGTGGAATCTCGCTCGGCACTCCGCTTCATTTCTCGAACAACGATATAGGCTTTAACCAGCTGCTGCAGTAGATGAAAGATTTGCAGGAAACGCACAGACTAAACGATGCCATCATCGGTATGGAACCAACCGGCCACTACTGGCTCAGCCTCGCCGTTTGGCTCAAAGACCGAAGCCTCGAAATCGTGTTGGTAAACCCTCATCTCGTCAAAAAGAACAAGGAAAACCGAGATCATACTCCCTCCAAAAGCGACATCAAGGATGCCTTGGTTATCGCCGACATGGTGAAAAACGGCCACTACTCGGTTATTAAAGATACCAGTGAAGTGTTCATCGAACTGCGAGTGCTCATGGCGAATCGAGAGACCATCGTCTCGTCAGTGTCAAGAACCAGATCCACCGTTGGGTCGACATTGTGTTCCCCGATCTGCGGTTGGTATATAAGCACCTCATTGGCTCCGAATCGCTCGCCACAATGCGTCTCTTTCCAACGCCTGCTGATCTTCTTCGAAAGTTAACCATTCGCCAGGTAATCGATGGCTGGAAAACAGACATGAAACGGCATAGCGGTGAACGAAGAGCTGGTGAGCTACTGGCGCTGGCAGCTCGCTCCGTCTCAACCTAGCTGAAGCAAGTTCAGGTAAGTGGAAGGGCCAAATGTCCATCAGTAAGCGTGGCCGACCACGACTTCGACATGCCCTGTTCATGGCAACCATGGCCCTCATTATGAACGATGAAACGTTTAAACGACAGCACGAAGTGAATGTAAAGACGAAAAGCATGAAGCCCATGCGCTCAGTGATGAAGCTTTGCGGCAAGCTGGCTCGCATTCTGGTTGGCATAGCTCGCAGCGGTGAAGCTTACGAACCGAATCGAGTTCTGCCTATGAAACAGTTTGCTTAATCGCTTCACGCTCCGCACAAAAATTGGCTTATTCGCAGGATTTCAAGATTGCACGGAGTACCGGATTGCATGAAACAAAAGGGCATAGACCCGTCGAGATATGGGAGTGAAAGCCTCCGGAGGTGCGTGGAGCAGCGTGCAGCAGATCAATAAAAAAGGAGCGAAAACTCGCCCCTTCTGTTCCCGTATGCTCGCCGGATGCCCATTTAGAAGGCTCTAGCCCCATTCTATCCGGCTTACGATTTATCTTCTGGTGAAATCCTGCGAATAAGCGAGTATTCGTGAGAAAACTGCATTGAACCGAGGGAGTTCAATGCGTAATTATAAAGCGTAAGCCTTTTTATGTTTGTTTGAAATCTAGTCTAATAAACTTTTTGCCATTAGGAAGAGTATACTCTTTGGTTTTTAGACAACTAAATTTTTCATTAGAAAATAGTTCGATTATTTTATTTGCATCTATATTATGTGAAATAGAACGCAATGGATCAAAGGCTGATATATAATCTGATTGACTTACAAAACCGTCGGCTTGATTATTCTGAATAAGTGCAGGAGACAACTCCCACATGATTTTTGTTCTGAGTAATAAAGGAAACAAATGACGCTTCTCCAACATACTCAATAATTAAATTTGCAATTAGTAAATTTGTTTTTGGTAATGTAAAAGAACTATCACTTACATCACATTGTACGAGCTCAAGAGTACCACCCATATAAGAGTATCTGGTTTGACATACATCTAAATAATCTTTGTTTATATCAAAACCATATATTTTTTTTGTAGTATGCAAATCAATCCCATCTAGTCCATTTCCTCCGGCAACTCCAAGGATACCTATAATTTCATGCTCATAACTTTCACATTGCTCTTTAGTTATTTGATTTAAAGTTTGTAATTGAAATACAGATTCAGACTTCATATGGTTTTCATATATATCCAAATTAATTTCTTGCCACGGATTGTTCAAAATTAAGTCTCCTTATAGTAATTTTTTTTCGTAATCTTAGTCAAATATTTCGTCGAAATGTCAGAACTATCCTGCCTCTATGGAGAATTGCTTTTCTCTTAAATACTCATGTTTCCTTAGATTTTGAACGTTTTTCTTTCATACCAGACAATCATTCAATGGAACAAGCTTGTAGAAGATGTAAAATATGGGGCAGGGAAAGCGCAAAAATATATCCACCCAAACCACTCGTTTTAAAAAGTGGACATTCTGGATATATATGGTCGCACCTTTGGATCTCCACTTAGGCTCATGGCGGTCAACCCTCCCATGTCTCACAGAGTCTTCGCTCCCACATTCCTTCATTCAACCTGTCCATGAGGTGGAGGTCGGATATGCTGCCCGACAGGATCTTCGTCCGTATGATAGTTCTGTTCCGACTCATCCGTGCTTCAATTGTCTGTATTCCGTATTAATGTTCTACTAAAAAAGCATTGAATCTAAGCTGCTAACGGCAATTCTGTAAACTGGGGGATATCCTGTAACATCGTTTCTTCACTAAACCAATGCCCCTTTTTCAGGACACCAAAGAGAACTCGAATTAGCTTGTTGCATAACGCAATGAGCGACTGCATCTTTTTCAAAGGATTATTTGGCCGTTTCGTGTAATACTGATGCAATGCCTTAAACGCTCGGTTCTTAGCCACCAGTGGCATCATGACGCGAAATAGCAACGCTCGTAGTCGCTTACGACCTCGCTTCGTGATCTTCGTTTGTCCCTTGTGTTTACCGGACGTGTTTTCTTTTAGGTTCAAGCCGGCGAGCTTACTAATTTGTTTCGGATGCCGGTAATACGTAATGTCACCAACTTCAGCGAGGAAACCGGCTATACTGTCCCGGCCAATGCCTTTTATGTCCAGTAATTGCTTCACATGGGGGATTTGCTCCAAGAGCTCATCCAGCCTTGCCTCAAGCTCTTCAAACTTACTCTCAAGCAACTCGTACTGCGTTAACAACAGTTGAAGCTCTAGTTTTGCTAGTACGGTTCCTTCTCGTATACCAACAGAACGGCTTGCCGCTGCTTTCAGACTTCTCATACGCTCGATGCCGAGACCTCGCTTGGCAACCTTTCTGAGTGACTCAACAGGGCTTCCTCAGACTTAGAAACCAGCTCATGCGGCAACAAACAAAGACTAAGCATTTGGCGTGCTGACTTGCATTCCCAGTCCTTAAATACCGTGAGAAACTCTGGAAAGTACCGATCCAACCAGTTATGGACGCGGCCTTGCACCACGCTCAGGTCAGTTGATAGATGATCGCGTATTTTCATTGCTTCCCTTCGTTCGGCATAGATGCCCTGGGGAAGGTTGGGTACAGCATATCTTCCGTCTTTGACAAGCTGTGCGATGACTTTAGCATCTTTCATGTCGTTCTTGGTTGGTGAATTGTCATCCAATTCTTTGCTTTTCTTCACGTGGAGTGGATTAACCACAGCGAACGTAACATGCTGTTCTCTTAAAAAATGGGCCAGGTTCAGCCAGTAGTGACCAGTCGGTTCCATGCCCACGATGACGTCCTGGAACCCTTGCTCCCTCGCAAGCTTTCTGAACCAGCTAACGAACATTTCGTAGCCTTCACGGTCGTTCTCAAACGCAATTGATTTCCCGAACTCGACTCCGCGGTAGTCTTGTGCTCGAGCAACATGTTTGAATTTAGCGATGTCTAAACCGACAATTAGTGTAAAAGAAGTAATTTGATTAATGCGTTCATTTTGAGTAGAATTCATTTTGTAGTCTCCTTGGTTTGTATTTGGATCCGGTCGCTGGCCAGCATCTGGGACCCATATACATCATACCAAGGAGTCTTTTTGTTTCTCAAACCTCGCATTTCTTCATTATAGGAATGCTGCCCTTTCGTATTAAAGTTCAACTAAATCTTATACCATAGCTTTCAACAGACAGGACCATTCAAGAGCAATAAAAAAAAGCTATCTGGAAAGGTGGCTTGCACTCAATCAGAGTGCAAAAGTATAGATAGGAGTGGAGAGTCCTGTCCTGAAACTGTAGATTTTACTCTTAAGGAATAATATGATCTACTGCTACTAGTAAAATAGTTTCCCCGTATTGTCTGTGACTGTAATTGTATATTCATGACATGGTATGTGCCGAAATTAATATTTGGAACCGTTTTCCCCCGCCCGGAACCATCATGAAATCGATACTCGAATTGCGTTTCATGATAATCGGAATATCCTATGTTCCTGTCACTCTCATTGCCGCTCGGCCTTTACCGAGCAAATCCTTCGACTGCTCATGCTTCATATTGCTCCAATTGTCCGTAACGAAACCCCGATCTATTATTTCTTTATGCTTCTGGATCGCATCAACGAATCTCTCTAATCACTGATTTTGATTTTTCCAGTAAATCTAGATTAAAATGGTTGCTTGGAATAAATCCAGATGATACCGTACCGGATGCTACACAGCTGTCCGCAAAAAGCAGCTTATACGGCAGGATGCCACAGATGAGGACAAACATCTCTGGTCAGCATTTATAGAGGAAATCGAAGCAAAAATCTCAAAGTCTTCATTCGATACCTGGTTTAAAGGTATCTTTGCTATAAAAAGGGATGGTCATTATACAATTTATTCACCACATAAACACGTTAAGGAATGGCTTGAACTAGATACTTTAGTCTTATTACTGATGCTCTTCGTACAGTTGATACTAATTTCACCGGGATAAGAATCGAAAGCACTAATTGACGTCAAAAGGACCCTCGAAACAGTTAATACATTCGAGAGTCCTTTTTTTTACAGTTGTATGGAGAAAACAAAGTATTTGACTCGCATGCCAACAGCATCTTTACAGGTCGGCTGGTGTCACTGCTGCAGCGAACAGCTAAGTATCACCCGGATCTTAGGTGGAATAATTTGTATGTGCGCGTATTTCTCAAAGAAAAATTCTATACATTCATCCTTCGATGCAATAGTCGGACGATTTACGCTCCTCGTTATTGCCAATCTGTTATTCCTCGGATACCATCGTATTGGTAATTGACCCCAACTTCTCGATCTCAATGGTTACTTCGTCACCCGGCTTAAGATACACACGTTCTTCCGCCGGCTTGCCGAGTACGACCCCTTCCGGCGTGCCCGTTAGAATGATATCTCCAGGCACAAGTGTCATATACTGCGAAATGTAACTGACGAGTTCCTCACAGCTGAAGATCATGTCAGAGGTGTTGGAAGCTTGGCGAACCTCCCCGTTGACGAAGCACTTGATGCTCAATCGGTTTGGGTCGCCGACCTCATCCGCTGTCACCAGATAGGGACCGAGCGGTGAGAATTTATCACAGGACTTGCCTGTTAGCCATTGCGGGGTACGCAGTTGCAGATCCCGTGCCGATAGATCGTTAACATTGCAATAGCCGAGCACATGCGACAATGCATTCTCCTTCGCGATATACTTCGCCTGCTTGCCAATCACAATAACCAGCTCCGCCTCGTAATCGACCTCTTTCGAAACCTTCGGCAGCGGGATATTCTCGCCGTGGCCAGCTAGCGTATTGTTAAACTTATTGAATAGGATCGGGTAGACGGGCAACCCGGCGTTAGTCTCCTCCGCATGCTTGCGGTAATTGAGGCCGACACAGATAATTTTGTTCGGATGCGTCACGCATGGTCCTAGCGTCAAATCCGATTCTAAACGAATATAAGCATTGCGGCCGTCAGCCGCTAGTACAGCTTCGACAAATACATGCAACTTATCCAATGCGGCAGTGCCGCCCTCAATTACCGCTTGCACAGTGACGGGCACGCCTTCCACCTGTCCGACCCCCGTTATTGTGTCCGTCACGGCAGCCTTAATATCGAGAACACCCTCTCCCTCTCCGATATATACACCAAGCTTGTATGTCTGGTTCTCAATAAAAGATAACAGCTTCATGTTCCGCTCTCTCCTTTGTATGCTTCTGATTTTTGTTATTAAGCGTTCTTTCCGAAGACGACACCTCCATCGACATAAAGCGGAGAACCCATCATAAATCTCGATTCTTCCGATGCCAGAAACAATGCTGCCTGCGCCACATCCTGTGGTCGGCCAAGCTCACCGCTCAATTGGCGCTTCTTGATCAATTCGACGGCAGCATCTGGATTGTCATACGATTGTTTCAAATAATTCTCTACAAAAGGCGTCAGAATTGTACCCGGAAGCAGCGCATTTACACGGATTCCGAAAGGCGCATAATCGACCTGCATCGATTTCGTCAGCGCCAGCACCGCCCCCTTCGTCGCCGCATAGGATGCGCGCTTCGCCAGCCCAATCTCGGCCACGCAGGATGACATATTTATAATAACGCCCGACTTGCGCTCAATCATGGATGGCAGCACATATTTGCTAGGTAAATATACGCCTCTAATGTTCACCTTCATGACGTGGTCCCAGACATCGGGCTCCACCTCATGCAAGGCACCTACGCCGCTGATGCCTGCGTTATTGAAAAGCACGTCAATTCGGCCATGCCCCTCAAGCGCTTTTTCAACCATTGATTGAACTGATTCCGGATCGGTCACATCGGCATGAATGAACGAGGCGGTGCCGCCAGCCCCACGGATTTCCTCAACGGCTTGGCTGCCCTTACTTGCATCCAAATCATTCACAATGACCTTCGCACCTTGCAGAGCGAAGGCCAACGCCGAGCATTTGCCAATCCCGGAGCCTGCTCCGGTAATTAAGGCTATCTTGTTGACCAATCGTTCTCCTGTACCGCTCATGCTTATCACCTTCATTTTTAATGTAATAAATCTTGTCTCTTTGCGTTTGTTGTGCGACTTGGTATTGTGTCGCCGGTGCTCGCTAATGAGAAAAATACAATATGGTTAGTTATTAAGTTCAGCCTTATTGACCGCTTCATATATGGCCCTAAGTATAGGCTCAAATTGTTCGAAAGTGTAAGGCAACCCTGTGTAAGCTGTTGGGCGTTGCATAGCAACATCATGAATATGATCATAGATGCCCCAGAAACTATCATATTCGGCTTCAAGTAATGGCCAATTCTGAGCTGTTCCTCTATGCTTAGTAAGCGTAACTGCTCCTAATTTCAGTTCAATTGTTCCTTGTGTTCCCTCTAATCGAATATCGCCAAGGAAGTCTGTTGCTTCCGCCCTTGATCCCCAGGTATTCAAATAGTGCAATCTATAGCCTTCTTGTGTCATTGCTTGCACAGAAGCAATCGATTGCGAATTTACCTCTGTCCATGAAGGTTTATAGGATTGTGCATGCAAGATTGTAGAATGAAAACCCAATAAATGATGAAGCACACTAAAATGGTGATAGGCCAAATCCTCTAACGAACCGTGGGCATAAGCATCCATCCACGATAGATGCTCGATTGCATCCATTGGCAAAACACAATTCCATACAATATATTCGACTTCCCCGATCTCATTGTCAGTCAATAGTTTCTTAATCGTTCGAATACTAGGCAAGTGACGGTAGAACTCGCCAATATAGAAGGTTGCTGTGCTATTCCTCGCAAGCAGGGAAAGTTCTTCTACATCTTTGAGCGAATTCAATCGCAATTTATGCGCGATCAAGTCGATGCCTCTCTCCAATACAATACGTTCAGCAGCAAGGGTATTCTTCTGATTACCAGGGACAACAATTGCTGCAATATCCGGTGAAGCCTCGGCAATTGCCGTCTCGACGTCCGCATAGAGAGGATACTGCTCAAGCCAATAAGCATCAACTGACGCAAGCTTCTCTCTCTGTTCGTATAAATCAACGATCCCTACGATATTGAGATACGATATGGAACTCCAGCTATGCAATGATTCCAGGCCGATAACGAGTATGTTCATCTTCATCCTCCTGAGTTCGCTAATTACTCTTCGTTTCCCCTACGATACCATGCCTCAATAGCTTCCCATACCTGCTCAGGAATGTCTGTATGAAGGGCTTCCCAAGTAGTATTGATTTCCTCGATGGTTGAAGGGCCCGTTAACGTGATGGAAATAGCATTTAAACTCGTTGGGAACTGCAAGGCTACAGCAAGCAAGGAAATATTATATTGTTGACAGAGCGCATATAGCTCTATAGCCAATTGCTGTCGTCTCCTCCGAAAGGGGTCTGATACCGGAACAGCAACTTTACTCGGATCTCCTCCAGTTAACAGACCAAATAATAGCGGACTAGCATTAATAACACCCATGCCACATGTATGGGCTAGCCGAATCGCATCTGAGGCTTGTCGATCTATTGGCGTATAATCCGAATAGGTAAGAATGCTATCAAATTCTCCTGATTGAGCTGCCCAGGCTAGTACCTCAAGATCTCTTGTAGCGACTCCGATCTTTCGAATTCTACCTTTTTTCTTCTCTTCTTGCAGCATGGCTACTACGCCATTCGGAGATAAAATGGCAGACATGTGATCACTCCCTACATCATGGAGCTGATACAAATCCAAGTAATATGTATTTAGTCTCTCCAAGCTGTGATAGAGATTCGAACGAGCCTCTAAGGCAGCAACTGTAGGAGAAGTAGCTTGATTGACGTAGGTTTTCGAAGCAAGAAAGATCGAATCTCGTTTAATCCTATCAATAAATTCACCAACAACAAGCTCACTCTCCCCATAGGCAGCAGACGTATCAAAATAGCGGAAACCTGTTGCATAGCTGTGGAGTAACGTCTTCACTTCTGACTCTCTTGTTGCCCGATCATTTCCTCCTCGACCTAACCAAGCACAGCCTATTCCATAAGGAATAGTCGTCTCAGCCTTCTTAGGCAAATAAGCCATGATATCAAACTTCGAGATTTTTTCCGGAAGAATCATGATATACCTCCTGCTGTAATACGTTGGACCCAGCTGTCGATACAACGTTCGAGCCATAGCTTTCCTTCATTCGTACTTGCTTTTCCTGCATCGAGCAGCCACTCTGGAAGCTCTTTACCCACTAGATTGTCTATGCATACCGTTTCAGGATCGATATGCTGGATAAGCTGTGTTTCTCCTTTACCAGCATGTCCGATCGGCATACGTTCATCATCCTTGCTCTCATACAAGTAAGCATCGATTCCAGCGACTGTTACGGATTCGAATATCGTTGGATTAGGTAGCTGTTCGGCACGCAGCCTGCCCCAGCCTTCTCCCCAACTGCTTGTTTGTTCCCGAATGAGTTCTTGCGCTGCCCGACGCAAACAGAGGGATTGCAAGCCTTCATTACCCTGATGATGCTGAATGATATAAACTCGCTTAAAGCCCATTAGCATAAATCGTTTCAGCATTTCCTTTACATACACATAGAACGGTTCTGGATCGAAATCCATCTCCCCCTCACTTGCAGCTCCAGCCCAGGAAAGGGTCGGTCCATACGGAAGAGTTGGTGCGAGTACGCAAGAGCATCTCTGTTCAATCGATTGGGCTATATGTTCCGCTATCATCATATCCGTTCCTATGGGCAAATGTGGACCGTGATATTCAATTACACCAGCGCCCATCACTAGAGGAAGCTCTTGTCTGATGGCTTCGACGACTTGTTCAGACCGCATTCTCGTTAAATACATGGCGGCTGTTCCTTTATTCGTTCTTGCCATGCTGTATAGGATGGCTTGTTCACGTAACGATCGATTTTCAATGTCAATTGAATACAACAACCCGGTTCAATCGTAATTTGCAAGAAACGATCATTAATAGCAAGAGTATTTGATCCTGGCTCGGGTGAATGCTTCGTTCCGAATGTTGCTTGATCGAAGCGGTGTTCACCGAATCCCCCAGCCTGTACAGCCAGTGACCTGCTTTGCGTTGCATGAAGATTAACTAACTCTAGACTAATATCCTCAAGAGTAATCGATGTAACCAAAGCTCCAACATCAGAGGGCAATCCCGGACGCTTATGCTCTTCGTCATAATAGCGAACCTGAACGAAAGGCAACCCTCCGTTATATACGGGCATAGTGCCACCCATCGTTAATTGAATTAAACCTTCAACGGAAAGCGGATTTCTTCGTTGAAGATAGGCATCGCTATAAGTTGACGGGTCTTGCTTATCCTCACGTACGAATTGAATTCGTTCATACACTTGCTTCAAATTGTAAGTAAGAATATGCTCAGGATATTCTGGGTATTCTCCGCTGATATATGACGTCCAGGCGGATTCATGTCCTCCTTGATCTTTCAAGTTCTGGTGATGGAGCACTTGCTTCCAATCATTTGTCTCCGGGTTCCGAGTTCGAATTAATCGCTCACGATCCTTCTCTTCCAAGGAAATGGCCCATATTAATGCAGGATGCTTAGCGTGCTCCCTCGCAAATTCAAACCAGCCATCCTTCGATAAGACATGGCCGAATTCATCCCGAAGTTTCCCATTCGCCTCATGGTTATATACAGCCCCAGAGTCACCGTATTTGTTAGGAAGATACAGCACATTGTCCACAATAATACCTTTCTCAGCCAATCCATCAAGTTGAGAACGGATGAAATCCAAATGAGCAGTATCACCTTCCAGCAATGTGCGATTCTGAGCCGCAACAGCAACTGAGTCACCTATCGATTCCCAGCCATGCGGCCATGTCCAGCCATAATATCCTCCGTACCACTTGCCGTTCATCGATTCTCCAATTTTATTGCTCAAGCCGACATTATCCGGAATGATTCCGTCATTCTGAATGGTGCGTTTTTCCCATCCAGTCACATAATGATCTACCCACTTCCGATATCGATCATCGCCAGTGAGTAGATAGGCATTGGTCATTAGTGAGGTGGAAGCCAAGTTAGAAGGAACATCGCCCTGTGACATTCGGCTAACCATCGCTTCCCCCATGAGCTGTGCTTTCTCAGGATCCTTCACATCAATTGCTTTTTCAATACCTGCAATATCGCTGAACGGAAGATTATAATGAACCTTCCAATCTTCGAATGACCATGGCAGGAATGGATACCCCGAGAAATTGCGATACGCCGGTCCCATACTTCCGTTGAATGCACATTTAATTATATTATGTTCAGGATCATAATTATCCACTGCCGGATCTTCATTCATGTAGAAGCCAGCGAATCTGCGTGCACGCTCAACGTTCAGAGGACGAGTTGGGTCTGCCATACATAGCAAGTAGAAGAAAAGGTAACCTTCGCTCTGATGGAACCAATCATACCCTTGCTCATACTCGTTCACGATCATCTGATGGCCATGCCCCGTTGGATAGCGAGTGAATTGCTTTGTGATGGCTTCAAATTGTTTTATTGAGAGCGATAGGAAACGATCATGACCACCTAAAAGGTAGAATAGCGGCCAATTGTAGAAACTCTCATAGGCATCATCAAGAGCATCTACGCCCAGATATTCATCATTGACCGGCCATAATAATTCGCCATTGGGGCGGATATAACGTTCTAGTAAGGGGTCTATCGCTTCATTCATAACGCGAAACAGCTCCCGCTGCATAATGGCCCATGTCGGAGGGCTCTCGAATGGCAGATCTGCAAGAATACGTTGCATATTAAATTCTCCTTTTTAATTCAAAGTAAAAAAAGGAGGAAGCCAGATGGACATCTAGTTTCCTCTAAGCAGTCATTATTTTTTTAACTGATTGGTATATAATTCATTAGCTTCTTCTGTTAGTTCTTTACCTCCGTTAGCGTCAATCCATGTCAGATAGTCATCATAAGCAGAGAGAGGGGAGTCACCGATAACAATTTTAATAAGGGTCTCATTCCATTTATCAACTAATCTCTGCTCGATTGTTCCTGTTGATGGCAAGGCTAGGGCAAAGGTAACATCAGGCTTGCCTGCATATTTGTCCGACCATTCTTTCACTAAGGTTGGATTCAAAAATTTATTAACCACATCAGGAGATCCGAATGGGCCAAATATGCCTCGTGCGCCTAATGCCATGCTCTCTGTAGAGGAATCTTTATCATATGGCGCCATCATGGTTGGAATACCATTATTCATTTCATAGGATTTGCCTTCTTCTCCCCACTGAGTCAGCTTGTATAACTGTTCATCAGAAGAGATTGCATCAAGAATTTGCAGAATTTTATTAACTTTCTCCGGTTCATCCTTTAAAGTAGAAGATAACGCTACAAAGTTTTGGCGTTTTCCCCATGACCATACACCTGAATCACCATTAGGTCCTGTAGGAGCAGCCGTATTTGCATAAGACACATTAGGAAATGCTTTCTGCAAGTCATCAGGCGTTGAAGCAGCGATTTCGCTAAAACCTTTGTCTTTGAGAACAATGCTTCCTGTTTTGTACTTCGCATCCGCTTGCTGGCCTTTGTCTGTTACAAATGCAGGGTCGATATAGCCGGCTTTGTACCACTCGGCTAATTTAGCAAGAGCATCTTTCGTTCCAGGCAGCGTCTCTCCGCGAACGACATTCCCTGTTGAATCCAATTGCCAAGATCCAGGCATTGATCCAAAAGCACCAAATAACCAAGTGAATTGAAGGAATGGAGCTTGAATATCTGCTGATGAGAACATGTACAGATTTTTTAATTTAGGATTTGTCTTAGCAATGATATCCTTCTTGTTCTCTTCAATCGTTTTGAAAGCGACATCATATTCTGCAATCGTCTTCGGTGTGTTTGTGATACCTGCTGCATCCAGAACATCTTGACGCCAAGCCATTGCAGTATCCCAAGGCACGATTGTAATGTATTGCGGAATGCCATAATTTTTGCCTTCATAATTCGTTAATCCCCATAATGTAGGAGCAGTATCATTAATAGACTTAACTACATGAGGTGCTTGTTCAATTAATAACTCCTGTGAGAGCTCTAGTGTAGAACCGGTATTAGCAAAGCTGCTTACATCTGAAGGATCAGCTAATCTCATAACATCAGGCAAATCGTTCGAAGCTGCCATTAGCTTCAGCTTATCCATGTTCGCATTCACGATTTTGATCTTAACATTAAACTTCTTCTCAAGTTCTTGCTGTACATAGCTGTCGGATGCCGTATCTAATTGAAAGGATCCATGCCATGTAATTTCGTATACTTTCTCATCGGCTGTGCTTGCTGAAGGTGTACTTGCATTTGAACTACCTGCATTTGAATTATTGCCTTGTGAACAACCCGCAAAGACTGTCGTACAAATTGCGATTAGACACACCATAACCAACTTACGAACGAATAATGAATTGCTTTTCATTTCGTGTGACCCCCTATGAATGTTCAGATGTTCCTGACGACTTCAACTTACCAACTTGAAAGCGATTCCGATAGTGATTAATCATCGGATTTATGCTGATTCAGAAGTTCGACCAGATTTGGATGGCTCTGAGCACTAATGAAGACAAATGAGCAGTATTGTTTTTAACCTTTCAAGGAACCAAGTGTTACTCCTTTGACGAAGTATCTCTGCACGAAAGGGTAGATGACCAAGGTGGGCAGGATAGAGACCAGAATCACGGTTGCTCTCAATTGCTCAGGCATAATGTCATCATTAGTTCCCTTCACAATACTAGAGAAGGATTGCATATCTAAGCGTACAATGTATTGTCTGAGCACAGCTGGAAGTGTGTTAAGATTAGAATCGTTAATATAGATATAAGGGCTATACCAATCATTCCAATGCGATACGGCAAGAAACAGACCAATGGTTGCTAGTACAGGCTTAGATAACGGCATTAGAATTCGGAAGAATACGGTTAGGTCGCTGGCTCCGTCAATCACAGCCGCTTCCTTAATTTCCGATGGAATCTGCTTAAAGAATGAGATTAGAATAATGATATAGAATGCTGAGGTTACCCCTGGAATCCATAGTGGCATCCAGGTATTCATAAGATTCAAATCCTTATAAAGTAAGTAACTCGGTATAATCCCCGCCTGGAAAAACATCGTTAGCGTGATCATCATCGTAATGGTCTTACGGAATGGATAATAGGTTACAGTGAGCACATATGAAGCCATTGCTATTAAGATCAATCCGCCAACCACACCGACTGCAGTAACGATAACAATATTTTTGTAGCTCCTCCAGAAGAGAAGGTCGTGCACCAATCCTTTGTAAGCATCGAATTGAAAGCCTCTAGGATAGAACATGAAGCCCCCGCGTCCTGCAGCGACCGGATCACTTAGTGACAATGAAACAATATGGAGGAACGGATAGATCATGGTCACACAGAGTAAGAGCATAATAGTGTAATTGAAAAAATCAAACGCACTTAATTTCTTGACATTCATAGCTTTATCCCCCTACCATAATGAATTCTGCGAGTCACTCGTTCTTCGCACGATATAATTAGAAACCAATAACAAGATAAGACCAACAATACCTTTGAACAGTCCCATGGCAGTTGTAATACTGTATTGCATTTGCGTTACGCCCATACGGAGTACATACGTGTCAATAACATCGGCCACTTTGTATACTTGAGGATTGTACAGATTATATATTTGATCCAAATTCGCTGACATCAATCCACCGACTTGCAGGATGAATGTAATACCAATGATCGGCATAATACTTGGAATCGTAATCGACTTTACACGCTGAAACCGCGTTGCTCCATCCATAATGGCGGCTTCATACAAGGATGGATTTACTCCCGCAATTGCTGCAATATATACAATCGAACTCCAGCCCATGTTTTTCCAAATGTTAGATCCTATCAGAAGCTCTATAAACTTCGTATTGTCTGTAAGGAAGTTCTGAGTAGGGTAACCTAGAGCTGTTACCACATTATTAATTAGACCATCGATGGAAAACATCATGAGAATAAAACCCGCCATTACCGTCCATGGAAGAAAATAGGGAAGATAAGTAATCGTCTGTACGAATTTTTTCAAGAAAGAATGTTTAAACTCATTCAAGAGCAAGGCAAAAATAATTGCCATTGGGAATACGAACACCAGATTAAGCAAGCTAAGGACAACGGTATTCCGAATTAATCGTGTTAGATCCGGATAGGTAAAGATCATTCGGAAGTTGTCCAAGCCGACCCACGGGCTGTCCCATATTCCTTTGCCGATATTGTAGTCCTTAAAAGCAATAACTAACCAGCTTAATGGAAAATAATTAAAGATAAGATAGGTAGACAGCACGGGCAATAACATAATGGTTAGCTGCCAATGCTTTACGACCGCTTTCAATGACTTTAGAATTCCTGTCTGATCCATTCGCTTCTCCTCTTTCCTATTTTCATGTTCCGGAATTTGCCTAAGCGTAGCATGGAATGTGGAGGCGAAATAGTGACTTATTCTCATCTTAAAGCTCATTTAGAGTCGTATTTGCATGAGATGGCTTTGTTACTGGTCAATGCGATGGAATGCTTCTTTCTTCCTGTATTCCCCAGGAGTTAATCCGGTATGGTCTTTGAACAATCGGTAGAATGCACGGGGATTGGTGTAGCCTACCCGCAAAGAAATTTCATTGATGCTAATATTGGATTCTACGAGTAACTCCTTAGCTCGTTGAACCTTGACTCGAACAATCTGTTCTCCAAGGCTGAAGCCCGTTATCGTTTTGCAAATTTTACTTAAGTGAGTAGGGTGCATGTACACCTTCTCAGCAAGAGCCTCTAAAGTGATATCTTTATCGATATTCTCCTCAATATGCACTAGTATCTTATTAATAAGCTCTTGATGTAGATAGCTTTTTTTGTTAGTTAATTTTTCGAACAAAGCTTTTGCAAGACGAAGCATCTCATCCTGCAATTCCTCAATAGTTGTAATCTGGCCGACCGATTGATCAAACCGAAGGTTATTGCCAAAAATGTCGGACAAAGGAACAAAAAACTCATTCGAAGCATCCGTTAGACAGGTTATATATTGAAGAAATACGAAATGCAACTCTGCTTGTGTGATGCCTACATAGGAAACTTGATTAATAATATAAGCAATAAATTCTTCGTTCTTATCCCATTCGTTCATGCGGAGATAAATTTTTAATTGCTCCTTGAGTTCCGTCCATTGCATCATATTGGCATCGAAGAGATTTCTATCGTCCTTATTCGCTACGCTATGATAGGAGACAATGCTCTCCTTGCCGAAATAGACCTTATAGGAATTCGCCAGCAGTGCTTGCTGGTAGGCACTCTTGATCATAGGACTATTTTCCGCTATCTCACTAAT
Source organism: Paenibacillus sp. J22R232 (assembly GCF_056269165.1). Classification (NCBI taxonomy): domain Bacteria; kingdom Bacillati; phylum Bacillota; class Bacilli; order Caryophanales; family Paenibacillaceae; genus Paenibacillus; species Paenibacillus sp. J22R232. The sequence continues at coordinate 1,037,285 of NZ_JBWDNK010000002.1, read as the reverse complement.
ACCTATGCTGACAGATAGGTTTAAAAACTTGGCAAGTTGGTTCTGGGCAAGCTTACTCAGCTCCTCGATTCTCTTGATGCCGACAGACTCAGCTTCATATATTGTCAAATCTTTCATATTTAGCAAAGCTACAATGCGATAAGGCTCAAAGTGGCTTGCTGCTACATAACCCAGCTCTCCGAATATCTCTTCTACAATATTCTCTACCGCGTATAACATTAATTCTTGTTCAACTATCGTATACTTTGTCTTAAAATCGCTTACATCTTCCAACTCCAAAGATAAGACAGCATAGTGAGGATGAGGCAGCTTTATTTTCACATTCTCAGGTACCTCTAACGCTTCATAGCTAGAGGCATTACCCATAATGAGGAGGGAAAGTTGCTTTTGCTTAAACAAAGTCTGATGATTACGGATAGCCGTCATAAACTCCTTGTTCTCTCCACTTAGCTTGGTGAATATTTGCTCCAAATAATTATAATCATTGAGTTGGCGATCTGTATGAATAGAGGATTCTCCAACTAATTCCTTGATATATCGCAATAAATTGCCCATCGGTGTATAGATATTTTTTGATCCGAACAGTGCGGCAATTCCCCCGAAAAGACAGAAAACTAGGCATAGGATAAGAACGCTCCAGAGCAAGATTTGATTATTCTTCTTAATTAATTTAATCGAAATAACGTAATGGTATTCTAATCCCGATAGCCTAGACTTTGCGTTAATGTCCAAATAACCATTGCCCTTATTACCCTCTTCTATGATCTGGAATATATCCAAATGCTCGCTAGTCAGCATATCTCCGGCCCGATTGGTCACAAACAAATAACCAAATAAATCACTCCCACCTCCAGAGCTATCTTCGGTAAAATTAATTTTATTTAAGTCGATATCGATGACGATGTAGCCTGGCAGTCCATGAGTCGCTGGATACCGGACCACATAAGACAGGTTATCTTGACCGCTGCTGCTCGTACGTCTGAAGAATTGATTCGTTGTGATGGGAGTGCCGTTCTCGTTGAATATTTGGAGCAGGTTAGGGTCTGTAAACTCATCAAAGGAATAGATTGAACCGCTATCGGAGGAATATAGTTTTTTAGAAGTAAGGTCTACCAAGTAGAAGTTTTTGATCCAATTCTCATTGGCAACCTTCTTCCCCTGCAAGGAATCATAAAGCTCGAGCACCTCAGAGGTATGTGGGGCTTCTCTAATAATGTCTCGGTAGTGGGAATAGTTCAATAATATTTCGTAGATGAATGCTTGCATTTGTTCGAATATGACATCCTGCGTTTGCAAGGTTTGGCTAAGCAGCTGCTTGCTATAATTCTGTGCTTGATGCTTGGCATTATTAATTGATACCTGATAGGACAGGAAGCTTAGAATCAGAACAGGAATAACGGCAATCGCCAGCAATAAGGTGAGTAACTTCAAGTATCCATGCTGCTGCCAACGATTAGTTTGTTTCATTCTAATGTACCTCCAAGGAATTTAATGAGAGCTTGCATAACTTTATAACATCACAACTTAAGAAGACAGTGTTTGTTCCATCAAATGTGTGCGCAATTCAAGTAATTTGATCAATTCCACCTGTTTAAACACCAATCTAACCCATTTGTCGCTATCTTGAAAGCGCTTTACAATATAGAATACAGAGAAATCGACATTGTTCGATTGAAACGATTTTATCATTCTAATAAACGAGGTGGTTTATGATGTTGAACATGTTGAAAGCAAGCTCGGTTCATCGCTCTGCAATGCTCGTCCTTTCTATGCTCCTTCTTACGCTTATGCTCTATATTCCTTCTGCCCCCACTGTATTTGCCGCTGATCCTCCGATTATCTTCAAAATCTCCGATGCGGTAAAGCCCGGTGAGGTATTCTCCGTTTACGGCGATGAGTTGACAGGTACTGTCAGAGGCAAGCTGATTGAAGCGAACAATCGAATCGTCTCTCCGGTACAAACAGACAGTAAGGGACGATACGGGAGGTTTACCGTTCCATCTGATTTGCCAGCAGGCGTATATTCCTTCGGTATTTCGAATGATAATGGATCAACATGGGGATCGACCTTGTTCCTCAATAAAGCAGACCCGCAATGGCTTTCCGACACTGCAGCTTATCCCGGAATGGATCTAAAGTTAATGGGGGTGAATTTGGATGCTTCTGAATATGGCGGCAGTCGTAATACGTACATACGGTTAGTTCCTACCGGCAGCGGAAGCCCCACGGTTGTCTCACCTTCTGATACTACGCCATATGCAGTCTCGTTCTCCATCCCTTCTACGCTTACTCTAGGCAACTATTATATCGAAGTGAATACGAATTCCGCTGGGCTTGGTGATCAGTGGGTTAGATTAGCTTCTAATACGGTTGACACCGTCTTGCCCGTTATTTCTGCACCAACGGATGCAACTGCATTAGCACTTGGCGTTTCCTGGGCGAAAGATTTCAATTGGAGCACGATTTATAATGTTACCAACTACGGCGCGATGGGTAATGGTACAACAGATGACACTACAGCAATTCAGAGTGCTGTCGATGCAGCGACTGCAGCAGGGGGAGGCGTCGTCTACTTTCCAAACGGAACCTATCCCTTCCTCAAGATTCAATTGAAAAAGGGCGTTATACTTCAAGGTCAGAGCAATACAAACACTATTCTGAAATTTAACAGCGCTTCATCCTCATCCACTGAATATGTGGCCATACAAGGTATGGGAACTTCAGCCGGAGACGGTTATCAAGGAATTGCCAATATAAAAATTACGGTGCGGTCAGACTTAAGCACGTCCCTAAATTTCCGATTAATCAATTTAGGAGGCGACTATTCACCAACGGATACGACACATAATTGGCCGCCTCTCATGTCAGACTTGAATTCCGAAAAGCTGTTTCTCTATAACAATGTCGTAGACGTTCCGTATAACAGCAACAGCTGGAAAGGTATTTATGTATTCGCGGCAGGGCCTGTCCTCATTGCTGACAATCAGTTAAGCCTTAATCATCCGTTGTTCTCTAATTATATAAGAAAGGGTGGAACCATGCGCAATAATGTCATTGATTATGCGCAGGGAAATGTCTCCTTTAGCTCTGAGAACAATCTGTTCATTGGCAATACATTAACCGGTCACGTTACTCCTGGCATTACAGACTCATTATCAGGAAAATTCACAAGTACAGCCGTGGGTTACAATGTCACCCATCAATATCTTGCAAACAACACTATTCAGAACATTAATAACCATACAGGAAATGATGGTGAATCATTCTCATTCGATGTTCCGGGCTATTTAACTGGCGGTGATGTTATCTCTGCAAATTCTTATTCTGCTACCGTTTCTGATGATTACAATCAAAGCTTCTCTGGAACCGGTGACTTAGCCAATAATGAGTGGCAGATGCTCATCCTAGACGGCAAAGGTATGGGCCAAATGCGGAATGTTGCGTCGATAACCGATTTGGGTGGAAGTCCTGTCAAGCAGCTTCTTGTCTCCTTGGATTATGCATGGGATATCGTGCCGGACAGCACAAGCAAATACTCTTTGTCCAGACTGCAGACAGGGACAGTCGAGAATAATACATTGACAGATAATGATGGTCCAGCCGTTCAATTATATTTCAATACCTATGACATGAAGATTGCTGACAACACAGCTACCAATACACAAGGAATTAGTGTCTATGGCATTTATCAGAATACGGTCTCTTATTATGGACAACTAATGCCGAGCTTCTTCGCTGATGTGAGAAGAAATCAGATTAGCGGTAAATCATACCGTTATCAAAACAGCTTTATAGGAGATCGCGCTGAGGATACCATTGCAACCGGAAGCTCGCCATTTGCTGCAAGCGTGTACGGGTCTAACTATAAGGATAATGTTATCGACCGTCTGGGAACAGAGAATGGCTACGATCAAGACTCGCGTTATGCAGCTGGCTTCATCATGAATAACGTCAAAGATGCGATCACACACGGCGCATCGGTGTTGGCTTCCTTATGGCAAGGAAACACCGTAAAGAATAGTAAGTACGGCTTTGGAATATCTCCGAGCGTTTCCAGCGCCTATATTGCGAATTCTACCTTCGACAATATATCGACTCTTGATATCTTGGACAATGGGTCAGGAAATGTTATTGAAGGTGGCCCCACTCCCTCCTTCCAATCTTACGAAGCAGAGGCAACTGGAAACACATTCACAGGAACCGCTGTTGCCAGCGCATGCTCCGTATGCTCCGGCGCATATAAGGTTGGGTATATCGGTAATAACAATGGAACCCTGCAAATAAACGACATCTATGCGGCTCAAGCCGGCATATATACCATTGATGTTGACTACTTGAGCTCGGATGCAAGAACCGCTGATATGAGTGTCAACGGCAATACTGCTTCAGTCGTAAGTTTTCCGGCTACAGGTGGCTTTAATGTACTCGGCACATTGCAATTAAGCGTAAGTCTGCAAGAGGGAAACAATACGATCCTGCTGTCAAATGCAGCATCTTATGTGCCCGATTTGGATCGAATCAGAGTGAACATGGACTATGTTACTCCTGATCTCATTCACCTTGAAGCTGAGCAATACGATGATATGAGCGGAATTAATATTCAATCCACTGTAATTGGCAGTACAGATGAAGGGGATTGGATCCGTTATAATGACGTTGATCTATCTGCCGGTTATTCTACTTTTCTTGCACATTATGGTAGAGATGCCGGTGGATCAGGCTCCGTTCAAATTCGATTGGACAGTACGACCGGCACGCTGATCGGTACGCTAACCACGTCCGATACGGGCGGCTGGTCAGTCATGTCGACGGACAGCACGGCATTGAGCAACGCAAGCGGCATTCATGATATCTACATTGTTTTCCCGTCTGGTTCAGGAGCAGGGAATGGGAATTTCGATTGGTTCGAATTCCAGTGATAACTTTATAGCAGACAGGAAAGAGACTCTGCCAGGTGATAAACCTGCAGAGTCTCTTTTGTTTGATATTTTATCGAATACTTATATTGTCACTCCATGTTGTTCGAGCGACTCTCTTAGTTGTGACGCCATTATATTATATCCTAGCACATGCGGATGAAGACCATCATCCGCAAGCTCCTCACGTAATTGATTGCTGTTCTCTAGTGTCAAATATGAATGATAATCGATATAGATCATACCGAGTCTCTCTGTTAATTGCTGCAATTGCTGATTAACATAGACGATAGCCTCGTTCCGTATATGGTTATGCTCAAGTTCAGGGAGATTAGTCGGCAAAATGGAGCAAACAATAGGTATGATACCGCTGGCAGCACATTTCTCAAACATACGATTCATATCGTTAAGCAAGCCGGGCACAATCTGATCGGTCGTTCTTCTATGCTCATCCGACTCGTCGTCTAACGCCCAGAAGTTGTTAACACCGATCTTGATTACAACATATTTCGGTTTCAATTGTATGACATCAGCATCGAATCTGCGCAAAACATTACTCGAAATATCTCCACCTATTCCTCGATTTACGATTACACGGCCGTCTTTGCCGAAGTAAGCATTTAAATCCCACATATGCGTAATCGAATCACCAATAAACACGAAATCTGTAATGATGCCATTGTGAATCAAGATTTCATTTCCAATATCAAATTCATTCCTGCGGCTGTCCGCGGCGGCACCTTCGCCGAACAGACCTGGTCTAATGAGTGCTACACGTTCCTTCTCCACTTTCATTGCCCCTTTAGTCATTTATCACATCACGAATTGCAGTTATTCCTTTGCGAGAAATAGCTTTGATGAACACTATTTATTCCGAGTTTAGCCAGGACGACGAAAAGACGCTCTTTCGCATTCATCCTAAAACCGATCTTGAGAAAACGCCTAACCTTCTTGCCAATAGGTTAACAGAACACGAGTTAAAAAGCACTAGGTTTTCTACTCGGCGAGAAACCTGAGTAAACACAGCTCATTTAATTTTTTAGAGATTGTAAATATACTGAATGAGTGCGAAGGAGACATTTGATTGTCGGTGGCTAGGTACCCGATCTTATATTTCCTAATCGATATCATGTAGGCAGTAATGATCTAGATTCCAAAATGCGAGTTATAATTCATGTTGGCACTACAAACATCCGTTTTAGCAATAATTATAATATACTTTTGACACACCGTATAACGACTTTTGACCTTAGTCTTAATTATGTAGACAGTAACAAAACCTCATTATAACTTTTAGTCTAGATTTTAACCGCCTAAAAACACTGTAATGGAGGGATATAACCGTTGGAGGGATGCGTTCTCCGTCGGTTGTAAAACAGCTCAATATACTCGAATACTGCCTTTTTAGCTTCTGCTCTAGTCTTAAATTTATGATCATTAAGCCATTCCATTTTAAGCTTCCCCCCAAAAGTATTCCTTGGGGGCGTTAGGCGTTATCGTAGCAATTACCTTTGCGTCTCATGCTGCATGTGAAATCATGTTTTTCCAGGAGACGTTGGTATTGGATCGACTACAGTAAGTTGGACAGATGAATTGAGGGCGAGTAGAATGAGCAAAACAGACAAGGGCGAGTATCTCTGTGCATTTGGGTATCATCCAATTATTCCACATGGACATAGGCAAGGAGTTCGATAACAAACTTATTTCTGAGGCGTTGGCAGACTTCAGCATCAAAGGATCCCTAAACAAAAAAGGCTGCCCGTATTACAATGCGGTAGCAGAAGCCATGTTAAAATCTTTAAAACAATCACGTTTATTTTGAGAATTCTGAACAATTGGCGCTGGAACTTAGTGGCTACGTCAATTCCATACGGCAACCTATCTGCTGCTCTTTGCCAATGCGCTCTCATTAAAAGGACGGACACTGGCATGTAAAAAACGAACATCTCCTTCCTCTTAAATCATTCATGACATATAAAGTCCATTTTCACAGACCTCGATATATGGTTTAAATATGACTGTCGTCCACATTCATCAAACAAAACATGGCCGGGCAGCTCACAGAGCGCCACGGCCACTATTTCTGAAGCTATTTTTTAGGACTCATCCATCAAATTCCTAACGTAATCCAATCCTAAGGCAGGTTCAGAAGACGGCATAAACTCCAGACCAAAATAGTTTGAATACCCCGCGTTGCGCAATGCTTGAATGACGTTGGCATAATGGATTTCGCCAAATTGTAATTCATTGCGCCCTGGACAACCTGCAGCATGTAAATGACCAATGCTTTGAAGATTACTCAGCATTGAGCTAATTAGATTACCTTCAGAGATCTGTTGATGGTAGATATCAAATAATACTTTCACATAATTACTTCCAACCTGTTCGATAAGCTCAAATGCCTCGCTCGAGCGCGTTAAGAGATACCCGGGATGATCAACTGCCGTGTTGAGAGGTTCCAGAAGGAGTGTAACTCCAGCCTCTTCCGCAATTGGAGCCGCCAGCCGTAACCCTGTCAAAACATTTTCAATTTGGCGCTCACGCGAGATACCACTTAATTCATTTCCAGTTTGTGTTATCAGCGTCCCGCAACCAAGTCTTTTAGCAACAATTATCGCTTCCTTGAGGCCTTGCAAGTATTCCTTATGATACTCTTGATCTACTAGATTGCCACCATCTGTACAAAACGTCGAGAGCGAAAGCTCAAGTCGTTTCATTTCGCTTGACATCAGGTTTATGTCTTTATGTCTCCAATTCCAAAATTCGAATGCATCAAACCCTGATAATTTTACATGTGACAATGCCTCTGACAAATTCATATTCCTAAATACGGAATCGATGCAAACTGAAAATTTCATAAGTTCCCCTTTCGTTATTACGCTCCCTGTATCCTGTACTACTTCAATTAATATGGTGCATTAAACTTATCTCTCAAAGCGGTACAGAAACAGTAGCCGAAGCCTGGGTTTTGTTACCCGCATGATCAACGGCTTCATAGGTAACGGTGTATACCCTACCTGAGCCATTACCCGATCTTTCGGCGCGCAAGAGAATTTTGTTATCACTTGTCCCAATCTCAGCGCCTTGGATATCTCCTGTCGTATTACCGTCTCCAGAGCCATTATCCTGCTCGTTGCTCGTAACTGATACTAGCTTCACACTTGCAATGCTAGAGTCGCTGTCTTCTGCTTCCCAAGAGAAAGTAACCTCTTCGAGTTTATGATTGTTTTTTGTAAGTTTTGGCTTATCCGAAAAAACCTTTAGGGTAGGGGGCATTTTGTCAATATTATTAACGGTAGCCACTGCGGTCCCTTGGAGCCCTTTTTGATCAACAAACTCAAAGGTAAAACTTCCATTGTTGGCAAAGGTATAACTGCTCTTGCCATCATTATTCGTTATAGTGACCTGCTTATTCGTTGTGATGGTTGCCACCACATCTTGATTTGTTAAACCGGTTTTACTGTAGCTCACTTCTGCAACAGGTGCCAGCCCATATAAATACAAATCAGTGGGAAGTTCATCCCTTGTAATGACATAATCACTATGATAGACCTTTTGTAAATGCTGAGGATCATTCTGCAATCCATCACGGATCGAGTTTCCTGTCCAAGTCATGAAGTACAGCCAGTCCGCACCAAGGAGTGGTAAAAGATCAGGATCAGGAATAGGTCCATTCTCTGCTAGAGCAACCAACTTAGTACCGTTCACCAGCGAGACAAGTTGATCGTATTTGTTGACAAGTGGGTTGTAATCACCATTAGGAGCATAATAGTCTGTAGTAACGATATCAACGACGTCGTCGCCAGGATACCATTCTTCACTTTCCGAGTTAAATACCCAGATTAAGTTATTCAGCCCGTGTACATTTTTCATGCGATCATACATGAGGCGGTATAACTCCTTGTATGCCTCAGGACCTTTTGCCCCCCACCAAAACCACCCGCCTTCAGCCTCATGCAATGGTCTCCAAATTACAGGAATATGTTCATCCTGCAACCGCTTTAATTGATTGGAGATTACATCAATGTCTCTAAGAAGCAACTGGTAGTCCTCCGAATCAGGATGGGCAAGTGCGTAAGCAACGTCAAAAGTTGTCGCTCTCGTATAGAATCCGCTCCACCATTCATTCCCCGGTACGTCAAGAAGATTCTTTGGTGCGTTCCAATGCCAATGAATTTGAACAATCCCACCTTGTTGACCCCAATCGAGCGCCTGTTCAATCGATTGGGAGGACGTCCCATGTTCCACACGGCTAGGTGAATAATCCATCATATCTAAGCCAAGAAGTGCTGGGTACTTTCCTGTCTGTTCATAAATCCAATCCGCATCATGTCTTTCCTGCTGACCAGAGATAATTCCGTTGCCATACGTGTCCACCAAGTAGTTCATCAATGCCTGTGTTTCTGGTGTAGCGTTCGGATTAGAAAGAATTTTCTCAACTTGATGAGACCCGCCTACTTCAGCAGAAGTTACGATAATATAGTCAATATTGTACCAACCCCAGCCCAAGTTGAATTTTACTGTGTTATCACCGGATTGTAACTGTACTTTTCCTGCTGATACTTCTTGAAAACCTGTCGATTGCGCTAAAGATATTTCACCCGTGCCTTGGCCATTCACAATCAATTCTGTTTTCTTATCTCCAAACGGTGAGTTGTAGCCGACAATGATTTCAAACAGTCCTTCATTAGGAGCGTGATAGGTAAGCATTAAATCTCCCTCTCCCTTAAAAGAGGCATATCCTGTACCCGAGTAATCGCTGATCGTATTTTCAACAGAAACCGTGCCGGTCTTGGTACCATCCTCTGCTTCGATCTTCTCAGATCCTCCAATAGGTGTTACCAAAAGATAGTCGATATTGTACCAACCCCAACCCAAGTTGAACTTAAACGTATTTTCCCCGGCTTGCAGAAGTACTTTGCCTGCTGATAGCTCATGAAAGTCAGCCGATTCCTCCAAGGAGATTTCGCCTGTACCTTGGCCATTCACAATTAATTCTGTTTTCTTACTTCCAAACGGAGAGATGTAGCCAATAGTGATTTCATACAGTCCTGCATTGGGAGCTTGATAAGTTAGCGTTAAATCTCCCTCTCCCTTAAAAAAGGCATATCCTCTACCAGAGTAACCGCTGGTTGTATTGTCAATAGATACCGTGCCTGTCATTACGCCATCCTCAGCCTCGACTTTGTTCCCTACTACAGAAACCTGAGTATTGGCAACCTGATTATTAGCAGCGCAAACTGGTATGACAAAAGAAATTAACAAGCAAAGAGACAATAAATGGATTAAGCTGAATCTTAATCGTTTGAGACGTGATTTATTTTTCAAAATAAATTTCCTCCCTTGCATATTAGTTTTAAGATCGAATGAGTAAGCTTAAAAGCCAAAAACAGTAAGTGTCTCTCTAAAACAATTAGATAAAACAGCAATCTTCTCTGTATTATTTGCCTGAAACCATTTCTCTGCCATACCACCCCCTCTCAGCAACGGATAAAGCTCCCAAATCGGAAGTTCGTCACGCGTGACGGTGACGGGGGGATCATAGAGCTTGCGAAACATCGTGCGTTCTGTATATCACTCGGATAGCACGTTGTTGCCCACTTCATCCTGTTTATGAACGAATCCTCCATACCAAGTGCAGTTCCATGCCCATAGCGCCTTATCAGCTATGAGTTGCTCAGGATCAGGCAAAGGCGCATTCTCCGTTATAGCAATGATTTTATTCTTCTTCGAATAATAGAGCGCTTGCTCGAATCGTTCCTGATGGGAGCTGTAGTTCCGCTCTGGAGAATAAATATCCTCTCCGATGATATCAACATAAGCATCGCCAGGATACCAATCCCTATGTTGCCCATTCCATACCCAAATCAGGTTGTGTAAACCTTGAACGTTCGTCATTCGATTGAACATAAGTTAGTCCACGCTTCTGCAGCCAAGCGACAAACGCACGATTGCACGTATCGCAATGGCATTCTGGTAGTGCGTCTCGTTATCGATTTGCCAGCCAATGACGCCGGGATGCTTCACATTGCGCTGTGACACCGCTTCCACAAATTTGGAGCCCAGCAATCTCAAGGAATAGCTGTTGTTGCAGCGGTGTCCACGCACAACCGGCCGGATGATTCGACGTTGCTCATACATTGGCAGCACATCGGGATAACGGGTTGTCATCCAGTTCGGCGGGTTATTGGTAGGTATGCATAACACGATCTGCATGCCGCGCGCGTCGAATACTTCTATAGCCGCATCCAACCATTCAAACCGATAATCCCCCTCGGTCGGTTCCATTCGGCTCCAGGCAAACTCCGCCATTCGTACAACAGCAACACCGTCTCTTGCATAAGCGCAGCATCCTTCTCCCAAAGCTCGGGAGTCCATTGCTCTGGATAGTAATCAATTCCGATCTTAATCGCCATCCTGTGATCTCCTATATTCACCAATATATTGCGATTATATGCTATATTAACTGGAGTGAATATCTTAAATAATTAATCCGATATAATAATATTAAGTTAACAGGAGAGTTGGTCGCATCCTCATGCCAATCGCGCTTTCCCGGTAAAGTGGATCGAACTTGAGATTGCCACTTCTTTAGTTGAGAACTACTCACTTTACTGCCGCTTCACCTTATAAAACTCATGATATAGCTTCATCAAAGCCGCTTCTCCATTCGCGACACATAACTCCGCGAGATCCCCGCTATGCTCCAGCCCAAATCGGCCGATCACGACTTCCTTCTCGCGGTCATCGAGTATATCCAAGTTTTTATAGATCTTAGATTTCTCGCATCATGATCCTGTAGATACCTATTCCGTATATCTTATTCGTGAGACCTCGTTCTCGCAGAGCTTGCATACTCATTCCTATCGCTCCTTTGTCAAGTACGACATATATTCCTCTACCTCACAGTTCAAACTTCTCCTGCAATCTTCGAGCCAACTCGTCGTCTGACAAGGGATTGCGATGCGTATTTTCTAAATAAATATATTTCTCCGTTTCCGGCATGAGATAATTTTTATACCAGGCAAAGAAATCGGGACTGTCTCCGTGGACACGCAGCCATCTTCTTAAAGTATCCATATTGTTCACGGTGCTCTGTATATTCGTGAGCCAGTCCGCTCGGTAGAAATTGTGCCAATGTCCGTGTTCAGCTTCTTGCATAGCTTCTAATCCCTGTTGATAGCACCGCATTGCCCGCGATGCATGTACGAATGCAGCGGGAAACTCCTTATTCATGTAAGCTTTATAAGAATCACCTAAAGCTGCAAAACCCTCGCAGCCGGATAGATGCAGCTTGACGTGTAGCAGCAGATGATCATTCATTCTTTGCTGCTCCTCGTTCGGAAGCTTCGTTATAAGCTTGTCGATGCGCTTTTTGAGTAACTCCCAGCTAGGTACCGCGTCCACGCATTTGCGGCTAAACCAATCAACCTGCTCCGCAAAACCGACCGCCCCCGTTGCCCAGTTCAGCCCCTGCAACGGCTGTCCGCCTCTCCCTTGAAGCCAATGACCGACGATCTCTCGGGCCGGATGATGATAGAACTCCTCACCCGCACGATCATCTTCATTTGGGCCGTACGAAATGGTCTGCTCAGCGTAATCAAGATGTAACGCGGCAATCTCGTCTTCGCAAGCGGAGTACATACGGTATACAAATTGAAGGAGGTGCTCCTTTGAATCCGCATGACCATTGCTCCACAGCTCGCGGATAAAGTCCAAGGTATATACATGCGGTCTAATATTTCCGCTGTTCACCAGCAGGTATGAGAATGCTCCCGAATGGAAAGCATCCTCCAGTTCCTGCTGGATAAAGGAAGCTGGAGAGGGGAAAAGGGTCAAATGATTTGATGCCTGAAGATCGTGGAACGTTACATGATAGTAAACACCGTGCTTCCCTCCGTCTTCTTTCGAAGGGAGCGAAGGAACTCTCAGATTATGGTTGTTATGACGACGGGAAACCATCTTACCGTACCCATTATCGGCCCATATTCGCATAATATCTTCAGGGATATCGATATGACCTGCCTTGTATAATTCTGCAATCTCGCCGTATAAAGCTACACAGCAATACGGTTCTTCAACCTTCTGCTTAACCATGTCATACTGCCTAAGGACGACTCTGCTGATCATCTCTCCGCGCTTCGCTGGTGTATCGAATGAAGGGTCTTGTATCCAAAAAGGCTGGTCTCCTTGCCCTCGGAAGGAAAGAACCCAAACAATCTTCCGGTCCTTCTGTGTTTCAATTGCTTCCTCCCATAAAGCTTCGAACAGCTCCGGATTATCTTGATAGCTAGCCTTCTTGCCGGGATATGCACGCAGGAACATCTCAGCGCCAAGCGGCTCTGCATGATGGTGCGTTACCCATAACCCCATCTCTGACGCAAGATCAGCATGAATGCCATGTTTAGGCAGATCGGTACCGGGGATCAACATATTGCCGCCGCACCGCAGTAAGGCTTCGAAGACGGGATACCATACTTCTTTGGCTGGGGGATACTCCTCCTTCCATCCAATCAAGCACACTTCATCGTTGACGAACCATCCTCGGAAACGAACAAACGACTCTGGAGAATCGTAATTCTCTTCGGAAAGGTGTATTTCGCCCCGGCGCACCGGGTATTTATCCATCCAGAACCAGAACGGATCCACTCCCAGATATCTGCGACTATATTCTAACAAACCAAATACTAGCCCGAGGTCATCGTGGGCCATAATGTGGAGTGTCATGACCCCATCTGCTGCGATAAACTGAAAAGAAAATGCCTCTGGATGCTCGGGGCATAGATCCTCCAAAAGAGCATAACGGACTTCCACTTCAACTGGAGCGTCTTCGTCCACTTGAAGCTTTGGCACCTCTCCAAACACATATTTAAGATCCCTTCCCACCATTTCCCAAGCATGGCGTACTGGAGAGGTTAACTTCTTAGGCAAGCGATAAGTCGTGTGTCGATCAATGATCATTGTTATCGAATTCCCCTTTCATGTACCTAATAGATGCAACACTGCATCTAGATCTCAACGATTTTCCGGTTTACTGAGCAATAAATGCAAAAGTCAGGCTATTGAGATCGTCTCATTGATTTTTAACAGACCATTTTTTATGCTATTATTCTCATCTCGGAATGAAAAAGTTGATTAGAAACGATCTGAGAGACAGCTTTATCTACCGATTGACTAAATGCTCGGATAAATATGACTTTCTCAAGAGCCTGATAACTTCATTGATTTCAAGGTTAACTGGCAGTTTTAAACCCAATCGTTCAACCTGCATGTACTCACTTACATCATAAGCATCACATCAGTAGAGTAACAATGAGACAACTCCTACTTTACTTTCATATTTCCGACATCCTTCAAATACCTATAGTCTAAATAATTAGTAGTAGGTCAAGAAGTGGGATTATTCCCTCAGACTCCTATCAAACCGTGCATGCGGATTCGAAATGGGGCTGCATGAGAACACGCTCTACCGTTGAATTATGGAGCAATCTTCAAAAAGATGGAACAGCTTACACCCGGCGCCTTCCGCCGCAGCTATCAAAAGTCGTAACATACGTTCGACGAGTAAATGTGGTTTGTCGTTGTACTGCCAAGCACACAAAAGCCTGCCCTTCTTGAAAAAGGGCAGGCTTTCGTGTGTTTCGCAAGCCAGACTATCTTCGTTCTAAAGCATCTTAGACCTTATAGCTTTGCGCACCTGCTTTTAAGCAGGTTACCTTTTGGTTATTAAACTGTTGATGTCACTACTATGGTACTTTATCGCTTATATTCCACCAGGTTACTTTGACAGCAGGTTATAAATGACCTGCGCCATCTCCGCCCTGGTACTGGTGCTTGTCGGTGACAGCCTACCGCCACTGCCACTGATGGTTCCTGTTTCAACCAGCAGCGTCATTGCGTCCTTTGCCCAGGATTCGGCGATATCACCTGCATCGACGAAATCGGATAAGGTTTTGCCAGAGTTTCCCTCGGGTAGACTCCCCATGAGCTTCAGCGCATTGTAGAGCAAGGTAAACATTTCCTGACGGGTAATTTCCTTACCCGGTGCGAACATGTTATTGCCCACGCCGTCAGATATGCCCAACTCCTTGGCTGCTGACAAGTATCCTGTGTACCAGGTGTTGCCTGCGTCCGCAAAGTTATCTGCCCTGTTTACATCAGGAGCGATGCCGTACGCTCTCATCATCATCACAAGGAATTCTACGCGGGTCAGCTTGGCATCAGGGCTGTAATTTCCGCCTCCCGTCCCCTCGGTGATGCCTCTCGCTGCGATAAAGCCTACTGCTTGGCTGTACCACGCGTTTGCCGCTACATCATTGAAGTCCACTTTGTTGTAACCTATTGCATAGAGTGAGAAGTGGTTTGTTATGAAGCTTATCGTGCCGGTTTCTGGATCATAAATGCTATTGTTTACAATTTCTAATTTCCCTTCTGCGTTGATGTAGTAGATAACGATTGAATTTGTATGCTCGTCGTCTTTAGGCGTATAAGGTACTGCAACGGATACTCTGCCTCCAAATTGAGAGATTGTCTTATCTCCGCTAGTGACGCTGAAATAGAACACCGGGCGCTCTCCCACAGCCTGTTGTGCTTCGGCTGAAAGAGTGGAGACTTCTACCTTTGATGCTGTTATCTTTATGTCTTCCGCCGCTTCACTGTATATGGAGGAGAGGGCATCTGCGTCAAAGTAGATATGGGCAAAAGGAGTAGTTACTTTAAGAGAATCCGTTTTACCGTCTGCAGCAACCTCCATAGCACTTTTCGGTATGATGAATTCTACGGTTGTGGCATCCGCCTTGGCGTCTACCTTGATTTCTATAGCTATCGCTGTAATGTTTTCATGTTTTTCGACTTCTGCCAATGCCTGACTGATGGCATAGCTTATCTGTTCCTGTGTAACGGCTGCGGTTGCTTTATCGCTGTCGTCAACGGTAACTGTAACGGTTGTTGTGACAGTGGCCGTATTTCCTGTAATCGTTATTTCTGTTTTCGTTGTTCCTCCTACAGGCGGAGTGCTTGGTGGAGTAATTGGTGTACCTCCGCCTCCGCCATTTGAGGCTGCGTTTGCTGTCAGCGTCATTGTATAAGTGTCGATGGAATCTACCTTGCCGTCATTGGCCTTGAATACCAGCGCAGTCGTTCCTGTGGAGGTCGGGGTATAGGAGTAATTCGCACTGGCTCCTATGTCTGCGGCTCCGTTCACCGATACCTTGTAGGTCAATGTATCTGCGTTTGCATCTTCAAATATTGCTGCCAGATTAATGGTGTAGGTATTATTCACCGTCACGCTTGCCGTCGCTGCAGCCGGTACCTCACCCTTGCGGATCGGTGCTGTGTTCGGCGCTGCTCCCAGCGTAAAGTTAATAATATAGGTTTGCTTCGTCGTACCATCCTCGGCTGTTACCCCCACAATGGCGCTACCGGGTAGTGTCGCGGCTTGCGTAATGCTGACGGCAGCTTTTGAATCGGAAGCTATGGCGGCGACTATAGCTGGTTGGCTACCGCTCTGGGTACCATAAGGCAGTTCCACGCTATAGATGTAAGTACCTTTGATAAAATCGCTCACGGCAATACCGCCCACCGTCAGATCACTTAAGGAAGCATCCGTTCCAGGAATGGGGCTTTGTTCTGCTTCAATCGTTAGTGTTGCATTTCCTACATCGAAGGAGATGCTAAGCACCATGGCATCACCGTCTGACAGATTCAATCCTGATAAAAAATCTTCTGTAATAGTCAGTATATTTCCGACTAAGGTAAAGTCATTAGGCGATTCCAGATCATCTGTACCATTGACTACCCCGGTTACAGTAGTTGCATCATTCCAGGTAATCGACGTAACGATATCAGTTGGATTATCCAGATCAAAGACTCTCGTTACAGGGCCGATGGTCGCGCTCTCTAGAGTTGCTGTAGAGCTAATGACAATGCTTAATGCCTGAGTAACGTTGCCCGCTGTGTTTGTCGCCTTCATGGTGAAGTTGAAGGTTCCAAGCGCTGTCGGCGTGCCGGAAATCGTGTTGCCCGACAAGCTTAGTCCGTCCGGCAGGTTGCCGTTGTCAATGCTCCATGTAATCGGCGTATTGCCGGTTGCCGCAAGTGTCTGACTGTAGTCCGTACCAACCGTGCCGCCGATTAGATAGAGTGTTGTGATCGTAGGGACTACTGGTGCGTCCTCATACGACGCTGTTACTTCCACGGCGTTTTCTGGCATGGTGAATGTGGTGCTTGCAGCCTGCGCATCCGCCAAGATAACGCCACCACCTTCTACCGTCCATTCCTTAAACTGATTGCCTTGAGGGGGGGCATCCGCTGCGATAGTCACGGTAACACCTGCCTCATAGCTGCCGTCACCGGAGCCGCCATTTACAGTTACGGTATTGAAAATACTGACAGTCAAAGCATCAATTGCGTTTTCTAACACAGTGACGGCGTCGTTAATTTCGGTTTGTGTAGCTTCCGCGTTTGTCAATACTGTTTTTGCATTTTCCAGCGCAGACTGCATGGTCTGCCACGTAGCCGTGGTATAGTCATGTTGTCTCAGATCCGAAGCTTCATTAATTAAAGCAGCAAGTGCCGACCTATCTATCGTTTCGCCCGTTCCCTCAATCTCAAAAGTTCCAATAGCTCTGAAATAGGTCATTGCGGTCCATTGAGATCCAGTTGCCTTTAAGTTGTTTACCCTTATATACTGCCCTTTCGTATTGGCAGGCGCGGTATATGACGCCGGATTTGTTGGACCTCCATCTGCTGCTAATTCACCTAGGGTGTCATGTAAAGTAGTCCATGGACCTGAGCTATCTGACGCTACCTGTAGGACGAATCGGCTCGGCTGCCCCCAGAAGGCTATATCGATCTGCTCGATAATAGCTTCCGCACCAAGATCCACCATCCACCATGACTCGTTGCTATTGCCTGTTGTCCAAACTAGATTAGTTGTTCCATTCCTTGCGTTAAGCAACGGGTGATTAGGTGTATTAACACCATGAGTCCCACCAGCCGATACGCTTCCTGCATAAGAATCAAAGTAAGAGGAAATATCTCCATTATTGAGAGCATTCACAGTAACGGTTATGTTGTCGGTAATCATTCCCTTAATATCTTTGGCATAGATCGTTGCTGAGCCTGGTCCTACGGCTTTAATTACACCGGTGTACTCATCAACCGTAGCAACGGTTTCGTTTCCGGACGACCAGACCACCCTGTCGTTAGTAGCAAATGCGGGTGTTACGACCGCGCTGGCGTTTCTAGTCATCCCAACAGCAAACGGAAGGACAATGGAGTTAATCTTGATCGCTTCAACTTCAATGACATCAAGCAACTGCAGAGCATTAACTGCTGCGTTTAATTTCTGTACATCCATGTCAATGATGTTTTGGTATAGATAATCCCATTCTTCGGTTATTGCCTCGACTAAATGTTCCTGGGCTTGTTCCACCGTAGTCTTGTACGCCAATAGGGTGTTCTGCTTATAATACTTATCCTCATATGTTTTGGCCGCCTCCGCATTTTGTATAGCGGTTATGAGCGCGGAGGTGTCGAGTAGTTTGGAGCCAGTGATATTGAATGTTACATCAAACACCTGATCCGTCTCATAATAGAAATTAGCCGTTACTCTAATCTTGGCTTCACCCATCTCTAGGAAGCGGATATTGGCTCCCCCGTTCGACTCGGGTGTTATGCTGACTAAATCAGGAGTCGAGGTCGTCCAGTTTGCCGAGGCTATCGGCCTGTCGGTACCAGCGACACCAACTCTTGGCGTTAATAATAATTCGTTTCCGGTTTCCACGTCAAAAGTACCGTCTTCGTAAGGTTTACCCTGAGTGTCCGTTAACTTAAACCATTCATAGGATATATCTGTGGGATTGACTATGTTGACTGTAGCGGTAGCGAAAATGGTCGAGTCTTCCGTTGACCTTGCCGATATGACAGCTTCACCAGACACAATATTGCCTACGGTGTCTACCATGTTTGTCGGTTTAACAAGTCCGTCCGTCACAGTTACTAGACTTGGGTTACTTGAACTCCATGTGATACCTTGGCTGACTTCGGCTGGTGCGACACTCGCCTCAAGCTGGTATTCAGAGGATATTGTACCCTCGATAGGCACAAGATTTACCGTTTTAGTATTCAAAAGCACCTGATCGGGCACTGGCGCCGCCGCATATACGTTAAAGTTATCGATCGACGCATTCCAAACTACGTTGCCACTACTGCGAGTTGCGTAAAGTAGTAGATTGTTAAGCATGCCGGTATGATCAGTTCCTAATGATATCCCAGTATGGGACGTCGTGATCGACGGATCATCTTTTCTTGTAATGGTAAAGTCAACTGTATTCGTCTTCATGTTCAGTTCGATATGAAGATTATTCCAAACATTGAATGAATTGAAATTAGTTCCGACAGGTTTGGCATTGGCGAGAGTTAAGGGGTCTGAAGAGGTAGTCAGCCCATTATACCGTAATGGTTTTCCACCCGCACTGTAATTAAGCACCCCGTTCCTTGCTTCCATGCCGAATAAAATATTTTTATTGTTGTCCAGAAGCGCAAAATACGCTCCGTTTGTACTACCTGTAGGATTAGCTGCATTGAAATCAAAATCAACTACAACCTTGTCATTTTTGACAGCGGGAGAAAATGTCTTTAACGAACCTCTGTCGCCGCCGGCATTTACAGAGTAGCTCAAATAATGGTCATCGGTGTTTGATACACTTTCTTTTACTGATCCACCCATAGCCCCGGTAGCGCCGGTTATAACACTACTTGCATTTGTAATGGCCGGTCCATTATCTCCCCATGTGTTATCAACGGCTCTATTATTGAAATTCTCACTGATCGTCGGCACGTATATCGGCACGTTGACGGTGTGGCCGCCTTCCACTGAGGTCGCGGTTATCATTGCGAAGCCAGGCTTATGCGCTGTGATCATACCATCCAAAGCCACTGAGACAACACCCGGATTGCTTGATGTCCATATTACGTCGGTATTGGTGGCATCATCAGGTGCAGAGGTCACCCTCAAAAGATATGTGGGTTTATTTTCATCCACCTTGGGATTATAGCTGCTATCAGAATATGTTGAGAAATAGTTTGATTTGAAGTAGTACCCGCTTCTGAGCTCCTCCCCAACGCCTATACCCGTGAGGGGTATAGCATGCGCTTGGACCTTAACGAGAGATGAAGCGGTAAGCTCGCTGCCGTCTTGGGTCGTTGCCGTAATATTGGCCGTTCCTAACCCTAGAGCTGACACCAATCCTGTATTTTCGTCCACCGTTGCTACAGCAGTATTGTCTGATACCCATTTCACTGATTTATTGTAAGCGTTAACAGGCTGAATGATTGTATTCAAGGTCCTGCTGGAGTTTATCTGCATAGTCATTGTTGTCTTGTCGAGATCTATATACTCAACCTTTTGGGGTACAACTTCGACTATGCTCTCATCATACAAATCAGTTCCGATGTCATCAGATGTCGCTCGAATGATAGCTGACCCTAGTCCCACGCCTTTTACAACGCCTTTGTCGCTTACGGTCGCTACCGCTTCGTCAGAGGAACTCCAATGGATCTTATATAACGAGGCGTTCGCAGGTTCAATGGCTGCCGACAGCTGCACCGTCCGTCCGATACCTAGTTCATTATCCTTGGGGCTTACGTTTACCTTTGTAACAGCAATATGTTTGGATACTACCTCAAAGCTAAGCAGCTCTTCACCTGCGGAGTTGCGCGCCGTAATCGTCGTCGTACCGCCCTTTTTGGCATTCAGCTGCACAAATGGAGTGCCTCCGTTGTTGGTGCCAGTCGCTGAGGTCAGATGGAACATCTCCCCTGGAGGAGTCTGCCATGTCTCACCGAAGAACGAAGCTACTTCAGGATCGCTGGATTTATACCAGACGACCTTATCGGTTACGGATGCCGCCAGCGATGGAGTAAGTCTAATTTTATCAAATACATTGACGTTTATAGTCATGCCGTCTGCTATCGCAGAAGCAGAACCGCTATTAATTGAATAATTGAGTGTCAAATCACCTTCTACATTCGTGTCCGCCAACGTGTTGGAATTGACTGTGACGCTGATGGTAGTAGAAACGTTCCCTACTTTTGCCGTGATAGTGGCGCTTCCAGGCGATACACCCGTAACGAAACCTTTGCTGTTCACTGTGGCAACGCCTGAGGCACTAGAAGTCCAGAGAATCTCACTATCCGTTAGAACCTCATTCATAGGCGTAATCGTCGGGAGCAGTTTCTCAGACTGACCGACCCTTATCGTCGTGCTGCTCTTTGTCAGAGTAATTCCGGTCGGATCCGTTTGTGCTACGGTATACGTACCATATCCCTGCAAAGGAGTCTGCATCGTATCCGCCTTATCTTTGGGCCATCCGCGCGCCATGAACGCGTACATGCTGTCCATCATGTCGCCCGCTTTACCTGGTTTGACGCTTCCCATTTCCCGGATGCTCGTGTCGCCGTTGTTGAAAAGGGTACGGGCTGTTTCGGCTGGCGGACCGTATTCGAACCAGTTCGCGCCTACAGTGGGAATCCACTCTGCCGGCCAGCAATAGAACCCACGCATCTGCCCATAGGGATTAGGAACATCCGATGCGCTCTGTATAAAATCTAAAAGCCAGTTGTATTGTCCGTTATGACCGTTCGGGGAGTTTCTGTCGTAATGATTGGTAATCCCCATAGTGGAAGCGCTGCCGTTAAGCGCATAGCTTGTAAATGCGTGAGCGGTCTCGGCGACGATTTGGTCATTGTATCGTAAAATGTTGTTGCCGTTCATCGCTCGGTTGATCGACATCGTGTCACTTGTGGGGTGACCGCCATATGAAGTACCCGCTTGCGCTGTTACATTCACACCATTGTTAATTATACTTGTGAACCAAGAAGTGTAGTTGCTTACACCATATCCATTGTTTGAGTGGACAGATGCCGGCAAGCCTGGGTATGCCGCCTGCGCCGCTTCAATGGAGGCGTTTACAAGTTGTACATGTCCATTGGAACTGGCGCCACTGCCTATAGGCCGGAGTATGCCGCTGTTCTGCTCGTTTCCGTGTTTGACGCCGATCACATCGACATTCCTGTCCTTTAATTCCTTCATGAAGTCGTAGACGTAATTGTAAACTGCCGATTTCAGCAATTCAAGAGGTGCCGTCGTCATGACGCCATCATAGCTGGTTTCAATCCATGAAACAGGGGTATTCGCCTGCGCCTGGGACATCCAGGTATCGTTGTAATGGAGGCCGGGCATAAAACTCATACCCAATGCCGTGGCGCGCTCGCCAATGTTAGCCGTTCTTATCTTGTCAAAGGCACCGGGTACCATTTTTAACGGATACGGATTGCCCTCTTCGTCATTCGAGCCAACCCATCTCTGCACATATTTGCCGCCCGATTCCTCATACACGAGAGCTCCGGCTTCTACAAATACCATATTGGCAATAGAGTTTACCCCGTGATTCGACATAATGCGGAGCATATCCTGCTGAACACCGTTAGCGAAGTATTTTCCATTATTATCCTCAATTAAAGGCAAAAACGATGCTTCTGCGCCCCTGATATAATGGCTGTTGACACGGAAAAGGTTAAAGTTGTCCACGTGCGAATTGTTCGTCCCGTTGCTGGTCCAATCGTCAGCTAAAAAACCACCAGATTCATGCGTGTCGGTTGTATACAGCGTGACGGAATCTTTATACGCCTGATCGTATATCGTGTTAGCGTAAATCGTCACACGGGTATCGCTCGGACCTGTTTTGAAAGAAACGGAAATCAGTGAATAGCCTTCTGTTGAGGAAGGGGCTTGTCTAAGAACCGTGACGCCATTTTTCACACCCAGATTAACGCGATTTCCTGTGGCAAGTCTCACTACATTAAGACCTTCACCCAAATGAACTTTAACCATATCCTGCCTGAATGCGTCGGCCACATCGACCTTTGCTCTCATGGTTAATATGTAACTGCTGTTGGGTTGTACTTCGACTGTCTGGCTGATTTCAGCTCCTGTACCGAGCTTTACAGCACCTGCTCCTGCGTCCGCATCATTGGATACTGACACATCACCGCTTGTAGTCCAGTCCGATAAGCTACTCTCAAAATCCCAGTTTTGAATCGTATTCTCATCATTTGAATCAAGGGTAATTTCAATTTTATCCACAACTAGAGTATGGCCTGACGGGGTGGAAACCGTTATGGTCATTTGGCCATTATAAACGAGTACAGTCCTGAGTCCTACATCAGTAAATGTGTTGCTGTTTGTATAACTTGATATCTTCGATACGGTTTCAGGTCCGCCGGTATTGCTGACTACCATCCTTGTAGCGGTGTTGCCGTTGGTACTCCCCGTGCCTTTGGCCCATATAGAAACGGTATACGAGCCTTGAGGTATGCCTGTGATAGTTTGCGAAATGGATGAATCCGCGGCTAAGGAAGCGGCCCCGCTTCCTCCTTGACCACCACTGGCCAAATGAGTCACATTACCGGTTGTGGTCCATCCGGCAAGACTGGAGAAATCAAGGTTTGTACCGCTATTCATTTCCATCGGAGATCCGGATTGTGATGCCGCCTGCGCGGGGATCAATGGCATTTGATAAAAGATACTCAACAATGCCAGGACAAATGCGAGAAAACGCAAGACTAGTTTTTTTGATAATCTTTTAGAATTCACTTTTTCCCTCCTCCTATCATCTAATTAAAATTAACTCAATTCTGAATGTAACTTCTTTGCGGAATATTTCGTGCGAGTTGATTCGTTTTCGATTGTATTTGCAGTGATTCCCTGTTCCCAACCGTCTAATCTCTTTACTCAAAAACTATCACTCCCCCTCTAAGTTTGTTGTTTGTACTCATTAAGGATAACGCTTTCAAGAATGCGCTTACCATTTCAAAATGTCGACATTTCTTTCACTTTTCCGTTCTGTTATTACGATTCGTGCCGTCTGTTCTTTTCCGATGAAAACTGACCATAAGCAATGTCAGTAATACAAACGGAAAACCAGGCGGAAGCTTCGTTTCAAAGAGAGTTGCTACCCATTGACTTCACCAACATAAACGACGGCTTTTTCTCCAAGGCTTGTCGCTTTAGTCTTCAATTCGAACAAAAGCGATTATCCCCGAAGGAATAATCGCCTTTGTTATTAGTAGATTTCCAATTCGGCAACCTGCATCATATATTCCGTTCCGGTTTCGGGTCTAAGATTTGTCCCCTCTACTTTTACATAACGCGCGTTTACCGGGGATATATTAAAGCTTTGAACTCCACCAGAAGTTGGTTTTGGGTAATTGGTCTGGGTTGCAACCGTTGACCAGGTTGTGCCGTTCGTCGATACTTGGATTGTAAAGTTTATTGGGAAAAAGCTCCCCAATTGACCGCTATCGTTTCGAGGATACAGATCGACTTTACTAATAATATTGGCTGACCCCAAATCGATCGTGACGGATTCCGTATGATTCGTCGTTACGCCTAGACTACTGGACCAACCGCGTGCGGTACTGGATGAACTGCCGCGTACTCCATCATTAATTTTTGTTCTGAACCATCCATAATTCTCTACACTGCTTGTTGAAGTAACGGTTTTGTTTAACGCTAAGTTAACAGGAGCAGTAGACGAGCAGGAGCTGCTGCTCGTGTTGAATACTTGGAATTCCGCCAATTGCATTCTATAGTCTCCGGCTGCGTTGCCGAGTTTCGTTGCATACACCCGTACAAAACGATAGTTCCCGCTTGCAAATGAGAACAACTGCTTCCAATTCACCGCTTGGCCGGAATTATAATTCGTTTGTGTTACCAAATCCGTCCATGCAACTGCGTCAGCGGATCCTTGTATCTTAAAATCAACGGGAAATCCTTTGCCGTCGTTAGATGAATCGTTTCTTGCGTACAGCATGACATTATTTATGGTCTTGGAAGCTCCCAGATCGACGTAAGCCCATTCCGTATGGTTTGCATCCGCATAGCCCGGATTACTAGTCCAGCCCATATTGGGATTGCCGATATCGGCCATTTCGAACGAATAATTGATCCCGTCCGTTAAACTTGCTTTTCTCCACCCGACTGTAGGCGACTCGAGTGAAGAACTCGTTGTCACAGGCTGACCGGCTGCGAAATTGCATGCAGGCAATGCTTGGATAGTATCTACCGGGCCTGCTGTTGGAGAGCTTGTCGTTGGCGTTAAAATGATTTGCATAACGCTATAAGCAGGCAAAGTTTCAACTCTGGAAAACGTTGTGGTCTTCTCTATAATCGAACTTTCCTTGAGTCCCGGCAATTCATTGGGTCCGACTTGTGTCCCTCTATAACCCGAGGCGTAATTATAGTAATAATTCCCATTTGTGCTATCTATCAAAGTCTTGTTCACTTTAACATTGGTATTATCAGTTAAGTAAGGTAAATTAGACAGATTAATTGTCATGTCTGCTGGAGTTGCGGTATAGTTCCACAAGAGCATGGAAACTTTTTTGGTAACCGGATCTTTAGTCACGATTCCGTAAGTGTCGTTCGTGCTTGTACCAGTACCCGATAAAGTACTGGTTAGTATAGTAGGTAACAATTTACTATACATGTTAAATGTATTTGCCCCCGCTTTCCGATGTCCGTCGATGGTATAAACACCAGAATCGCCATAATATAAACTGGTTGCAGAAAGTGCATCCGCCGGCGTAAAATACAAGACTTTCTTAAGTTCAGGTCGTAAAAGTGCACTGTACATTCTCTTTGCCAAATAGGCAGCGTTAACATTCGTATCCTTTTGAGTACCTGGAGAACCGGAGGTCCAATCATAATTCCATTCGGAATAGATGATATCCTTCTGAGGCATCCCACGGCTAGTGAATAAGGCGTTCAATGAATCATTAAAATTCGCTGCACCGTATTCATGGACGGAAAGATAATCAAACGGGATTGTAGGATTAGCATCAAGAAAATCTAAAAATGCATTGATTCGGGAATTTGAGCTCACATTATTCGCAAATCCTGCTCCTCCAATTTTTGCAGCCGGATCAATCGCGCGAACGCCATTTGCAAAATATTGATACATCGTATTAATCTGGCTGGCCGATAGCGGTCCACCAACGCTGTTATCTGGTTCATTGTGAGATTCCCAGTACCACCCTGTATATCCAAGATTGACGTAATGCTGAACGACTGCTTGAACAATGGACCGATACTCATTCAAATTCGTAGGATAGCCTAGACCCGCAACTCCAGTCCCTCCAATTACGCTTGGAAGGTAACACATGACCATTAGAGGTTTGATTCCCTTTTGAACAAGTGGCAATACGACCGCATCCAACTTCGTAAAATCGTACACCAGCTGTCCTGATCCATTACGCGATACTACATGGTAGAACTGATCGGATAGTACCCAATCGATTCTCATCATATCAATCCCATCGGCTGCCATGTAATCATAATAGGAAGGCAGCCAATGCAGATTTTTATTGATTAGATGTCCTCCGCGTGCCACATTTAATATTTTTGTTTTATCGTAATTACCAGCATTCGTTACATAATTTGAAGTCAAGGATACCGAGGAATTAGCCGCTTTTACCTCGGATAAGTCAACATTGAAGCCCAACAATGCGATTATCAACGCCAATAAAACGATCCCATTTCTTTTCATTATCCTACTAAGCATAATTAACCCTCTTTCCAAAAATTATTATTCTACAATTAAAGAAGCGCTTCTGATGTTTATCTTAATCATCCACGAAGCGCTTGTCATTTCACTTTTTCAGCTTCCATTATACAGATACAAAGATTTTAGGGGGACTCTACTCTTCAATCTCCGCTATTCATATATTGCTTTGGGGTTAAGTTGTATCGTCTTTTAAAAACTTTAAAGAAATAAGGATAGTTCCGAAACCCGCAGTTTTCTGCGATTTTCCTGAGATCCATTTTCCCTTCTTCAAGCAAGATAGCTGCTCTCTTCATTCTGTATTCGCTCAAATACTCATTAACCCCTATTCCGACCTTTTCTTTGAATACTTTGCTCAAATGCACGCTGCTAATACGAATCTCTTGCGCTATGGTAACCAGAGATATCTCTTGCGCATAGTTGTTCTGTATATAAGCTATTGCTCTGTTTACATGAACGGATGCGTATACGAGGTCCGCTTCCGACTGCACTTCGAATAACTTAACGAATACTTGATGGAACCACCGTTTGGCGTCGTCAAGGGTATCAAAGTTACGGATCGCCTCGGATGGCGGTTGCTCTCCATATACTCTCGTAAGTTCCAGCCGCGTTTCTTTACAAGCCCTATTTACGATACTGATGAGATCATTAAACAACAAATGTAAACTTTGAAAATCCAATTTTTCTTTCAAAATCGACTCGAAAATCTGATCCAGTGTAAAGAAGGCGCTTTGCTTGTCCTTTAATCTAATTACCTTTAACAGGCTTTTCTCCTCCAGGAGGCTAATGCCCTCAGAAGTTTTAGTGTCAAAATGTGATACACTCTGCGTGATGATTAAGCTTTTTCCATGGTAAAACTTTTGACTGAGAAGTTTACGTGCAATAACATAACTGAATTTCAGCCCTTCGATTCCGCGTCTTATTGGACCAATACTAAAGCTGACCGATAAGTTTAGGTACTTTTTCAATGAACTTTTTACTTCGTCGAGTACTTGATAAGTACTCTGCTCAATAACCAATGAACTTCTTACCGATGGATAGGAAAAAAAAATGACGAACTGATCGGCGGTAACATGGCAAACGGCTCCGTTTTCCTTGTTCTTTAATATTTCTTCAACAATATTAAGGACAGAAAAATGAAGCATTGATATTTCTTTGAAGCTTCGAGTTTCCACCGTATTCTTATATTCGTCAATCATCATCATAATCGTTCTAATGTTATTTAGATCGAGTTGAATATCGAGCAACGTAATTCGTTTCTCGAACTCTTCCTCTCTGTACAGTCCGGAAAGCAAATCAATCATAAATTTGTTGCGCAAAACGAGAAGACTATTTTGATCAAGCATCCAAGATGTGCTTCTCTTTATGGCAAACTCCCTAGCTCTATCTAAGGTTTCTAGGATTGTCGACTCGCTGAGATTTTGTTTGAGTATAAAGTCAATCGCCCCGTTTTTTAAAGCGTTACAAACGTATTGATAATCGTCATAATGACTTAATACAATGACCTGAATACTCGGAAATTGACTCGAAAGCGCACTTGTCAATTCAACCCCACCCATACGGGGCATTTGGACAGCTGTAAATACAATATCCGGAAGGTTTAATCTAATGAGATCCAGCGCTTCAATTCCATCTTTCGCTTCTCCACAAATACGATAGCCGTTATGCTCCCAATTCATAATCAGCTTTATATTGCTCCTTGCGATTATCTCGTCTTCTACGATCAGTACTTTTAACATGACCGTTCCCCTCCGGAACAACTAAATAGGAATGAACTGATCACCTTGCTCCCACTTGTCCGCTGACATAAATAACGAACATCCCAGACAAGTTCGCGAATTACTTTACAGTAGCCACGGGAACAAAGCATGCGGTCTATATATTCCAACAGACGAATTCCCAACAATTTAATTTCTTGATACTTACTTCACGTGGCAATACCCGTCCAAGGTCGATTGAAACATCGCTAGTATACGCAACGGATATATAGAAAGCGCTTCCATATTAACTATTGCAAAATTCCGATAGCTCTTATACAATTCCGACTATCCCTGTTTCTGCCCATGATCCGGAAAAAGGACCATCCCTAAGGACGATCCTTTAGCAATGTTCTTGAAGCCTTTTCATACGTTTGTATGAGTAAATTCAGCCTTACAGATCCCCTGTACGGAACCTATACGCCCCCGAATGGATAGACGTTACGGCATAATGCTTTCCTTGTTCGCTTACCGGCTTGTAATCGACTTTCTGTCCGTTCTCATATAGATCATTACCGAATGAGAGGAGCGGAATCTTGACTAGTGCCGTTGTATTTGGAGGGATGCTTACGCTGAGTCTGGATCCAGCTTCGTCGTAAGAGAAATGAACGTCAATCAGCCCTCTTGCTGATTGATAACTGCCTTTGATATCCCGGACGGATTCCAGATACAGAGGAGAAATGTTTATTTCTTTGTAAGCATCTCTAATAGAAGAGATGCCTAGAAGCTCTCTGTATAACCATTCCAAAATATGACCCATCATATCATGATTACGGGATCTTGCATTGTCCGTCCAAAACTCCGGCAGGGCCGTTTCGCCTTTCTCCACGAAGCGGATATAACTTGGGTGCTCAGGCTGCATCATCATATCGAAGATGATATCATTGCGCTTCATACCTGCAAGAGCATTGAATAAATAGCGAAGTCCGATCTCTCCCGATTTAAATTGCCTCCCTGCTGTAGCATTAAGCAGCGACGCTTCTACATCGGAACGATAGTTTTCATTCACCAGTTCAAAAGCTAATGGGATTGCCTGAATCACTTGGTTGAGCGGATCAAACTCTCCATTCCGTCTGCAGTAAGAATAACGCTCTTCATCCGGTATCCAGCGCAATAGCTTGGCGTTATACACCACTTTTACCCGTTCCGCTTCTGACGCATAATGCGCGGCATCGTGATCCAGACCGATCATAGACGCAAACTGCGACAATCGTTTGTAACACTCATAATAAAACGCCGTTTCGACATTTTCGATATAATCCCCGCCGCTTTGAGGTACGATTCCCCAATCGCCAAGCCCGTGGTTAATGAGTCCGCCTTCTACTTCTTTGCTCTTCAGATATCGCATGTATGCCTTCATGGCAGGATACGCTTCTACCATTGCCGTTCGATTGCCATACCATTTCAACAATAATTCGGGTACTAGAATAATAGCGCTGCCCCATGCGATAGAATCACGAAATCCTTCACTGAATTTGGAGTATTCCGGTGCAATATCGGGAATTAAGCCCTCTTCCGTCTGAGCTTCGATCATGTCTCGTGTTATTTTTAGCCACAGGGCTTCAACATCTTTGACAAACATAATGGAAGGTCCCATTAGACTCGCCGTTTCAATCCAGCCCAGTTTCTCGATAGTAGGACAATCCGAATGCACGCTTTGCAGATTGCTCTCGATCGCCTTAATAATAATTTGAGCCAGCTTGTTAATACGAGGATCATCGGTTTCGAAATGTCCCGCATCCATTGAAACCGACGTCACAAAATGCCCTTTCACATCATGAATGAATGGTTTCGATGTATCCGACTCGTCACGCGTACAGCCCTCGATTTGCACCCATCTCGCGCCATAACAGGAGAAGTCGGGTTTCCATACTTCCACTTCTCCGCTTCCGGCAAGAGTATATTCCGAATATGTGACAATATCCCACGGTGTAGCTACTGTAGCGTCTTCATTCCGAAGCTCGCCAGGCTTGATTGTGACCTTGCTCCCCGCAGGACCGCTGACATAAATCTCGAACATGCCTGACATATTTTGACCTAGATCAAAAACATAAACTTGATCCTTTGGCTCCTCAATCTTGATCGTATCGTAGGTGGTCTTCACTGTAATCGGAGGCTGGTTTTGACTTACTAGCTTTCCTTTCGGTGGCGCGAGTATCTTGGGAATTTCCCACGATGAATCATCATAGGAAAGATCGTACCATCCTGCTGGATAAAGCCTTGCGTCGAAGTTCTCGGAACCATAAACATTAGCGAGTGTAGTCGCACTTTCTCTAACTCTCCAATTCTCGCATTCCGTTCGTACATGTTGCATGGAACCGTCCTCATATTCGATATGCCATTCGCCTATTGTAAGCAACTCGGAGCCAAAAGACTCATAACCTTTATCGAGGGTATAGAAATGCCGGTCTCCGGCATCCCCCAAATAAAAGCCGTTGCCAACCGATAAACCGATTACATTGTTGCCATCACGCATCTGTTTCGTTACATCAAAACATACGTATTGTACGGATTTATTGTAGTTCGTCCAGCCCGGATCCATTTCACCCGGTCCGACTTTCTCGCCGTTCATATAGAGTTTAAAATGACCAAGGCCAGACACAAGCGCATAAGCACGCTTAACCTTTCCTTCGGCCGCGAATCTCATGCGGGCATAGAAGGGCTTGGTCCCTCCATCTCCAATCCATTTTGCCTTCCAAGCATCTTCATATAAATACCCTGTAAACAAGGACTTCGGATCGCTCCAGCTCATCTCTCCGTGCTGATTCCAGACGGCGACCCTCCAGTAATAAGTCGTTACACTTTTCAAAGGCTGCCCTTGGTAGCCGATGCCGAATTGCTCGGAAGAATACACTTTCCCGCTGTCCCAAAGTAAACCTTCGCAACGTTCGAGAGATACTTCCCGTTCAGCGAAGATGATTCGGTAATGGGATTGGCATTGATCCCGCTCCTCGCTATCCAGTTGCCATCCGAATAAAGGAACACCTGTATCTATACCAAAGGGGGAGTAATAATTATTGATCCTTAATCGCACCGGTTTCAACGCTTCTCCACCTTTTTAATAAGCTTTATCGGTTCAATTAGTCCGTAGGGAACTCCCTTGTATTCGGGCGTATACCCTTCTTCGTTGGGATGGAAGGACCACCAATCCATCCAATTTGGCGCGTCATCCGATTCGTGAAGCGGACCAAACAAATTCCGAGGACTTCCAATAACTTCAATAATGACTTGACTCAGCTTCCCATCCATCAAGAAAGGTTCCAAATCCACCGATGATTCGCATCTCCAAGGAATCGTCTTACACGCTTCTCCGTTCACCTTGACGTCGAGCAGAACAGCTTCATACTTTCCGAGTTCTAGCTTGTATCCATTTTCAATTACAGCATCGTTATCGATTTCAAAACAATAGTTCATACTGCCGCAATAATAAGGATATCCTTGCTCGCGCCAGTCGCCGTACGACAGCATGCTAGGCTCGCGAGTGATTCTACGATTGTGATCCACCGCGAAATCGCCGATGATATAACCATTTTCGAGCTCCATATCATGGCAATAAGCAATATGAACATCAAGGGTATTAATGCCTTCTCGCAAATCCAATAATTTAATCTTTTTCATGCAAATATCCATGTAGTAGCCTTCTGGCGATGCTTGTATGCGCCTGCCGTTTAGTTCGAACACGAAACGATCTGCATCTTCGAAAACCAAGAAGGTATCTGTCGCAGGGACGTCCGTTACCACGAAAGTAAATCGGAGTTCAACCGCTGATTGATCGCAAGGGTGCTCCTCATGAATCCACATATACCTTTGCAGATTGCCATTATGGAAGACTTGACGCATGCCGAGGCGTTCACGGATGATGCGCTGAGCTCTCCATACCTCCATCGCCTCCGACCACTCTCCGTCGTCCACACGGAATTGGCATTGATCCAGAATAAAGGCGTTAGGTGCGGTTCGTTGGAATCCGACAGGTGCGAGCTCTGCAGTAAATTGTTCACCCGTGGTTGATTTCTCAACAAGACCATCGACCGCATCTGTTTCATTATTGGTCTGAACGACGGAGTCGCTCCCCAAGACATATAACCTGGACTGGGCAGGGCCAAATGTCTCGCGGAATATGACCGAATCGCCTGCTGAATCAGTGAACCGTCTAGTAACCTTTCCCGTCCAAGCATCCCATTCTTCCAAGCGTTGTCCGCCCGAGATTTTAATATTTACTTGATGAGTATGATGTCGGTCATTATTCACAATGAAAACGACCGATCCGTCATTGACTTGCCGATGCATGTGCAGGAAGTGTTCGGATTCGTTGCCCGACATATCCGTAATGGCAACTCCTCGGGACACCGTTTTCATCACATACGACTCAAGTTCACCTGCGTTCTGTAAACGAATAAGATTTTTATGATTCAAAAACGCGTCCAGCCGATGACAATTGAATGTTGTTCCATCTAGTAAATAAGGGATTTCCCCGAACGAAACAACCTTCCCTCCACTGCTCATATAGGCAAGCAGCAATTCAAGTGTGGAAGACATGAGATTGTGAAGAGACGGCAACACAACTAAATGATATTGCGCCTCACCGACATGCATAGCTCCTCCCACAGCCGCGGCGAAGTCCTTCATGATTAGCTCATCGCCTAAATCGAAATCAATGTGCAATTCGACCAATCGGTTTACGAATGCATTAAACGAACGATCATATTCGGCAAGTATAGATTCATTTCCAGCACTATTTTTCCACGATGCCGCATTCACGCTTTGCCCTAACTTTGACCATACAGATGTAGCTGGATGAATAACAAGTACGTTTCGAGTTAGCTTCCCTTGACTAAGTACGGCGCTAAGTCTAGCGTAATAATCTTCCATGCTTTTATTATGATTCCACCAATTCGTGTGATAGTTAAAAGAAGGGGGATAATCGCGTTTACGACAGCCTCTGAGCGAGTACCAAGATAAATGGTGCGTCAACAAATTAACACCTAAGGCAAATTGCCAATCTCCTATCCACCTGCGGTTCTCGAAAGTTAAGTCCCAGCCGGTTACGCCATAGGTTTCGGTAATGACCTGCTTCTTGCCCAGCTGGTTCGCAACGCTAGATACTTGCTTCAGAGTCAGATGCTCGTCCGTTTTTTCGCATAAAGTATCGATCCCGGGTATATCTAGATACCGATAATGGGACATAACCGATCCGCTGTGCAAAGCCTGACCAACGATACTCCCTTCGGAATGAAAATGTCCGGTAAATTGAAGACCGTGCTCCCTGCACCAATCTCCAATTTGTTTAGTAAACGACTCGCTAAATGTTTCCGTAACGGTTAACCAGTAATCGTAACG
The DNA here is from genome assembly GCF_056269165.1 of Paenibacillus sp. J22R232. Classification (NCBI taxonomy): domain Bacteria; kingdom Bacillati; phylum Bacillota; class Bacilli; order Caryophanales; family Paenibacillaceae; genus Paenibacillus; species Paenibacillus sp. J22R232. The sequence continues at coordinate 1,003,649 of NZ_JBWDNK010000002.1, read as the reverse complement.
AATCTGCGAAGAACCCTCTCCACGGAAAAATAGGAACGGGAGGAGCTCCCATATCGAATAACCCCTTCTCCTTTCGAACTCCTCGGCTAATACCTCGCTCCATGCAATCCAAGTTAGATCGGGTTCTTCCAAACGCTCGGAAAAACCTTTAACCGTAGGTTCATCCGTAAATATCCCTGGAATTGTTTTTCCAAATTCTTCTCCAACTGCTTTTCTATATGGTTCGTAATTCGCTTCGATAAATAATCTAACCGTTTCTGGATTCATTAGATCCGTATAAGTATCACCATGAGACCAATCATTTTTTTTAGCAATCCTTACTCGGAATAAGAGATACACTTCATCGCTTTGCATAAGTTCTTCCCTGGCTTGTTTAACGGTTACTCGATTAAAATGAGTGAGATCATCTCCATTGATGTTGGCACGGTAAGCAACTAGGATCGATAGATCATCAGGGTCGAAACTTCGGCTTATCGTCAGAGTCAGCGCCTTTGCGCGAACCGCATCCCCGCCTAATTTCGCAACCATTCCTCCGGCCATGCCGGAGGAATATCGGTCCTCATCATATAACCAGGCTGTCATTTCCGACTCCTTTGCTTTGGCGACACTATCCTTGATTCGGTCCATAAATAGTTCGCTCATATAAGGGGTCTCTAAACCTTCACGCACATGCATCATAAATCCGCCCATGCCTTGTTCTTTGAAACCATCAATCTGACGATTCAATTCCTCTTGTTTTAACTCATCATTCCAAGCCCAGAAAGGAACTCCTCTATATTGATTTTCAGGTTGCTCAAATGATTGCTTTAATTTCTCTCGATTCATTACACACCTCACCCTTTTACGCTTCCTAGTACGATTCCTTTAACAAAATACTTTTGCAGAAATGGATAGATACACAATACCGGCAGCATGGAGACAAACAGCTGAGCAGCCATGACGGTTCGATTCGAAATATTGGCGATAAGCGATAAATCGTTTGCGTTCATATTCGTTAAATCTCTAGAAACAATAACGGTTCGCAAATAGGTTTGTAGAGGATAATTGCTAGGCGAGTTCATATATATCATGCCGTCAAACCAAGAATTCCAATGAAAGATGATTGTAAACAAAGCTATAGTCGCCAATGACGGCATAGAGATTGGTAAATAAATACTCCATAACGTTCTCCAAGCTCCGGCTCCGTCCATCTGCGCCGATTCATCAAGCTCATGCGGCTGCGTACGGAAGAAATTCAGCATCAGTACAACATTGAATACATTAACCGCCGAGGGTAGGACAAGCGCCCAAATGGAGTCCATAAGCCCCGTTTCTTTGACCACCATAAAGGTCGGTATTAAGCCGCCGTTAAAGATCATCGTCACAACAAAAAACCACGAGTATGCCGTTCTTGATCTGAACTTCAATTGGGATTTGGAAAGCGGGTAAGCAGCTAGAACCGTAAGTGTCAAGCTTATTGAAACGCCGAGAAAAAGCCTTTGAAACGATACGCCTACCGTGTTCATGAATACATTGTTGCTGAAAATGTACTTGTAAGAATCCAGGTTAAATCCGATCGGCCACACCGTAACCCAACCAGCGGTTACGGCGGCATTGCTGCTGAGCGACATCGCGGCCATATGAGCAATGGGAAACAAACAGGTTAATGAAAATAGGGCAAGGAAAATATAGTTGGCGTATATAAACAATTTACGAGAAAACGTACGTCTTTCAATCATTCTGAATACCTCCTTATGTGACAATGATTAAAAAATCCGATAATTCGCGAGCCTGTAGGCTAGCAGGTAAGAGGTGCAGATAAAGACAAAAGAAACAAACGACTTGAAAAGTCCAACAGCCGTTGCTACGCCATACTGCATCTGTTCCATTCCAATCCGGTAAACGTAAGTGTCCAGAATATCAGCACTAGAATAGACTTGAGGACTATATAAATTGAATACCTGATCAAATCCCGCATTCAAAATATTTCCAAGACTCAACACGCTCAGCAACACGATAATCGGTCTCATGCCGGGCAACGTAATATGCCACATTTGTTTCATATGTCCCGCACCGTCTAATGAGGCCGCTTCGTACAATGATTTATCGATGCTTAGAATGGCGGCCAAATACACGATCGTATCAAAGCCAAGTTCTTTCCAAATGTGTGAAGCCACTAATATAAAACGAAACCATGGGCCCTCGCCAAGAAAATAAATCGGTTCAAATCCCAGAAACGCAAGAAAATTGTTTACAATGCCTCCCGATGGTGACAAAATATCAATCAGAATACCGGATAGGATAATCCATGAAAGAAAGTAAGGCATATAAACGACGGTTTGAACGGTACGCTTGAATAGCACATTTTTGACTTCATTAAGCAAAATCGCTAAGCCAAGCGGAAATACGATACCCACTATCATTTTCAAAAAAGAGATTAATAAAGTGTTCCCAATAACCTGCATCGTATTGGGCATACCAAATACATACTTGAAATTATCAAGGCCAATCCACTCCGACCCAAACCAGCCATTAGATGGGATAAAATCCTGAAAAGAGATTACGATGCCAACGATCGGACCGTAGCTATATATGAGAACCAAGATGACCGCCGGCAGCAGCATCAAATGATAAGCGCCTGTAGACAACCGACGTTTGCGGGTTCCTTTCAACTCCATCGACATGCACACTCCATCCCTATGTTTATATAGAAGAAGGAGGAATGACCGAGGTCCTCCTCCTCCACTGTTACTTATTGATACTTCAATTACTTCGCTGCATCCCAATCATTAACTTCTTTCGTTACCTCTTCGAGACCCAACTGGTTCAATTGGCTAACGAATTTCTCAAAGTTATTAACCGAATCCGATCCCATAATCACTTTTGTGTAATACTCTATAACCGCTTGTTCAATCGTTTTGAGACGATTTTTCATGACGTCAGTCGAAGCCCCATAGAACTCATCCATTTTGAATAAATTGTTGGTTACATACTCATTCATGGATTTGAAAGAACCGGTTTCGCCGAATACCTTCTCGAATTGGGCATTGGCGTTGTCTCCGGCTTTATATTTTTGGATATTGTCATAATATCCCTTTTCCTCTGCATTAAGCTTGGAAGTATCTCCTGTTTTGAACGCTTCTTTAAGCTTTAGATGCGCTTGGAGATTTTTTTGCGCTTTCCATGCTTTCGCCACCGTCCAGTGATGACCTGGAGCCGGAGCAGGACCTAGATATTTGTCATACTCCTCTTGAGAAGTATCCCCGTAATTCAGCTCTGTCCAGAAATTAATCAGTTTCATAATGGCTTCTGGGTGCTCGTAACCGCTGCGCATCACATAGTAGTTCTCCACATTCAGCTTGATTTGAGGATTGGCTGGCTGATCGTCTTTGGAAACAATCGGATTTGCCAGCCAATTGGAATCCGGGAAGTTATCCTTTGTTTGCTGAAGTGGAAACATCCCGTTCCACATTGCGCCGATATTGAAACCAACTCGTCCTGCAGCAGCCAATTCGGCTGCTTTGTTTGAATCCTTAGCCGCAAAATCTTTCTCGATTAATCCTTCTGTATAAAGTTTATTTAGATAGGTTAGAGCGTCTTTCACCTCGGGTAATGCACTGCCGTAAACAAGCTTGCCATCTTCTCCGCGGACCCAAGTTTTCGGATATGCATCAAATGCATTAAATAAACCAATTGCTTCCGCCAAGCCCGGCGATAGAAAATCTTTGTTCATCATCAGACCAACGGTATCGTCTTTACCATTGCCGTCAGGATCCTGTTCTACAACTGCTTTGATAGCTGTATAAAGTTCATCTGTCGTTTTTGGCGCTGGAAGTCCAAGCTTATCCAGCCAGTCTTGCCTAGCCCACAGGAACGAGGCGCCGTCGATTGCCGAATTCGTTCCCGGAATCGCAATGAGCTTTCCTCCAAAGGTAGCGGACTCCAGAGCCGAATTACCTTCCTCCGTAATGATTCCCTTCGTTAATGATGTCGCGTAGTTTTCATACACTTCTGATAAATCGGTATACAGTTTCGTTCTGGACAATGTAGCGAGTTGTTCCGTGCTAACGCCGATAAGATCAGGAATATCACCAGACGCAATGGCAACGCTCATTTTTTGTTTACTTGCGTCAGTACCCTTCGTGTACCAAAGAGGCTTGATTATAATACCCAGTTCATCCCGATAGGCTTTAATCCATACGCTATTTTCCCATTTTTCTTCTGTAAAATCGTCAGCCATTGGATCTCCGATCGCCACCCCAACGGTTAATTCAATGGGCGGATCAAACTTAGCCATAGGATCAATAGGAGTATTCGTCTCCGTACTGACGCTATTATTGCCCCCATTTTTTGTTGTCTGGTTTGCATTGTTCGAGCTGCATCCCGCCAGTAGAGCAATACTCAGCGTAACTGCGGATACCATTGTAAACACTTTCTGTTTTCTGTAGTTCATGCTTGCTCCCCCATTCAGTCCTGATTGCTTACAAGATAATCATACTTTTCTGCGCAATAGAAAACGATTTCAAATTTCCGATTATCCTTGTATTATTCCGACTTCCATAAATGGTTGTCTTGAATATGCAATTCCAACTCGAGTTTAGGTTGTTCGGAACTCCTGTGGGGTTTGTCCCGTTTCCTTCTTAAAAAAACGGCTAAAATAACCCGCCGATGTAAATCCTAGCGTCTTAGCAATGTCTTGAACTAGCATACGCGGATCGGAAAGCATTTCCTTAGCTTTTTGAACCTTCAACGCCGCGATGTATTCGGTTATTGTTAGGCCTTTCGATTGTTTGAACATTCTTGATAGATAATCGGGATTCAAGTAAACTTGTTCAGCAAGTTTTGTTACCGAAAGGTCCCCATCTAAATGGTCAACGATATATTGAATGATTGTACCTAATACATCCACCCGCATCCTCGAGGACTGTTCTGCGTGATAATGATGAAATAAATTAACGATATGCTGAAGCAAATCAAGCCCTTCCTTGCGAGAATGAAATGAAGAAGGCTGTAAAAGCTTGATAAGATGCGGAGCAGCCGTAGAATCACGGTCTAAACCTATTTTGTTTGCTGATGATAAAATCCGAAGCGCTACCGCGTAATACAACTCCAGGTACCTCATCTCATCTATGGCTTCCCATTCTGTAAATGAGGCAAGTTCAGTGAGAATCACCTGAACCTCATCCTTGCGTCCTGATTCAATATATGTATCTAGCGCATTCGCACGTTTATGGAAGACTTCTATGAAGCCACGCACATCGTCTTCGTATTGCTTCACTTTCGACTGCACATTCTTATCCGTTACAATAATTTGTTTGGCATCAAAATAGCGTGACAAAAAGGCCTTAAGCACGATAAACTGTTTGGCCACATCATTCCATTCGATTGCTCTTTCGGTAAGAGCGAACGAAAACGTGTAGCCAGTGGATTTTTCCACTGTCTGTTGAATCGTTTCTAGTGAGCCGTGCAAGAAAGTCATTAGCCCCTCTAGTGTCTGAAAAGAGTTATCGCGATCTTGAATGAATATAACGTAATACTCCCGACTGTAGCTAACATCCGTAAACTTTAGATAGGGCGATAATAAACGAACGTTGACGGAATGCAGTGCCGTGAATAGGAGATCCTTTTCTGGAAGACGCATCTTCGAGCTGGCCAAATCCACTCTGGCTATTGCCATAGCAATTGGGCTATCCATAGAAAGTCTAATACCTAGCCCTTCCAGCGTTAGCTGATTACACTCTGACTGCGACAACATGCCATCCAACAAGTCAGATAGATAAATGGCTCGATGGTGTGCGACTTGTTCCCTTTGAATTTCGCGTGCTTGCTTAATTAGCATTCCCATCTTCTGTTGTTCGTCAAGCACGGCTATCGATTTGCGAACGACCTCAAGGATCGCCTCGTCACCTTCGGATTTCAAGACATAGTTTTCCGCACCTTGCTTAATTGCATGGTGGATGTAATTAAATTCATCAAAGCCGGTTAAAAATATTAATTTGCACTCCGGCCAACTTTGCTTAACCCGATCACCGAGTTCTAACCCTGACATCTTAGGCATTTTAATATCAGTCAACAGGATGTCGAATCGTTTTTCGGACATGGTTTTTAAGGCTTCCAATGCAGTCGAAGCCTTATATAGCTCAAGTCTGTGTCCTTCCATCTCCAAGAATAATTCATACAAGCCGTCCAGAATCAACTTCTCATCATCCACGATTAGCATTCGATACATCCGCAGTCACCGCTTTCGGATTAATGATTAACTCTATTTTGACGCCGCCTAGTGCGCTTCTGCCAACCTTTATCCCACTCTCTGGGCCATATTTGTAACGGAGCCTTTTGTGGACATTCAGAATACCTGTAATTTCTTGCGTAATCTGTTTATTCTGCTCGTCCATTACGAGAGCAGAAAGCCTTTCTAATCCTTCTTCGCTATTCTCCCCGTTATCTTCGACGACAATTACTAACCTTTCATGTTCCGGTACATCCACAAACGTCACTCTGAGAATGCCGCCTTCCAGAACATTCTCTAATCCATGAACAAATGCATTCTCCACTAATGGCTGAATAATTAGTCGGGGCACTGAATATGGCTTAAGACTTGCCGGTAATTCTTCAAATTCAACGGAAACACGGTCTGAGAATCTTGCTAACTGAAGCATGACGTAGTTACGTGCATGAGCGACTTCATTTTCGAGCGGTACCGTATCTCTCGAATTACGAGTAATGAACTGAAAATATTTAGCCAACTGATTGGTAAAGTTCACAGCTTCATCATCTTTTTCCATCTTAATGAGACGAATGATGCTGAATAGGCAATTATAAAGAAAATGTGGATTGATCTGCGACTGTAATTGTTTCAGCTCTGCATTCTGCAAATGAATTCGCTGGTTGTAAACTTCATCTATCGAGATTTTCAAATTAATCAGCATCTCATTGAAACGTTCATATATATAGCCGAATTCGTCTTCTTTATCATGTCGGATATTCAGCTCTAAATTGCCTTCCTCGATTCGTTTAAATGCTCTTACAAGCTTGACCATAGGTTTATTAATAATTTTGTTGATATAATACAGATATAAGGCGACCATCAGGATGGTCATGCAGAAAAACAACCAGAACCATTTGTAATACTCCGAAATCGTTTTAAACATAGTTGGTTTATATAAGTAATGGTCTACGTATAAGCTGCTATCCATAAGACTCGAATGTGTGAAAATATAGGTTTGATCAAGTTTGGCGGGAGGCTGTCTAACCGTCGCTTGTTTAGATGGCAACGATCGTCCGTAATGTTTCCTAATCGGCTCTTCCAACTTCTCATCATTGATTATGTACATATTTTCAGCATTCGTACCCAATCCCAAAATCAGTGCTCCTGAATAGTCCTTTTTTAACGCCGCTTGAAAACCACGCTGAATCTCGCTCGGACGCAATTCCATTTCAATTATTATGTTTGGGATGGTGTCAAACTCGCTTTCCAATGGATAGGCCACGATGAGCAGTTTATTATTATAACTGATAACATTATAAGGATCATGAAGCTTCGCAACAGGTACGTCCTCATCTTTCAAATACCCATACCCATCGACCGCCGAAATTTCCACTTTAATTCCAGGAAGGTACAGACGAGTGTCAACGATTAATTCGCTGCTATTACGCATGGAGACAAGCTTGGACCGCAAGAAGTGAATCAGTTCTATTCGACGATATGGCTCAAGAATGTCGTATGTATTTACTAACTTATTCAGATAGTTATCATTGAGCATATCGTACTGAAGCGAGTTAAAACGGCTAATCGTATCATTTAGCTCCCTTAAATAATTCTCGGACTGAGTTTCAGCTGAGTCCATAATATCCTGGCGAAGTAGATTAGATGCCCAGCTGTATAAGATGCCGGCAAGGATATATATGGGTATCGTTGCAATAATAAAAGCAATGATTAGCCGCTTGTAAACCGAAGATTGCCAAACTTTTCGTGAAAGCTTCATCTCAGTCTCCTTTCCAACTTACAATGTAATATTTCATTATACCCATCACTTAATATGTGTAACAATGAGACAATTCCGACTTCACTTTCACATTTCCGATATCCGTCTAACCCCCTTACTATTAAAGATTCACGCAAAAAAACTACTGAGAAAACTCAGTAGTCAGGCTGTTGGAAATCCCGCATTTTTATGTCTTCCGCAAGCATACCTACACGGCTGGGCATCGAATTAAACAAAATCTCCAGATCGCCAAGCTCATCATTAGCCGTGTTGCGGATGCTGACATGGAATTAGTCTTGATTGACATCGTACATACGCGTTCCCAGAATGAATGCACCACACGACATTTTTCAGCACCGTCATAATCAAAAAAATGGAACAAAGCAGAAATTTGTCCCTGTAGCTTTCAAGCGCAAGATACCCCGCAGACTAATCCACTTTCACATTAACGAACCGTTACAAACGAAACTAAACGGCCTCAGTCCGATTGAATACAGAACTAAGACCGCTTAATTGATTTTTATTTATTGCTTTGTCTGCTTGACGATATGCAGCTCACTACAAGGGTTGCCTCCTCATCGTTTATAGCTATCCTTGCTCTTTCAACAATACTTCATATTGCTCCTGCCATTCTTGCTTCACTTCAGTCCAGTGCCCACGTTTCTCCAGGGCATCGCGGAAAGCCATCCAGGTTGCTTCGAACTGCTCGTCGCTTTTGGACATGATGAATTTCGCTCTATACTCTTTGCGAATATTTTCGAGCTCAGGCAAATATTTCTCCAGCAGACCGCCGGCCTTCGCTTTAACCAAGTCATAGGTTTGCGTGCTGCGCACAGCGCCCATCTGTCCTACCGCTGCCGTGAATTCCGACGTTTTCTCGTTTCCGACTTTATCGCCTGTGCCGTAATTCCACCACGGATACCAGTCGTTATTGTAGGAAGAAATCATGTAAAGCTCTGGCGTTACTTTCGCTTTTTGCGCAGGCTCGCCAGAATTACGCGCTTTATCATATTCTGCATCAATATAACTCCATCGACCTAGCGGCTGATCGATCCAGCCCCAGTACTTTCCTTCCGGTCCTTCGTTAATGACTTGCTGCTGTTCCGCTCCAGGCTTAAGCGAGTAATCAAGAAACTTCAAAACCGCCTCTAGATTTTTGGAATCTTTGCTAATGTAGACGTCATATCCTGGATACGGATTGATGACTGTGTTCGCGCCAAGCTTCTCGACGCCCTCTACCTTAGGGAATGGAACGACTTGATAGAACCAGCCTGGCTCAGTCGGGCCGTCCAGCGTCTCCCAGATCGAATTATCTACGTTAAAGAAGGAGCCTACGTTCATGGCTACGCGTCCTGCTTTGTTTTTCTCTTTGTAGCGTTCCTTTTTATCGGTTACGACCTCTGGGTCCACCAGATTGGAACGATACATTTTATTCATCCATTGGTAAGCCACTTTATACTGTGGGTCGTCATACAAGAGGACAAGGTCGTCACCCTTCTTCTCTACCGGGATAATACCGCCTCCCGTCGTTACGCCAAACGTGCTCAAAACCGTATTTTCATCGTTCCAGCCTGCCGTATCGTTAGGATCCATTAAGAAGCTAAGCGGAATTAGCGGCTTGCCTGACGCGTCTTTTTGCTCAGCGGCTTTTTTCAAGTACGCTTCAACGCCTTCAATCGTAGCCAAATCCGCCGTGGTCATTCCCGCTTTCTCAAGCACGTCCGTACGGACAAGCCATGTTTGCGATGCCCAGCCCGGCCATGGATTCTCAGGGTTTTGGTCGAACCAGGTTGGAATGGACCAAATATGCCCGTCCGCATCCTTCATTTGATCCAAATATGGCTTAGGAATCGCTGCAAGGTTGGGATATTGATCAGGCATATCGAAATATTGCTCGACTGACATAATTTTATTGGAGCGAATCATCGCTGCTTTCACGATTTCACTGCGGTTGAACACCGCTGCATCTTCGAAGCCGCCCGTATTCAGCTTCAAGTTAAGCGCCGTAACGGCGTCACCTTGCGTAGCTTCAAGCACAACTTCAATGCCTGGCTCCGATTCCTTCCAATTTTTTTGGACGAGACTATCATTATTAACCGTTGCCGACCAGCCCAGCCATAGATTGAATTTCTGTGAACCTTTTGTCGTTTCCGTACCGCCTTGTGCCGCATTCGTGCTTTTCGGATCATTTTTGGATGCGTTCGAACCTGAACATCCTGCGACCACAGAAAGCAATACGACCGCCGACATAGCCATTAAACCGGTCTTCTTTACCCATTTGCTCTGCATGCTTCTTTTCTCCCCTTTTCGCTTGACTAAATAATGGTATGTGATGAAGCCCAATACCCTCAAGTAACAGCGGCTCTTAACCTTTGACGGAGCCGATCAATACGCCCTTCACGAAATACTTCTGAAGGAACGGATACACACATAGAATAGGAATCGCGCTCACCATGACGGTTGCCATTTTGACTGACATGAGTGTCACGTTCTGCATTTGCGACCCTCTGGCTAGTGCTTCCTGATTCGAGTTCGAGCCCAGGATGGCTGACATATCCTGCGCCGACAATAACTGCTGCAGAAACGTTTGTACCGGAATGAGATCCTGCTTGGTGACGTAGAAAGCTCCGGCGAACCAATCATTCCAATGGCCGACTGCGGTGAACAATCCGATTGCAGCAAGCATCGGCTTCGACAGCGGTACGATAATTTGGAGCAGTACGCGGAACGGTCCTGCACCGTCCAGCTCCGCCGATTCGACAAGCGCCTCCGGAATGCCTTGAATGAACTTCAGCATGACAAACATATTCCAAGCCGAGAACATGCCGGGTATGATATAAACCAAGAAGTTGTTAATGAGCCCCAAATTATAAAGCTGAATATAGAGAGGCACAAGTCCTCCGCTGAATAGCATCGTCAGCAAAATATAGCTTAGAATCGATTTGCGGAATGGAACCTTCGTATACGATAAGCCGAATGCCACCATCAGCGTAACCATAAGGCCAGCTATTGTACCTGCAATCGTACGCAATATCGTAATGAGATAAGCGTGCTGAATCACTTCGTTGCCGAGTACGATTTCATAGTTGATCAGCGTGAATGCCCTTGGCAGCAAGTATACGCCGCCCTTCGCTGCGTCGGTTCCCTCATTCAGCGAGATCGCCAGCATGTAGGCGAACGGATACAGCACGGACACACATAGCAGAATCATGAGAACGACAAGGATGCTTTGCGAGACGATTTCTCCCGTTGTACGTTTCATCGGTTACCACAACCCCTCGCCGTTCAATTTTCTTGATACCTGATTCGTGAACACGACTAGAATAAGGCTTATTACGGATGACAGCAGACCGATTGCGGTAGCCATACCGAAGTACCCCTGCTGCAGGCCGGTTCGAAGAACATACGTATCAAGAACGTCCGCCACCTGCATGTTTGCCGGATTCAAGAGCGGATAAATCTGATCCATGCCTACGGTGATCAGGCTTGGAATGCTAAGGATAAGCACGATCGAGACCGTTGGGATCATGCCTGGCAGCGTGACATGCCGAATCTGTGCCCATTTGCCCGCGCCTTCCACCTTGGCCGCTTCATATTGCTGGGGATCGATCGCCGTAATGGCCGCGAGATATAGAATCGTATTCCAGCCCACTTCTTTCCATAAACCGCTGGAGACGATCATTGGCCGGAACCAGCTCTCCGAGCCTAGGAAAAAGATAGGCTCTCCGCCCATTTTCGTAATCAAATCGTTCGCCAAACCGCCGTCTAGCGTAAGAAAGGATTGTAGAATATACGCGACGACGATCCATGAGAAGAAATGAGGCAAGTAGCTGACCGATTGAACAAATCTTTTGAAGCCTGCGCTCACCAATTCATTAATCATAATGGCCAATACGATTGGAGCCGGAAATCCGAATACGAATTTCAATACCGAAATGAACAACGTATTTTTTACGACGATCCAAAACTGAGGCTCTTGCAGAAACGTGAAGTTTTGGAACCCAACCCACGCGCTGTCCCATATCGAGGACCCGATCTGAAAATCGCGGAATGCGATTTGAATGCCCGCCATCGGAACATAGTTAAATAGAAATAAAAGCAAAACCGCCGGTAAAATCATGACATACTGCCAACGATATTTGTATAATTGTGCTAACATGATGTCGCATCCCTCCTTCTGTTACAAATTGTAAGGGGTTACAATCAGTTAAACCATATAACGATGATTGGATTTCCATCGTAATGATTGGTTCTTTGTGCGAGAACAAAAAAACAGGCAGCCATGAGGCACCTGTTAATATCTTCGTTTTTTCAACTAGTGGATTGGCTAATAGTGATTAAAATCTTTGAACGCCTCATCCGATAGCCTAATAAAAACGCGTTATCCCATATGGATAACGCGTTTTTATGTCCAATGAATTTACTTCCAAGTTGACTAAGTACACATTTACTCTCCGTACGCACTTAGACAGCACATATGTTACGACTTCTGATAGCTACGGCGGAAGGCACCAGGTGTCAGCCGTTCCAGCTTCTTAAAGATAGCTCCATAATAGCTGGCAGATTCGAAGCCGACTTGATGAGCAATATCCTGCATCCCGTGCTGCACATTGTCGAGCAGCAGTTCCTTGCTCTTGTTGATCCTTACCTGATTGACATAACTAATAGGGCGAATGCCTGTCGTCTTCTTGAACAAATGGCAGAAGTATTCCGGTGTGACGCACATCAGTCCGGCGAGCGTATGCAAAGCAATCTCTTCGGCATAATGCTGGTCAATATAGTCTAGTACTGGTTTTAACCGCTCATACTGCTGCCCGACGGTATCGCTGCCCTCGACAGAGACGCGCTGAATAATTTCCGTCAATAAGGTATAGAGGATGGCGGAGCAGGCGTAATTGCTTAACGTTTGCTCTTGTGGCGTAAGGGCAGCCTGCAGCAGCTCCCGCATGCGGATTAAAAGGTATTCGGGCGAGGCAAGCGCAAATACGCTTGTTTCTACAATGCCGACTGTTTCAAGCAAGCTCGCTGACCCGCTGCCATCGAAAATAATCCAGTCGACTTCCCAGTTCCCCGACAAAGCATAGTATTCGTGCTTCTGGCCGGGGAACAGCAGCATACCCATGCCTTGCTTGACGATATACTCCGTTTCGCTTAACTTGAGCTTGCCCTCGCCACTGCGGCATTGAATCCACTGATAATCGAGAATACCTCTGTCTCGGCGTATATGCTCCTGTTCATGATGCAGGCCAATGCCAAGCAAATAAAAAGGGAGCAGCTTGTCTCGGGCGGAAAGTACCGGAAAAGCGCGATTGGGATTAGGCATGCAACCAACTCTCCTGTTATCTTAATATTGTTATATCGTATTAATTATTTAAGATTTTCACTCCAGTTAATATATCATATAATCGCAATATATTGATGGACAAAGGAGATTATAGAATGGCGATTAAGATCGGAATTGATTATTATCCAGAGCAATGGACTCCCGAGCTTTGGGAGAAGGATGCTGCGCTTATGCAAGAGACGGGTGTTGCAGTTGTACGATTCGCGGAATTCGCCTGGAGCCGAATGGAGCCTACCGAGGGTGATTATCGGTTTGAATGGTTAGATGCAGCTATAGAAGTGTTCGCCGCACGCGGCATGGAGATCGTATTATGCACACCTACCAATACGCCACCGAACTGGATGACAACTCGTTATCCCGATGTGCTGCCAAGGGATGAGCAACGTCAAATCATCCGGCCGGGTGTGCGTGGACATCGCTGCAACAACAGCTATTCCTTGAGAATGCTGGGCTCCAAATTTGTGGAAGTGATGTCACAGCGCTATGCGAAGCATCCCGCCGTCATTGGCTGGCAAATCGATAACGAGATGCACTATCAAGAATGCCATTGCGACACGTGCAATCGTGCATTTGTCGCTTGGCTGCAGAAGCGTTATTCCAGTCTGGAAGAAATAAACCGGGAGTGGGGCATGGTCGTCTGGAGCGGAGAGTACAGCAGCTGGGCCGAGGTAACGACGCCGCTCGGTACGAGTAAGCCGATGAATCCTTCTTACCTTCTGGAGTACAAGCGGTTTTGCTCGGACAGCGTAGGCTATTTGCTCGGATGGCAGCTTGAAATTATACGCAGCAACTGTCCAGGCCAATTCGTCACGCATAACATGTGGCAATTCCCGAATAGCTTGGACTATTATGATCTTTACAAAGAGCTGGACTTCGCCTCTGTCGATTATTATCCGAATGAGTTGTATCGCGATCATGGCGATCGGTTTCCGAGGAACGGAGCGCTGACGCTGGACTTGGTTCGCGGCATCAAGCGCCGCAATTTCTGGGTAATGGAGCAGCTGAGTGGAGCGCAAGGCGCCTGGATGCCAATTCAGCGCAGCCCTTATCCCGGACTGATCCGAGCTCGTTCCTGGCAGACAATCGCCCGCGGCGCCGATATGGTCGTCCATTTCCGCTGGCGGAGTGCTGCCGTTGGAGCCGAACAGTTCTGGCATGGGCTTATCGACCATAGCAATGTTCCTGGACGCAGGTTCAGGGAGTTCGCGGAGCTTACTCGCGAGGTGAACCAGCTGGGAGAACTGCTTGCAGACTCGACGATCGTTACCCAGGTTGCTATTCTGCATTCGCATGATCAACACACGGCGCTTTCCCTTCAGGCGCAAGCGGAAGGAGGAATGCATTATATAGACAACTTGTCCTCTATGCACAATGCATTTCTGAAAATGGGCGTCGGTACGGACGTTATCAACTGGACCGAGGAGCTCGATGGCTACAAGTTGGTCATTGTCCCATCCCTCTTTCTGTTAAGTGAAGAAGTAGCGCTGCGGCTGGAGCGATTCGCAGCGGGGGGTGGCACGGTCGTCCTCACCAATCGGACAGGCGTGAAGAACATGAGAAATGTATGTGAGATGCTGCCTCTGCCAGGGCTGCTTGCAGAAGCGGCGGGTGTTGTCGTGAGTGAATATGATGCAATCGGCAACAGCGAACATCGAATACGGAACGCCGCGGGACAGACATTCGCTGCGAAGCAATGGTGTGATTTGCTGGAACTGCGAGGAGCAGAACCGATTGCCTGGTATGACAACGACTTTTACGAAGGTGTGCCGGCGGTCACTGTCAATAAGCTTGGTGAAGGTGAAGTGTATTATGTCGGCACTTGGCCGGAGCCATCGTATTTCTATCAGCTGTTCGATGGGATATTGAAGGAAAAAGGCTTGGCTCCTAAGCTCCAGCTGCCGGAAGGTGTCGAGCTCTCAATTCGAACGAAGGGTGAGGAAAGCTTCCTGTTCCTAATCAATTTGACGAATGAGCAACGTGAGGTGACGCTTGACGTTCCCTATCGCAGCTTGTTGACGAGCGAGAGATCAGAGCAGAAAATCACACTGCCCGCTCTGGGAGTAGATATTCTAACTTTATAAAATCAAGTAGCTTGCATCTTGCTAAGGGCTGTCTCACAAAGCTGAATACTTTGAGGGACAGCCCTTTATCGATGTTCAACAGGAGTGTCGATGGTCGCGTGATAAAAATGCAAGCATTTCATTCTTGTATATTCTAGGTACAATATTTCTCTCATCCAAGGAGATTCTGCAACAAGAAAATATCTGACTCCCAGACCATTTCGGCCGTTACATGCAAAATGCCCCTTTTCATAAAATGGGGCATCAGTCAATTGCAAGTTCTCTAGAACATTTAATAGAGTCTTACCCTAGCTTAATTGCTTTAAGTCTGAACGATCCACTTTCATAGTCTTGCTGATGATAAGCAAGGTTTAGTCCTAATTGCATGAGCCTGTCTCCCCCATAGCTTGACTTTTCACCATCGTCACTTGACCAAACTTCGTATTCAAGTTCCGGGTTAAGCCCATCAAGCCGCAAGGTTCTTCGCCTTGCATTCGGCACGGCCATCACTTGGAAATAGTACACAACGGCTTCCTCTTTGTCTTCGGATACAAACATCCAAGCCGATTCGTTACCTTCAAAAGGACTCTTCAATCGATACATATCGCCTTTTTGAACTAAACCACGAATTTGCTTGTAAGTGATGACTTGATTTTTGACGATCTCTTTTTCTTCATCGCTGAATTTGGTTAGATCAAGCTCATATCCAAAGTTTCCAGACATGGCGACGTTCCCTCGAAAATCAAGTGGCGTAATCCGTCCAACTTGGTGGTTAGGAACGGCTGATACATGAGCTCCAATTGCGCTTACAGGGTAAACAAGGCTGGTACCGTATTGTATCTTTAACCTTTCTACAGCATCCGTATTATCACTTGTCCATGTTTGAGGCATGTAGTAGAGCATTCCAGGGTCGAAGCGGCCTCCTCCACTTGAGCAACTCTCAAACAGAATATTCGGATATGCCGTGGTGATGCGTTCCAACAGCTCGTACAATCCTAGAACATAGCGATGGGAAGTCTCCGATTGACGTTCAGAGGGCAGTGAAGCGGAACCCATTTCAGTTAGAGCGCGGTTCATGTCCCATTTCACATAAGAGACAGGCACGCTGGAGAAGATTGCTGAGAGGGAGTCGTAAATGTAATCTCGAACTTCCTTTCGAGTATAATCCAGCACGAGCTGCCACCTTGCTTCGCTGCGCCTGCGTCCAGGAACATGAAGACACCAGTCCGGATGCTCCCGGTAAAGATCGCTGTCCGGCGATATCATCTCGGGTTCAAACCAAAGTCCGAATTTAAGCCCAAGCCGATTAATGCGTTCTGCCACATCCGCAAGTCCGTCTGGCAGTTTTCGGCGATCCTCGTACCAATCACCAAGAGATGAATTATCCGAATCCCTCTTGCCGAACCAACCGTCATCCAAGACGAACAGCTCTATTCCTAGCTTCTCCCCCTCTTCAGCTATTGCTAACAACTTTTCAGCATTAAAATTAAAATAAGTAGCCTCCCAGTTATTGACTAGAATCGGCCGCTCTTTATCCCGAAATTCCCCTCTGCATAACCTTGTCCGGTACAAGCGATGATAAGTACGCGACATCTCGCCCAACCCTTGCTTAGAGTAAGCCATGACGACTTCCGGTGTTTGAAAACTATCACTTGGATTCAATAGCCATGTGAAATCAAAGGAATTCACTCCCATGCTAATTCGCGTAGAGCCGAATGAATCCACTTCAGCTACCGCTTCAAATCCACCGCTGTATACTAAGCTGAAGCCGTAAGCCTCACCATGGTTTTCTGTTGTTTCCGGAGTGACCAACGCGTAAAAGGGGTTTAATTGATGGCTGCTCATGCCTCTCTTGCTATCGATTCGAGTTTCACCTTGATGTAACGCTCTACGGGTTATATTACCTTCTCGAGCCCAGGCTCCGGTGAGATAGATGATTTCTAAGTCCTCTTTATCCGGGAAGTCTACACTTGCACTTAAAGCACGGAGAAGTCGAAGCTTCTTTTCCCCTTCATTACTGAACCGCGCAGAACGGATAATGACATTCCGATCAACAAAAACAGTATAGATAAGGACAACTTTTAGACCCGAATAGGGATCCTTCAACTCCAGCTCCAAAGTCTCTGCTTCGGCTTCATTTTCTACATAAACGGCTGGAAGTCCAGCTAATGAAGGCTTCCCCTTCATGAGCCTATATCCTTCGTACTTTAATTCCGTAATTCGCGTTCCATCCTCAAGCTCTACTTGGTAAGCCGGGTTACGAAAATCCCCGCTCCCGTATTGAGGGTATTCTTGGAATAAGCGATCCAATCCAGCCTTCTCGGGAGTGTGGATCAATAAATCCGCCATGGGTTCCCGATGCTTCAGGTTGCCCCCCCAATATACATGGATAGGATATCCATCCTTAATTTGAATAAGATAACTCATGCCGACCGACTGCAGGTGAAAAAGCCCTGTATTCTCTTGAACAATGATGCCCATAAAACTTCTCCTCTCAACACTACCCTCTTAGAGCAAATGTTTAATGTGTTCTCAAAATAAAATATGGTTTTAAGCTTGTCACTAATTAACAGATGCTTTGTCAACTATACAGGAATAATATATCAATACTTAATATTGCGTACATAGCTTGATGCTCACTAATTATGTTATAATGCTTGGAATTTAATATGAAGGGGATATACCATGATTGAGTATTTGTCACGAAGCAAACAGCACACTGAATTGTATTTAACACAATTTGGCATTGAAGAATGTATTCCGAGTCATTTTTTTGGGCCAGCCATAAGAAGTCATTTTCTTCTTCATTATATTTTGGACGGAGAAGGAATCTTTGAAGTCGACGGAAACAAATACCGGCTTCAGAAGGGTCAGGGGTTTCTTATATGCCCAGCTGCCATTACTTATTATCAAGCCGATTCCAAAAGCCCTTGGTCATATTGCTGGTTTGGTTTTGACGGAACACTGGCAGAATTGCTCCTCAAGCAAGCAGGATTAACGAGGGGATGCCCAATACTCAACTGTGGTAAAGACGATATGATTTATAAATATTTGAAGTTAATGGCCGAGTCCAATGGAAATCATAAAACGAGAGAAACCAGACTGACCGGTTTGCTTTACTTATTATTGTCCCTACTTGCAGAATATGGACCGGTAACGGCAATTGAGCAACAGGAAAGTCGCGCGGAAATTTACGTAGAAAAGGTGAAGGAAATCGTCGAAACTACCTTTGCTCAGAAAATTACCATTGAGGACATTGCCCGCATAATCGGACTCAATCGAAGCTATCTTTGTTCGTTATTCAAACAACAAATGAATGCTAGTATCCAAGAATACTTAATTCGTATTAGGGTCCAAAAAGCATGTGAAATGATGGGGAACGTTGAGCTGACGATAGGTGATATCTCCCGCTCCGTCGGCTACAATGACCCTTTGCTCTTCTCCAAAATGTTTAAAAAGATTAAAGGAGCTTCCCCTAAACATTATCGTGCAGAAACCCATTGATCATCCATCCGTATGCCTTTACTAAGATTCTAAAAGTGTCCAGATCATTATAAAATCATTTTTTTCCTCTACCAACCAAAATCGAAATTCGAACCCGGCAGGGCCTTACCGAGCCCTACCGCCATACGTTAATCCCGCAGCGGATAGTTTTGAAGATCCGGCAGCTCGTCCTTCGTTACGGAGAAGGGGTGATGGTAAAATTTATTGAGCTGGTCGAGCTCCGTATACTTCTCTGCATATACTCTGCGGCCATCCACCGTATCGTAGACAAAAGTGCCGTACCACGTGCAATTCCATCCCCAAAGGGCTTGATCCCGTAGCATGAGATCAGGGTCTGGAATGGACCCGTTTTCGGATAAAGCAATTATTTTGTTCATCGCCGTATAAGAGAGAGCCGTTTGAAAACGGTCGAGCTGCGACTCGTAATTTCGATCAGGTGGATATATATCTTCACCAATAATGTCGACGTAGTCATCCCCCGGATACCAATCCGCATGCTGGCCGTTCCACACCCAAATTAAATGGTTCAGCTTATGCATATTCGTCATTCGCTCATACATTAGCTTCCACAGCCGCACGCATGGGTCAGCCCCTTTCGCCCCCCACCAAAACCAGCCTCCCGATGCCTCATGCAGCGGTCTCCACAGTACCGGCACCCCTGCATCCTGGAGCCTTTGCAGCTGGATGGAAATGGCATCAATATCTCTAATAAGCAGCATATAATCCTCAGAATCTTCATCAGCCATCGCCTTCTGAATGTCAAACGTCGTTGCTTTCGTATAAAAGCCGCTTCCCCATGTTCTGTCCGGCGGCAAATCAATTAAATTCTTCGGCGCATTCCAATGCCAGCAAAAGGTGACGATGCCTCCGCTTTGCCACCAATCAATGGCGATATCTGTATCGGAGCATTCTGCCCCGCGCTCTGTGCGCGAGGGTGAATAATTCATGAAATCAAAACCGTATACGGCTGGATATTTACCAGTCACTTCATGCAGGATTTCAAGCTCCGGTGTGGACACTACCCCAATTTGCTGGCCGGTCAGTATGCGGGTTCCATAAATGTCGCATAAATACGACATCAGCCTTTTGGTATTTTCATCAGCATTCGGATTTACAAGGTTAGGCTGTACATTAAAACGAGGTTTTTTTTCTGCATTCAACATTTCTGGTTTCTCACCTTTCTCGTTGTCTTCTGTTTATGTTTATCATTTTATGCACAGCAAGTGATGCGCTAACCGATGATGCCGCTGCGCTCGACACTCTCAACAAAATAACGCTGAACGACCAAATACAGGATGATGAGCGGAATAATGGCGAGCAAAATACCCGTGTCAATAATCATCGCCACATGGTTAGGATCGGCCTTAACGTTGGCGCCGCCTATGACACCCATCAATCCTGGAATCAATGCATTTGCTTGGGCGGATAATGTCGATATTTTAATCGGCATAAGAGCAGATTCACTCATAAATAAGGAAGTGAAAAAGGTATCGTTATATTGCCAAACGAAGCAAAACAATACGACCGTAATTATCGGCGGCACTGCGTTTGGCAGCATGATTTTTATAAATGTTTTCACGCCGCCGGCACCGTCGATCAATGCGGCTTCCTCGATTTCCTTTGGCATCCCTTTAAAAAACTGGCGGAAAATATAAATGAACAATCCAGCTTTCAGTCCGATCGCAGTCGCCGAAGTAATGATCGAAGGCCAATATGTATTCAGCAAATTAACGCCTTGCTTGCCAGTAAATAAATGAAGCACGCCAAGAATGTCAAAGCTTCTAAAATGAAGATACATCGGTACCATCAGCGTGCTTGTCGGAACAAGAATCGTCAGGATGACCAAAGCAAACAATAAGTTGCTGCCCGGGAAGGAGAAACGGGCGAAGCCGTACCCTGCCAATGCGCAGGAAGCGGTGGTTAGTAGTGTGGTTACGATGACGAATACCAAAGTATTCCCGAGAAGCGGAAAGTAGTTCAGAATTTCCATGGCCATCTTCATGTTGTCGAGTGTAAAGTTGACGGGTACCATGTAAATCGTTGGGTTGTAAATATCGATTTTGTCTTTGAAAGCTACAGAAAACTTCATGAGCAGTGGGTAAATAATGATGAACGATATACCAATAACAAGCGCATATCGAAAAATGGCGTATAAGGTATCGATCGTCTTATTTTTTATTTTCAGCAGCCGATATTTATTGTCCTCGGTGCGAACAGCTTGTGATGCCTCCATATGCAGCTTCCTCCTTTGCTTTTAACTCAATTGTAATGTACTCTTCTCGATAGCAGCACGCCGATTATGACCAAAATGACGCTTATGATTATCGTATATATCCAAGACATTGCAGCACTGAGCCCGAAATTTTGCGTCGTGAACGCTGTGGAGAAAATCATATCGGTCACTGCGCTGCCCGTAAATGAATCAATAATCGTATAGATGACATTCGTCAGGATTAGCGGACTAACTAACGGGAATGTAATTTTCCAAAACGATTCGTATGCCGTTGCCCCTTCCATCTTGGCAACCTCATACATCGCTCCTGGAACAGATTGCAGAGCAGCTAGGAAAATAAGAATTTGAACGCCCGAGCTCGTAATAATGTCATATATTCTTGTAATGGCTTGAACAATATAATCAACGAAAGAAAGCGGCAGCCCGATATCGCTAAGGATCATGACCATGGACATGATATTGTACGTAGAAGAGGTCTCGCCCATTTCATTGACGACGGTTGAATCGCCTACCAAATTGATTAATCCCGCCGTCTCGGCTGCCGATATCGCATTGGAAGCGAGTATCACCGGCAGAAAAAATATGGCTCGCGCGAGTACTCTGCCCCGGAACTTCTGATTTAGAAGCGTAGCTGAGAAAAGGCTGAAAAATAAAATCATCGGCACGTTTAGCACCATTTCCGAAACCGATTGCGTCAATATCCGATTAAAGGTAGCATCCACGAACAAGGCTTCTTTAAAGTTGGCCCACCCAACCGGCTCCAGCATAAACCCGCTTGGATTTACCGTTAATTTGCTGAAGCTAAATCGGATGGATTGGAACAGCGGCGTCGCGAACATGAATACGAACCCAAGCAACCATGGGAATATAAATGCCAAACCTAGAAGTGAGCGCTTATGCCGTAAAGCTAGCTTATATCCGTTCATGAACGTTCACTCCCTACCCAATAGTTTTGAGCTTCGACCGTATTGCCATTAACGATGGCTTTTTTGTCGGTGTAATTAATGATAATCGATTGCCCATTGCTGTATTGCACCTCAACCACGCCTTCTTGATGGCGAATATGGTTTACCATTTGTACGGCTTCTACTCCGGAGAGGACGTCATTCACTTCCTTGTACATCGACACCGCTTGCTCGTACCAATCTTTGTAATAGGTAGAGAACATCCTATCAAAATGAGTGAATTTCAATTTCGAAGACGATTCATAACTCCATGCAAAATGCGGTGCCGAGCCAAGCTCTATAGACCGCAGCAGCTGACGCTGCAAATCCTGTTCGTCATCCAGATTAACCGCAGCTCCGGAATAGTCCAAATAACCGTGAATGACCATTTGGTAAAAAGGAACTTCCTCATCCGTTATGACGAACCCGCTCGATCCCGTCGGCACATGAATCAAATGATCTGCAAATGGCCAAGCATAAGCATTACCTCCGGAAAGCATCACCTGATCAACACGCTCTTCGATGTTTCCAAGCTGTTCCTCCACGATTTTTTTGGCCGTTTCGCGTTGAATCACTCTGCTTGAGCGATAATCAGAGCTTAGCAAGCTGCCAAGGTCGCGAAGCGCTAATCCTTGCATGCCAAACGATTCATACTTATTCATAAAAGTATTTACGTAATAAGGAAGCTTTGCCGGCGATAACAAATAGTAAGAGCCCAGCATCATGTCCATTCGGCTCAGCGCCCTATTGAATGGATATAGCTCCGCTTCTTCGCGCGTAACGAATCTTGAAGCATCGGAGGAAGGCGCAAACCCGCCGTCATCATGATAAATTTGTTGGAAAGCGACATCCGGGAACAACATCCCGCCTGACTGATCCAGCTGCTTCGATAAATCAATGAAATCCGATTTGCTCCCAAGCTCGCGGTCTACGTTCAGCTTAACAGGCGTTTGATGATTGACGCCGTTGCCGAACCAGCCTGTATACCGCATCATCAGCCGATCGATTCCGTCAGCTTTCAATTGCTCAGCCATTTGCGAGGCTTGCTCAAAGGAGGTCATCGAAATGACGGAACTGTAAGGAACGCCAAGAAACGACTTTCTTTTGTCGACGGCTCCGAGAATATCCAGATAAAAAGGAATTTTTTGATCTTCCTTTATTGGCTGGAGCTTCTCCTCTTCAACGAGCCTGTCACGGTAAAGCTCTGCCATTCCCGAATAGCTCGCCTTGACACCAGAGAGAAAACTATAGCGGATTTGAATATCGCCCTTATAAATTTCTTCATTCAGAAGTTGGATCTCTTGGATGGTAGAACCCGTATAAAGTTCCAGCTCGTCCTCACCGCGCAGCGAATAGCTGCTATGAATATAATTGTAGGAATTTTTTTTGCCGCTAATATCTGCCGATATGCTGGCGACCGCATCGCCTTCCTCAATAACGGCAAACCATGCTGCGCTGCCTGCCTTCATTCCGAACACAGGCATTCGGGCGCTCTCGCTCACTTGGCCGCGCCTGAAACTGTTATCGTTCGGATCAAAGCCATACACCTTCTGCACGTATTGCTCTTCCTTCACTTTACCGTTGTTCAAATGAATCAGACTGCCCGTTCCGTCCGGCACGAACATGTAGCCTTCATTCTCATTATCCGCCGCTCCAAAAAAGTTAAGCAGTTCTATGCTGCGAATTTGATATTCGCCGCTTTCTTTTACTTGATTGACCGGAACGGATGCAACCAATGAACCGCCGTCAATACGGTATTCTAAAGGAATAACGAAATTTGGCTTGGACGATCCGCCTGCGCTTGCCCCTCCATTTTCCTGATTGTCAAAAGCAAGATCTTCCTCGGTATAGCCCGCCTTCGCAAAAGCAGCCGTCATTTTGTTAAGCACGAGCTGCATGGACACCTGCGCGTCCAGACGTTCTAAAATATCCGGATTATCCTCTTTCGGATAATAGCGAAGCCCGACATATTTGGCCGTTGTTTTATCAAGTTTGGAGAGTACCTTCTCTTCCATTCTGGCTTTGCTTATATATTTCGGCAAAGCATCTACGCCGATTGAAGTATCGCCAATCGTATACGTAATACGAATCCCGTTCTCGATGCTTTCGGCCGTAAACTGCTTATTCCCGATGCTTTGTGAGAAGTTGGTGAAGGTATCCAATGTGCCAACCGCGTCACGGAATAAAACAGTTACCTGTGATGATAATATCTCTTTCTCAAAGCCTGAAGCGATAGTATCCTTACTCCGATTAGGCGGATTGCTATACCAAACCTGGCCTTGCTGCTTATCCCTTACGGCTACCTCCGTCGTTTCGGCGTTATAATACAACGATAATTCAGAGTTGTCCGCCACAAGCTTCATTCCCGGTAATCCTTGTGATGAATCCGGCAATGCCTTTATCGCGCTTCCTGTCTCTAATTCGGTTGTCACTTTCATATAAGCGGCTGCTTCAACGGCTTTAACTCCACGACTCGCAAACCATATGGCGGAGATGACGGCAATGCAAATGGCTGCGGTACAGGCCAACACCGCAACCAGCATTTTACGATTTTTCACGGATGCGGCCTCCTTTACGTACGGAAAATGAGTTCTCGATAAATGTTAATGAAAAAATCCGCCATTTGCTGGAGCATGCTTAACACCAGCGTACCTAGAAATACGATGATTCCCATGACAATGACAGTCAGCGCCATCGTTATAATCGTTTTAAAAGCTGAATATTGATGCACGGTCATCGTCCCCACAAAAAGCAGCACTAGAAACCATATGGTTGATAACGTCATCATCAAATAATAAAAAGCCGTTTCTTCCTTAACCATAAAACGGCTGGCAATTGTCATAGGTACGTATATAATCACGAGTGGAATTAACGCATACCCTGTTGCCATCAAAATTTCCTTAAACTTTCCTTCTCCATCCATCAATGTGGTTATCGCCCAATTGGATATGCACCACAGAAAGAATGGAAATACGATCGTTACCAGCTGCGTCAAGCTATTCAAATAACGCGGATCGTTATAGTTGACGAGAAACCCAGCAAACTGATTTCTCAAAATAACGGCAATGATAACAAGCAGCAAAAAAGTCATGGCAACCTTTACTTTTCCTTTGCTGTCATACTTCATATCCCAAAAGCCGTCGAACGGATGGACGATGACATGCAGCGGAAACGTGATGAAATCCTGCTTCATAGCGTTTTGCCCTCCTTAAGGGTTTGCGAAGCGAAATTCGAAATCGTAAGCTTCCTCTTTTGCCTGCGAAAGTTTACCAATCTGAACGCCAGCCATACTGCTGCTAAGACCAACAGTACGGTCAGGAATGTTCCAAAATGCTCCTTCATAACTTCCCTGCGATACCTTTTGTACGCAACAGAATAACTGTCCCGATCCATGCCGAGCTTGAAATATTTCAGCGCCTCTCCGTTCTTCTTATCCATTAGCAGAGATTTGCCTATGCCTATATAGGCAATATCATAGTTGCTGTTTAATCGCAGAACCTCTTGCCAAATCGGTACTGCCTGCTTATCTTCGCCATTATAGTGCAGCTTCACAGCCTTATTTACGCTGGAACCAAACTTCGTCGGTTCAAAGACAACGATATTGCTTTTGCCGCGATCAAGTACAAGCTGATTTTCGCCCAAATGCTCGACAGCTACCGGAATTTTAAAGGTACCTTTCTGATTTCCTTTACCTCCGTATACATAGAGCAAATCGCCCTCGTCATTATAGGTGAAGACTTTACCTTGATTAGCGTCAAGAACGCTGTACATGCCGTTCCCAATCACCTTTACATCGATCAACTTCGATGGGCCTACGGCAATACGGTAGCGAATATCGCCAACGACATCGAAGTAGCCAAACCGCTTCAGCACGTCTTCACCTGAAGGGTTAAGCCTTTTAACCGGTTCCTTGGAATCAGGATCAATATTTGTTGCGTACACAAAACCTTTTGCATCAATGTCAATATTCGAAAATTCTGTTGGGATGAACAGCACCATTTGCGCTTTCTGCGCTTTGGTCGAAAGCAAGCGCCAAAATACTTCCGTATAGTCGCGCTGAACTTTATTTGTACCGACATAGCCGATAAATTGGCCTTTTTCATCGAACTGCATAATGCCTTCGTAAATGCCTTTGGCTACGACGTAGATCCTTTTGGCTCGGTCGACCGTCACCTTTAACGGGATGAATTTAAAATCCTTCGGTAAAACATCGGACGCAGGCTGCTCAATGGTTTTTATCAGATTTCCATCTTTCGAAAGCACGACTATTCGGCCATTATCCGTATCTGCAATATAAAGATTTTCCTCTTCATCAACAAACAGCCCCGATGGATTTTTAAAAGCTACCGTTTCCCCGTCTTTCTCGTACCCGTTAAACAAGTGCTGAAGCTTCCACTGGTCGTTTAAGCTGACGATGCGAGCGTTGCCGCTGTCAACGACATAGATCATGCCGCTTGAAGAGACAACCATATCGCTTGGCTCCACAAAGTCGCCTATGCCAATGTCTGCTCCGGAAATCGAAAGTTTAGGTACATATGCCGCAGGAGCCGGAACCGCTTCTTCCCAAAAGTTATAATTGTAGCTCTCGTATGGCGTCGACGCAGCGGACGCCGGTGAAGGCGCAGCTTGAATGAGCAATAGGGAAGCCGCCGCGAAGACGAGAAACCATTTTTTCGCTGACATGTGCGTTTCCCCCTTTAATCTTTCATTCCAGAAGTAGCCATCGTTTCGATGATTCTGCTTTGCGAGAAAACAAACAGCGTAATTGGAACGCTCATTAGAATAAGCGCTACCGCTGCTGCTGCTCCTGCACGGGCAATGCCTCCAGCTACAACCTGGTTAGCGGCAAAGTGGAGCGACTTAAGCTGCTCGCTGTAAATGAAACCATTGCCATCGCTGCCCCAAAGGATCTGGAACAGCAAAATAATAAGCGTCAACCATGCCGGTTTTACATTTGGCATGACAATGGTCCAGAAAATGCGGTATTCGCTCGCTCCGTCGATCTTAGCCGCTTCAAGCAGCACATCGGGAATTTGTTCCATAAATTGCTTCATTAAATACAGACCAAGTGAATAAGCGAATGCGGGTATGATGACTGCCCAATAGGTGTCAATCAGACCTAACCACGACATAATCATATAGTTTGGTATAGCAGTAACTGCTGGCGTAAACATCAGTGATAGAACTACGATGCTGAACATAAAGCTTTTACCTGGAAACTTATGCTTGGCAAGCGGATAAGCGGCAGCCGATGCAAGCAGGACATGACCGATTATTCCTATTCCCGTTATAAAAAAGGTGTTGAAAATGTACCGCGAGAACGGAACCCAGGAATTGCCCAACAACCCGAATAAGTCAATGAAATTATTCATAGTCGGATTGCGGACAAATAGTGTTGGAGGGAACATAAAAATTTCATCCAAAGGTTTGAACGCATTGTTGACCGCATAGATAAGCGGCACGACCATAAATGCTCCAAACGCAGTCAGTAAAACGAATAACGAGAAGCTGCCCCAAAACGATCGATTGACCCGTTTTCTCGGGATTCGAAAAGTGAAGTTCATGTACTCATTCACCTACCCTGCGAAGAAGTTTTTGAACGATGAGATTCGACCCCACCATAATCATGAATAAGACAGATGCGATGGCAGAAGCGTAACCCATCTCAAAACGGGTAGTTCCGAAATCGATCAAATGAGTAACAATCGTTTCGGCCGCGTAGTTCACGCTAGGAAAACCTGCGAGAGCTATTGAAACGTCTGCAACCGCAAAGGCGGTCGTAATCTGAATGACAGCTCCGAACATGAGCTGCGGACGCATCGAAGGCAATGTGATGAACCAAAGCTCTTGCCAACGGTTTCTAACGCCGTCTACAGCCCCCGCCTCGTACAACGTTCTATCGACCGTTTGCAGTCCGGCAATAAAAGCAAGGAAGCCTGTTCCTAAGCTGAGCCACAGTTGGACGAGGATAATGATCGGCAATATATAATCCTCGGTTTTCAGCCACTGCAGCGGCTCTAGGATAAAGCCAAATTTGAGCAAAATTCCGTTCGCAATGCCATAACGGTCACCGGAGAAGATCATGAGCCATATGAAATAGACGTTCCCCGAAATGGACGGCGCATAAAATACTAGCGTCATGACCGCTCTGAGCTTCGGTGACAGTTCATTAATAATCCATGCAAAAACAAAACAAGCGATATAACTAATAGGGCCGGTAATGACGGCGAACAGCAGCGTGTTCTTCACTGCAATGAGAAACACGTCATCGTCTAAAAATAATCGCGTATAATTTTGCCATCCTACAAATCTTGGAAACTCGAGCATATTGAAGTATGTAAAGCTAAGTACGACCGACACCAAAACCGGAAGCACGGTAAACAAGGCGAACAACACCATATACGGCGCCAGCAAAACATAGGAATGCTTATTGGCTTTCACTTCCCGCAACTTCAGGTTCCACCAATTTTGCATGCTTGACCCTCCCCTCATTATTGCGGTAACCCGAACTCTTTCCGTTTCGTGCTGATCTCATCCTGCATATATTGGACATAGTCCATAATGGATTCGCGAGCTTCCACTTGCCCGACTACCGTTTTATAAAAGGCATTAAATAGATGCCGCCCCGTAAAATAACCGCCTGGCACTTCCGGAACGCCTTGTACCCATTCAAATTGCGATTTCAAATTCTCATAGTCGTCCACAGGCCATGGCAAGCTGTCTAAAGCTTTAATGTTCGCTGTCGGATAACGCGCAGCGGCGCCCATTAAACCTTCCATTTCCCGTCCAAACACTGTTTGCGTCGCTTCGCTTGTCCACCATTTCATGAACTCCCATGCCGCATCCTTGTCTTTGGCTTTTTTCATCATGACAACCGCGCTTCCGCCGCTTGGAACATCGCGATGAATGGAGCCGTCCTGTTGAATGGTTCCCGGTATGGGCGCGAAGCCCCACATGCCGCGAATCTCAGGTGCGAATACGGAAAGCTGGTTATACGTGGTATAATCCGCGATCCCAATCGGCATCTGGCCTGTACGGAAGCGATTCGAGAAATCATACTCACGCTCCAATTTGTAATCCGTATAAAATTCGGTCCATTGCTTGAACGTTTCAATTCCAATCCGTGAATCGAGATCGGATTCTTTGCCTCCGTTGCGGTAAAGCTCCCCTCCGTTTTGAAACAACAGCGTTGCGTACATCGAGTTAGGCGGAATATTTTGCCCCTGCACAGCAGCCTGCGCGACGACGGGCAAACCGAATTGCATATGGTTTTTACTAAGCACGGCAAGTAGGTTAGACACGTCATCCCAGGTTTGGGGGATATCTAATTCCAGCTCGTCAAGCACGTCCTTGCGGTAAAAGAGCATGTTGAATGTTTGTGTTTCCGGCAATGCGTAAACACCGCCATCATAGCTGTAAGGAACGATAGCGCTAGAACGGAACCGTTCTTTTACTTCTTCGAAATCGGCAAACTGAGTCAAATCGGCTGAAGCGTTGCGCATCGCAAAATTGACCGGCAAATCATTTTCGATTTGCATTGCGATATCAGGACCTTGATTCGCCAAAGTAGCAGGCAGAAGAGTACCCATGTTAACAAGCTTGAGATTGACATTGATGCCCGTCACCGAAGTGAAATTTTCATCAATCATGGCCTTCATGGTGTTGGCTTGATCTCGTCCGCTTCCAATCCAAACCGTAATCGATTTTTGCTCGTCATTTTCAGAAATATTTCCAATCTGGTTGTAATCGGTGAAGAACGAGGATATGAAAGTCGATGTCTGATGCTTCAACTTAGAAGTAAAGCCCATTCCTTTCTTCGGCCACTTTTTTCCAGGTGATGCTACATAAATCGAATCGATCTCAAGCGGCTGCTGCCTTGCCTGCTGAACCCATGTGCCAAGTCCGCCAGTATTTGTTTTGTAAGCCCCGAGCCTTCTCGGAACCGTCTCCGGCTTTTCAATCATTTCATCCAATTGAACAGCCATCGTTTTGAGAAGGGCTTCTTGGTCACTGGATTGTCCGGATAATTTGACAAGCTGTTTGGCAATGTCTTTAAGACGTATACTTTCTTCATCAAATACCTTAAGCAAGTCAGGAATTTTTTTGTCTATCTGATAATCTCGGTATTCATCTGGTTTCGTTCCTGTAATCATCAATATTTTGCGATACATTTCATTCAGATTATAAAGACTGCCTTCGACTTCTCGGATTAATGGCGCGAATTCGCCAAGGCTAACCTCGAGACTGAGCGTATGTTTGCCTTTTTCCAAACGATACATATAGGGAGAATCGCCGCCCATCACATCAAGCCGATAAGCGCTTTTATAGCGGAAGGCAACCTTTTCCATTTCCTTAAAAGGAATTTCGCCGTCGATGGTCAATCTTCGAGTCGAGTAAATGCCTCTGACGTAATTCTGTTGTGTCTTAAATGCAATATTGTAAAACCCGGTTTCAGGAACGTCGATTTCCCATTCCATCCATTGGCCCGGAAGACGCCAATTTAGGCCGCCGATGGTATTGATTTTTATTTTCGAAGCGCTATACGGGGTTACAGCAGCACTTGAACGTTCGCTGAGAGGATATAAGGTTGGCGACGATTTCGCAATCGAGGCTTCCCCTTCAACCGTTATCAATTGGCCCTCCGTCGCCTTCATGCCCTTCGCTTCAAATTGTTGAAGCACTTGATCGTAGGTTAATGGCGAAGGCTGTTGAAATAATTTCAAGTGCTTAACTACCATCGGTTCCCTTGTCGATTCAAGCGCAATCGTATGTTTGCCCTGCGAAAAATAAAATAGGAATGGCTCGTTCTCATATCCGTCTGAATCTTGAAACGACTTTACGCTCCATCTTGGCTTTTCTACTTGCTTTGGTCTTAGTTCGTTGCCTTGGTTGTCTCGTACAACCTCAGACTTCTGATTATTCCAAATACGGTCAAACTGTAAGAAGGCAGCTTCCCTGAAAGGGCGTTCTCCATCAATGCTCAAATCCCGTTCGATAGCCGAACTTTTCCCTTCAATAGGATAATAGAGCAAGGACAAATGATATAAACCCGCTTCATGCACATCGAAAGACCATTCCACTGAGCCTGATTCCCCTGTTAATAGGGAGGTTCCGTCCATCCCCTCGAAATCTTCAAGCTTCTTAAATTCAGTCCCTTGCACACTGGAATATTTTGCTGCTTCCAATATAATCTCTCGTTCTGGTCTCGCAGCCGCTTCATATTGCGATAAATAATCATGATATTTTTGCTCATTATAGGACGATTTTTTGTTAGATTCAGTGCTGACTGTATCCTCCGTTAAAGCAAGATTCGGACTTCCGACTGCATGTACCTTAGGTACTAAAGGAAGTGCAATGAATACCGCCAAAACAAAAGGGACTATCTTCCTTGCCACATAGGTTAGCCGCAAATTGCTAATCACGAGAAGTCCTCCTTACAAGCGTAAACGGTTTCTCCGTCCTTAGGCGGGGAAGCTTACGTCTTATGGTGAAATATGACCTATATCTTCAATCATTTATTTTCTGCGTGATCATACTAGCGGGGGAGGTTACATCGACATCCCCCGCCTGTATATTAAAATCGGTGCGTATGTTTACTTGCCAAGCTTGGCTATGGAAGCTTCTGCTTCCGGCTTATATTTCTCTGCAGTCGCAGTAACCGATTGACTATTCACAAGAATATCGGTAAGAAACTTTCCGGTAGGAAATTCAGGATAAGCGTCGTCCAGCAAAATTTGCCCAGTGCCTGTAATATGATCTCGCTGCATGGCTACGTCTTCCTCATGATTGTAGAGACCCTCCAGCCACTCTTGGCTAGGGAACTCTTCCGTTTGAGTGATGTCAAATGTTTCTTCATAAATTTGGTAAACCAACTGCGCATCCTTAACGCCTTTCGGAATAAACTTCGCGGCTTGACCTGGGTTAGCAAAGGTTACTTCCGGACTTCCTTGCGGACCGTTTGGAATAGGCACAACGCCGATATCAAAGGTTAATTCGCCGATATTCCAAGCCGGGGCTTGGAACATTGCTACGTCGCCGTCTTTAAAAGTATTAAATTCTTCATAATTCATTCTGTCGCCAGTTTTTACTTTAACAACGTTTTCCGTATTGTATAAACGGTTTATAAATTCAGCCGCTTCAATCGTTTTTGGATCTGTCAAGCCTTGAACGCCAGTCGCCTCGTCAACGATTTTCCCTCCGTTTGCGGCAGTGAAGTTACGAAAAATATCAGTTGACCAGCCGGAAAAACCATACACGTCATTTTTACCGTCATTGTCTGTATCCTTTGTCGCCAGCTTAGCGATCTCTAAAAACTTATCCCAGTTCCAAAGCCCGCCTGTGTATAGTTCTTGAAGATCTGGAAGCCCAAGCTTCTTGAACAAATCCCGATTGTAGTGCATAGCTGTTCCTCCTGCGCCCGGGTTATCGAATGCATAAACCTCGCCGGCAATTGGAGGAGCTTTCGCCATTAGATTTGCTTCATTGTTGATATTATTAGCCGTTGTCGTATATTCACTAATCGGAAGCAGTTGGCCTTTCAAAACTGCAGGCAGTGCTGCTTTATATTCCATTTGAACGATGTCGGCAAACGGTTCACCTGTCAAAACGGTAGCCGTGAATTTAGGCATGTATTCTTCAAAAGGAACGTTTACGAATTCAATTTTAACGTTATATTTTTTCTCTACTTCTTCAATCTTTGCTAGTCGCTCTTTCTCAGAGGTTGTTGTTCCAGCTGGCTTCAAATCCCACCATGCTGCGATTCTGATCACGCGGCCACCCATATCCACTGGCTCCGGCGTCGCATTTGCTTCCTCAGGAGCTGCTGTTGCATCTGTGACAGCGCTTTCTTTTGGTTCGTTATTCGTTCCTTTATTTCCGCCGTTCTCACCGCTGCAAGCTGTAAGAATAAGCATGAAACATAACACTAAGATAGATAACCCTTGTATTTTTCTCATGACCGAACCTCCCGTTTTTTACATTCATCAGTTGGTATAAAGTAATCACTTCCATTTTAAAGCGCTTGCAAAACATACAAAAAAAATTTCACCTCAAATCCAACAAGCAATCACCTCATTTTTGTTTTGTTTTGTTATTTTGTTTTGTTATTTTTGTGCATAACAAATGTATCATCGATAACAAAATTGGTCAATTGTTTTTTATTTGTTATTTTAAATAACAATCCAAGTTTCTATGATGCACACACTTTATCGATTGAGCGCTTGTAATCTACAAAAAAACCCGTTATATTAGATCAAATAACAAAATAACAAAATATAAAATTTCATTAATGAAATAAGATGAATGATTCCTTGATGAGGAAATAATCTTACAAACTACGAAAACAAAATAAGATAGGATGACAATCATGAGGCGTAAAGTAACTATCCAATCTATTGCTGATTATACGGGGCTTTCAAAATTCGCGGTTTCTAGAGGATTATCCGGAAAATCAGGCGTAAGCCCGCAAACAAGAGAGCTTATATTAAGAGCGGCAGGGCAGCTCGGTTTTTTTAAGGATACACAGGCCGCACCCGTTCCAAAAGAACTTCTGGACATTGAATCGCGGAGTTGGTCAGGTACGATTCTTGTGCTTTTTCCGAATGTGCGGTATCAGAATACTGATTCGTTATATTGGGGTCCGATTTTTAACGGCATATCCCTAAGGCTCAATCAGAAAGGCATGAACATTTTAACCTTAACTGAGCCAACGGACGACTCCATGTTTTCTCTGTTAAATCCCGAAGCAATCATGGGAATAATAACTGTCGGATCAATTTCCACGCCTGTTTTGTTAGACATCAAAAGATTAGGCATTCCAGTCGTGATGGTGGATCATTATGATCCAAAATTTTATTGCGATTCTATTTTCACGGATAACCTATCCAGCATGAGAGAGATTATGAGTTCCGTTATTTCAAAAGGATACAAAAGCTATCAGTTTATAGGTAACATCAGAGACGCACAAAGTTTTTACGAACGGTATCTTGGATTCCACTCTTCTCTTGAAGACCATGATATCGAATTAAAACAGATCCCCTCGCTAAAGGGACCAGAGATTGATACTTTCCATGATACGTTTAAGGCTGCTGTCTTAGAGCATGGCTTGCCTGAGGTGTTCGTCTGCGCCAATGATACATTTGCATTATTCGCATTGGATACCTTGAGGGATATGGGTATGGAGATACCTGAAAATCTTGTTTTTACAGGCTTCGATAATACGCATCCGCAAATACCATTTTTGGCAACCGTAAATGTCGATAAGGAGCTGCTAGGAAAACGGGCTGTTGATCAAATGCTTTGGCGCCTGCTCAATCCCACCACAAGCTATGAGAAAATACTTATTCAAGCAGAGGTTATGGTAAGAAATTAAAGCATATTAAAGAAGGTTTATCTTTAAAGCTTTTACGCCTTAAAGCTAAACCTTCTCTTTTGATGTTTCTCAACTCTCCGTCAGCCAATTCCATTCAATCAAAAATAGAGAATCAGCCAGCCTCGCTTTATCTCACAGATTAGGTAACGAGAGAATCGTTATTGCAACACTACGCTATCCACAAAAACGGCAGATGTTCCGCTGGAGTTCGTAGGTGACAGAAACTGAACGCCTATTTCTCTCACATCGCCTAAATTGGATACTCCGGAAAGACTTAAAGAGAGTGTTGATGTCCCCGTTGCATTTATATTCACAGTTCCAGAATCGTACCAAGTATAGCTGGATCCCGTCTTAATGAACAGCTTCGCCTGCAGACCGCTTCCTACACTTCCCCAAGCAGCATGCTTCACTTTAGCAGAAATCGCGGACTTACCGATGAAATTGTTTGAACCTGTATATTGCAGCGTAAATTGACCACCACCGAGCGTGACATCAGCCTTTAATGAGCTGCTCCCAGTTGCAGCCCATTCGGTAACCGACCAAGGACCGCCAGTAACGTTTAAGGCCGTCCACCCCTGCGTATTACCGCTTTCAAAATCATATAAGGCCGAGCTGTTTCCATTAAATACAGTTGCCTTTACGGATGTGGCCCAAATTCCATTTGTTCCGTTAATAATAAGATTTCCCCAAGTTGTAAGCGTTTGCCAATCACTAGTCGTCATATCCAACCAAGCATTACCCGAATCATTCCCTGTCCATGACCAAGCCATGTAACCAATTCCTTTAGCTTGGCTCTGATTCATAATCTCTTGAGCATTGACCTGACTGCCAAGATTATTGTTTCCGTTATTGTAGTTATAACCAAACTCCCCTATCATGACAGCCAATCCTAAATTTTTGATCGCTTGAAGTTCGGTCCCAATTTTACTGGAATCGTTCCATGAACCGTACATATGAATGGAGAACATGATGTTATGATCCGGGTCATGCGCAAGAAGCGCATTGCCGTATGCTTTTATAGGTGAAGCATTTTGTCCCCAACCCGAACCGTCAACAATAATTGTATTATGAATGCCCGCATTTCGAATCGTCGAAATTGCTGTTTTATAAGCCTCTCGCCATGCGATGTCCGAGAGACTGTGATCCCCCCATTCATTAGCGATATTAACCAACACATATTTTTCATTGCTCGTCAAAATAGATTTCACTGCACTGCTGGCAAAGTAATTGGCCATGTCATTTAAACCGGATGCGCTGTTAGAGCCTGTAACATCATGCAATTCAACGATTGCAATCATTCCTAGCTCCTTGCAGCGATCAATAATTTGCTGTAAACGCGATGCCGAGCCGCTGGTCGACCATACGATTCGGACAGCATTCACTTTTTTGGAGCTAATTGTGCTTAGTGCATTATAAGCTTGTGTATCGAACCAAGCGTGAGGATTATTGACACCACGTATGACAAAATTATTGCCGTTGGCATCTTTCAAATTGGTACCGCTTACATAAAATCCGTTAGCTGCATGGGTTTTCTCACTGGCGATAAATGGAACAATTAAAGCCAAAATAATGGCAACCATAAACGTCATTCTTAGTTTCTTGATTATCATAATATCTAAATCCCTCCAACTATTTTTATATTTTGCCTTGCTTCCTTAATGCTTAATCTGGATGATAGTAGAAAAATATTTTACTATTTTTTCTTGCGAATCACCCCCTTCATACCGCTCCGCTTGCATATTCCTACATCATATTAGATAGAACTGCTTTCTTAGCTTTCGAATAGCCATCTCCATCCTCTCAAATTATAAAGCGCTTACAATAACACAACTCATCTTAACCATTTAACGGTAATTAGAGAGCTAAACTTCGTCGCATTTCTATTTCAGGCATCTTAGAAGGATTAAACACAGTTTTATTCGTTATCAAGAACATAACACAAATAACATATGTTATGCAATATAATTTTTAAATAACAAAACAAACATTTGTTATGATATTCACAAGGCTAGTAACGTTAAAATCTGATCTTGTTCCCAATGTGAAGATCGCATCGTTTCAGCCTATCGGACCATGTCCGATAGGTCCCAGCCATCCAATTCTGACATGACATCATAATCTTCGCCACCATACCAGTTATTAAAAGAAATCGGACTGTCAGTCAGCTCTCAACATTCGTCTGTTGCCGCTAATATCTCTACAACACCGTCATCATAGGTGACCTCCACCTGAGCAAGCACTTTCTTCTCATCGTAAATCCCTTTCTGTAAATCATGATCATCACCAGCCAGTTAACTTGGCCCATCTGAATAGACAAAAAGACTGCTCCTAACTGAAGCGAGATCATTTTCTATCATTTTACTAGAACGTATATCTCTTCTATAACAAAAGACATCAATGTACGAAGCATACCCAGGTGTTTCTGCTGTAACTCAATCATCCACCGGTTTAGTTTCCCAAAACCTTCCATGCTGGTCGAACAGCGAAATGTGTTATTCATCGTTGTAATCGGAAATGTTGCACGTGGCAATATGAATCCTTAAATTCCATTAGATTGGCTTGAATTTGAATCAGGGTAAACAACCGATATACTCGATAAAACGCGGGCATATATCAACAACAATCAAGAGAAATATCTTTAAGTAAATAAAAGACTGCAGCCAATATGACTGCAGTCTTTTTCATTTTAAATCAAATCTGGATCGTCTACATTTAGTTGGACAGAAAAAATAAGGGCTTGTAGTCTGGACCGTGAGTTCGAGCAGGAGGAAGCAAAGCGCTCCGTTGTCAGCGATCTGACTTATGTGAAGGTTCAGAACCTTTGGCATTACATATGTGTGCTGCTCGACTTGTTCATTCGAGAGATCATTGGCCACAGTGCAGGTCCGAATAAAGACGCTGCTCTGATTTCTCGTGCCTTTTCGAGCGTCCAGGGCGATTTACGTCAGATTCAGTGGTTTCATACGGACAGCGGCAGCGAGTTTAAAAATCAAAAGATAGACGAGCTTCTGGGGACGTTTGAAATCGGTCGATCTCTACGTGCGAAAGGCTGTCCATACGACAATGCTGTAGCAGTAGCCACCTACAAAATCATGAAAACAGAGTTCGTGAACCAGATGAACTTCCAGAGTCTTCGTCATCTGGAGCAGTTTCATTTTGATTAACTACATTGGCTAGACTAGGATTCGTAATTATCATTGCATCATGCCCACTCGGATCAGAATAAATCAAAGGATTATTTTGAACATACGAATAAAGATTCTGACTTAAAGGATTCGTCAATTCCCCTTCATACGTATCCTAGTTAATAAAACGGAACTTAGAATAAAAAAGGTCGCAACTGGAATGTCAATCCAATTACCGCCAATTATATCATCCTGCTTGCTTTATCGGTGAGGTCGGCATCACGTAAACGGATTTGTTTTTCATCATAGCGTAAATATTATTTACCAGTTTACGCATAATGCAAACAATTGCTTGCTGCTTTGTTTTACCTCTGCTAGTCTTTGCTCATAATGGGCATGAAAATGTGGATTCCTTGGTTCTTTCTTGGTGCGTGTAACGGCTATTTGTCGGATCGCAAGGCTCTTGAAAATGTCATGCAGTTCTCGGTTACCTTGCTTGCTCTTGTAGTTTCTTGACTTATCATATTTATTATCCTTCGATAAAAGCTTTAATAAAATGAAATTACAGTATGATTTCGGATTGAGCAAAATTTATGAAATCGTCATTAACTCTAACCCTTGTTATGCTTTTCTTCTTGATGGTAACTCTTTAATTCAAAACAAGCTTATTGTTGCTCACGTTCTTGCTCACTGTGATTTTTTCAAGAATAATGCTCGTTTTGGGGTGACGAATCGGAATATGGTCGAAAGCATGTCAGCGACTGCAGATCGTATTCATCAATATGAAATGGATCATGGCACTGAGGCTGTTGAGAAGTTTATTGATGCCATACTAGCTATACAAGAGCACGTCGATCCAACACTTATAAAACCCTATCAGCTAGATAAGAAACGCTATATCGAAATGGTACAAAAGGACAGTCAACGCTCAGAATGGAACATCCCTGCCTCGCAGTATGATGATTTATGGAATCTAGATCCTGATCGGACAGCTGCTGCTGAATCAGCAGCACAATCCCAAGCATTAGATGCTAAACGCTTCCCACCAAGACCCGAAAAAGATGTAATCTGGTTCATTGAGGAATACTCCCCTACGCTTCAAGATTGGCAGCGTGATATTCTATCTATGCTTCGCGATGAAATGCTTTACTTCTGGCCACAAATAGAGACTAAAATCATGAACGAAGGCTGGGCTTCCTATTGGCATCAACGCATCATTCGTGAGCTGGACCTAACCAGTGAAGAAACCATTGAATTCGCCAAGCTCAACTCTTCCGTCGTGCAGCCGTCAAGGCATACCCTTAATCCCTACTATTTAGGTTTGAAAATATTCGAGGATATCGAGCGCCGCTTCGATAACCCTACAGCAGAAGAACAGCGCCGCTTCGGCCGCGTCCCCGGCAAGGGCAGAGAAAAGATGTTCGAGGTTCGCGAGCTCGACTCGGATATCTCCTTCCTTCGTAACTATCTGACTAAGGATTTGGTTAACGATTTGGATCTTTATATTTTTGAGAAAAAAGGACCGGAGTGGAAAATAACCCATAAGTCGTGGGAAAATATTCGCGACCAGCTCGTCTACTCCAAGGTCAACGGAGGTTTTCCTAGTCTGATGGTGAAAGACGGCGACTTTAACCGTGTAGGTGAATTGTATTTCATACATGAATATGAAGGTATGGAGCTTGATCTGAAATACGTTGAGCGTACGCTTCCACAGGTCGTTCAGCTTTGGGGGAAAAACGTGCATCTGGAGACGTTCGTCGAGGATAAAAAGATCGTGTTTAGCTGCGACGGGAAGAAAACGAGCCGGAAATTTGTTTGAAATTCATATTTTCGCAAATCAAAAACCGGATCCTAGGATCCGGTTTTTGATTTGCGTTTTAGCATACGCGTAATAATAAAATAACTTCCCGCACAATCAATATGCTAGGGAGACGAGGGGTCTTGCCCCCCTTTATATACAGACTTTTTTCTCAGTACTTTCTCCGTATATAGAGAAGGACTCTTACTTGTTGGAAACATAGAAGTGCTAATAGTTCTCTGAACTAACGTTTCCCGTTAGGGAGCGTAATGGCTATACTTTAACACTACCCAATTATCATAATCTCTGGAACTCAATGGCAGCTTCAGATAGATTAAGAGAATATTTCCTGTAGTACGCATAAAACAATCCCTTGAGCTTAGTCGTTCAACGTTCGATTGGTGACATCAAACAGTCCAATTAACGGCTTTTCTCTTTCATTTACTATTTTAATCACTTTCTCGAAATCTGTGGTGATCCTATTTTCAAATAAACAATTCTCTCATAGACACTTTGAGTCTCTCAATTTCTGCGGTACTTACTTTCATCACGACAGGTCCTTATTACTATTCAATACCCAATTTGGTGGATAACGTGACTTTGTTCGTTTTTTACTTGCGTTGCGTTCTATATAATACTTATATTCTTTCAACAAGTAAGAGAGCGAATAGTTGATTTCTTCGGGGAATATACGATGAGGACAGGAGAAAAACCATGCAGTGGAGGCGGCTCACTATGAGCAGTGAAGAGTATTTTCAATCCTGTTTATTGAAATGGATAAGAAATGCCGAATCAACGACATAGACTATGACAGCTTAAATATGTTAAAAGGAGCCTGCAACCGGACGATACACTAGCGGTTGCAGGCTCCTCTTACCAGTTCAAACGGCAAGCTCCGGGAGAAATGTTTCGTTGCCAAAACCAAGAGCATTATATTTTATTTTTCTTGCGAAACTCACCTGGCGTCATATTCATGACCTGTTTAAACTGACGATGAAAATAAACGATATTAATGTATCCAAAGCGCTCGGCGATTTCATAAACTTTTAATTTCGGATTTTTTAGTAGCAAGCAAACGCGCTCTATTTTAAGCGCACTTAAGTAATCGCTGAACGATTCGTTCATCTCTTTTTTGAATAGATGCCCCAAGTAATTGGGGGTAAAATCGAAATGAGCGGCAATTTCCTTCAAAGTAATTCGCTGCTCCAATCGCTCTTCTACATATATCTTCACCTCTTCGATCAGTTTGCGGCCATGCCCTTGCCGCTTCATATGAAGATGGTTAGACAGTTCAAAAAGCCAATCCCGCATCCACTCCAATGTTTCTTTAACCGTCTCGAAGCGGAACAAATGCTCGGGATTTAATGAATTCCACGCTGTAAACTTGTCGAAATCCTCATCATGCCGCTTCAGGTTGGTTTGTAAGTACAAGATCAGATTGTTGATCATTGCGTACACGTCTTCCTTACTGCATTTCCCATACTTATCCTCGAATAAGGAAAGAAGATATGCCTCAATGTCATGAAGCCGGTGAGCTTCGATGGCCACGAACAATTGTCGAAGTTCATCGTCACAGGGAATCGAATCGTCCATTGAAGGAGTATTCGGAATTTCGGGGCCAATCACTCGGTTTTTGCCGAAGGTCCATTTACTCTTCAGGGCTGACTTGGCTTGTAAGAAAGATACTCTTATTTCATCGAGCCTTTCGAAACTTTGTCCCCGGCCAATGGTTGTCGTGAACGGTATATGGGAAACATTATCTACCATGCGTTGCAGATGTATTTCGAATTCAGCTTCCGGCACATGTGACAGGAGCAACAAGTGCCCATCGGCCATGACGATCGGCATCGCCCACCCTGACTTCAACACTTCTTCGTAGACCAATGTGGCGGCATTTCTCTCCTCAACTTGACTCCCGTGAGGCGACATATGATCCAAAGCATCAAATTCTGCGATAGCCATTCCCACCGCTGTCCCCGCCCGGAACAGCGGTGAGAGCACTTGTTCCAAATGCTGTGATGTCATGCGGCCGTTATTGCTATCCAGCCAGCGCAAGATAAGCTCTTCAGTAGCTAGAGACACTGTCTCGTATATGTTTCTCTCTTCTTCAATCGAACGGCACAGCGATGCCAAAAGGGTGTACAAATCACCGTCTAGGACTGGTTTGAGCAAATAATTTGCAGCATGTACCTCGATGGCTTGTTTGGCATAGCTGAAGTCTGCGTGACCGCTAATAAACACAATTTTCACCTGCGGATACAGTTCCTTGGCTCTCCGGGCGAATTCTGTCCCCAATATGATAGGCATTTGAATATCGGTTAGGATAACATCCACCGGCTTGTCCTTGATGACGTCCAGAGCCATAAAACCGCTTGTCGCCACGAGTACTTCTAAATCCAGCGTGGCGGCGGATTCGACCCTTCTGCGCATCCATTCGAGATCCGCCGCTTCGTCGTCCACTACCAATACTCTTATGCTCATGTTACGTTCTCCCCCTCAGCCTTTGCATTCCATTCCGCTGGCAGCAACAGACGAACGGTCGTGCCTCCACCATAAATACTCGCGATGCTTCGGCCATACTTATCACCATATCTCAGCCTTATCCGCTCATAAACGTTCACGACGCCGTAGCCCTTCGATTTGGCCAGGCCTTTCATCAGTTCCTCTACCGTTTGCTTACGCATACCTAAACCATTATCGATCACTTTCAACTCGATGTCGTTGCCGACTCGTCGTCCGACGATTCTGATTGCAATCGTATTGCTCAGCCAGGCATGTTTAAAGATGTTTTCGACCAGAGGCTGCAAAATCAATTTCATGACTCTCGCCTGAAGAATATCCGGATCAACATCTACGTATAAGTCAAATGCATCTGCATAACGGACTCTCTGGATAGCGAGGTAGGTCAGCATCTGCTCCAACTCTTGCAGCAGCGTAACGTGCATATCCCCTTGGTTTAGCGTAAGTCTATAAAACCTGGATAGCTCTTGCACCATATGAGTGACCTTCTTAGTCTCTCCGAGGTTTGCGAGGCTGCTAATGGAAGACAGTGTGTTATATAGAAAGTGCGGATTGATCTGAGCTTGGAGAGCTTCCAGCTCCGCTTGCTTTTTTTGTTGCCCCTCTTCGTATACGCTAGACATAAGTTGTCGCATATGATCGGCCATTTCGTTAAATGCGCCGGCAATTTGGCCAAATTCATCGTTGTCGGATAGGCTGATTCGCATTTGAAAGTAACCGCCTTGATACACTCGAAGAAGCTTCATAATTCGGTTCATTTTGCGGCCTGACCATCGCGCCACCGCAAATCCAACTAAGGCCATGAAAATAAAGCCGAGGTTGCAGATTACCAACAGAAGTACGCGCAGTCGCCCGGTATCCTTGGACAGATATACATTAGGAATAAGCGCTTCGATGATCAATTGTTTGTCCGGCACGGGCTCGCTTAGTACAAGAGCGGTATCCTGCAGCTCTGCGTCTGTTTCCGTTTCGTCCCGGTGATAAAGAACGCTACCGTCTGTCTTCTTCAACCGAAGCTGAATTCCCTCCTGCAGTGGAAAGCTCGAGAAATCGTCCAGCATCTCTTTGAGCGATATCGAAATTTGCACATAGCCGATCGTTGTCCGGAAGTCCTGAAATGATATCAATCGCCGAACATACGATATGTTGTCGAATTGCTGATCGTCTTCCGTCTGAAGCCAGACATTATCACTGCCAGTAACAAGGAGATGCTTGAACCACGCGAGACTCGCAATATCTTCAACCGGCTTGACGAAGAAATCCTTGCCTACGATCTCCGCTTCCATATGACTCCCCGTAACGGCAGGCATCTGTTCGTTGAAGGTATATAAAACAATTCGAATACTCTTTCCAAAAAACACTAAAGGTGCATTCAATTGGGGTTGAACTTCGTCGATCATGGTTAAATACATGCCGAGCCGATCGTTCTTTTTCTGCAAAGCTCGTTGGAACGAAATGCTGGAGAATAAGGTATTCGATATTTGAGTAACGCTGTCCATCTGGGAGCGAATACTATCCCGGGTCTGCTTAATGCCGACCTCCAAGTTGGTCTTTATCGTTTCCGTTCTTGAACGGATCAGAATCGTATATGACACATAGCCGACACCTAAGTCGGTGAGAAGAGCCAAGCACAAGTAAGGGATCATCAGCTTGTACATGAACGGCACATAACGTCCGGAGGCAGCACGCAAGGTTTCTCCTCCTTTTGGATGGTCTGGTCTCTATTCGCTTCTGGGAATACCTAGCTCCTGACAAATATTCTCGATATATTGCCTGGAATCATCCAGCGCTTGAACCGCTTCCTCGAATTCGTATCGTTGCTCATCCAGTGTGAGCCAATTCTTGACTTCCTGTTTACGGATCCGCTCTGTGTACTTGAAAGCCATTTGATAATAAGCCGCCATTTCTTCGCGGGTAAGATCTTGATGCTTCTCAATCCAGAGCGGATTGTAAAGCTCAATGTTATGTGGCGTTCCAAATTTTTTTCCATTGCGTGGTACGTTGCATTCGAAGGACAGATTTAAATTGGAATTATGCTGATACAATTCCGCCAGAATGGCTTTGAAATCCAAAATACCGAAACCAAATTGTTGGGAGCAATAATACGCTCCCCCTTCAACCAACTCGACATAGGCATCTTTAATATGCGTCTGACGCAC
Source organism: Paenibacillus sp. J22R232 (assembly GCF_056269165.1). Lineage (NCBI taxonomy): Bacteria > Bacillati > Bacillota > Bacilli > Caryophanales > Paenibacillaceae > Paenibacillus > Paenibacillus sp. J22R232. The sequence continues at coordinate 959,628 of NZ_JBWDNK010000002.1, read as the reverse complement.
GTAAGGTGCCACACGCCGCGCGGCCATGATAGGGTGCTCCCCACGCATTAGGCTGTTGGCCGTATCGTAGACAATACCTAGTATATCGTCACCAACTGATTCGATCAATCGCACTAGTTCAAAGGTACTAATCTCCTCGTGCGTCTCCAGGTTGATGTGAACACCCAAGTCTAGCGCAATTGGACGCAGCAGCAGCAGGAACCTCCGTGTCGCTTCTAACTGATCTTCCCATGGCGCATCAGTCCGGAATCGATCCGTCCCCAAGCGTCCCCGGTACGGCTTGGATCCGCCGGTTGCCACCCACAGCTCCTTCATGCCATGGGCCGCCGCAGCTTCCATCATTCTTCGGAATCCGAGCAAAGTATCTCCGTCGCCAATCGCCCGAAGCTCCGGGGATTCTGCCATCGCATACGGATTTACTTTGCCTAATCCTGCCTCCAGATACATGCCAAGTTCGTTCGCTCTGGATCGAACCTCTCTCAGTACACCCTCGTCCAACGTAGGGCTAATATCGAGGATAGTACGGAAAAAGACGCCTTCCATCTTCAGTTCTTTTGCATATTCGAGCTTCTCAACCGGGGTCAATGACCGAGGCTGAGGCATGTATCTCCCATCTACTCCGATGCGCATGTTTGTTCAACCACCTTTCTGAATTTTTTACCCTAATCTACAAATCCCGCGTGGGAATTTTGAAAGCCAATAACCACCATTATCGCTTGCTACCGCAAGATCGCCGCTGCATACATGCCCCAGATTGGGCAGTGTAAAGTTCGGATGAATTTCGAATACTTGATTCTCTTGGACATACGGAGAGAAGGAATCGCGGCTTCGGTCGCGATCAGCGTTTAGAAAAGGGGACATGCCCGGATCGCTGTAGCTATTGCTCATGCCGTGAACGGATTGAAAGCGGAAGGGATCGGTCGATCGAGAGTAGGGACAGAACCCATCGATCATGGTCTCTAGCATATCGACAATCTCATAGATTGGCGTTCCGGATGTGAGTTTGGGGAGGATAGCATCTTGCATCTTGATGATGCGGTCTATCGCCGTTACAAGTTCGGGATCCGGCTCTCCGAAAGCTCCGATTCGCAGCACTTGAGAATAATATCCGTCTAGACAAACCGTCGTACCGATTTGCACACGTGAACGGGGGCCCACTGGTTCTGTTAATTCAAAGAAATCAAAATAAGTTGTACTCGGCTTTTCGCCGATTGCCAGCCAGCATCCCGCCATATCTGCACCTAGACGGCGGCCCATATACTCCACCTCGGCCATGATTTCTGGTCCGGTAATTCCTTTCACCGCAGCTATATTCATGGCGTGTGCAACCATTTTGTCAGCAATTTCCGTCGCCTGCCTGTGCTTATCAACCTCATACAGAGTTCGCTTCAGACGAAGCACGTTGACTATCGATGTTCCTTCTTCAACCTCATAGTTCTTCAAAGCCCGATTGAAGTCCGCAAGTCCAGCTGCAGTCAAATCAAATTCACCGCTTTGCGCGATTTTTGCCCCAAGGGGGACAATCTCGGTAAGAATCTCAATCAATGTTCCAATCACGTCAGGGGTCTTGACCACCTTGGCTTGATCACCGACACAAAGGTTAAATGCGCGTACACGATTCTTATCGTTTGAGATAATTATAGGTTGTCCATGGGCTGGAACAACGAGATATGCATCAGTGTTAAACGGAAAGAAACCCATTAGATATCGGAAAGTTCCGGCACTCTCTCTGGGTCCCGAGCAATAAGACACGAAGGCGCTGAACTCTTTCTTGCGTAACTGTACCTGAAGCAAGGCGATTCGAGAAGCAATTTCGGATGACAGAATCATGATAGCGGTCTCCTTTTACGTCAAAATTGAGTTGTGTGAACAGTCGGCCGACTTGTAAGTATTATTATAAACCTCAGGAGACTATGTTTTGTCAAGCCCCTCTCAGCAAGAAGATAGAAAAGAAGAAATCGGTGTTTTTGTACTATATTTTGTTGCATACCTGCATTAAATCGGGAGAAAGCAACGAGATATAATAGTGTGAACAGTCGGCCGACTTATAAGTATAACGCTTACGTGGCAATGTCTTGTCAAGCCTCTCGCAACAAAGGGAGAGAATAGAAGAAATCGGTGTTTTAGTACTATTTTTTGTTGCATACCTGCATTAAATTTGGTGAAAATAGCGAGCTATAATTGAGTTTGACTGATTCAAATAACAAGGAGGTGTTACCTAGATGGGTATATATGGTTTTTGGAGGTATGTAAAAAATTATCGTATTCTGTTGTTGATGATCACACCTGCGTTCCTTTATTTCTTGATGTTCTCCTATATTCCGATGGCTGGAATTGTGTTAGCGTTCAAGGACTATACCTACAGCGGGGGGATATTCAATAGTGAGTGGATCGGACTTGGTAATTTCCGTTTTTTCTTTAACTCAGGAAACGCCTGGAGTGTGACACGTAATACTTTTTTATACAATCTAGCCTTTATTGTCGTGAATAATGTGCTCCAAATTACGGCGGCAGTATTTCTCACGGAAATGGGAAGCAAACGGTTCAGAAAGTGGATTCAATCCTTGTTATTCCTGCCCTATTTCATCTCCTGGGTAGTCGTTGGCGTTATCGCTTATAACTTGTTCAGCTATGATGTGGGGACATTGAACTCCGTGCTTCAATTTTTCGGATTGGAAAAGCTGGACATTTACAATACGCCAGCCTATTGGCCATTCATCCTGGTCGCTGTTTCTGCATGGAAAGCCTTGGGCTATGGAGCCGTAATGTATTTGGCAGCGATTGCAAGCATTGATACGGAAATTTACGAAGCGAGCGAAATCGACGGAGCGAATGTGTTTCAGCGGATTCGCAAAATAACACTTCCTGCAATAATGCCGACGACTATCATCCTGGTGTTGCTTGCTGTGGGGAATATTTTTCGAGGAGACTTCGGAATGTTCTATAACATGGTCGGGAATAACGGTATTCTCTTCTCGGCAACCGATGTCGTGGACACCTTTGTCTTCCGCTCTCTGATTACATCGAATGAGATTGGGATGTCTGCCGCAGCCGGATTTTATCAATCCATTCTAGGCTTTGTCACGATATTGCTCGCTAATTATGCTGTTCGTAAATATGACAAGGATCGCGCTTTATTCTAGCTGATGGAGGAAACCCACATGACATCAACATCTAAAATTCGAGATAGAGACCAATTATGGCTTGGAATTATCGGATATACATCACTAGTACTCATGGCAGCCCTATGCCTGATGCCTTTTCTGATCGTTCTCTCTTCTTCATTTTCGGATGAGAGCGCGATCATCGAACATGGCTACCCGTTATTCCCTATTCAGTTCTCGACTGAGGCATATCGGATCTTGTTCGAATATCCGCAGGATCTAATACGCGCCTATGGCGTAACTTTCGGCATTACGGTAATCGGAAGCTTCATGGGACTGTTTTTAACTGCCATGACTGCATATGTGCTTTCCCGAAGAGATTTCAAATGGCGCAACGCTCTATCTTTCTATTTCTTCTTCACAACGCTGTTTAATGGCGGTCTCGTTCCTTGGTATCTCCTCATGATGGACGGTTTAAACATGAAGAACAGTTATCTTGCTTTAATATTGCCTCTCTTGTTTAATGTCTTTTACATCATTGTGATGAAGTCTTTCATGCTTGGAGTGCCGGAGGCGATCACTGAATCTGCCAAAATAGACGGCGCGAATGATTTTGTGATTTTTATCAAGCTAATTCTTCCATTGACTAAGCCAGCGCTGGCCACAATTGGTCTATTCTTGGCCTTGGGCTACTGGAATGATTGGTATAATGCTCTGTTGTTTATTTCCGACGCAGACAAGATGCCGCTTCAATATTATTTGTATCGAATGTTAGGGAACATGGATGGGATGCAGAAAGCGATCATGGCCTCGGGTGTAGCTATTAACTTTACAATTCCGTCGGAAGGTTTAAAGATGGCCATGACGGTAGTGGCCACAGGACCGATTGTATTGCTTTATCCCTTTATTCAGCGTTATTTTGTACAAGGGTTGACGATAGGCGCTGTCAAAGGATGATCATAGGAAACTGTTATTATAAAACAAAACATATGAGTGGGGGAACTAGTATGCATAAGATTCAAAAGTCTCTATTTAGTTTCGCATTACTGCTGGTCTTGGTCATGGCATTATCGGCATGCAGCAATAAAAACCAAGGCACAACGACTGCAAACGTGAATCAGTCATCGGGTGAAGCGTCTACCGCTTCGAATTCAAAAGTGGATACTTCTCAGGAAGTGAAGTTGAAAATGGTAATGATAGGCGGAAAACCGATTGATTTCGATGAAGTTTTGACAAAAACAAATGAACTGGTAAAGGAAAAAATCAATGCCACAATCGATGTAGAGTTTCTCGACTGGTCGGACTACACGCAGAGATATCCTTTGAAATTTGCCGGTAATGAAGATTTTGATTTGATCTACTCCGCCAGATGGATTGCTTATCAGGATCAAGCGGTCAAGGGTGGATTTGCGGAACTGACAGAGGACATGCTTGCGAAGTATGCCCCTAATACGTGGGCAGCATTACCGAAAGATTCATGGGAGCAAACCAAGATTAATGGCAAGATTTACATGGTCCCTCAAAGTAATGAAGAGTTCGTCTACAAGCTCGTTATGCTGCGTGATGATATGCTGCAGAAATATAATCTCGAGCCAGTAACCGATGCCGCTTCGTTCGCCACATACCTCAAGACGATTGCAGCGAATGAAAAAGGCGTGTCCGCTTACAGCGCAAGACCATCTGATGGATGGAAATGGCATGATCTAGACGAAATCTTTATTGAGCAGAGCAATCGGTGGTTTATTCCCACACATGATGCGCCTCTTGCCATCGACAGGACGTCTACATCGAATCAACTGTTTAATGTCTATGAGACACCTGAATTTCTGGAAACTTTAAAGTACTACAAGGATTTGGCTGATCATAATGTCTGGTCTAAAAACTTGCTGAATACGAAGGGTGATCTCTGGCAGGAAATGAAAGCCGGAAAGGTCATGTCGCGAAGTCACAATCTGGGCATCCTGTCACAAAATCTGGGAGAGGCTGAGCGTGAAACAGACCTGCAAATGTCGCTCGCGGATTTAACGCCAGATGGTCTTAAGCGGCTGGCGTTGCCAATCCAAAACGGAATGTCCATCCATGCAACGAGCAAAAAAAAGGAGCGCGCGCTCATGCTGGTTGATTTGTTACAGAACGATAAAGAACTCCATGACTTGACTATGTATGGAATCGAAGGCAAGCATTACAAAGCGGTCGGAGACGATAAATTGGCGCTCACAGATGCAGCGTCTAACTACACTGGCTTCTCAAACTGGGGCTGGAATTCACCTCTTAATCGCGTGGACGATTCTTATCCGGAAAAAGCGGAGGCGCTGAAGGAAAAGTGGAAGCAAGATGTGCAGCAATTCTCGCTCGAAACCTTCGAGTTTGATACATCTAAAGTCAAAAATCAACTCAGCAATGTTGGCAATGTCATGCTTCGTTATGCGGTACCGCTAGAATATGGCCTTATCGATGATGTGGAGAAAGGTCAGGCGGAGCTAATCAAACAGATGAAAGCAGCGGGCATCGACGAGGTCCAAGCGGAAATGCAAAAGCAAATCGATACATTTTTAGCGAATAAATAGAATGAAGAGTTGAATTGCAGGGGGAAGACAAGTTCCCCCTGCACTTAATACGAAAGGAGAATCCTGATGAATGTTGAAAAGCTATCAATTAATACGGTTAATCAACTAGAAAAAGCTCGCTTTGTTGAATTGTTTGGTGGAATATTCGAGCATTCTCCTTGGATTGCAGAACAGGCTTGGGAGTATCGCCCTTTTCCATCTATTAAATATATGTTTGATAAGATGAGAGAAATAGTGGAGCAATCTTCGCTGGAGACAAAACTAATCTTGCTTCGGATACATCCCGAGTTAGGCAGCAAACTCGCGATGACGGAAACTTCGATCCAAGAACAGCGCGGTGCGAGGCTAGATGCTTTAACACCCGAAGAATATGACCAATTTACTCGTTGCAACCAAGCTTATCAAGAGAAGTTTGGCATCCCCTTCATCATGGCAGTGCGCAATCAGGATAAAAATTCTATTTATGCCGCGCTGCAGACGCGTCTAGAAACGGATAGAGAGGAAGAACGAGACCAAGCGCTACAGGAAGTTTATAAGATCGCGTACTACCGTCTGAACGATATCATTGCTTCTATATAATAAAGGAGAAATAAAGAGTGTATGTATTGTTTCCATTTGTTGCGGCTTTGTTATTCGTCCTCCAAACTCTCTTGTTAAAGAGAGTTCGAAGTGATAGGCCAGAATCTTATGTGTTGCATGCTTCTTACATGCTGTTGGTTGGCGTGAGCTGCCTGATCGTATGGGCTATTTCTGGAAGATTGGAAATCAGCCCGTTGACGGCAGGCATTGGCGTTCTCTATGGCATTGACTTTTCGCTTTTGATGATTGTTTATGCGAAAGCGCTCTCCACGGGACCGATAACCTACTCATCCTATTGTTTCTCCGCCAGCATGCTCATTCCAATTTTGGCAAGTAGTCTATTTTGGGGTGAACAGTTTGGTGTGGCTCAAGGAGCAGGAATCCTCTTCTTTCTTGTCTCGTCTTACTGCATTTTGGTGATAGATGGCAAAGGAAAAGGGAAGGGGGGAAGACCCGAGCGGAAATGGTATTTTTATATCTTCTCGGCATTTGTACTCAACGGGCTGCTCTCGGTGTTTGGCAAGTTTCATCAGTTGGCCGTAGGAGGAGAAACCACAGCATTTCTCAGCATCTCTTTTCTATCGGCATCCGTGCTTGCGGTGCTAGGCACGTTCATGAAATCTGGACGTATTTGTACAAATTCGATGATCGACAAGAGAACTCTTTCCGTTATTCTGGGGTTATCGGCGACGACTGGTCTCGGAAACGGCCTTGTCGTATGGCTGACGCCTAGACTTGCCGGCGCATATTTATTTCCAGCCGTGAGCGGAGGTCTCATTATCGGCCTGCTACTTGTTTCTCGATTCCGATTCGGCGAACGCTTGTCTCTTGCCGGATGGGTAGGTATGATGATCGGGGTTGCGGCAATCATTTTGGTGAATTTTTAGTGAAGCGATGATTTTTCACGCTTAACTCCAACAGCTATTGGACTTTGCCCATCGCGTAGAAGGCGGTTTAGTGACAGAAGATTTGTATGTCGAGAAGCTTAATTTCTCGAACTTCGAACCTTTGGAATTAACCGTAGACGTGGCTAATCAGCCGACCACTGCTCTCAAATATGAAGGTAAAGGCGTTTACACCATGGAGGATCGGGACGTTAAAGCAATGGTAGCACGCCTTATGGAAGTTTTGCGTGAAAGCTATAATAGCTACACGGAAGGCTCTGATCTTCCAAAATGGACGGATACAACCGAGATCCCCGTCAACGTTCAAAACTACGAAATTGGTACCTTTAAAGGCAAAGTCTTCACTCTAAAAGGCGAATAACAATAGCAACAGTTAGAACACCAGGATTCCTGGTGTTCTTTTATTTCTGAGAGTCAACGTAAAGAGCTGCAGATACATATCCTTTTGAATGGATTGTATTTAAACTCACGCTCAGACCTTACCACTTCGCGCCTATGGCAATGCAAAGCCAAGCCCCTAATAGTTGTACGAAGATCGTTGCACGGCAGGTGCAGAGATCGGATAAGTCAGCCAGTCTCACATCCTTTGTTTCATTCCTCATTATCGGCAGAATCCCGGGAGGCTGCAAGCGCCGCTTTCATCCGGACCGTGACGGAAGTGCCCACGCCGAGCCGAGAAGAGATGCTAAGGCCATACCCTTCGCCGGAATACAGCTTGATCCGCTCGTTCACGTTAAACAAGCCGTAGGAGCTTCCGTTGCCCGTATGATCGCCGGGACCGACCCGCTCCTCCGTCAGCAGACGACGAGACAGCTCCTCGTCCATGCCGATGCCGTTGTCCGATATCACGAATACGAGATTGCCTTGGCTCAGCTCCACCGCAATATCGATCCGTCCCTTTCGATCCTTCGCCTTGCGGATGCCGTGCAGCAAGGCATTCTCGACAATCGGCTGCAGAATGAGCTTAGGCATCCGATACGCCTCCAATTCCTCGCCCGCCGCCACCTTGAAGTCGAACGAGCCGAGGAAACGGCTTTGCTGAATTTCGAGATATACCTCGGCAAGCCGCAGCTCGTCCGTCACGCTGACGATCGTGTTGCCTTTATTGAGACTCAGGCGGAAATACTTCGCTAAACTATCGATCATCATGCTAATGTCGGTCGCGCCCTTGCCGATCGCGATCCAGTTGATCGTATCCAGCGTGTTGTACAGGAAGTGCGGATTGATCTGCGCCTGCAACGCCGACAGCTGAGCCTCACGCTCGCGAATCTCGGCGGTGTAATTCTCTTCGACGAGCGTTCGCACCCTCAGGATGAGATGGTCGACGCTTCGCTCCAGCATATGGAAGTCCCCATTAACCGCCGGCAGCTCTTGCAGCCCGTCGATCGCATCCCTTCCCTCCTTGCCTTCCTTGCGAATGACGGTGATAACATGGTTGACGCGCCTGTTCATCCCCCTCACGATAATCGCTAACAGGACAAACGGCAAAATCAGGAACAACGCGATATACTCGATCAGCGAGCGCCACTCCGACCGTTTCGTCAACAGCTGCGTAGCGGGCGACAGCTGGGATTCCGTTCCCTGGGCGACCAGCTTCCACCCCACAGGCGCAAGCGTCGCAAACAGCACGTCGTTTTTCTCGTTGTTTAGCGTTAACGACTTCGTCCCTTCGACATCGCCATTCATAGCATCCCGAAGACGCGGATCAACCGCCTTGCCGATCAGCGCGGCGTCGGGATGATACACGATCGTGCCGTCCTGCGCAACAAGATAAACCGCCATGCCCGGAGAGAACTGCAGCTCGGAGAGAATCTTGGAGACGATGTCCTGCCGGACGTCGATCATGAGCACGCCCGACACTTTGCCGTAATCACCCGGATCTCTCAGCATGCGCGCGGCGGACATGATCGTCTCGTCGGTCCCTCCGAGATAAGATTCCTTATAGGCGCCCGTCCATACGATGCCGCCGTTGCCCTCGATGATGGCATGGAACCACGGCCTGACCATCAAGCTATCGAGCGTAAAAAAATTGATTCGTTCTTCCGCGTACAGCTTGGATTTATCCACGAACAGCCGCATGCGGTACACGTCGGAATTCGACTGCACCGTCTCCACCAAATATCGCAAATCCTCGATGACCTTGATCTGCGTGCCAATGGATTGATCGCCCGAATTAATCGATAAGTAAGAATGCAGGTTGGCGTTCATGAACGCGGCGTCGCTTATATCTTCGATGCGCTCGAGCCGGTAGGAGAGGTTGCTCCCAGCTTGCTTGAGCGCTTGCTGCATCGTCCGAACGACCTCATTCCTCAGAATATCCGCGGAACGCGAGTAATAACCGTACAAGAAAATGCCCGCCGGAAGCACGATGAGCAGCAGATACGCGATCAGCCAAGCCCGCGGGATCGAGAAACGGCGCAGCGGCGATAATAAGCGCAGAGCGGCTTCCCGGACTTTACGCATGGGAGTCCCTGTATGCGCTAGGCGTGGCGCCAGTCACTTTTTTGAACAGCTTCGTAAAGTAGCTGGGATCGGTATAGCCGATCGCGTAACAAATATCGTAGAACTTGTATTGCGGATCGAGCAGCAGCACTTTGGCCTTGTCCACGCGCACTTGGGTCAAATATTCGCCGACCGTCTGCCCAGTCTCCTGCTTGAACAATAGACTGACGTACGTGGAGGACAAATAGACCGCTTTGCCAATATCGGCTACGGTGAGTCCGCCATTGGCGTAGTTCAATTCGATATACGCGCGCACTCGCTCCACGACATTGGCGACCTTGCCCGTCCTTTTCTCCCGGATGCGTTCGCCGACGGTGGCCAAATACGATTCGATCAACCTTCGCATATCCCTCAGCGTCTCCTTCTCGTACAACGCTTCCGTCAGTTCCGCTTCCATGGCTTCCAGCTCGGGATCCCCCGTGCCAAGCTCCATGAGAAGCTGACCGATCGCAAGGACCAACTGCAAACATAGATTGCGAACGTACTTCAAGCCATCTGGCCTGCTATAAGACAAGCTCGCGAAAATCGACTCCACGGCCTCGCCGACTTTGATTTCGTCATCCGCCTTAAGCGCGGAAATCAGCTTCTCGTTGAACTCGTAATCGTATCGTCGCATGGCGCCGTCCTCAGGCTCGGCGCCCTCGAGACTATCCATCGTGATGATGCGGTTTTTACCCAAATACCACTTATAATCGGCCGCCTCGCGAGCTTGCTTGTAAGCACGCGCCAGTCCGGACAAACCGCCGGCTATATCGCTAATGCCGATCGTCGCGCCGATCTTGAGCCAACGCTCCAAATTGGTCCTGAGATCGCCGGCTAGCGCGAACAACGGCTCCGCCGCTTCGGTCGCGGAATCGCCACCCGGCTCCGCCACTTGCAGAACGCCCACGAATTCGCCGATCCGGTGCTCGAAGACGTAACCTCGCATATAAGCGTCGAGCAGTTCCTGATAAATGTTAAGCACCGAATACCATAACAGCTGGCGGTCGCGCTCGGAACGGCTCGCCATGACATCGGCAAGATCGTCCACGGAAACGACCATAACCCAGTAGGAGCCGTTCACGGGCAAATTCAAACCCAGAAACGACACCCGCTCGGCCAACTCAGGCTTCGGCACCCCTTCTCCGATCATGGAGAGCAGAAACTTCTCGCGCAGCAGCGGCATGCCTTCCTTCAGCTTAACAAGCAGCTCCTGCTTATGTATCCGCTCGGAGCTCTCCGCGTCCAGATCGGCGACGACGCGCTTAATGACCGTGCTCAGCTCCTGCAAATTAACCGGCTTGAATATATAGTCGACCGCGCTGACCTTCATCGCCGACTTGAGATAATCGGCGTCGTCATGCCCGCTGACGAAAATGATCTTGATGGCCGGATATTCCTCCGAGACGCGTTGCGACATCGTAATGCCGTCCATGCTCGGCATCCGGACATCCGTCAGAATCAGATCGGGGCGATCGCGGGCGATCATCTCGAGCGCGACATCCCCGTCATCCGCTTCGCCCCCGACCTCGATCCCGTAAGCAGCCCAATCGAAATAGGAACGCAAACCCGCCCGAACCGTCGGCTCGTCGTCCACGATAAGCAGTTTATACATCGCCCGCCATCTCCCTTCTTCTTTTTAATTACCTAACAGTTTAGCGTCTTGCTTCGCAAGCTCGGCATGCAGCTTGTCGATCGCTGCATCCCGAACGGATACGCCATCTCGCAATGGAACTAGACCGATACGCCTTCGTTTTTCATTTCATTTTGTCATTTAATTATGGGCGAAGCAAGAATGGGGAATATTGCGGCGCGATCGTTTTGCCATGACCGGAGGGCAGATCGTACAAGAAAGCAGCGAGCGCCACAAGTGATCGCCGCCGCTTATCCTGTTGTCGTTATTTGGTCGTCGCGTACCAATCGTTAATTTCCTTCGATACGGCTTCCCCGCCGGACGACATGAACTTGGATTGGAAATCGGCAAGTCCTTCGATGGACTCGGCGCCCGCGATCAATTTAACCGTGTAGTCGCCAACCATCGTGCCCAGTTGCTGATTCGTTTTGGAGTATTGCTGCATGTAAGGAGCAAGACCCAGCACGTTTTTGATTTTCGCTTCGGCCGTCGTCTCGTTGTTCAGGAAGCTGAACGCTTCGAACATCACCGGATTTTTGCGAACGCGCGCCTGCCAGTATTGTGGATAGTTTTCTTCATCCGTACCAGCCATGTAGTTATTCGCCAGGTTGCGCTCGTCGGTGAAGATCGGCTGGATTGGCTCATAAGCGCCGTCTACTACATTATAGTGCGTGCCCTCGACGCCGATCGCCATGTTTTTGAACGTTTCCGTTTCCAGACTCGCGTTGATCCACTTGATGGCTTCTTCCGGATTCTTCGATGCTTTCGGGATGTACGTCAGACGGTCGAAGCCCGCGTTAGCCGCGAAGCCTGCTTCGCCGTTCGGACCTTTAAGCGCCGGAATGAAAGCGAATTTAGCTTCCGGCTTTGTCTTCGTAAGAGAATCCGAGATGGCCGGAATGTCCGCCCAGTGAACGACGATGGCGCCGGCCACGCCGCTCGCGAATTTCTCCTTCGCCGTAGCGTCTTTGTTGGCTACGAATTCGCGGTCGATCAGCCCTTGCTCGTACAGGCTGCCTACGTAAGCGACATAGTCCTTGTAAGCCGGATCCATAACGCGCGGCACCAGCTTGCCGTCCACGTCGTTCCATGTATTGGCGATGCCGAAAGCGCCGACGAGGTTGTCGATCATCGATTGGTCGCCTTTGATCGTAAGCGGTACGTTACGGTCGCCGTTGCCGCCCGGATCCTGCTCCTTGAATTGCTTCAGCACGTTCGTCAGCTCGTCGGTCGTCGTCGGCATGGATAGACCCAGCTTGTCGAGCCAATCCGTGCGAATCAAGATGGAGCTGTTGATTTCATACGTGACGGTTGTCGGGATCGCGTACAGTTTGCCGTTCACCTTTAGCGCTTCCATCGATTCCGGCTTGATGGCCGCTTTGATGTTTGGACCGAATTCTTCGATAAGCGGCGTCAGATCGACAAGGGCGCCTTTCTGCGCGTAATCCGAATATAGTGCCATGTCGCTGTAAGAACTAACGATGTCGTACGCTTCGCCAGAGGACATGATCAGATTCAGCTTCTCCGCCCATTTATCTTGGGGCAGCATATCGTATTGCACTTTATAGCCCGTTTTTTCTTCGAGCAGCTTGGCTACCGGGTATGCATTGTAATCGTCATTCTGCCATACGTTCAATCTTTTCAGGCCCGGCTTCTCCGCGTCCGGCTTGGCCGTCGCTTCGGTTCCCGCGTTCGTTCCGTTGCCGGATCCTTCGTTGTTTTTGCCGTTGTTGCCGGAACAAGCAGCCATTGTCGTAACCAGAAGCGCGGACATAGCCATGACGGACATCAGTTTGTAAGCTTTTTGCATAATGAGACCCTCCTGCAATTAGTATAATCTATATCATTAAATTTCCATCAACGTTCCGGATGGCGGGCGATTCTCCGGTACCTGAAGACATGCCCTGACGCTCATCGCGCGGGAAGCTGCTGGAAAAGTTAATGCCCTCGGATTCTGTCTTGCCCGGCTGCGATTAATAAATCAACCTTTGACGGAGCCGATCAGCACGCCTTTGATAAAATATTTCTGCAAGAAAGGATATATTAGCAAGATCGGAATCGTGGATGCGATGACCGTTGCCGACCGAACGCCTTCCGCCGGCACGTTCATGAGATCGTCGGCCGACTTATCGAGCGCCGAAGACGTATCCGCGTTCATGACGATGTCCTGCAGGTACAATTGCAACGGCTTGAGCGACGAGCTGTTAATGTACAGCATGGGGTGAAAGTAGTCGTTCCAGAATTGAACGGCGTAGAACAGGCCGATCGTCGCAAGCACGGGACCGCTTAGCGGCAAAATGATGCGGAACAAAATCGTGAAATTGTTCGCGCCTTCGAGCTTGGCCGATTCTTCAAGGCTTGTCGGCAAGCTTTCGAAATAACTTTTGATGACCAGCAAGTTGAATACGCTGATGAGCGCCGGATAAATGAGCGAACCCAAATTGTTGATGAGTCCCAGCTCGCGGATCAATAGATAGTTGGGGATAATGCCCCCGTTAAACATCATAGTGAAAATGAACAACACGATGACGATGCCCATGCCCGGAAGCTCGCGCTTCGACAGCGGGTAAGCGGTCAGCGCCGTAATGAGCAGCGACGCGAAGGTGCCGATGACCGTTATGAGCACCGATATCCACAACGAGTTCAGGAACTGGCTGTTCGTGACGACGAACTTCATCGTATCGAGTTGGAAGCCGACCGGGAAGATCCCTACTTGTCCGGCCAGAATCGCCCATTCTTCGCTGATCGACTTGGAGAAGACGTTGACGAACGGGAGCAGCGTGATAAGTCCCATCATAACAAGCACGACATAAATGAATCCGTCGAGCGCAAAATCTTTGGCCGTTCTTCTATACATGAATGTTCCTCCTTACCAGATGCTGCGATTCAGGAATTTGCGGCTGAGCATGTTGCCGATGACGATAAGCAGGAAGCCGACCGCGGAATTGAATAGGCCAACCGCCGTACTGAAGCTGTAATCCTGCTGGCCGAGACCCATTCGGTACACGAAGGTGCCGATGACGTCCCCGCTTTCGTACACGAGCGGATTGTACATCGTAAGAATTTGTTCCGTCCCCGCCTCCAGCAGACTGCCGATCCGCAAGATGAACATCAGGACGATGGTGGGCAGCATGCCCGGCAGCGAAATCGACCACATCTGTCTGATCCGCCCCGCTCCGTCGATGGCCGCTGCTTCGTATTGCTCCTGCTCGATGCCCGCGATCGCGGCGATAAAGACGATGGCGTTCCAGCCGATTTCCTTCCACCCGGCCGTGAAGACGACCAAGCTTCGGAACAAGCCGTTGTCGGTAAAGAACGAGATCGGCTCTCCGCCGAGCGAACGAATGATTTCGTTCACGATCCCGCCGCTTGGCGACAGGATGTTAAGGAACAAGCCCGAGATAATGACCCATGAGAGGAAATGGGGCAAATAGATGATCGTCTGGATTGTTCGCTTAAAGAACATGCGCCGCACTTCGTTGAGCATAAGCGCCATGACGATCGGGATCGGGAATAAAATCGTTATTTTGTACAAGCTGATGAGCAGCGTATTAATCAGCACTTGCAGGAATTCGTCCGAATGCCATAGCCGCTCGAACTGCGCCGTGCCTACCCACTCGCTGCCGGATATGCCGCCAAAGATGTTGAAGTCCTGGAAGGCGATGACGATGCCGTACATCGGGGTGTATTTGAACAATAACAAGAATACAAGGCCCGGTATAAGCAGCAAATACATGTCTAAGTTGCCTCGAATCAGCTTCCAGCGCCGTCCGCCGGTTCCAAGGAGAGCGCCTTCTCCTCCGCTACGTTTGCTCACGTTCTCCACCTACTTTTCTCTGTCTTGTCTCTCATTGTAGGGGAAGCGGCGAATGGGGAGTAGCGGTCGATCCTTTTATTTCTGGTCTTATTCGACACAGTTTGCTACGTGACCAGGGAACGCAAAAAACGCAAAGCCTCCTATCGACCCTGCGTTTGTTGATATTTAAAATCAGAGCTGCCCGATTGCCAGCGATCGTCCACCTTCGATCGTAAACGTTTACCTACATGACCGATAGAGAACAGTCATGAGCACAATCCGTAGATTCATGACTTTTTGCCCTCTATGGATTCCGGGCGAGGAACGTCTCCCATGGATAAAACGCTCCCTGCAGCCTCACTTGTTCAAAAGGCAGCAGAGGATTCGCGTTTCTCGCTGCGGCTCAAAATATTCGAGGATATCGAGCGCCGCTTCGATAATCCGACTGCGGAGGAGCAGCGCCGCTTCGGCCGCGTTCCCGGCAAGGGCAAAGAAAAAATATTCGAGGTTCGCGAGCTCGACTCGGATATCTCTTTCCTACGCCATGATCTGACTAAGGATTTGGTCAATGATCTCGATCTGTACGTTTTCGAGAAAAAGGATCTAGAATGAAAGCTTATCGATAAATCGTGGGAAAACATTCGTGGTCAACTCGTCTACTCCAAGGTTAACGGTGGTTTTCCTAGTCTGATGGTGAAAGACGGCGACTTCAACCGTGTTGGTGAGCTGTATCTTATTCATGAATATGAAGGCATGGAGCTGGATCTAAAGTATGTGGAACGCACGCTTCCCCATGTCGTTCATCTTTTGGGGAAAAGCTTGCATCTGGAGATGTTCGTTGAGGATAAAAAGATCGTGATTATCTGCGATGGTAAGATAACAAGCCGTAAATTTGTTTAAACTTCATATTTTCGCAAATCAAAAACAGGATCCTAGAATCCTGTTTTTGATTTGCGTTTTAGCATTAGCGTAATAATAAAATAACTTCCCGAATGCATATCCACTCCTGCCATCTTGTCTTCCGTCCCGTGGTCATGGCTGTTGTTCTACCTGCATAGGTTTTTAAGCTGCTATGACCATTATACTTATTAGTCCAATTGAAGAGAGCTGCTCGACTAGCGATCCTGTGCTTATCTATGATTTGGTTCTGCAACACCCCTCCGTTTAGATAATCCATAACCGCTTGCTGATTAATTTTCTCAGAATAACTACGATTGTCTGTGCGGATCTAAAATCCTCGTAACCGTATAATCGATAACAACGTTGCCAATTTGCAAGCGTAGTCGTGGATCAGCCATACTTCTTAACAGCTATCCTCACTCCGATGTGACCAGCTTCGACCTCTTGAAGAATAGCCAATTTTTCCAAAGCATCCGGTTTATTTCCAGGCATAGAAAATGCTCCCCTACAGTAAACAGGCTTTGATTATTTCACCTGTCTACCGTATAAGGAGCATATCAAGATAGCCTCCCTAGCACCGCCATTTCTTTATTTTTACTGACTTTTCCATCAAATGCACTGTCTTGTCAAGTAAATAAACCTACTTTTGGGGCATCTCCATCCGGTTTTGACGATTCCATTGCTGTCTACTATGATCTCTTATGGCATTACTCGAATGGAATCGAGCAGCATATAGGTACCGGATTTCTTGACAGCCTTAATCGTATGGCTTCCGCTTGTCAATCCCGTCACCTGGTAAACGACTTGATTTACCTGCCGCGCTGTGCTCGACGTGTTGACCGTCGTCTGATACACATTGTCGATGTAGATGTCGATATTGCCCTGTGACGTGTCCTTCTCTGTTATGAGTTCGACGCCAGTGCCTGTGAAAGCAAACTGAAATGAATCGTTGTTTGTCTGTGTGAAATGTACGTCATTGTTGTAATCGCCGAAACCGCGATTGTTATTCAGCGACCAGGAACCTGTATAGACGATGCTGGGGTCGGTGTCGTTATACTGAATGCGCTGGCTTTTTATTTTCAACTGGTCGACTAGCATGAAAGCACCGTTTTTTTTCACAGCTTTGATCGTATGCGTACCGCTTGGGAGACCGCCTATGCTATACACCGTTTGCTGGACAAGGCGCGAAGGATTGTAGGTGTTAACCGTTTGCTTAAAGACATTGTCAATGTAAATATCGATTTCGCCTTGCGCTGCTTCCTTCTCAGTGACGAGGTCGACCCCCGTTCCATTGAATGTGTATTGCACGGAATCATTGTTCGTCTGTGTGAAGTGGACGTCGTCTTGATAATCTCCGAAACCTCTGGCGCTGTTTAGCGACCAGACACCCGAATACGTGAAGCCCGGATCCGTATCGTTCACAAGAAGCGGCGACGCCACGAAAAAGCGTAACTTGTCGAGAAGCATATAAGTACCGGATTTCTTGACGGCTTTCAAAGTATGTGTGCCGTTCGTAAGTCCACTTATGCTGTAAACGGTCTGCTGCATCTGCCGCGTGGCATTATACGTATTGACCGTTCCTTTAAAGACGTTGTCGATATAAATATCAATATTACCTTGGTCGGGAGCTTTTTCCGTAATCAGATCAATCCCAGTGCCCTGGAAGGTATACTCAAAGGCATCGTTATTTGTCTGGGTAAAATGTACATCATCTTGATAATCACCGATTCCACGGTTATAGCTGCGCTGCCAGGCTCCCGTATACTTGACGCCAGTATCGTCATTGTTGGCTGTCACGGAGCCACCGGCTACCTTCACCTTTAGCAATCGCGATGCGTGTGGCGGCAAATTGATAGAACTGTAACCCGTGTTGAACAAACCGAGGTCGCTGTGGCTCCAGAGATCGCGAACCGTCGCGGCCCCGTTTAGGCCGATGTCATTCCAATTGACTGTCACCGTCGCGGCAGTGGAACCAAGATTGAATAATCCGACCGTATAAGTGCCATCGCCGTTGTTAGCGTACCAGACTTGTTGGTTGGTAGAGGTAGATACGGGATGGGCTGGCCTACCTGCTTGGTTGACGGCGATCACTTCGTCGTTTGTCAGTAATGCCAGACCGAAGGCGTCTAGGTTTGTAAGATCGTTGCCGATATATAGCTGTGCTGAGGACATCGCCCACAGTGACATTGCTGTCCGCCGCTCGTCCTGTGTAAGGCCATCCATTGCGCCGTTGCCGACGTTGAGAGAATCGAAATCGTTCCAACCGCCCGGGCCAGCGTCCCTCCACCAGACTGCCGCATCTGGGAACAGCCGCGCGATGTTCGGCCAGCTCGTAAGTGCCGTATTGACACAATAGCATTCGACGTCCCAATTGACCCGCCATCCGTTGGCATATTGCTTCCAAGTGTCAATGTAGTTGTGATCGAGTGCCCATGAGAGCTCGAACCATATGCCGCGAGCGCTCAGCGCCTGCGACCAAGCGATGACGTCATCGCGGGCATCGATCGACGTATTATTATGTCCAGAGCCGGGGGTAACACTGTCGAACTTTACGAAATCGACGCCCCACGAATCGATTAAATCTACGATTGAATCAATGTACTTTTGGGCACATGGGTTGCTGAAATCAATTTTGTAGCCCAAGCCCCAATAATCCGCGGTAGTCAGCGGTTGGACGGCAATGTCCTGCGTCGAGCAACCAGGTGCATCGTATATCGGCAGATCGGCGTTATAGATTTGAGGCGAGATTCCCGGAATAAAATAAAGGCCGAACTTTTGCCCGTTGGCATGCACGTAATTAATGACTTCGGTCAATCCGTTCGGATAAAGCGTCGTGCTCGGAACAGGTCGACCGTAACCGTCTATGCCATCGTTCCAGCCTGCATCCACGTTGATGTACTCGTATCCGTGAGATTGCAGATTCTGATGCATCGCGTCCGACTGTGCTTTGAGCTGCGCCGCCGTGATCCAGGCGCCATTACCAGAATACACCTGCATACTGTAGCTGCTCCATCCCATGAGCGGCTTAAGTGCCAATCCGTTGTTCGCAGCCTCCGCGACTTGTGGCGGTGCGAAGCCGTACCCTCCTAAAATAACGGTCAGCAACATGGTGAGTCCCAGGACGATCGAGACTGCCGGTTTGATCGTTGCATACCTCTTAGCACTTATAATTCCTTTACTTATTGCCTTCTTCATAAAATCAACTCCTTCATTTTGATAGAGTAACATCAAGAACGCTTAGTAGATCATTGGAGGTGTATTCTGGTTAGACAGCATTTTCTTTGATTAGTTCATAGTAGCTGAGACGACCATTAGATTAGATGTATTAAAGCGCTTTCAGGTATGAAAATCCTATTAACATCGTTTAAAAAGAAATGTTGTGGCTGGCGCGCGACCTTGCTGGATCAATCCGAAGAGGAAACGTTAAATTGGCGTCTGTGTAGGTAATAACACTATCGTCAGTGTCGTGGACGGCGTTGTTACCGTAATCGTTACAGGATATTCTAAGCTATCGTCGGAAGTCGACGTGGTTGTTAACCATTGTCGTCTAAAAGCGTTGAATCTACCGGCTTACCCCGTTTGCTTACTGGCGCGAAACTCGCAACTTCGCTTCTTCATCCGATTTGTACCCGTAGTTGCGATAATCTTGCGGCGTGCAGCCTACTATCTTCTTGAACAAGTACGTGAAGTAGGCCTTCGTCTGGATGCCAACTCGGTCTGCCACCTCATACATCTTGATATTCGGGTCCTGCAGCAGCTTGATCGCCATCTGAATTCGAGTCGCCTGTACGAACTCCGAGATCGTCTTGCCCATCTCTCGCTTGAATAGCACGCTAAGATAGCTAGCGTTCAGATCAAAGTGCTCGGCGAGTTGTTTTACCGTCCAATTCTCCTGCAAACGCTCCTCGATAAAATCAGCTACCCTACGAATTAGGTGATGCTGCTGTTGGAGTCGGTCCTTCTTCTCGACCTGCATGTAACGGTCCACGTATTCTACGAGAAGCTCCACGATCTGGCCAGAGCTCCCGCAATCGAGCATGCGACGCCACATGAGGAGGTTCGCGTCACCTTCCGGCGCGTTGTTCCATTTTAAGGTTCGGATCAACTCGCTTAGAAAACTCATACCGAACGCCTGTACATACGAGTAGGAAACCGGCTCTTGGGACAGAACAACATCCAGTATTCGGTTCATATATCCGCCTACTTTCGCCGCGTCTCCTTCTTCCATGAGTCGGACAATGTTCGGAATCAGTTCCTCGCGCAACCGGTAATCTTTAAACTCACT
This sequence comes from Paenibacillus sp. J22R232, assembly GCF_056269165.1. Taxonomy (NCBI): domain Bacteria; kingdom Bacillati; phylum Bacillota; class Bacilli; order Caryophanales; family Paenibacillaceae; genus Paenibacillus; species Paenibacillus sp. J22R232. Next base: position 939,378 of record NZ_JBWDNK010000002.1, on the reverse strand, counting down.
CGCGTCGCTGCCGTTGTATCGGACGATTTGCCCATCCTCAACAAGTCGCGACTTAGCCATCGCGAACTTGATCTCCTTATACACGAGCACGCAGTCCTCCCATCGGTCGGCCAGGCGGCTACAACCGATCGTTACCTGCGCACCAAAGCGATCGCGCATCATGCTCTGAACGAAGACAAGCTGTTTCTCCAACCTGACTCTCTCCTCCGAGGACGAATTCAACTGTATGGCGACCAGTTCCTCTGGACTCGTCTGAGCGATGTAAACCGACTCCATATCGGACAGCGAGACCTCGACCGTCTGTCTAAAGCCGTTGCCGAGAAGCATCCGCTCCTTCGCTTCGCGTCCCGCCGTGCCGAACGAATCGAGGCCAAATACTATAGCCTGATACCCCTCTAAGATGTCTGGGAGCTCTAACAGCCCCTTCCACGACACGATTAGCTCGTTTGTCAGCGGCATATCTGCAATCAGATCACTGACGAAACGCTCCTTGACGAGCTTCATGCTACCAGTTAACTTTTTCTCTAGTTCGTTTGTCTGATCGACGACTTGGCGCATCTTCTCGATGGTTGTTCGGAACGACGTCAATCGGCTGCTCACCTCGTCCGGCTTGAGTGGTTTCAGTACGTAGGCCTGTGCACCGACATGAATGGCGTCCTGTACGAACTCGAATTCGCTGTAACCGCTGATCATGAGAACCTGCAGCTGCGGGTGCAGTAGCTTCGCTTGTTCAACGAGTTCGATTCCGGTCATACCGGGCATCGCCACGTCGGAAATCAGTACATCGAACGATGCACTTCCTAGCGCCTCCAGCGCCTCTTCCCCCGACTCGAAAAGTGACGGGGCCCCATAGCCAAGTAATTCCCAATCGATATTGTCCACTAGTCCATATAGGTTGTACGGTTCATCGTCGACAATTAGCACGTTAATCATTTTGAGTCTCCCTTCTGATCTGCGGCGGCGAAGACCGGGTTGGCATATCCAGCTCGACCCTCGTCCAGACGCCACGCTCCCCGAGGAACTTTAACGTCGCATCTCCACCAAAATAAAGTGCTAACCGTTTTCTAATATTGGCGATGCCAAGGCCATTCCCGTTGCTCCATGCCTTAGACGAGGTCCTCACGTAAGTGCCCGCCTCAAGTTCCCGCTTCGTCGTCTCCGCTATGCCTAGGCCATTGTCGTATACGGATAGGCGAAGCCGTCCATTTACTTCAACGGCGGAAATGACGATCCGGGCGTCCGGCTGACGTGCGATTGCTCCGTGCTGGTAACAATTTTCGACAATCGGCTGCAATACTGTTTTAATCGTATAACAGTCGAGTGCAGCCTCCTCGATCTCCCATTCGACGCGCACACGGCCCGGATAGCGGAACTGGCAGATGTCCAAATAAGCCTTCACATGGTCTAGTTCGTCCCTCACGCGAATGGCGCTGATCTGGTTGTTTAGTGTCAGTCGGTAGAAGGTCGTTAACGCGTCGATGATGCGTATCTGCTTGTCATCTTTCACATCCATCGCCCTCCATCGGAGCAGACCGAGCGAATTGTAGATGAAGTGTGGGTTAATCTGTGCCTGCAACGAATGGAACGCATGCTCCTGCTCCATGAGCCCAGCGCGGGTTATGTCCTCAACGAGCCTCCCAAGCCGCACAGACATTGAGTTGAAAACGTTCTCCAGATCCCCAAGCTCATCCCGATTTTGGTTGAGCACCGTCACATCGAATTCACCCTGAGCAACGTCGCTCATACGGGCACCTAATTTGCGGATACGCCAGACGATGTTCTTAACGATCACCATCATGAGCGACACCGATAACAACAGGAAAAGCGCGGTAATGCCAACGATCAGCAACAGGATCGATAGACTCTGGTGATCCATGCGCTTCTTATGAATCAATGCGACAACCTGCCAACCGGACTGTAACGGCTTGATGATCTGCAATTCCTGTGTCTGAGTTAAATCCAGTACGTTTCCACCATTCTCAATCGTACCGACATCGCTTACCAGAGTATTGTAAGAAGCGGCTTCACCCTTCAGTAGAATATGCTTACCAATACTGGCTGGGTCGGAGGCAGTCAGAATACGATGCTTCATATCAACGATATAGAGTTTGCCACTACCTTTAAACGGATGATCAAGCAGTTCGCCAAAAACGGCGTCATAATTGAGCAAAATGTAAACCAGACCAAGCAATTCGCCGCTCGGGCCAATGATTTTGCGGGTGATGATGTTCATCTTTGGATTGTTCGGTACATTACTCCATAACAAAGGCGTGTCCGATTCCATCCCTTTTTTGTACCAGGACCGCTCGTCCATGCCGGACAAATTCCGATCCTCAGGCCGCCACAGCAATTGACCGTCCTGTACGAGCGACTCGTTCGTATGATAGATACGGAAGTCAGCGATACCAGGCAAATATTTACTCGTGATCAAAAATGTTCGGTCGACGTAATTGACGGTGTCTACTATCTCAGGCATATCTGTATATTCACGTCCGAGCCGAGCGATCAACTCTCCGTCAGTTGCCGTCCTTACCGCTAGCAGGTCGTAACTCATCTTGCTGAATTCCACCATTCTAGCCGATTGCCGAACCGCCTCGTCAGCAGCAGACATATAACTCTGATTAAAGCTGTGTATAACCAGATAGACAGCCCCTGTCCCTAGCGCGAGCGTCGGTAGCAGCAGAATAAGACCGTACAACACGAGAATTTTACTATGTAAGTTCATCTTACGGGTAACCCCGATGATCCACTTTTCTAGATGTCTTCTCAAGCGTTTTCCTCCCCTTCGATAAACGGAGTATAATACGGTCACCTTTATTCGGCAAGCATACAATCTCTCACCAGGAATGCAGCGGAAAACTTCCATAGCTCGTCGGGCTGTTTGTCTACTAGCTTCGAAGTCTTCCACAATCCGGAAAAGGAAGCCATCATGTACACGACGGCTTCCTTTCGAACTTCGGAGACGCAGGCGATCAGCTCGTCAGAGGCAGCTCCGCATGCCATTCTTCCTTAAGTTCGCTCCAGTGGGCCCGCTTTTCTAGCGCGGAACGGAAGTCATTCCACACCGACTCAAACTGCTCGTCGTTTTTGGCCATCAGCAATTTAGCCTTGTACTCTTTACGCACGTTCTCAAGCTCCGGCAAGTACTTCTCCCACAGCCCGCCGGTTTTGGCTTTCACCCGGTCGTACTGCTCGGCTACACGAACTCCGCCCATCTTGCCAATCGCTTCCGTAAAGTCGATCGTCTTCTGCCGACCCTTCGGCTCCATAACCGCAACGTTCCACCACGGATACCATTCATTGCTGTAGGAGGACAAGCCGTACAGCTCCGGCGTCGTGCTTGCCTTTCTCGCTGCATCCCCGGAGTCGTGAGGAACTTGATACGCCGGATCTGTATACTGCCACTTCCCTAACGGCTTGTCAGTCCAATCCCAGAAGACGCCTGCCGGGCCTTCGTTAGCAATTTGCTGCATTTCCGGTTTCGGCTGCAGCATGTAATTCATGAACGAAAGTACCGCATCGAGGTTTTTCGTATTCTTACTAATATAGATATCGTTTCCTGGGTACGGATTAACGATCTGATTCGCCCCTATTTGGTCGACGCCCGGTACTTGCGGGTAAGGAATCGTGTCGTAAAACCATGCCGTTTCAGTTGGGCCGTCGAGTGTTTCCCAGATGTGCGCATCCATATTGAAGAAGCCCCCGGCGTTCATTGCGATGCGTCCGGACTTCACCTTTTCCCGATAACGCTCCGTCTTGTCTGTTATAACTTCGTGATCGAGCAGATTTTCACTATACAGCTTGTTCATCCACTGATAGGCTGCCTTGTACTGTGGATCGTCATAGATGAACTGGTAGTCGTCACCATTCTTCTCAACAGGAATGACGCCACCCGCCGTTGCCGTCGAGACGCCGAATGTGCTTAAGATGACGTTCTCGTCGCTAGCTTCTGAAAGGAAGCCGAACGGTATGAGTTTCTTTCCTGACGCGTCCGTCACTTGAGAGGCGGCTTTTATATAATTCTCAACACCATCTATCGTTTTCAAGTCGTCTTTCGTCAGTCCGGTCTTCTCGAGCACGTCGGTCCGAATAAACCACCCGAGAGAAGCCCAGCCCGGCCATGGATTGTCAGGATTTTGGTCGAACCAGCCTGGAATAGACCAGATATGGCCGTCCGCGTCCTTCATTGCGTCTAAGTACTTCTTCGGTATGGCAGCAAGGCTTGGATACTTTTCTGGCATGTTGAAATATTCCTCAAGCGGTAGTATTTGACCAGAACGAATCATTGCTGAATTGACAACATCATTACGAGCGAATACTGCAGCGTCATCGAAGCCTCCCCCGTTCAGCTTCAGATTAAGCGCTGTCAAACTGTCCCCCTGCGTCGCTTCCAGTTGGACGTCGATCTTCGGTTCATTATCCCGCCAATACGTTTGAACCATGCTGTCGTTGTTGATCGTAGCGTTCCAGCCAAGCCAAAGCTTAAAAGCCTTCGGCTCTGCAGAATTTTCCGGATCAGACGTAGCAGGCGCAGACGTGCTGGCTCCGGACGAAGCAGGTTCGTTGGTGTTGCCTCCCCCGTTAGAGCATGCTGCCATCCCCATCATTAACAGGGTGAGCCCAAATGCGATCATACTCTTCCTTTTTTCCATTTTCTGTAAAAACATGGATGTGTCCCCTTTCTATTCTCAATTTGGTATAGGGTGAAGCGTTATACCCAGTAAAATGGCGCAATAATTGCGCGATGTTTGCTCGGCCGCTTAGCGGCTAGCCTTTGACAGAACCAATGAGCACGCCTTTAACGAAGTACCTCTGAAGAAACGGATAGACGCACAGAATCGGGATAGCACTCACCATGACAGTTGCCATCTTGATCGACATCAACGTTATGTTTGACAGTCGCGTTCCACGGGCCATCGCTTCAACGTTGTTGTTGGAACCTAGTACAGTCGACAAGTCCTGTGCCGACAGGAGTTGCTGCAGGAAAGTTTGTACTGGAATCAAATCTTGATCCGAGACGAAAAAGGCGCCGGCGAACCAGTCGTTCCAGTGCATGACTCCGATGAACAGCCCGATCGCAGCAAGCATTGGCTTAGACAATGGAACTATAATCGACCACAACGTTCGCAGAGGACCGGCGCCGTCTAGTTCAGCCGATTCGATAAGCGCATCGGGGATACCCTGAATGAACTTCATCATGACAAACATGTTCCACGCCGAGAAGGCGCTCGGGATGATATACACCCAGAACGAGTTGAGCAGTGACAGATGATGAAGCTGGATATAGAACGGAACAAGGCCGCCGTTGAATAACATCGTAACAAGTACGTAGCCAAGTAGCGTCCCCCTCAGCGGAAGCCCGCGGTAGGACAATCCGAAAGCCGCCAGCAAGGTGATAAGCAAGCCAAGAGCTGTCCCCATAATGGTACGCAGTATGGTGATGCCATACGCATGACGGATGACTGCGTTGCCTAGCACGACCTGGAAGTTCGACAGCGTGAACTCCCTAGGCCACAGGTAGACGCCGCCCTTGGCTGCGTCGCTGCCGACGTTAAGTGAGATGGCAAGCATGTACAAAAACGGATACAGCACAGAAAGACAGAGTAGCGCGAGAAGCCCTATAATGAGCATTTGACCGATCGATTCGCTTGCGGAACGTTTCATAGGTTACCAGAGTCCCTCCCCATTTAGCCGTCGGGACAACCGATTTGTCCCTAGCACAAGAATGAGACTGATGGCGGAGGACAGCAAACCGATTGCTGTCGCAGGCCCGAAGTAACCCTGTTGTAGGCCGTTGCGCAAAATGTACGTGTCGAGTACGTCCGCGACTGGCTGGTTAGCCGGATTCATTAGCGGATAAATCTGGTCCATCCCGACGGCAATCAGGCTCGGCATGCTCAGAATCAGCACAATCGAGACGGTCGGGAGAATGCCGGGAAACGTAATGTGCCGAATTTGAGCCAGCCGACCGGCTCCTTCCACCCGAGCTGCTTCGTATAACTGCGGATCGATCGTCGTAATCGCAGCCAAGTACAAAATCGTGTTCCAGCCCACTTCCTTCCACAACCCGCTTGCCACGATCATCGGCCGAAACCATTCGGTAGAGCCGAGGAAGAAGATCTGTTCGCCCCCGAGGTCAGTTATGAATTGATTAACAAGTCCACCGTCTAGCGTCAACAGCGACTGTAGAATATAAGCCACGACTATCCAAGAAAAAAAGTGCGGCAAGTAGCTGACGGACTGCACAAACCGTTTAAACCCGCTGTGCCGGACCTCGTTGATGAGTAGCGCTAGAAAAATCGGTGCGGGGAAACCGAAGACGAACTTAAGCGCAGCAATCCACAGTGTGTTGCGAACCACGACCCAGAACTGTTCGTCGTGTAAAAATCCGAAATTGTCGAGCCCGACCCACGGGCTGTTCCAGATCGTGCTGCCGATGTGAAAGTCTTTAAACGCAACCTGAACACCTGCCATCGGAATGTAGCTGAACAGGAACAACAAGACGACGGCTGGTGCGATCATGACATATTGCCAACGGTATTTGGCTACTCTAGCTAGCATAAGATCACCTCTCTAGGTCCCATTATACGGGCGGGCCACAGATGGCAACAATGTCACAACGATGGGATTATTGTCTCTATGATTGGATTTGATCAAAAAAACAGTTCCAACTGCGCTAGAGAGATAGCTATGTGGGTTAGCTATCTCTCTTGTAGGCTAAAAGGAGGATCGATACGTTCATCTGGAGCGGATTTTCCCTGGGGATACGCCAAATTGCTTCTTGAAAAGATGATAGAAGTGACTCAGATTAGCGAAGCCTGCTTCATAAGCAGTTTCTATAATATCCAGGTTCGTCGTGAGCAACAGGTTTCGGGCATAGGTGAGGCGCAACCGGTTCAAATAAGCGGTCGGAGTCGTCTTCAAATACTGTCTGAACACGCGGTTCAAGTGCCCCGTGCTACGACTGGACAGCTCGTTCAGACGGGCCAAACCACCTATAAAGTTCTCCTTCTTCTGTAACTCAAGCAATAGATACTCAAGCCACGCCGGCATCGCCTTCTGATTTTCATCCCGATCCTCAAAGAAGTAAAGCGCCAGCGCATCAACCAGCCAGCTGCGAGCCGCCGAGCGCGCTTTCGACTTATCGATCGTAGCGTAAACCATGATCTGACTGCCTTTGCGTATCAAAGAGTCCATATCGGGCGGTGTTAGTCGGAGGAGAGGCGGTTGCTTCGCCCGCTTCAGCCTCGCTGAAAAACTGGGACTGCCTAAGAAATCGAAGGCGCTCTCAACCGCTTCCGAATAGAAATTGACATTCATGAACCTGCAGTCAGATTCGCCGCAGAAGTCGTAGCCGTGTTTGTCGCCAGGGCGGATGAAAACCATCTCTCCCTCTTCAAGCGTCTGAATTTCACCATTAATTAGATGCATGCAACGACCGGACAGGATGACGAAGATCTCGTAAAAGTCGTGATCATGTAGTGGATAAGCGTATGTAATAGATTCTACGATATGGTAATTGGATTGCACCTGCGGATCGATTAACGTTGCAGCGCAAAGCATGTTAGCTTTAATCGTTTATTCCCCCTTGTTCCAATTGAATACGAACGGAAATCTGATGTTAATATAGCACAATAACTCGCGATTTGATTACAAGACATACCGAGTTACTGATGTTATGATCTAGCTGTTTCTGTTTGCGAGACTCCATTTTTGGATTTGGAAGAATACGCAATTTGCACAAATATTAAGCGAAAAATCAGGAGGTATTGAAATGCAGTTACTATCGCTGAACGGCAATTGGCGAATGAAGCGAACCGACGAGCACGAATGGATCGACGCCATCGTACCCGGCTCTGTTTTCAACGATCTGCTTCTAGCAGGAAAAATGGAAGAACCTTATTATCGAGATAACGAAATGGACGCTCTGGCGCTGACGAAATTTGATTACGAATACCAACGAAACTTCGAGGCGGACCCGAAACTGCTCGAGCGCGACACCGTTCTGCTCCGCTGCGAAGGTCTGGATACGCTATGCGAGGTATTGATTAACGGTGTACTCGTGCTGAATACAGATAATATGCACCGTACCTACGAGACTAACGTCAAGGATCTACTTCGCAGCGGGCTTAACGAAATTCGAGTCGTCATCCGTTCAGCAACGCGGTTCGTCATTGAGAAAGACAAGGAATTTCATCTAACAAGCTGCGCCGACGCAGTGCCGGGCATCTCTCATCTGCGCAAGGCACATAGCATGTTCGGTTGGGACTGGGGGCCAAAAATACCCGATGCGGGCATCTGGCGAGACATATCGATTCTCGGCTATGATCAAGGCCGGATCGACGACGTCAACTTAACGCAGCACCATGAGGCCGGTGCCGTTCGGCTGGATGTCCGTATCGAAACGGAGCGATTACTGCCGGACGCCGAATTGACCGTGCGTGCCGTGTTAGAAACGCCAGACGGTACTTTATTGGAGCGCGATGCAATCTCAGGTTCTGCCAGCACATCGCTCAGCTTCGAAATAACGAATCCTCAGCTTTGGTGGCCTCGCAACTACGGCGAGCAGCCACTGTATACACTCCGGGTCACTTTACTGAGCGATAAGGTCGAAACCGACGGTCGCACGCTCCGAATCGGCTTGCGTACGCTTGTTGTCAGGCAAGAGAAGGACGAGTGGGGAGAATCGTTCGAATTCGTCGTTAATGGCCGAAACGTCTTCGCCATGGGGGCCAACTACATCCCAGAAGATAATGTATTCGGCAGGTTGAGCCCTGAACGGACAGAGCGGCTGTTGCAGAGCTGTGCGGAAGCAAACTTCAACTGCATTCGCGTCTGGGGCGGCGGCTATTATCCCGACAATCAATTCTACGATGCATGCGACCGGCTAGGACTGATAGTCTGGCAGGACCACTTGTACGCGTGCGGCGCCTATGACTTCAATGACGCCTTCCGTGAGAACATTCGCCAAGAGACTATCGACAACGTGAAGCGCATTCGCCATCATGCTTCCCTCGGCATATGGAGCGGAAATAACGAGCTGGAATACGCTTGGGCTAACTGGGGCTGGACGGAAAGGTACGGCGAGAAGCTGCGTGATGCTTATCTGCTCCAATTCGAGCAATTTCTCCCCGAGTTAAATGCGGAAACTGATCCGAACACGTTCTACTGGCGTTCGTCTCCGTCATCGTACGGAGGCATTGACGATCCCAATCTGGAAAACGTCGGAGATATGCACTACTGGGACGTCTGGCACGGCCGGAAGCCGATTAACGAATTTCGGACTTTGTTCCCCCGGTTTATGTCCGAATTTGGGTTGCAGTCATTCCCGTCACTCAAGACAGTAGAGTCGTTTACACTTCCGGAAGACCGAAACATCTTCTCTTACGTCATGGAAGCACACCAGAAGAACGGCACCGGCAACGAGAAAATTCTCTACTATATCAGCGAATATTTCAAATATCCAAAAGACTTTGAATCGCTATTGTACGTCTCTCAGCTCATTCAGGCTGAAGGGATGCGTGTTGGCGTCGAGCACTGGCGGAGAAACCGCGGTCGGTGCATGGGCGCGATTTATTGGCAGCTCAACGACATCTGGCCCGGAGCATCCTGGTCAAGCCTCGATTACTTCGGCCGTTGGAAAGCAACACAGCACGCTGCGAAGCGCTTCTTCGCCCCAGTGTTAGTCTCTGCCTGCGAGGAAGGGACCGACGTGTCGCTGCATGTAACGAACGATACGCTCGAGCGCTTCGAAGGACTGCTGAGTTGGCGTCTGCTCGACCGACGCTCCGAAGTGATTCGAACCGGGGAAATGCCGGTGATTACAGATGCGCTCTCTTGCCGGGAAGTTGTCGCGCTGGAGCTCGGTACCGAGTTGGATACGCCGGACAAGCTGCGACAGCGTTACCTAGAGTTTACTCTGACGACTGACGGCCGGGAAGTCAGCGGCGGGACTGCTCTGTTCGTCAAGTCGAAGCACTTCGAATATCTCGACCCTCGCATCACTGCTGAAGTCTCCGAAGAGGAAGACCAATACGTCGTAAGCCTACGTGCAGAAGCGTTCGCAAAGTTCGTATTACTCGATCTGGGCGATGCGGACGCATCTTGGAGCGATAACGTCTTCGATTTGTCAGCGTCTATCACGAAGCGAGTAGCGGTACCGAAGAGCAGCCTATCGGCACCGCTATCGCTGTCGCAATTCCGAAAACAGCTCTGCGTCTGCAGCCTGTTCGACACTTTCGTCTAAGTGAACAAGTGACTTAGAAACGCCATTCCCTTCTTTGGACTGAAATGAATAACCTCGTTATAAGATGCAGCTGCTCGCTCAGATCGGCTGTATCTTTGTCATTATTGGATTATTTCACATCTATATCGCACCAGTCATAGCGTAACACCAGGTGTCATCTATGATTACCATAAAACTCAAACGGAGAGCATCTCCAACCTGCATGTGGAAGGATACGTCCGTATTCGAGCGGGATTCGAAAGCTCATTATTAATAAGTGAGATCATTTATTCTTTGTGCATTGGTTAAAACTTGTCGCTTCATCCACCGAAAAATTCTTCTCAATCGCTCAAAGTACGACTCAAGACCGTGCTTGCATTTCATTTAGAATCGGTTGATGCTCATTTGCAGACTTTTGTCGCAATACTAAAAAATGAAAATCTTGAGGCGGAACAAAGCTCCGCGTTTTATAAAGACCACTATGATTCCGTTCATTCGGTAATCGTGAGATTGATTGAAGGATATAACGAATTAAATATGCAAGCTCCAATAGATCCTGTATTTAGAGCGGATGCGATTTTATCTATGCTGAGCGCGGAAGTATGCCTCTTTTTGAAAGAGCCGCGCCATTACACAGCCGATGAAATTAAAGTAAACATTTCCAACACTTTCATAGAGCCATTGTTGCGGAGCATGAAAATGGTCGCTGATTCACTTGAATAAACATCAAGTAACGGGACAAGCAGATGAACTGTTCTGTTATGAATTTTTTCAACTATGATTTAATCGTCAAATAGCCCCCGCCTTGCTTTCAAGATGAGGGCTATTACCATTGACACTATATCATCTCGTTTTTTAATATTTCCTAAATTATGTTCTAAATTTAGGTATATCCCGACAGTACAATTATCGCTGGAATGGTCTCCCTCCATGCTCGTTGGTATGCTTTTACTTTTGTACCGTAGGTAGAATCAAAAACATAATAAGAGTCCTCTAGTATCATAATCATATTCATAAGCTCCACGAATGTTTATGCTATAATATTATTGTTTCGGCTTTGTATTGAGCTCTGTATCTAAACCATTTGTACGACGATAGAATCTTCTCAGGCCCAACATGCACAAGAATTCACTAACCGCGACTTTGCGCGGTTTTTTAAAAATGCAATTGCAACGAAGGGAATAATGAGATTATGTTTTCGGCCACATATTTAACCAGAAATGCTCTTCTATTGTGGAAGCTCTTTTTCGCACTAAAGCTAATTGCGAATCTCGCGGTAACAGGGATCGTTTATTATCACACATCGACTGCGTTCTTCTGGAGGCTTAGCTTTATCGGTCTTTCGATAGCCGTTTTTTTGTTTGTTCGATTTCTTTTACCAAAAGCCAATTCACACAAGAACGTATTGATACGAATCCTGATTCTTGACTTTCTGGTTTCGGCAGCTTACGGCTACGTCTTTATTGGAGGACAAGTTCCTAATCAACTGCTAGTTGGCATAACAGCGTTGGCTATTCTTATGTTACAGAAGAGCTTCCGATCCCTCGTCTTCACTTGCGTAACGCTTCTCTTAGTCTACCTGGCGATCATGATCGCCATTGATTTGCACTTATACAATCGACTGGACGCGATCAGCTACTTTATAACATGCTCCTTTATTCTTTTTGCTAGCATCGTGTCCGTATTGCTTCAATTCTACCAACGCGCTCGTCAGGATGTTATTAACTTGTACACGCATTTGAGGGAAACCCACGAAAGGCTACAGGAATATGCTCTTCAGGCGGAAGAATTAGGAGCGGCCAGGGAGAGGGTCACTATCGCGCGGGAACTGCATGATTCGGTGGGACATCAATTAACAGGACTGATCGTGCAGATGCAAGCGGCCCGCAAGCTTAGACTAGTAGGTCCAGAACAGAGCGAAAAGATCTATGCGGAATGCGAGGAATTGTTGCGATCTTCCTTGCAAGAAATTCGGTTAGCGGTACGAACGATACGGGACGAACCTGTGCAATCGACGTTTCTGCCTGAGTGTCTGAAGAATCTGGCGGTAGAATTCACGAAGTACGCGGAGGTCGAGACCCGGTTTTACCTGAAGGGTGATCCGGTTCCGCTACCGGGCGATCTTCAGCTTACAGCATACCGCATCGTCCAAGAGTCGCTAACGAACGCGAAGAAACATGGGCGGGCCAATAAAGCCTCCATTGAATTGCTCTACGAAGCGAGGCAGCTTTCCATGTTGATAAGCAATGACGGGGTGCTGCCGGGAAAGCTGAAGCCAGGTTTCGGCTTATTGAATATGCAAGAAAGAGTAAAGGAATGGTGCGGCGCGGTTTCTTTCGGGGAGAGTGGAAATAATGACTTTGCTGTGAAAGTGAGTCTTCCGTATCCGGTACTAGCCATGGGGGCAGAACAATGAGGATTCTCGTGGTGGACGATCAGAGGCTCATGCGCGAGGGGTTGGCGACGATTCTGAATTTGGAACCGGATATGGAGGTAATCGGCACTGCGGCAGACGGGAGAGAAGCTTATACCAAAGTAATTGAATGTCGTCCCGATGCGGTGTTGATGGATATCCGGATGCCGGGAATGGATGGCGTGGAAGCCTCTGCACTCATCCTCAAGCATTTTCCAGAGACCAAAATACTCATCCTAACCACGTTCGACGACGAGGAGCTTATCCTGCGGGCGTTGGAGCACGGGGTGCACGGCTATCTGCTCAAGGATATGCCTTCCGAGGCGATCGTCAGTGCGATTCACGCCGTCTGCAACGGAGGAACGGTTCTTCAGCACGAAATTACGTCGATGCTGCTGAAGGGGTTGAACAAGAGTCCTGAGGGAAGCTCGAGGCAATTCCCCTCTTTTTTGAAGGACGAGAACGAAGATCTTGCCAGCTTGACAGAACAAGAGAAAAAAGTACTGGCCTTGCTTGCCGATGGCATGAACAATAAAGAAATCGCGAGTGCTCTTTTTATTAGGGAAGGCACCGCCAAGAACCATCTGTCCAGCGTGATGGCGAAATTGGGGTTGCGTGATCGAACGCAGGCGGCAATATTTGCGATTCGCCGTCTCCATTAAAGCAATGGCATTACTTTTGGCATAGAACCTACTTGAATATTCATGACGGTTCGCACATTTACGTAGCCGCTGTCCTTGTTACAATCATATTTAGTCGGAATAAGACCGACGGATAATGGACAAGGGAAGGAACATGCGCTATGAAAGAGGACTTTATATTCCATGTACTGAACGACCAATACTCCAAACTTCTGGAGTTTGCGGAAAGATGCCCGGTTGATGCGCGGAATAAGGTGCCGGACGGCTTCAACAATACGATAATCTGGCATTTAGGACACGTGCTCGTCTCCACGGAGCTTCATATCTTATATTTATCCGGCAATACACAAGAGATGACACTCCCGGCTGAGTACATGGTTTATTTCGGTTACGGCACGAAACCTTCAGATTGGCAAGACGAGCCTCCACAATGGGAAGTATTGATTGACCAGCTGATTGCGCAGCCTTTGCAACTGCGGAAATGGCTACATGAAAAGATCGAACAACCTGTGAAAGAAAACTTTTTTAAAGCCGAAACGATAGGAGATTTGGTCGTCTCCACGGCGCTTCATGCCTCCTACCATGTTGGCAATGTCGCCGCCATGTTGAAAGCATTGAAGTAGCGCAATCCCATGAAAATAAAAGTAGACCAATGGCGATTCTCTATTCAAAACAAACTATTGTTCGTAACACTAGCCATTCTCGTCGTGACAATGTTAACGATGGCTGCCATGAGCCTATGGGTAACGGCCCGTGAGAGCGATCTGCAGATGAGGGCGAACCTGCGTAACACGGTCAAAATGGCTTCGGAGGTTATGGTGGCATTCGAAGATTCAGCGATGAAAGGATCGCTCGACAGGGAGACCGCGCAGGAGCAAATGAAAGAGATGCTCCTAGGTCCCAAGCAAGCGGACGGATCGAGGACGATCAACACGAATATCGATCTCGGAAAACACGGTTACTTCTTTATACTTAACGATAAAGGCGATTTGCTGGCGCACCCTTCGCTGGAGGGACGAAACCTCTATGATCAGCAGACGAGCGATGGTTTTTATCATATTCGGGATATGCTTAGTAAGAGCGGACAACCGGACGGTGGCTTTACCGTCTACAAATGGCCTCTCCCTGATAACTCTGCAGAGGCCATGAAAATTGCGTACTCACTGAAAGATTCGAATTGGGGATGGACCCTCGTCGCGGGATCGTATATTCAAGACTACAAGGCGGGGCAAAATCGTATCGTGCAAGGCACGTTGTATACGCTAGTCGGCTGCTTGGTGGCCGGTGCCGTCGTTATTATTTTGTTTGCCATGCGGCTCTCCAAGCCGATCGTATTGTTAAACCGACAGGTCAAGAAGATCGCAGAAGGCGATTTGTCGCCAAACGATAGCAAAATCATTCAGAGCCGCGACGAGATCGGCGACTTGTTCCTCTCGTTCACCATAATGCGGGACAGTCTACGAAATATGTCCCGAGGGCTTCTTGATCATGCCGCCGCCTTGTCGTCGGCCTCGCGAGACCTGTCGGCGACTTTCATGGAGACGACGGAAGCGACGGACAGCATCTCCGCCTCCGCGCAGGAAGTTGCTACTAGCAACGATACGCAAAAGAGAAGCCTGCGGGAAAGCACGCTCGCCATGGTGGAATTGGCGGAGGATGCGCAGCGCATAGCCGCTTCCTCTTCGCTGGCTCATGAGGCTTCTCTAACCACATTAGGCCATGCGGAACAAGGCAATGAGCTCATTATTCAATCTTCTGAGCAGATGGGGGCGATAACTTCCACCGTGGAGGAACTGTCTTCCATAGTCAGCCGACTCGCCGAGAGATCACGTAACATTGGAGAGATTGCTGAAGCGATGGGCGAGTTGTCCGCGCAAACAAACTTGCTATCACTGAATGCGACTATCGAAGCGGCAAGGGCCGGGGATCAGGGCAAAGGTTTCGCCGTCGTCGCCGGCGAGGTGAAAAAGCTGGCTGAGCGCTCGCAACGATCCGCCATGCAGGTCGCGGAGCTGATCGGCGATACACGCGGAGATATCGACACCGCCGTTGCGGCCATGGGCAAGGGGGAGCGCGAGGTAACTGTCGGAGCCCAACTCATCCAACATTCCGGCGAAGCGTTCAATCGAATCCTATTAGCCACGCGCGGCGCCGTTCACCACGTGCGTCAGACCTCTTCGGCTTCTGAACAGATCTCCGCGAGCTCGCAGGAATTTACCGCGTCATTGCTGGAGATCGACCATATGGCGGAGCGTTCCAATGATCTGGCACAGGGAATTTCGACTGCCGCTGCGCAAAATTTCGCCGCCATGGAGGAAATTTCGGCCTCGGCAGACTCAATGAACCGAATCTCCGAGGACATGCTTCGACTGGTTCAACGGTTTAGGTTGTAGAGGGAGATTCGTTGGTCTAATGATCATGATTATGGGAAGCGGAGGTTTTGCTCATGAGCACGAGACTATACTTGACGCGCCATGGAGAGACGGAATGGAATGTGGTCCATCGCATGCAGGGGGAACTGGACTCCCCTTTAACCGAGCTAGGCGTACGCCAAGCTGAGAGCTTAAAAGTCGTCTTGGATAAAGTGGATATAGATGTGATTTACGCAAGTCCAAGTCCGCGGGCGATGCGAACCGCAGAGATCTTACGAGGAGCAAGAGAAATTCCCCTGACAGCATCCGAATCGCTTATGGAGATGAGATTCGGGATATGGGAGGGACAAGTCCATTCGGAGGTTCAAGCTCATTACCCCAAGGAATGGGATCGTTTCTGGAATAACCCCGAAGAGTTCGCGATCGAAAATAGCGAAACGTATACTCAAGTGCAAACGAGAGCGTTAAAGCTGCTCAATGAGATCATCCGGAAACACTCCTCGAAGTCGTTGCTGATTGTTACTCATACCATCGTCATTAAGCTACTCATGGCGCATTTTCAGGGAACTGACATGAAGCATCTATGGAACTCGACTGAAATCGAACCTGCTAGCTTATCTAGGGTCGACATCTCTGGCCAAACTGCCAAGATCGTCATGCATGGGGATATCAGCCACCATCCACTCTCTTAGAGTGGAGTTACGGCGCGGCAAGTTGCTCCCCTCCTCTGGCAGTGCTACAACAATGGTTTTGATTGAATACAGCTTTTATTACTAGCTCACAAGTCGAGGATGGATAACCAAATGAATTAGTGTTTTCGAGTACAGTAGGACAAATTCAGATGTTTGTCGTCTCTTCGGATATCACGGTCATTGATTAATAAAAAACATACACACCTCGCAACCGCGATGCGTGTATGTTTTTGTCCATTCAAACGTTCTATCCTTTCAGCCACTCCAAAAAGCACACCCTATGATGATCGTCCCCATGATTAATCCTGTGCTAATAAATTATTTAATAGAGCCAAGCGAATTATTAAAAATATCCACATCGGTGCAGGCCGTCAAGCGGATGCTCTCATTCACCTCCTTTATACGTTCGAAGCCGGGCACCGCCAAGACCACATTGTTTCTGAAGCGCAGCGTGTGGGCGCTCTTGGCGTCTAACAGCCGCGGTTGTGACATAAGAAAGAGATTTTCCTCAATCCGAATATTGCGATGGACTGGCGATTCTGGATCGATCTCTACGTTCTCCGGCACAATGGCAATTACCGCCAGCTCGCCGCTTCCGCATTCGATGAATCCGTTCTCCCGAATCAGTAGATCCTCCACCCGCCCGGATTCGTACCACGACGCCGCATCATCGGCGACAAGTACGGCGCTCATCCGCATCCGCTCGAATACGTTGCGCGCAATAACCGTACGCTTGCGCGTCGTCGCCAGCACGCCTCGCGTCGGAATACGGGAGAAATAGTTGTCCGTGATTTCCACTTCCGGCGTCCATGTTGCATTCTCCACGGCATCTCCTTCCTTAATGCCCTCCGGTGGGCGCGCTTCCAAGGTAAGCAGCATCACGCGAGGCTCGATCAGCTTCGCATCCATTACCCGGGTGCTGCCCGAAGATAAAAGCGAACGCTCCTTGATCCATTCGATGTCGTCGCCTGCATAGAAGGCTTCGAAGCCGAACGTTTGCGGATGCATGAACCGAACGAGAACCTGATTGGCGGACGGAAAGCCAACGATGCGTAGATGTGTGCCGTGCACGTTGATGGCATCGTCATGAGCTCCGACAAAGCGGCTGTTCTTAATAAAGATCCGGCCTTTACAGCCGGACAGGTGTACGAAATCCGCAAACGCCGCCACTGTCCGCCCCGTCTCCGGACGCGGAGACATGTCGAGTCGGTTGAAGCTCAGATTGTCGCTGAACTGGCCTACAATGCCAAGTCCATGCATGAAATGGACGCCGATTCTTTCCAGACGAATGTCGCGGCTTCTCTGAATGAACGCTCCCGCTTGGTCGCGGATACCGTCCCGCGCCTGCAGAATCCAGCCTTCGGCAATATCGGGTAGCAGCTCGTAGTGAAGCCTGATCCTCCCCGGATTCAGCTCCTCGGCGCGGAGGGCTTGCTTGAACACGTTAGCGATTCGCCATGTCGAATTGCTCGCTTGATCAAAGACTTGCATGGGACCGTCCCGAAAACTCCAGCCGTCACCAATCCAGCACAGCAAACCTTCCCTAATCTCGTACCGGGAGTCTGAGTGTACACAAATGTCCAGATAGGCGCCGGTATCCGCATTCACCGCCGTCTTCTCAACTTTCATCTCTACGACCGTCGGCCAGGCGTAATCTAACTTCAGATTGCAAATCTCGATGCGCTCGCAATCGTCGATCACGAGCATGGTCATTTTCCCGTGGAATAGGAAGAGAGCGCCGCCGCCGTCGAGCACGAAGTTGCTCAGACCTTTCAAGCAGATCCCGATCGTTTTCACAGGATTCGGATTTTCCGTTTCGCTGGCCGTATTAGACATATAATAGACGGCTCTTTCGGCGGAATCGGCATAAAAGTCATACCGTCCCGGTTCTATGACTAGCGTCACAACCATCCCGCTTATCCGCGAGGCCGCTTCAATCGCGCGTTTCATCGCAGGCACGGCGTCTTCTCCCGAGTCCGGCTTGCCGCCAAACTGTGCAAATTCAAGTTTCACCGTACTGCCGTCATTTACGCTTGCTGCTGCCATACAACCTCCCTCTCCTCACACCAACAACTGAATTTTCTATCTATTTATATTAATTCCAATATTACTGGAACATGTGGCTCCAGCTTGATCCGAATCGATCCGTTCTCGGCGGTATAATCATCATAGAGTTCGCGACCGTCTTTCGTTAGGCGATAGGCTTGATACTTCATCCCTTGCCAAGTCCGCGGAAGCGTCCATTTTCGTTCGCTCCCATCCCTGCTGTATGCATATATCCGATTATCCATCGGAATGAAACGGTCGTCGTTGTCCGCAATCACAAGATCTCCACAGGTAACCGCGAGACGATTCGCCCCTTTGTCCGCCTTCATCGTTACACCGTCGCCGAACCGCATCATAACGGTGTGTTCATCCTCGCGCATTTCAACCAGCTCCCTAGCCAAATAAAAGCGGTAAAGCATCGAGCCCAAATAGAGGACATCCACGATTTGATTCCAATTCGAATCAAAGGAGGCCGATTGAACCATCTCACCTTCGAGACGGGTAGGCTCGCCACGGTACAAAATATCTGCATCGATCGAAGCGCCTTTTCCCCATGCGATCGCATTCATGTCCACGCTGCCTCCGCCGACGATTTTCCCGTGATACATCTGGGACGGAGAGAAATGCCAATATGCGCTGAATACGCCAGCATCCTCGATTGGCATGCCGTTCTGGCCTTCCGTGGAGACGTCAATCCCTCTTTCGTTGAAATACGTAATAATCGGTTTCATTCCGCAGACAAGCTCTTCCATAGGACCGATGTAGTCATCGCCGTCCCAGCTTGCGTTGGTGTTGCGGAATGCATCGAGATGCACTGTCCGTACAACGGGCACGAGCTTAAGAAATTCGTCCAGTCGAGCAAACGCATGACCGCTCTCAACATCCTTCGTATGAGAAATGTGGTACACCCGCTGATCCAAATCCAGCCAAACGCGCGCCGCGCCGTCCGGATCGCGGCTCAAAATATCCGGATGCCAGTCCGGGGAGTCTTCATAAGCATCGTCAACGTTTATGTGATAACTGACCGTGCATGCGTATTCCTCATTAGCCGTTCGAACTAGCTCCACCAACTCTTCGCGTGCTTTGTCCGGATTTACGGCCAGCTTCGGATTAATCCGGTTCAGCGACGGATAACCTGTATCGTGACCGTCAAATTGCCAGCCGACCAAATAAACGATTTGAGGAATCCCCCCGGTAATATGGTGGACTTGACGTATAATGTCCAGCGTTTCCTTGAAAGTTGTAAGAACGCCCCGTTTTCTCTCCGCACAAAACACTTTGTACCAGATCGCTTCCTTGTAGATCGGGTTTGCATCCGGAAACTGTCGGTTCATCCACAGCTGATAGTCGCATTCATCCGCCTTGCCATCGCCGTTTCCGTCTGTCAAAAAAACAATTCTCATCTCAAGAGGCTCCATAGCTTGGCCGCGCACGCGATATTGGTACGTATTCAGACTTATGTTGTACCCTTCCGAGCGCTCGGCGTATTGGCTGCCGCCCGAAACTTTACTGAGCAGCGGAATGACCGGATAGTTGGTGTGCACGAAGCAACAAAGCTCGCCATTGAACAAACAGGTATGCATAGTAGGTACATCATGGCGGTCGGGAACGGCATCGCCAATTTTATCCTTGATCTGCTTTCTATCGTACAACCCTCTGCCCCCGCCGGGAATCAACTTCCAGCTTTTCGGATGAATTTCGGTCCGGGCATACGAGAAGCCATCGTTGGTGCACCCAAGCAAGGGCTGATCGATCCAATCGATCCGCTCCAGCCACTGCGTGGCATCTTCTATCACTAGCAGTTGCACGGATACTTCGTTTTGCTCCAGACGGTAGATGACCGATAGTCTCACATCATTGCTTTTTAATTTCATATCGTAAGAGACGGTTGACCGCTCTGGAAGCTGTCTGGCCTCAATCTCCCACTCGTCCCAAGACTTCACGCTTCCATTCAAGGACCATTTTCCTTCCGGACCGCTTCCGTTCATCCCGATGCGAGTATGCTTGTGCACATATCCCCTGATCCCCGGCCAATCGTACAACTCCACTAATAAATGATCATTCTCCAATAGAAACATACCAAGGCCTCCCGCCTAACGACAAAGGAGAGGAACGCATCAAACCCGCCGCCCCTCCCCTTGGTCATATCGATGTCATTACTTGCTTATTTTGCTACATTGTCGGCATACTGCTTCGTATATTCTGCCTCCAGCTTGGCAATCCCGAGCTCTTCCGACTTGTCCAGCAAAAAGCTGAAGACAGATTCGAACTCTTCTTCGGTTTCCGCGAATACGAGCTTTGTCAAATAGTCGGTTCTCAGGTTATTTATTTTCGCCTCTATGATGCCAAGCTCGCTTGCGCTGTCGAGAACAAAATCGAATTCAGGAAAAAATTTCATCTTTGGAGCCATTAATTGATCATATGCCTGCTTTTCCTGATTTTGGGGATCCCAGAACACGGAGTTAGACACTGCCCAATTCGCCACTAGTAAAATCGGTTCGCCTAATCCCGCCTGCTTCCAGGTACCTCCCCAATCCTCATTCAAGGAATCACTAAAACCGGTTGTAAATGTCGGTTTTCCTTGCTTAAAATAGTTATTTGCCACCGAATTGTCATAATAGAAGTGTGGACCGTTCTCCAAGTCTATAAATCCCTCTTTCCCCGTCCCCTCAACGCCGAAGAAAAAGTCAGCCTGTCCTTCTTTTGAAGCCGCATATTCCAATAATTTCATCGTACGCTCTGGATTTTTGTTGCTTTTCGGAATAACAAGAGCCATCCATCCTTTCGGAATGGTCGGATACATATAGCTAGAAAACGGCGAAAGCATTTCAAAGCTGGTATCCGGATTATCCTTTGGAGGTGTATTATTTTTCGCTGCCGAGTTCAACGCGGAAACGATAACATCGCCTGCTGCCACCTTTTGCGCGGTAACTTCTCCGGTATTAACGAACGATTCCTTCGTCAGCAATCCTTTACCGGCCATCTTAAAGGCGAACTTCACCATTTCTTTCCACTGCGGATCTTTGATTTTGTGTTGAACGTTATCACCGTTTAAATAATAGTCCGCGATTCCGAATTGAGGCAGGAACCAGCCCAGATCGTTCGAATGCTGCCCTTTGTCACCCAGGTAAGGAATTTTGTCGGGATGATTTTTAGCCATTTGCTCAAGCGCAGCCAAAAATTTATCCGGGCTTGAAGTGTCAGGACGGCCAATCTCATCGTAATAATCTTTGCGGACGACGAATTGCGGCAGCCAGACAGGAGCCAGACCGGCGTTTAGCTTCGCTTCATCCAAATACTTTGTCGTTTGATAGCCAGAAATGAGCTTATAGGTTTTGCCGTCTTCTTCCTTGAAATTCGCGAGCAGCTCCTCGCCATATTGCTCGTTCAGAATGCTGCGCAGGTTCGGTGCATATTGCTCGATCAACTCATCCAGAGAATACAAATAATTGCCTTCAACCAATTGCTGTAGCATCTTGTTTCCTCTGTCGACGACCATAATGTCCGGCAAACTGTTGCTTGCGATCATGAGCGAAATATCTTTGCCGTCGCCGTCGTCTTGTACCGGCTTTTTGACATTAAAGGTGATTCCGGTCTTTTCCGTAATCCTCTTCGCTCCCGCACCGGTCCAATCACTGTACCAAGCCCGATCGGAATACAAATCAAGTGTCAACGGTGATTCGCCGGCTTGCCCATTGTCCGCAGGCGGTTCAGCCGATGTTTCTGGCGTCGCGGCCCCGTTGTTATTGTTTGCGCATCCCGCGAGCACAGAGATTAGCAAACTGGCAATCAGCAACGCAGACAAGCTTTTAAACGATTTTTTCATTGTAAACGTCCTCCCCTTATTTTTTCTATATATCATAGGCTTTCCGAAGACAAGCCTTCGATACCGCTACTAAGCTTTGATAGCTCCAACCATCATGCCCTGCACAAAATACTTTTGAATGAAAGGATAGACGAGCGTGATCGGCAATATAGTAACGATTAATGTTGCGTATTTGATAGCGAGCAATGTCGATAAAGGATCCAACCGCATATTGGGTGGCAGGTTCTGCATATTGTCGATAATGGCCGTGTCGGACAACATGCGCACGATAATCGTCGGCAGCGTCCAAAGCTCCTGATTGGAAACAAAGTAGGCTGAACTAAACCAATCGTTCCAATGATTAACCGCGACAAACAAGGAAACGGTAGCCAGCACCGGCTTGGAGAGCGGGAGAATGATTCGCATGAAAATGTAAAAGTCGCCTCCTCCGTCCACTTTAGCCGATTCCTCCAGCTCATTCGGCATCTGCCGGAAAAAAGCCATAAACAGCAGCGCATTGAATATATTGAACATTGCCGGAATGATGTAAACCCAAAAGGAATTAAGAAGATGCAGCTTTTGCAGCAGAAGATAGGTTGGAATTAGTCCGCCGCTTACGTACATCGTAACCAGTCCGACCAAAGAATACACCTTTCTGAACAGCAGCCGTTCCTTTGACAGCGCGTAGGCGCCTATTGCCGTAAATAGCACGCCGGTTAGTGTGCCGAGCAAAGTACGGGCTACCGTGACGAGAAAAGAATGGAGCAGCTGCTCGTCTTGAAAAATAACGCTGTAGTTGGACCATGTAAATTGTCTAGGGAACAGGTATAGCTGACCGCTGGCCGCATCGACCGGATCATTCAAGGAATAGATGAGCAAGTAATAAAGCGGATAAAAGGTCGCCAGAAACGCAATAATGCCAATGATTATGACGGTAACGTTCACAACCTTATCTTCCAGCGTTAGCTTAATGGATGTACGCATTGCAGTCACTCCCATGCAGTCAAATTAAAACAATCGGTTGCCGGATACTTTGCCGGAGAACCAGTTGGCGAACAATACAAGCACCAAAGACATGACGGCCTGTAATGAACTGACGGCCGTAGCATATGAGTACCGGGTTAGTTCGAGCCCCATTTGCAGGGAATAATATTCGATCACGTACGACGTTTCTTTGTTAAACGAATTGCCGAGCAAGATAGAATGATCGAGATTTCCGCTGAACAAGGTGCCAATCTTCAGTATGAACAAAATAGCGAATAACGGAACAAGATTGGGTAGCGTTATATGGATCATTTTTTTGATTCGGCCTGCTCCGTCCATCGTAGCCGCCTCATAGAGATCCGGATTAATGCCGGCGATGGCGGCCAAGAATATAATGGCGCTCCAGCCAGTCTCCTTCCAGATACTAACCAGCGTCGAGAGCGGCCGGAACAGTCCGGGCTCCGTCCAGAACTCGATGGGATGCCGGATCATATCCAGCAACAGCAGCGATTGATTAACCAATCCTTTGTTGTCGAGTAAAATGATCCACATGGACGCAACCATTGCAAAGGAAATAAAATGAGGCAAGTAGCTTGTCGTTTGCACGATCTTTTTAAATCGCATAAATGGAATTTCATGGATCAACAACGCGAACAACAACGGCACCGGAAAAACGATCAGCAAATTTAGCAGGCTCAAAATGACCGTGTTTCGCATCGCCATATAAAAATTCGGGTCCGAAAACATCTCCGCGAAATTTTCAAATCCGACAAATTTGCTTCCTGTAAATCCGGACGTGATCTTGAAGTCCTGAAAAGCGATTATATTGCCTGCGAGCGGAATATAAGCGAATATAATGAGAAACAGCATGCATGGTAAAATCATCATTTGCAGTGTAAGTTGAGATTTAAATACGTTCCAGGTTCGATTATTCCTTCGATTCCTTCCTGCTTCCAGCTCCTTCATTGCGCGTTCCCCTCCTGTAAAAAGAATACTATGAGTTCTCCGAGCTGCCTATGAGACAAGTCTAAGCTTTACTGATACAAAACCAATGTATCGGATTTTCTTCAATTTATAAAAAAAAACGTCCTCCATTAAATGGAAGACGTTCTGCTTACGCTTGTATCCAAGCGTTAAATATCTAGATCCGTCGTATTCAACGGCAATAAGGGATGCCGGAGAACAATCGTCGTTCCTCTGTTTTTCTCGCTTTCAATCTCCAATCCGTAGGACTCTCCGAAGTAATGCCTTAAACGCTCATGCACATTAATCAGCCCCAGTCCTCCTTCAAAGTCGCTTCTCCTTTCCCTAGCGGGATCAAGCAAGGTTAGTCTGATATCATCCGGAATTCCCGGTCCGTTGTCGGTGATCCGGAAGCAGATGCCGCCTTTCTCGAGGCTGCCTTGAATAAGAATCATTCCCGTATCGCCCTTATCCGCAATACCGTGCCGAATCGCGTTTTCCACCAGCGGCTGAAGGACAAGACGCATGAACGGCAGATGCTGAATTTCTTCTTCTATCCTGTACATGATACGAACCAGACTCGACTGCCTAACTTTCTCGATATGAATATACGAACCCAGTAGCTCCAGCTCTCTTCGCACGGTCGTCACTTCCTTTCCGCCGTTCAAGCTAAGGCGGAACAAAGATCCCAGGGAACTGACGATTTCGCTAATTTCGTCGATATGGTGGGCTTCAGCCTTCCAACGTATCGTATCTAACGTATTATACAGAAAGTGAGGATTGATCTGGTAAGCAAGCACTTGGAATTCAAGCTGTTTTTTTCTTTTTTCTGATTCCTTTGTTTCCTTGAGCAGCTTATTAATTTCCCGGATCATATTGTTCATACTGCGATAAAGCCATCCCACCTCATCGCTTCTTTCGACCAGCTTTGAATTGTTTATTGCGTCTTCCTTGAAATTATTTCTGGCCAATATTTTCATCTGCCGAACGAGCAAGGAAATCGGATTCGTATATTTTATCGTAATATACCCCGCTAGAAACAAAGATAACAAAAAATAAAAAACGAGAAACGCCACGGTCAGCTTATTAAGCACTGCAACCGGATTGTTCAAATCTTTGAGCGGCACGATGCTGACCAGCCTAAGCTCATCTCTCAGTATAGCAGACACGTTTACAAGCGATTCTAATCCTTCGTAGTCCAACGTTTTTGAAACAAGTGGACGTTCGAGCACTTGCGACAAACCTTTATCGATGCTTCCGTACTGGTTATCCGTGCTATAGATGATTTGATTATTTTTATTGATTAACATCAACCTCTGATTATCGAATTGCTTCACCGGATCAATAAATTCCGCCAGAATTGAAGGCCTGATCTCCATAATGACGATGCCAAGTGGCTCGAAGGTTGTTAAGCTGTGGAGTCTCTTGACGCTGCCGAGCGTAGCCTGAACGAACAAGCTGGGATGATCCTCGGTTTCAAATACCTTCCAGAAGGAACGGCCATTCGTCGAGATATCGGCAAACCATGGAACCTCCTTCATATCGATAGACCGATACGTTGATTTCATATAGGTCGGATGCTCCGAAGGATCGAGTGGAAACAATCGAATCTTAAACAATCGATTGGAATAATTGAGGGTCTCTGCAAATGAAATCAACTTGTTGGCGAAGCCGATCTCGTCTTGCGAATCATTAAGCATAGGATTAAACAGCGCCTGCATATCATCCGACGCCATGATTTTATCCTGCTCGTTCATGACATAATAAAAAAACTGGTCCAAGTTTTTACCCGTTTGCACGACGGAATCAAGATTGCTGGCATAAATCGTCTTCTCTGAATTGGATAAGGCGATATAGCCAACGAGCACGAACGGGACGACGATCAAAATAAAAAAAACGAACAAAAACCGATACCTCATTGACATCGGATAGCTGATTAGACGCTTAATCATCACCGTCTATCCCCTTCATGTTGCGGAATTCCCTAGGCGTGCAACCGAAATTCTTTTTGAACAGCTTCGAGAAATACACGGTGTCTCGGTAGCCAACCTCGCTGCTGATTTGATATATTTTCATGGAAACGTCCTGTAGGAGCAACTTTGCTTTTTCCATTCTTAGATGAGTAACATAATCCAGGAACGTCATGCCAACGTTTTTTTTGAACAGGGTGCTGAGCCATTCCGGCGAAACATAGACATGATCCGCTATTGTCTGCACCGTGATCGGCTCTGAATAATGTTCCCGTATATATTGCTCCGCCTTTTGCAAAATTTGATTCCGCGAGCTGCCCTGCAGTTCGGAATTCACCTGCAACAAGCTGTCCAGGACCAACTGTTGGAGAGCTTGAATCGTATCGAAAGCTTCAATCTTCTCCCATAAGAGGAGCGGTTTCCTTTTCCACTCCTCGTTCTTCCAGCCCATCCGTCTAGCTTCGTCGAATACCTCCAACAGCCATTCAAATACTTGATGATGTAAATCCCGTATTATGCCGACGCCCCACTCGCGAATCATAACGGGAAACTGCAACACGGCCTCCCGTACATCATGTTCTTCTCCATGCTTGAGCAAGTCCGCTAACGCTTTAGGCTCAAGCAGAAGATCAACATCCCTGAACAAATTTACCGGTTCAGTCTCAAGCTCGCCTTCCAATTCAACGTCTCCGTATATTCTGGCCTGAGTCAGCTTATCGATCGATTCGTTGTACAGCTCCGGTAGCGAGTTCAAGTTACCTTCGGACGCAATCACGATCGTTGCGCTTACTTTCACATACTTTTTGATCCTGGCGGCCATTGTCGATTTGAATTCTCGAATCCAATAGTCAAATTCAGAAAGCGCGTTTGGCTGAACACCAAAAATACCAATCCATTTGTCCCCCGGCATCATACGGAACAGCACATAGTTCCCCGCATGTGCGGCATGTTCCCTCAGCGAATGCTCTAGCACGTTACCGATCGCAAACATGATCCTGTTCTGTTCCTTGGAAGAGAGTCCCGGATTCGCATACGATTTCAGATTGTTAGCTTCTAGCAGTAGCATAACCAACTTGTCCGTGCCGATCCAGCCGATATCATATTGGTCCAGCAATTGTTTATTAGGAGGGACCGCGCTTACGCTCGACGAACGATCAACCATTTCCTGTAGCATTCTTTCCCGGAGCTTCGGTATGGCGCCTTCTATCATGGTAAGACTGCTCTGGCGTTTCTCCTCTTGCTGCAGGAGTAGCAACGCTTTGATCACAACTTCCTTCAACTCGGCCATGTTGACCGGCTTCAGCAAGAAATCTACAACACCAAAGCTCATCGCCTTGCGCGCATACTGAAAATCATCGTAGCCGCTTATTATGATAACTTTACCATCAAATGAAAGCTCCTCGTACAGCTTCTGTATAAATTCGAGACCGGACAAATTTTTCATTCGGATATCGGTAATAACGAGACTAATATCGGGAATCTCTTTAATAATCTCAATAGCCGTATATCCGTCATCTGCTTCATATAGCCGTTCGAAGCCCAATTCATTCCATATCTCATGCCTGAGCAAACCATTACGAATATCCTTTTCGTCTTCAACGATAAGCAATTTATTCATTCCATCCACCTCGCCTTCCGATCACGAACCGATTATACTCGATTTTACGGAAATGTGCAGCTTCCGAAGGTTCCGTCATGAAGTTTGTGTATGTATAGGATAGGGTAGTTCTCAATAGATAACAGTGCGTATAACTCATGGGATCGCCACAAATCACAAAAAAATCTACCACCTGATCAGAAAGCCGGCCGAACCCATGTAGCCCGCCTCATGCAAGCAAACGGAATACGCTCTAAAGTGGTCAAGCATGGCCGAGGCTAAAAAGGCTGTATTTGAGTACATTGAACTGTTCTACAATCAAAGGAGAACGCATTCCTCCAACAATTACATCCCGCCGTTACAGCTTTTGGAGGCGGTTTAATGATTAGACTGACAGTTATAACGAGGGTTTCTTACTTTCTACTCAATTAAAGCAAGGTCAATTCTGCCCGTTAGCACAACGCGGCTGCCGATTCATACCGGCAGCCGCGTTTTAGTTATTTATAAACGTCTAAAGTAATCTATTCATTAGGGCATTCGCCTACTCTAGCCATAATAATCACAGATAGATAATCATGTATCATTTCTCGGGTAACATTCATTTCAATAAGATATAAATCTGCCAGCGCTTTCTTAAACCGCAGAAGCTCCTCTCTATCATATGAACCTGCTGGAACTGGTGTATATTGCACCAAAAAAACAGTTCTTGCAACATCATATAGAAAATCCCCGTGGCACACATTCATGAAATCTATAACGAATGTGATACCGTTTGATAATATGATGTTACCTGGATGAAAATCACCATGACAAAGCATATCCCCATCTTTCAATCTATCTAGGATTTCTAATACTCGTTCTTGTTCCGTATGATCAGTCAAGCGTGCGTTTAAGATATTTGATTTTAAGAATTCTTTGTAATTCTGTACATTGATGACTCTGTTCTGAACGATAGTCTTATGTAGCCTGGCCATATGTTCAGCACATCCCTGGAGGTCACCTGTTTTCAGAACCCAATCCAAAAGGGATTCGCCTTCCACTCTGTCATATATAATACCCGTTTGCTCTTCGCAACAAATTATTTCATAAGCCTTTGGCTTTGCAAAGTTTAAATCATTCATTTCTTTAGCGTTTTGAAATTCTCTTTCAATCGCATTTTTGGGGTATCCTTGATCGAAAAGCTTAAGCACTTTACCTTCTTTCCATTCATATACAGTAGCAGTATTGCCTCTACCAACTTCTTTCCCATATTTCAATTATGCTCACTCTGCCTTTCATTGCCAAATCGTTAAGGCCACAAAGCAAGCCACCTCAACTATAGTTTAATATTCGCTAATTCATTAAACTATCCTTCCAGTTAGCTCATCGAGGCTGCCGATTTATGCCAGCAGCCTCGTCCTAGTGATAGTTAGGCTATAGTTCCCATTAGCATGATACCGCCAGTGCGAAAGGCAACCAATCATTCAAGTCAATTATTCCTCCCATTTGGAATGAAGGACGTGATGGCAAAAGTTGGGGCACTTAAATCCCGGAAGAAGTAGTTCGCATACGTATTATCAATCTTTATTCCAAATAGTCAAACTTTGTTTTAAGTCTACTCCATCAACCGTTCCGAACCGCCCGGTTCGGGGCACGTTTGCGAATGGGGAAGCGGCAATTGTCAGCACTCCGTGCGGCCAAAGGCGCATTGTTACTGCGGCTACGTTTCTATGGTATGGTTATTTTATGAAAAAAGCGGAAAACATTCTGGTGTTTGTCTGAACGCTGGCAAATGAATATGTATGTTTAAAATTTCGTTTGATTCTGTTGACAGCTAGCCGGCAAGGAGAGCGGATGCGAACCAAGCAGAAGATAAGCATGATTTAACCGTGGTTAGGTTGAGAAGGCGCGGAGACATTCCTTTATGATGATTACAGGAAGTCAATCATCTCAATCATGTTAAGGGAGTGGAACTTATGTTGAAATTGAATCATGCTGACGCAGTGAAATACCGCAAAGATGGTTACCTGATTTACAATCAAACTGTTTTTTCGGAAGATAAGATGCATCGCCTGGAAAGCATATTCGAGGATCATTTGCGCGACAAAGGCGATAAAATATCAGACGAGCTGGATAGGCCACATGTGCGCGACCCTCGCTTGCTGGAATTTCTGCTTAGCGATGAAGTGTTGGATATCATTGAACCGATCATTGGACCGAATATAGCGCTTTGGTCAAGCCATTTTATTAGCAAAGATCCCTTCAAAGGCAGAGCGACGCCTTGGCATGAGGATTCTGCATACTGGAAAGGCAAAGCTTCCTCGTTCGAGAATATCGTAACGCTGTGGCTGGCTATCGATCCGAGCAGTAAGCAGAACGGCTGTATGCGGGTTATTCCCGGAACGCATGCGAACGGCTTCTCTGAATATGTGCCTGTTGACAGCAAAATCAATACGTTCGGCACCCAGATTAAATCGGTGGACGAGTCGAAAGCGGTGTATTTTGAACTGAATCGCGGCGAATGCTCGTTGCATGATTCCAGAATTATACATGGAGCCCAAGCGAACACAAGTGAATTCCGCCGATGCGGGTATACGATGAGGTACTTCGCCGCCGATACGAAGGTGCTGGATGAGCGAGAAATATGGCTTTGCCGCGGCAAGGATATGGCTGGCAACGTGTATCAGAACGCCTAGCACCAGACACAGGCATCGCGGCAGCGACGCGAAGGCGAATCTCAAAAGTTGAGGGGAAGCAGATGAACAAAAGAGAGCCGACCCGGTTGCTCATGCATGACTTTACAAGCTCGACCGCGTCCTTTCATATGACTCTGAGTGAGTTGAAAGCTCCGGTAGCTATGCACTGGCATGACTTCTACGAGCTGAGTTATATTTTGGAGGGGGAAGGGACCCAAATCTTGAACGGCAAGGAGGAGCCCTTGAGACAAGGCGGCCTTATGCTGCTGACTCCCGCCGATTTTCATGAGGTCAGGGCAAATCCCGGGAATACGCTCAGAAAATTCAATGTTTTATTCTCGCATGAGCTGCTGGATGACAGGGTTCGTCTCCTGCTGTTTCGCCATTTGCAAGAGAAGACCGTACAGCTTGAGGAGCAGGAGGCAGCCTGGATGGCTGCTGATTTTCAACGGCTGTGGCGGGAGTATGCGGGGGAGGAAGAAGGCCGGATGCTGGGCATTGCTTATACGCTCAATCGCATCCTGCTGGATCTGTTCAGGTGCTGCTCAAGGTTAGGCGAGGACGACGAGGCCAGAGGGACGAATACGCTCATTCAGCAGGCATTGGTGTATATGCAGCACCATTTTCGCGAGACATTAACGCTGAAGGTTGTCGCTTTGCAGGTCAACCTTTCTCCCAACTATTTTAGCGAGCGCTTTCGTAAAGAAACGGGGCTGACCTTTCAAAATTATTTGCTCAGCATTCGGCTGCAATTCGCCCACGCCTTGCTCGCCTCGTCCAAGATGAGCGTCACGGAGGTTTGTCTGGCTTCCGGCTTTAATACGCTGAACCATTTTGAACGGTCGTTTAAGCGCAAATATGGCTATTCGCCGCGAGGCTTGCGGGTTTTGGCTTCCGAAGCTTGAAGGCAGGCCCATATACGGTGAATTTATACAACGGAAAGACCAAAGGAGATGAGGGGAATGCCGCTTGCAATGGTTCGCAACGATATCACCGCCATGCAAACCGAGGCGATTGTCAACGCTGACGTAGTGGTAAGAACGATGCACCGTATCGACTTCGTTTAGTGCAATCGTGTCGCGCAAATAATCGAATCCCGCCTCTTTGGCCGTAACATACGGTATATCCGCGGCGTACTCTTCCCGTTTTACGAACAGGCTCATGCCCGATTGAACCGAGTGTACCGTTAACCCTAGGAAATGATAGATCGGGCCCATCCACTCCGAATCCCGATTTGCCAAATAATCGTTAATGTCGATAGAAATAAAGGATTAGACTGAGTATCTTTATTCCACGTTGATTTTCTATTGTAATAATGTCAGACTTCATAAAATAAGTTTTAGACTGACCTCAGAAATTGAAACAGCGACAGCCAAGGATGCGAAAATAAACTCCTAGACTGTCGCTGTTTCATTGAACTAACGTTACTCGTTAGCATTCCTGTAGAGCATTAAATTACCGCTTTGAAAAAAAACGAGCGCCTCGGTACGATGGGAGTACGCTACGGGTCATAGCCCTATAAATCCCAGCATCTGGTCGTCGGGATCGACATCGCCCAGCAAATACATGTCGCTCGTGCTGTTAATTTTCAAGGAATCAAAACGGATTTCTTCGTTGTTATCGCGACTCGTTGCCTGGCGAAGTCTTCACTCGGTTACCTCGAATGCCGTCTGCCGGTTGTACACCTTCAAGTTTCTAAACATCATTCGGGTACGAATCATGCAACGGATCGCGATATGGCCGGAAGAGAGCACCGGCCCCGAATTGCCATGCCCATCGTCCTCCACTTGCCACACGATCTTCCCGTCGATAGCGCCCGTCAACCGGTTCCCGATTTGCAGAAATTGCAGTTTGTGCCACTTGTTCTTGTCAAGCTGCTCACCGTGCAAGCCGAACGCAAGCGGCTTCTGGAACGGATTTTTGATGAGCGCGCTCGATCCGAGGTCATTGCGGACATCGTTCATCTCCCGGTAATACTCCCAGTGGTAATTGCGCACATCCTCCCAGCATACCATGCTCATCGTCCCATGCGTGCTCCGCTCGTAATCGTTCATGAAGTCCTCTCGCTGCATCCCAGTGGCCTGAGTCATAAGTAGGCTCAATCCGCCCGTCTGCAACGGGTTAAATTCGTATTCGACATACAAGTCCCCCTCGAAGCTTTTCTCCGTCCATAGATATACATGCCGCTTGCCTTCTTCCACCGATTGGAGATCATGCGCCGGATTCTGCATCGGTGTCTCCACCAGCAGCCCTTCCTCCGTAATCGACGGTGCGTCGACGCAGCCCTGCACATAGAAATTCTTCAGATCGGAGGCCGATGCAAGCGTCAGGGACAGCTCTTCCGTCCAGTCCTCCGAATCCGGCTCCCATTGGAACGGCATCAATTGCCGCGGAGCGTAGATAGACGTCAATTGCTCCTGAAGTTGCTCATCATGAAGAGATGGTTCTTCTTCATACAGCGCCTTCGCATCGCCCTCTTCGGCCATCGCTCCGTACATCTTGATATCGCTCAAGCAGAACATCGGATTTCCCGCGTACAACCGATCGCCGGAGCGCTCGAAAAGGAGTCCCTTATGCGTCTGATCCTCTATGGCTACCAGAATACCGTTTATATACAACCGAATCAACTGCTTGCTTCTGCTCCATGTCAAGGCGATGTTGTACCACTTATGCTTGTCAAAATGAAAGTGATTGGCCGACGCCACCGCTTTCTGCGGCGCGGCATACGCATCGGGGTAAATGCTGCCGCGATAAAACTTCGCGTTGAACTGCGGATACCACCCGGAATCCCACATCAGCGAGAAGTGCGATTCCAGCGCCCTGTCGTATTCCTTGACATCCGTCAAGAGCGGAAAATAAGCAAAAGCATCGTTATGCTTGCCCATCCAGGAATAAGACGGAGCCGCGCTCAAATCCTCCATAACGAACATCCAGAAACTTACCGTTCCTTCGTCGTCATTCAAATTATGACGATCCATACACAATTTCGAATGAATACTTGTGGTGTTAACGCCACGTTTGCCGTTCATTTTCAACACGCGGGCAGATCCGTCGATACCTTCCAATAGAGCCTCGCCCTCTGTGGATGTCAAATAATGGTGCAATACGCTTCCTAACATGTGCAGCCCTCCAGTTTTATTTATACAATTTTCTTTTCGAACCATTTCATGATACCGATGAAACGCTATAAAATAAATGTTATATTTGAACAAATAATTTATACTACAATACATATCATTCAAAGTAAGGTGACGTACGTATGACAACGCTGTCCTCTAAATCGATATTACTTTCTCCCCATTTCGGCAAATCCATATGCGAACGCAACTGGAAGTGGAATCGCAACGATAATCCGGACATGCCGCTTACTGTAACCAATATTCATTTGCAATTGAAGCGGCATACGCCTATTTGTGCCGGCGCTATTTTTCGTTGAATTTCAAAGAACTGATGGGACAAACGCTCGAAAGCTTTTTCATTGAGAAAAGGATTGAAAGCGCAGAATATTTGCTTCGGCATCATGGCATGTCAGTCGGGTAAGTCGCGGAAGCGCTGGGATATCAAAATATTTATTATTCCAGCAAACAATTCAAAACATGACGGGCATCAGCCTCTCAAGGCTTTGCTGAAGGACAGGAAAAAGCGTCGGCTGCATGGCGAGACCGCCGTTTTAAATAGCTAGCCGCGCACCAAAAACGGCAAAAGGAATCCTTCGATTCCTCTTGCCGCACTTCTGTTACTCCATATAGTCGTTATAAATCCTGTGCAGCAGCACCGCAACATGAGCGCGGAGCGTGTTCGACTTCGGATTTAGCTTACCTCCGCTGCCTTCAATCAGACCCGCGTTCACGAACGCGCTGACGCTCTCACGCGCGTAGTCCGCTACTTCCGAAGTATCCTTATAACCTGCCAGCGACGTTTCGCCGCCATGGCCTGCCTGCTTGCCCACCGCTTCCAGCGCTCTTGCCGTCAGCACAATCATATCTTGCCGTGTAATCCCAGCCCGCGGATTAAAACGGTTGTCGCCTGTTCCCTTGGCAATGCCCCGCGCTTCCGCGATGCCCACCGCCTCGTAATAATAGTCACCAGGCGCCACATCCGCGAACGAGGATGTAGCATCCGCTTCCGCATGCAGATTGAACGTCCGTACGAGCAGCAGGAGGAAGTCGGCACGCGTAATGGCCGCCCCCGGCGCGAATCTGCTCTCCGATATGCCTTGAATAATGCCTTTAGACGCCAATACTTCAATCGGCCTCTTCGCCCAAGCGTAGCCCGCCAGATCGGCGAACGTCTTCACTTCGTACACGGCCGCATAGGAACTGAAGTGGGTTGTCGTGAAAGTTACCATGCCCGTCGACGCATCGTATCGTCCCGACGGGACGCTCACCGCGCTGCCGCTGTCGTCGATGTACCAGACGACGATATGCTCCGGATTGGCCAGCTCTTCCGCTGTCGGATCATAGTCGATGGACACCGTTACCGGAGCGCGGTTGTTGTCCCATGGGATCACCTTGCCGTCAACCAGCACGTATAGCTCCACAACCGGTCGATTGCCGATTCTGTCCCGCAGCTCATCGCTTAGCTTGGCCGGGTCTGCCTTTTCTATCCGAATCTCGACGGAGACTGCTCCGTCCAGATCGACACTCAACAACATCTCGTCCGACAGCTCGATTGTACCGACCGCCGTCCGAATTTCCAGTCGTTGTTCGCCGCTCCCAGCTGCGAACCATGCGGCTGGAAGCTCCTGTGCATACGCCCCGCTGCCCGTTGCATGCACAATCTCGATGATGCCGCGTTTCACGCCGTCCCCACCTGCGCTTGCTTGTGTAAACAAGGCATCCAGCGCTTCCTTTGCCAGCACCGCTTTGGCTCTGTTTCCGGATACGGTCGGCGTCACTTTCGCCACTCCGTCCTTAATGACGGGATCATGGGTGCCGGACGAACCAGCATCCGTATTCCCATTACCCGGACTCGGCGTCGGAGTTGGACCCGGATCCGGCGTCGATACCGGTCCCGAAGGAACTTTGAATTCCGCTTCGGCTGCATTCTCGCTCTCTAGCTTGGCATTGAAGCCGCTGACCGTCACATAGTAGGTTGCCCCCGGCGTCAGACCTGTCAGCTCAGCCCCATTCTCGGAATAACCCGATACGGTGAGCTGATTCGAGTAGGCGCGCGGCTGCGTGCCGTATTTGATTTTGTAGCCCGTTGCTCCTTGAATTTCATCAAATGTAACAGTTGCCTTCGTGCCGCTCGCCTTCGCCTCGGCAATGACCGGCTTCTGCAGCCCGTTCAGCAGCTCCACCTTAAAGTCATCGAAGTAGACGGGCGTTTTCACGGAGAAGATGCCGACCGTGCCAGTGGTTAACGAAGTATCCGTCGTTTCCAAGGCCAACGCATCGTCGATGTAAATTTTAATTTCGCTTCCGCTGAAGGAAGCTTTCAAGGTATGTTCGGCCACATTTTTGTCCAATACGAAGTCTGCCGTTATGTCCGGCAAGAACGCGTTATTCACTTTCCTTCTAAACGTAACCTTCTCGGTTCCCGCGGCCTTGTCGTACTTATATCCGGCAACATAATAATTCGCCGAAGTGTCGATGCGGGCCAAGACGGCTACATCCTTTGTTATATCTTCCGAAGGGAGCTCAAACTTGGTCGTTATGACATAATCCTTCCAGTCGCTGCCTTGTTTTAGCCACAGCCGTTCGGGGTCGCCTCCGCCCGTCTTGATCCGGCCTGCTTCCATGACCGGCGATCCGGTTGACAATATCCAGTCGGTAGCATATTCCCCATCGTTGAAATGATCATTAAACAACTGCGTGCCGTTGCCCGAACTTTGCAGCTCGTTCGATGGAGCGCTCGGCCCGAAATCATTGTTGCCTTCGACAACAAAGTAATACGGCACCTGGGAGATCGGCAGCGGGATCACGTAACCCGATCCGGGCAAATCTTCAACTACGTGCGTGTATTTGCCCGGGTTCAGCCCATATTTAATCGTATACTCCGTATTAATTGCATCGGTTGTGAAGTTGATACGCACATTGCCGCCATCCGCAATGACGCTCGTCAACGTCGGCTTTGCTGCCGTCGGCACTCTAGGCGTCATGGATTGTTCGTTCGAACGAGCCGATTCCTGACTGCCGTGCACGGCCGTGACGACAACGTAATAAGTTGTATCGTTCGTCAAGCCGCTAATTACCGGCGTATGGCTTGAGGTGATCCATTCATTCGTATACACGCCGGAAGCCGTGCCGTATTTCACGCGATACATCGTTGCTCCCGGCACATTGCCGTAACGAACCGTCAATTGGCCGTTGCCGACCGTTAACGACTCCAGTTTCGGCGCCTCAAGCTTGGCGTTCTGCACAAGAACGCCGTCGAATTTCGCTTTCGTCCCAGAGGAGTACAGACCGACGGCCCCTTGGGTAATCGTATTATCGGTAGCCGTTAGCTGGAGCTCGCCGTTGACATAGAAGGATAGCTCATCGTCGACAGCCACCGCCCTGAACCGATAAGGTTCACCGGCAATCCAGGCATACGGTTTTTCCTCCAGCACCTCGGCAACTCCGTCTTCGACTTTGACAACGGACAGCTTGCCGTTGCCATAAGACATGCGATAATGGTTATCCTTGTCTCTCGCCCGAATCAGTATGCCGACATCTCCGCCTTGCTCCGCTTCAAGCCAAGCATGATAGTTGACGTTGCCGAAGGTTTGCTTCGAATAAGCAAGAGTAGCGTTGTTCGCATCGCTTTGGTAAAGCAATGTTTCATTCGGATCCACCGGAACGGCATTCGGGAAGTTGGTCAGCGGATTCTTCGTGTTGTACGGAATGACGCTGTCCTTGATGACGTTCCATTGCCCGCCTTCTACCGTCCAATGATTGTTCATTGGCGCGGACGCGGAATAATTAAAGGTATCATTCCATAAGGCCGGATTAATCAGGCCTAACGACAGCATCGTGTTAACGGCATAATTCAAGCTGGTTATATAATCCATCTTGACCTCGTACGAGGACTGTGAATAAAAGCCGTTAGTCACTTTGGCATAATAATCCGATACTCCAACGCGCTGAAGCTTATCTACCGTATTCGCCAACGCTTCGTTGCCCGGCGCATGCCAGAAGCCGTAATAATCCATAATGACGCGATTGACCAATGAAGGGTCGATGCCTCGCGCTACATACATGGCGCTTTGCCTCGAGCCCATAGAATCGACGGTGTCGAACTCATGAGCCATGCCCATTTGTCCCAAATAATCGCCATCCTCCGCAGGATGCGTCCACGAAAGCTTCTGCGTCGCTTCATGCATTTTCATCGGGTTCTCCAGCATCTCTTTCATGGATATGCCTTTGAAGGACCACAAACTGCTCTTGATCGTTCCTTCCACCTTGGCGGCTTTCTCTTCCAATCGAAGCTCCTCGGTGGCGGCTGTGGAGAAATTGGTTGTTTTCCTGAAGGCTTTCTCGATCTCCGTCAGGCCTTGGCTGTGCAACTCCTCAATAAAAGTCGAATGTTTGTAGGATTGCATGATTTCATCCACATTCTCGAGCCCGAGCATAAGCGCGGCGGAATAAAATAACGTCAGATTAGGCTCCCAGTAGTTGACGCCCGTTCCGATCCACGTATTCATATCCCCGTTCATGGCCGGGCGGTTGCCCGGTCTGCGATTGCCGGCATGATCGTAATCGCTTACCGTGTAGGCAGAACTGATCAGCGCTGCCTTCAGAAAGGTGTCCAGCTTCGATTTATCTTCGTTGTCGAATCTTTCCATTATTTCGTTGTCGTCCCACAGAAGCGCAAGCCCGTACAACATAAAACCATGTCCGCGAGAATCCAGTCCCGCCTGCAAGTTCGGCATGAATTCCGGCGTCGTAATCATTTTTTTGACCGTGGACACGAATAAATCGATATACTGCGGATCGCGATTGCCCGAGGCAATCGTCTCGGCAATGACGCTGAACGCTTTCCCGGATTTTTCTTCAATCGCAGAGCCTTGCGCAGCGTCCAGATTACCAAATCGGATACTCGCCGCATCCGTCAATGCAGCCAACTGATCGCTTTGTCTCGGAGGCGCATATGGATATTTGGTGTCGGCTGCAGCGATGTTGCCTGTAATCAATTCCGTCTGAAGCACGTTGCCCGCGAGGTCCTTAATGGAGCCTCCCTCCAGCTTGATTCGGTTGGCGTTGCCGCTGACAGGCGATTCCATAATAACCGTAATCGTCGAGCCGCTTGCCTTGACGGAATCATTAGCGCCCAGAGCGCGGTAGGTAGCGCCGCCGTCCGATGACGACTTCAGCGCATTTTTAAAGTCCGATTCGTTGGCCAATTGGCTGACGATGCTTTTGTTAAATGCCAGCACGATTTTTTTGTTGCGATTAATGGTGTACGCCTGTACCAGATTAGGCGGCGTGGAATCCGCAATAATGGGAGCAGATGTATAAAGCGTTGCCTGTACATTGCCCGCAGCATCCTCTGCCGTTTGGGCAGCGATTCGGATTCGGCTCTGATTGCCCGTCAGCTTGCTTGCGAACGCCACTTCCAATTCTCCGTCCAACAATTTGACCGTATCGCCGGTACCCAAAGGTTCGAAATCCTCCCCATCGGCGGCGAAGGAGACAGCCTCTTTCAAATCGGCGTCATTCGCCGTTGCGCGGAATAAGGGTTCATCCGCCGAAATGATTGCGACCTTCTGCGACTCGTTTAGACGAACGTTCGCGTTCAATACGGGAGCTACCGTATCATACTGAAGAGCATCCGATACTACAGCTTCGAGCGTAACGTTTTGCGCCGTATCCTTTAATGCGCCCGCATTCATTCTGATCTTGGCGCCTTGCTCGCTCAGTCGATTCTCCAATTGAATGACCAGCTTATTCTGCTCGATGACGACAGAATCGCCGCTACCTAGGGGTACGAACGTTCCTCCAGCTCTTGCCAAAGACATTTCATTCCTTAACGCGGCCAAATCCGCCTTGTTATTGTGAACATCCTCGTCGAACAGCAGCTCGATTCGTTTGTTCTTCTGGCTGACTGCGCCGCCTCCAAGATCGGGCGGAACGACGTCGTAATCAAGCAGCAAATGTGGTTTGTTCGAAGCGCTCTCCCTGGCCACGGCTACTCTGTTGGCATTAGTCGCCGTACCGATAATGACCAAAGAAGCGATCTTGTCACCCGATTTCTGTGCGTTAATATACGATGTAATATCCCATTCATACCAGCCCGGAGCGCCATTGACCGATGCCGTGCCTATAAGTTCGCCGACGGCTGGCTGATTGGCGTAAGTAATGCCGTTAGCTCCGGTCTCGCTCCAGTTGTCATCTGTAATGGCATATACTTTCACGGGGTCAAGAGAGTCATTACCCGCTACCGCTGTAGAGGTGAAAAACACTCTAAGCAACGCGCTATTCAACACATTCACATCTGACAAGTCAAACTTCATGTAAATGCGGCGGTTATAGAGGCTCCCGCCTTCCTTAAGCGACATCGTGGTGCTTGTCCCGTAATTCGTATTCACATTGGCTGTGCCGCTGTCCACTTGAGCGTCGGCTGCCGCCGGCAGAGAACGTCCATTCTCATACACCGGCTCCGGAACGGGCGCATCAGCTCCTAGCAAATTGTCCGTTTCAATATTCGTGGCGATGGAATTGCCACCAGCGTCGCGCAATGTGCCTGCGAGCACCTTGATTTTATTCAAGCCTCCCTCAAGCGGCTCATCCAGCGTAATCGTCAGCTTGCGATTCGCAATTGCCGCCGAATCGTTCTCTCCAAGCGGGTCATAATCAATGCCGTTACGAGCCAATAACACATTCGCCTTCAAGTCCGCGACTGCATCCGACTTCAAGATCGGTTCATTAAAGGCGAGATCGACTCCTGCATATCCTTCATGTACCGAGGCGCTCTCATAGACGGGGGCCGCTGTATCGGCCGTTATAGCAAGATGCGGCTTTTGGTCCCATATCCGCTCTCTTGTGAACACCTGTCTGTAAGCGCCTGGATCCGCAATCAGCATAATGCTAGCTTTACCGTCCAACTCTTTCTGTTGAAGAATATATTCCGTAATATCCACTTCATTGTAAGCGGCAGTTGATGTCAGATTGGTAAAATCAGCAATTCTCTGACCATGCTCAGGCTTACTGCTCCAGGTGATTCCACCCGCTCCGCCCTCAATCCAATTGTCATCCGCGACGGCATAAACACCCACATCGCCAGGACCTTGGGCAGTAAAAAATAACCGAAGCTTGGCTTCCGTCACATTGCTCGGAACGGAGCTGACATCAAATCTCAGGATGCCATATTGTAAATCATCCGGATTTACAGGCAGGCGGGTTCTCAAAAGGATCTGATTATTAACCGGATCGCTAAAATTCGTGTTTATCTCGCTCGGTTTAGAGCTTAACATCGCATCCGCTTCCGCCACAATCTGAACGGGGGCTGCCTCAGCCGTTTCCGGCATTTCCCCGAACGCCCCCGTGAACAGGGTCAAGATTAAACTGGCAACAAGAAAAAGAATTATCCTTTGATTCAACTTGCGTTTGTTCATCACGCACCTCCTGTAATCGTTTTCATTTCTAGCCCAAGTATACTAGCATTTCTACAAAATATGGTTAGACCATATTTGGAGGATTACTAGAGAATATTTTGAACTTGCAGAGAACCGATTGCATCGCTGGACGCAAGACGCCCGCTTCATACGAAGCGAGCGTCCTCTTCTTTCTTAATCGTTTTTAATTCGTTACCTTCACATTATCTATATAGA
Organism: Paenibacillus sp. J22R232; assembly: GCF_056269165.1. Taxonomy (NCBI): domain Bacteria; kingdom Bacillati; phylum Bacillota; class Bacilli; order Caryophanales; family Paenibacillaceae; genus Paenibacillus; species Paenibacillus sp. J22R232. Next base: position 898,242 of record NZ_JBWDNK010000002.1, on the reverse strand, counting down.
TCGCGCCTGTGCCTGTCCTTTTCGGTTAAGGATATAAGTTTTTGTGCTTGAGTTTGGACAAGACAAAAACTTATATCCTTAAAACAAAAAAACCGCAATTTACGCGGCTTCTAATGCATATATGTTCTTGTCCTCTGACATTACATGGCCTGACTTGTTGACTTCCCTTCGCAGGACGGGGCTCAAAAAAAGCCGACTCACCTGACATCTCCTTCTGTATGCCTCGCCAAGAACCCGTCCAGGATTTCTGCCATCGTCACGTTTTCCAACGGTCCTTTCAGTTCATTTCTAACCAGCAGTAAAGCAGCAGCAGGAGGCATATGGATTGTTCGTAGCGCTTCGATCAGAGTATTCTCTTCGTCACTTAGTCGTTTTATGTATTGCAACTCTATCGGTTCAGGTGTTATCACCAGTTTCACACTCCTCTTTCTGGGGGGTTATGTTCCTCCAAGCAAACGGCGTCATAAGATACTACATTTCCCCGTTTGGTCCATGTACTTGTCATTCTTCCTGGCGAAATAAGAGGAAGTGTCGCATATCCCCTTTACCCAATAGAAAGACACCGGTATCTGCAGTATTGGCATATTTAATCGCTATTAACCAAGGCGCGCACGCAAAGGAAAGTGCTTGCCATCATGTCCAAGAAAGGACAATCTTGTCCGCTACAAAGGGTCGAAACGACTGATGGAGAAATGTGGAGCATGAGGAGGGCATGAATGAGAGTTGTAACTGAAGCTCTTTTTTGTTATGTCCTACGGTAACTCCAGAGCAGTAACATGTTTCTTGGCATTTTCGAATTGATAGACTAATGCACAGGCAAATCACATTTCCCTGACATACAATCATATATCCTAATCTGCGGGAGGCATTAACGATTAGCATGAATAAAAAATCCAAGAAATTAACATCAAAGAGATTAAAACCATACATTCGTTTACACGGTGAACTTATTAATAGCTCATTTAATGAGCTCGAGCTTATGGAACCATATCCAAATACGTTTTCAAATTCTCTACCCGATCATATACTTAATTTTTTTCATCGGGTTCTCGAAAAAAAATGACGGCCAGGCATCATAACACCCACTCAGTTACACCATTAGATACACAGCGCGTGTGATGCAGCTGCCTTAAGGCGGCAAGCCGCATATGTTTTAGAAATCAAAAAAATATAATTGAATATAGTAGTTGAGGCGATGGATCGATCAGCTCAAAAAGGGGTTTACAATGTGTAAGCCTCTTATTTGTCTTGAGAAAATACAGTGTCCGAAGTTGCTGTATTATAGAACTATCGTGTCCCGTTAGTGTAACACTTGAGCATACTTTTTTTACTTTCCTCCAACATGAAATACACCAATTACAGTTTCACCATCCACGTCATACAGTGAAATATCGCGGCCACTTGGTGTCTGTAACCCTGCATTAATGAAATGATGTTGCTGCAGGGCATATAAAATCATGCGCTGAAGCTCTGTAGCAAACATACGCTCTAATTGCCCATTGGACTTTGACCATCGCGTAGAAGGCGGTTTAGTGACAGAAGATCTGTATGTCGAGAAGCTTAATTGCTCAAACTTCGAACCTTTCGAATTAACCGTAGACGTGGCTAATCAGCCGACCACCGCTTACACGGAAGGTTCTGATCTTCCAAAATGGACGGATATAACCGAGATCCCCATAACAGTTCAAAACTACGAAATTGGTACCTTTAAAGGCAAAGTCTTCACGCTAAAAGGCGAATAACAATAGCAAACGTAACGAGCTGCAAATGCATCTCCTTTTGAATGGATTGTATTTTAAACTTCATGCTCCGACCTTACCACTCCGCGCCTATGGCAATGCAAGGCCAAGCTCCTAATGGGGCATACCACGGCGGCTGCAGAGATCGGGCTAGCCAGCCCGTCTCACATTCCTTGTTTCATTCGTCCAGCCTTTCATTGCCGGCGCTTCATGGTGCGGACTGCGAGTGAGGTGGAAAAATTCAAACAATTGGAAGTTGTTTCTTGAATGAAAAAAACCTATTACGTCATCCTCAAGTTCTGTTTGTTTCGACCGCGTTCCCGGCAAAGGCAGAAAGAAGATGTTCGAGGTTCGCGAACTCGACTCGGATATCTCTTTCCTACGCAATTATCTGACCAAGGATTTGATCAATGATCTCGATCTGTACATTTTCGAGAAAAAAGAGCCAGAATGGAAAATCACAGATAAGTCGTGGGAGAATATTCGTGACCAGCTCGTCTATTTCAAAGGTCAACGGCAGTTTTCCAAGTCTAATGGTGAAAGACAGAGACTTCAACCGTGTGGGTGAGCTGTATCTCATTCATGAATATGAGAACATGGGGCTGGACCTGAAATACGTAGAGCGCACGCTCCCCCATGTCGTTCAGCTTTGGGGTAAAAACGTGCAACTGGAGACGTTCGTTGAGGATAAAAAGATCGTGTTTAGCTTCGATGGAAAGAAAACGAGCAGGAAGTTTGTTTGATGTACCTATTGTCTATATTGTCTATAACCAAAAACCGGATCCTGGGATCCGGTTTTTGGCATTCGTGGATGCGATGCTGTTGCATACATGAACGATTGCTAGCTTGAGTCACCTAAGCTGCTAGAATACAGGGGATTAGTCAGCTTGGTTTTAAAAAATCCCTTTAATTAATCGTAATATTTTAATTATAGTGTTAAAAAGTCCTTGAAAGAATTCACTTAGATATTTCTGGACTAGAAACCTTACCATACTAAAGAATAGTGAAATAACGATTATAAACAATGCTAGTTTTATTCCTGCTTCTATATATACCATAGAAGTAGAACCCTCCTATTCAACTATAATTATATGCTTAAACAACGACGATTAAGCCAAGATGCAATAGGAAAAGAAAAGTTATCAAAATGGAATCCTATCACTTCAGAAAAAGTTGAGAGAATAACCGGAAAATATGATTATACTATTTCAATAGCCGTTCACTCGTAAGCTGATCGATTCACAAAACCGTAACTCAAAACTAATTCTATCCAAAATGAAGCCGTTTGGTTAAAAACTAAATATTTTTAAAGCATGTTGTAACGTTTAGCGTTATTTTCGGATATATAGCTTGAGGAGGTGAACAGATGCAGGACACCGAGAAGTTATACAGGGAATATTCGACCCAAGTATATAAATTCGTCTTTAGTTTTTGCCATAATCACTTATTGGCAGAAGAAATAACCCAAGAAACCTTTTATAGAGCGATAAAATCCATACATAGATACGATGGAACCTGCAAAGTATACGTGTGGCTTTGCCAAATTGCTAAGCATGTCTGGTATAAAGAGCTGGACAAGCAGAACAAGAGAGATCACGACAAGTTGGAAGATACCGCCTTAGTTGACTCTGATTCCACGGAATCCCAATTCATTCTAGCACAAGATAAAATGGATTTGTTCAAACAGCTTCATTTGCTTGATCCCTCTACGAAAGAAGTCATGTATCTGCGCATGACCGGGGAATTCAGTTTTAAGGAAATTAGCGAAATCGTTGGCCGAGATGAGACATGGGCAAGAGTTACCTTCTACCGAGGAAAACAAAAATTGATGAAAGGAAGATCATCATGAAATGCGATATTGTACGGGATTTAATGCCTTCCTATATTGAAAAGCTAACTTCTGAAAATAGCAACGAGGAAATCGAAAAGCATCTGCAAACCTGTGAAGAGTGTCAACAGTTTTATAAGGAAATGATTGAAACAACCGGTCTTTCGCTGCCCTCCATTGATAACGCAGAAGTGGAGAAGCTTAATTACTTAAAGAAGATTAAGAAAAAGAACAAAAAAACGATTATGATTTCCATCACAGCCGTACTTATACTGGTTGCTTCCATTATTGGACTTTTTGTCATTGGTTTCCCGCTGTCGTCTAAAGATGTAAACATCGTTTACGAAAAGAACAACGGTATTCTGGAGATAAATTTGACTTCGAAGAAGCAAAGCCAAGATCTGGTGTTTTCGAGCAAAAGTGAGTTTATAAAGGATGAGGATGGCAATGTTATTGGTTACATAAGTCGCTACACGCCCAGAGGCTTGCTTCATAACCCTTTGGATAACGTAGGAAATGAGGTTATGGTCGGCACTCACTTGAATAACGAGACGGAGCACCCAAACACCTTAATCATTGCATTTAAAGATAAAACATTGACGTTCGTTAATGGGGATCTGATGGAATAGTGCATTGTAGCGAATCGTACCTAGATAAAAGGGTATCCCCAAAGCCAGATGCTTCAGGGATACCCTATTTAGTGTTTAGTAATCAACAGTCACTCGAATTTCCCAGTGTCATCCGTTGGTCAAAGTTAACTGCTCTTTTTTCAAAAAAACTTCACTTATTGCTCAAGCAATTTATCCAACAAGCGAATGATCATCGCAACAGACTCCGCACGGGAAGCCGATTCATTCGGTTTGAACGATCCGTTGCCTTTGCCGCTTACGATGCCTGCATTTGCGAAAGCATTGATTTGTTCGGAAGCCCAGCTCGTAACGACATCCGAGAAGAGATTGGTTGTGCTAGGAACATAGTTCGTTAGACGTGCAAGCATAGCCACGATCTCAGCACGTGAGATTTCTTGATTAGGATGGAATGTCCCATCGCTATATCCAGTAATGATTCCATTAGCCTGTAATGCTGCAATTGCGTCAGAAGCCCAATGCCCGTTTGCATCAGAGAAAGTGGTACCGCTTGAACCCTTTAGTCCAAACGCTTTTGCAAGCATTGTGGAAAACTCAGCGCGAGTTACCTTTTCATTAGGGTGGTAAGAGCCATCGCTATAGCCCGTTACAATCCCCATCTTAGCAGCACGTTCCACAACTGAAGCACTCCATGAAGACGCAGGAACGTCCTTAAAGCTTACTTCAGGAGCAGATTTCTCTTTTTCCACGATTGCCTTAACTACGTCCGCATCTATCTTGTCATTGAAGACAGGCTTTGACTGCGTTGGTTTCCCTGTTGCTGTCGGTGTCGGTGTCGGTGTCGGTGTCGGTGTCGGCGTTGGTGATGTCGGTGATGTCGGTGTTGTCGGTGTCGGCGACGGTGTTGTCGGTGTTGTCGGCGACGGTGTAGGTGTCGGTGTCGTCTCGTTTCCTGTTGGTTTCACGACAGTAAATTCATCGATCTTATTCCCCGCACTCGTACGTGCTTCCACATGAATCCCATCTTCAGAAATTTCAATAGCGGAATATACGGGCACGTCTTCATCAAAAATAAAATTCAAATAATTGTATTGCGTACCATCATAGAATTTCCAGCCCGAAGCACCGCCATCAAGATATACGGTACCTTCGTTTGTTGCTTTATTGGGCTTTCCATTCTGCATCGGATAGGTGCGTGCATACACATGATCATGACCAACGAGAACCAAGTCTACTTTTTTCTCTTCTAAGATTGGCGCAAAATACGTTTGCGTATACTCAACCAGCGTTTCTCGGCCATTTTCTGTATGGTAGGCAGGACGGTGGAACATCGCAATCGTCCATTTCTTATCGTTTTTATCTAAATCTTCTTCCAGCCATGCTGCTTGTTCAATCATTTGTTCCTCTGTACCCTCTGAGTTCAATACGACAAAATGGGTATCATCGACTTCATAAGAGTAGGCATATTGCAGCTGAGATTCTGGGCCGTTCGTTGGGAAATTCGCTCCTTTGGTGAATACTTCTTTCCCCTCACTCTTGACATCATGATTACCCAATGTTAGAGCGGTTGGAATTTTTGTTGAATAGACCGAAGAGGCTTCCCAGAACTTTTCCCATTCTTCAAATGCGCCGCCCACATCAACCATATCCCCGCCATGCATAACAAACTGTGTGGATGGATGTTGTTCCAATGCACTAGTCATAAGCTCTTGATAGGCTTTGATTCCTTGTGATTGATTCGTATGAGAATCGGTCACGTACAAGAATGAGGTCGGTGTTGTTTTATCTTGGTCAACTGTCGAATATTCATGCCACTCCGACCAATTGCCCTCATGGCCTACGCGATATTTGTATGCCGTATCTGCTTTCAAGCCTTCGATCAGGGCATTATGAAACCGGATCTCACCCTTCGTTCCATTTTCCTTCATACTAAGCACTTGAAGCTCACTCTCAGCTTGTTGCTGTTTTACTTGGTTGATATCAGGGTTTTCTTCTGTTCCCCACTCGCTAGCTTCAATGTATTGAAGATAAGTAATGGTTTGGTCTGGCTTTGTTTGCCAAGCAGCGCTCAGCTCGGAAGAAAGATCTTCTGCCACATACGTTTGAACATTTTGAGGTGCATCCGTACCGTACTGCTCTACGACTTCATAATTGACAACCTTACTGTTCTGCTCGCCGTTGACAGCTTGAACCTGATAGGTTCCAAGCGCCAATGTAGTCAGGTCTGTCGTTAATTGCCCATTAGCATCTGTTTTACCAAGACTGCTGTTCAACAATTGAGAGCTAACATCAGATTCGGAGATATAACCTGTCGTTTGGCCATCTGCGAGAATAACCTCGAATAAACCATCCTCAGCCTCTGCTGAAGCATAATAACGTTCGCCAGCCGATGCAACCATTAATACAGCAGAAGACGTATCGTCATCCTCGTATACATTAGACGTTACGGTGTTAACCGTTACTACGGAGCTTTGCTTTAATAAACCTATGAAAACAATATCCGCACCTTCATATCTTTTGCCCTCACGGTCTAATACTGTAAATGTAGAAGGCGTGCCTAAACCAACTCCCGTCATCTCCATCTGATACGGAAATGCGATTGTATAGTGAATAGGAGCTGCCAGCGGCGAGCTAGTCTGAACCTCACCGGCTGTAAGACTTGTATCACTCATTGTTATCGATTTGTAGTTTTCACCGCGCTCTAATGCGGCATGAGGGCTTACTCTAAAATTAACCGTAACGCTTTCCTGAGCTGATGCGATTACGTTATTAAGTGCTACCTGAACCGTTCCCTGTTCATTATCAATATCTGAGGTTAAGGCAACTCCGGTCGCCTGCGTAATGCTTTCGACTTGAAGGGTACTGGCATCATAATGTAATGCGAATTCTGCCCGTTCTGCATTCAAGTAATCTTTGATACCGACCTTAACAGCGTAAATTTCATTACTTACTGCTTCTTTGTCAGCATTCATGAATAAACGTTCTCCTGCATTCACTGTGAAGGCGAATGTTTTTCCTGCCGGATTACCCGCTTTATCCTTCACTTCGATAGCAAGCTCATGATATCCGCCATCTACATTTTTACCAGGATAGGTTAATACATTTGTTTCTTCAGAATAAGCCACATTTTCCGTAATATTCGTTCCATCCAAAAGAACAGATAACGTATCCAAATCCAAACCTGAGCCGCTATCGTCTAGCTCAACCTTTAATTCGTCAAGTGGAGTATTTAATACTTCATTGGGAATAGGCGATAGAGGTTTAATGGTAGGAACGTCTTTATCCTCATCCACCTCCTGATAAATAAAGGTAATGTCATCTACCCAAATAGAGCCTTTATTTTTTTTGCTCATATTCGATTGCTTCAATTGGAAAAACAATTCGAGAACAATCGGACCTGGTTTACCTTGCGGAACAGCTGCCTCGATATATTTCCAACCTGTCCAGTCTACGCCCAATTGATTTCCATCATAAAATTCAGCTTGGAATGAAGAACCGCCGCCATCTCTGAATTTTGTCGTTAGCAAATGTCCTTCATTGTTTCCATATACCCACATGCCTACTTTAGTAGGGTAACCTGTTACCGGGATATTCCCCGTTTTATATCCAACCTCAATTTGCGAGGGGTTATCTACAATGCCAATCATATCGTAATCAATTCTAGCCGAATATTGTCCATTCCTTACGAGCTTCTTGTTATCTTCCAAATGCAGCGTCGCATTATACATGCGTTTAGGGTTGAATTTCACGTCTGAGATTCCATCTTCAAAATCTTCAACGATCGCGGATGGCGTAGAATCATCTACTGCATAGACATGATTATTTTGACCTAAACCGGTATGTAAACCACCTCCTAGCAACGTTATGATTGATGCGATTACGATTGTTTTGCGAAATACCTTTGCTTTCATTACTTTTCCTTCTTCCCTCAATAAAATTATTAATTAATGAGTACTATAACAATACAATGTAAAATTAAATCACCATTACTATTAAGAAATTATATTTTATTCATTTAAATGGTTACTAATAGCCTTTTTCATAAGAAGTCGCATAGAAAAAAACAAGTGAGCTCATACAAGATCAGAGGATGACGCATTTTCCGACCATTCTGAATACCTATCATTTGTGGCATGCGGGTACCGCTAAACAACAAAAATTCCCCTTACAATCGCAGGGTGTATTATCTCACCTGCCTATCGTAGGGGGAATCTTGTCAGAACCGTCTAATTAAAGATGAAGGGAAAAGTAAATGTCACGAACGCTGCCCAAAGCCCATAAACCGGCAAATACTTCGTGACGGCATTTTGAATGGTTAACGGTCCGGTTTTGTTTTTCAGAAATTGCATATAAGAGATCATAATCCATATTAAATTGGCCCAGATCAGTATGTTTACCCCTAAAACGGCAAGCCTGTTTGCCGTTATCCCATATGAAGAAAGCCTGAACACGATGGCCGATAAAGCGACGCTGTCAATAACAAGAGCAAGAACGATCAGGGCAATATTTATAAAATCAGAAATATTCTTTTTTTCGTCCTTGCCGCTTTCGGTAATGGAAAATATGGTGACCGCCAATACACTCAGCAGTATTCCGTTGAAGGATAGAAGGAAGTTACGGTCCAAAAACGGGTTTTTCCCGACCCAAACAACCGTTATAAGATATACAACCAAAGTAACAAGTACAAGCGGACTAAAGATTTTAGCGATATACGGTGCAATATTTTTTGAAAGCTTAAGATTGCCCGATACCAGGTAAGCAGCCACGATAGCGAGAGCGGTAGCACCAAATAAAACGACATTTTTAAAATAAAATTGCGATATATCCAATCCGACAATACGAAATAACTGCATGGTTAATGCCGTTAGCAGCATACCGCTGATTGCCATGCTGGCGTAGAGTATGCAAAACTCTCCGTTGAATTTAAGATAAGCTAACCTTGTACTGCCTATTCCATGTTCATTTCCCGTAAAGGCAAGCCCAAGCAACACCCATAAGAAAATGGGAAGATGAAGATAAGCCAGGATAATACTGTCTGTAAGCTCTAGCGGCAGTACATTCAGAAAGAACCCCGAAATTAGAAACAACAAAGCAACGGTGTAAATCACGTTTTTCTGGGGTTTACTATTATATACAAAATAAGCCGCGATAAATGGAAGCACGCCAAAAATAAGGTTAATAGGTGCAATGGCTTGCTGTTCGGTAAAATGGAATAGGATTCTCGTGCTTATACCCGCAAGAATGGCTAATATGCCCATGACTAAGAAATTTTTGAGAGGCAGGGAAGCTCTTTCTGTACTTTCCGTCTCCTTGAAATACAGTCGCTCATGCCAAACGGCAAGAACCTGCGAATCCGGGTTATGTTCCCAGGCATCTGTGAATGCCTTTTTAAAGGCTTCCGGCTCTTTTCTGTACAAACTCTCCAGCGCCTGGGGGTCAGCCATATTCTCAATAATCAAATTGTTATTGCCCACGTTATGCCTCCCCTAATAAATGTCATGATAAGTCCTACTCACTTTGCAATATTACTAAACCAACGTTTATTGCCCCTGGCCGTCTGAATCGCTTTTATATTCCAAAATGTCTCCGGGCTGGCAATCTAATGCTTTGCAAATTGCCTCTAGTGTTGAGAGCCTAATCGCTTTTGCTTTCCCGTTTTTCAATATGGAAAGGTTAGCCATCGTTATTCCGACCCGCTCCGAAAGCTCCGTCACGCTCATTTTTCTTTTCGCCAGCATTACATCAATATTTATGATTATCGCCATGTTATTCACCTCAGACCGTCAAATCGTTTTCAGATTTTATAGCAATCGCTTCTTGCAAAAGCCTTTGGAGGACAGCCGCAAACACGGCAATTACCAAAGAGGTAAAAATGACGACCAATCCGATGACGATGATCCCAGGGGCATCGTCTCTCTCCGCAACAAGATAGAAGAGCGGCAGTCCTAATACATACAAACTGCTGATTATAATGGCGCAATATTTTATGCTTTTCAAAGCCCGTACGGATAATTCCGAGAAAGCGATGTTCTTATCGATATAGCTCAGAAGCTTAAAAGCTTGATACAGGGCGAAGTAAAAAGGAATCGTCGCCGCATACATATCAATCAAAATGAGATATTTCAAATAAGGATAATCCGGGTACAGCTCGACCGCATAATTCGCGATCTCAGGCACCAAAAATACGCACAAAGCCAGAATCGGAATTCCGATAAGAAAAACGGCTGCTTTTAAAAAGAATGTTGATCCTCGTTTCATAAAAAAACCTCTCTTGTTCGTAAATTTAAATTGACTTTAACATATAATTTATCGTTTTGCAATAAAAATATGGTGTTAAAGAATACATTGTTGTTGTTATATTGACAATGAGTTTGTACAAAAAAAGCACTCCCCGTTACAAGGGAATGCTCTTCGATCTTGATATGCAAATTATAATAACCCAAACCTTCAGATCTATTGGAAAAGATTATAAAGCATATTATAAATCAAAACTGCTGCTTGAGCGCGAGTCGCCTGTTCTTTCGGTCTAAAGCTTCCGTCTTCGAATCCTTTTATAATACCTGCTTCAGTTAAGCGAATTACGGCTTCCTGAGCATACCCGGAAATCCGGTCTTCATCCGCTAACTGATTACTGGATGGTTCCGAACCGCCTTTCATTCCTAGCAGCTCGAATGCATGGGCTAGCATGACAGCCATATCTTCACGGGAAATGGCCTCATCCGCCCCAAATGTGCCGTCTGGCTTACCTTGCACGATGCCAAGTTCCGCAGCCGTCATAATGGTATTAAAATACCATTTGTCCTCGTTCACATCCGCAAAGCCTTTCCCCGCTGCGTCGCGTTGCTTCAAATCCAATGCTTGGAGCAGCAGCTCAAGGAATTCTGCTCTAGTTATCGACCGTGACGGGGCAAAGTTGCCATGGCCGACGCCCTGCAATACGTCTCTTGCTGCAAGCGACTCAATCATGGTTTTCGCCCACATCGATTGGTCTAGGTCTGCAAATGGGACACTTACGTAGGAAGCTGCATATCGGCCGTCTGCTTCGGGCCGGAATGCAAGTACGCCTTGATCGTATCTCGAGGTTTTGACGGCTTGCAAATCGCCATTATCCAATACTCGATATATGACTAATTGATGCGGATTTTCGCCCGGCATTAAGCCATATTCCAATTTCACAATTACTGGATCGCTTGTTTTGAAAGCCTGAACTTCCTGTCCGTCTACTTTAATGGAAAGATCTAAGACCATATCCGTTTTCACGAGCTGCCTGATGTTTGCAGGTAAATCCTCTTCCCGGACATGACTGATCATGACCTCAGCCTGTTCCGATTGCGCGTCGGTTTTAACTGCTTGAATTGGGATTTGAATATTCACGTTTCCGGAATGAATGATAATCCTGTCAATGGTGCCATTATCCCTTAGCGTTTTCAAAGGCAACGTAACGGTCGTTGTTTGTAACTCCACGCTCGAATTCGATGCAATTTCAATCGTAATCTGGTTGGTTGCCGACGACTCTATTGCTCTCTTCCAAGCATCCTGGGACAGCTTGACGACCATTGCTCCGTTTTCCTGCGTCTTGCCTTGAACCGTAATTGTCCCTTCCTTCACTTCAGCTAGAGCCGTATCCGGTTCCGGTTCCGGTGCTGGGCTGCCTCCCCCGCTTCCGGTACTTGAACCTGTCTTCGCCATAACGAATGCTGTAAGCTCCGATTCTTGCTCATCATATACCGCGGACAGTTTGAAGTAATATGCGGTAGCCTCGTTCAGGCTGCTATCCGTGTACGTCAGACCCGTCACTAATTCCGCGTTTACCTTGACATAGTTGCCGCCAGCCTCCGAAGCACGGTAGACATTGTAGCCGGTTGCTCCTTCCGCAATGTTCCAAGAGAGGTTTATGGAATCCGTTGTTGCCATTGCTGCTTGCAGTCCCGTTGGTGCCGGATAGGACGGCGTTTCAATTTCGCCTTCGTTTGTCGCAGCCGCGATGTATGCTGTAAGCTCCGACTCTTGCTCATCGTATAACGCGGTTAATTTGTAATAATACGTGGAGGCTTCATTCAAGCCGCTATCCGTGTATGCCAGACCCGTCACTGGTTCCGCGTTTACCTTGACATAGCTACCGCCAGCCTCCAAAGCACGGTACACATTGTACCCGGATGCTTCCTCCGTGGCGTTCCAAGAAAGGTTTATGAAATCCGTTGTTGTCGTTGCTGCTTGCAGTCCCGTTGGCGCCGGATAGGTTGGCGCTTCCACTTCTTTTTGAACGATGACATTCAGTTGATCGATGAACACGAACCCTCCCGGCAGGTTTCTGTATGAATCGACCTCGACTGATATTTCTGCGATCCCTTCCCGATGAGCCGTGACAACTCCCGTAGAAGGGTCAACGGATGCCATTTCTGGCTGTGCCGACTTCCAGACGACCGAGCGGTATGCAGCTTCACCTTGAAAGATTGAAACGTCAAGATCAATCGTCGCCTCTGGATTCATAACTATTCCAGTACCTGGTAACGGTTGGTTATCTTTTCGATGGATCGAGATGGCTTCCACGATAATCGGTGACTTCACGCCGATCACGGCGCTGGACGACACCCCGTTCGAAGCCGTAGCCGTAATGGTGACCGGTTTAATTTCTCCTTGCTCGCCATTGTGGGGCTTTGTCGTAACATTGCCGCTCGCATCCACTGTGGCTAAGGTCGCATCGCTTGTCGTCCACTGCACCGCTTGCGGCACGTAGGAGGGGCTAACCGTCGCTTGGAGCTGGTAGCTATCCCCCATGATAACCGTTGCCGTACTCGCATTTATGTCGACCTTTGTTGCCTGCGGAAGGAAACGTCCATGGCTCTTGAAATCAACGATCGACAGCCAGTTATTGCTCGGGAAGGATTCGAATACTTGCACGCGAATCCATCTGGCTTTGGTACCTGCCGGCATTGTATGAGTTACTGCGAGGCCAGCGCTTAGTTGAGCAGATTGGTCAGCGACTGTCGTGAATCCTGTCGCTTGGGCATAGTCGCTTGTACTTGCTTCCGAAACTTGAATAATATACCGCTGCGTCGCCCAGAAGCTCATGTCAATGGTCTGGATCTCCGCCAACTGCCCTAAATCCATCCACCAAGTATCCGAATTGTTTTGTCTGTAGCCACCTGGCGACCATGCCGTAGCGGCATTGTTATCTAAGGCAAGGGCTGCCGCATTCGCAGCTCGATGACGGTTCGATCCCGCGCTCACGAAATGGGTTTGCAGTTCGTCGTTCACCGTCACGGCGGAAGTGCCCGTCAGACCGCCATCTGCTGCCGTAACCGTAATCGTCGCTTCACCTTTGCCTTTGGCGATGACAAGTCCATTCGCATCGACAGTCGCGACCGATTCGTCTGAGGAAGACCATGATACCCGCTTATTATCCGCAGATGCAGGTTGAATGACAGCCGATAATGTGGCTGTCAGCCCTGCCGTCAGCGACACGGCGCTTTGGTCGATCGCCACGCTTTCCACCGGAATTTGATCGGCAATGACAACATCAACCGTCGTTTCTGCCCCGCCATCCACAGCACGAACCGTCAACGTAGCCGATCCGTCCGCAACCGCGGTAATCACGCCATTGTCGACCGTAAACACGCCGGTATCGCTGCTTATCCATTGAACTGCCGGATTTGTGGTGTCTACCGGCAGTACAGTAGCCTGGACAATGGTATTCTTGCCTGCACGCAATCGAATTAGCTCGTGATTCAGCTTAATCGACTTCGTCTTCACGTCAACGACAGTTACCTGGGCGGAATCGGACAATTCCCCATCGCTCGCTCTGACAGTTATGTCCGATTGGCCTTTCCCGACTGCCGTAACAAACCCTGTCTTGCTAACGGTAGCCACTAGGTTATTGCTCGATTCCCAAACTACGTCTTGGAAAGAAGCATTTACAGGATCTATGATAGCCGCTAGCTGTTTGGTTCGGTTCATCTCAAGCTCAAAATTTTCTTCATTAATATGAATAGCATCAATCGCAATTTTTTTCGCATTTAATTGGAAACTGCTTGATGCGTTCCCATCGGCGGAAGTCACCGTTATGGTAGACACGCCATTCTTCTTTACCAGCAGCGTGACATCAGGCGTTATGTTTGTCTGCTGAATCAATTCTCCCGGAGTTGAGGTCTCTACCGCTTCACCCAGAAATGACGCCACGCTTGGATCGGACGATGTGAAGATTACGTTGCGGTTATCTGCTTCCGATAAATTCGTCATGATGCGTATTCGATCCCCCACAATGGCTTCCTTGGTGCCAGAAGCCACGTTCGGACTCGTAAATGCAACCGACTCGGCAAGTTTCGCTGCCGTTACCGCAACCTCTTGGGAGGTTGTTAGCTCACCTAAAGTAACCGTAATGGTAGCCGTGCCTGGCGCGACAGCAGTCACGATCCCCTTCTCGTTGACCTTGGCCACGCTGCCGTTGCTTGTTTCCCATTTCATCTTGGTGTACACGAACTGATTGACCGGCTGAACGGTAGGCACGATCTGTCGGCTTTCTCTTTCACGCAGCTCCAGCGTGCCGGAAGGTACACTAATGCTTTGTGCCTCTGTTGGTGCCACCTCATAGGACTCCGCTACGGAGTTATGGGACACTTCTCCCCCAAGCGGTTTACTAATTGCTTTCCCTCTCCATAAATAAGCATATAACCCATCGGATGCATGCCCGTCATAAGTAAAGAGTGTTCGAGAATCAACGGTGTTGCCGTACTCCGAAGTGCTGCCTCCCGGAAGCCATGGGCTGTACCATTCGTCATGCCCGTCTCCCTTGGATATCCACTCCGCTGCCCAATAGAAGAAACCCAGCTGCGCTCCGTGCGGGTTCGGAACGTCACGGAACGCTTGCATATATTCAATGAGCCAATTGTATTGTCCGCGTTGCGATACTTCATAATATTTATTTTTCATTCCGGAACCGTTGCCCGCTGGATCGAAATTTTCAGAGGTGTGCATCAACCCCGTTTCCGAGAAGACAACGTCGTTGCCTTTCCACTTCGTAAGGTTATTGTTCAGCATGTCAATGATCGCCCCGGTCGGTCGCCCGCCATATAAGGAATAGGCTTCTCCGTCCCACTTCATGCCGATAGCCTCGTTCACGCCGAACCATTGATTGGTGTAATCCACCAAATAGCCGTTATTCAAATGGATAAAGCCGCGAGTCGTCGGCGAAGCATCCTTCACGGCTTGATAAGAGGCGTTCACAAGCTTAGCGAAGCCATCTCGGCCGGTAGACCATACCTTACCATCCGGCCATACGATGCCGGAATTTTGCTCATTGCCCAGCTTGACGGAATCAGGCGATACTCCAGCATCATCCAATGATTTAATCAGATCATAGGTGTAGTTATACATGGTCGTCTGAAGCTGCTGCAGGTCTTGGCCAAACCACGAAAGCGGCTTCCAGGCTTTGCCCGAGCTCATCCAAGTATCGCTGTAATGAAGTGACAACTCGAATTTCATATGATGCGCCTTTGCCCGTTGCCCGATTTCCAGCGCCTGCTCTTTTCCAAAATATCCTGGCCACATCTGCAACGGAATTTTCATGCTTCCCAAATGCGCTAAATCATTGACATATGTCATGTCATAGGTTTGTTTCGGAAGATCTTCCCTCAGTCCGGCCTGGAAGTCATTCCACTCGCTCTCTTCGTAAATATAATTGCCTGATTCCACGAAGAACATGGACGCTACCGCGTTCACGCCGCGATTTCGAATAATATCGAAGAAGTCTTGCTCAACGCCGTTAGCTTTATACTTGCCGCCGTAATCCTCTACGATGGCTAGGAAAGATACGTCCACTCCCTTGACGATGTCGTTGTTCATCTCGAACAAGTCCATGCTGTCCGCATAGCCTATCCCACCGCTCTCTGCGGTTTGCTCAATATAGACCGTCGCGCTTGTTTCGTTCGGCCCCGTTCGGAAAGAAAGAGGAAGCAGCGTGTAATCCGTCGTTGCAGAAGGAGCCGACCTCGTCTCCTGAATGCCTTCAACACCGATGCGAAGTCGGTTACTGCTGGATGACACCTTGGACCTTGCCGCCACGATGTAGTCCGTGTTCGGCTTAACGCTTACCGTTTGCGCCGCTTTGGAGCCCGCCTCCAAACGTGCGGCGTACGTGCCGGAGTCGGCATGGCCTGTCACTACACTGACATTGCCGGTCGTTTGCCACGAAGCCGCATTGCCTGTTTCAAAGCCCCAATTCTGCAAGGCGTTCTGATCGGAATGCTCCAGATAAAACTGGACGTCGTCTACTTCTATCGTCATTCCCGCAGCTGCATCCTTCAAATAGAAGCCGATCGTAGCTTCGCCGTTATATACGATAACGTTCCGAAGCGTGACCAAATTCCAGTCCGAGTTATTTTCCGCGAAAATATTCAGAAACGCTCTCATGGCGGGTGCACCCGTATTCTTGGCCTCCATGAAAGCGCCTTCCTGATTCGACACGCTAGAAGGATTCGGATTGTTGCTGCGAATTCTCGCCGTTAATGTGTAGGTCCCCTGTTCCAAGTTCGTGAAACGTTGATATATACCGACTCCAGGGTTTTCGAAAGTTCCGGACCGCGTTACCGATGTAAGACGTGCCGAATAGGCTCCTTCCGTACCTCCGCTTTGCGTAGTGACCGTACCGCCAGATTGGATAATGTTCCAATTGCTTGGAGCTACCGAAGCCGCGTTGTCCAGCTCAAAGCTCGGATTACGTGTCAAATTGGATGACTCATCCGTAGCGGCACTAACCTCTGCATTAGGAACTAGGAGGCCGCTGCCTCCTAACAGGATCACCAATAAGACAATCATGATGCGTTGCAATCTTTTCCTCATAATTTCCAAACTCTCTCCTTTATAAGTAAGTTATTATCCGTAAATCTTTATCTGCTATTTTTAGAGCGCTTTCATTTTGTTTGTAAAAGATAATACTAAGCTAAGCTCCGTTTTTCTTATACCTCTCAATGAATATCCTTCGTTCTTTTCATCCGATAGTACCCTAGAACAAAAAGCACTAGTTCTGTTTGCAGGCAAGCTACTAGTACATTCCTCGCTATGTCCTTCAAAATGGGATAATGCGTCTGTATGGAGAATCTAGTTGGGGATATGAAGACTATTACAGCTTTAGAGGGAAGAATACTTGTAGGGAGGTTGTTTCATAATCAGAATGTATGATCCCTAAAGCCGGATCCCAGGATCAGGCTTTAGGGATAATTTTACAATTTAAATAAGTTGACGATTTAAATCATATCATTTAACAATTCTAGCATCCGCAAACCTTAGACCGCCTTGCGGACCATTATGGAATTGCACGCTGCTCGGTTACCCTGGCTTACGCTTTTTATTGTACAGTCTTCAGGTATTCCTGCGTTTGTTTCTCCAGTTCCGCTTTCACCTTATCTATGCCAGCCGCTTTAAGCTTGCTAGCCAGTTCTACATAAGCTTCGTCTACGTTTTTAACCGCGCCTACAAAGAGCGGGCTGCCATATTGCGTCGATACGTTGGCTATATTGGCAATTTGCGCCTTCACGTTCTCGCTGTTGAACGTAAAGCCTCCGTAGAGCTGCGGTATCATCTTGTCACCAACGGAGTTGCGATGATCGATATAAGATTGCGGCCAATTCGCCATCGGTTTCAGCAGATCCTTGTTCACGAACCAGAAGCCACTGGCATCAGCCGGGAACGTATTATTTTCAGGAGTTACTCCTTCCGGCAAACCGATTTTGTCATCTGCTGTAATCACATAGTTTTTACCTTCGATACCGAACGAGGTTAGATATACATAAGCAGGGTCTTGCATAAGCAGATCCATTGCCTGAAGTGCCCGCTCAGGATTTTCCGAGCTTGCGGCTACAGCAAGGCCATTGTTTAGCCAAGTGTTCTGAGGCACATGTCCTTGCGGAGACACGGTAGTCAGAATATCTACTTCAATACCTTTTGCTGCGCAGTTTTCGGTTACGGCTGCTACGTCCAGAGTATTACCGAAGGCTACGCCTGACTTACCTTCGCAGAAGTTATCCTTGGAACGCGTTTTGTTGGCATAAGGATTTTTGTTTACGTAGCCTTTGTCATACCATTCCTTCATCGTGTTGGCTGCAAACTTGCCTGCTGTCAGGAATGGTTCCTCCACGGTTGTAAATAATTTACCTGAAGTATCCTCGAAATCGTATCCGATACCTTGCGCCATCGGATTGCCCGAATCAAGCGGCTGAGTATACGCAATTTTTTCATTCGTTAAGTAAAGAAACGGACTCGGCAAATCGAACTGACTGTCCAGATTAAGCGGTATCATATCCTTCTCGTTCTTTTTGATCGCTTCAAGGTATGGGCCCAGCTCCGAAAACTTTTCAACTGCCGGTATATTATATTTTTCGCGCAAATCGCGACGAATCAAAGCCACGCTTGCTTTACGGTCAGGTGTGGATGTTGGGACCATGTATGGAATGCCGTTAATTTCGGTGGCCTTCAAGCCGGCCGGGTCCAGCTTAGCCATATGCTTTGGCATATATTTGTTTAACATATCTGCGTCTAATTCATGGAACGCGCCTTTCATCGCTTCTTGCACGTAGAAATTCCAGTCAGCCGTGAAGATGATGTCTACGTCTTCGCCCGAAGCCAATACCAGCGGATACTTGGACTGTACTTCGCCCCAACCGATATAGTTCAGGTCAAGCGTTGCATTGATGTCTTCCTTCATTTTTTTGTTAATCTCGGCGATAACATCCGGCATGCCTTTTGGCGCATCGCCGAGAAGGTACATTTTAAGTTTAACTTCCTTCGAGTTGTCGATGACGCTGTTGTCTGCAGCATTCGAAGGCGTACCGGAGGCATTGCCGGTTTCGGAAGGCTTGTTGCCATTGCTGCCTCCGGAGCAGGCAGACAGAACGAGCGCAGACATCATCAAAGTCATAATCGCCACATTTAGTTTCTTTTTCACTTTATATCCCCCTTATAAATGATAATGCTATATAAATCCGGCAAGCAGATTCATATCGTTGAAGATACATGGCGCATGAGTTGTACGGTTAGCCTTTGACAGCACCGATCGTAACGCCTTTTACGAAATACTTCTGGACAAATGGGAACACCAGCAGAATCGGCCCCGTGGCAATTACCGTCATTGCCAACTTGAACGTTTCTTTCGGCTGGTCCAGCGCTCCGGCATATTGAGCCATAGCGGAAGACATGTTGACCGAAGACAGCATTTTGTAGAGCATATACTGCAGCGGTACCAGATGATCTTTATCGACGAACATCATGGCTGTCCACCAATCATTCCAATAAGCAAGGGCCGTGAACAAGCCAATAGAAGCAAGCGCTGGCTTGGATAGCGGCAGCACCATTTGGAAGAAAATGCGATACTCCCCCGCCCCGTCAATTTTGGCAGACTCAATGAGCGGTTCAGGTATCGAACCGCGGATAAAACTACGCAGAATGAGAATAAACATAACGTTGAACATCGGAAGAAGAATAAGTACGCCGAGCGTATTTTTCAACTCCAAGTAGCGGGTGACCAGAATATAGAACGGTGCAAGACCGCCATTAAACAGCGTCGTGAAGAACAAGAAGAACGAAAGCGCGTTGCGGTATTTTATTTCCTTGCGGTATAGCACATAGGCAGCCATCGTCGAGAAAAGCAAACCTATGAGCGTGCCGATGACGGTAATCAAGATCGACACGCGGTAAGCCGACAGCACTTCTGCCGGATAGCGGAAGATAAACGCATACGCATCGAACGAGATCTCGCGAGGCCAGAACCAGTACCCTGACTGTAGTACGGAGCTCTCTGAAGAAAAAGAGCCCGAGATTAGCACGATAAATGGAATAAAGGTAATTAATGAAATGATGCCGATGAGGCTGTAGGATAGAACGGAAAACACCGGCGATGAATTCAATTTGTTAGTATTCAACCTATATCACCTGCTTGTCTTAGAATCGCATGATTAGAACAGAGCCTGATCCCGGTCATAACGTCTGACGAGCCAGTTCGCCGTCAGAATAATAATGAGTGTCAGAATCGATTGATAGAAGCCAACGGAGGAAGCCATCCCGAAGTCCTGCGTATTCACAAGAGAGCGGAATACGAGCGTATCGATAATGTCAGTCGCATCCATCAGGGAACCGTTATTCCCAATCAATTGATAGAACATATCGAACTCGCCGCGCATGATTCGCCCCAAACCAAGCAAGACCAGAATAATCATCGTTGGCTGCAGCAGCGGAAGCGTAATTTTCGTGATTTTCTGCCATCGATTGGCACCATCGATCGTTGCAGCTTCATAGACCTCCTGGTCGATTCCGACGATGGCCGCCAAATAAAGGATGCTTCCGTAGCCCACCCATTTCCACACGTACAACAAAGGAAGCAGGATGAACCAATACCAGGTCGTTGAATAAATATCAATCGCGTCCATGCCAAACTGTCTAAAAATCACATTGACAATGCCAAATTCGTAATTAAGGAAATTGTACACAAATGCCGAGACCGTAACCCACGAGATGAAATAGGGCAGGAACAGAAACGTTTGCGTAATTCTTTTGAACCACTTTTTTATAATTTCCGAGAGCAAAATGGCGGTTATTATGGAGAAAATCGTATACATTCCAAGAAATGCGACATTGTACAAAATCGTATTTCTCGTTACGATCCATGCCTTGCCCGAAACGAAGAAATATTCAAAGTTCTCAAAACCATTCCACGGGCTGCCAAAAATTCCGTCCCGATAATTAAAGTCCTTGAATGCCATCACGATGCCCACCATAGGCGCGTAAGCAAAAATCAAAAAATAAATCGCGATCGGAATAAACATGGTATACAGCGGCCAGTGCCTGCGCAGCTCCCCGAACACCGATGTCTTCCCGATCCGAATATTCCTACCCGGCTTGTTCGCTGCCTTCAGGGCCGTTTCTTGCTTCATTTCATCACCATCCGTATTCTGATATGACTTTATTGTAACGGCAACGGAAACGGTAACCTACCAGACAAAGTTACGATGTTCTTTGAAAACCTATGTTCTCAGTCTTTCTTCTTCGATGGCAGTTTAATAGTGACTCGAGTGCCGACACCAGGCGTGCTCTCGTAGTTCAGCCCGTACTCTGCTCCGAACAGCAGCATAATTCTTTCCTGAATATTTCGCACGCCAAAACCGCCTGTCCGTTTACTGCTCCTTCCCGTAACCGCCCCGGCCAATTGCTTCGCGTCCATGCCCACCCCATCGTCTTGAATACGCAATAAAAGCCCTTCATCGCTCACTGCCGCTGAGATAAGAATCATGCCTTCCTCGTTATCCTTCTCACGAATGCCATGAAGAATGGAGTTCTCTACGAGCGGCTGCAATATAATTTTCGGGACTTCAATATCCATGGCTTCCTCGGCTACCTCAAGTCTAAGGTCAATGCTTCCTCCAAAACGCATATTTTGAATTCGTACGTAAGCCTCTACATGCTTCAGCTCGTTGCAGAGCGATATTTTTTCGTGACCATTGGAGAGACTGAGCTTGTAGAATACCGCCAACTCCTCGACAACGGTCGAGATGTCCTTCTCATCCGTCTCGATCGCCATGATGTTGATTAAATCGAGTGTATTGTAAAGAAAATGAGGGTTAATCTGCGCTTGCAGCGCCTTAAGCTCTTTATTCTTCACCTCACGTCCTAGTTGATAGGTCTCATCCAGCAGCTTTCCAATATTGACGACCATTGCATTATAGGTATAGATAAGTTGTCCAATCTCATCCTTATTCGCAACTAGCTGGGTGAGACTGAAATCACCATCCTTCACCCGGCGCATATGCCTACTTAGCTGACGCAAACGCTTTGTTGACGAACCCGCGACAAAATATGACAGAGGCAAAACAAAGGGTACAATGATCAAAAAAATAGAAATTAATTGGTTGCGCGTTTGATAGACAGCCGCCATAATATCGGATTCTGGAATAATTATGACCAGCTTCATCGTCATATTCTGCACATAGGATTGGCCTACCAAGTAATCCCTTCCTTTGTAGGTAACATGTTCCTGCCAGCGGGATTCAAGCCCATTGCTCTCTGGAATGCTGTCTGCCAAACGCAAAACATCAGCCTCAGGCAAAGAGACTGATGTACTGGTGCTCAGCAAGTCGCCGCGTTTATTGAAGAGGAATGCCGAGGAGTTGGTCGTGAGCTTCGCATGATCCAAGACGCTCTGGAGAGAGGAAGCCGAAATTACCGCGCCTGCCAGCCCTGAGAACTGGATAACGCTATGCTCTTCGGGGATTTTACGGAGAATGGATATCTCGCCTTTCTGTGCGGTTTGGTCCAATTCGGTAGAAGGAAGCCAATAAAAATATTCTCTTGATTCCTTGAAATGTTTGAGCCAGCCTCTATCCGCTATATGATCGATCAACAAATAGTCTCTGTTCCCGGCTTCGCCGGCGAGACCAGCCTTCAAATACAGCCTAATCATTTTGATTTCCTCATTATACGGAAACTGACGTAGCGCCTTGTCAATTCTATTCGCATGGAGTAACCATTCATTTACGTCCTCGTACCCGTTAATGCGGGATGCTTCTTGCTGTACGATGTCATTGAAGGAGATAAAGTTCAGCACCTCATGAATGGAATCAGCCTTATATTCGAGATAGGATTTCGTTTCCTCCATCACCTTGTGCGCAGTCTGGTTCGCTTGCCGCTTGCTATCGCTTGCACTCATATTGAGGTGAATATAGAGCAGCACCGCAAAAGGCAAGGCGACAGCGAACAAAACGGCCGCAAACAATTTATAATGAATGCCAAGGTTTGACCATAAAAGAATCAAGCGTTTCATCGCGTGTTCCCCTGCCTTTCCCGGTATTCAGTTGGCGTGCAGCCTACGTATTTCTTAAAGAAGGTCGTAAAATAATTAGAGTCGGCAATCCCTACTTCCTGTGCAATCGCATAAAGCTTGAGATCCAGATTCGCAAGCAAATCCTTCGCCTTCTCCACGCGAACGCCTGTTATATATTCTTTAATCGTCTGCCCGCTTTGCTTCTTGAAAAAGGAGCAAAGATACGTTTCACTTAAGCTGACATGCTCGGCAATCGTCTGGATTCCAAAGCCTTTCTCATGAAAGCGGGAATGGATAAATCGGATAATCTCCCGCATTTTCCCGGTCCCCGCTCCTGCACCGTTCTCCTCCTTGCCAAACAATACAAGGAATGAAAGGACATATCTGTGCAGCCGTTCAAGATTGGGGATTCCATCGATTTCCTTCCAGATATAACGATTCTCTCCTTCATCGCCTTTGTCTGTCAGCCCTTGCTGCAGCGCAGCCTCTAACAAAATAAGAATAAACTGGAAGTAAACATCTTTAACTCGAATAATATCAAGATCAAGGCAGCGTTGGGCACGCTCGGTTAGCGCATCGATTACTTGCGCAGCTTGCTCAGGCTCCCCCCGCCGAATCGCCTCGCGTATGCTTCTCAATTCCTCCCAGTCAATCTCAAGCGCCTCGCTTATTCCCTCTTCAGGAGGAAATGCAAGCTCGCCGTAGGTTTTGTAGAACTGCAAATTCCCAGCATCGACCGCAGACCGGTAAGCATGCGGAATACCCTCCAATGTTGCGGCATGATGTCCGATACCCATGTGAAACTGGATGCTGTCTCCTAGCACTTCTCTCAGCAAACGATGCACCTGCTCCAGTCTGGATCTTCCAGCCGTGTACAGCGATGAGAAGCTGCCCGGCATAATGAGCACGAGCCAGCTTTGCGAATCAAAGCCGGCTATTATGTTCCAGTTCACAAATTGCTCATGATTAGAGAAAGCGTTTAACAATTCCTCCTGAACCAGTCCCGCATTCTTAACGATTACGGACTCGCTCCAAAACAACGGAGCTGCTGCGACCGTATACGGACCCTGCAGGGGCAGAAGAAATGTGCCGCGATCACGCAAGGCCGGAACGACGTGGGGAGAAGAAGGCTCCGTAATCAGCTTGCGAACCATCTCCCTTCGCAGTATGGGAACGTGCTCGTCATAACTGACTTTAAGCCGGAGCTCCTCTTTTTTGCGTTCCTTCTCGGCTAGAATGATGCCAACCGCTTCACCCGTTACTTGAAGCACAATCTCCGGCTTGATTGGCTTCTCGATAAACTGAAATGCTTGCAGCTGAATGGCTGAGAATAAATATTCCTTGTCGGAGAAGCCGCTCAGAAAAATCAATTTAGTCTCGACATCCAGCATCCGAAGACGGCGCGCGAATTCAATACCGTCCATCTTCGGCATGCGGATATCGCAAATAATGATATCGGGCAACCAGTCGGCGGACAATTCAAGCGCTTGAACGCCATTTTTCACAGATTCCACCAAGGTTATGCCAACCTTAACCCAATCCATACGGTGATGCAGAAACTCCCTTGTCCTTATCTCATCGTCTACGATAAGCAGCTTTATGTTTTCCATACTGTGCCCCCAAGCATAAATTACGAGTTCATTATAAAAGCATTCCATTTCTTCTGCCAAAGAATATCCCATTTCATATTGTCTACCGCAAATGATTAATTTCACACTCATTCTATACCATTCTCTCAACGACCCGAATGATATTCTTAGCTTTACTTTACCGCATCGCTTACGTTCAAACCATTAAACATATTCTTAAAAGAATGGATTATATTCTGTTCTCGCAAGCGACATTCTCTGCTAAAATAGGATTATCGCCATGTATGCTAAAATTGCCCGAAGGAGAGACTTGCATGGATATACAAGAGAAAGAGCAAGGTTTTGATCTAAAAAAAACATTTGTGATTTCTCAGGATCAGCTTGGACTAATGGCCGAGCACCCCTTAATAAAACAGGCTTATATTACTGATATTGGATACTATCACCAAGCCTCATACCACTTCCGGGAGCGGCTCTTCGGCACTGAGGCATACATTATCATTTACTGCGTTAGCGGCAAAGGATGGTTTAGGCTCGACGGTGAGGCCAAGATTGAGATAAATGAAAATACCTACATGCTAATCCCATCAGGCGTTCCTCATTCTTATGGCGCCAACGAGGAAGATCCATGGAGTATTTACTGGTTCCATTTGAAAGGCGAGGATGTTGGGCAAATCCTCTTATCCAGCGGATTGCAAAGCGGGTCTACTCATTTGCAATCTACCGATGCCGAAAAACTGATAGACCTTTTCCACCGCTGCTACGACTTGCTATCGTCAGGGGCGTATACGGATACCAGCCTCCTCCATGTATCTCATGCCGTAAAATATCTCGTTAGTTATTTAGGCCTGCTGCAGAAGCAACAAAAGGAAGAGAAATCACAAGCTTATTTTGACCGTGCCGTCTTGCACATGCAGCAAGTACTTGAGATGAGCCTTAGTTTGGACGAGCTTGCGAATCAAACTGGCATATCCAAACAGTATCTAAATCATATATTTAAAAAAGCTGCCGGTATTTCTCCCATTGATTATTATCTTCGCATGAAAATGCAAAGAGCTTGTCAATTACTGGATTTGACCAATAATTCGATCAAAGAAATTGGATTGACTCTGGGTATAGGAGACCCTTTCTACTTTTCCCGGCTTTTCAAGAAAATGATAGGTCGATCACCAACCGAATACCGCAGTCAGATCAGAGGATAAAATCAAGAAAGAACCGGCCGATGATACCGGCCGGATCTTTTGTTTATCCCGTAAACCACTTTATCATAAGCAGCATCATCGGCACTTTATGTTTTTTATCCTATTTACGCCGACCCCATAGATTCTCAAGGAAGCCATCCTCTTCTCGCTATAACGTCATCTAATTCTCCAGATCCTACAGTGAGCTCAAGATGCCATGAAAAGGATGCTTTTGCCGGTATGATTTGTGCCGTACCATTACTGACGGCCATTTCCAGAGAATCATAATAACCGATGCTGGGCTCTAATGCGCAGGTCACTCGATCATTGAACATGCCTTCGTCTATCCAAACACCTAAATAGGGAACCTTCTCCAGTGGTACTGACATCATTAAGAAGTTGCCGCTTTCTTCGCCATACAATGCTGACCAGCCTTCCGGCGCTTTTTCGTGATAATAAAACTTTCTCCCGTCTCCGGTAACCTTTGGGGATATCAACGAAACATCATCCCAAGCGTACGCGGCACCCTCTCTCAGAGCATGGCCTTCATACACGCAAAGCATCTTATGCATGGAGTCCGGTAGGAGAATGCGAGTCGGCTCCGTTATTGCGAATTGTGGATGAGGCACCCACAAAAAGGGAATCGGTTGCTCGCTCGTATTGTCGGCACGATAATCAAACCTGATCTTATCTGCTGAAGGGAACGAGATTTGTCTAGTGAATACATACGGATGCCGTGGACAGCGAACGGAGCAAACGATCGTGTCTTGTTCAATCATGCTGCTCCATGTGAGCGCCCAAAGCTCGCCGTGATCAGCAAGGTTCATCTCTGAGCAACTATTGATCGTCGGAAAGCATTCATCCCATCCGCTCATATCCCAATCCGAAAAAGCTGAACCGTACACAGGCTGCCGCAAAGCACGCTGGCCTGAGTCCAGCATCCATTCCTTTCCTGATGGCTTATATCGAATCGAAACCAGCTTCCCACCGAGTTCCGGCACGATTTCAACTCGGATCCGTTCATTTTCCATCGCGATCGATGCGAAGTTTTTATAGATTCCCTT
Organism: Paenibacillus sp. J22R232; assembly: GCF_056269165.1. NCBI lineage: Bacteria > Bacillati > Bacillota > Bacilli > Caryophanales > Paenibacillaceae > Paenibacillus > Paenibacillus sp. J22R232. The sequence goes on along the minus strand of NZ_JBWDNK010000002.1, from coordinate 871,452 downwards.
TGTTATATTGACCGAACGTCCTATCATCTCTCGTTCTCCTCTAACTGAATTTTTCCGACAGTATGATTCGTATTGCGAACATATATTCATTTCATTTTCCATGTAATAAATGCAAGAGAACACTAGACAGAATTACGATTTTCTTGAAAAACTTAAGTTGAATTATCACATATAAAAGGAATTACACTATATTTTCCGAATTTCATAAAAACATAAAACGCCAGCGAACTCAATTAACTCCTCCGTTATCCTGCCTTCACGCCAAAAAGGAGATGCATCGGCATCTCCTTCAAAAAACAAAAAAATTAACTCAATTTTTTGATAACAACAGAAGCGTTTACGTTTATTTGTGTGCCGCCTGCCAAAGTTTGAAGAATGATCGCTGCTGCAGAACTATGATTTCGCAGAGTAAGAATATCACCTGCCGCTAAAGCGATTATAGCTTGACCTTTATTTTGCTGGGTGCCTGCACCCGAACCGTAAACGGTTCCCGTGGCCAGAACGCCATTTATAAATAGTGCGAATTGATTGGGTTCAACATTAGATAAGGAAAACGTAATCTCATAGTTACCCGAATTGGTAACTGCAATCTGAGAAGTTCCTAGGGTATGTGTAATGCCCGGTTTAAGAATACCATTTGAATCGAATGTAACATCAACCTCTACAGGAACGGTTTGAGCACTTACATTATAAATATATCCAGAAATTATAGGAGGAAAGATTGGAGATATGATGGGCATTTTATATTCACTCCCCTACAAAATTTTGTTAAGTATGTACGCAGCAGATACAGCATACGTCACAATGATCGATTATTTTGAAAATGCCGGCAATCCAAAACAATCAAGATTGCCGGCATAACATCAATATAGAAGGTTAGTTTACAACAAATTCAATTACGATTGGAGTCGCAGGGTCGAGCGTATCACCGTCTGGAATGGTAATCGCAGTAGTGGTAACGCTTGAAGTGTCAGCTGTTTGAATCTGTGCATTGATATAAAGATTGTAATACGCAGGAGCAGTTGGAAATGCTGTGGGAGCAACGCCGGCGTCATTGGTGGTGGCTGTAGCAAGAATGTTATATGCAGCACCCACACCAGTTCCGTCTGCTACTGTAGCACTAAATCTTCTAGCAGCCATAAAGGGTTTTGTAATTGGCATTTATATCACCTCGCTTCTCTCAACCAGCTTATGCAGATGATAGAATACCGTGAACGGCTAATGATACATTACATTATTTTAAGAGATTAATTGCACATACAATCGAATGGATTCAACTATAATTGGGGTGCCTGCAAAAATAGTGTCATGGTTGGGAACAATGGCTAATGTTCTTGAATTTAAACGATAAGAGCTACCATCTTGCATTATCCCGTTGATATAGAGATTAGCATAGCTATTTTCATCTAAGTCTAGAAATTCAGTTATTGATTCACCATCATCGTTTATGAATTGATTCGCAGGAATTTCTGTTGGCAGAGGAATATCTGAGTTCGCAATAAAAAAATATCTATTCGCAGTTAGCCTACTACTGACAAGTGGGGTACTCAGTGGTCCCGTAGGTCCTTGTATTCCTTGTAATCCTTGTATACCTTGTAATCCTTGTAATCCTTGTGGGCCTTGCTGAGTAGTTACATTAATTATTGGCTTTAGGCGGATAGATATTTTTCTTTTTGAAATAACCCTTTTACGTTTAATCCTCTTCGCAGGACAAGTCACTTTTTTCTTTTTGCACACTTTACTTCGGCAGATATATGTGCCCCTCAAAATTTGTTTATCGGCTACATAGATGCTCTTTTTTTTGAGTTTACATTTCTCTTTAAGCAGTGGTTTATTTTTCAATAGAGTCTTTCGAATTTTTTTATTGGCTTTATCACAACGCAAGTTTAACACCTCCCTATTAACATCTTTATATTATGATTTTTCTTTCATGTTGGTATGGACATTTGACTAACTATTAATAGACGAAAAACTATTTTTATAGAAAATAGGTTTCGGACTACTTCGACTATGTGAAATAACAATTAATTTTGACCGAACTATTGGACGATTCGGCAGCAAAGCGTTCCATCTTATAAAATATAAGCTACACTTCTTGTAGTTCGGAGGATTTTGCTGCATCCGTCGTTTCAGCTCATTTGAATCACCTCAATTAAGCGATATTCCTCAATTAATTTCCTCTTTATCGTTCTAGCAATCTATCGTATTCCAACTGGGTAACGGGAATGACCGAGCCATGGCGAGGCGAAGCAGGCAAAGAGGAGCACTCGGGCAAAGTCCATTGGCCGGAGTTCAAATCCGTTGTTTCGAGTGGGCATTAGCTACGATCCACGTACTCATCTATGAACACGTACCATTTTTCTTCCGTTTTGGACTCCATGAGACAATTCAAGAAGAGCGTCCACTTGACGCCAACCGAGTATCGCCGTAAATACAGATCCGCCTTAACGTGATCCTTATTTTAACGAAAAGAGTTGGCCTTTATTTTGAAGCGGAAAGCAGAAAGATGCATTGCCAAAAACCCGATCCAAAACGATCGGGTTTTTTGTGATCTGATATCTATCCTATTCATCTCAATTAATTAATGCGGGTAATCCAGCGTATATCTTACCACTGCAATTTTCCAACCGTTTGCTGTTTTGGCAAGCGTTCCATTTTCGTAAGCATACGCGCCTTCTTGCTCCACCATAACGGTTCTTTTAATAAACATCATGCTCTCATTCCCATATTGGTAGCTTGGCTTTTTGTCGCTAGAAAATGAAATGAACGGGATTTTAGGATTGTCTGGAAATTGCTTCAAACCACCCGTAAACAAAACTTCTCGTATCATGCCCTCTGTAAAATATGGTCTTAAATACTGTTGCTTTTGTTTAATCGTTGACAGGTCATCTGCCATAGCTGCCTTGTTCATTAACGCGACCGCATCCTCCAAAGAAAGCGGAGGCTCCACGATGATTTCGATTCTTTTCTGCTGCTCCTTATCAAGCAACAATGCCAAACGGTCGCGTGGCATCCATTCGATTGTTAATCCTAGCGACTGGCCTACAAAACGGATGGGCACGTACGTTACGCCTCGATCAACGACAGCTGGCACATCCATCTCAATGGGCTCCCCGTTTACTTGAGTTGACTTTGAATTGATTTGCAGTTCAATCTGCTTCGCATTCTTGCTGATTAAGACCGTGTTATTCCTATTATTCCAATGTACGCTTCCGCCTACGTATTCAGATATGGAACGTATAGGCACAAGCAGCCGTCCACTGGTCAATTTATCATGTGGTATACGGATAGAATGATAAGACATTGCATTTGCTTCTGATATTGGAAGCATCCAAGTAAGACATAGCAATAGCATACATACCAGAGTGAGGATTTTTTTCATCATCGGCTTCCTTTCTTTCGGTTATTCGAGCCAAAGCCCTTCAAATAATTGGACGTTAGTCTCAATGAAATGTTGCGAATGCTGCTCGAACAACAAAAAAGCAAGGGAGACCTTCCCTCGCTTTTCTATTAATTCACTATCAAATAACTTCAATATTACTTGATCGATTTGTAATATTCCGCGAACACGTCAGCGAAAGCATCGGCTGTTAGCAGGTTTTCTTGCAGCGTATTGTTTACGCCTCCGAATTCCAGCAGCAGGCTTCCGTTAGAAACAGATTGGTTGTATTCGGCATTCCCTTGATGCGCGCTTTTGGTCAGAACGCCACGCGAAATGCCGGGGTACCTTTTGTTTAGCAGTGCATGCAAGGCATCTGCGAATTTTTTGTTCTCTTTATAAGTCGGATTCACGTCCCCAATTACGAACATGATGCGTGCATACGATTTCCCATTAATCGTAACCGTCGTTTTGCTGCGAGGCACGTCTGCGTCACGATGAATATCGAAGAAATAAGTCAAGGAAGCATGGGTCTGAATCGCATTGTCTACTGCTTTGCGTGATTCGGCATAAGCCTTCGTATAGCTTAATTTCTGCTCATTCAGCTTGGCAGCAAAGTCGGTCTCTTCTACCAAAGACGCGATTCCCTTTTTCTCCAAGCTTTGCGCGAGTTGTTTGCCTACGAGCGTAATGTTAACTTTTGAATCATCGTAAGAGGTGCCTTTCGTGCTGGTTGATACATTTTTCCATGATTCACGATTATGGGTATGATAGATGTATACTTTGCTATCTTTTTGACTGACTTCACCCGTATTAACGACCCATTTCGCAACGTATGCGCTGCCTCCGCTGGGCAATGAAACTTGATACCAGTCCCCGGTTAACGTAATGATCGGGAACGATTCACCTGCCCTTGCCTTCGTTACGACCTCATAATCAAGCCCCGGTCCTTTTCGTAGATTGGTCGTATCTACTATTTTTACAATCGCTTCCTTATCGGGCTTTTGCCCCGCATTCGATGAACCACCGCTGTTCGTAGAGGCATCCGTATCCACGACCCAATTCGCTACGTAAGCCTTATTGCCGCTTGATAGCTTGACCTGATACCAATCTCCCTCCGATCCGACAATCGGGTACGAATCGCCGGCAACCGCCCTCGCTACGATCTCATATTGAATACCTGGCCCTTTTCGCAAATTAGTGATGTCCGTAATCTTTGCTACTGTTGCTTTATTTGGTACAACCTTAGCTTGTGCGAATAGTTGGGGACTGGTGCTGGACGCTTTCCCTCCTGATAGGCTCTGAATGGAAGCGTTGGCGGCATCTGATCCCCCAAATAATAAAGCGATAATGGCTGTTCCGCCTAATAATTGATTTCGAAGTCTCAAGCTGGCTTTCCTCCATTTCAAAATTCTGTTCTACGAATTTCGACAATAGTGGAGGAAAATCCTTCTTATTCAAGCACGGCATTGCGAAAATGAGCGTAAAGCCTCATTCTATGGTTCTTCCTGCCGGACTAATAACAGAAAACACTATCCTAGAACCATTTCTGAACATCCAGTACCCGTATAGTAAGGAATTTCGGCATAAAAAGAACCTTCATCACCATTTTCAATAGTGTTGAAGGTTCTTATTTGCCTTTTACAGGATTGAACCGCTCTGATAGATCGAATAAGGGCAGTTTATTGCTGCTTAATATATCTCCACCCGCCATAAGCGGTAATATCCTCGGCTCCCGCTTCCGCATAACCCTCGCATATAAAGCCGGATACCTCTGTCCCGTCTGCCAGCTCGACCTTCCCGATGCCGAGCGGCGCAGGAATTAAGGCTGCAAATGCCCCGAAAGATGAAACGGGCATTTCCCACACCTCGACCTCGATGGCATGTCCGCCATCGCCTTTTTTCAGCAGCCCCGGCTTAGCCGGCACAGTCGGGAGCTTCACCATTTGATATTTTTCCGCTGTAAGGGTCATCCGCACGAAACGGCTGCCAAAGGCAAGCATTTGTTGCTCCAGCGGGTAACCTCTCATATGCAAGCCGCAGACGGCGACTGGAATATTGTCCGCCATCTCAGCCGCAGGCTGCGACAATTCCGCTCCAAGAAACGAAGCAGCGGCTCCTTCCACCAAATGCTCATTGGCGGAAAGCGCGAATAATGTAATTCCAAAGGGCATTTGCGGCGCGGCATCACCTGCCGGTACGGCAACCGCACACAAATCGAGCAGATTGCAATGGTTTGTGTAAAGGCCCATAGCCGAATTAGCAGCAATCGGCTCGGCAGCGACCTGCGCTCTCGTCCATGTTCCTCCGCAAGTAGGCATAACTAGAACGGCGCCCTGCAGAAGCTCATTGCATCTCATACGCAGCTCTTGCAGCTGATGCATCGCCTTAAACACGGAAGCCGCGTCATGCTTTCCGGGTGCCCCTGAACGCAACACCTGCTCCGTTACGGGGAAGGTAACACCTGGACGGGCTTCGACAAACCCGCCAACGCTAGCCCAACGCTCAGCAACCCAAGGTCCCTCGTACAAAAGAGCCGCAGCCTCCGCGAACCATTCATAATCGATATATTCAATGGGGATAGACAGTCCTTTCATTTTCTGCACTGCTTCGTCCCATGCCCTGCGATAAGCCTCGGCTAGCGGACCATAGAAATCCAGCGGCTTGCTCGGCAGGAAAAGCTTATGCGGAAGCTTCGCTTGCAGGCGCGGGACGCTCTTCGACCATGGGTCTGTATGGTCGAACCCGCGTGCTTGCTGATCAACGGCTTTCGCATCCTGCAAAGTATGGGCAAATACGGTAACGCAGTCTAGGCTAGCGCAGGCCGGTACGACACCTTTAGTCGGCCATGCTCCAAGACTTGGCTTATAACCGACCAAACGGTTTAACGCCGCCGGTACTCTTCCTGATCCCGCGGTATCGGTACCTAACGCAAATGCGACATGCCCCCGCGCAACCGCTACGGCGGAGCCTGAGCTGGAGCCTCCGCTAATCCAATCGCCTTGCAGCGCGTTATGCGTCTCGCCATAAGGACTTCGGGTGCCAACAAGCCCAGTGGCAAATTGATCCAGATTCGTTTTGCCGACAGGAATCGCTCCGGCAGCTATCAATCGTTCCACGACTGCCGCATGCCGGTCAGGCATATAGGCAAATTCGGAGCAGCCTGCCGTCGTAGGCGTGCCTGCCAAATCCATGTTGTCTTTAATTGCGAATGGCACGCCCCACAGCGGCAAGGAATGGTCCATCGTCCCCAGACTCTCCAAGTAAGGTTGAATCGTTTCCCTCTCAGGCGGCGCAATCCAAATATTCATCCCTTCGTCCTCACGGGCGCGATGGATAACCTCCTCTATTACTTGCTCCGGTGTTAGATTCCCGCTCGCATATTGCTCGCGCAGCCAATCTATCGAAAGCTCAAGCGGAATATTCAGCCTGCTCATCCGGCTCCCCTCCTTCAATCCCGTTTTACGTTATGCCGGTCTCATCTCGTTCAGTTTAACCGCTAGATGCAGCTGCAAAATATCATCGCCATTATCCAAGCTGATGCCAAGCAATTCGCATACCCGCTCTACCCGGTAGGATACCGTATTGTAATGGGTAAACAGCTCCGCAGACGTCTTTTTCACATTCCGGTTATGCTTGAAATAAACCTTCAGCGTCTCAAACAGCTGCGAGTGATGCTTCGCATCATAGGCAAGCAGCGGCATAATGAATTGATTGCGGTAATCTTTGACCTCCTCCGTATCCGGAAGATGGTACAGCAATTGAAATACTCCAAGCTTCATATAATCCACGTAAGGCTCACGGTAATCGCAAATCGAGCTGATATGATGGATTTTTTTGGCATCGTTATAGCTTTCATACACGCTATCGGCGCTTTTGGTCCGATTCCCGATGCAGAGCGAATAGCTCTCCGTAGGGAAGACCGCCTTCAGATCCGCCGAAATCGCCTCAATCGCGAAATTCCGCGCACCTTGCTTCGCCTCCGGGAAAAGAATGATCATCTCTCCCTCGAGTATCGTTGCTTGAAGGTCATCGCAAATAGATTTGGTCCTAAGCCGTTTGATCGCCTGCTGCATATGCTTGATGCTTGGTTTGGCATTCAGAAAGCGCACCAGCGCAACATAACGCGGCCTTTCCTCTTCCAGCGGGCAGCCACATGCCTCCGCTCTCAGCTTCAAATCCTCCATGGTCACGATCCTGCCTGTAATCCAATCCTGCAAAAACTGATCAACGTATTTCAGCTCGACTTCCCGCCTGGCATTGGCATTGATCATTTCTAATCCCACCAATACGCCAACGCGGTCGATCGTCAGCCGATCGACAACCGAATGCTCCTGGTTCCATTCCAGCAGAATAAGCAGGCACTTCTCATACTGCTTGTCGTTCACTGCCGATACGTATACGCGGATGCGGCGCTCGCCAAGCGTCACAAAGCTGACACCTAGATTGCTTTCCTCTCGCAGGCCAGCCCAGAGCATCGCATTGTCTGCCTCTCCCAGCTGTTCCGCCTGCGGAGAAAGAAACAGATGGTTGGAATCATCAAGCAAAATAATCGGGTTATTCAATATGCCGTCCAGCGTTTGCAAAAACTCTTCCAGCCCTTTTCCGTACAATAGCTGCTGCGAAAGCTTCTGGAAGCGGCTTTGCAGCAGCGACAGCTCCCTTGCCTCCTGAACGAGCACCCGCTCCATAATATCGCGCACAACATCCGAGAATACGGTCGACGACGGCAGCTCAAAGATCGGGAAGTCCAGCTGATCGGCAAGCTCCAGCGCACGGGCCGGTATTTTATCGATAAAACGTTTGGTCTTAATCCCAAGGGCAGATACGCCCTTTTCCACTAACTGCGGAATCATATCCGAAATGGCATCCGGCTGGTCGCGGAACGGAAAGCCGCTCGTAATGAGAAACTCTCCGGGCCGCACCCAATCGATAACATCCGGCACTTCCATCACGTTCACGCGGTTAATGATTCGCTGCATGCCATTAGCGCCTGCCAAGACGACAGCTTCCTTAAAGTCGGGAATCAGCAAAACGTCGCTGCACGTGAAGCCTGCCTTCTTGTTATCTGCCATCGCAAATCCCACCTGTTATTTCAGCTGCGTGGAATATACATCTTCCACAAGCGTCGTATTGAAAAACGAGTTGACCGGGGTATCTTCTCCTACAGGTAAAAAGATGCTGATCTGCTCCGTGGGCCGATCATCGTCATTCGCTACGGAATGTACAACGCCTGCCGGCACATGGAACGTATCGCCCGCCTTGTAGCTTTGCCATTCTCCGTTGCACAGCAGCTTTACTTTGCCTACCGTAATATAGATAATTTCCGCTACGTCATGATAATGTGGCAGCACCTGACCGCCAACGCCGATTTTCTCCCATAGCACGGAGCTGGTGCGGAACCCCATTTGATCGGCCTGTGCCGCTGATACAATCTCGCGGTGATAGAGCTCAATATGGTCCGGCATAAGCCCCCATGGCATTTGTTCTCCAATGATTACTTCTGTTTTCTTTGCTGTGATCATAATGATATTCCTCCCATATTCGCGATGTGATTGGTTTATTAGGTTTATTCCCTGCGTTTAAAAACGACAGCTACCGGTCCGCCTCCCGGTGGGCCCTGATGCTCTGCACCGCCGGATACGTAAATCATCGGATCGCCGCACACCGAAGCGAGTACGCCGCCGACAACCGCACGGGCATGCCTCGTATGATTAATATCCGAATCGTCCAGCATCGTATGGCGATGGCCGCGGATGTAGCCGGTAGGATCAGCCTCTGCCTTTGCCAGCACCTGCACCATTTCCGAATCCTGATGCTCGTCCAGCAAGCGTCTGAGCGATTGCGCGTCGATTGCATCCTTCATCACGTCATGAGCGATGAAATAAGGGCCTTCCGCATATGCGGAATTACCGAATACGATAACCTCGCAATACGCGAGCTCGCTGCCTGCGGAGGTGGAAGCTACACGGCTGAACAGCTGCCATGAAGTACAGATATCCCCGTCCTCCAGCTTCTCGCGATTAACCTCTCCAAGAGCAACCGCTGCACCGAGCGCCGATGCGCCCCGCGAATATCCCATCGATTTGTACGTATCTTCCGTTACGGTGCTAACGGCTCTGCTATGCGCGTCATGAACCTGGTCAGCCGTTAGCAGCGGGCATTTGATCTGCACAAAATGCACGTCCGACGCTGCTTCGATACCAGCTTCCGCAATCGCGCGCCTGACGGCAGCAGCCACCTCATCTACTTGAGCAAGCCGGCCAATCTCTTCCGGAAGAAAATCAGCCGTTCTTGCAACACCGATCGCTAGCGATTTGCGATCCTGTTTCACCGCGGCCTGGCTACCGTTTCCCTTGCGGCTAATCACCGTAAAGTGAGGACTCAATACGCCTTCGGTTCCGCCTGACATGACATACGATATCGCGGCGTCCGTTTCCGTTCGATACTTGGCAAAATAGCTTTTTAACGCGAGCACGGCATAACCGCGGGTAAAATCGTTCACGCAGCCGTTGCCCTCTGTTTTGCCTAAGACGGCAACGACGTCCTGCGGGTCTATCCTTCCTTCTTTCATGTATTTATCAAGCGCAGCCACATCGTTCGGCGAGCGGCTCGGAACGCGATTCACCGTGCATTTCATCATATGTCATCCGTCCTTTGCCAGAAAATAATTTTTTTCTCCAGCAGGCTGATTGCCCAGAAGAGAACCAAGCCGCATAGTGCTGAAGCGATAATGGCCGAGAACATCACAGGTGTATCCATGTGGTACGAAGATACCAATACGACGTACCCAAGTCCCTTGTTTGCGCCGACAAACTCACCGACAATAGCACCAACAATCGCAAGCGACGTAGATATTTTCAGCGCGGAGAACACGTAAGGCAAGCTCGTCGGCAGGCGCAGCTTCCAGAATATTTCTGCTTTCGTGCCTTTATAGGTAGAGAACAACTCCCATGCTTCATGCTCGATTGCCTTCAATCCCTTCACGCTGTTGACGAGAATAGGGAAGAAGCAGATCAGCATCGAGGCTATGACTTTGGAGGAGTAGCCCGTTCCCATCCACACGACTAGGAGCGGAGCAAGAGCGACGAGCGGCGTTGTTTTGAGCGCAATCGCAAGCGGGAATATGCCCTTCTCAATCGGCTTGGAATGAACAAATATGACGGCAGTAATTAATCCAAGAATATTGGCAAGCACGAAACCGGTCAAAGCCTCCATCAGCGTGACGAACATATGCGACCACAGCGAGTTGTCTATAACAGCCGCGATATCGGTGGGAGAGGGCAGCAAGTAGATCGGTATATCGAACAGGCGTACCGCAAGCTCCCATATGACTAGAAATCCAATGGCAAATGCGACAGGATACATGGCGTCTTTTATTTTCGTTCTCATAGGTGTTTGACCCGCTTTCTTAATTCCTTAACCGTCTGATGGAAAGCCGGAAGCTCCTCCATGCCAACTTCTCTTGGCGACGGCAGCGGTACTGGGATAATATCCTCCACGCCGGCTGGCCTTGGCGACATCATGATGACACGGTTGGACATCAGCACGGACTCCTGAATCGAGTGGGTAACCATCACAACCGTGCTCAGGCTCGTTTCTGGACTTTCCCATAAACGCAGCAGCTCGAAGTTAAGCTTCTCTCTCGTAAATTCATCCAATGCTCCAAACGGCTCATCCATTAGCAATACGGTCGGATCGGCAGCAAGCGCCCGTGCGATCGCGATTCTTTGCTGCATGCCCCCGCTTAGCTGATGCGGGAAATGGTTTATGAAATCCTGCAGCCCCACTAGCCGAAGCGCACCCTCCGCCTTCTCTTTCGCTTCCTTCTTCGTAAATTTCTTCTCCCCAATTGTAAGAGGCAGGGCAATATTTTGAATCGCGGTCAGCCACGGCATCAAAACCGGCTTTTGGAACACCATGCCAAGCGTTAAGTCCTTCGACGGGTAGACGATCTCCCCGCCGGCATTCGGCTGAAGCAAATCAAGCATTAGACGGAGCAGCGTCGATTTGCCGCAGCCGCTCGGTCCAAGGATCGAGACAAATTCGTTTTTGTAAATATCTAGCGACACGTTATTCAATACCTGTACGTCACCAAACGAAAGGGAGCAATTTTTTAAAGTAACCGCGATTTCGCTCTTGGAAGAATTGGTCGTAGGTCGTTTCTGCAGCCTTGAAGAATCTTTCCCCAGATCACTGGCCGTCGTTAGCATAAAATCACACCCTATTCGATAAATTCGTTTGTAAAGACGTCGTCAAGGTTTTGTTCCTTTTTCAAGAAATCAAGATCGATTAGGTTTTTTTGCAAAACATCCCATGCATCGGTTTCCATCTTGCCTAGAGGCAGATTCTCGGGCTCAAGCAGCGGAATGCTCGCGTTCATCATGCTGACCTCGTGGTCAAGCGTTAGCTTATCTCCATATTTCAGGCCAAATGCCGCCGCTTCATCCGGGTTCTCAATCGCGTAGCTCCACCCTTTCATGGAAGCTTGAACGAAGCTTTTCACCATTTCTGGATCGCGCTTGATAATATCCTCAGTCGTGAATAAAGTATCCGCATAAAAATTGATATCATAATCATTCGGCTCTATGATGTTGACTTCATGGCCCAGCTCCTGTACGGCAAGCACCTCATTGATCACGTAACCAGGCCATGCCTTCACTTGGCCGCTGAGCAGCGGGCTCAGGTCATATTTCGCAGGCATCTCTTCCACCTTCGAACCATCTATGCCTGCATTTTTCGCCATAGCGCGGTAAGTAAGCTCTTCGTTCCCGCCTAGCTTAACGCCGATTTTTTGGCCGACTAGATCTTCCATCTTCGTAATGCCGGAATCCTTCAGACTGAACAATACGAAAGGCGTTTTTCTATAAATGGTTGAAAGAGCCTTCACCGGAACTCCCTTTTCCCTAGCCATCAATACTTGATCGGCGCCCGTCACGCCGAAATGCTCCGTGCCCGATGCGATCATTTGAACAGACGGGAAATCTGCCCCGCCTGGTCTAATTTCGACGTCCAAGCCTGCTTCTTTATAGAAGCCCTTCTCAACCGCCGTGTAAAACCCGGCAAATTGTGCTTGATGAATCCATTTCAATCGCAAAACGACTTTTTTCAGCTCCCCTGTTTCTCCATCGGCAGCGTTCGAGCTCGTTTGATTATTGGATCCGCAAGCGGATAACACGAGTAAAAACGCCGACATTACGATCATTAACGACTTTCTGGATAATTTCCACATATGGTTTCCTCCGATGTTGTTGGTTTGTCTATTTCTACTTCTACTTCTACTTCTACTATTTCTACTTCAATTTCATTTCTATCTCAGTTGCATATTTAGCAATGGATAAGTCCTTTTAATACTTCCGCCGAGCTGCTTACGCTTCCGAACACGCCGCCCTGCATTTTCACCATATTAAGCGCCGCATGATGATTGTCCGGGTCCGTAGCTCCCGTGCAATCCTCAAGAATCAAACACTCGTATCCTCGGTCATTCGCTTCGCGCATCGTCGTATGCACGCAAACATCCGTTGTAATGCCGGTCAAAATTAAGTGGGTAATCCCTTTGTTTTTCAGGATCAAATCCAAATCCGTTGCATAAAAGCTGCCCTTGCCCGGCTTATCTATAATCGATTCGCCTTCGATCGGAGCAAGCTCCTCAATGATCTGCCATCCGGGCTCTCCTCTGACCAAAATACGTCCCGCAGGTCCAAGCGAGCCTATTTCCGCGCCAATCTGTTTGCTGCGCCACCGTTTGTTCGCAGGCAAATCGGATAGATCAGGCTTATGTCCCTCTCTCGTGTGAATGACATGAAAGCCTTTAATTTCCCGAACGCGCTGCAATAGCTCACGAATGGGCTTGATCGGTTTCGCCGTCAATGACAAGTCATACCCCATCTGCTCCACATATCCGCCTTTGCCGCAGAAATCGATCTGCATATCAATAATGACTAATGCGGTTTTCGAAGGATCGATTGTTCCATCATAAGGCCAGCTGTAAGGCGTTGCTGTAATTTGCATGCTTCATTCTCCCTCCAAAGCTCGTCGGCATATGACTTAGCTAGACGTTTATGTCACATAACCTAACTTAATTTCTTTCGTTTTTCTTCTTGTGTCATATTATATTACAAATAAAATGCGATGTCTTTGTATTTTTCACAAAAAAGCATGAACTAATTTCGTTTTTTTCACAAATATAGATCTTTAATGTTATGTTATTTAACACATTGACTGTAAACTTCACAAAAGGAAGCGTTATACCGATCGTTGTTCTCTGCATCCTTTCTCACATGAATGTCCGAAAAGACTATGTTATAATTCAACCATTCCATAGTTTCGTTTCCATATTTTATCGTTTAACGCTTCAAAATCTGATTTCAAGACAAGGAGAGCAATTAGATGAGCGGAACTACGATTCAATTGATTACCGGAGCCAACGCCCCACTCGGCAGCGCTTCAACCGTGAAGGTGACCGTTTCCTGTCAGCATTCGCCGGCAGATCTCGATGTCAGCTGTTTTATGGTTGGTTCGGACGGAAAAGTGCCTTCTGATGATTATTTTGTTTTTTATAACCAGCCCGCTGATCCTGGCCGCATCGTGCAATACTTGCCCAAGGACAAGCTTTGCAGTGAATTCACCATTGATCTTAACGCCTTATGGTCTTCTTCTATCCAAAAATGCGTATTTGCCATCACGCTGGACGGTCCCGGTACCCTATCCGATGTAGACGGCTGCCGAATTGTTGCAGAATCCGCAGCGAACAAGGTCGTTTATGAAATAACGGAAGGAAAAGCCGAAACCTCGTTGGTGCTTGCCGAGTTGTATCGACATGCAAGCGGATTCAAGCTCCGTGCGGTTGGCCGAGGATTTCACGGTGGATTAAAGCCACTTGCGGAGGCGCATGGCGTTCATGTTGCCGAGGATGATAACGTAAACAGTGAGGCAGCTCCCGCTCCTGCCGTCTCGGATAAGCAGTCGCAGGCAGCCTCCTCCTCCGCCATCAAAGCTGCACGCTCCGAGGCTGCAAGCGGCGCCGCAAGCACTGCGCCAACCAAAATCAACCTGAGCAAAATTGATCTATTGAAGCAGAAGGTAGCTGTCTCGCTGCGCAAAAATAACATAGAGCAGGAAAAAGCTCGCGTCGCCGTTATCTTTGACGCTTCCGGCTCCATGTACAGCCTCTATGCAAACGGAGTCGTTCAGCGCGCTTTCGAGCGCGTGCTCGCGGTAGCCGCCAGCATGGATGACGACGGCATGATGGACGTCTGGTTTTTCGCCTCGAAGAGCAAACGGATGAAGAGCGTCAACGAAAACGAGTATGCGGATTACGTAAAAAACACCTACCCCGCCCCTCGATTATTCGGAGGATTAGGCGCAGGCAACAATGAACCTGAAGTTATGGCGGATATCATCAAGAAATATACAAAAGAAGACCCTTCCGGCATGCCTACCTATATCGTGTTCTTCAGCGATGGCGGTATCTACGAGACCAAAAAGATTTCAAAGCTGCTCATCGACAGTTCGGACAAAAATATATTTTGGCAATTCGTCGGCCTTGGCAGAGCAGATTTCGGCGTGCTGCGCCAGCTCGACGATTTGAGAGGCCGAGTGCTCGATAACGCGGATTTTTTTGCGCTTGATGATTTGGATCAAGTAAGTGACGAGGAATTGTATGATCGATTGTTTCATGAATATCCGCAGTGGCTGAGAGAGGCTCGCACTAAAGGAATCGTACGCACCTAGCATTTAACTTAACAATCAGCAGCAACAAACAAAGCCATGATTATCGGTCTGGAACGACCTTTAATCATGGCTTTTATTTTTATTTTTATTTTTATTTTTATTTTTATTTCTACTTCTATTTCAATCTCAATTTTAATTTTAATTTTAATTACAATCCACTATATCAAACCGCAAAGATCCGGTAGACTTGGCCGGCCTTTGTACGGAATCGGACAACCGGCTCATCGGGCTGGCTGCTGCCAGCAATTAATCCTTCCGGCGATTCAATCCTCCATGATGCTTCTGTCCATAATGAACAGTCCTCGCCGCTCAGCGATAGGAGCTCCGCTTCGACGAAACGCCCATTCTCCCAGCGAATGCTCACTTCGAATGCTCCGCGCGCCCGCAGCCCCTTGATCTCGCCTGACTGCCAGGCAGCCGGAAGAGCCGGAAGCAGCTCCAAGTAAGACTGATGGGATTGCAGAAGCATCTCGGCAATGCCCGCCGTGGCAGCGAAATTCCCGTCGATCTGGAAAGGAGGATGCGCGCCGAATAAATTGCCGTACACGCCGCCATGATCATAGAGCTCCGCCTCATTCTCCTTTACGAGCCGCAGCGACTGATCCAGCAGGCGCAAAGCGTGGTCCCCGTCGCGGAACCTGGCCCACAATCCCACCTTCCAGCCCAAGCTCCAGCCCGTCCCGTCGTCACCGCGACGGAGCAGCGATTGTTTCGCCGCAGCGTACAGCTCCGGCGTTCCGTCTTGCGTAAGCTGCCGGCCGGGATAAATACCGAACAAATGCGAGACATGGCGATGATGCTTGTCCTCATCCGCATAATCTTGCGACCACTCCTGCAACTGTCCGAAACTGCCGATTTGCAGCGGAAGCAAGCTTGCCCTCGCAGCTTTCAGCTCCGCTCTGAACGCTTCATCCGTATCCAGGCTCTCCGTGGCTTCTATGCAGTTCGTAAACAAATCCCAGATCAACGACAAATCCATCGTAGCGGCTTCACTTACGCCGAATAGCTTATCCCCGATTCTGAATTTATGCTCCGGCGAGGTGGAAGGCGACGTAATCAACCGTCCCTGCCCGTCATCGATCAGCCAATCGAGGCAAAATAAAGCCGCTTCTTTCATAATCGGATAGGCATGGCTGTGCAAATACGCTTCGTCCCTGCCGAACGAAAAATGCTCCCATAAATGCTGGGCAAGCCATATGCCGCCCATTGGCCAATAGGCCCAAACGGGATCACCGTCCCCATAGTTGCCAACCGGCGCGGTTTGCGCCCATATATCCGCATTATGATGCGCCGTCCAGCCCCTTGCTCCGTAATTCGTGCGAGCCGTAACGGCACCGTTCACCGAAAGCTCCTCGATAAAAGCGAGCAGCGGCTGATGGCATTCGGCCAAATTGCAGGTTTCCGCCGGCCAATAATTCATTTCCGCATTAATATTCAACGTCCAATTGCTGCTCCATGGCGGCCTGGTCGATTCATTCCATATCCCCTGCAGATTCGCGGGCTTTGTCCCTCCGCGCGAGCTCGCGATCATCAAATAACGACCGTAATGAAAAAGCAGCTCAACTAAGCCCGGATCCTTCGCGCCAAATTGACTAATCCGTTGGTCTGTCGGCATATCTATCGGCGCCAAAGCTTCACCGATTCGGAACTCGACCCGATTGAACAGAAGATGATAATCCGATAGATGCGAAGCTTTCAGCTCCGCATACGATTTCTTAAACCCGTTTTCCAGCGCAGAGGCAGCTGCGGCTGACGCATCTTTGCCTTGGCTTCCCGGAAGCCGGTCGTATCCGTTAAAGCTCGTAGCTCCGCTGAAATAGATAACCACCTCGGTGCCACCATACACATGAAGCCCGTCAGCATCCGTTATAACGGTTCCTTCCTTCGACGTGGCGGCGAGCACGCCCTCGAAACGCATAGCTTCCGGCTCATCGCCGGAGCCGTATACGATTGGATGGTTATCCTTGAAATAGCTGGGAGCAACATGCTCAGGCGCCTTTCCTTTCAGGAGGTAGCGCTGCCCGTCCGCTTCCGTGCGGTAACGGAGCGGACTATCCAATCTCACATGGACATTTAGAACGCCAGGCTCGCTAGCCTCAAGCTTCAACAAAATAAGCTGATCCGGATACGAAGCGAACAATTCCCTTTTGTAGGCAATCCCGCCAATCTCGTATTCGACGGTAGACAAGCCGTTTTCCAAATCCAGCGTCCGTTGGTAGTTTTCATATTTATTGCCGTGCTCGAATGTTACATGCATATCGCCGAACGGAAGGTAAGACTGCGTATATGGCCCCATCATTTGCTTGGTCTCCAGATCCGCTTCCGCATACCGACCTTCCTTGATCAGCTTGCGCACGCGCGGCAGAGCTTCTTTGGCTCCCGCATTGTTCCAATCCTTCGGGTAGCCTGACCATAACGTATCCTCGTTAAGCCCAATTCTTTCTTTTTCCACGCCGCCAAAAATCATTGCCCCCAAGCGTCCATTGCCGATAGGAAGCGCTTCCGTCCAAGCGGAAGCCGGTTTCTTGTATTGCAGCTTCATGCTAGCACCTCTCTTTGTTTGTCACATAATCCGGTTTGAATCCTATTATGAAGTGAAGCGCTTAATCTAGCAAGGAAAATCTACCGAGCAAACGCCGCAATAGATTACCGAACTTCCGCTGCTCAGCCTTCTCTAATCAAGGAATTGCCTTCGAGCACAATAGCCGTGCACGCTTCAAAACGAATGGCATCCTGAAGGGTGCTGTATGCGTTTCGGTCGCCTTTTACGATAATCTCATTGTTCAAAAATCCAATATCACGCGTACTTTTGGCGGAAAGGATTAACGCGTCAATCGTTTCGAATCTATTATTCTCGATACGGATATTGCTATGAATAGGCTGCTCCGCATGAATCAGCGTATTTTCGGGAGCAATGAACAGAACGGGATGCCGCTCGTTTCCGCAAGCAATAAAGTGATTATCTTGAATGGAGACCTGCTGAACGCGGCCTGATTCATACCAACTCTCCGCGTCATCCGCAATAAAAACCGCGCTCATCGTCATTTTCTCAAATCGGTTGCGGGCAATCACGACTTTGCGTCTCGTCGTAGCCAGTATGCCTCGCGTAGGCACTCTCTCAAATTCATTGCCGACGATGCTTACTTCAGGTGTCCATGTCACGTTTTCGACGACATCCTCCGGTTCGATAGTCTCCGGCACGGCCCGCTCCAGCGTAAGCAGCATTTCCCGCGGATTCAACAGTACGGCGCTGGTTACTTTGTTGCTATGATAAGCATTCAATGACTTGCATCTAACAAATTCGACCTCGTCCCCAGCAAAAAAAGCTTCAAAGCCGTAGGTTTGAGGATGCATAAACCTCACCTTCACTTGATTTTGCGACGGTTGCCCAACTATGCGAAGATGCGTGCCATGAACGTTGATCGGATCGTCATGTCCCCCGCTGAATTTACTATCGTTCACCTGAATGAGTCCTCGGCAGCCAGAGAAATGGATAAAATCAGCAAAAGCGCTCACCGTGCGTCCCGTTTCCCGCCTCGGCCTCATCTCCATGCGCTCGAACGTCATATTTTCGCTGAATTGGCAAACAATCCCGAGGCCATGCATGAAATGCATGCCTACGTTCGTGAATCGAATGCCGCTGCTTCTATTAATAAACGCGCCAACCTGGTCACGAATGCCGTCGCGTGCCTGCAATATGTTCCCATTCGACTGAACGGGTCGATCATTCATATGCACCTTCAGCTTCCCTCTGTATATTTCTTCGACTTTGACCGCATGCTCGAATAGATTATCGGTTCGCCACGTGCGGTTTTCCTCGAGGTCCAGCTCCTGCATCGGGCCTGCCAGGAAGCGCCAATCATCCGCTACCCATGTCAGCTTCCCCTCTTCGATCTCGTATCGGTATGCGGGATGAACCTCAAGGATAAGATGACGTGCTCCCGTCTCTAACACGGTCATTTCCACGACGGTTGGCTGCTCATAGTCGACGTTGATATTTCGAAAAACGATATGCTCGCATTCATCAATGAGAAACATCGTTTGCTTGCCGTGAAAGACAAACAACGAACCATTCCCCTCTAACGTAAACTCGCGCATGCCTTTCAAAAAAACGCCAATCGTTTTCGTAATATCCGGATTTTCCGCTTCACTCGTTGTATTCGAAATATAATAGGGCTTTCTCGTTGCCCCATTCGCGAAGAAATCATATCTCCCTGGCGCGCATTCCAGCACGACGGGACCATCTGCCCGCGAAGCGGCCTCGATGGCAAGCTGCATCGCGGACATCGCATCCTCGCCCGAGTCCGGCTTGCCTCCGAAATCGGCAAGCTGCAATACCGTCTGCCGTTCCCAATTTGCAATTTGCTCTCTCGTCATTCCATTTGGCCTCCTCATGCCTCATGAACGAAGGAAATGCCCTGCCGCATAGGACAGAACATTCCCTTTGTTATTTCGTTTATTATTGTTTGGCCATTTCCGCCGTCACTTCCGTAATTGCTTGCTGCAGCCCTTTGCTGTCATAACCTTTGACGATATCCTTCCAGGTTTGGACCGGATCGTCCTTGCCTAATATCATCTTCGTGAAATCATCGTCGAAGTTGATTGCGGACAGCTTGTCTTTCGCAGGCGTGGTCATCGTGAAAAATTCGAATGCAGTCGGCATCGGCTTGGCGTTATCCATTTGCCACTTTATTTCATCTTGGATGAACTGGATCGCCGCGTCTCCATGCGCCGCTCGATTGGACTCGCTGTCCTCGATTGCGCTCGCATTTCTCCAAGCAGCCATTTGTGAGATGATATCCATCGAAGGATACGCTTTTTTCAAATCGATAAATTGGCCGTTTTCTTCTTTCGCCCGAGTAATGACATATTTATCGCCATCCTTGGTGTAATCCTTGCCTTCAATGCCGTAGTCGAACAGCTCTTTGCCTTCCGCTGACAACAGCCAATCATAGATGCGCAGAATGCGGTCAAGCTTCTCGTCATCCACATCCACGTTAATCATCGTCTCCGACCACCACGGGCTGTTCACTTGGCGGTAGACCGTTCCGTCTGCGCCAGGCCACAGATGCAAAATCTTCACGTGGTCAAAAAAGTTAAGCCCGGGATTGTTTTTCTCCCATTCCGATTTGATGCCTGTAGCGCCAAGAATACCATCCGTTTTGAACGCAAACGCACCAGCTTTGTTTTGGTAAAACTTTTGGTTGCCCTCTCCCGCTTTCGCTACCGCAAAATCAGGGTCCAGCGTGTGATCCTTATACATTTGGCGAGCTTGAACGACCACTTCATCCATTTTCCGCGAAGCATAGAACGGAATCCACTTGCCATCCTCCTCTACCCAGCCCTGGTTCCCCATCTGCGGGAAGGTAGGAACGAAGACCGATTTGAAATAACCAAGCGTGTTCATTACGATGCCCGTCGTATCGTTTTTGTTATTGCCGTCAGGGTCCTTCTCTACAAACGCTTTCAGCATCGCATTAAATTCGTCGAAGCTTTTCGGATCCGCGATACCCAGCTTCTCCATCCAGTCTTTCCGGACAAAGATCGCACGGTCAACAGCCCATACCGCTTCCGCTTGCTCCAGCGGGAACGTCATGCGGGGAATCGCATACAGCTTGCCGTCACGGCGAATGCCATCCACGCCTTTCGCTTTGGCTACCTGCTCCACATGCGGATACGCACTCAAATCATCGGGAAGCGCATGAATCAGGTCTTGATTTACCCATTCATTATAAGTAGCAGGGCTGTCATTGGTAATGCTGTTCGTAATAATATCCGGCAGCTGGCCAGCAGCCGCCCATACCTGCGCTTTCTGCTTGTAGTTGTCCCAGCCGATGTCCATCGGCTTGAAGGTGACATTGAAGGTATTCTCCACATGCTGCAAAATCTCATCCTTCTGCTGAAAGCCGACGCCAATTCCCCACCAGGATACGGAAATGTCCATATGGTCCTTATACGGGTTATCAGACTCCGCATTTGTTGGCGCTTGCGCGTTGTTGCTGGCTTCAGGCACGTTATTTGCCGATCCGCAGCCAGATAATACAGAAATGAATAATGCGGTCAATAACGTGAATGAGGCAGCTTTGCTTGTTTTCTTCATTTTCTCGTTCCCCCTGTACAATTATATAATAAAAGCGCGAAGCTTCTACTACCCTTTGATCGAACCGATCATAACGCCCTTCGTGAAATATTTTTGCAGGAAGGGATACAAGCATACAATCGGCAATGCGCTAACGACCAGAACCGCCATTTTGAGCATTTCCGGCTGCAAAGCCGAGCTTGACGAGACGACGGAGCTTACGCTGATGCTGGTCAGCAGCTGTTGATAGTTGGTCAGCAGCTCTCTGAGCAGCGCCTGCAGCGGCAGCAAATTGACGTCCGTCATGAACAATACGCCGAACCACCATTCATTCCAACGATCCACCGCATAAAACAAAGCGATGGTCGCGATCATTGGCTTCGATATCGGCAATATGACCTTATACAAAATTTGAATCTCATTCGCGCCGTCAATCTTCGCCGATTCCTCCAGCGCGGCCGGCAACGTCCGGAAAAAGGCAATACAAATCATCATATAGAAAGTATTTACAGCGACTGGAAGAATCATCACGAATAGATTGTTAATCAAGCCATAGCTCTTCATGGTCAGATAGAACGGAATGAGTCCGCCATTGAAAAACATCGTGAATAAGATAGCCGACATAACCGCTTTCCGGCCGGGAAATCCGCTTTTGGACAGCACGTACGCGCCGGTCAGCGTGACCAGCATATTGATGAACGTTCCTACAACCGTAACAAAAATGGTCACTAGAAACGCATCCAGAAAGCGCGGCTCATGAAAAATATAGCTGTATGCCGAGAAATCAAATGCCGTCGGAATCAAATAGACGATCTGCTTCGATATAGCCACCGAATCGCTGAACGACATCAGGACCACATTATAGAAAGGAAAGATGGTACAGACCGTAAGCAGGATCAAGATCGTATGGATGATTACATCCGGCATGCTAATCTTTTTGCGTCGTTTTATGCTTTGCGCCGCCATTATACCAATCCCTCCCCGCCTAGCCGCTTCACCATAAAGTTAGCGGAGTACAGCAAGACAAAGTTCAGAACCGCTTTAAACAAGCCAACGGCGGTCGTTACTCCAAAGCTTAACCCATCGCCAAAGGCGGAGCGGTACAAATACGTATCGATAATATCGCCAGTTTCATACACGCCTGGATTGTAGAGGTTGAACACCTGCTCAAACCCGCCGTTCATCGCATTCCCTACGGCTAGGATCAATAGTATCGCAGCCGTCCCCCTGATCGAAGGCCATGTCACCGCCATCAGCTGCTGAAAGCGGTTGGCACCGTCAATGCGAGCCGCTTCGTACAGCTCCGGATTGATGCCGGCGATTGCGGCCAAATAAATGATCGCGCTCCAGCCGATTTCCTTCCACATGCTGGACAAGAACAGAATGGGCCGGAACAATCCCGGATCGGTCATAAACGTCTGCTTATCGAAGCCGAATGACGCGATTATTTGGTTCAACACCCCGGATTCGCTTAAAAAGTTGAACATGATGCCGCTTATGATAACCCACGAAATGAAATGCGGGAACGTATACACGGTCTGGTAAAACTTTTTGAACCTCTCCTTCGTTACCTCGTTGATCAGCAGCGCCAATAGGATGGCCGTAGGAAATTCGAACAGGATTCTGCCGCAGCTGATGATGATCGTATTCGTAAACGCTTGCCAGAAATCGCTTTGGTTCACGAGCTCCCGAAAGTTCGCCAATCCTACCCACGGACTGCTCATTATCCCTTCCCTGATGTGATACTCCTTGAATGCGAGCAGCACTCCGTACATCGGGACGTACTGAAACAACACATAAAAGAGCAACGTAGGAAGGAGCAAAATATACAAGAAACGATGTTTGTACATTTCCTTCCCTAATACATTCATGTTAGTCAAACCTCCTTGTAAGCGTTGTCACTTTCTTGCTTTATTATCGCCTGACAAGGAGGAAGCGTACATGGACGCATTCCATTCGTTCCCTCTGCAATTTCAACCTATTGCATAAAAAAAGAAAACCTTCATCGAAAGTTTTCTTGAAATAATCCATACCGATCATAAAAATCGTCCACCTCGCCTATCATGAATGCTTCTCACGGTATTGGGTAGGTGTCTTGCCCGTCATTTTCTTGAATATGCGCGTGAAATAAAAATAATCATGATAGCCGATCTTCTCGGCAATGTCTTGAATGGAGCCAGCTTCGCTATCCAGCAGCTCGCAAGCATAAGCGATTCTCAGCTTAGCCATATGTGCGGTTAACGTTTCGCCTACCTCTTTCTTGAACAGCTGGCTTATATAGCTCGGGTTCATGAAAAATTGCTCCGACAGGTCTTGCAGCGAAATGTCCCTACGGAAATTTAAAGCTACGTAGTGCAGGATGGAGTTAACCGTCGGGTTTTTCGTTTCGACAGGCGATGCTCCCGTACTGGCCAAATATTTGGTCAACAGCATTTTCAATTCGCCTAGCATGCTAGAGAGGTGATCAAACGACTCAACAAGCTGCTCATAGCTATACAGCATGCTCTCCGTCTCTCCAAGGCCAAACAAAAAGGATACGGTCATATGATAAACTTTGAGTGCGTGCTTTACCGTTAACGAGTTGTCCGCGAACAAGCTCCCGATCCTGTCCATTGCATGCAACGCCGATTCCAGGTTCCTTTCTTGAATCGCATGGCTTACCTGCAATAGGCATTCATTAAGCTCAGCACCGCTCCCCGGCTGCGCGTCGCCGTTCACGTACATAACCTTGCCGCTTACAAAATATTGGTGGGCAAGCACATCCGCATACTCGATCGCTTGCTTTATTTCCTTCAAATCATGGAAAGGCTCGCTCATCCCGATGCCCCGCATCGATCCCGGGCAGGTCTGTTCCCATTCGTTCCTCGCCGCAGCCGCAAGCTTCGCATCGATCAAATATGCGGTTTTGGCTTTGCCGATTTTCATTCGGATTATCCCCTGCGCAAACGCAGGCAATTCTTCCGGACCAACGGAGATAACCGCAATCAGCGAATCGCCTTTTTCCGCCAACACGCCAGCCCTCTTCAATCGATCGCTGATCATCCATTCGTTCTCCAAGCTAGGCTCGTCAATGAGATGAATGAGCGACGGCTCGAAAGCAGGCTTAGCCGCAAGCAATTGCTTGTTCAATCTAGCCAATACGCTCGATATTTCCACCTCGTCAAAAGGCTTTAAGCAATAAGCAACGGCCCCCTGGCTGATCGCTTTTTGTGCGTAAGCAAACTCCGCATAGCCGCTTACAATGACGAATTGAATGGCAAAAGGAAAAGCTTTGCCTCTTTGGATCAGCTCCAGCCCATTCATCTCGGGCATCCGTATATCGGTAAAAACAACATCCGGCTTAATCTCCGCCATCGCTTCCAGAGCAGCCATTCCGTTATAGGCTTGTCCCACCACTTCAAAGCCATGGCTGCCCCAATCCACTAAATCCTTCAAGCTTTCCACGACCCAGCTTTCATCATCGACTAGAAACACCTTATGCATCATGCTTCTTCCTCTCCGCCATCATGAGCCTCACCTTCGTCCCCTGGCCCTCTTTGCTCTCGATTTGGATGCCGTATTCATTCCCGTAAATAAGCTTGATCCGGTTATTTACGTTGCCAAGGCCGATGCTTTTGACGTTTTCGTCGGCTGCCGGCGCAGAGGAACTCTCAGCCAGCATATCGCGAATTTGGCCCAATCGGTCATCCGGCATGCCGACACCATTATCCGAAATAAGAATATGGAGCGTATTTTCTTTGTCCACTTCCCCTTTGAGCCATAGCTCACCGACCTTTAGCGTCGGTTCGAACCCATGGTAGATCGCGTTCTCTACGAGCGGCTGCAGAATCATTTTGGGAATGCGGTAAGACAATGCCTCCTCCGAAAAATCATAGCGGACAGCGAATCGATCCGCGAACCTGATTTGCTGAATTTGAATAAAGGATTCAACCATCTTGACCTCCTCCCGCAGCTGAACGACATCTGCTCCTTTGATGCTGTACCGGAATATCGCCGATAAGGATCTGGTCATGTTCTTAATTCTCGTCTGCTTCTCGACAACCGCGATCCCCGTAATGACCTCAAGCGTATTGTACAAGAAATGAGGGTTGATCTGGCTTTTCAAGAAAGCAAGCTCCGCTTTTTTCTTCTCCAGCTCACTGCCGTACAAGCGGCTGTTTGCCTCCAGCAAGCGCTGCGTCAGCTGCTCGATCTCATCGAGCATATGATTGAACTGCGTCGCGAGAACATTGATTTCCATATAACCGTGCAGCGCGATTCTCTTTTGGAATTCAAATAAGGTTCCGCGCTTGACGTTGGTCATGAATAACATCATTTTTTTGAGCGGCCGCAAAATGTTGTTGATAATAAACGTGAACGGTATCGCTAGGACAAGAAGGCAAACACCCAATATAGCAAGCTCGACCTCGCGGATCGACCGCAGGTCGCGCAGCAGCTCATCCTTGGGCGCTATGCTCAGAATGACGCCATCGATATCCGGCAGAGGCTCGGTCTGAATCACGTACGGCTTGTTTTTCCATTGCACGGTGTGCTGGCCGCCGCTGCTCCCGCCAATAAGGAAGCCCTCCGGCAGCACAGAGCCAACCTTGTCGTTCGAGTTGCTCGTTATAACCTTCTGGTTACGGTCCAGCAAATAGATTTGCGTACCGGTTTCCTTCATCGCGTATTCCTCATCACCTGCAAGCGCTTTCGGCCTGATGATGAAGAAGAGCGTTCCCACATTCGTATTAAAAAGCTCTCCGGGCTGCATATACGTAATGGACGTCGCGAATATGAGACCCTCCGCAGACCCATAGGAGCTGCCAAAGGTTTGCATCCCTACGTAATAAGCATTAAATTTCGTTTTGGGCAGCTTGCCGACCATCGGAGCAACATAACGGTTTCCGCCATTGATATCGACCCATCCGCCGTTATTTCCGGAGATGACGATATCGAGCACGCCATCCTTCAGCTCCTTCTGATTCGTAATCAGCTGGCTTAGCTTTTTAAACATTTCATATCGGCGCAACGCGTTTTTCTCGACAAGAAAGCTTTGCACCTCTTCATTGTAAGAGATGTTTTGCATAAGCCTATAGACAACGTCTTTATTGGAAATCACGTTTTTCTGAATTTCCGTGACGGTCTGCCTCACATATTCCTCGTGGTTTTTCGTAATCATCCCGGACATCATGGAATACGTATGCAAAATAACAATCAGGATAACGATAATGGATGACGCCGCCAATATTAACAGCTGAGAGCGAATGGATAGTTTTCTTAGAAAGGCCATAGGGCTCATCTCCATCATTTCATAATAACATTGTCGATCATACCGCTAATTATTAACGTTTGGCCGGAACGAGGTCAAGCCCGTAAACGGAAATATTAAAAAGCCTATAAATCGTCCATAACATTGCTAAAAATCGTCTATATGAATAGCCAAAAGAGAGCTCGCGCCAAAGAGCTCCCTGCTTTATTCCGCTTATGTACCGCAATATGTATCATTTCTATCAATAAGTCGGAACCTCGATCATCGTATTCATCAGCTCTGTTACCGTGACGAACGCATAACCTCGCTTACTCAGCTCATCTAGTATTTTGTCTAGCGCTATTACGGTCTGCGTCGAACCGGGTATGTAATCATGCAAAAGCACGATATCCCCGTTTCTCGCATGGTTTAGCACCTTATTAACGATTTTGTTCACGCCGGGACTTTGCCAATCATTCGTATCTTGATGCCAGGACCACATAATGGTCGTGTATCCTAGCGATTTGGCCATTTCGATCGAACGCTCATTGTAGAAGCCTCCAGGCGGGCGAAAGAGCTGCGATTTTTTTCCGGTCAACGTTTCCAAAGCCCTTTCCGTTTTCAGAATTTCTTCCTTCATCGTTGCTTGACTTACCGAACGCTCAAAATAAACATGATTAAACGTATGGTTGGCTACCTCATGCCCCTCTGCGATTTCCCGCTTGATGGTTTCAGGATACCGCTCCACCTTGTTGCCTAACACAAAAAAAGTCGCCTTGGCGTTATATTTTTTCAGGATATCCAATATCCTCTCCGTCGTTGCCGGATAAGGGCCATCGTCGAACGTTAACGCAATTTTCCTGTCCTTCGTCGGAACCTCCCATACGATCTCTCCCCTTTGCTCATAAAAAGCGCGATCCTTTCTAGCAGGCATACCGAACCCCGCCAGCATTAAGGCGGCGAACAGCAATAGCGACCCCCGCTTCAACATTAACAATGCAATACCCCCCAGCCATTCAACAAGCTTCACCGCAAGAAAGAGCTGCTAACGACAGCTCTCCATGCAAGCGAATGAGCATTCTTCCTATCTTTTTTACGCAACATGCTTCTTCATTACCGTAGCAAGCTGTCCCATTCCCAAAATATCTTTTACCGCACGGCAGGTGACCACTCCGCGTTAATATCCCGGACTATCGAGGCCGCATCCTTAGATAAGCTTTGGATGGAAGCCCCGTTCTTGATTTGCCCATTCAACGAATGTATTCGTTCCTGCAAGCCCTCATCCGACGTTACATGGATATCGTATGCCGGATATTGCCCCTTCAAAGCCGCGTATACTTGTTTCTCGATGATTGATTTTTTACCGTTCTCATCAAGATCAAGGGCTACGAAAGCATCCCTTTTCAGAAGCACAACCTTCGCTTTTCCCACGCCCGTCACCTGATCGGCTCGGTTCTCTAGCTGTTTCGCGTTATGGTCCATTCCCGCAGCCATGCCTTTTTCCTCTGGCGCATCCATACTGAGCCGTTGATGATATTGCGTCTTGTTTTTCTCCATCATCATGTCCCGGTTTGGCATCGTTTTCGTTTCGATTCGCCGGATTTCGTTTTTTGCCCGGTATTCGGCTTGTTTCATTTCGCCGTTTTGCCCGCATGCCGCTAACGAGCTGCCTAATACAAGGACGATTATAGATACGGCCGCCGTCCTGAGTCCTACAAACATGCCAATGCACCTCCTGCTTATTACGTTTAAGATTTGCTATTGGCGTTAAATCATACATGCAAAAAAGAACAGTTGACCGCGGCATGCTTCAGCGGCTAACTGTTCTTTCTATGGCTCCTGTTCCATCCGTCAATCCTCTACATTTCTTACATCAACCGAAACATGCAGCAATTGCTCGCCCGTGCCCCGGTATACGCCCTTGACCGGGACAATATCCTTATAGTCCCGTCCATGACCCAGCTTCACGTAGCGTTCGCCTACAGGATCGACATTCGTCGGGTCAAAGCTGCACCAGCCTAGCCCGGGCACGAATGCCTCTACCCAAGCATGCGACGCTTGCTCAAAATCCGCGCTTCCGCCTTGCAAATCACCCACAAAGTGATATCCGCTCACATAGCGCGAAGGTATCGTATAGGCACGGCAGCTGGCGATCATCAAATGCGCGAAATCCTGGCAAACCCCGCGCTTGCTTAGAAACATGTCCGATGTTTTTGTTTTTACGTCGGTTGCTTCGGGATCATAAATGAACTCCGATCTTATTTTGGTCGACAGCGCATTGAGCCAATCCAGCACGCTTACTTTGCCGTTTTCTCCGGAATCCGAAATCTCGCGGGCAAAAACCTCTACCTCGCTCGTAACCGCCGTATATTCCGTCGTAAGCAGAAATTCCGTAAAGCGATTGGCCGCATCCTCTGTCCGCAGCCAGCTCCAAGCTTGTTCCGGCGAGCGCTTGCTTAAGTATTGGGCTCTCTCCTCCGAGCTTGGCGCCTGCTTCGTAACGACCGTCATATTCGTCCGAATCGTAAGCTTCTTATGTGGTCCATTCACTGAAAAAGCATGTACACGATTGCCGAAATAGTCCTCATAGGTGAATAGGGAAGCATTCGGCTCAATGGAAATCGCTTGCTGATAGCAGGATTGCCTCTCGTTCGTGCTAGGCGTAAGCCTGATTTCATTGACACTGTCCGTTACCGCTTCCGCATACTCGTATTGCGTCACATGTGAAATACTCAGCTTCATGCGCTTGCCTCCCCCATGCGAAAAAAGGTTTTGGCGAACATCATCCCAAGCTGCTGGCTGGCATCCAGCAGATGGGCAACGATTGCGCCGCTCCGATCGAGAACCATATCCTCCCGCTCGAGGCATGCGAGATCCGCTTTCACCTTGCCTACTTGGCGAATCACTCGCTCATGGGCAATGCGCAGCTGTTTATCCTGCAGCTCGATATGGCGCATATGGTCATCAAGCGTGTGCAGGGCAAAATGCAGCGAACGCGGGAATGCGGCGTTCAGCACAACGAATTCGACGATCGTCTCAACCGAAATGCCATCCGCGTAGTATCGCCTAAATGCCTGATAGCCGCTTACCGAACGGAGCACCGCCTGCAAATAGGGATACGCGCCTGCGCTGTTCCATCCTTCGCCGCTGGCAGCATTGCCTACCGCTTTGATAATCCGAAGCGTATTCTCCGAACGCTCCAAATAACGGCCGCATTCGATGAAATGCCATTCATTCTCGCGCGGCATGACGGATTGGCTTACGCCTTGGAACAAAGCTGTCCATTCCTTGATTTTACCGAAAAACAGATGCGGAGATTCCCGGAGCAGATCGTCGGGCTGCTTCTCGCGCAGCCATAAATAAAAAGCATTTGTCGCATCCCACATTTCGCTCGGCACCTTCTCGCGCAGCGTACGCAGATTGCCCCTAGCATGGCTGACGCAGGAAACGAGGGAATTGGCATTATCACGGTCAAGCGTCGTATAGAACAATACATCGCGTTCATTATAGCTGCTGTATTGCTGCTCGTATGACTCTCTGCTGCCTAAGGCATCGACGATTCTTGCCCATTTCAAATAGGGCTCAGCCGCCTCTCCCGCTTGCTTGCCTTCCGCCTCCTCCGAGCTATCCTCTCCTTGAAGATGATAGTGCACATCGATTAGCCTCGCATGATTCTCCGCCCGTTCCATGTAACGGCCAATCCAAAATAATGCTTCTGCATTCCGATTCAGCATGGCATTCCCTCCCATTATTTATCGATTAAGAACCCAAGTATCCTTGACGCCGCCGCCTTGCGATGAATTGACAACGAGAGAACCCTCGGTCATCGCGACACGCGTTAAGCCTCCAGGGATGACATGCGTTTCCTCGCCCATTAACGCAAAAGCACGCAAGTCGATATGCCGCGGCGTCATGCCTCCATCCACCATGACCGGCGCGCGGGATAGCTTCATCGTGGTCTGCGCAATATATCGCTCTGGCTCGCGCCTAATGGCCTCCGCAAATGCTTGAATTTCTTTGGGCGAAGCGCTTGGACCGATCAGCATGCCATAACCGCCGGACAGCGAAGTCTCTTTCACGACAAGCTGCTCAAGATGCTCAAGCACATATTCCCGCTCTTCCTTGCGGGAGAGGATGTATGTCGGTACGTTTTGCAGAATGGGCTCCTCTCCCAAGTAGTAGCGGATCATATCCGGCACGTAGGCATATACTGCCTTGTCGTCCGCCACTCCCGTTCCTGGCGCATTGGCAATGGCGACATTGCCTGCACGATACGCATTCATAAGACCCGGCACGCCGAGGAAGGAGTCAGGCTGGAAGGCAAGCGGATCCAGAAAATCGTCGTCGATCCGGCGGTAAATGACGTCTACCTGGCGAAGTCCGCGTAAATCACGCAAATAGATTTTGTGGTCTTTGTAGACGAGGTCTCTTCCTTCAACCAGATGGATGCCCATCTGCTGCGCAAGAAAGGTGTGCTCGTAATATGCGGAATTGTAGGCTCCGGGCGTGAGCAATACGATTAACGGATCCCGTTTGCCATTTGGAGATAATGCGCGAAGCGAGCTTAGGAAGCAGTTCAAGCTGCGGTCAATGCTTTGTACGGAGCTCGATAAATACAGATCATGGAACAGCTCATTCATTAGCGTTCTGCCTTTAAAGAGGTAGGAGAAACCTGAAGGTGACCGCAAATTATCCTCCAGCACGTAATAACGGCCCTTTTCATCACGGATTAAATCAATGCCCGATGCTGTAATATATACACCGCCCGGTACATGTAGACCAGCCATTTCCGGCCGGAAATAAGTATTCGATACAATCA
The DNA here is from genome assembly GCF_056269165.1 of Paenibacillus sp. J22R232. NCBI lineage: Bacteria > Bacillati > Bacillota > Bacilli > Caryophanales > Paenibacillaceae > Paenibacillus > Paenibacillus sp. J22R232. The sequence goes on along the minus strand of NZ_JBWDNK010000002.1, from coordinate 840,215 downwards.
TGCGCCGAGGTATAATGCCGTCCGATACGATTTTTTGACCATGATACACGTCATGAAGGAATGCGTTCAAAGCTCGTATCCGCTGTTTGACGCCTCGATCCACACCATCCCATTCATGCTTCGGAATAACGCGCGGGATATAGTCAAACGGAATGGTGCGCTCGAGCGGTTCATTCTGCGTTCCGCTGTACAGCGTGAACGTAATGCCCTCTTCCAGCATGCGCTGATTGATCGCTTTCTGCCTGGTGGCAAGCTCTGCCGGCTTCATTCTGCCGAACAACCGGTGTACCGTGTCATAGTGGGCACGGACCGAAAAGTCCTTCTCGAACATTTCATCGTAAAAGGTTTGAGCATCGTAATATTGCGATTGCGACTGTTTGGCCGTCGACATGACAACCGCCTCCTCCATGATGGGCGCTGCACCAATTTGGTACGAGCTGGGTAAACATTCGACCAATTGCGTTATATTTATGTTAAAAAACTTAACATTTATAACCGAATCGCATCTTAATGTTAGGATTATCATACTAAAAACTGAAAATTGTGTCAACTTATATAACGCGAAAGCAGGAACCCTCGGTGGAGAGAATTCCTGCTTTTTCTAAGCTGCGTCGTATTCTAGGATTGGTTTAATTGCTGCAGGTCCTTCGTAACCTTATCGACCATATGGACGAATGAGGCAAGCTCCTGCGACCTTGCTGCCTGGTTGCGCGCTTCAACCGAGGTTAGCTCGGATTCATGACGTACGGCGGAGAGCTTTTTGTCAATCTCTTCAAGTTTTGACTGTATCCCTTCAAGCGCATTGCGCGATGAAGCTGCCAGCTTACGCACTTCATTCGCCACAACCTCGAATCCTCGCCCATTCTCTCCCGCTCTAGCCGCTTCGATCGCCGCGTTGAGCCCGAGCAAATGCGTCTGGTCCGACAAGCCGCGAATTAATGTGCCCATTTCATTGATGCCGTCCAGCTCCTCACGAAGCTCCCCTAATAATGTATGCGTCTTATCCTGCGATTGCGAGGTCGAAATTGCAGTTGCCGCAATAGATTGTGCCCCCTCGTCCAATTCGAACATGAGCGAAGCGAGTTCCTGTACGGCGCTCGTCACGGTAGTCAGCATGACCGAACGATTGTCGGCAAGCTCTTGGATTTTATGCTGCTCATGCTGGTTGTAGGCTTCGAGTACGAATTGCGAGTCCAGATTAAACAATTTCGTCAGCGCATGCACGACTTCCTGCCAGTTCCCCGGAAGAACTCGTTGCAGCACGTTAGTGGAGATGTCCAGATATGTCATATAGGCACCCAAATACCAATCGGTCGTCAAACCGATCCGTGAATGAACGGCACCTATCGTTATGCGATTATCAATATAAGCTTGATCGATGACGCCATCGGTAAGCGACATATAATAGGAGCGCTGCGTTTCCTTCAGTCTATCGATGGTGCTGAATTTTGAAATTAGAGATACCAAATTCGGCTGCTGGCCGACACTGTCGTAGAAGCGGTCAACCACTTCGTCCACAATCTTCTGGAAAATAAGCTTATTGTCTGCTAAATGCTTCAAATCCAGTTCCGTAATGCCCGTATAGTCTAGCTGTCTCTTGCGCTCTGCCGATAATTTAATCAAATATCCCGACTCCTTCGGTGTATAGTCGTGCACTATCACCTATTATATCGGAAAACATACAAGAATTAGTATGGACCTATTAAATTCTTTTTAAACCTCAATGATGTGCAGAAAAGCCGATAGACAATTGTCTATCAGCTTCTCTGCCGCTGCGAGAGCCGCTTATCGATTCAATAAGCTTCCCACGTAACGCAGCAATTCATTCGAGCATACCGGGCAGTAGCCATGCTCATCCATCAACCGTTTCGTCACTTCGTTTATCCGCTTCAGCTGGCTCTCATCCGGCGTTTTCGTGGATGTCGTAATTTTGACGATATCCTTCAGGTCAGCGAACAGCTTCTTTTCTACCGCTTCGCGAAGACGCTCATGGCTAGTGAAATCGAATTTTTTGCCTTTCCGCGAGTAGGAGGAGATCCGAATCAATATTTCTTCGCGGAACGCTTTTTTCGCATTTTCCGAAACACCGATCTGCTCTTCAATTGAACGCATAAGCCGCTCGTCTGGATCCATTTCCTCGCCGGTGAGCGGATCCTTGATTTTGGCCCAGTTGCAGTAAGACTCGATGTTGTCGAGATAATTCTCGAATAAGGTACGGGCCGACTCCTCATAGGAGTAGACGAATGCCTTCTGAATTTCCTTCTTCGCAAGAAGGTCATATTCCTTGCGCGCAACCGAGATGAAATTTAAGTACCGCTCGCGTTCCTCCTTCGTGATAGAAGGATGACTATCCAGCCCTTCCTTGAGAGCACGCAATACGTCAAGCGCATTAATGCATTGTGTATCTTGCTTGATCAGCGCGCTGGATATGCGGTTAATCACGTAGCGCGGATCAATGCCGGTCATGCCTTCTTCCAAATACTCGTTTTGCATTTCCTTTAGGTCGGCTTCCTTGAAGCCCTCGACTTCCTCGCCGTCGTACATCCGCATTTTTTTGACCAGATCCATGCCTTGCTTCTTCGTCTCCTTAAGCCTCGTCAGGATGGAGAAGATCGCGGCCGAACGAAGCGCATGCGGCGCAATATGGATATGGCGCATATCGCTCTGGGCGATTAGCTTTTTGTAAATTTTCTCTTCGTCCGATACTTTTAAGTTGTATGGAACCGGCATAACGATCATTCTGGAGTGCAGCGCCTCGTTTTTCTTGTTGCTGATGAACGATTTATACTCGGATTCATTCGTATGCGCAATGATCAGCTCGTCGGCGCTAATTAGCGCGAAGCGTCCAGCCTTGAAGTTGCCCTCCTGCGTCAAGGATAGCAAGTTCCATAGAAACTTCTCGTCGCATTTGAGCATCTCTTGAAATTCCATTAAGCCGCGATTGGCTTTGTTAAGCTCCCCGTCGAAACGGTAGGCGCGCGGATCGGATTCGGAGCCGAACTCCGTAATCGTTGAGAAATCGATGCTTCCCGTAAGATCGGCTATATCTTGCGACTTTGGATCGGACGGACTGAACGTGCCGATTCCGACGCGGTTATCCTCCGAGATGAACACGCGCTCAACAAACACGTTCTCGATATCGCCGCTATACTCCGTCTGAAGCCGCATTTGGCAAGACGGGCATAGATTGCCCTCGATACGGACGCCAAGCTCCTTTTCGATATCTAAGCGAAGCTCATGCGGAATGAGATGCAGCGGATCCTCATGCATCGGGCAGCCTTTGATGGCATAGACAGCTCCGCGTTCTGTTCTGGAGAAGCGCTCAAGACCTTTTTTGAGCATGGTAACAATCGTTGACTTGCCGCCGCTGACGGGACCCATTAGAAGCAGAATCCGTTTGCGCACCTCAAGCCTGCGAGCCGATGAGTGGAAATATTCCTCAACCAGCTTCTCAATCGCACGATCCAGCCCGAAAATTTCCTGATCAAAAAACTTATACTGCTTGTTGCCGCCAACATCTTCTACCCCATGAGATTCAATCATTTCATAAACGCGTGAATGTGCAGTCATGGCCGGGGACGGGTCCTTCCTCAGCAGCTCAATATACTCCTTGAATGTTCCTGTCCATGCAAGCTTCTCGCTCTCAGCCTGATACTCCGATATTCGCTTGAAAATGTCCATACCGTGCCTCCTCCCATCGCTTCCGCATTCCACTTATCATTCTACGCCCGGGATTTGTCTCTAGACGCTCTATTCCGTGGTGCCAACTTTTATTGAGATATAACAATCCTATGCTTATTCGCCAAGATAATTGCACACTATTTTTGTCCATCATCCATCAAAAACCGACAAGCTGGCAGCTTCCTTTGTTATAATGAAGGCATATGCATGGATCGAAACAACCGGAGAGGAGAAAACGAACTTGGCTGTTGCACGCGAGGAAGAGCTCTACACCCCTATAAAAAAGCACTATGAGCAGCTTGGCTTTATCGTAAAAAGCGAGGTGCTGCACTGTGATTTGGTCGCGATTCATCCCGAGCAGGATGAAACGATAATTGTCGAAATGAAAAAAACGTTCAATCTCGCCTTGCTGCTGCAAGGGATTGAACGCCTTCGCTTGAATAGCCATGTCGTGCTCGCCATTGAACGGAACAGAAAAAAAAGCGGTGCCCATAATCAGCGCTTCGGCGATTTGACGGAGCTTTGCCGAATGCTCGGCCTTGGATTAATGACAGTCACCTTCTATAAAACGAAGCCGCCGGTCATCGAGCTGCTCTGCCAGCCGGGAGACGCGCCGCAGCGGGGCATCAGGCGCAGGAAGCAAGCTCAGCTTCTAACGGAGTTTAAAGAACGCAGCGGCGACTACAACGTAGGCGGAAGCACGCGCCGCAAGCTTGTAACTGCTTACCGCGAGAAGGCTCTAAGGTGCGCTTACGCCCTCCAACAGGCGGGACCGCTTGCTCCGCGCCAGGTTGCCGCCATAACAGGGTATAGCCAAAGCGGGCAAACGCTGCGCAATAATTATTACGGCTGGTTCGACCGTGTCGGCCGCGGCAAATACAGCCTGCGCCCGGAGGGCGCAGCTGCATTAACCGAATATGGCGAAGTGATAGCCGAATGGGCTTCGCAGGTTAGCTCCGCGCCGTAAATTCACTAATCGCCTCTACGAATCGCTCAACGCCGAGCTCCGTGCGCGCGCCTGAATTGTACGTATAATTCAACCTAGCGGTATTGCGCTGCGGATCAACCCCATAGAACGAGCTGCCTGGCACAAAAGCAACGCCTTTCTGCACTGCGCAGCGAAGGAGAGCTTCTGCATCAAGACCTTCCGGCAGCTCAAGCCACAAGAACATGCCGCCCTTCGGCTTTACCCACGAGATATCCTTCAGGTTCTGGCGTTTCAATAGCTCGTGCATCTCGAGCATCCGTTCACCGTAGGAAGTAGAGATCAGGCGGATATGGGCATCAAGATCAAATCCGCTGAGCAGCTGGCTCAGTATTTGCTGGTCGATTGCGCTGGAATGAAGGTCCGCAGCCTGCTTTGCTTTGGCTACCATCCCGATCACGCTGCTATCGCCCATGGCCCAGCCCGAACGCAAAGCAGGTGCAACCGTCTTGGAGAATGTGCTCGTATAAAAAACGGCTCCCCTTTCCGCTTGGCCTTCAAGAGAGAACAACGCAGGAAATTGTTCGCTGTCATCGAATTTAATATCTCCGTAAGGATCATCTTCAATGATCGGCATCTCATTTTGTTTGCAGAGCGCAAGCAGCTTCTTCCTGCGCTCCAGGCTCCACACCCTACCCGTCGGATTGCCGAAGGTAGGCACCGCGTATAGCAGCTTCGGACGGTGCTCCTTGATCAGCCGTTCCGCATCCTCGGGAATGATGCCATCCTCATCGCTTTCGGCAGCAATCACGTTAAGACCATGCAGCGCGAATACTTGCAGGCTAGCCAGATAGGTTGGCTTCTCGACCAGAACCGTATCGCCGGGCTCCGTGAGCACGCCAACAAGCAAGTCAATCGCTTGCTGCGAGCCAGTGGTCAGAATCATCTGCTCCGGATTCACGTGCATGTCCTTTGCGGCCATCCGCGCGCATAGCTGCTCGCGCAGCGGCATATAGCCTTCAGTCAAGCCATACTGCAAAGCTCCTGTACCCGCCGTAAAAGCACGGTCTGCCGCTTCGCGAATGGCTTGTACCGGGAATAATTCTTCGGCAGGCAAGCCGCCTGCGAACGAAATCATGTCCTTGCCCTGCGTCAGCTTCAAAATATCTCTAACCGCTGACGATTTAAGCTGTGATACTCGGGATGAAAAACGATAGTTCATAACAAATGCTCCTCCTCGTATGCTGAAACGATAACTGCGCTTATACTCTCTATGTTAACAATGTGTTCACAACTTTTAAAGTTTTCTTTTTAGCCGACGTTGGTTATAATAAAGACAATATACTTGGAGGTGTCCCACAGATGAACTTTATTATCGTCATGACTGTGTTTGCATTGTTCATTACGGCGATGCTTACCAGCTCCTACAACGAAGACAAAACAAAAGGACTATAATCCGGTTTGCAATCGGCATATAGCAAGCGCCCGGTTCCTTATAGCGTACCGTCGCTTCCTTATGAAGGAAACGCCCTTCACAACAAATGAAGCTTCCCGTACGAGCCTTATGCTCGCTACGGGAAGCTTCATTTCGTTCAGGCAGCAGCCCGCAGCGTTAATTAACGCTGTATAACCGCCATTTCTTCCATGCATACTCCGCATACATATCGATCCTTGAAATCACGAACTTCAACCATCGATCCGCAAAATACGCATTTGGGGCGATAACGCTCCAAAATGATATGGTCACCTTGGACGAAAATTTCAACGGGATCGCCCTCGTTCATCAAATAACGTTTACGTAATGATTTTGGAAGTACAATACGTCCGAGTTGGTCCACTTTCCTTACTACACCTGCTGGTTTCATCACTTTCACCTCTTCTGTGTCTGGTTTCGCAAGTCATCTTTGAGAAACCCCTGCGTTATAGTCTTTCGATGGCTCTTCGGCTTTTCCTTCCCATTTTCATAATTTCTTAATATCCTGCAATAAAAACTTTTTTTCAGGCTAATAAATCCCAAAAAATGATAAATAAAGAAACTTTATTAGTCAAGTCCCGGAAAATCATTTTGCCTAAGCGCCTCATACACGATGATTGCCGCTGAATTCGATAAATTAAGCGATCGAACCTTATCCGTCATCGGCATCCGGATACAAGTTTCCATATTCGCATCTATGAGCTCCTGGGGCAAACCTTTTGTTTCCTTGCCGAAAACAAAAAAATCGCCGTCCTGATAATCGAATTGTGAATATGGCTTGCTTGCCTTCGTGCTTGCATAGAAAAAACGCCCCTGCGGATTCGCAGACAGCACCTCTTCAAAGGAATCATGGTACTCGATTTGTACGGAATGCCAATAGTCGAGTCCCGCTCTTTTCAACGTACGGTCATCCGTATCGAAGCCCAGCGGTCTTACCAAATGCAGAATTGTACCGGTTGCGGCACAGGTACGCGAGATGTTCCCTGTATTTGCCGGAATTTCCGGTTCTACCAAAACAATATGAAATGGCATGGCTTTCTATCTCACCTCTCATTTTGCCTATTATACACGAAAAAGCCAAATATTTTTACACCCACTTTACGTACCGTTAATCTCAAGCATAATTTCCACCCTCATAATAGGAAACAGAATAGGCGGAAACACATGAAGGAGAGCTGAACCATGCGAAAAAAAATACTGGTCGTGGATGATGAGCCATCCATTTCGATGCTGATTGAATTTAATTTAAAGCTGGCAGGCTTTGATGTGCGCTGTGTAGGCGACGGTGAAGCAGTGTTTGATATGCTGAAGCCATTTCGCCCGGATTTGATCGTACTAGACCTCATGCTTCCCAAAATGGACGGAATCCAAGTTTGCCGCGAGCTTCGCAAGCAAAGCAATGCCGTGCCGATCGTTATGCTTACTGCGCTTCAGGACGTCACCGATAAAATTGCGGGTCTCGATAACGGCGCCGATGATTATATGACTAAGCCATTCAGTCCCCAGGAGCTTGTTTCCCGCATTCAAGCCATCTTCCGCAGAGTGCAGTCTTTGCCTGGCACATCGGATGAAACCACCTTTACGATTGGCAGGCTCAAGGTTCAAGTTGAACAGCGCGAAGTATTCGTCGATGGCAAGCCTGTGGAGCTTACGCCCAAGGAATTCGAGCTTCTCTTGTTTTTATGCCGTCATAAGGGCAAAGTACTCAGCCGCCAGCAGCTGCTGCACGGTGTGTGGGATTATCACTTCCTTGGCGATACCCGCATCGTAGACGTCCACATCAGCCATCTTCGTGACAAAATCGAGAAAAATGCCCGTACGCCTGAGTACATTATGACCGTTCGCAATGTCGGCTATAAGATGGGCGGCCCTCAGGTTGCCGAGAACTCAGCTTTGCAGGCATAACGAAGCGTTATGCAAATGAAAGCCGCCCCCTCCTGCTTCTTGCAAGGAAAGGGCGGCTTTTTGTGCTCTGCTGTTTCTTCCGCGCAGCGATTTCGGCTGTTAGCCGTTGCGTTTTTGGAAATCAACCATAAATTGCTGAAGTGCCTGGCAGCTTTCAAGCGGTACCGCGTTATAGGTCGAAGCCCTCAATCCGCCGACATCGCGATGTCCCTTCAAGCCTACAAAGCCTTCCTTCTCCGATTCCTTCACGAACAAGCCTTCAAGCTCCTCGTTCTGGATCCGAAACGTAATATTCATAAGCGAACGGCTTTGCGGCTGCGCACATCCGATATAGAAGCCGCTGCTTTGATCAATCGTATCATAGATAAGCTTCGTTTTGTTCTGGTTAAGCTGATCCAGTTGGGCAACTCCGCCTTTATCCTTGATCCATTCAAGCACGAGATTCATCATGTACACGGAGAAAGATGGCGGCGTGTTGTAGAGCGAGCCGGTCTTCGCATGCGTGCTGTATCTGAACATCGCAGGAATAGACTTCGAACCATTCTCCACAAGATCCTTGCGGATAATAACGAGCGTAACGCCCGATGGCCCCAAATTTTTCTGAGCGCCTGCATAAATAACGCCGAATTTGCTTACATCAACCGGTTTGCTCAGAATATCACTCGACATATCAGCAATTAGCGGCACATCTCCCGTTTCAGGAAACTCCTTGAACTGAGTCCCGCCAATCGTTTCATTCGAAGTAACATGCAAATAAGAAGCATTGCCCGGTAGCTCAATCTCAGACAATGTCGGCATGCGCATGAATTTGTCGGCTTCCGTCGATGCGGCTACTACCGTTTCTCCGACAAGCTTCGCTTCTTTCAACGCTTTATCTGCCCAAGCGCCTGTCATGACATATGCGCCTGGCTTGCCAGGCTGCAGAAGGTTCATAGGAAGCATGGCAAACTGTGTGCTTGCTCCGCCCTGCAGCAGCAGCACATCGTAATTTTCGGGTATTCCGAACAATTCGCGAAGCAAGGACTGCGATTTATCGTTTACCGCTTCATACATTTTACTGCGGTGAGACATTTCCATAATGGACATGCCCGCGCCCTGATAATCAACAAATTGTTCCTGTGCCTGCTTCAGCACCTCGAGTGGAATTGCGGCTGGTCCTGCATTGAAATTAAATGCTCGTGTCATCTTCGGATACCCACCTCTATATTTTCTTTATGATATGGTTATGATAGCAATTTTGGAGGCCTTCATCAAGTATATTCCGCATATAAAAATAACTAAAAGTCGAACGTATGTCGAATTACCGACAAAAAACATTCGGTTTTCATTTACATTTTGCTCATAATTCATAAAAAAACGGGTCCCAGAAGGACCCGTTTCTTATATTTCTTAGCGATTGGATTAGCAATCGTAGTAAAGGCTGAACTCATGCGGATGAATGCGGATTGCAACAGCTTTCGCTTCTTGACGTTTGATTGCTACGTAGTTCTCGATAAATTCTTTCGTGAACACGCCGCTTTCTGTCAAGAAATCGGAATCAGCTTCAAGAGCGTTAAGCGCTTCGTCAAGCGTTCCAGGAACGCTGCGAATTTCTTTTTTCTCTTCTTCCGGCAATTCGTAGATGTTTTTGTCGAAAGGACCGTAGCCAAGAGCTACTGGATCAAGCTTGCGCTTGATGCCGTCAAGGCCTGCAAGCAGCATCGCTGCGAATGCAAGGTAAGGGTTAGCCGTGTTATCCGGTGTACGGAATTCGATACGACAGCCTTTAGGCGTTACAGCTGCAATCGGAATACGGATTGCTGCGGAACGGTTACCTTTCGAGAATACTAGGTTTACCGGTGCTTCGTAACCAGGCACAAGACGTTTGAACGAGTTCGTGCTTGGGTTAGTGATTGCGATCAAAGCCGGAGCGTGGTAAAGCACGCCGCCGATGTAGTGCATAGCAAGCTCACTAAGGTTTGCATACGCGCCTTTATCGTAGAACATAGGCTCGTCGCCGTTGAAGATAGAAGTATGAACGTGCATACCGCTACCGTTGTCACCGAAAAGCGGCTTCGGCATGAAAGTAGCCGTTTTGCCGTATTGGCGAGCTGTATTGTGAATGATATATTTGAATTTCATCAGGTTGTCAGCTGTTTTTGTAAGGGTATCGAAACGGAAGTTGATTTCCGCTTGACCAGCTGTAGCAACTTCATGGTGATGACGCTCAACGCGAAGACCCGACTCTTGCAATAGGCGAACCATTTCGCTGCGGATATCTTGTTGGGAATCAACTGGCGCTACAGGAACGTAGCCGCCTTTTACCGGAATTTTGGAACCTAGGTTGCCGCCTTCTTCTTTGCGGTTCGTGTTCCAGCCAGCTTCTTCGGATTCAACCATGTAGGAGGAAGAATTCATTGAGCTTTCGTAGCGAACTTCGTCGAAGATGAAGAATTCAGGCTCTGGCGCGAAAAATGCTGTCGTACCAATGCCAGTCGTTTGAAGATACTCTTCAGCCTTTTGAGCGATGCTGCGCGGATCGCGGTCATAGCGGTCGCCTTCAGGTGTATGAATATTACACATAATGTTTAGTGTAGGGTGATCAGTGAAAGGATCGATAAATACGGAATCTGTATCTGGGATCATAACCATATCGGAATTCTCAATACCACGGAAACCGTGAATGGAAGAACCGTCGAATGCTACCCCGTTTACGAAAGTATCAGCGTCTACCTCAGCTGCTGGCAGTGTAATGTGGTGAGCATGACCAAGAAGATCCACGAAGCGGAAATCTACAAACTGAATGCTGTTTTCTTTAATATTGTCCAAAACGTTTTGAACTGACATTAATAATTTCCTCCATTTCCGAACATTAGCGTAGTGTTGAACAGGTATTGTTCAATTATTGCTCCAAATCCATGTCGTTATTATAAAACTAGCTCTCAATCTCCGTCAATAGCTATGTAAGGTATTTTTTAAAGCTATGTAAGCTATACTTACAAGTTTGAACAGTTGTTCACAATTCATCCTTAAAGCATCTTGAATTTCGCCTCATCCCTTGAATAGCAACGGCTGAGAGATATTAGCAGCGTGTTTTTGCATACGGTAGAAATTGCCAGCCACATGCAAAAAAAGCTTTGCCGCCTCTTCAAAGGCAGCAAAGCTTTTCGATTTAGCTACGGATTAGATCTTCCATTCTTGAAAAGCTTCCGCAGGCGCTTTCTCTGTGTCGAATTGCTTGCCCACGATTGGAGCAAGCTTTTCCAAATCCTTCAGAAGGTTGGCGAATTGATCCGGGAACAGGGATTGCACGCCATCTCCGGTCATTGAATTGTCCGGATCTGTATGCATTTCCACGATTAGGCCGTTAGCGCCCGCTGCTACTGATGCCTTGGACATCGGCTCTACCAATTCACGGCGTCCTGTACCATGGCTCGGATCGGAGATGACCGGCAGATGGCTGAGTGATTGCAGAACCGGAATAGCAGACAGATCGAGTGTATTGCGCGTGTACGTTTCGAACGTTCGGATTCCGCGCTCGCAAAGCATAACGTTTGGATTCCCGCCCGCTAGAATGTATTCCGCTGCGTTAAGGAATTCATCATACGTGGAGCTGAATCCGCGCTTCAGAAGCACCGGCGTTTGAATCGTTCCAAGCTTGCGCAGCAAATCGAAATTTTGCATGTTGCGCGTACCCACTTGCAGAATGTCGGCGTATTCCGCGCACACGTCTACGTATTCAGGCGTCATAACCTCAGTGATCGTCAGAAGCCCATGCTTCTTCCCTGCTTCCGCCATCATGACTAAGCCTTCTACGCCTACGCCTTGGAAGCTGTAAGGCCCTGTGCGCGGCTTGAACGCGCCTCCGCGCAATACTTGGCCGCCAGCTGCTTTCACCAGACGAGCGATTTCATCGATCTGCTCAGGCGTTTCAACTGCACATGGTCCTCCCATAATAACGAGGTTGTTCCCTCCGATTTTCACGCCTTTAATATCGATCACCGTATCGTCCGGATGGAAGTCGCGGCTTGCAAGCTTGTAGGACTTCGAAATTTTGATAACGTTCTCTACGCCTTTCATTTGTCGCAAATGCTCAGCAAGAGTTGGTTCAGCCTGGCCGATGATGCCAATAACCGTACGGTCCGTACCTCTGGACACATGCGCCTGAACGCCGGCTTTTTCAATATGGGCGACGATTTCGGAAATACGCTCTTCTGCAATGTTTGAATGTGTAATTACGATCATAGGGATCACTCCTGAATTTTATTGGTTGGATAAAGCATGGCCCGCTTCGCGAGCATTAGCTTGGCTGACATGCAGATTAGGGAAACAATGAATGTTAACAACGCCACGTTCGCTTTAAGACTTTTATGCTTCGTAGCTTTTAAGCTTCTACGCTTTTAATCACTAAAGTAAATATACACGAGAATATCGGAATCGTCAACCCTTGAGCATTAAAAAGAAGGAAGCCAAACTCACCGCGAGTCATTTCTCTCTCGATGAGCTGGCTTCCTTTTTCGATTGGGGTACGCGGTTTATTCCGGTTTCTCTGCCGTTGCCGTTGCGGACGGCGTAGCTGCGGATTTCACCCTAACGTTAGGCAATAGCTTATTCATATTCACGGTACGACGAATCTCCCACGTATCCGGATTGTTATGATCATATTGCTCCAGGTAGGTGATCACCTCTTTCGTCAGCGGAGTCGGCGTAGAAGCCCCTGAGGTAACCGCTACGCGGTCAACGCCTTTAAGCCACTCCTGCTCGATTTCCGACACATCGGATACGCGATAGGCTTTCACCCCCGCAATTTCTTCCGAAACCTGCGCAAGCCGATTAGAGTTGTTGCTTCTCGGATCACCTACAACGATCGTAAGCTGGGCCTCGCCCGCTTGCTCGGCAACGGCCTCCTGACGGACCTGGGTTGCCATACAAATCTCGTTATGCACCTCGGCCGTCGGATACTGCTCCAACAGGCGGCTAATAATATGACGGATATCCCATTGCGACATCGTCGTTTGATTCGTTATGAGAATACGGCCATCTGGTACGTTAAGGGAAGCAATTTCCTCTTCACGCTCAATAAGATGGACCTGCTCTGGCGCAACGCCGATTGCGCCTTCCGGCTCGGGATGCCCCTTCTTGCCGATATAAATAATATGATAGCCCTCGGCTGACTTGTCGCGAATCAAATCATGCGTTCTCGTTACATCGGGACAGGTAGCATCCACGACAGACAAGCCTTTCTCGCGAGCGCGCTGGCGAACCTCGGGAGAAACGCCATGCGCTGTAAAAATAACAGTCCCCTTATCGACCTGATCGAGAATATCGAGACGGTTCGCGCCATCGAGCGTGATAACGCCTTCCTGCTCGAATGCATCCGTTACATGCGCATTATGAACGATCATGCCTAATATATAGATGGGCCTTGGCAGCTCTAAGTTTTTGACCGTTTGCAAAGCCAGCACCATCGCGTCAACGACGCCATAGCAGTAGCCGCGTGGTGATATTCTTACGATTTCCATTCCTTGCACCTGCTTTCTGACCGGATATGCGTAACATTTATGATTCCTTCATTTCATCCGTTGCTACTATTATAGACGAATGAGACGTGTCAGAAAAGCTTAATGGCAGCCAAATAATAAACTTCGTTCCGAAGCCCTCCCGTGTCGTCACTTCCACGGACCCTTGGTGCTCGTCAATAATCCACTTTGCAATCGACAAGCCAAGGCCCGTACCGACGGTAACGCCTCTGGACTCATCTGCCCGGTAGAAGCGGTCGAATATATGCGGAATCTCCTCCGGATTCATACCGATCCCCGTATCTTGAATGACGAAGCCGATTTGCTGGTCATTACGGACCGCACTTAGCTCTATCGATCCTTCCGGGGTATACTTGAACGCATTCTCAATAAAAATAAACAGCAGCTGCTGCAAATAATTATGATTCGCGTTCACGCGAACGCCAACAAGCGCAGAAAGATCGCCGACCTCCCAATTCGCCGTTCGCGGAAGCAGCTGCGCCCTGCGGACAACCTCCTCCGTAAGCGGCATAAGCTCAAGCGGCGTCTTCTCCATCGTATAACCTGCATCCGCCCTTGCTAGCGCGAGCAGATCATTCACCAGCGTACTCATTCGGGTCGCTTCGGCTGAAATATCGCTCATCGATTCCTTCGACATTTCCCACCGATCTAGATCAAGCGGCATCCATTCCCCGGTTTCCGCATTTTGGTTCGTTTCCTTTACCTTCATCCACATCCGCTCTAGAAGCTCAATATTGCCTCTAATCGTCGTTAACGGCGTCCGCAGCTCATGCGACGCATCGGATACGAACCTTCGCTGTGCCTTATAGGCTTCATTAAGCTCATTATACGCCATTTCAAGTCGCCCCAACATGATATTCAACGTTGTGACCAGCCTGCCGATCTCATCCTTCGGCCCCAATGCCGGTATTCGGACGCTAAGGTCCGACCCGTTCTCAATTTGCTCCGTGGCGCGAATTACCCTTTCAATCGGCCGCAAGGCTTGGCGAGCAACGAATAGTCCTACCGTGAATGCGATAAAAACGACTGCTAATGAGGAGAATATGAGAATCGTACGGAGCCCGCTTAAAAACCTCTCCTCGTTATACGAAAATACGGCAACCTGAACCAGTCCTACCAAATCTTTATCTAAATAATAGGGCCGCTGGTAAGTCAGCATCGAGTATTTGCTTTTATTAATGACGACATGCGTTTTTACAAAGCCCTTTTTCGGATTCGTTTTCGCTTCAGGGTAGGTAATGACGAATTCATAGGGAAAATTGTTCGACTGCTTGATAGCGCCTTCTTTATAATTCACTAATTGAATGAACATGTCTTTCTTTTCAATGCGAAATTGAGGGCCTACTATTAAGTCTAACGTTTGATCCAAAAAATTCGTTGCCCCGATCACATCTATCTTGCTGTCTTGAACTCTCATTTGTTCTTTAATCTCAGCATACGTATTCCAGTTAACGAAAAAGTAAATGCCGATGCCAAAAACGATCATCGTAACCGCTAGCAAGCCCGAAATCCATAACGTAAGCCTTAGCCTTATTGACATATGCCTAACCCGCCTCTCCGCGAAGCACATAGCCGGTGCCGCGAACCGTCTGAATAAGCCGGTTTTTGCCTCCGTCCTCTACCTTTTGGCGAAGCATCGCAATATATACCTCAAGCACGTTCGATTCGCCGCTGAAATCATAGCCCCATATTTTCTCCATAATCGCATCACGGGTAAGCACGCGGCGCGGATTCTGCATAAACAGCAGAAGCAGGTCATATTCCTTCGATGTAAGCTCAATCCGGCGACCGGAGCGAATCGCCTCTCTCGCATCCATGTCCAATATTAAATCTTCATATAATAGCTGATTGCTGGATTGCTCGATTTTATCAGACTTGCGGCGAAGCAGCGCGCGGGCGCGGGCGAGCAGCTCTTCGAGCGCGAATGGCTTGACCAAATAATCATCTGCCCCAAGGTCAAGCCCCTTTACCCGGTCAATGACGTCATCCTTTGCTGTCAGCATCATGATTGGAATGGTGCTTCCGCTCTCGCGCACGCGGCGGCAAACCTCCCAGCCATCCACCTGTGGCATCATAACGTCGAGTATGAGCAAGTCAGGCTCGGCTTTGAGCAGCACCTTCAGTCCTTCCATGCCGTTT
Source organism: Paenibacillus sp. J22R232 (assembly GCF_056269165.1). Lineage (NCBI taxonomy): Bacteria > Bacillati > Bacillota > Bacilli > Caryophanales > Paenibacillaceae > Paenibacillus > Paenibacillus sp. J22R232. The sequence continues at coordinate 824,572 of NZ_JBWDNK010000002.1, read as the reverse complement.
GAAGCCGTTGTCACCTCGTACCCTTCGAATGCCAAGCTTCTTCTAAGCAACGAAATAATTTTGTCATCATCATCTACCACCACAATATGCTGTCTCATCTGCGTATCCCCTTTATTTGCAGCAAAAAGCGCAGAGCCATCTGTCACTCTGCGCTTTTTGCCGTACGTCAATCTTTTAATCTTATTGAGCGGCCGATAAATTCTTATCTCCGATCTCAACCTGCAAATTCATAGCGCTGCCTTTGCGTACGATATTCAACTCGACCTTATCGCCGACTTTCTTCGTTTGTATCGCGGCAATAAGCTCCTGCGTGTTCCCATATTTCTTGCCGTCGATTCCGACAATAACGTCAAATTGCTGAAGCTCGGCTAGATATGCCGGAGAATTATAATATACATTACGTACGATAGAACCTTCTACCGTATCCATGCCAAGCTGCTTCGCGATATCTGCCGTTACATCCTGCAGCTCCGCACCGATATAAGGAACAGCCGGCTTAGGAATCGTAGTGTTGTTTTTAAGATTTTCCAGCACTTCCTGGATCGTGCTTGTCGGAATCGCAAAGCCGATACCTTGCGCTTGCGAGCTTACCGCTGTATTAATGCCGACTACCTCTCCGTTCACGTTCAGCAGCGGACCGCCTGAGTTTCCGGGATTAATAGAAGCATCCGTTTGCAGCAAATGCTCGTATTTGCGTTCGCCTTGTGCATCTTGAATATCGATAGGACGCTCCTTCGCGCTAAGCACCCCTACCGTTACCGTATGATCGAAGCCGTACGGATTGCCGATCGCCACAACCCAATCGCCAATGTTAATGTTGTCGGAGTTGCCAAGCGGCAGCGTCGGAAACGCTTTGTCTCCTGTCACTTTAAGTACGGCTAGATCCAGATCATAGCTTGATCCAAGCAATTCAGCGGTGAACGGCTTATCGTAGCCTTGTACGATAACTTTAATTTGATCGGACTCGCCCACAACGTGTTGATTCGTTAGGATATAACCGGTCGATTCAAAGAAAAAACCTGTACCGATTCCTGATTGCTGCATTTGACTGTCATCCTGATTGGTTCCTGCTTCAGGCTCTGTCGTACCTGGATAGTCATCTCCGAAAAATTGTCTGAAAAAGGAATCGTCCAGCATGCTGCCGCTATTGCTTCGCTTAGCCGGATTTACATAGGTCTCGATCTTCACGACAGCAGGACTAGCCGTCTCGAACAATTGAGCGATGTTGTCAGGTCTGGCAGCAACTGTCGCTGCTCCGCTTGCGCTACCCGCTCCTGCCGATGCCGCAGAGCCCGTTCCGCTAGATTGCGTAGTATTGGCAGCAGCCGGCTCGCTCGTAAACCAATTGTTTAAGTCGGCAGTGTACATCAATGATCCTACAAGAATTACGCCTGCAAGAAACGATGCGAATACCGCCTTAAAAGAAGTTCGTTTCGTCTCGCGAACCTGCCAAGGTCCCTTTGCAGACTGCGGAGATGGATTAAACGAACGAATTGGCGATTGGATCGGAGCCTGCGGCCTTGCCTGCTCCGCTTCCGGCAGTGCGCCTTGCGAATGCGGAGCATCGGGTTGGCTTCGCTGTATGTCCCCATAGGGCTCGTCTTGAATCAGCTTAGGCTTCTCTAGGCTTGGACCTTGATTGGCAGCATTAGCGCCTTCTTGAGCATTCGCTTTAAAAGGTCCGTAAGAATAATAATAAGAGGGCTTAGCTGCTTGCTCCTGAGAATCAGATACCGCTTGCGGCTCTTCGTTTACGCTGCTATCAACGCTTTCAGGCGCTCCTTGCTCCTCATCATTTTTTTGAAAGAAATCATCAAAGCCCTTTTTGTTGTTTTGATCATCCATGTCCGTTCTCCTCCTTGAATCTTATTGCATCATGCTCCCGTGCTGTCTTCTCGCACGCAGCCTGTTATTTGGTATAGCTCTATCATGCACATTCTACCTTAAAACAAACTTAAAAGGAATTTAAACAGAAATAAAAAAAACGCCCCAAAGTGATTTTGGAAACGTTTTCCTTGTGTACGTTTTTGTATTTAATGAGGGAAAAGCTGCTCCACTTCAGCAAGAGCCGCTTTAGCCTGATCAATCCATTCGGGCTCAATATGGGCGTCTGGATCGGTTGGCGCTTGGAATTGATCGAACAGCGCGCCGGCGACGCGCACCGATGCTTCTGGATCATTTCCTTCCCGGTAAAGATGCTTCAGCACGTATGGCGTGCCCATCTTGATCGTCGCCTCATTGTCGGCTTCACCAATATCGATATGCCCGGCTACCACCTCGAAAGGTATGCGAAGCCATACTTTATGCGATTCATCAAGCGATCGGTCAAATGAACCTCCGTCGTATTCCCAGTTGCCCCCGAGCGTGAATTGCCTGGACTCCAGCAGCTCCTTCGTTTGTAGAAAATGTTGCTCCCGCGACTCCAGCACGGACGATATCGGTATCATGAAAGGTGCTCCTTCCCCTAGCATATTTCTCAGCTTCATTCGGCTAGAGGTAGTATGCCCGCCTATATCTTCCTTTATGTGCGATTCGCCCAGCCCTTGCGATGGGCGAGAACGGCCAGCTGAGTGCGATCATCCAGCTCGCACTTCATTAAGAGATTGCTCACGTGCGTTTTCACCGTCTTGATGCTAATGTGCAGCTCTTCAGCAATTTCTTTGTTCGATTGGCCGTCGGCAATAAGCAGCAGCACTTCCTTCTCGCGTTCTGTTAGGCCTTCATCTCCCGATTGCGCCGTACGCTGCCTAAGCCCTCTCGTTAATGCTTGGGATACATCCGCCGTCATCACGGGCATTCCCTTGAAAGCGCCGCTAATGGCATAGATAAGCTCCTCTGCGGAAACCGTCTTAAGCACATAACTGACAGCACCGGCTTCGATCGCGCCATAAACCTTATCATCCTCCAGAAAGCTCGTCAGCATGACGATCTTCATATCCGGATGCTTGGCAATAATCGCTCTCGTGGCGGCAATGCCGTCCATGCCCGGCATCATTAGATCCATCAAAATAATTTGCGGGCGTTTGTCGTCCGAGCTTGAATCCAGAAAGTCGATAGCTGCCTGTCCGTTGCTTGCCTCCGCAATCACTTGAAATTTGGGCTCCAGCATCAAATACGTCCGAAGACCGGTTCTGACCATGTCATGGTCATCAACAATCATAATTTTAATTTGCTCTGCTCCGCTCACTCTTCCAGTTCTCCCCTCAGCATCTTAGGTATCGTAACTTTTACTCTGGTTCCGCCGCCAGGCTTGCTCCATATTTCTGCCGCTCCGCCAAGCTTTTGCGCCCTTTCCTGCATCGTAGAAAGACCATAGGAGCCTCTTTTGACCTCATCGGGCTTGAATCCGATCCCGTCATCCTGCAGAATCATCACAACCTGCCTTTCATTGTCCGTGAGCGTTAACGTACAGCCTGATGCGCCAGCATGCTTCACGATGTTAGCCATCGCTTCCTGTGCGATTAGAAACAGCTGATGCTCTTTCGCTTCGGACAAGCGCTCCTTCAAACGCCATTCCAATTCGCCCTGCAGCTTGTTTTGCCGGCAATAATCAGGAAACCACTTATCCAGCGCTTCATATAACGTTCTTCCTTCAAGCTCCATTGGACGAAGCTGAGCGATAAAATTTCTCATTTGCTTCTGTGCCAGATTGGACATGTTGACTAGCTGCTCCAGAACGGAATCGGCACGCTCTCGATCGACCTGCTGCAGCTTCGGGAGTGAGGAAGCGCACATATGAATCGCAAAGAGCTGCTGGCTTACCGTATCATGCAAATCCCTTGCAAGCCGCTTGCGTTCCTCCAGAACCGCTGCTTCATTAGAAGCAGATTCTGTCATGACATATTCCTCGCCGCGCATTTGCAGCCATTTCATTTTCTCTTCCATTTGCCCGGCAAGCTCATTGAATTCCCGATAAACCTCAATAAACGAATTATGCCCGCCCTCCGTGATCCGAATGCCGTAATTGCCATTAGCGGCCTGCTTTAACGACAAATGCAGCGTATCAATCCGGCGTCCGATTCGCTGTGCTGCCCAATAACCGAAAGCCGCGCTCACAAGCAGGAAGACGGAGGCCGCCCCAAGGCGCACTTCCGTCTTTCCTGCTTCATGGATTAGTCCGAGCCAGGTAACCGCGCCAAGCACAAGGGAAAAAACAGAGGCAATAACGAACATGCCGATCAGCTCCCACTTGCCGCTTCGCAGAAAACGAACCATCATCTCCGATCACCCTACCTTCGTGACACGCACATCACCAATAAACGTGCTGACGATCAGCTTGATTTTTTTGTCCGTTTCTTGATACGAAGGTGACTGGATATTGATATTCGTGAATAATCCGCCTTCCTTCTGGCCCAATATTTTCACGTCACCGATAAAAGCGCTCGATATAACCTGCACGCCCACCTCGTAATCATTCGGTACATATACCTTCACGTCGCCTATAAAGGAAGAGATATGAATTTTTGTCTCGCCTGGGTGAACCTGGGCTTTCGTCAAATCAAGCACGGTATCGCCGATGAAATGCGAGATATTAAGCGGCTTTAGATCCCAATAATCATGGCCAATGTGAATATCGCCGATGAATCCGGAACGGGTCTGGACACTTGAATCACCGTGGCTCCACCACTCAACATGCTCTTTATGGTTATGGTTTCTTTTCCAATCATGCGCGTTCTTTTTGAGCTCTGCTTTATAATGGTTTTTCCACTCTTTGAATTCCTTTTTGCCGGATGGGAATGCGTCATAGGATTTATGAGCCTCTCCTTCCATCTTCCCTTCCTGCTTCGGAGCCTCAAGGGGCTCTTTGGTGGGATCCGGATGAAGGGGAGGAGCCGGCGGAACCGCTGCAGCTTCCGAATAAGGCTGATAGGACTTCCAATCATCCGTCGGAGGCGCCTGAAACTTTGATTTAGGTTTCCAGATTAGATTAATACCGACTAAAATAACGACAACTGGCCAAATATAAGGAACAATATCGCCAATCGACCACGAGAATAGATCTAAATTCCGGCCTAGGAATATACAGCCGATCACCATTACGACGGCTCCCCACCAGCTCGAGCCCGAGCCGTTTGACCTGCAGGACAATAAGCCGCGTATTCCGACAATAATGAGCGCAACAGGCCAATACGTGGAAATCACATAACCAATATCAAAGGTCACATGACCTGTCTGCCTAAGCAAAAACAATACGCCAATTGCAATGATGACTAACCCGGTGAACAACCGGTTTGCGAAATTTCCGTTCATGCGGCTCCAGCTCCTTACGATTCCATCTTAGTTTGATAATCATAGTATAACGGACGGGAATCAATAGAAAAAGGGACGGCCGATTGAAATCGCAATCAGTCTCTAGACGGAGCTTTTGTTGATTCTATCCAATTCATACCTAACATGCGTCATGAAACATCACTTCGTACGTTGACATTGCTCACTTCTTCTATTTATAATGATGAACGGATTAGGATAATAGAGACAACTATGCATAAATGAAGGAACAGGAGATGAAGCAATGGACGTTATCGAACTGTCAAAGGGACTGGATACGATATGGGTCGTTTTGACAGCAGCCATGATCTTGCTAATGGAAGGCGGCTTCGCTTTGCTTGAGGCGGGATTTGTCAGGCAGAAGAATGCCGTCAGCATTATCATGAAGGTGTTTGTCGACATCGCTTTCGGCGCACTCGTTTTTTACTTTTTTGGATTCGCTCTCATGTACGGACAAGATGCAGGCGGTTTAATCGGAACAACCGGTTTTCTCATTAATGGCGACCTGTCACACATTGTCTTAAATATTACTCACGAAACGTATTGGTTATTCCAGTGCGCATTCGTAATCGCCGTCATCTCCATCGTTTCGGGAGCGGTTGCGGAACGGATCAATTTCAGAGCTTATATTCTCTTAACCATCGCAATGACGGGCTTTATTTATCCGCTTGCCGGTCACTGGGTTTGGTCGGGCAGCGGCTTTCTCGGGAAGCTGGGCATGATTGACTTCGCGGGATCTGCCGTTATCCATGCTTTGGGTGGATTCTCGGCGCTGGCAGCCGCAATCTTTATCGGACCGAGAATAGGCAAATTCAGCGCTGACGGCAAGGTAAACATTGTACCGCCATCTAATCTGCCGCTTGCTTCTGTTGGCGCGTTTATCCTGTGGTTTGGATGGTTCGGCTTCAACGCGGGAAGTACGCTTAGCGCTACAAACGGTTCAATCGGCCATATCGCCATTACAACGATGCTCTCCGCTGCTGCGGGCGGCGCGACTTGCATCCTGTTCACTATGTTCCGCTATAAGAAAGCGGATCCCCCTATGGTCATTAACGGTTCGCTTGCCGGTCTAGTCGGAATTACCGCAGGCTGCGCATTCGTTTCCGACATTGCCGCAATCGGAATAGGAGCTGTATCCGGTATTGCGATGGTGCTTGTGACGGAATGGCTGGAGAGCAGGCAGGTAGACGACCCTGTTGGCGCCTTTGCTGTTCACGGCGTAAGCGGCAGCATCGGTACTCTCGCAGTTGGCCTTTTCGCGCTTCCTGAATTAACCGAAGGCGTGGGAAAAGGGTATTACGGATTATTTTACGGCGGAGGCTTCAATCTGCTAGGCGTACAAGCGCTAGGACTCGTAACGGTTTCCGTATGGGGCTTCCTTCTTACATGGGGTGCGCTATGGCTCATTCGTAAAGTGATGCCTGTCCGCGTATCCAAGGACGAGGAGCTTATCGGGCTTGATGTCGGCATACACGGCGTACCCGCTTACAGCCAAGAGCATGACTTCCTCGATTTCGATCGCTTGAGAAACAGCAAATAAACACAAAAAACCGTCTCTGCCAAGTGGCAAAGACGGTTCTTTTTATCTATATGCGGCTGGTTTCATTAGGCCTGATCCTGTCCCTGCAATTGTTTTGTTCACCTTAATACCACGATTGCTTTCGTTCATTCTATAACTGCATTCAGTATCCCTATTTCACAAAGCCACGTTCATTATTCCTTCTTCACAAAGCCACATTCGTTATTCGTTCATCTCGTTGGCAAGCTCGTAGGAAACGGTAACGATATCCGTAGGGGCGGCTACGTTTTTAATGGAACGGGCACTTTCGATTTCAAGGCGCAGAGCGCGAACCTTTTCCATCGGCTTTCTTACGAAATGGATATATTCAACAGCCAAATGGTGATCAGGCTTTTTGCCTGTCAGCATTCTTCTTAGCGTAGACATCGATTGATAAGCACGGTCTTCCATCAGCCTTCGTTTCTCATAACGCTCAACCATCTGTTCAATTTCGGCTATTTCCTGCTCTTTCTTAGCTACGTAGGCATCAATAAAAGGAAAAACCTCGCCCGCTTTACGATGATGGGCAGCAATTACAAAGCCTGAATGAATGATCGGATCTGTCATGAGAATTCACCTGTCTTGTCATGTTATTATTTCTTACATATGTAATCATACAACAAATCAGGATCGTTGAAAACTGTTTTTTACGCGATGGAAATATCTGCGCCAATCACGCCTGCTACGCTGCCATCCTCACGGTAGATAGGCACCGTGACGGTCAAGCATAGCTGCTTGGTTATTGCCGAAACATAAACCTCAGACTGAAAGTTCTGTCCCGCCATTGCCCGTTTCCACCATTCTCTTCCCTTTGCATTCATAAGCCCTGCTTCCGGCAAAGAAAAGACAAAGGAACCGTCAGCCCGATTAGACCAAATCGCCTCTATCTCGGGTTTTGATTTCAGCAATGCCGTAAGCTTCGGTTCATGCTCGGCTTGGCTTAATTGTGCCAGCTTCAATTCCGCAGCTGCCAATCTCAGCCATTCCAAAACGGATGCAACATTCACTTTGATCTCACGGTTCTCTTGGCGAACGCCTACTTGCTCAATCGCTAGCGACAGATCCGAGGACGATCGTTTGAGGGTTTGGCTGATTCGGTTCATATGGCCGATTTGTTCACGCTGCAGCTCTGTCATCTCAAGCGTGTTATCGACGCTTTGAAGCGTGTCATGAACGGAATCGACGACATCCTTCAACATAAGCGTCGATTCGGTCATATGGTCGGTTTGCTGCTTGCTGGCTGCGCTCGTCTGTTCGACAAGCTCATCGACTTCTACGATTCTAGAGAAAATAAGATCCATGCGATCTCGATTTACGGTCATTTCCGCAACTCCTCGTTCAACGGAGTGCTTTTCTCTGTCGACCGCATCCACGACCTGCTTCACCCTGCCTTCAATTTGCTCAACAATGGAAGAAGAGCGCTTAACTGCTTCCCCGCTCTGCTCCGCGAGTTTTTTGATTTGCTGGGCAACGACAGAAAAACCCCGTCCATATTCGCCGGCATGAGCCGCTTCGATGGAAGCGTTCAAAGCCAGCAGTGAGGTTTGCGATACGATTTCTTGTATAAATTGATTGATTTCGTTAATATGGGAGGTTTGCTCGATTAACTGATGGATATGCTCCTCCATGGATTGGTTATTGCGGTTCAGATCCTGCATGACTTCATCCGTGCTAGTCAATGAACGGACTACGTCAAGGACTACTTCCTTCGTCTCTTTGCTCTTCGTATTCAAATGCGATGATGTCCCGCTGATCTGCTCGGCTGCCGAGGCAACCTCTTGCAGCGCAGAGAACGCTTCCTCAATTCGGCTCATCGCAAGCGTACTGTTCGACCGCAGCTTCTGTTCATGCTCTGAGGAGACATCGGCAATTTCAGTCAAGCGGCTCGCAGATTGATCCACCTCGTGTACAGCAGCGTTTAATTGGTCGGATATGACGACGGATTCATTCAACAAGCGTGTCATCTTAACCGTTTCAGCCGCCTCTGCTGAAGCAGCCGAACGGGCTTTCGTATTCCGAGAAAACCAACTGGTCGTGGGACTCATGTCAGGTTTATTGCTCCTCTCGCATGCTGATACAAAATTTCCCTAAATTATATATCAGCATAGGGCAAAAGAAAAGAGGAACCGCTAGGGCTCCTCTTTTCGCTCACGTTATTACATGGCAAAAAATATTACTTCTCAGCTTTTTGTTGCGCTGTGTTTGCTGCTTGTTTGCCAGCAGCATTATTTTGGTTCAATTCTTCTGCGAATTCCGCATTGTATTGGTTGTTTTGGGCTTTGTTGTTTTTGTTTTTAGCCATTATAATCACCTCCCCGTTCTAAAGATAGTATGGCGGAATCGGCGTTTATTATACGGGCTATTTACGATTCTAAATACGTTTGTGGGATAGGCTTTCCTGCTTCAATTGCCTGATTGATTTGATTAAGCCAAGCCTGTGAGAGCTTGCCCGTTCCGATCCGAAGCACCTCTACATCCACCGTTCGCTTGCCCCATTGCTCGTATACCTGTTTGATCGTTTCAAAATACAAATCGATGCGTTTCCCTTTTATCGCAGATCCGGTATCCGCCACAACGCCATAACCGTAGCCAGGGATATAGAGCAAGGTTCCGATCGGGAACAATCTCGTGTCGGCAGCAATCGTAGACACCTGATCTCTGCGCACCTTAACGCCGGAATAGGTGATTCCGTATTGCGGATGCCCCGGGCGTTTACCCGTCGATTCTACGCCTGCCGTATATCCGGTAGCGACAACCTCTACCTTAGCGGGCTTCTCCGCGTTCATTGGCGATGCCTTACCCGTTTTGGAGTCTTGACTAGCACTCGTACTGGCACTTTTCTTCGGATGGGAATGCTCCGCCTGCGCTGAGCACTTCATTGTATTTATACCGATCACAAAAACAGTAATAAGCAGCAACAAAGTAAAACCTCTTCTGAAATAAAAAAAGCTTGTGGCCATCTGGTTTGCTTCCTCCTCAGAAGAATAATGCCCCAGTGGCCCAAGCTTTATGCGTACATGATTATTGTTCTTTGTCTGCAATCTGCTTCTGCAGCTGCGTAATCAGCTCAGTCACTGGGATTGCACCCAAGTCGCCCTCGCCTCGTTTGCGCACGGATACCGCCTCCGCTTGCATTTCATTCTCGCCTACGACCAGCATGTATGGCGCTTTCTCCAGCTGAGCTTCGCGAATTTTGTAGCCGAGCTTCTCATTGCGAAGATCGCTCTCGACACGAATGCCATTTTCTTGAAGCTGCTCCGCAACTTTGCGAGCGTAACCTTCATAGGCTGTAGAAACCGGAATAACCTTAGCTTGTACGGGAGACAGCCAAAGCGGCAGCGCGCCCGCGAAGTTTTCCAGCAAGAAAGCAGTCATACGCTCCATGGTGCTGATGATGCCGCGGTGAATAACGACAGGACGGTGCTTCTTGCCATCCTCGCCTACATACTCAAGCTCGAAGCGTTCCGGAAGCAGGAAGTCCAGCTGAGCCGTTGACAAAGTCTCTTCTTTTCCAAGCGCAGTTTTGATTTGCACGTCAAGCTTGGGACCATAGAACGCAGCTTCTCCTTCTGCTTCGAAGAATGGAAGCTCCAGCTCCTCGACAACCTCGCGAAGCATGCGCTGAGACATTTCCCACATCTCATCGTTTTGGAAATATTTCTCCGTATCCTTTGGATCGCGGTATGATAGACGGAAACGGTATTCCTTGATGCCGAAGTCCTCATACACCTTGCGGATCAGGTTGACGACGCGCGCGAATTCTTCTTTAATTTGATCCGGACGGCAGAAGATATGTGCATCGTTAAGCGTCATCGCACGTACGCGGTGCAAGCCTGTCAGCGCACCCGACATCTCATACCGGTGCATCGTTCCAAGCTCGGCAATCCTCACGGGCAGGTCACGGTAGCTGCGCATATCGCTTTTGAACACCATCATATGGTGAGGACAGTTCATCGGACGGAGCACAAGCTCCTCGTTGTCCATAATCATTTTGGGGAACATATCCTCGCTGTAATGCTCCCAGTGACCCGATGTTTTGTATAGCTCCACGTTCGCAAGCACAGGCGTGTACACATGCTCGTAGCCTAATCTCTCTTCAAGGTCAACGATATAACGCTCCATCGTTCTGCGAAGCTTCGCGCCGTTAGGCAGCCATAGCGGCAAGCCTTGGCCGACCTCGCGGGAGAAGGTGAACATTTTGAGCTCGCGCCCCAGCTTGCGGTGATCGCGTTTTTTTGCTTCCTCAAGGAAATGAAGATGCTCGTCCAGCTGCGCTTTTTTCGGGAATGCCGTTCCGTAAATCCGCTGCAGCATTTTGTTTTTGGAATCTCCGCGCCAATACGCCCCTGCTACGCTCAGCAGCTTAAACGCTTTGATACGTCCTGTAGATGGCAAATGAGGTCCGCGGCAAAGATCGAAGAACTCGCCTTGGTCGTACATGGTAATAACCGATTCCACGGGCAGATCGCGGATAAGCTCCAGCTTTAGGTTGTCGTCCAGCTCCGTAAAGATCGCAAGCGCCTCGTCCCTGCTTACGACTCTGCGGCGAATATCTAGGTTCTGCTGAATGATTTTGTCCATTTCCTTCTCGATTTTCACGAGATCCTCGGGCGTGAGCGATTGCTCCATATCAATATCGTAATAGAATCCATCCTCAATGACCGGTCCTATGCCGAGCTTAACGTTTTTGTTGCCGTATATGCGCTTAATCGCCTGCGCGAGCAAATGCGCCGTGCTATGGCGGTATACTTCGAGACCGTCAGCGGATTCAACCGTCACGATTTCAATGGCTGCATCCGCTTCGATTGGCGTGTATACGTCGACCACTTTGCCGTCGATTTTCCCCGCAATTGCATTTTTACGAAGTCCTGGGCTAATGGAGCCCGCCACTTCCTCAATGGTTGTTCCGACAGCGTATTCTCTTACTGCGCCGTCTGGCAATGTGATATGAATAGCCATAGTTGTTCATCCTCCAATTAGTTAGCAAACGAATCGATGTTTCATTATCCACAAGCAAAAAAGAGCACAAAAAAAGCACGCATCCCTAAAAAGGGACGAGTGCTTGTATGCTCGTGGTTCCACCCTACTTCGACTGCGCAAGCGTTGCTCCATGCTCATTGCAGTCCTCGTAATATCCGATAACGGAGATATCCGGTACGGCATACTGCCGCAGCATCTTCATCAAAGATTGCTACAGGTTCAGCCATACAGCTTCAAAGGGGTACATCTGCGGACATTATGGAAGGAAATTGCAGCCAAGTTTCCTCTCTCTGGGCCTAACATCGTAAGCAGAAGCATGTCTTTGTCATTGCTGATTAGATTTCATATGAAGATTATTATAGCCCGGCTTGTTTAATTGGTCAAGGCTATTGTCACGGCTGAACGAGCTCATCCAGGCTGCTGCTGCACGAAACGCATTGAACGCAGACGGTAACGCGCTGGTCAAAAATCGTTTCGATCGTTCGGATTACCTGCATATCCGGCTGCCTGGTATGGATCGTAATATGTTTAGGGGATACGGCTATGAGCGAGCTAATCACCATATCCTCGATATTCATCTCCGTTTCGAGCATTTCCGCTACAATGCGATCCGACGGCGGGTTAGGATCAAGCGGCTGAAAAGCGTCATCGTACAACATGAAATCATGGCCGCCCTTGTGCAGCAAATGAACCATCGGAAGCTTCGTATCCTGCAGGAACACAAAATATTTCAGCAGGGATATAAACTCCTGGTATTGTTTGTCTAATACGTATTCATCCAGCGCATATTCCACCACTTCCGCCAATTCCTTGCGGTAAGGGATTAACCGGAAAGTTGTGAATCCATCTACGTTAAGCCACGTATGCTCTTGCAAAAACAACTCCGCTTCCACGGCGACCTTATTTTTCCGCCTGAGCCGGTCCGCGTCCAGAAACTTGGTACCTAGTCCATCCCATTCCTTGCCATGCAGCAGATCATGGCAATATTTCTCGATTGCTGCCGTATCCGCAGCACTATTGTTGCGATATTTCTTTCGTATAATAGCAGCCAGCATGGAAGGCTCCATTTCACTGACAACAAATTCTGCAATTGCGGCAGCCGCCGCATGATATACGGCTTGACCGTGAGCTTTCAGCTGGAAATGCGGAAGCATAGCTTCGCAGCTTATGGTCAGCTCCGAGGTTTGTTCATACGCGATGAACGCTGGCTGCTCCAGTTTTGAATCGATATGTAAATCGACTAGCGTTTGTTCCGTCAACAATTCCTTCAGCTTGCTCACTGACTTTTGGAGACTTGCAGGCAATGTTACCGTGAATAGCTCCATAAGCTCACCCCTTTCCTTCCTTATCAGTATATGGTGCCGCGCACGGGGATATACGATGAAGACATTGGAATAAAAGAAGCGTATATACAAAAAGACGCCCGCGCGGCATTCCTCCCGCTTAACGGTGGAAAGCTGCGCAAACGTCTATTTCGTACCTTTTTGCTCTAAGCAGGCTTAGTTTTGCATCACGAAATCAAGGTCTGCCTTGTCGGCTTCATTGTATATTTTCAAAATATTGTATTTGGTATCCCGTTGAGCAGGGATTTTTCCAACCTCGCGAATGAGCTCAAGGATAAGTTCAATGTTTACTTTATGAGTCGTTCCCGCAGCCGAGACCACGTTTTCCTCAATCATCGTGCTGCCGAAATCATTGCAGCCATATGACAGCGAAAGCTTGCCCATCTCTGGCCCCATCGTCACCCACGAAGATTGGAAGTTCGGAATGTTGTCGAGCATGATCCGGCTAGCCGCAACGATACGGAGATACTCCTCCGGCTTCGCTTTCTCCAGCTTCAGGTTCGTATTATCCGGCTGGAAAGGCCATGAAATAAAGGCTAGGAAGCCGGTTGAATCATATTTGTTCGCTATGCATTCATCCTGTGCGTCACGGATACGGAGCATATGCAGCGCACGCTCCTCAACCGTCTCGCCCAGACCGTATACCATCGTCGCAGTCGTATTCATGCCATGGCGGTGGGCAGACTTCATGACGTCCATCCAATCGGTCCACGAGCCCTTCATCCGGCTGATCTTGCGACGGGTACGGTCATCCAAAATTTCCGCGCCGCCTCCCGGCAAGGAATCTAGACCGGCTTCATGCAGCTGTCTGATTACTTCATCCAGAGAAAGGCCGTCGGAGACCACTTTCATCTTCTGGATCTCCGCAGGCGAGAAGGAATGCATCGTAATATGAGGGAAATGCTGCTTGATCTTGCGAAGCAGATCCAAGTAATAAGTAAACGGCAGGTTAGGGTTCGTTCCGCCCTGCATCAATATTTCCGTGCCGCCGACGTTAATGGTTTCTTGTATTTTGCTAAGTATCGTCTCGTCAGGCAGGACATAACCCTCCTTGGACCCTGGAGCACGGTAAAAAGCGCAGAAGCGGCAATACACATCGCAAACATTCGTATAATTGACGTTTCGGCCAACGACAAAGGTCGTAATTGGCTCGGGGTGATGCTTCAGCATAATCTGATTCGCGACATGCCCCATTTTTTCTATCTGATCTGAAGCTAACAGCTCCATGCCTTCTTCGAGCGCAATTCGCTCGCCGCGCAATGCTTTATCCAAAATATGGTCTAACGTTCCCATTCCGCAAGACCTCCTTATTCCCATTCTAGGTAAACAATCCATTACTTAATCCTAACATAAAGCATAGTCCGAAGTCACTTTCCATATGATGCCCTCTCGCCTTGAAATAAGGAAAAACACGGCATGTTCGCATGAACATCCGTGCTTTTCTTTCATTTCGTCCCATTTAAGGGCGAAGCGCGTTATCCAAATCCTCAATCAGATCCTCAATATCTTCAAGGCCAACCGAATAGCGTACCAAGCCGTCTGTAATTCCGCGTGCATGCCGAACCTCTTTCGGCATTGCTGCATGCGACATCATCGCCGGATAAGACAGGATGCTCTCAACCGCGCCGAGGCTGACGGCTACAAGCGGAATTTGAACCTTGCTTAGCAGCGCTTTTGCCCGCTCCCCGCTGCCTACATCGAATGACACAACCGCGCCATAGCCAAGCGATTGCTTCTCGTGAATTTCTCTGCCTGGGTGGTTTGGCAATCCTGGATAATAAACCGCGGTTACCTCACTGTGCTCAGACAACCATTCCGCCAGCCTGCGCGCACTGCGCTCGCTGCTTTCCATACGCATCTGCAGCGTCTTCATGCCGCGCATCAGAAGCCAAGACTCTTGCGCGCTTAGGACGGTGCCCATGCCGTTTTGGAGCTGCTTGAGCCGTTTGCCCAGCGCCTCATCAGCCGTTACCGCAAGTCCAGCAAGCACATCGCTATGACCGCCTAGAAACTTAGTCGCGCTATGCAGCACGATATCTACGCCCAGCTCGATTGGACGCTGGTGATACGGCGTCATGAAGGTATTGTCGAGCATCGTAAGCAGCCCATGCTCTTTCGCCCATGCCGTCGTTTGAGCGATATTTGTAATTTTAAGCGTCGGATTGGAAGGCGTCTCCATGAACACCGCTTTCGTATTCGGTTTGAGCGCGGCTTTGACCGCTTCGAAGTCTGTCATATCCACAAAGGTGGATTCAATGCCCAGACGATCTAGAATTGAAGTAAGCAAGCGGTAGGTTCCGCCATATACGTCTTCCGTTACGATTACGTGCTCACCGGCGGACAACAGAAGAAAGGTCGTTGAAATCGCAGCCATGCCTGATGCGAAAGCGAAGCCCCGTGCTCCGCCTTCAAGCAGCGCAATGTAATCTTCAAGCGCTTGCCGCGTCGGATTGCCGGAGCGGCTGTAATCATATTGCGGCGGATTGAAAATATCATGGTGATGAAACGTGGATGCCTGAAAAATCGGCACGCTCGAAGCACCGGTCTGCTCATCGATCTCGGCGCCGAAATGAATCAGCTTCGTTGCAAAACGCCGATCACGGGCGTTTTTGTTATTGTTGTCAGTGCTCATCTGCTACTGAACCTCCTCGATTTCACTTTTCGCGGCAGCCAGCGCTTGCGCAAGATCCGCAATCAAATCATCCGCATGCTCGATGCCGACAGAGAAACGAAGCAGTCGATCATCCACGCCGATTGCTTGACGTATTTCAAGCGGGATATCGGCATGTGTCTGTACGGCCGGATAAGTCATTAATGACTCTACGCCGCCTAGGCTTTCCGCAAACGCGATTAGCTTGATATGGCGTAGAATGGGCTCGATATATCTGGCATCCTTTAGACGGAACGAGAAAATTCCCGTATTGCCCGAGGATTGCTTATTTTGAATATCGTGGCCAGGATGATGCGGCAGAGCCGGATAATAAACATCCTCGACAGCCGGGTGCTCAAGCAAGTAATTAGCGATGGTCGTCGCGTTATGCTGATGGCGTTCCATGCGCAGCGCCAACGTCTTCATGCCTCTCATTAGCAGCCATGAATCCTGGGGACCGAGCACCGCGCCGATTGAGTTGTGCAGGAAAGCCATCTCGTCTGACAGCTCTTTGCCTTTGGTTACGATCAGGCCGGCAAGCACATCATTGTGGCCGCCTAAATATTTGGTCGCGCTATGGATGATGATGTCGGCGCCCAGCTCGATCGGACGTTGAAAGAATGGCGTAAGGAGCGTGTTGTCCACGATCGTCAGCAAACCCTTCGCTTTCGCCCATGCGGCTACCCGCTCAATATCCGTAATCATCATCAGCGGATTAGTAGGCGTTTCGATAAGTACCGCTTTCGTGCTTGGCGTCCACAAGGCCGACATGGCATCAATATCATTCGTATCCACATAAGAGGCCGTGACTCCGAATCTCGACATTATCCGCTCCAACAGGCGATACGTGCCGCCATATAGGTCGAGCGAGACGATCAGATGGTCCCCCTGGCTGAATAGGGCGAATATGGTTTGCAGGGCAGCCATGCCCGAGCTGCAGGCAAAAGCTGCGTCTCCTGCTTCTAATTGCGCTGCTGCTTCTTCGAGCACCGCTCTAGTCGGGCTCTTTGTACGCGCATAATCAAAGCCGGTGCTTTGACCCAGCTTTGGATGACGGAATGCAGTCGCTTGATAGACGGGAAAACTAATCGCTCCCGTAACGGGTTCTTTAATGGATCCAATCTGGGCTAAATGACTCTCGATCTTCATGGTTATGCAGCTCTCCCTTAGTTATATAATTAAATGCCTCCACCCAAATCAAACGGTGTTTGCTGATATACATAGTAATTAAGCCAATTAGAGAATAACAAATTCGCATGCGAACGCCATGTAGATAAAGGCATGTTTTCTGGATTATCGCCCGGGAAATAGTTTTTCGGCACTTCGATGTCCAGGCCCTTCGCTTTATCGCGGTCATATTCAAACTTGAGCGAGGTTGGATCATACTCGGAATGGCCGGTTACGAAAATTTGCTTGCCATCCTTCGATGCAACAATATAAATACCGGAATCGGAGGAGCCTGACAAGATGTCCAATGTTTCAATCGGCTCGATATCCTCGCGGCGAAACTCCGTATGGCGCGACTGCGGCACGAAAAACATTTCGTCAAAGCCGCGAAGCAGGTTTACGTTGCGTTTTTCCACAACATGCGGGTAGACGCCAAATATTTTGTTGTCGAGATTATATTTCGGTACATTATAGTGGTGGTAAAGACCTGCTTGTGCTCCCCAACAAATATGGAGGGTTGACGTAACGCGCCTTGCGCTCCAATCCATAATTTCTTGCAGCTCTTCCCAATAGTTTACTTCCTCAAAAGGCATTTGCTCTACTGGTGCACCCGTTATGATGAGCCCGTCATAATACTCATGCGAAATCTCATCGAACGTTTTGTAGAAAGACTCCAAGTGCTCGGCTGACGTATTTTTCGAAGTATGCGTTCTAGGGTGCAGCAGCACGATCTCTACCTGCAGCGGCGTATTGCCAACGAGCCTTAGCAGCTGCGTTTCAGTCGTTTCTTTTGTCGGCATTAAATTAAGGATGGCAATGCGGAGCGGCCTGATATCCTGCTGATAGGCGATGGTCTCATCCATCACGAAAATGTTCTCGTTGCTAAGAATTTCTTTGGCCGGTAAGTTGTCTGGAACTTTAATTGGCATAGGTATCACTCCTCTAAAGGCAGTATGACCGCTTGAACATGAAAAAGACCCTTTCTGCTGTGAGAAAAGGTCGTATGCTCAGTAAAGAAGCCATCCGCCTCTCTCATCTCTCAGAAACATAAATGCTTCCGCAAGAATTAGCACCGTGCGTGTTAACGCCGGTTGCCGGGCTTCATCGGGCTAGTCCCTCCGCCTGCTCTTGATAAGAAAGTAGTCTATTCAATTTTCCGCGGTTACATTTCACTATCACTTTAATGCATTCCGTCATTTGAGTCAAGAAGCTCATTTGCGATCTGAAACAAATTGGCTGTAATCCGCCGTTTTTGTGCTTGAATGTAAAGCTGGTGCGGGAGTATACTAGACAAGAATTATTTCGAAATATAAGGGATTATGCGTTTTCCAAACGTGAATGCGGTTCTTATATTTCTTGATCATACGAGCTGGTGCCCCTAATGGCAAGCAACAGCCGTTACGAGTAATTATTCCATTGGATAAAGGGGTGCAAACGGACATGGAAGGCGACAGACCTAAGCCCGAAATCGAACGAATACGGTTACTGCCGGCCAAGTCCATTTCAGCCGGCAGTTTCCTCTAAGAAAGAAAGGAGAACGCCGGATGAAAATACGTCTCGTTAGCAATGGCATTTTTACCACCATCGATGATATTAATGAAACTTTGATTCCCTCCAAGGAAGGTTTTTACTGGATTGATGCCGATGTGGAGGATCTCGCTGTCCTGCAGCCGTTGTTCAGCATGCATGATCTCGCGGTTGAGGATTGCCTCAGCGAGGAGGAGCAGCGTCCTAAGATCGAAATTTACGAAAGCCATTACTTCATTGTGATAAACAGCATTAGGTTCGATGACGAAGAAATCTTCCTAAGGGCGCTGAATATTTTTCTAGGCCGCCATTTTATTATAACGGTTACGAAACAAAAAATTAACGAGCTGCGCTCTCTGAAGCCTGTGCTGTGGGAGCAAGAAGTAAGCCGTCCTGATTATTTCCTTTATCACCTCGTCGACATCGTCGTCGATAATTATTTCCTTGTAGGCGATCGAATCGATAACCGCATCGAAGCGCTTGAAGAAGATATATTAATGCATACCAAGAAGTCGCATCTGAACGAAATCATCGGCTTGCGCGGAGAGATCCTATGGCTGAAGAAGGTACTCGGTCCGCAGCGCGACGTGATCGCAACGCTGAATAAGAAGGATTTAAAGCTTATCGACGACCAGCTGCAGAAGTATTTCAGCGACATCTACGAGAATGCATTAAAAATAGCCGAATCCTTCGATACGTACCGCGATCTAATGGGCAACTTACGAGAGGCCTACCAGTCCAGCGTATCCAACCGAGCCAATGAAATCATGCGCGTGTTTACCGCAATAACGACGATATTCATGCCGCTTACCTTCATAACCGGCATATACGGGATGAATTTCGACTTTATACCGGGACTTCATCTCAGGCTTGGCTCATACATTCTGCTTGGCATTATGCTGGTGCTCGGAATCAGCATGTTCTTCATCTTCCGCAAGAAGGAATGGCTCTAAGGAATTCATTCGCTATGCCCAAAAGGGATGCGTCCGCTGAGGCTATGATGCCTCAGGCGGGGCATCCCGTTTTTTGCTGTTGCTCCTTCTTTCCATTATAATAATGAAAGACACAGCCCAGTATTTCGTACCTTTGAAAGGGGGATTGACGTGAATATTAGCCAGCTTGAAACACTCCTGACGATATCCAAGACAATGAGCTTCCGGAAGGCCGGAGAACTCCTTAATCTGACGCAGCCTGCCGTTTCGGCACAAATAAAGAGCTTGGAAGATGAATTCAAAACGGTCCTTATCGATCGCAACCAGCCCGTCACTTTGACGGATCACGGACGAGTTTTTCTCGAGCATGCCGAACAAGTGCTAATGATCGTAGAAGAGCTGAAGCAAAAGCTATCCGATTTGAACCTTACGCCGCAAGGACATATCCTGCTCGGCACGACATCATCCATCGCGATTCAGATATTGCCACGCGTCTTATCTTATTTCCAGAATCAATTCCCTCAAATCAAAACAACCATACATTCCATGCCCTCATCCCAAGTGATGACGAGCGTCGAGAACGGCTCCGTTGATATCGGCATTACATACCTAACCGAAAAAAACCCGAACGTAACCTCCTCCGTCTTATATTATGATACGTTTGAGCTTGTCGTTTCACCCGCGCATCCGATGAGCCGCCTTGTTCATACAACCGTTGATTCGCTTAAGGACATACCCATGATTATGCTTGCGCCGGACACGCTAGGACGCAGGTTCATCGATCAAATTTTCAGAAAACACAATGTACAGCCGAATGTTGTCATGGAGGTTTCGAGCAGCGAAGAGGTAAAGCGGATGGTCGAAATCAACTTAGGCGCAGCAGTCGTATCCAAGCTATCCATTGCGAATGAACTGCGCCTCGGATCGTTGAAGATGATTAAATTAAACGAGCTCGATATGAGCCATCCCGTAGGTGTCGTATATAAATCGGGACGCTATATTAATACGGCAATGCAGCAATTTCTCAGCGATTTGAAAGGGATGCCTGAGCATCATTTCATCAGCAGCGAATAGTTAAGATTGTTAACTTCAAATAGAAGCTCAATAAGGAGAGGACAGCATGAAATTCGATTTACATACTCACCATGTAAGATGCGGGCACGCAGACGGAAATATTGAGGATTATATTGTTGCCGGACTTGACGCAGGGCTTCAGGTTATCGGCATCTCTGACCATTCCCCTTACTTTTATCACGAGCATGACCAGCCTTCTCCCGGCATTGCGATGGCTAGAAGCGATTTCGCGAACTACATCGAAGAGGTGCTTCGTTTAAAAGAGAAATACGCGGGTAAAATCGAGGTTTTGCTGGGCATGGAATCCGATTTCTTCCCTCAGCATATCGAGAGCTACAAAAAAGCTTACGAAGGCGTGCCCTTCGATTATTTGATCGGCTCCGTTCATCAGGTCGGCGATGTTAGCATTTTCAACAGAAACCGTTGGAAGGACTTGGATGATGAGCAGCATGTCGCTGTGAAACGAAGCTATTACGACCTGATCAAGCAGTCCGCGCGAAGCGGCATGTTCGACATTCTGGGCCATATCGATGCGATGAAGGGATATTATCCGTCGTTCTCCGATATACCGGCAACCGCTGAAATCGATGAAACGCTGAAGACGGTCGCAGAGTGCGGTGTATCCATCGAAATCAATACATCAGGCAGTACGAAATATGTTGGAGGCTGGTACCCTTCGGATGCTATTCTCGAGCGGGCGCTCCACTTCGGCGTAAACGTTACCTTCGGGTCGGACGCCCACATTCCGAGCAGGGTTGGTGACGAATGGGAGCTCGTGCAGCAGAAATTAAAAGAAATCGGGTTTAAGCAATGGGTTTATTACCGCAAGCGACAGCAGATCATCGTGCCGATCGCATAGAAAAAGACAAAAAAGTGGACCTGCACGATGCAGGTCCCAAAGGATATATTAAAAAAGGGGGTCTTGTTTATTATAATAGCCCACTTATGTAATGAGACGATAACAGAACTATTTCATTTGTGTAACAAATTTGAGGGGTTGGACATCCATGTGGCTCATTACGGCCATCGGCAGCGCATTTCTCTTCGGACTGGCAGGCTGGTGGATGAAGGTATCGCAAATGCGCGGCGGAAGCACAAGGACGCTGCTTCTCGGGCTTTACGCATCCGGAACGGCCGGCTTCGGCGTACATGCGGCGCTTGAGGGAACATGGGGCTGGCTTGCCAATCCGCAAGTATGGATAGCCGGCGTCATTATCGGAGCCGGGTCCGCTTGGGGCAACGCGCTTTTTATGAAGGCGCTCCATTACGGACCCGCAAGCTTAACGTCGCCGCTTACGAATATGAATATCATCATCGTCATTGCCGTGGCAACCTGGTGGTACCAAGAGCCGCTAAGCGCCACGGAATCGATTGGAATTGTATTGCTCCTGCTCGCGGTCGTATTTATCGCCCATAAACGGAAAGAGCCGATCACGATCAAAGAAAGACGCTGGTTTCTTCTCGTTGGAACCGCTATCCTCATGTTCGCCGTTCGCAATGGCGGCCTGAAGGTAACGGACGAGCTCGGGCTTCCGAGCGCGCCTCTGCTATTCATTGCCTATGCGCTATCGCTTTGTTGGTTTCTCATTCCGGCTAAATCAGTAGCCTCCCGTACCGCCGATCGCACGGGGCTCTGGCTCGGCATCATTGCCGGTTTGTTTTCATACGGCGGCCTACAGCTATATGCGGCAGCTCTTGCAACGGGCCAAGCCAATCTCGCTGCGCCAATCTTCGCAACCAACAGTCTTGTCGTAACCGCAGGCGCAATCATCGTCTACAAAGAGAAGCTCACGGCCGTGCAGTGGGCCGCTTTTGCTTTCACCATACTCGGATTGGTCGTTATACGGCTTTGAAGCCGTTTTATTGCTTTTAATCGTCTAACTTTTATATAGTAAATATATTTTTTTGAAATAACACCTATTCCCACTCAAATGAACTTACTTTTAGTTTGTTGATATGCTACAATAGTATTACAAAAAGCGGGGTGATACGGTTGGATTATTCGACAATGTGCCCAAAGTATGAAGCCGCAGCCGACATATTAGGTAAGAAATGGACAGGCAGAATTATTCGGGTATTGCTTGGCGGACCGAAACGGTTCAAAGAGATCAAAGAACAAATTCCCGAAATGAGCGACAAGATGCTAACGGACCGGATGAAAGAGCTTGAGACAATAACGATTATCAAACGTCAGGTTTATCCTGAAATGCCCGTACGCATCGAGTACGAACTTACCGGCAAAGGCCGTGAGCTTGAGCCCGTCATTGAGTCCATTCAAAAATGGGGAGAACAATGGATGTAAGCAAGGTGAAACGGCTATCGCCGTCCTTGGCGGCGCGTTTCATTCCGAGAAATATAGAGAATGTATAGCCCACGGATATACTTTCCTATATTTTAAGAAGAATCGCCTGACGGCCTCCTTCCTATATCCGCCATCGTTTCAGCGAAACGTATAGAGAAAGCATGAGCAATCTCGTATACTTTCCTATACGTCTAAGAAACCGCCGAGGCGGTTTTTTTTGTTTTATCGTCTCCTTTGCATTACATAATTGACAAAGGATTCTCGATCTACTATCATTGATAATAATAATCAATATCATATGAAAGAAAAAAGAAACCCCCGATAGCCGAGGGTTTCGTTATTGCAAATGACCTACATGCCAAGCCATTTTTTGAATAGATGTTTGGTTGTATCCTTGTTGATCGCAGCAATGGAAGTGGTAAGCGGAATGCCCTTCGGACATGCGCGAACACAGTTTTGGGAGTTGCCGCAGCCTTCAATCCCGCCATCGGACATCAACGCATCCAGACGCTCTTCTTTATTCATCTCGCCCGTTGGATGAGCGTTGAATAATCGAACCTGCGAAATAGCTGCTGGACCAATAAAGCTGTTCCGATCGTTTACGTTCGGGCAAGCCTCGAGGCAAACACCGCAAGTCATGCACTTGGAGAGCTCGTACGCCCATTGACGCTTCGTTTCAGCCATCCGAGGCCCTGGACCAAGATCATAGGTGCCATCAATCGGAATCCATGCCTTAACGCGTTTCAAGGCGCCAAACATGCGCTCGCGATTAATAACGAGGTCGCGGACAACCGGGAAGGTGCTCATCGGCGCAAGCCGAACCGGCTGTTCCAATTGATCGATCAAAGCGCTGCACGCTTGTCTCGGTTTGCCGTTGATAACCATGGAGCATGCTCCGCATACTTCCTCCAAGCAGTTGGAGTCCCAACATACAGGGGCTGTACTGGCACCATCGGACTTTTTCGGGTTACGCTGAATTTCCATTAAGCCGCTAATGACGTTCATGTTTGCGCGGTAAGGAATTTCGAACTCTTCCGTGTAGGGCTTGGAATCAGGAGTATCTTGGCGCGTGATGATAAACTTAACCGTTTTTGTAGCTACAGTCGTTTCAGCCATCATTATTCTCCTTTCTTCTTGTCGCTCGAGTAATCGCGTTTACGAGGCTTGATCAAGCTTACGTCGATATCCTCGTATGAGATTTGCGGGCCTTCCTTCGTCCACTTCGCAATCGTCGATTTCATGAAATGATCGTCGTCGCGTTCTGGGAAGTCTGGCTTGTAGTGAGCTCCGCGGCTCTCGTTGCGCAGCAATCCGCCAAGCGTCATCGCTTCCGACAGCTCAAGCATGTTCCACAGCTGGCGGGTAAATGCCACGCCTGCGTTGTTCCATTGCGCCGTGTCGTTGATGTTGATTTTGGCATAACGCTGCTTCAGCTCTTTGATCTTGTGGATCGTTTGCTCCAGCTTATCGTTAAAGCGGACAACCGTCATATTGTTCGTCATCCATTCGCCAAGCTCTTTGTGAATGACATATGCATTCTCATTGCCGTTCATATTGATAATGCTGTTGTATTTATCCGTTTGGCGTTTGTTTTCACGGTCGAACACGGACGAAGCAACATCCTCAGCCGATTTCTTCAAGCCTTTGATGTATTCCACTGCCTTCGGTCCCGCAACCATACCGCCGTAAATCGCGGAAAGCAGCGAGTTTGCGCCGAGACGGTTCGCGCCATGGTATTGATACTCGCATTCGCCTGCCGCGAACAAGCCGGGAATGTTCGTCATTTGATTGTAATCGACCCACATGCCGCCCATCGAATAGTGAACCGCAGGGAAGATCTTCATCGGGATTTTGCGTGGATCATCGCCCATGAACTTCTCGTAAATCTCAATGATTCCGCCTAGCTTAACGTCAAGCTCCTTCGGATCCTTATGGGAGAGATCGAGGTAAACCATGTTCTCTTGGTTGATGCCCAGCTTCTGATCGACGCAGACGCTGAATATTTCACGCGTCGCGATGTCACGAGGCACGAGATTTCCGTAAGCCGGATATTTCTCCTCAAGGAAGTACCAAGGCTTGCCGTCTTTATACGTCCAAATCCGTCCGCCTTCGCCGCGTGCCGATTCCGACATCAAGCGCAGCTTGTCGTCGCCCGGAATAGCGGTAGGGTGAATTTGAATGAATTCGCCGTTCGCGTAGTTAACGCCTTGCTGATAAACCGCGCTCGCAGCAGTACCTGTATTAATAACCGAGTTCGTTGTTTTTCCGAAAATAATGCCAGGGCCGCCTGATGCTAGAATAACCGCATCCGCACGAACCGTGTGTACTTCCATAGAGCGCAAATCCTGCGCCGATACGCCGCGGCAAACGCCGTCGTCGTCTACTACTGCGCCAAGGAATTCCCAGTGCTCGTATTTATTCACAAGCCCTGCTGCTTCCCACCGGCGAACTTGTTCATCCAGCGCATATAGAAGCTGCTGTCCAGTCGTTGCGCCAGCGAATGCCGTACGGGAATGCTTCGTGCCCCCGAAGCGACGGAAGTCCAGCAAGCCCTCCGAGGTACGGCTGAACATAACGCCCATCCGGTCCATCAGGTGGATAATGCCAGGTGCTGCATCACACATTGCTTTGACCGGAGGCTGGTTCGCAAGAAAGTCTCCGCCATAAACCGTATCATCGAAATGCTCCCAAGGAGAATCGCCTTCGCCTTTTGTGTTAACGGCGCCGTTGATGCCGCCTTGCGCGCATACCGAGTGGGAACGTTTGACCGGCACAATGGAGAACAGATCGACGTGCACGCCGGCTTCAGCCGCTTTAATGGTAGCCATTAAGCCAGCTAGTCCGCCGCCAATGATAATTATTTTATTTTTAGCCATTACGCTTCGCTCCTTGTCTACAAACTAACCGATATTCGTAAGTGCCAAAGCCGCACTTGCCGCTTCCGCGAATTCATCGCCTCTGAACGCGACAAGCGAAAGGATAAACAGCGCTGCAACGATAACAAATACGCCCATGCAAATATAAGAAGAAATACGCTGTGCTTTCGGGCCGATCGTAATGCCCCAGCTGATCAGGAACGCCCAAAGGCCGTTGCTGAAATGGAATACGGCTGCCAGTACGCCAATTACGTATAGCACGAAATATGTCGGGCTGCTCGCGATTTGATTCATCGTAGAGCCAAGCTCCTCATGCGTGATGTTGCCGAAGTATACTTGCATCCGCGTCTGGTATACGTGCCAGAAAACGAATACAAAAGTAATAACCCCGGTAACGCGCTGAGCCGTGAATGCCCAGTTCCGTCCGTATTTGAAGCGTCCCGTATTCGTATTCGATTGGTAAGCGACGTACAAGCCGTAAATACCATGAAACAATAGCGGGAGGTAAATGCCGAAAATCTCGAGCAGCGGCAAAATAGGCAAGCTGTTAATCAAATGTACGCCTTTGTCGAAGCCTTCCGGTCCGCGTTCAAACGCCTGGTAGTTGGTCAGTCCATGTACGACGATGAAACCGCCGAGTGGAATGATCCCGAGAAGCGAGTGAAGCTTGCGCGAGAAATACGAGTTTCCTTTCATGTCATTCCTTCTCCTTTCAAAACTGTGAGTGCTAGCATGCTTTTTTTAAAATATAAGAATGTATCGGACAGCCGTTTATACATTGCTTATATTTCAGCGCAAACGGAATGCCCCGCTGCCTCACGGCAGCAACCAGCCCTTTACGCATGGCAAATCATTCTACATTGTAACCCCAGCATGTACCCCCGTCAACAAAAGTCGACACATATTAGCCACACTTCCCATCCTACTCCTTTTCAGCTTATAATGGAATTGCTTATTTTTTATAATTTCTTATAACAAAATGACATAAGGAGCGCAACCAATGAATGAAGAGATGCATGTCTTTACCGTAATAGTCGAGCAATCGAGCATGAACAAAGCCTCTGTGCTGCTCAATCTTTCGCAGCCTGCGCTCTCTCGTAAAATCGCCAAGCTCGAGCAGGAGATCGGCTCTCCCTTATTCCGCCGCATCGGCAAACGGCTAGAGCTGACCCGCATTGGTCAGCTGACCTACGAATACGCTCTCGAGCTGCGACAGCTGCATCGCAAATATTTGCAGACGGTATCGGAATTCACCTCAACGGGTCACACTACCCTTACGATCGGCGCAAGCTTAACGACCCTGCAAACGACGCTTCCCGATCTCATTCAGCGCCTAACCTCTACCCATCCAGAAATCGACATAAAAGCGATAACCGGCAAGACGCATGAAATCGTCTCGCTTGTCCGTGACCATAAGGCTGATATCGGCATCGTAGCTTCGAGCATTGAGGATTCGACATTAAGATGCATTCCCTTATTCGAGGACCACCTCTCGCTTGTCCTGCCGCGCAATCAAGTGATTACCGACAAAGGTGCGCTTGGCATACAGGATTTGACCGGCATGCCGATGATTCTGTTCTCCAAGGGCACCTGGTACCGTCTGCTTACGGACGAGCTCTTCGACAAATACCATCTCCAGCCGGATGTTCGAATGGAGATCGATTCGTTCGAAGCGATCCTGCGTCTGCTTCATACCTGCCGCGCTGCGACGCTGCTGCCGAAATCCTATATGCGAAGCCAGCTTCTCGAAGACAACGACCTTGTCATCGTACCGATTCGGGAGCTCGAGGATACGAAGCGGACAACCTCGCTCATCCATGCGGATTCCGCAGCGCTTAGTCCATCCGTCCGGCTTTGGATCAATGAGCTGGCAGCCCGTTTCCCTACCAAAAAGGACATCAGCCTTTAATAGGCCGCTGTCCTTCAGCATTTCCAATTATAAGCTTCCAAATCCGTTCCGCTCTTAGACTATCGTATAACCGTCGCTTCGAAATCCTCGATTTGCTCATTTGTACCGATTATGACCATGACATCTCGCATGGCCAGCACATCGGTCGCCGTCGGCGCAATAATGATGCCGCTCGGCTTATTGATCGCGACGATGCTGCAGCCGAATCTGGCGCGAGGATTTAGGTCATGCAGCGACTTTCCATCCAAACACTGCGGTACCGCGAGCTCTGCGATCGTGTATTCCTTGGAGAGCTCGATATAATCAAGTAGATTCGGAGATACAAGCTGATGCGCTACCCTAATCCCCATATCGCGCTCCGGATATACGACTCGGTCAACGCCGATTTTCTCCAGGACACGTCCGTGCAGCTCGCTCATCGCTTTGGCGACAACCTGTTTCACGCCTAAATCCTTAAGCAATATCGTCGTCAGTATGCTGGCTTGAATGTCGTCGCCGATGGCAACGACTCCGCAATCGAAATTTCGGACGCCGAGCGAACGCAGCGTTTCCTCGTCGGTGCAATCAGCCGAGACGGCATACGTCAAGGCGCTGCTCATCTCCTGAACAGCCTCCTCATCCTTGTCGATACCCAGCACCTCATTGCCTAATTCAATGAGCTCCCGGCCTAAACTAGAGCCGAAGCGGCCTAAACCAATAATGACGAATTGCTTCTTTTTCATTCCCACTTGCGCAGTTCTCCTATCCAATCGTGATTTTGCCTTCAGGATGCCGGTACAATTCTTTTTCTGTGCGAGGCCCAAGCGCATAAGCAAGCGTTAGCGGGCCAAGCCGTCCAGCAAACATCGTTAATGAAATTACTATTTTTCCCACTATGCTAAGATCGGGCGTGACGCCGACCGACAAACCGACCGTACCGAACGCAGACGTAGCCTCGAACAGCAGCTCGATAAAAGCTTTATCCTCCGTCATGGAGAGAATCATCGTAACGATAATGACCAGCAGCAACGAAATTAAGGTAATTGTCAGTGCTTTGAATATCCGGTCCTTGCCGAGCCTGTAACGAAACAGCACGATATCCTCGCGCCCGCGGATCATCGCAATAACGGCACCAACCAAAGTAGCGAACGTCGTCGTTTTTATACCGCCGCCCGTTGATCCTGGGGATGCGCCAATAAACATGAGGATGATCGTGAAAAACATGGTCGCTTGCCTTAGCTGCGTATAATCGAGCGTATTCGCGCCAGCCGTCCTTGGCGTTACCGACTGGAAGAAGGAGGCTAATATTTTGCCGCCCCAATCCAATGAGCCCAGCGTTTTAGCATTTGAAAACTCAAATAGGAATATCACGATGGTGCCGACGGCTATTAGCGTTCCGGTCGTCGCGAGAACGACCTTGCTATGCAAGGATAGCCGTTTGTTTTTGCGGTATTCCATCAAATCCGACATGACAACGAATCCCAAGCCGCCGGTTATAATCAACAGCATCGCCGCTAGGTTCACGACCGCATCGTTGACATACAAGGTGAGACTGCGATAGTCACCAAAAATATCAAAGCCAGCGTTATTAAAAAGCGATACGGCGTGAAAAACACCAAAATAGATCGCTTTGCCAAGCGGCATATCGAGTGCAAAGCGAGACGCAAACAGCGCTGCTCCTATGAGTTCAATCGATAAAGAATAAATAATAACCCGCCGAATAAGCTTGACTATCCCCTCCATGCTCGACTGATTCATCGCTTCCTGAAGCAGCAGACGCTCGCGCAGCGAAATTTTTTTGCGAAGGACGAGCGCGATAAGCGTCGCCATCGTCATAAAACCCAAACCGCCAAGCTGGAAAAGGCACATTAAGATGACCTGGCCCGCCACAGAGAAATAGGTGCCTGTATCCACAACGACGAGCCCCGTCACGCAAGTTGCCGAGGTTGCCGTGAACAATGCGTCCATGAACGGCAAGCGCTCGCCAGACGCAGAAGCAAAGGGCATGGATAATAATAGAGCTCCCAGCAATATAATAAGCGCAAACCCGCTGACCAGTATGCGCGGGGGTGACCATTTCAACACGTTAAAGTCTACCTTCATCCATTGTCCTTCTTCTGCAGTGTGTCATTATGGAGCACTACCTATATTTAAGCATAAAAAAAAGCACTGAAACCCAAGTGCTCGTGCGATGAGTTCTGTTCCATTTACGCCTTCGAGGTTAGCTGACGGATTCGGGCCTGGACAGGCAGCCCTATTCTATCGATGAAGATTAAGTTTCACCGTAGAAATTCACCCCATGCCGCCGGATCAGAAGCGCTGCTGGCTGCAGCAGGCTGAACGATTCCGACAACTTTATGGTTCCCCCGATTTCCTTAGGAAATTCGGCTATGCTATTCGATTAGTATGACGTTAACGATTATAATCCCAAAGCAGTCACGATATAAAGCTTATATTAATGACAAACAAGCCGATTTTGGACCAAAAAAGGGCAAGTAGAAGCTACAGCATACATCAGGCTTGTCGGATATCGTTATTTCGCTTGATCTTGAGAGCAAACGTGCTTTTCTATTGGATAATTCAGGGATTGGTATGTTAAGGTAATGGAATACGTAACTTATAAAAAGGATAGTAGAGGTGAACCGATGATTGATTCAATTAAGTTAAATGAATGGAAACGTTTTCTATGGGCAGCGATTGCATGCTTTATTATTTTCGCGGCTGTTGAAATCGTACCGATGATTTTTTCCATTAGCAACGGTGATTTGAATACGAAGGTCATTGAGAAGGAAACGGCTGAAAGCAGGGCCTCCGTGTTCGCTGCGAAGCAATCAGGGCTCCAGGTGAAGTCCGCCAAGGCTGTCCATCAAACCGATAAAGTCATAAACGGCTACTTATCCAAGCACGAGCTCATCAAAGCCTATAGCGACAAATACGATCAAAGCTTCCCGACGGACACCTACCAAGTGGAACTGAAATTTGACGGGGGCGGAACGGGCTTCGTCTATGTACATATGCAAAGCGAGAAAATCGTAGCTTGGAACTTTATGCTCGACGGCCAATCTCTGTCCGATGCTGAGCTCAACAAGGAGGTTCCTGTTTTTCTGGCAGGCCAAAGCCTAGACGCGCAGTCATTCAAGGAGCAGGAATTGCTTGGGAACGGGGGATGGCATGGCGAAGCGCCGGCCGGTTACGCCATTGAAGAAGCCCTTCTAAGCATTCATATTAAAGGACAAAATATCAATGGCCAGAACGTCATAACCAAATACAAGCCAGCCTTTGTCGCACCGGCCGATTATATCCAATACGTGAAGAAACAGGATAAGCTTGCCGGCTTCCTCACAGGCATCGGATACATGTTTATGAGCTTTGTCCTGTTTGTATTAGCCATCGTCTACGCCGTCCTTTACCGGAAGTTCACTTCCTTTAAATTCGGCATTATTTTGACCATCGTCTATTTTATTACCTATATCATCATGAACTTGAATGTGCTGGACGGCATACGCGCATCTTTGGGCGAAACCGAGTTAGCCAGCCAAACCGTCTTGTTCACTGCGATCTTCACCGTATTGCTGACCATTCCGATGGCAGGGTCCATCTACATTTCGATAATTGCCGGAGATGGCCTTTGGAAGGCGCAAGGGCGTGCATTATGGCCTCGATTCGGCCAAAAAGGATACGGCAACCACGTGTGGAGAAGCGTTGGACTCGCTTATCTATTTGCCATTATCCTGTTTGCAACGCAATCCGTCATATTCATCTTGCTTAAGCTGACAATCGGCACTTGGGATACGACCGACGCCACGCAATCTCCTTACAATATGGGCATCCTTTGGCTCATGCCGGTGCTCGCTTGGGCTGCCGCCATATCCGAGGAAGCCGTTTTCAGATTTTTCGGTATCGGATTATTCCGCAAATGGTTCAAAAATACGTTTGCAGCCGCTTTATTGCCGACTTTGTTCTGGGCGCTCGGCCATGTCATGTATCCGTTTTATCCGTCCTCGACCAGATTGATTGAGCTTATGATCATTGGATTGATGTTCAGCTTTATTTTCGTCAGATACGGATTCATCACGTCAATGTTCACCCATGCTATTTTTAACAGCGTTGCAGTTGGCCTGTCCCTGCTTACCATCGGTACCGCTCCGAATATCATTTCGGCTATCTTCTTCTCGGTATTGCCAGTTATCATCGCGTTCGCTCTCAAATATTTCAGCCACAAAAAAGAGAAGAAGCCGCCGGTTACGACGACTCCTCCCCTAGAGCAGCTATAATTTGCGAAGCTAATTTATCCCCAATAGACAGAGGCCGGAAGTCTTCGACTGAGGCCTCTTTTATTTTTTTGATGGAGCCGAAATGCTTAAGCAGCAGCTTCCGGCGTTTCTCTCCGATGCCCGGGATCGAATCCAGCTTCGATTCCACCATCGATTTGGCCCGCTGCTCGCGGTGAAACGTAATGGCGAACCGATGCACTTCGTCTTGGATGCGCTGGAGCAAATAAAACTCTTGGCTATCGCGCGGCAGCGGAACGATCTCCGCAGGATCGCCAGTCATTAGCTGCGCTGTCTTATGCTTCGCATCCTTCACGAGCCCGCAAACGGGGATGTACAGCCCAAGCTCATTCTCCAGCACGTCGAGCGCGGCTGAGATTTGCCCTTTGCCGCCATCGACAACGATCAGATCCGGAGGTGCAATCTCCTCCTTCAACACTCGCTCATAACGGCGGCGAATGACCTCTCTCATCGTTTCGTAATCATCGGGTCCAACTACCGTCTTCACTTTATACTTCCGGTATTCCTTGCGGTCAGGCTTGCCGTCCGTGAAAACGACCATTGCCGAAACCGGGTTCGTCCCTTGAATATTCGAGTTGTCGAACGCTTCGATGCGTCGAACTTCATCTAGGCCCAGCCATCCCGCTAATGATTCGGATGCTTTGACGCTGCGCTCCTCATCCCGCTCGATAAGCCGGAATTTCTCGTCCAGCATCACCTTCGCATTGTCCGTCGCCATGGACACGACCTCGCTCTTCCGTCCTCGCTGCGGCATTAATACTTTAACCTTCAGCCAGCTATGAAGCGACGCGATCACGTCATCCGCATGCGAGGCTGCTTCCTCGGCAGCCACTCCTTCCGCTTGCTCCGCCTCGGGCGGCAGCGGCAGCAGGATCTGCTTGGGCAGCGCTGGATTATCGCTGTAATACTGCGTGACAAACGTCATGAAATCATCGTATTCTTCGCCATAATAAGGAAAGGTCGATCCATGGCGTTCGATCAGCTTGCCTTGGCGCATGTAAAGAATCTGTACGCACATCCAGCCTTTATCTACGGCAAAGCCAAAAATATCGCGGTCCAATGCGTCGGGCATCGTAATCTTCTGCTTTTCCATGACAGCATCAATGGCGATCAACTGGTCTCTGAGCTCTTTCGCCCGCTCGAACTCCAGCTTCTCCGCCGCTTCCTCCATTTTGCGCTGAAGCTCGACCTTCACGACATCCTGCCCGCCGTTCAAAAACCGCGATATTTCTTGAATCATGCGGTCGTATTCCGATTGCTCCACGTCAAATTCGCAAGGGGCGATGCATTGGCCCAAATGGTAATACAAACAAACCTTGTCCGGCAGCGTCTTGCATTTTCTAAGCGGATAAAGACGGTCGAGCAGCTTCTTCGTCTGCTGTGCCGCATAGGCGTTCGGGTAAGGACCGAAGTACTTCCCTTTGTCCTTTATGATTCGCCTCGTTACTTCGAGCTTGGGGTGCTTCTCATTCGTGATCTTAATATATGGAAAGGTTTTGTCATCCTTCAGCAGCACGTTATATCTGGGATGGTATTGCTTGATTAAGTTGCATTCCAGAATAAGAGCTTCCATATTGCTGGAGGTTACGATAAATTCAAAATCCCGAATTTCAGATACGAGGCGCTGCGTTTTCCCATTGTGGCTTCCGTTGAAATAGGACCGCACACGATTTTTGAGCACCTTCGCCTTGCCAACATATATAATGACGCCTTCTCCGTTTTTCATCAGGTAACAGCCTGATTGATCGGGGAGCAGCGCTAATTTGTTGCGTATCGTTTCTTTGGCTTCCGCAAGCGCCTGCTCGGCCTGCTTCTGTTCCATCTGTTGCTCATCCATGCTCTCGCCTCCGACTACCGATTGATTCTGTACACATTTTAGCATAATTGCACCACGTTATGTCTTACAATTGTCACCTGTATTTGCTTTACAACTGTTTAGGAGTTTGGGTATACTAATATAAGTTGAATAAACCGATACTACATAAAGACGACCGTTCGAGGTTGTGATTGAAGCAATCGGTCTTTTTCAAGGAGGACGTCAACGATGGATAACGTAAGAGACCCGCGCGAGCATTTCAACGAAGAGCCTCGCCATGACTTGATGGACGTCGTATTCGGCTTTGGCGGAATGCTCGGTTTTATGACCGTCATTTTCGCCGTTGCCGTAATCGTTAAATTCATCATTTCATAGAAAAAAGGAGCAGCGTGCTGCTCCTTTTTTTTGTGTCATCATTTGGCGGCTGACGCTTTGGGTGTAGCCATTAGATAGGGATAAAGAAGAATAAGACCCAGTATATAGAGCAGAAGCGCAAACAAGGCAGGCGATAGATGCCAAAAATCAATATATCCGATGGACAGATGAACGCTTAACCCCGCATAAAAGCCTGGCGCTCCGCCTAGCAGAAACGTCCACCATAACCAACGGGAGCCCTGCTGAATGCCCCATAACGCCATAATGAGCAAGGCTAGAGCCGCACATAGCAGTGCTCCTCCAAAGCCCGCTCTGTCATGGGCAATAAGCGGAATGAGCCTCTCGTTCGTTTCCTTGAGCTGCGCGGAGGTTGTATCCAAATAGGCAAGATCCGTCTGAACGAATACTTCCGTAATGCCCACCGCCGAGATCGTTAGGCCTCCAATCGAAAGCGCAAACCCCAAAACCACGAAACAAAGCTGTCCCCACATGGCTTTGCGCCACCGCCGATCATTCCTTACGTTGACAGGCAAACGGTATGGCCTGTCTGGATTACGCCGCATCGCAAGCAGGAACATCGGTAGCAATACGGCAGCAGCCACCGCATGCAGCGGGTCGAAGTAGCCGTAACCCACATAAAGAAAGAAGCTTGCAAAACCGACTATGCCGGAAGTGAGCAGCGCCGTTTTTGTCCAGTGGAGTCCATCTCTCAATCCATGCCTGGCCAGTTGAAAGTACAAGATGCCGATCGTGATCATCGTGCCTGCCAACGTTATCCGGTCATGGGACATGAAGTGCAGCAAATGATGGTTGATATGATGCAGCTCATCCAAGGTCAGTCCAATAAACGACAAATCATAGGGCAGCAGCACGGTTGTCGCCGCAATAATCCAAGATAATAAACCGCCAATCATCATTCCGAGGCCGAGTAAGCACATCCAGCCCCAATGCTTCCAAAAGGATGGCATTACAGCAGCTGGCCACTCCTTCACCTGCTCGTAGATGATGGCTTCGTTGATCCGTTTAGGCAGCCCCGGACCCGCAAATACGAGACCGCTATGCAGCATAATGGCGTCCGCGCCTTCACGGAGCAGATCAAGCGCATCCTGAGGCTCGTGTACGCCAGCACCTGCCTTAATGATCCAATGCGGCGGACAGCTTCTCCGCAGCAGCTTTATTTTGGACAGGCCGTCTGCCTTTCCCTCTTTGCTTACTTTGCAAGAAAAATCCCCCTCAGAATCCTTGAAGGCTGTTTCACCGATCACGATTCCGCTCCAGACTTCTTCCGGAATCGATTGGAGGAGCGCAAGCAACGCTTCGTTCGGATAGTCGGGCGGCGTATACAAAAATAACGGCAGATTATTAGAAGCTAGAGTTTGCAGGGTATCAGCGAGTTCAATCCCCATAGCAATGGCTTCCTCTATGCTACGGTTCCCATGGAGCATATCGAGATAAAACCCATCCGCACCCGCTTCTGAGAGCCGATCTATCATGCTTTTAAGCTCCTGAACCGCCTGCTCCCTTCCGGCTCTCGGCATCGGAGCAATCCGTACGAATTGGGGCAGGCGATGTTTGGAAGAAGCGATTAGCCGCGCGACATGATCGACGCCAAAATTTTCATAATAATGCGGATATTGAATCCATTCCTCTCGGTCATTCTTTACAATCGGCTCTTCCGATTGAATTCGCCGATAGGTAACGGGACCATGCTCGATGAAGCCGATTCCGAATTGCGCAAATGCCAGATGTGCGATTCCCTCAGGATCAACGCCGCCTGACAGTCCGATCGGCGTATCGATAGATATTCCTGCCAGCTCACGCTCTAACAAAGGAGACGGCTCCATATGGCCAAACGTTCTGACTACGAATGAGCCTCCTGGAAGTTTGCTTAGCGTACCGATTGCTTGCAGCGTCAGACCCCTGCTCAAACGAGCGGGCAGCTTGAACAACAAAGGTCGAAATAAGGTTTGGTAGCTCCAATCCGGCATGGTGATTCTCCCTGTACGTCGTTTTCTTCCTTCTATTGTAGAAAACATTCCGCCTGCTTACAATATCCTTCTGCCTTCCAACGAAAAAAGGCCGCTCCTAAGGATCGACGATCCTTCGGGCAGCCGCTTGCTTATGCTTCCACTTAAAAATGATATTACTGTACGATGCGAAGCGCTTCGCCAGTGGATTGCCCCTCACGGTGCTTTACTTGCTGTATGGAATCGGACGATACCTGCTGCTTCTGATTGGCTGCGTCATAACGCGTTCTTTCCGTCCGATCGATTTGTACGATTCTGCCATCATGAACGGTAATCGTTACATGCCCGTAACTCAGTCCGCTCACTTGGTCCGCGATTCGCTCAAGCCACTGCTCATCAACTTCTAAAGGCTTTGCCATTCGAAACCCCTCCAATTTATTCGTTTATTCTTTGATTGCCGGTTATTCTGTAAACTTCGGTTATTCTGTGATTACCGCTGGTTTTTGCTGTGCGGATTTCCACTCCACGATACTCTTCACGATGAGTGTAACGACAGCGAGCATAACGAGCAAAGACGCGACCGCAAACGATGCGGAAAATTGATATTCATTGTAAAGAATTTCGATATGCAGCGGCAGCGTATTCGTTTCGCCACGGATATGTCCGGAAACGACGGATACGGCGCCAAACTCGCCCATCGCTCTCGCATTGCACAGAATAACGCCATACAATAATCCCCACTTGATATTGGGCAGGGTTACCTTCCAAAAGATTTGCCAGCCCCTGGCGCCTAAGCTTGCTGCCGCTTCCTCTTCTTGCACGCCTTGAGCCTGCATAAGCGGGATAAGCTCACGGGCTACGAATGGCACCGTAACGAATACGGTTGCAAGTACAATCCCAGGCACAGCGAATATAATTTGAATGCCGCGTTCATCCAGCCAAGGCCCGAGAAAACCTTGCGCTCCGAACAGCAGCACATAGATCAATCCTGAAATGACCGGCGATACGGCAAACGGCAAATCGATTAACGTAATGAGTATGTTTTTGCCGCGGAAACGGAACTTGCTTATAGCCCAAGCTGCCGCGACACCGAAAATCGTGTTAACCGGGACAGCAATCAATGCCACGATAAGCGTAAGCTTTAGTGCCGACAGCGCATCCGGCTCCGTAATGGAATCTATGTAGACGCCTACGCCTTTCTTGAACGCTTCAACAAACACGGACGCAAGCGGCAGCAGTACGACTAAACCGAGAAACAGCATCGCGATTCCGATGAGCACGAAGCGGACAGGTGCCGATTCATTAATATGCTGCGGTCTCTTGGACGCTTCTTCATTCGTATGAACGGTAATTGCTCCAGCCATGGTCAGGCCTCCTTCTTAGTCCGATACTGTGCGGCGGTTCATCCGCCACTGCAGTAAATTTATGACCAGCAGCATGAGGAAAGACACGACAAGCATGACAAGCGCAATCGCAGTAGCCCCAGCGTAATCATATTGCTCCAGTTTCGTCATGATCAACAGTGGCGTAATTTCTGTCTTTAATGGCATATTGCCGGATATGAACACGACCGAGCCATACTCCCCGATTCCTCGCGCAAACGCGAGCGCGAACCCTGTTAGCAACGCTGGCATAAGCTCCGGCAGTATTACCTTCCAAAAGGTACGCAATCGGTATGCGCCAAGCATGACTGCTGCTTCCTCCGTCTCTTTCTCCATGTCCTGCAGCACCGGCTGCACCGTGCGGACAACAAAGGGAAGACCTATGAAGATAAGCGCAATCGTAATGCCGATTGGGGTGTATGCCACCTTTACGCCAAGCGGCTCAAGAAGCGATCCTACCCAACCATTAGGCGCATAAATCGCTGTTAAGGCAATACCCGCAACGGCTGTTGGCAGCGCGAAGGGCAGATCCACTAAGCTGTCTATTATTTTTTTGCCTGGGAATTTATATCGAACAAGCACCCATGCAATTAACAGGCCGAACACGGCATTCACTAACCCTGCGAAAAATGCGGTAAGGAAGCTGACCCGGTAGGATGCAACGACGCGAGCATTCGTAACCGTGCTCCAAAACTCGGACCAGCTGAGCTCTGCCGTTTTGAAGAAAACGGCAGCCAGCGGAATGAGTACGATAATGCTCAGGTAAAACAGCGTAAAGCCAAGCGATAAACCAAAACCCGGTAGCACGTTACGGGACTTGGAACCTTTCATGTGAAGTCAGCTCCAATCTTTTTTGAATGCTGCATTATGAACCCGGTGTATAAATTTTGTCGAAAATGCCGCCATCCGCGAAATGTTTGGTTTGGGCTTCTTTCCATCCGCCAAAGTCTTTGTCAATCGTAAGCAGCTCCAGCGATTTAAATTGCTCGGTATACTTAGCCGCAACGGTTTCAGAAATCGGACGGTAGTAGTTTTTAGCCGCGATCTCTTGGCCTTCCTCCGTGTACAGGTATTTCAGGTATGCCTCGGCTACTTCGCGAGTACCGCGGTCATCTACCACTTTGTCAACGACGGCAACCGGCGGCTCTGCCAGTATGCTCAAGGATGGATAAACGATTTCGAATTTGTCGGGACCCAGCTCGTTAATCGAAAGGAAAGCTTCATTCTCCCAAGCGAGCAGCACATCGCCGATTCCGCGTTCCACGAAGGTCGTTGTTGATCCGCGCGCTCCGGAATCCAGTACAGGTACATGCTTGAACAGTTCAGCTACGAATTCTTGCGCTTTCGCTTCGTCATTGCCGTTTTGTTTCAACGCGTAGCCCCAAGCTGCCAAGTAGTTCCAGCGGGCACCGCCTGAAGTTTTCGGGTTAGGCGTAATCACTTCAACTTTATCCTTGATAAGATCATTCCAGTCTTTAATGCCTTTCGGATTTCCTTTGCGAACAAGGAATACGATTGTAGAAGTATATGGGGAGCTATTATGTTCGAATTTAGTTTGCCAATCTGCCTGGATCAAGCCGGGTTCTACGATTGCATCGATATCATAGCCAAGCGCTAGCGTTACAACGTCTGCTTTCAGACCGTCAATTACCGCGCGCCCTTGTTTGCCTGAACCGCCATGCGATTGCTTGATCGTGACCTCTTGGCCAGTCTCGGCTTTCCAATGCTTGGAGAATGCTTCGTTAAACGCTACATAAAGTTCGCGAGTTGGATCGTACGAAACGTTCAACAGCTCAACAGGAGGCTTAGGTTCTTCTTTCACTGGTTCTTCCGTTGCTGCCGCATTTGTCGATGAAGACTCGTTAGCAGGCTTATTCGTCGCTTTGTTTCCTTCGTTGTTGCCGCCTTGGCCGCAAGCTGCCAAAACCAGTACTAATGCTAATAGAATAATTGCTGACCGAACGTGAGTAATCTTTTTCATTTTGACACACACCCCTTTTTTAAATTAACAGGCTTGCAGAAACACGGATAATGACGATCATGTACAGTGTTTCACTATAATAGGTGTTTACTCCGGTTGGTCCGGTCGAAAACCATTATTCCTACCCGCTTAGTTGGTTATGGAAGAATCTTACCAGCGACCCCCTAACACTGTCAATACTTAATTTCAAAAAAATGATAAGTTTAATAAGAAAGCTTTATACGGGGAACAAATCTGCCGTACATTTGCAAATCAACTCTATTCTGAAAGATTTGATCTGCTCATTCGCTCCTCTTTTATCCGCAACGGGATAAAGGAGAGCGTCATAGCTTAAATTAGTTGAAATGTTGCTACTCTAGAAAGCAAAATATGAGCTTGTTTCCTGTTATCTTCGTAAAAACTGCCGCCGAAAGCACTGTAAGAACTCTGGTGTGCTTACGGCTTGGAATAACCTGACGCTCACGTGCTGTAAGAACCCATTTGTGCTTACAGTCACCCCGCGCGCTCTACACACTCGCTTTTCTAGCAGTGTAAGCACGCCGGTGTGCTTTCGGCTTTGAATACCCTATCGCTCACGCTCTGTTAGAACCTATGTGCGCTTTCAGCCACCCAGCCATTCAGTCACACTCCTCCCGCTCCGCTTACTCGCAATTTTGGCGCTGTAAGCACGCCGGTGTGCTTTCGGCTTCGAATAACCTATCGCTCACGCTCTGTTAGAACCTATGTGGGCTTACAGCCGCCCAGCCATTCAGTCACACCCCGCCTGATCCACACACTCGCATTTTTGGTGCTGTAAGCACGCCGGTGTGCTTACAGCTTCGAATAACCTGCCGCTCACGCGCTGTTAGAACCCACGTGCGCTTACAGCCACCCAGCCATTCAGTCACATCCCGCCTCTGATCCACACACTCGCTTTTCTAGCACTGTAAGCACGCCGGTGTGCTTAGAGCTTCGAAAAACCTACCACTTACGCGCCGTAAGAACCCATATGCGCTTACAGCCTTTTCTTCTCACTCCCCCTACTTCCACAGACAACCCAAACCAAGTAACTAAATAACCGATGCATACAACCATTTTTGCATAAAAAATAGCTTTGGCAGCGCAATCCCGTCAGGATCACGCAACCAAAGCCATTTTCAACATATTTCCGTACGTACTTATTATCGCTCGCATTTCTTTCCGTACGTACTTATTATCGATCGCACTTATTTCCGTACGTACTTATTTTCGACCGCACTTATTTCCGTCCGCGCTTATTCTCGCCTTTGACCATTACCACTTCTACATAAGGCCGAATCCGGTCCATAATCCGCTGGCCTTTATGCAGTTCATCGCCATCCTTGCTCGTGAAGCTGAAATGCTGCTCCAACGCATCGAGCTCGTAATTAGACGTATAGAAGGTCGGCTTGCGCTGCATCCGGTAATTCAATATGGCACCCAACACATGGTCGCGAACCCACGGATTCAAATTCTCTGCACCCATATCGTCGAAAATGAGCAAATCGGTTTCTTTCATCATTTCGACCGTTTCCTTCAGCTTGCCGGGCTCATGCATCAGCGACTTCAAATCCTCTACGAAATCCGGCATATAGACGATTACGCCGGAATAACCGGCTTTGGCAAGCTCATGCAGCAAGTAGCACATCAGATAGGTTTTGCCTGTCCCAAAGCGTCCTGCGAGATACAGGCCTTCT
The DNA here is from genome assembly GCF_056269165.1 of Paenibacillus sp. J22R232. Taxonomy (NCBI): domain Bacteria; kingdom Bacillati; phylum Bacillota; class Bacilli; order Caryophanales; family Paenibacillaceae; genus Paenibacillus; species Paenibacillus sp. J22R232. Next base: position 783,500 of record NZ_JBWDNK010000002.1, on the reverse strand, counting down.
TCTTGCAAGCCATTCTCCTTCGTCCGATCGATGTAACGGAGAATCTGACCGACAGCCTTCGTCCGTTCCCTATCGCTCTCCAAAATTTCATCCAAGGAATAGCCGCGCTGCAATGCTTTCTCATCGATATAAAAGCTCCGTACACGGCTGCGGATCTGATCCTCCGTTTGACGGGCGTTAAATTTCTTGCACGCCACCTTGCGGTCATACAGCTGTGTCAGGCCGTTCAGCGATTCTGAGCTTAACAAGGTGTAATGTCCTTCAAAGTCATTGGGGCAATTATCGAGCCCTGGGCAATTCGTACAATTCCGGTACTCTGTGACGTATTGGTATACGCGGTTCAGATTCAGGCGAATCGTCTGATCGTCCAAATCCGGGTATTTCAGTCTCAGCTTTTCTACAAGCGGTTCTGCAAGCAGTTCGGTCAGCTTAAGCTCCGCTTGCTCTGTGATGGCTTTGCCTGACGGCCAAGCCTTCAGCAAATCGCCCATCGATTCCATCATCTGCTCACACCGCCTTTATCCTTTGCCTTCTAATTTGCGTGCCAGCTTGCGAAGCTCCTCAAGCTCGTCTGCCGACACCTCCGAGGAAGAGGTGTCCTCCTGTACGATCGGAATGGACGGCTTACGGGAAGTTCCCCGGCTGCCGCTGCCCCCCCGTGCACCGCCCTTGGCATTGTTGTAACCACCGGCGTAGCTGAGCGCCGCTTCCTTGCGGCGCTCCTTATCCTGCTCGACTTGCGCTTGCTCCCGTACATACAGAACCGCTTTCTCAAACGTATCGATCTGTTTCACAAGCATATTGGAGGCTACTGCATCCAAAAACGTTTTGGTTACGCGCTGCGCGTCATTTGCTCCGATAACATAATGGATAAGTACATTGATGACAGGCCCTGCCAATTTATAATTGAGATCCATCCGCTCGAACACGCGCTCGATCCAATCCGGGACAGCACCCGGGAAAAACCGCTGCAAAAACCGGGTATGCGGCTCGTTTCTCATCAGCATATTGTACTGCTGGACATCGCAGCGGCCGCTGAGCTGGTTCGGAACCTGCAAGTAATGCTGCTCCTGAACCTCGAACTCCTCTGTCAATTCATCCGGGTCCGCTTGTTCTTCCCCGGATACGACCGGCGTACGCGAAAGCGCGCGCTGCCGCTCCCCTTCCCGCTTCTTGTCCTGCCTATAGAATTGGTTAGCACGCAGCTGAAGCTCATCGACGTTAAGCGTGCCGCCCTCGCTAAAAATCCCGTCTTCGTCTAGCAAACGGCATATATCCACAACGGCAAGACTATATTTGTAGGCCACGTAATTGACCTGCGCAAGCTGTTCTTCATCGCTACGCAAGCGCTCCACAAAGCGGCGATTGGCGGAGTTGCGCGGGAACCGCAATATAATCTCCCCGTACGGAATCCCCGCCGTCGCTTGGGCAGCTCTAGCGGATGCCTGCCTAGATGGCGCAACCTCCGTGAGCGCTTGCTCTAGCTCATCATCCACCGACTGCATATTCAGCTTGAACAGCTCGTAAAAAGGCACCGAGATGTTTTCTTTCGCCAATTGCGCGCCTGCCAGCTCATCCGGCTCGTTAGCCCCAAACGATTCGCGCAGCGAGATCACCGCATATTTGCCAACCTTATCGCGCAGCAGCATCGTCAAATGCATATTGCGGAAAAATTCTGCCGGCGACAATGGCTGCGACAGCTCATATTCGTATATAACATCTGCATTATCGGGTACGCCTAGTCGCGAGGTTTGCAGCAGGCCGACTGCCTCTAGCTTAGAAGCCTGCTCAATCAAGTGCTTGCGCCCTCGCTCGTTCATCTCAAGCCCGAGTCCAAGAAACAGCTTGCGCTGCGGCTCGATAGCTGAGTATCCGGAGGTTCCCTCCGCGATGCCATGATAAAGCTGCTGATAAAATGCGACAGCAAAAGCGCCAATCATCGGTTGATAGATTAGCGACAGCATTTTGTAGTCCAGACTGCTCAAAGAAAAGTCACGGAATATGTAGTATCTATGATGTTCCGTGTATTGCAATATATTATTGATGCGCACTGCACCAGCTCCATCCCTTGCTTTCATTCTATCATTTTAACATAAAAACCGTTGTTCAGGACGTGTCGAAAAATAGAAAAATCCCCCGAATGAGGGATTTCTAGATTAGAACATTTTGTAGCCGCCCTTGCGGAGCGCTTGAATGGCCCAGCCGCTTACATAAGCGCCGACCAAAGCGCCGATGACCGGTATGTAGTCGATTATCGTATAGTGGGCAAAGTTTTGAATCGTCGTCTCCGCCGAAGCATCCCATGGGGCCCATATGCCTAGTACAATCAAAGCTATAATAAATAAATATATCGGGAACCATGTTGTTTTTAAAAGCATATTCAGAATAAAGCCGATACCGAACATCATAACCAAAAACAGCACCGTTGCGATAATTAACTGAAGCATCGAAACTTCCCCTTTCAGACTCTCGTTATTAGTTTAATTAATGGCCCGAAGGAAGTCAATTATGTAAGGGCAAATGTCACAAGACCGCCATTTGCTCCGCTTGCCCAGAGTACGATACAATGATTGCAGCATCATTATGGAGCTTGAAGGGAGCATTTATACAATGAGTGAAGCAGCACAAACATTAGAAGGCTGGTACGCGCTGCATGATTTCCGCAGCGTCGACTGGACCGCGTGGCGCTTAGCCGATGAGAGCGAGCGCAGCCGTGCGCTGGACGAGCTGCAAAGCTTTTTGCAGCAATGGTCAGCGGTAGAAGAAAATAAGGAAGGCAGCACAGCTGTTTATTCCATCGTCGGCCAGAAGGCTGACTTCATGTTCATGCATTTGCGTGAAACGCTTGAGGACTTGAATGCCATCGAGACCGCGTTCAACAAAACGTCCTTCGCAAGCTTTACTTACCCGGTGCACTCTTATGTGAGCATCGTCGAGCTTAGCAACTATATGGCGGCACCAGGATCCGATCCGATGCAGAATCCGGATATTATCGCAAGGCTGAAGCCTACGCTTCCGAAGGCCAGCCACATTTGCTTCTACCCGATGAACAAGCGCCGCGACGGGCAAGACAACTGGTACATGCTCAGCATGGACGAACGCAAAACGATGATGCGCAGCCACGGCATGATCGGCCGCTCCTATGCGGGCAAAGTGAAACAAATCATTACCGGCTCCGTCGGCTTCGACAACTGGGAATGGGGCGTGACACTGTTCGCGGACGACGCATTGCAGTTCAAAAAGCTCATCTATGAAATGCGCTTTGACGAAGTGAGCGCGCGTTTCGCCGACTTCGGCGATTTCTATGTCGGCAATATTTTGAACGGTGAAAAATTCACGCAATTTCTGGCGATATAGCCAATTAACAAGGGGCTGTCTCTAAACTCTAAAAGGTAACCCCTTTTTGGCAAATCCCATAGGGTCGACCATAGAACCTTCAACGCCACTATTAAGTGGAGCTGGAGGTTCTTTTTCAGCTTACGCAGCAAATAGGCGATGGAATTTTCAATAAAGACTTTCGAGTGCCACCCTTTTGAATGATGCCATTTCGCCTCCTTGCTCAATACCACAAAAAAGGGCTTTCGCATGAAGCAGCATGCATGCCGCTTCAATATCGAAAGCCCTGTTGCTATTAAAGGTCCTCGTCTTCATCCTCATCGTCTTGCAGGCCAAGACGCTTCGCTTCCAAGTATTCCTGGGTAGCACGGTCGCGTTCGCGGCCTTTGTCCTTCAAGCGCTCAATAGCCGGCTGAATCAACAGGTCCACTTCTTTTTGCACCGTATAGGCCAAATCGTAGCGCGTCTGCGACTCTAAGAAGGAACCGACTTCCATTAAGGCATTGTAACGATCCAGCTCATCCCGTGTCAGCAAGCCGCGTACCTGTACGCTGCAATGTCTCATTATAGGAATTTGCCTTTGCGAAGCACGAGCGAGATCCCGCCGATAATGAACAGGTAGCGCAGGTCGATTGCTTTTTTCAGCCAAGCCGCTACGCGCCCTTTATACTTTTTGCCGAACGCGATGCCGATTGCCTCGCCTTTGCCAAGCGATGCAACTGTTCCTTTGTTGCTGAACGTGAAGCCCTTTGGCGGCTGGTTGCGGATCGAAGCGACCAGATTATGCGCGCAAACAACGCCCTGCTGCATCGCAATTTGAGCGGTTGGAGGGTAAGGACGGCCTTCCGGATTAAACATCAGCGAATTGTCGCCTACGATATAAATATTTTCGTTGCCCGGCGAACGAAGGAACTCATCCACCTTCACGCGGCCGCGCATCGTCTCGAAGCCAGCTTCTTCAATGAGGCGATTGCCGCGGATACCGCCGGTCCAGATAACCGTTGCGGACTTGATTTCTTCGCCTTCTCCGACTACGACACCCTCAGGCGAGCACTCTTTGATCGCCGTTCCGATGCGGAACGTAACGCCTTTCTTCGTCAATACGTCCATGCCGTATTCAACGAGCTCGGGATCAAAGCCTGGAAGCGCAGTTGGCGCAGCCTCGATATTGTAAATTTTCACCAGAGCCGGATCTACGTCGAATTGCTTGCAAAGCTCTGGGATACGGTCGGAAAGCTCGCCGACAAATTCAATTCCGGTAAAGCCAGCGCCGCCTACAACGAACGTCAAATAATCCGTACGGTGCGGTTCGCGCTTGAAACGAGCAAATTGATACTCGATATGTTCGCGGATTAAACGAACGGAGTTGATGCTGCGGATATTCATGGCATGCTCGCCAAGGCCCGGAATGCCGAATGTTTCCGGCTCGCCGCCAAGTCCGATTACCAAATAGTCGTAAGACAGCGTACCGTCTTCGAGAATAACCTTTTTATCCTGCGGACGAATTTGCACGACCGTCGATTTCACGAAATCAATTTTGAATTCATCGATCAATTTCGAAATGCTCACACGTGCGTTTTCCGGATTGTCCGTGCCAGCTGCAGGCATGTGAAGATGTGTCGTAATATAATGATAGTCATGTTTATTAACTAGCGTAACGTCAGCTTCATTGTAGTTTAATTCTTTTTGCAAGCGAAGCGCTGTTAGTATGCCTCCGTACCCTGCGCCAAGAATGACGATTTTAGGTATGTTGCTCATAGTATGATCCCATCCATTCCTCTTATCTTTGTCATTTTACATTGTGAAAAATTACACATGCTAAACCGAATATCTATAATTATAAGTTCAGTGTGTTCTAATTGAAGCCGTTTTATCAATGAATCATTCACTCGGAATCAAGAGGTTTCTCTGCTCTTTGCAAACAGTCCCGAGCATAACATACATCAGAAATTTTACATAGTTTTAAGTAAAAGTTCAAGGGCAAAATGTACGAAATTGTTTAGAACTCTATACAAATTAAATATTTCCTTCTTCTTCTACGAAGGATTATAATTGTAATCGTAATGCTTATAACATGGAGGTGGCTACATTGACTAACCCTGATACAGCAGCAAGCCCAGTCGATATATTAATTATAGGAGGAGGGCCTGCAGGATTGTTCGCTGCTTTCTACGGCGGGATGCGCCAAGCATCCGTTAAGCTAATTGAAAGCATGCCTCAGCTAGGCGGTCAGCTTGCAGCGCTATATCCTGAAAAATATATTTATGACGTTGCCGGATTTCCAAAAGTAACGGCACAAGAGCTGGTTGACCGATTGGTGGAGCAGCTTTCGCATTTCGAGCAGGAAATATGCTTAGAGGAAAAGGTAACTAACGTCATCAAGCATGACGAGCGCCTCTTTGAGATTATAACGGATAAAGGTTCGCATTATGCCAAAGCCGTTATTATTACAGCTGGGGTAGGCGCGTTCGAGCCAAGAAGGCTTGAGCTGCCGGAAGCTTCCACATTCGAAAAAAATAACCTTCATTATTTTGTAGGTGATTTGCAGCGGTTTAGGGGGCAAAAGGTACTGATAAGCGGCGGCGGCGACTCAGCCGTAGATTGGTCGCTCATGCTCGAGCCGATTGCAGAAAGCGTGACATTAATACACCGGAGAGATAAATTCAGAGCGCATGAGCATAGTGTCCAGCAGCTGATGCAATCCAGCGTAACTATCCTCACGCCAAAGGAAATTACGGCGCTGCATGGCGAGGACCGTATTACGAGACTGACACTGACCGATGTCAAAACGATGGAAACCACCGAGCTGGATGTCGATGCCGTCATCGTAAATTTCGGCTTCATCTCTTCGCTTGGACCTATAGCGGATTGGGGCATTCACATTCAAGGAGGCTCGATTGTTGTGGACACCCGGATGGAGACGAACATACCGGGCATATTCGCGGCTGGCGATATTACCACATATCCTGGCAAGCTAAAGCTGATTGCAGTAGGATTCGGCGAGGCTCCGACCGCGATTAACAACGCGAAGGTTTACGTTGACCCAAGCGCTAAGCTGTCGCCTGGCCATAGCAGCAATATGAAAAGATAACGGTACAACCGTCTGCGCGTTTAGTTGAAATTCGAACATAAGGGTATCCTAACCTTGGCGTTTAATCAAACGTTCACCTATCGCATACATATGCGAGGCGTGCCAAGGAGGATACCCTTATGTTTTGTCCGGTTTGCAACGGAATTCAATCTCTGCATGAACGCTGCTCCTCTTGCGATAGCGCAATTGTTGATTGCGGCCGTTCATCCGATCTGACAGGCCCATATGCTCCATATGGTCAAATCGATGTCGATCCGCTCCGAAATGAGGCGGCTGAGCAAGCTGCTCGCGCCTGCATGCATATGCTATATTGCTCGACTTGCAAGCAAGCAACCGAAGTATCGGTTATCGAATGGTAATCATGTTGTGTGACTGCAGCTCGTTCCCGCGTTAAGCAGTAATTCTGGCCGTTTCCGGATTAAGTCGTCTTCGTTTCATTTCAATAGCCAGCATTCGTATAAAATCGGGCTCCAATTTAAATTGGATAGCTGCATAATAGGTGTCTACCAGCATTTCATCGGACAGTAGCTCCATCACTACACACCCTTTCTTCCATCCTTTGGTTATTACTTGTTCATAGTAGCATGGCACTAATAGAAGGACAACAGCCCTAGTTATACACAAGATGTTGTGGATACGGTGTGCATAGCGTGTGCATATACGGATATCGATGAGCAAAATCAATGTGAATAATGTGGATATAGTTATCCACAGGTCGTTTTGTAAAGCACTGCTATAAAAAACTTTAATCGAAATCTATGAATCTATTAATGGAATATATTAACGGCATTACATATATCCTTCAATTTGCTAGCTGCCAAGACAGCAAAAAAGCCCCTAAGGGCTTCCTGCTCCTCTGCCTACACTCACCTGGTAGGCAGCAGACGCTACCCATGCAGATGAAGTGAAATCTCTGCCTCGCACGATTACTTTGTCCTCGTATACGTCTACGTATAGGCCTTGGCTGCCTTCCTTGTACTCGTCCTCATTCGTCCATAGATAGGCAACCGACGAGCAATTGAATAATACGGCCGTCTCCCCCTTGCCGTCGAAAGCCGTTAAACCCGCTTCCAGCTCCCAATGCGTATGTCCGCTAAACATAATCGCCTCCGGGTATTTCTCCAGCAATTTCTTTAGTTCCTTATCCTGCGTTACGCCAAACCAGCCCTGCGCTTCCAGAGACCCCGCTACCGTATCCTTCAACGGCTGATGGAGAAAAACAAACTTTGGCTTGGCAGCATCGGCTCTCTCGCTAAGTTTATGGTCGAGCCAGGACAGTTGGTCCTCGCTCAAATATGCAAAATCCTTCAAACCCTGCTCCGAGCCCAAAAAAATAAAATGATAGTTTTGAAGCCAAACGTCGTAATAAGGCCCCTTCATCCCCGTAAACTTTTCATAGAGCCTCAATTGACTCGCCCATTCGCCAAGAAAAATATCATGGTTGCCGTACGTAAGCCAAATCGGCGGCAATTCGGCTTTATACCAGTCCCATATCCGGACAAATTCCTCATACTCGGCACGAAGCCCCCGATCGGTCACATCACCTACGTGCATGATGCCGATGCTGTTAGCGGCATTGGCGGCAATATCCTGAAGCGCCTGCATCCAATGTTCATTATGAAGATGGTCGGGGTCTGCCGTAACATGTGTATCCGTTATAACCTGAAAGCTTATAATCGGCGTCCGCTCGTCTTCTCCTGCCGGAGACACGCGTGATTCGCCAGCCAATGGTCTAAGCATCGGAACGACCTCCTTTTTCTTTTCATGTTCAGTGGCCTTTCACGCTCATATTCAATCCCACTACTCCCACAACGATTAACCCGATCCAAAGCAATGACGCAACCGGAAGCTTTTCATGAAACATAATAAAGCTGGCCAATGTGATCAAAATGATGCCAATGCCGGACCATATTGCATAAGCAACGCTAACGTTCATATAGGCTAATGCGAAATTGAGCATCGTAAAGCTCGCCCCGTAGAATAAGAACATAAGCACGGATGGCCAAAAACGGGAGAAGCCCGCCGAATATTTCATCGAAACGGTTCCCGTCAATTCCAAAACGATCGCAAGCAGCAGGAACGTCCAGCCCCAGCCGGTATCAGCCTTCATCGGGTCGCCTCCCGATACGGAGCTGCGAGTAACCGCTTATCCATTCATTCGCATCGGGCAGCAACCGCGCGGCAGTTGCTGGATTCGCAACTGCGTGAATGCCGACGGAAACAGCTGCGCCTGCTGCCATGCCCATCCGCATATCGCCATTCGTATCCCCAATGATAGCCGTATCCGAGCATGAAAGAGACAGCTTCCCGCAGGCTTGCTGCAGCATGTCGGGAAACGGCTTTCCTAGCTCAACAAGATCGCTTCCAACCACGGCGTCGAAATAGCTTCGAATTCCCATCCATGCCAAATGCCGCTCAGCAGCTTCTGTTTCATCAGCCGTAACTACGCCAAGCTTTAAGCCGTGCTCCTTGCAGCTTGCCAGAAAGGCATGCAGCCCCGGAAGGGGCTCGGCCGGCCGCAGACGTTCCAGCTCCCTATCCGCATGCTGCTTGCATTGCTGCACGAGCTCCATCGACTCCGCCCATGACAGGCCGGCCCGGTAGCTTTGCCAAGACAGCACCGCGTACAAATCCTGCATCGAACCCATCGCGAGCGGGCCGTTCCGGTCGTAGTCGGTAATTGTTCCGTCTATCCCATGAATCGTTCCCCATAAGCTCGGAACGATATCGGATGGAAAGGAAAGGCCCCGCTTCCTTAGCTGCTGCTCGAATGCCTCAAATACGGATTTGCTCCAGCAGCCCCACATGGCGATAAAGTCGAGCAGCGTTCCATCCTTATCGAACAAGATGCCTGCCACCTTGTATGCTCGATTGTGTATGATTAAGTCAGGCATAATGTCGGTCACCCCTATTTCAATCTATCAAGTTCCTTCTGTGCCGTAGCCTTCGCTTCCTTTAACGCTTGTTCAGCCGACACGTTGCCGATCTGAACTTTGTCTGCCGCGATGGTAAGCGCATCGTTTATTTTGCCCCCTGTCGGGTCTTGGAATGGCGCCGATGCATGGGCTGCCTGCATGAGCGGTACTTTGATTTGCGGATTTTGCTCGCTGAATGCTTTGTATGCTTCATCCTCCAAAGCCGATGAGCGTACAGCGATATATCCTGTGCTAATCGACCAAGAAGCCGTATTCTGTGGCTGCGAGAAGAACGTCAACCATTTGTAGGCTGCAGCCTTTTGCTCATCGCTCACGCCAGACGGAATGCCTGCCATGATGGCTGATGCCGCGGGCTTTCCTACTCCTACGCCTTCCCACCCTGGCTGCTCCATCGCAGCTACAATATTGAAATCCAGATCGCCTTGGTCTCCGCTTGAGCCCGTGTATCCTGCCGCTTGGCCCTTCATCACATCATCGATTGTCTTATACCAATATTCCCAGCCTTGGCCGCCGGAGTGAATCGTCATAATTTGGTCCTCGTGAATCCATTTGCGGAACAGCTCCCACGTCTCGACCCATTCAGGCGAGTCGATCATGACCGTTTTGCCGTCCTCGCTAAGTACCGTTCCGCCCTTGCTGAATACCGCATCCATCATATTGTCTTTGCCCCACATCGGTTCCCATCCGAAAAAGCTCGTTTTCCCGTCAGCCTTTGTCGCCATCTTCGCCGCTGATTCCGCAAGCGCCTCCCACGTTTTGAAGTTGTCAGGCGTTAACCCGTTTTTCTCTAGCGCGTCCTTCCGGTAATACATGACCTGCGTCGTTCCGTACATCGGGAGGAAAAACTGCTTGCCGTCCAATTGCCCTTGACCCAGGAAGGTTTGCACGAAATCCTCCTTATTAAAGGTTGAATCCGCGGCAATCATGCCACTCATGTCCGCGAAGAGTCCCTTTTGCGCCCAAGTCATATTCGACGAAAGCACGGCTGCAGGCGCTTGCTTCGCCGCAATGGCCGCTTGAAGCTTCTGTTCCGTTTCCGAATAGTCTGCTTGCGCGATCCCTTTCACGACTACTTCCTGCTGTGAGCTGTTGAATAGCTCAATTTTCTCCTTCATCGTATCTCCCAGCTTGCCGCCTAGGCCGTACCAGAACTCAATCGTAACGGGCTCTTTAGGCGCTGCCTCGTTCGTTGCCGCATTTGTGGGCGCATTCGTGCCGCTCGCCGCGCCGTTCGTGCCGCTTCCGGCTTGTCCGCAGGCGGAAAGCACCGTAAAGCTAACTGCCATCATCAAAGCTAAACCTTTTTTCTTGTTCAACATCGTATTTTTTCCTCCACTCTATTTGTATGAATCGGCCAACGTATTCAGCTTTTCAATTTCCAATCAGCCCTTGCTAGCTCCGGCAGACATATTAAAGCTTTTCAGAATCGTTTTTTGCGCAAAAAGAAACAGGACAAGCAGCGGCGCAATCGTGAACGAGCTTGCTGCCATAATGAGCGGCCACTTTAAGCCGTAAGCCCCTCCTTCCACGAAGAAGCTTCTCAAGCCGGCTGAAACAAGCTGCAAATCCGGATTTTTAGTAATCAGCATCGGCCAGAAATAGTTATTATAATGATCAATGAAGGTGATAAGAGCGAGAACGACAAAGGATGACCGCGCCACCGGAACTAAGATGGAGCCCAAGATTCGCATATGCGACGCGCCGTCGATCTGTCCTGCTTCTACCAGCTCATGTGATACCTGAAGAAAAGCTTGTCTGATCAAAAAAATCGAGAATACGCTGACGCAATTCGATAGAATAAGCCCCGCATAAGAGTCAAGCAGGTTCAGCTTCGCTAGAATCATGTAGCTGGGCAAGTACACTGCGGTACTAGGTATCATATAGCCAAGCATAATGATGGCGGTAAAAGCTTTCTTCAATCGGAAGCGCATATGCGTGAGGGCGTATGCCATCATCGCGGAGTTCATCGCCTGCAACGCGACAATAACGGCAGCTACGACGATGCTGTTCGTTAAATATCGCCAAAATGGCGCTTCCAGCCAAGCTTCCAAGTAATTGCCCCACTGGGGCGAGTTTGGCCAGAAGGTCGGGGGAAATTGCCAAATCTCATCGTTTGTTTTGAGCGCGCTGGTCGCCATCCAATAGAACGGAAAAGCCATAGCGGCGCTAAATAGCAGCAGAATGAGATGATGGAGCATCCTTCGAACGCGGTGAACGGCTGGCAAGGTTAAGCTCTCCTTTCTGTCATTCCTTGTGATTACGAGCTGTAGTGAACCGTTTTACGACTTACCGCAAACGAAATGACCGAAAGAAGCATGCAAGCGAGCACCAGCACGACGGCTACTGATGAGGCCTCGCCGATATCGAAGGACTCGAACGCCGATTGATAATACATGTACAGAAGCGTTCTCGTTGAACCGGCAGGGCCTCCTTGGGTCAGCACGTTAATTTGGTCATAGGCTTGAAGCGCCGAGATCGTTTGGACGATAAATAGAAACAAAGTAGTCGGCGAAATGAGCGGCAGCGTGATGTGTCTCAGCTTGCTCCAGCTCCCCGCTCCATCAAGCTCGCCCGCTTGCAGCAGCTCGCGCGGCACGTTTTGCAGAGCTACGATGTAGAACACCATCGTCCAGCCGATCAGTTTCCAGATCGTTACGATCAGCACGCCTGCCAGTGCCCAGCTTGTATCCTGAAGCCAGCCAACGCCTTCCAAGCCGAACCAGCGCAGCACCGTATTGGCCAGTCCCACCTTGGGTTCGAATATCCACGACCATACGATCGATACAGCAACCGTTGGGGTCACCCACGGGGAAAACATGAGCGTGCGGTACCATGCTGCCCCCTTCAGCGTTCGGTTCAGCAGCAGCGCAAGTCCGAGGCCCCCAAGCATGACCGGCAGTACGCTCCCTAGGCAAAAAAGCAAAGTGACGCCAAGCGACTGGTAAAAGGCGGGATTGTCGAACAAATACAAATAGTTGTCTAGGCCGACGAAGGTTTTAACAGGACTCATGAAATCCCAATCCGTAAAGCTCAAGTAAAATATCGTGCCGAGCGGGATAATCCAGAACACGATCAATGGAATCATTGCCGGCAGCGTGAATAAAAGAGCCTTCCATTCCTTAACCATAGCGGGTTTCAGCAACCTCCTTAATTTCGTTCAATTTTTCTTTAACATTTGGTATAATAGTCGTATAAAATCGTTTTTCACCTCTATCGTTCAAAAATTATTGTACGTTCAGTGTATGACGGCTGCATTATCGGAACGTCAACTTCCGTTAAAGATCTTGTAAAGATTCGAAAATCCAAATGATGCGGGTGAGAGACATGAAGAGAGCATCCAATCCCGATACGGGCGATACTCCGGAGACGCAGGAGCAAATTAGAGGGAAAATTATTGATGCGATTGCGCAAACGATGGATTTATACGGAGCCAATTATTCCTTCGGGCAGCTGTACGGGGTTATGTTTTTTGAGGACAAGCCCATGACGCTTGAGGAAATGAAGCAGCATATGAATATGAGCAAGAGCAATATGAGCTACGCCGTCCGTTCCCTTATGGACTCGAAGATGATTATGAAGCTTGACGAAAAGCAGGAGCGCAAAGACCTGTATGTCGCGGAAACCGACTTCTTCCAAGCGTTTCAAAACTTCTTCGCTGCCAAGCTGCAGCGCGAGATCGACGTGATGCTCGGGGCGATCAATGAAGTCATTCCCCCTCTCTCCGAGATTATTTTGGCCAAAGAGACCGACGAGGAGGAGCGGCAGCTTTGTCTAAAGGATCTACATAAGCTGCGGCATGGCATCGACTACTACACCTGGCTTCAGCAATTCGTGGACGGCTTGCGGAGCGGATCCTTTTTCCAAAAACCGGTTGTAGATGCTGCTGCCGATGCGACTTCTTAACTTAACCTTCATCCTACCGCGTAAATAAGCCGTCCCAAAAAGGTTATTTTCGAAAAGCCTTGCTCCATAAAACGCGCAAAAGAACCTTCAACACCACTTTATTAGTAGGCTGAAGGTTCCTTATACCCTTTATGATAACTTAGAGAGTATGAGCCGAAATTTCTCAAAATGGCTTTGAAAACAAGCAGCTGCCTGTTAAGGGAGGCTGCTTTTTCTGTAGGGACTGCCCCTTCCAATTATTGAGGCCGCGTATTGACTTCAAAGATCCATATCTTTCCATGCTTATCAATTCCGTAATCAAAGCCGAGCTGGCCGATTCCCGGATATTTAGCCTCAAGCACAGCAGTCGAGAGTACGGTCAGCTCTCTCATTTTATTCTTTTTCTCCGAAACCTGCGCAGAGGATAGCGATCTGCTTATGCCCTCGGCTGCGGTTACCATGGTGCCGCCTCTGCACAAATTCGTTACGAACAAGCCTCTTTTGGCAATGCGGCCGACGATTGCTCGGTAGACCCAGCCGCTGTCTGTCTTCACGTATTTCACCCGGTAGTCAATTGGCTTGCCATCCACAGTTGCTAGATAAATGCCTTTTTGAATCAAATAGGAACGGCCTTTGCGCTGTTTGTTAAGTGCACCTATTAACGCTCCGAAGCTAGCAAAACGTTTCGTCTGCGAATAATAAGTATACGCGTAGCCTCCGCTGTCCTTCGTAACCTTAATCACGCCATGCCCGCCAGCTCCAACAACTGGTTTTACGACAACCATTTGATGGGAATCAAGCATGGAACTGAGGTTGTTCGGCGTAAATCTCCGTGTAGGAGGAATATGCGGCGCGATGCTCGAGTGTGAAAGCAAGATTGCCGTTTTCGCCCATTTGCTGGCCAACTGCCTGCCCTGATGTTCACCCATCCCAATCTAACCCCTTTCCTATCTTCATATCCATAGCATATGACGGAGAACTATCTATCTCTTGGATGAATGACATAGGTTAGTAGCCTTTATTATAGAAGTCTAGCAGTAGCTGCTAGGTTTATGGCCCCAAGGGCAGCACGGTTATCCTGTCTATGTGCAAACAAAAAAATCGGCAAGCTCTCACGACGGAGAGCTTGCCGACTTTACGAGCGTTATTAATCCGATTGCTTCTCAAGCGCAGCCTTCAACTTATCAGCCAAGCTGTTCGATAAAGACGTATTATCGCTATATTGCTCAATGAGCTTCTGGTTCTGCTTCCGGTTAACTTTGCCATTCTGCTTGTCGCCAAGCATCTCAATGACATTACACGGCTTGCATTGCGCAAACTTCCCTGCTTTTCCGTCTTTGATCTCCATTTTTTTATGGCAGTTCGGACAGCGCTTGTTCGAGAGCATCGGCTCCGCGGCACGGCGGTAACCGCATTCGCGATCCGAGCAAACGAGCGATTTGCCGCGCTTGCCGTTTATTTCAAGCAGCGGCTTCTCGCATTCCGGACATCGCGAGTGCGTCAGGTTATGCGGCTTGTATTCCTTTGTCTCCGCAATGACCTCCGACACCCACTTGGCTGCTTGCTGGCGTACGTTTTTCATAAAAGCTGCAGGATCTCCCTTGCCCTTGGCGATCCGCTCCAGATCCTGCTCCCATTTGGCCGTCAGATCCGGGCTTCTAAGCTCCTTTACCACCAGCTCTATCAATTGCTTTCCTTTGCCGGTAGGCATCAGCTTATTCTGCGTCCGCGTAATGGTATCCGTTCCTAGCAGCTTCTCGATAATATCCGCTCTTGTCGCGGGAGTTCCAAGACTGTGCTTCTCCATGCGGGTGAGCAGCGTGGCTTCCGTGTAACGAGGCGGCGGCAGCGTACGCAGCTCGCGTATCTTCTCTTGCTTAACCGTAAGGGTCTGCGAATTCGAGAGCGGCGGCAGAAGCTGTGAAGGCTGGCGGTCGGCTTTGCTTTCTCCGGCATCGCCTGCTCCATCATCGTCATCGTCGTCATCCTGACTGGAAGCATTCGCACTCGATTGATAAATTTCCTTCCAGCCTTTTTCCTTCTCGATTTTGCCTTTGGCATAGAACTGATCCTTGCCCACTGTTAGCACGACGCTTGTCTCATCATAACGGTAAGGCCCGTAGAATAAAGCAATGAAGCGTCTGACGATCAAATCATACAGTCTCCGTTCGTCATTGCTCAGCGCGGAGATGTTGACGAATTGTTCCGTAGGAATAATGGCATGGTGATCGGTAACCTTCGAATCATCGACAATTCGCTTCGTTACGGGCAGCTGCATTCTGACCAGCCTGCGCGCAAGCTGCGCGTAAGGTCCGACGGCAATGCTCTCCAGCCTCCCCTTTAAGGTCGGAACCATGTCGCTGGACAAATACCGGGAGTCCGTACGCGGATAAGTGACGAGCTTATGCTGCTCATACAGCTTCTGAAGCACGTTGGACGTCTGCTTGGCCGAGAAGCCAAGCTTCTTATTCGCATCGCGCTGCAGCTCCGTCAAGTCATAAGCCTGAGGATGCGGCTCGGATTTCTCGACCGTACGGAGCCTGCTGACCTTTGCTTGCCCGCGTTTGATTCTTGCGGCAATGGCATCCGCGTCTTCTCGGCTCCATATTCGTCCGTCATGGGCGTCCTGTTCCCGCCAAATGGCAGAGAAATCGCCAAAATCAGCGAACACATTCCAAAAAGGCTGAGATTGAAATGATTGAATTTCCTGCTCCCGCTCCATCAGCATCGCGAGCGTCGGCGTTTGTACGCGGCCCGCAGCAAGCTGGGCATTGTATTTGGTCGTCAATGCCCGCGTCACGTTCAGCCCAATCAGCCAGTCCGCTTCTGCCCGGCAAACCGCCGATGCATACAGATGATTATAATCCTTGCCCGGCTTCAATTGATTAAAGCCGTCCTTGATCGCTTTGTCCGTCTGCGAGGAAATCCACAGCCGCTTGAACGGTTTTCTCCAATGAACAAGCTCCATGATCCAACGGGCGACAAGCTCGCCCTCGCGCCCTGCATCGGTTGCGATGATGAGCTCGCCGATGTCCTGACGCTTGCATAGCTGGGCAACTGCTCTGTATTGCTGGGAAGTTTCCTTCATGATCTTCAAATTCATTTTGTGGGGAAGCAGCGGCAAATCTTCCAAATTCCACGTTTTATATTTCGGATCGTAATCCTCCGGCTCAGCCAATGTCACAAGATGGCCTAGTGCCCAAGTCACCACGTATTTCGGACCTTCCATATAGCCCTTATGCTTCTGCCCGCAGCCAAGCACGCGCGCAATTTCCTTCGCCACACTCGGTTTTTCTGCCAATACAAGCGATTTCATTTCATTATTCGCTCCGTTTCCGTTTATATGCGCGATCCTCTATGACGAAACGATACCATAGGCTGGCAGCCTGCGCAACGATTGGGGCGTCAGCGCGCTATTCTATTGGCAATATAGCAGGCAAAGGTTGATCACCTTCTTCTAATCTCGCATTTTTTGCTGTGCCAACTCCCTGTATGCTATAGTAAATTCAGCTTAGAAGCTAACAGATGAAAAGCTAGGGAGCGTTGAGGGATGAAGCTGCGTTTTATTGCTATTATTTTTTGCGTGTTGCTTGTATACAGCGGTATTTCCTTCTATATCGGCTGGAATGGATGGCTGCTCTTATCGACCGTGTTCGACTTGAAATCCGCAGGCTGGTACGCGCTGGCCGCCGGTCTTGTCGCTTATGCGTATATGATCGGCCGCGCTGCCTACGGCACGCCGCTGCGCCCGATCGCCGAGGCCTTTAAGGTCGTTGGATCCTATTGGTTCGCCATTCTGGAATACGCCGTCCTCATTCTACCGCCCGCGAATATTATCGCTCTTATTCTGAAAGCCGCCGGAACAGATCCAACTGTCTATATCGTTGGTGTAGGGAGCATCGCCGCCGGCCTGATGGTTATCCTACTGCTGCGGGGAAGCTGGAATGCATGGAGCCCTATCGTTAGAACCTATCAGGTTCAAGTGCAAAAGCCTGCTGGAGAGCTGAAGAAGCTGCGGATCGCCATGGCGTCGGATCTCCATCTTGGCAATATCGTGGGCAATCGGCATTTGGAGAGGCTGGTCAGCCACATCGACCAGATTCAGCCTGACCTCATTCTGCTGCCCGGCGACATTCTCGACGATGACATTGAACCGTTTCTTCGTAAAAACATGTCGGCCGTGCTCGGCAAGCTGAAGGCGCCTTTAGGCGTATACGCCGTAACTGGCAATCATGAATATATTGGCCGCAAAGTGCCTGAATTCATCACTGCCATGGATGCGATTGGCATCCGGGTGCTCATGGATGAGTCAGCGCTCATCGCAGACAGCTTTTATCTCGTCGGCCGCAAGGATAAAGCATCCGCAGGCTTCGGGGCTGATGGAAGAATGACAATCGGCGACCTTATCGCGCCGCTCGATCAATCAAAGCCACTAATTATGCTTGATCATCAGCCGTCCGACATCGCTAAGGCTGCTGAGAATGGCATCGACATTTCCGTATCCGGCCATACGCACCGCGGCCAAATGATGCCTAACCATCTCATTACGAAGCGATTGTTCGAGCTGGACTGGGGTTATTTGAAAAAGGGCAGCCTTCACGCGATCGTATCCTCCGGCTTCGGCTCATGGGGGCCGCCGATAAGAATCGGAAGCCGCTCCGAGGTTGTTCGTATCGAGGTAGAGTTTGTAACAGGCTAATCGCGATATGACAGCAGCAAAAAGCGGGAGCCGATGGTTTAACTAACCATCGGCTCCCGCTTTTTTATTCGACATCGGCCATACGCCATTCTGACCCTTGCTCTTTACCGCGATGAAAAACGTATCATGTGCTTGAGGGTTCGCTTTGAATATGCTGTTCGCGCATCGCTTATTGAAAAAGTCCAAAAATCCCATCTGGCAGCCATAGCTTTCTCACAACCAAGCACACGATAAGTATGACAACGCCTAAGACTATATTTTTTGTTAATTTATTCATTGCCGTTCCTCCCCTTGGATGGTCAGGAATAACCATCGCGTCTTACTTATCGAACCGTTTTTTACCGTACACAAGAAAGCACAATGCCACTGATGCAAGCGTCCATAGGATTAAGTTTAGAAGATTCCCGCCGATCTGCGGCAGCCCTCCATTTTGAACAAGCGCAGTTATCGCCAGCATAAACTGGTGTGAGGGCAGTACGCTGATGATTTTCATCAGAGCAGGCAGATCCAGATTGGGTACAAATATCGGCCCGAAAATAAATAACAGCAGCAGAGGAAGACCTACTATGGATGATTCCGAGGCTGTACGTGCAATGAGGCCTATAACGGTACCTAATGCCATAAAAATAAGCAGCAACAGAATCGATAGGATGATCAAATATACGATATTGACATCAGGTACGCCAGATATCGCCAAACACGCTGCTATTACAAGGAGCGCGAACAACGTTGTCGTCGCACTTTTACCGGCTAGAACCTCCAGCTTGGAAGCAGGAGACAGCATGAGTGTGCGCAGTGTGTTCTTCTCCTTCTCTTCGGCAATCATATTCGCCTGAACGAAAGCTCCGGTGATGGATATGGCAACCAATATAGGAATAGAAAGAAATGTCAGGTCGCTCGGGCCGTCTTCTTTTTGGTTAAATAAAACGGCAATCAGAATGGGCATTCCTGCATTTAATAAAATTTGCGGATTGCGAATGGCATCCTTCCACTCTTTTTTGACCATTGCTCTAAAGCGGCGTATGGAGAACGTCATTCCAATCCCCTTCCTGTCAATTTTACAAAAATATCACCAAGCGTAGGTTCATTGGAATGAATCGCTATCAATTCTCCTCTTTGTATTAGCTCCTTTATAAAGTCCGCTCCCGCTTCATCCTGCTGAATAACCTGTTTTCCCTGCTGCGTCGTCACGGTAATAGAACGGTCGCCGTACCGAAGGCGCAGTGCCTGAGGCGTATCGAGAGCCGAGATTTCACCATTATTCAAAAAGGCCACACGATCGCATAGCTCCTCAGCTTCCTGCATATTGTGCGTTGTCAAAAAAATCGTAGTCCCCCGGCGATTCATCTCGCGCAGCG
This sequence comes from Paenibacillus sp. J22R232, assembly GCF_056269165.1. Lineage (NCBI taxonomy): Bacteria > Bacillati > Bacillota > Bacilli > Caryophanales > Paenibacillaceae > Paenibacillus > Paenibacillus sp. J22R232. The sequence goes on along the minus strand of NZ_JBWDNK010000002.1, from coordinate 764,198 downwards.
TTTGCTGGATACGACCGCTATTCACAGGGTCTAAAGCCGACGTCGGTTCATCCAGAAACAGGATATCCGGTTCATGCAGAATCGTCCTTGCCAGCGTAACCCTCTGCTTCATCCCTTTGGAAAGCCGTCCGACCAGCATATGCTTGTCGTCATTTAAATTCACCGCATCTAGAACGGTTTCAATTCTGCGTTCCGGCACGCCATACAGGTGGCAGAACAAAGCAAGATTGTCATGCACGCTAAGGCGCTCATACGTACCGCTGTTATCCGTAAGCACGCCGATCTTGCCCAAAAACTCGGAATGCCGACTCCGTGCCGGATCGATCCCGAGTACGTTTACTCGCCCGGCGGTATAGAGCAGCTGGGAAGTAAGGATTTTTACCGTTGTCGTCTTACCGGAGCCGCTGGGACCAAGAAAGCCGAATATTTCTCCCTGCTTGACTTGAAAGCTAATTTTCTTCAGAGCTCGTTTCTTTTTGTACAGCTTTTCGAGGCCTTCTACCTCAATGATTGATTGCATGACGATTACACCTTCCCTTAACATGAGTAGCTGGTAGCTCCATTTCAGACTAAGCGTGAACGGAGCCAAATACAGCAAAATTTCCATGAAAAGTGCTATTCGCAAGCTGAATGCAGTCATTTTGGGTGTCAATGGAGCAGACCTACAGTCCAACAAATGTCCTGAGCTCCTCAAATTTCCCCTTGGATAACGGAATTCTAGATTTTTCATCGTTACTTAGAACCAGACTGTAGCTGTTGCGGCTCCATACAATTAATTCGGCGATCTGGTCCAGATTGACGATATAGGAGCGATGGCAGCGATAAAACCGATAAAGCTTTAACTTCGTTTCTAATTCCGCAAGCGTCCATGGACAGGAGAGGTTGCCTGCCTTCGTATACAATTGTGTGATGCCCTCGTTGCTTTCGATGTAATGAATATCACTAGGATCTAGGAATACATATTTATCCTCGGTTTTCACCATGAGTTTAGCCAGCCTTAAGGCATTCTCTTCTTGCAGCTCGCGGTTGGCTATGTAGGGCTCTTCGTCGTCAGCGACGGACTCAGGCCCGTTGGATTCTAATTGATCCTGTATAGGAACAGGGACAAGCGAGCTTCCAGTCAGTCGGAAGATTCGGTTCGATACCGAGAGTGCTTGCTCCAACGTCGAGCATGTGATCAGAATCGCCTTGTTCATGCGTATTAGCCCCGATATCATCCTTCTGACTATCATACAGCTCTCCAAATCGAGATTTTGTTCCGGATCCTCCCAAACAATCAACTGTGGATCATGGAGGATGCTTCTCGCAAAGCTAAGCAGCCGTTTCTCGGAATAGCTGAGCTTAGAGATCCTTTCATTTGCCTTTCCGGCCAATCCGATTTGATTAAGCAATTCTCCAACTGGAGATGAAACCTCATACAGCTCTGCCCAAAATAATAAGAACTCCCTCACCTTCAAGCGTTCATATAATCCTTCATCCAAACTGCTAAATCCAACCTGTTTGACTGCCTCTGGGCTGGTCAAAGAAAGAAGTTTCCCGCGATAGGAGATCTGGCAGCCAGAAGCTACGTCCTCCCCCCGCATTGCCCGAATGAATGTACGTCCGATATCGTAATGGCATTGTATAACCACGCATTGACTGGAGTCTATATCGATTACATTTGTTTCTAATTTATTCAAATACAATTCCTCCTATAGAGTAATTTCTATAGACTAACCATTTAGTTCATCAGTTGTCATTGTACCATTTCCCCTTTGAAAAGATTGGAAAAGCTCAAGTGCTTCCTCATTTCCTGGACTGCAGAATTTATGGTTGAATTCAGTATGGAGACAATGCTCGCGAAGTGGGTGTTTCCTAACGTGTTAATGGAGTGAGCGGGGAGCAGCGTCTTTTAATCGATGCAAGCGGAGAAAAATTCTCTAAGGTGCTATGTATCCAAGATAAGATTGAAATCAATGTTTATTGAAACGTTATTTTTGGACAAATGATTGTTCGCCCGCTTCGTTTTCGACTATTCGAAAAAGATATACAGATTCATAGGCTCATCTCTATGACCGTCATGCATAAATCCAATCCGAAAATTAATGAATTCGATTAGCGGGCGCTCATCATCCGTAAATGAATGGCTGTCTAAATAGGCTGGCGTGTATCCCTCTCCAGCCAGTCTCGCTTCAAACTAGCGCTACCTGTTATTTCTGGTACGGTACAGCAAATAAATAAAAAAGGGGGCGCCAATGCCGGAAGTGAATACGCCGACCGGTATGTCAAGCGGCAAAAACGCCGTCCGAGCGATCAAGTCGGCTAATGCTACGATAATACCGCCGAATAGAGCCGATATGGGGATGAGCCTGCTGACCATCGGTCCGACCATGCGCCGCGCCGCATGCGGTGCGATCAGCCCGACAAATCCGATAACGCCGCCGATTGAAACGGCAGAGCCTGCCAAACCGACGCTAATCAGAATGAGCAAAAACCGGTGCTTCTGGACCTGGCTTCCTAGACCGATAGCCAGCTCATCGCCAAGGAGCTGCATATTCATCTGTTTCGTGTAGAAATACAAGATACCCAATAAGACGACGCTCCATGGCAAAAGGTTCCACACATAGCTCCAAGTCGAACCATATACCGTCCCGGTGAGCCATATATAAGAGGAGCTTGCTGAATAGGCAGGGCTGAACACGAGCATGAAGGTCGTTATCGCCGATAGCAGCGATGCGATTCCGATGCCAACGAGCACGAGACGGAACGGATTAACGCCTTTTTTCCAAGCGATGAAATAAATAAGCAAGGCTGCTCCGAACGCTCCAAGAACGGCAGCGAACGGCAAAAAATGAATGCTCACGGCGCTTGGCATATAAGTAATAAAAGCTACGGCTCCGACGGATGCCCCGCCAGTAATTCCAACCACGTCAGGTGCAGCCAGCGGATTACGGATTACGCTCTGCAGGATCGCACCTGCAACCGCAAGCGATGCGCCAACGAGAAAAGCCACGATGACCCTTGGCGCGCGCAGCGACTGCACGATTAGCACATGATCAGGGTTTCCTTTGCCTAACAAGGCGCCCCATACGTCAGCCGGCTTAATCAACTGCTCGCCAAATGCTAAGTTCGCGATGAGCACGAGGATTGCAACAGCTCCGAGCAGCAAGGCTGCCCGAACGGTTTTCAAGTGGAAACACCGAGCTCTGCGGCCTGCGCCCGCAACGGAATGCTTCATCTTGTCATCAGCTCCTTTCGGGCGATGTAGATGAAGAACGGCGCCCCAATGGCCGCTGTCATAATGCCCACGGGAACCTCTTCCGGCAGTATGATGAAGCGAGCGATCACGTCTGCGGCTAGCAGAAGAACCGCTCCGAGCAAGGCACAATAAGGTAACAGCCAGCGATAATCCTGGCCGCAAATGTGACGGGCAATATGCGGTATTACGATGCCGATCAAGCCGATCGGACCGGCTACCGACACCGCGCCGCCTGCCAGCACCACAACGATAATGCCCGCAGCCAGCTTGATAAGGCCCGTCCGCTGGCCAAGCCCTCTCGCTGCTTCCTCGCCCATTCCGATGATATTCAACTGCCTGGACAGCAGGACTGCGGCTAACCAACCGACTCCCATATAAGGAATAACAGCCTCCAGCGTTTGTATGTCCCGCCCTGCGATCGAACCGGCCAACCAAAACATAACATCCTGCAAGCCATTCTCGTTATGGACAAGCATTCCTTGTGTCATAGACACGAACAAAGCGGTCATCGCAGAGCCCGCCATAATGATTTTGAGCGGTGACAGCCCGTCTCTGCCAAGCGAACCGAGTGCATAGACGGCTGCAGCTGCCACCGCTGCACCGCCGAATGAGATCCATACGAGCACACTCATTTGCGTCACTTTGAAAACCGTAATCGCCGCTACTATTCCCACGCTCGCGCCTGCGTTAATGCCCATCACGCTAGGAGAGGCAAGCGGATTTCTCGTAATGGCCTGCATGATGGCCCCGGCCATCGCGAGGCTCGCTCCAATCGCTGCCGCCATGCATGCGCGGGGCAGCCTTGTCGTCATTACTACAACCTGCTCCATCGAGCTTTCGTCGTAATCGGTAATGACAGCCGCCAGATCGCTCCATTTGACTGTCGTAAATCCGAATCGGACGCTGGCAATGAAGCAGCCTAACATAAGAATGAAGCCTGCAACTAATCCTGCGATCTTGCCTATGGTGCTGTTTCTTCTGTTATTCATTCCGTCGAACGCTCCCATTACGTTTAATGAATAAAGCACAGACGGCTCCCGCCATCCGTGGATGGCGAAAGCCTCTAGCTTGAAACGATATATCAGCCGCATCCCATATCCGAATATGCCTTATAGTCGCACAAAAGAATGAGCGCTTTGGCTCATTCTTCGTAGGCTTCCTGTTTGGTTTGCTTGCTTAACGGTTAGTTCAGGTCAAAGTAGAAATACAAATCATCAAGCATTAGCTTCGCAGCCATCGCGCCACCGGATAAGTTCCAAGTTACCGCGTTAACCTTGTAATATTTTTTGTTCTTAACGGCAGCAAGGTTTTTCCAAAGCGGGCTATCCGTCCATTCCTTCTGGTATTTGAAGATGGCGCCGTCCCCGTCCCAATCCGTTGTAAAGTCAAAGATATAATCGCCATCAAGCAGGCTTACTTGCTCCTTCGACGTTACGTTAATAATTTCTTGTTTCGTCGCAAGCTGCGCTTTCGGCGTTGCGAAGCCCAGCTCTTGGAAGATTTTATAGGCAAAACCCGTATTATAAGCACGTGCGCTTCCGTTTGGATTGATCCTGATGATGGAAATTTCAGCGCCTTTATCCTTTGCTGCAAGCTTGCTTTTGAAATCCGCAACCTTTACTTTCCAATCCGCGATAAACTTAGCAGCGATTTCTTCTTTGTTCAAAACCGAAGCAGCAACCGCCAGATTGTCCTGCCAATCAGCCAGATCCTTCGTAACAATCGTTGGCGCGATCGCTTTGAGCTGGTCGTAAATTTTTTCATGGCGGTCTTTCGTAGCGATGATTAGATCAGGCTTCAAGCCAACGATCGCTTCGACGTTCGGCTGCGTCTCGTCGCCAAGCGTTTTTGTGCCAATTAGGCCCGAACGGATATATTCATAGAAAGGCTGCTGCACGTAGGACTCCACTGCGCCTACTGGTTTTACCCCAAGCAATACGGAGATGTCTACGCCGCCGTTGAATAAAATAACGATGCGCTTCGGAACGCTGTTCAGCGTCGTAGTGCCAAGCGCATGCTTAAACGTCTTTTTCGTCTCAAGTGCTGCAGTCGAGGTTTTAGCATTCCAGTTCACCCATACGCCTAACGATTCGCCAACGAAACGAAGCGGCACAAGCACGCTGCCTTTCACGTTGGCTGGAGCCGCATCCAAGGCTACGGAAGCGCCATTGATCTTCGCCGTTTTGCTTCCAAGCGTCAGTTCAACCTTTTGGCTGCCTTTTGTAATCGTCGCTTTTTTGGCTTTCTCGTCATATTTCACGGCTCCGCCAAGTGTTTCCGCAATTGTGCGGTACGGGACTAGCGTGCGCCCGTTAATCGTTTGCGGGGCAACGGCGAACGATACTTTTTTGCCGTCAACCGTTACGTTGATTGCTGCCGCCGCTGCGTTTGCAGCCGTAACGGGAATGATTGTAATCACAAGTGCTAGTGCTAATAATAGACCGAAGAACCGTTTTTTGACCGAATACATTTCAATACCACCTATTCTTTGTTTTATTGGACCTGCAGCTCCAGCTTTAAATCGCGGAAGCTTTGGTATAGCTTGTAATCGAGCTGAATAATCCGCTCTTTGTCCCATTTGCTTGCATGAACGGCTTGAATGAGCTGGCGTAAATCCTCCTCCAGCAACGGAGACTTGGCTGAGTCTGCCGCCTGTACGTCCGGCTTCAACGCAACCCATAGTCCTGCCATTTGCTTGGCGAACGCCTTTGCCTCATCTGTTTGATCAGCTTCCACCGCTTGTTTAAGCGATTTGATCAAGCCTGACATATCCGAGATACCCGATTGCGCATCCGGGATGTCAACAGCATCGGCATCCGCGAACGGATCGCTGTTTCCAGCTGCTTCAGCCTTATTCTCCTTCGAATGGGCTTCCGATTCGTTGCCGGCCGTTCCGCAGCCAGCGAGAAGGACGATCAAGCACAATGCGTATGCAAGCAGCAAATAGCTGCGTTTCCCCGTCCCCGCCTTACTCCAAAGCATGATGTAAGAAATGGTTCCATTCCCTCCTGCCGTGTGAATGATAATCATTTTCAATACTATTCTACAGATCGGGATTTCCAATTTGTATACACGATATTGCCCGATTCATATGGACAAAAACGTCATTTATGATGCGTTTGCTTCAAAAACCGCTTTTTTTGTCTTTCCATTTTTGGTAAGATGTTATTGATAATGGTTCTCATATTTAAAATTCTTCCATTCATCGCTAAGGGGATGTACGCTATTGCATACTGATCATCCATTGCAGTCATTTGCTCCACTATCGATCAAACGCCATACATACAAGCCTGGCTTTCGCTCCAAGCCGTTTATGACAGGCCGCAGCTCGATTGGCTGCGTCCAGAATGGCAGCGGCTGCCTTTTCATAAATGAGCAGCCTTATCCGCTTAAAGCTGGGGCAATCTTCTTGCTTGAGCCCGCGATGAAAATCCAGATCATGAATGATTCAGATAACATGATTCACATTCATCTCATCCACTACAGATCCGTACAGCTATCCGCCAATGAGCATCGCTTGGCAGAAGAAGCTCAACCCTCACCGTTATATGACGAGGAGCAGCTCGTTCGCTATCCTTCGGCTGCTACCACAGAGACATTGGTTATTCAGCTGCATCAATCGTTCAAGGAACAAAGCGTGCTAAGCCATATTAAAAGGCAGCAGCTCTTCTGCGATCTGCTGCTCCACATGCATGTCCCGCCAAAAACAAACAAGCTGACGGTTAACGAATCCGTGCAGCAGACGATAGCCTATATGGAAGAAAAGTTTGCGAAGGCGATTCAGATGAGCGACCTCCCAGTTATGGCGGGAATGACCCCTAGCTCTTTTTGCCGCGCATTCAAAAAGATGACCGGGCTGACGCCCGGCCATTATTTAACGAGGCTGCGCATGATGCGCGCAAAGGAGCTCATGAGCGAGCCAGGTGCTGCGCTGCGCGACGTCGCGACGTCAATCGGCTTCCAGGATGAGCTGTACTTCAGCCGTGTATTCAAAAAGACGGAGGGAATTTCTCCCTCCGTCTATCTCAAGCGGCGCGACCGGAAAATCGCTGTCGTCAGCAGCTATTTTCTGCAGGATCATTTGCTCGCCCTCGGCATTTTGCCAATCGCGGCACCCAGCTATCCGAAATATTTCACGACGCCTTCCGGTTTCCCGACCTATTTGCATGACCGGTTAACCGGAACGATTCCGCTCAACGCGGAGCGGACCATTATGACGAGCGATGTCATGCGATTATCTCCGGATATGGTTCTCAAAACGGAGTTTCAAAAAAATCCGAATGACAGCCTATGGAACGCCAACAAAAACACGATCTTTATTGATCCCTCAACAACCTGGGAGCATTATCTGCGAAGCATCGCGGTTCGCGTCCAGAAGGAACGGGAAGCAGAACGCATCATCCGGCAAATGACATTGCTGGAGCAGGAAACAAGAAAGAAGCTTTCCTCCGTCACCAAACGCGGAAAATGGGTTATTGTTCGGCTGCTGCCCAACAATTGCCGGCTATACGGCATTAAAGATCACACGTTCACGGAGCTGTTCTACCGGAGGCTGCAGTTCAAAAATGATGAACGCATTACGCATTCGGTTTACATCGACAATGCGCTTGAGCAGCTGTTTGACCTCGACCCCGAGAACATATTGATCATATGGAGCGAAGAGGCCGAAGTGAACGAGCTGGCGAGCAACGAGCGATGGCAGAATCTTCGTGCGGTCAAGGAAAACCGCGTCTACTATCCCGATTCGCGCGAATGGGACCCTTGGGGCCCCATTGGCCGCGAATATATGATCCGAGCGATGACGCGTTATTTTGCCAAGACAGGATTGACAAGCAGCGATTTGGATCAGCCGGATTGGCAAAGGAACCGCTCGATGGTTTAGTCGTTCACGATTTTATTGAAAGAGGTTACTGTCAGAATGTAATAAAACAAATAAATCATCACGTAGAGGGCAGTGGAAAAAAGGACGGGTACCGTAAAGTTCACATCGACCAAATTGGAGAACAGCTTAGACATGGCGTTCACGACGACGATGCTATGCGTGATGCCAAGCAGCAACGGAAGCCCGAAGATGAACAGCGACTGCTTCAATATGGATGTACGGATCTCTTTCCTGGTCACCCCTATTTTACGCAAAATCGTATACCTCTCCTTATCCGAGTGCGCTTCAGTAAGCTGCTTAAAATACAGGATGCTGCCGGTAGCGGCCAAAAAGACTAAGCCCAAGAACACGGCGACGAACGTGCCGATTCCCGTATCCTCCAAGCCCATTTTATACTCATGGTAATAGGAGGTTAAACCTGCTTTCTCCGCTCCTTCCAGCCGCAGCAGTTCTGTGGCTGTCTCAGCTGTCGACGACTCCCCCTCTACCTTGTATCCCTTGTAGAGAACCTCGGAACTTAGCTGCTTCAGATCATCATAAAGCTCGTCGCTTATAATGATTACGAAGTCAGGGAACGTCCAGCTTAAAATCCGATCCTCTAGCAGGTCGCTGAATGACAGCTCCCAGCTTCGCGTCGGCAGCTCAAGTGTCAGCTTCTCCTTCTTGTAATCAGTTAGGCTGTAGTCGGTGTACATCGTCTTCGCGGCTACGGCTTCGCCTGCTGCCGGATTGACCGCCCGTTCAAGGTGGAGCGCCTTGGCTATTACGCCATAAGTAGTCGTTGAAATGATTTTGACCGGCTTATCCTCCTCTTCGGAATAGCGCTCCGGAAGCACGACTGAGCTTGATGTGCGGCCGCTTGATGTAATGACCGGAATGTCAATTGCTGCCGTTACCGCGTGCTTGCTGTCAGCTGCAATGATCCGATTGACCTGCTCGTCGAACGCTTGCCCCTGCGACAGATGCATGTAACTAAACGGCGAGGTTTGTTCCGCATGCTTCGTGTTCGTGTAATACTGGCTGAACGCGATATCGGTTGCAAGCAGCGTGAACGCGCTGAGCAATGCAATAATGGTCAGCGTGCCGACGTTGCCGCGCATCCGGAACAGCAGCTGTGACGTTCCGACTACGTTCAGCCCCCGGTAATACCGGGCTTTATTCTTTTGCGCAAGACGCAGCAGAAATACGGTTAAGCAGCGAAACAGCAAATACGTGCCCAAAGTAATCCCGACGAAAGCCACGCCGTAATTACGCATCAAGTCGGACTCGGAATCAAACGATAAGGAAATAAATACATACCCGGTTGCAAGCAGAATGGCGGCCAGCAAAGCAAGTATCGGAGATGCCTTCGGAACAGACTCGGCTTGTTTGTCCGCTTGAAAGAGATCGATGAGCTTGAAGCGGTAAATAAGCCGGTAGCCCTGAATCGACGTGATCAGAATAATGACGGCGAACACCAGCGTCGTATTCAAGATCGCACTGCCCGATACGTGAAATCCGATCTCCGCCGTTGTTCCGAGCAGCTTAAGCAATAGCATTCCGAACATTTTGGAGAGCAGCGTGCCAATCAGAATGCCCGCGGCAAGCACGATGGTGCTGATGATCAGATTTTCGTAAAAGAGCATTTTGCCGATCGAGCGCTTCCTTACGCCAAGCAGGGAGTAAAGCGCTACTTCCCTCTTACGCTTCCGCGTAAAAAACGAGTTCGAGTACCAGATAAAAATGAAGACAAACAAAATCAGGACGAATGAAGCGGTCTTAAAGGTGACCTCTACGTTTTTGGATAGCGCTATGCTCGCTTGAACGTCCGTGCTGTACTGCAGCGAAACGAATGTGTGATAGATAACGACGCTGAACATCATCGATACGAAATAGATGAGATAATTGCGAAAGTTGCCTTTCATGTTTTTGATTGCCGTGCTAAATAACGTCACCAGCTCCACCTCCAAGCACCGACAGCACATCTAATATTTTTCGAAAAAAAGCTTTGCGCGGCGTTTGCCCCTTCACTAATTCGGTGAAAATAGTGCCATCCTTAATAAACAGTACACGGCTGCAATAGCTTGCGGCGAAGGCATCATGCGTCACCATCAGCAGCGTAGCCTGATCCTGCTCATTCAGCTCCTTCAAGCTTTCCAGCAGATCGGTCGCCGACTTGGAATCAAGCGCTCCGGTCGGCTCGTCGGCGAGAATCAGGCTGGGCCGTGCAATAATGGCGCGTGAAGCTGCCGTACGCTGCTTCTGACCCCCTGAGAGCTGGTACGGATATTTGCCAAGCAGCGGCTTAATGCCGAATTTATCGGCAATTTCATCAACGCGCAGCTCCAGCTCCGCTACAGGAACCTTAGCGAGCGCAAGCGGAAGCAAAATATTTTCCTTTACCGTCAACGTATCGAGTAAATTGTAATCCTGAAACAAGAATCCCAGCTTGTCGCGGCGGAACTTCGATATTTGCTCCTCGTTCATCGTATGGAGATTGCTGCCATCGATATGGATGGAACCGGCAGTCGGCTCATCTATTGCCGCGATCAAATGCAGCAGTGTCGATTTGCCCGAGCCCGACGGCCCCATAATGCCTACAAACTCACCCTCCAGCACCGTCAGGTCAATTTCCTGCAGCGCGGTCGATACGCTTCCTTTTGAGCCGAATAACTTTTTCACTTGCCGTGCTTCAACGATCGTTCTCATCTATGTTTCCTCCGTACGCTTAAGATTTGCAGCTTTCGCCTGCCTCTATTGTAGCGTAGCTAACCTGTGCTGTGGCTTACAACAATAGCGCCAACCTTACAATTTTGTTAGGATCGCGGAAATAGGTTTACGTCTTCGTCAAGCTTCCGTAGTATAGAGACGAAGCGGATAACAGCTAACTACCGGAGGAGCTAACCATGAAAATATTGCTAGTGGAGGATGACCTCGTCATCGCCGAAATGCTCGGGGAATCGCTGGCCAAATGGGGCTTTGAAGCCGTGATCGCCGATGATTTCGACCATATCCTTCCGTTTTTTATAGTAGAGCAGCCCCATCTCGTGCTCATGGACATTAATCTGCCTTCCTTCGACGGCTTTCATTGGTGCCGCAAAATAAGAGAAGTGTCCAATGTGCCTATCCTGTTTCTATCCTCGCGGGATACGCCGCTGGATATGATTATGGCCATGAATATGGGCGGCGACGATTTCATTCAGAAACCTTTCTACATGGACGTGCTGCTCGCCAAAATTAACGCCCTGCTGCGGCGCACCTATTCCTATGTTGAGGTCAGCGCCAGCAGTATCGAGCATGACGGCATCGTACTCAGCCTGAAGGACGGCGACTTGAGATCGGGCGAGCTGAAGGCTGAGCTCACCAAGACCGAATTTATTATTCTGCATATGCTCATGAAGCATAAGGGCGCGATCGTTACCCGCCAAAAAATAATGCGCAGCTTATGGGAGGATGAGAGCTTCGTAGACGACAATACGCTGACCGTCAACATTACGCGGCTGCGCAAAAAGCTCGCCGAGCTCGGCAAGGACAGCTTCATTACAACGAAGAAAGGACAAGGGTACATGGTCCAATGAGCTTCCCCAACTATTTGAAGGATAAACGTTACTTTGTCATGCTCTACGCGGTGATTATGCTATTCGTATCCCTTATCCTAGCCATTAGCATCCCTTCCCAATCCGCGCTGAGCAACGTGGTCTATGTCAATGCCATCTGCTTCGTAATCGCTGCATTGTATATCGTCATCGGTTTCTATTACCGGAAATGGTTTCTAAAGGAGCTCACCGCCGTCATCGAGCAGGGCGGCGATTCGATTGCCGCTGCTTTGCCTACGCCGCAAAATGCCGAGCAAGCGCTGTATCTCCAGCTCATTGGCAAGCTCCAGCGCGAGCATGCAGAGCAAATGCAGCAGCTGGTGAGTGAAAAACGCGATCATCAGGACTTTATTATGTCATGGATTCACGAAGTCAAGCTCCCTATCGCGGCGAGCCGTCTTCTCATTAGCAATAGCGGGAATAAAAGCGTTGACTATATCGTAGACAAGTTCGAGGACGAGCTTGGCAAAATCGATGGCTGCGTCGAGCAGGCGCTGTATTATTCGCGTATCGATTCTTTCTCGCGGGATTACTTCATCACAGAGGTTCATCTTGCCCAAATGATGAAGGACTGCGTAAAAAAACATGCAAAGCTGTTTATTAACAAGCATATCCGCTTTGAGATGGAGCATACTGGCTTCGAGGTGCAAAGCGACGGCAAATGGCTCGCGTTTATCATCGACCAACTGACGTCTAACAGCTTGAAATATACGAAGGAAGGCGGGAAAATTACCGTTTCTTTCGAAGAGGACAGCAAAGAGAAGCGTATGCAAATTGTAGATACCGGAATCGGAATCTCCGCCGAAGATATCGGACGCGTATTCGAGAAAGGGTTTACCGGGGCTAATGGCAGAATGCAGACCAAATCGACCGGAATGGGGCTATATCTAGCGAAGCAATTGGCGCTTAAGCTCGGTCACGACTTGTCCGTGCAATCAGATGAGGAGCGTTTCACGCGAATGATTATCCATTTCCCGAAAATAAGAAATTACGGCGAATGGTACGGTTCCAAAGGATAGGCGGAGAAGTAGCCTACCTTTTTCCGCTGAGAAAACCCGATAATTGCAAATGACAACAATTTATTTTAGTGAGAGCTCGTTGCAGAATGACTGGTTAGCGCGTTATTCGTTGTCCGTGTCCACATACGTGGACACGGACGACTGAAGCAATCCGATCAAATCCTCGTTCATGTATTCAAACTCATCCGGAATGTGCAGGCAGACCACTTGTTTGCCTGCAAGCTCCTGGCTGAACTTGCTCTGTAGTCTCCGTACATGCTTCTTCTCCATCGCGAATATAAGATCAGCCCAACCAATATGGCCTGCGTTTACCTTGATGCGCGCGTTTTCCTCCGTCCCCGCGGATCTAACCTCATGACCGTGTACGCCTTGGAACACCGTCTCCGCCGTCAAGCTTCGCCACTTGTTTCTGCTGCAAACAAAAGATGAATAACCCTCACCCCTTCAAATAGGTTCGATATTGCGTAATCTTCTTGAACAGCCCCGATAAATAATTGGTTTCAGATGCCGAGTGGCTGATGATTTCATTCAACCAAACAATTGCTGCCCGGTCCGTCATGAAAGGCCGTCTAGTGCAAGCTCCTGTTTGGTTTGCGTTTAACGATCCAGCTCCGTTAAGTTGTATGCCTCATGGTAAAGCCCAAGCTGTTTCAGCGCAAGCTTGCAGTGCGTGAGCAGCCTCCTGTCGGCCGGTATCCGTTTCAAATGCTGCGCGTCGCGAATGATCGCAAGCGTCGTTTCCGGCTCGGCTTCGCGAAGCATGGCAATAAGCGCTCTGCCATCCTCCCAGTTGACCGAAAGCGGCTTTGCGGCTATTCGGGCTGCTGCCGCAGACAGCGGAACGATACCAACCGTATCCGCTGTTTCCATGCATATCGCCCTGTTTCTTTCTTCGCGCAGCGTTTGCGCATAATGGGATAAATCCGTTATTCTATGCAGCCCAAACATCTCGCCTAATCGCGCCATTACTGGCGATGGCGACATTTCCCCGTCAGCAAGCTGCTGGTTTTTCGCCAAATGGGCTTCCAGCATTTCAGGACTATTGTGCAGCAAAAACCGGTCCGTATAGAGCATTCGCAAAAAATCATTCATGTTTCTAGCGACCAGCCAAATGCCGGATTCCGAATCCATCGGCGATACTGCCGCAATAACAGCTTGCTCCAGATCCGCAGCCATGCCGAAATCGGTGACAAAGCAATATTGAATGCCATCGCCGCCCGAGCTCGCAAACGGAATAAAGTCAGGCGGGGTAATCGGATAGCGGAAATCATGTTTCTGCATAAGGAGTCCTAGCTCTGCTTCCATTGCGCCGCCGAGCTCAGCCTCTAGCTCATGCAATCGACTTACCGAAGGAGGAACGACGTAGCTTCCGTATTGTTGATGGATGCGAGGCTGTTCATGAGCCGATTCCTCAGGGTCGATTTGCCCGAACGAAACCCGCGAGGAAAGTTTGCTTGTATCCATGCTCGCGTACGCTTCTGCTAGATTCGGCACATGCAAACGCGTCAGCCTCATTCCTGAGACAATCTTATACAGCGTGGTGAGCTCCCCATCCGCCCAGTCCAGCAAGCTCTCCGCCGTAAGCTCTCTTTTGCTGCCGAATATCCGCTCCATGCTTGCGTTAAACCCACGTTTATCTATGCTCGTATGCGACATTTCCTCCATGATGAAAGCAATTATTGCAGGCTTATCCATGCTTCGCCCTCTCCCTGTCCGTTTGGTCTTCAACCACTGGAAACCGAATCCCAATTATACCAAATGGATGAAGGAAATGACTAGCTTTGGATACGAGACCAGCTTAAGATCGGCTTTACGGGAGAGACATGGCTTGCTCTATCGCCGCCATTCATTCGCAGCGAAATGCCATGCTCCAGCAAATCCAATTCAAACAATTGCTCGATATGGAAAACGCCTTTGGGCATGCTGCCTTCATACATCTCCTTTGCTGCCGCAGCGGCAACCGCAGCCGTTACGTCCGCTTCCCGCTCTCCTTGAAGGCCGTATTCTGCCACCGTAGCTGCCCCTGCCAGTTTGCCGTAGCCGGCAATTTTCACAGCGTATCCCTCCGAGCCGTAGTGAAGCTTCCCGAACGCTTGTATGGCCAGCTTTCTTAGATGGCCCCTTCGCAAAAACCGAATAAAGCCAGCATTCCTAAGCACGGACACCGCACTCGTTGCCATTCGGGAGTCAAAGCATAGCCTAGTCGAAACGCTCGGCACGTCCAGCGTCAAAGGGAGGGTTTGCTGATCGGAGAAAGGAAAACGATAGGCGGTTCTTGCTCCCCATCTCCCTCCAAAATCAGTCTTCCTGCCCTCCGTAAAGCTGGCTACCCTCCGGGAACGTCGGTCTTCGGCAATATCGAATGGCTGATTGAGGCTGTCCACCGTCCATTCGATCGCTGCCTTTCCGTGCGCATCTCCCAATCCAAGCATAATCCCTATCTCGATCCGGTCTGTATGGTCCATCGCTTGAACAGCCTTCCGTGCCAGAAGATTAGTTAGCCCCGGAGCAAGCCCTACGCTCAATAACGCAGTCCCGTTCAAATTCCGGTCTCTCCGTTTCACTTGCTCCATTACTTCAAAAAAATGGCCGTTTGCCGATACATCGACATAATCGGTTCCAGCCTTTAAGCATGACTCCGCAAAATCAGCGGCCGTCTGGTCCAAACACATGATAACGAGCTTAACGCTGTCCAAAAGCTGCCTAGGCATTGGTTTCGCGACATCAAGGCGCAGCGGCTTAATGCCGCCACCGGCGTTTTTGCAAAATCGCTCGGCCCGCTCTAGGCTTCTGCCTGCAGCGTAGACCCTTCCGGGATACGAGTCTGCCAGCAGCCTGCAGATTTGCCCGCCGACATGCCCGTAGCCGCCTACGACAAGGATGTCTGTTTTCATAGCGGCCTCCTGCTTTTCTTTATGGCAAACATACCGTCAATCAAATACGTGCCGAAGAAACGGGTCACTTGCTCAAATCCGGCTTCCGCAAGCAACCCCTCAAGCTCGCTTGCAGGTATGGGGTCGGATTCGGCGCCGAGCGAGCTCGCAAAACGTTCCCATTCGGGCAATGTTATCCCTTTGTCCAGCATATGGCTTTTCCAAGCCAGCAGTTGAACGGTGAACGCTTCCGTCCCGAGCTTGCCATTGATAGCCGCAATAAACAACGGGGCACCTTCATCAAGCCGGTCGGCAATGCTTTGCAGAAGCTTTAGCTTCTGCCCGGCGCCTTGGACAAAGTGCAAGACGAGCAGGCAAGTCGCGGCCGAATAGCGTATATGTGTATCCAGTTTATCGATTTCTCCTTGAACGAGAGTCACCCGGTCGGTTAGTCCTGCCCGCTCCGTACGTTGACGCGCAGCAAGCACCATAGGGGCAGAAGGATCGACGCCAGTGAAGCACCAGCTGCTATGCCGCCCGCCAAGCGTCGCCAGCTCCTGGCCGCCGCCTGCGCCTACGACAAGAATATGCGCCGGTTGCTGCATGCCTGCGAGCTGCGCGGTCAGCAGTCGGTCCATCATATCGTACAGCAGATGATAGCCCGGTATTTTCAAAGCGATCGTACGCTCGTAATTGCCCGCTTGGGGGTTGTTCCAATCCATCGACGCGTTTGTTTGATTCATAGCTGTTCACTCCTATTTGCGTTCGTCTGTTCATCCTCCCCGTCTTTTTGGTAAAATGATGGGGAATTACTATTCATTATTGATGAGGATTCAAACGACCGCTATCCCACAAATGTGGGATTTTAGATAGGAGCCGAAAGCATGATCGATCGTTTGGAAGCTTTTAAACGAAATTTGGATACGTTGGGGCCGGCCTCGCTGTCAGCGAGGCACTGCCGTGAAGCAGCTCTCGCCATGATCCGGGCTGCGGTTCCTTTTGCCGCAGCTTGCTGTACCTCCACTGATCCGATCACGCTGCTCTCGACCGGTTCATCCACCGATGACGCCATCGAGGCCATTCACCACCGGCTGTTCGAATATGAATACAGCCACGGTCATGAGGATTTCAACAGCTACGAGCATTTGATCCATGCTCCGCTTCCGGCTGCCAGCTTATGCGCTGCGACAGGAGGGCAGCCGATTCGCAGCGGCCGATACCGCGAGGTGCTTGAACCGGCCGGCTTTGGCGACGAGCTTCGCGCTGTGCTGATACACGAAGGAGCCTGCTGGGGCTATTTAACGCTATTCCGCCGCGCCGATGAACCATTATTTCGCGAGGAGGAGTGTTTGTTCATCGCTTCGGTTGCTCCCATCCTAGCCAAATCGATAAAAACCGCCGCGCTGAGGCCAGCTGCGTCCGATAGGGGGGCGAGGGGGCAGGAAGCAGGCCTCCTTATCCTAAGTGACCGGCTTGAGCCGAGCAGCTTCAACGCTGCCGCCATCTATTGGCTGGACGAGCTGAGGAAGATGGAGGGGCTTGGTCCGGGTACGCTGCCAAGGCCGCTGAGGGCTGTTGGCTCACGCGCCATGGGACAACCCGGCGAGAGCAGCAACGCAGCGAAGGTTTGCATCCTTGTGCCGGACGGTTCATATCTGGCAGTCAAAGCGTCCAAGCTGGAGAGCTCAGCCAGCCTGATCCAGATTGGGATTACGATCGAGCAGGCCAAGCCTGCCGACGTCCTTCCGCTAATCGCGCAGGCGTATGGCTTGTCCGTACGCGAGAATGAAGTGATTGAACGGATGATCAAAGGCTTCTCCACGAAGGAAATGGCATTTTCCCTTCACATATCCGCATATACCGTCCAAGACCATCTCAAATCCATTTTCGCTAAAATCGGAGTGAACAGCAGGCGAGAGCTGTTATGGGAATTGGTTGCCAAGCATAGCTGATTCCAAACTATAAAAAAATCATGCGTCATAAAGACGCTACCGCGTTGGCAACTGCTCCGAATAAAGCAGCTTAGACTTAAGCAGCTGTTCCAATACAAGCTGCTGGGACTAAGGCAATTACATCGATTCAGGCAGCTGCAAAAAAAAAGAGGCTGGCGCATATTGATATGCTCCCGCCTCTTCTTATTCCGCTTATTCGCCCTGCTCGATTGCGCTCGGCTCCATAAACGCAAGCTCCCACAAATGATCATCAAGGTCCTGGAAGCTCCAGCTGTACATAAAGCCGTGGTCAACCGGATCACGGTATGGCTTAGCATCCGCTGCCAAAGCCCGCTTGACGATCTCATCCACTTCTGCTCTGCTTTCTGCAGATATGGCGACAATGACTTCAGTCGTTTTTGCGGCATCGGCAATTTCTTTATCAATAAAGGATTTGAAAAAATCTTCAACGAGCAGCATCGCGTAAATATTGTCGCCAATAATCATACAGGTTGCATTCTCATCGGTAAATTGAGGGTTGAATTCAAAGCCGATCTTCGTGAAAAACTCCACTGATTTATTCAAATCTTTAACCGGTAAATTGACAAATATGTTGCTGGACTTAAAAGCCATTACCCATCACCTCATCTTTAGAATAGTTAGCATTGGTTGGATTCAGAGCGAATCGATTTGATTATATCGTTATTCTAGCATTTTTCACAGCCTATGATTTCTTACGGATTGCTATTTTTCGAGATTTATTGACGCGGCAAAAAAACAAACGGCAATCCACCGCATGGCTACTGCTGCTTTTCGAAAAACGCAGGCCGCTTGCTTTCATAGAAACGTTCCATCTTATCGATCTCGCCTGAAATATCCAGCAGCCAAGCCTCATCCCCGGTCATATTCGCCATATATCCGAAGTTGTATTGCTCAGCAAGCCGCTGTGCGTATTTGGCGTTCAGCTTCATACAGGAGTTCATTTCCGATTGCTCCTGCTCATTAAGGCCCCGGCTTTGCTGGAGCAGCCATAACTCAGCAAGCCGCCAGTGAATATTCATCATAGCGATCATTCCTATCCGTCGAAATGTCCTTCTTTTCCATTCTCTCCTTATTTGCGGAAATTTAGCCCTCCCGCTCATTGTTTCATTCCGCCTGCATTTGTTTTATTACTTAGTAACGCATACAAAGGGGAGTGAAGGACATGACGCACAAAAAATTTTACTATGTATCCATCTCGGGAAAGCGGATCGAGCCCGAGCCTTCCATCAACGATCAGCTGACGGTAGTAGGCACGTCCGAACAGATCAGCGAGCTCCAGCAGCAGCTGGACCAAATCCAGCGTGATGATGAAATTACGCAATTCCGGGCACCGATTCCTTATAAATCCGCGGATCACGATAAAGCGACCGATAAATTCAATGAAGATCTGATCAAGGTCTATCACACCGTATATGAGCTCGGCACAGACGAGACTAGAGCCCATATCCGCCAAATGAACATACTGACCAAGCTGCAGGATACCGATTACAACTATCCGGGCTATGAGCGGTAAAGCAAACAAAAGCTGCCCCACAAAGGTCGTTGCGACCTGATGGAGCAGCTTTTGCTATGCCTATCCGAAGTTGAAGGGGTAGCCCGTTTGCCTACAAGGCCGTACAGCTCGTTTCACGGAAAGTCGCCTCTCCTGTTCCGATAAAGCCCGGTGCGCCTCCCAGCCCAGCAACCGCGCCGGCAAACCAGATATGCTCGTCAACGCGGACAGCGAGGCTGCCTCCCGCCACCGTGCAAGATAGCGTATGCCACCTTGTCCAGTCAAAGGAATCGGCGGCTAGCGGCGCAGCCAAAATGACGTTCGCTGCACCGTCCGCATGCTGCGTTACCGTAATCGATTCAGCAGCCCGGTTCAAGATGACCTCTACCCCGTTGCGTTCATCGGAGTACGATGCAAGCATGCCGAACGCAGCCCCGCGCTTGATCAGAATATCCGTTTCAAAGCGATAGGCACGGCCTGCCTCAGCAGCACCGAATGATGGTATTTGCCACAAGGTGCGGCGATT
Source organism: Paenibacillus sp. J22R232 (assembly GCF_056269165.1). Lineage (NCBI taxonomy): Bacteria > Bacillati > Bacillota > Bacilli > Caryophanales > Paenibacillaceae > Paenibacillus > Paenibacillus sp. J22R232. Next base: position 744,620 of record NZ_JBWDNK010000002.1, on the reverse strand, counting down.
ATGATTGCTGCGGCAGTGCAGCTCTCCGCCGCTCACGCGGCAAACGCCTTCACCGTCCACACGCTCAAGGAGCTCTGCGAAGGAGCTTCCGTTCTCAGCCGTCAAAGCGACATGCCGAGTGACCTCGAAGCCTGCGAAAGCTGCGGACGTATAGCGCGTTTGCATGCCTACGCTTCCGCTAACGATCGGGAAGTTTGCCTTAATGACCGCAACGTCGTCGAGCTTAATCACGAAGCGCCTTCCCGTCTTCTCCACGCGCAGCAAATGAAAGGCTGCATAATGAAATGCCTCAGGCAGCGCATGCTCAACCGCTTCATGCTGAACGCCTTTGTAGACAGCCTCAGCCCGCAATACTCTCCGGCCTACGTCAAATAATACCGATACATAGCTGCTCTCGTCCAAATATGCAGCATAGATTCCGTACAAGCCGCCTGTATGGTCGTTATGCCACTTCATGCTTGCCTCAAGAACATAGTGCGTATATTGTTCACGGGTGACAGCTCCGGCTACAACGGCCCGGTTCGCCTGAAGGGCCTCCCTGCTTGCTTGCGACCAATCGCCAGCAATCGTCAGCCACTGTCCGCCCAATCCTTCGCCGCTGCCATCGAATAAATCACGCAAGGCTGGCCGTGCAGGTGCCGGCTGCTCCGCATACGAAGGTCCGGCGATATATAGCTGGTCTCCGCTCCAAAGCAGCGGGTCGGCACGCATCGTGCGCTGCTCGCGGTTTATGTCGAGCACATCGTCCGCATTGCGCCCATGGTAGAACACCCACTGCTCTACGTTGTTCGGCCCGCGGATGACGGAGTTATGCCCGACTCCCTCTACGCCGTCATTTTTGCGAAGCAGCGGCTTATATTGATCATCGGAAGGATATTTAAGCCAATCCAGCTCAAGAAGCGACTGCCCCTTGCCAGCATCCGCCATCGAATAGCCTAAGAAATAGTTCGGCCGAACATAGGCGTTTCCGCTGTACATCATATAATGCTTCAAGCCGCGCTTCAAGTAGAAGGCTCCCTCGATCGTATGCCAATCACGGCCGTCGCCGAAACGGTTTTCTTCATATATCTCCTCGTCAATCGTAGGAACGACGACAATCCGCGGATCTCCGGCCGGCGTCACCATATCGAGGAGCCGATCAACCAGAATGACCGTCCCTGCGCGGTCACGATCTACGCCGGAGTACTCGTTGTTGGAATAAAACATATAATAATCGCCATGCTCATCCTTTACGACATGCGCATCCAGCGAAAACGTATCATAAAATGTCCGTGCATGCTCGAACGGTCCTTCCGGCGTCTCGGATACGGCAACCATCAAGCGCTCCTCATGCACGTCGTCCGCATGCTCGGGCATAGAGGAAACATACAGATAGAATCGGCCGTTCTCGTAAACGGCGGCAGGCGCCCAATAGTTTTTGCGTCCTTCCATACGGAAGCCAATGCCAAGATGCTCCCAGCTCAGGAGATCATCCGAGCGCAGTACGATTACACCCGCTTCACTTGTCGCGTAAGTGTAATAGCATCCATTATGCTTCAGCACATACGGATCGGGATGCACGAGCGTCAACGGCTCTGCCTGACCTTCTCCTGCCTTAATCGGAAGCGGATTGCGATACGAATCGGCGCTATTCAGCGGCATTCCATCTGCTTGCGTTCTTTTGTCCATATGATCATCCTCCATTTTTTCTAATTTAGCTTTTTACCGCCCCGGCAGTCAATCCGGATTTCATCGCATTCTGGCCGAACATATAGACGATGACGGAAGGAATGGTCATAAGAATAAGCGCTGCGTACAGCTGGGCGACCATTTCAGGCGTTTGATTGGTCGTTCCCGTGAAAAACTGCGTAGCCAGCGTTACCGTGTACATCTTCTCGTCGCGAATAAGCAGCAGCGGAATAATATAATCGTTCCACGAGTAAATAAAGGTCAGCACCGCGATGTTGATAATGGCAGGCACGCCTAGCGGAATCATGATCGTTCTGTACATGCGCAGCGACGAGGCGCCGTCAATCATGCCCGCCTCCAGGATCGCGTTCGGAATGGAATCGAAATAGTTTTTGAGAATAAGCAGCATGAATGGGGCATTGAAGGCTACCAGCGGCAAAATAACGCCAGTGTAGCTGTTCATAATGCCTAGCGTCTTCGCCGTGAAGAACAGCGGGGACATTACCGCGGTTGCCGGTATTGCCAAGCAGGCTACGAGCGAATAGAACAGCACATCTTTAAGCTTGAACTGCATTTTGGAGAATGCGTAAGCAGCAAGCGTAGCAAGCAGCCCGACAACGATCGTCGTGCACACGGCGATGAAGAAGCTGTTGAATACGACTAGGAAATAGTTGACCTTCGGATGCTGGATGACCGCCAAGTAATTGCCGAACCCATTGATGCCAAGCGACTTAATGACCGATTGCACGAGCGGGTACAGCCAAATGAGCGCGAATACGGCCAACACGGCCTGAATCGCCCACTTATCTATTTTTCGCAAATTAATAAACATGTGACTCACCTCTTCCTGTTATAGATCACGCTGCTGGCGGTTCGTATATTGGATTTGCAGCACCGCAAGCACAAGCGCGATAATCAGAATCGTAACGCCTGCTGCCGCGGACATGCCTCCGTTAAATTCCTCTATTGCTTTTTTATACACATAGGTGGTCAGAAACTCCGTCGAACGTCCAGGACCGCCGCCGGTTAGCAGCGAGACGATATCGAATGTTTTGAGCGATCCGACAATGCCAAGAATGACGAGCGTAGACGTTGTGCCTCCAACGAGCGGAACCGTAATCTTGAACAGCGTGCGCCAGAAGCCGGAGCCGTCGATTTTGGCCGATTCATAGATTTCATCGGGAATAGCCAGCAGCGCCGAGTAATAAAGCGTCATGCTAAAGCCCATCCACTCAAAAATATTAACGATAATAATTGACATCAGCGCGTACTTGGGATCTCCTAGCCAGGAAACGGCCAGAAAATCAAGCCCCATTGCGCGAAGCCCTTCGTTCAAACTGCCGAAATTCGTATCCATAATAATCCGGAAGATCGCCGCGATTATAATCGGCGCCATAATCGTCGGAATGAAATAAACCGAACGGAAAATCGCATGCCCTTTCAGCTTCGCGCGCAGCAGCACCGCGAGCATTAAGCCAAGCGCTGCCTGCACGCCGACCGTACATACGAAGAAGATTAAATTATTGCGCAAAGCGATATGGTAAGACTTATCGTCAAACAGCTTGATATAGTTATCAAAGCCGATATATTTCATGTCCGTGTCGATGCCGTTCCAGGAATGAAAGCTTGTGTATACGGTAAATCCAATGCAGTAATACAGAAACAATCCCGACAATACAAGTATCGGCAGTACATAAAGATACGCTCTCCAGCCGGAAAGCACTGAACGGTTGCCAGTCATGGTGCATCACTCCTCCATTTGCCAATTCTCTAGCTTGCTTCTCTCTCTACTAACAAGAAAAGAGCATGAATACCGACTCGCATATCCATGCTCTTTGTTTTCCTTACCGATTAATTGCGGTCAATGCCGTCCGAAACCTTTTGAATATCCTTGAGTGCCGTTTCTATGCTTTTGCCTGCCGCGACATCCTGCATCGCTACGCCGATTGCATTCGTAAGCTCCGGATAATCGAGCAGACGTTTGCCGATCGCATTGGCAATGGCGTCATTGACGGTTTTGATGCCTTCGCGCTCGGCTTCGAACTTGAATTGATCGAGCGATTGGATTTGCACGCCAACCTTGGCAGGCGAGCCTTGAATGAAGTCCGCCATAATTTGCTGTCCTTCGCCTTGCGTCATGAACTCAAGCAGCTTCCAAGCCGCTTCCTTGTGCTTCGAGCTTTTGTTGATGGACAGCGCCGTATCTACGCTCGCTACCGCTCTTGCTTCATTTGGCCCGATTTGCGGAAGCAGGAAAATGCCGGTTTCGTCATTTTCGATTGCGGTACCGTCTTTCTCGCCGCCCGGCAGGCTGAAGCCTGCATGCCATGAGCCCGTTAGGAACATCGCCGCTTTGCCTGAATAGAAGTATTGGTCACGCGCATCCGGATATGTCGACAAGCCGAGTGCTCCGTCCTGCATTACTTTATCGGTGAACAGCTTGCTCCAAGCCGTCATCGTGTCAACAAACGCTTGGTCTGTCCATGCCAGCTCGCCTTGCTCGGCTTCATAAATTTTGCCTGGCGCGAATTGGTTGCTAAGCGAAACGAACATATCGACGTCATGCCAGATATCCTTTGCTCCGAAAGCTACGGGAACGATGCCGTTGCCCTTTTCGCGAATCGTGGCATTAACGCTTAGCCATTCCTCGTAGGTAGCAGGCACCTTCGTAATGCCAAGCTTATCGAAGATCGTTTTGTTATAGAGCACGAACTCTTGTCCCGTAAGATTAAGCGGCAAAGCTACCATCGTGCCATCCGTCGCTTTGACTTGGTCGATCGACGCTTTCACGAAATTGTCCTGCCAGCCTGTCCCCCAGTTTTTCTCCGCAAGCGCCTCAATCGGCTCCAGCGTATTCGCGTATTGGTTCAGCATCCCGCCTACTTGCATGCCTAGCAGATCCGGTCCTTCGTTGGCAGCCATGGCAACCTGCAGCTTCTTTTGGAAATCCGTTTGCTCGCCGCGCCAGTAATCAACCTTGATGTTCGGGTTAGCTGCCTCGAAAGCGGCAATGGCCTTCTCTGCTTGTACGTCAGTCGGTACCCATGACCAGAAGGTCACCGTTTCCTGCTCGCCGGAGGCGGCGCCTCCGTTATTTCCCGTATTTGATTCCGCGTTCTTATTACCGCATGCCGCGGCTGTCAGCAGCAAGCAAACCGACAATGCCAGCACAAGCGCAAATTTAAATGATCCTTTTTTCATTTTCCCATCTCCCCTTAGATGTGTGCTTCTCTTCTTGCTCCTTAATCATAAAAAAGAAGAGCCCGCTCGCGGACTCCATTATTTTTACTTTTACTCTATCTTTTTTACTTTTTGCAGACGATCTACCGCTTCTGCTGCTTTTCGTACTCAAGCGGCGTCGTTCCGGTTATTTTTTTGAATACGGTAAAAAAATAATTATAGTGGTTAAAGCCAACCTGCTTCACCACATCCTTAAGGTCTGTGTCACCGGTCCGGATGAGCAGCTTTGCCTGCTCCACCCGCACGTGGTTAACATAATCGGTAAACCCCTGTCCGCACTCCTCTTTGAACACTCGGCTCAAATAGGAGGCATTGACCCCAATGACCTCCGCAGCCTCCTGCAGGGTGATGGGCTCCGCGAAATGCCTGCGGATCCATTCCATCGTCCGCCTCGTGTTATCCGAGTAAAGCGTATCATGCACGAACGGGCGCAGTGCCTGAACAAGCTTGCGGTATATCTCCACGATCCACTCCTTCAGCTCAGCCAGCGTATCGAACTTGCCTATCGCTTGGTAAGGATTATGGTCGTTCCCGAATAAATCCTGCTCCGCGATGCCCGCCTCCTTAGACTTGCGGTTAACGAGATGAATAAGCTCGACCGCGACCATCTGAGTCGTCTTATGCGGAGCCCGCGCCTTCCCCATCCGGGCAAACAGCTCGTCGATCCGAAGAATGAGCTCCTCCTCATTGAGCGTCGCAAGCAGCGACAGCAGCTGCCTCTCCAGCTTTACGTCTACGGAGAAACTGACGCTGGAGGCTTCCTTCCTCTGAAGCCCCGGCCAGATCACGACGTCTCCGCCTTCATAGAAGCGCTCCTGCAGCGCCTTGTCCGCCTCTTTGAAATAGCTCGGCAGCGTTTCCACCTTGCTGCACATTTCGCTTACGCTGCAGCTAATGATTAGATTCAGCTGGCGCTTCGCGCTCACCCTAATGCGCGACAGCGCCTCCGATATGATGGTGTGCCATATAAACCTGCTGTTCGTATCAAAAGAAAAAACGAAGGCGAATTTCCCGTTTTCAATGGGCGTCATATACGCATTTCCCGTATCGGCCAAAATGTTATCCGTAATATCCATGAAGGAGCCGTTCATGAATGCAAGCTCCTTCGCATCGAATCGGTCCTCGAGCTTCCTTCGGCTATCCCATTCCGCAACGACTACTGTCAGCATGCGCAGGTTGAGCGCGACATCAAGCTTGTCCGCCTTCAGCAGTAGCTCCTCTTCGCTGCCGTAGCTGTGCTGAACAAGATCTCTTACGTAGTCCCGAAGCAGCGTCGTCCGATTCTGCTGCAGCTGCTTCTGCATATGTATCGTCTTCTCCTGCGCCTCCTGCTCCTTGGCCAGCAGCTCCTTCGCGCCAGCGAGCGCTGCCTGCAGGATGCCCGCATCCAGCTCATGCTTCAGGATATAGTCCACGGCGCCCCTGCGCATACTGTTCTTCACGTAATGCACATCGCTATAGCTGCTGATTGCAATTACCTGCGTATGGGGAAATTGCTCCGCGATGTAATTAATAAGCGCAAGCCCGTCCATGCCGGGCATGCTCATGTCCGTAATGACGATTTCGGGGTTGCGTTCATGCAATAGCTTGACTGCCGCCTGCCCTCCGTTTGCTTCGCCGCATAGGAGGAAGCCGTGCGCTTCCCAGTTCATCATGTTTTTCAGCTTGCTCAGCATAGGCAAGTCATCGTCCACCAGCAGCACGTTAAGCATCCTCGTTCTCCCCTTCCGCTTCGATCGGAATCCTCATCGTCACCGTTGTAAACAAGCCCGGCACGCTTTCAATCTGAAGCCCGTACCCCGCTCCGTAATGGAGCCTGATCCGCTCCTGGACATTGCCGAGCCCGATTCCGCTGAATCGCGACTGGTTTTTCTCTGCCACCTGATCGAATATGGTCGCGAGCCGCTCCGGCTCGATTCCAACGCCATTATCGGATACTTGCAGCACGATATGGCCCTCATCGCCGTACCCTTTCACCATAAGCTGGCCTCGTCCCTTTAATGGCTCCAGTCCATGGATCAGCGCGTTCTCCACGATCGGCTGAAGCAAAAACTTCAGCATGCGTGCTTCTAAAATACTTTCTTCAATATCGAAAACCGCATCGAATTTATCATAATAGCGAAACTGCTGGATATTCAAATAATGCTCCAAGTACTGCTGCTCCTCCTGCACCGAGATGAATTCGCCGCCCTTGCCCATGCTGCTGTGCAGAAGCGTAACGAGCGATGTAACCAGCTGCTTGATATTGTCAGCCTTCTGAACATCGGCGAGCCATTTGATCTGGTTCAACGTATTGAACAAGAAATGCGGGTTGATCTGGGCTTGCAGCGCCTTGAATTCGAGTACCCGTTTTTGCTCCTCCGTCTTCTTCACGTCATCGAGCAGTACCCGCAAGTTGGTAACCATTGCATTGAAGCCGCGGCTCAGCTCCTCTACCTCGTCCCCGGACGAAATCGCGATCGGATCGGATAGGTTGCCGGCGCTTACCTTTTTCATCGCATGACGCAAGCGTCCGATATTTTTCGTGATTTGGTTCGAAATAATCGTCGCGACGATCAAGGCTGCAATGAGCGTCAGCACGGGTATCAGCATGATGTTATTCGCTGCTTTCCTGCTCTCGGCGAGCAGCTCGCTCCTTGGAATCAGACCGACCGTCGTCCAGTTCGTATAATCCGATGTATGGTAGACAACGAGATGCTCCTCGCCGTTTATGCTCATGCTAAGCTTTCCTGAGCTGGCCGTGAGCAGCGGAAGCACACTCGCGTAATCCGTTCCGGAAATCGGCTTATTAATATCCTCCGCGCGGGGAGAATACACGAAGCCGCCTTTATCGTCCAGCAGGAACAGCTGGCTCTTATTCGGCAGCGGCGTATTGAATATGCGCTCGACCACCTCGTAGTTAAAATCGACATTTACGTATCCGACAGCTTCGCTGCCGTTCATGATCGCCCGCGAGATGGATACGACGTTTTGGTTCAAATAGGCGGATACCTTGTTCAGCTTCGTATTGGCATGCGTCGTAATAAACACTTTATTCCCGCGCTGCTCAAGAAGCTGCTCGTACCAGATGGAGCGCATGAATTCATCGGCAGGCACCGTGGACCCCTGCGCATAGCTGCGCCCGCCGGTGCTTGCGACGAGGATGCTCGATATGTAATATTTGTAGCCGTACAGGCTCGAAATGAAATTGTCGAGCTTACGGTCCTTCTCGAGCCGTTCAATCAGCGTTTCTGTCGCATCGGGCAGCAGCATGTCGATGACATTCGGTTTATTCAGGGAAATAATCGTGCTTATGTAATCGATATCCTTCAATGTGAGCTCGAAGCTCTTGTTCGCGTCCAGTATCGTGCGCGACATAAAGCTCTCCGCCGATTCCCGCTGGCTGTCGTAATATTTGTTGTACCAGAGTACGCTTACGATAGACAGGGAAGCGATGATCACAACCGAGAAGCTTGCGAACAGTTTGGTGCGTATGCCGGTTCTCATGCTGAATCTCCCATTCTTTTTCTGCTCGTTTTTGCCATTTATCATACTCCTGATGCACGGTCAGGACAAGCATCACATGCAAAACGCGTGAGGATGAGGTGCAGCAAGAGCCGCTCGCGGCATCGCGAACGGCTCTTCACCACTTCTTTATTCAAATAAGCTAATCGCCTTGCCTTTGACTTCCTCCAGCATTTGCTTGCGGGCATCGTCATCGATTTGGGGAACGCTGCCAAAAAAGATATGCCCTACGGGCTTAATGCCGCAAAACTCATAAATACCGGTATCCGAAGTCATTTTGAGGCCGTCATACATGCCCGTTCGGCTGTAAATTTCAGACGGCGTGCCATGCGTATTGATAATAAGTCCCTTTTTGCCTGAAAGCAGCTTGTTGATGTCTCCGTTCTCCCCGTAGGCATAAGCGAAGCCGTAAGAAAAAACGCGATCGATATATCCCTTAATCAGCGCTGGAAGTCCTGTCCACCATATCGGATACACCATCGTGAATGCGTCCGCCCATTTCACATGCTCCTGCTCGGTCTTGATGTCTGTAGGCGTATTGCCCTCGCGCAATGCTTCGAAGTCACTCGCCTTCAGCACGGGATCAAAGCGCATCGCATACAAATCCCTTACGACGACCTCATGGCCTTCCGTCTTCAGTGAACCGATAAACGCATCGACGATCGCATTGTTAAAGCTGTCTGGATTAGGATGGCAATAAATAATCAAATGCTTCATAAAAAAGCGACACCTCCGCAGATATGAGATCCGGTCTGCCTTAGTGTTGCCTCTTTCCCCTGCATTATGTAAGCCCGACCTGCTTCTCGCTCCATGTCCAAAACCGAAGAGCCAGCTCAGGATTTGTTGTTTTGCTTGAAGTGGCGACGATTTTGTTGTCGATCAAATAGTGTCCGGTCAGACCGGCGGCTTCGTCGCTCGCTGCCAAATAAATGGCAGTTGCCGCGCCTTCAAGCGGGGTTCGGAAAAACGGCTTGAGAAGCCGGTGCACCGTCTTGCCGAAGCCTGTATTTCTATCTACGCCGATATTGGTTGCCACGGCGCCGGGATGCACGCAATTAACGGAAATGTGCGTATCGGCGAGGCGCCTCGCCAGCTCCTTAGTAAACAAGATATTGGCAAGCTTCGATTGCGCATACCCCTTTACGACGTTATAGCCTTTAGACAAGGTGGGATCGTCAAAATGGATTTTCCCCGCTTTGTGGGCACCTGAGGATAAGTTGACGATGCGGCCTTGCGGTGCCTGCTTGATCGGCTCCAGCAGCTCATGCGTCAGCAAAAAATGCCCCAAGTGATTCACGCCAAGCTGCGATTCATGGCCGTCTGCCGTCAATTGCCGCTTCAGCGACACGACTCCCGCATTGTTAACAAGTACATCCAAGCGAGCATGCTTCTGCTTGAACGCGGCAGCAAACGCCCTAATGCTTGCAAAGGAGCCCAAATCGCAAAGCATTAGCTCAATCTGGGAGCTTCCGCTCTGCTTCTTTGCTTGCTCTAGTGCTTGCTCCCCCCTTTCCCTGCTTCTGCAGATCATGACGACATGCGCTCCCAGCTTGGCCAATTCCACGACTGTCGCCAAACCCATGCCTGAATTCGCTCCTGTAACAGCTGCCGTTTTACCCGTCATCTTTCCCATATCGTCGCCTCCCTGCCATCGTTAGCTATAGCTTACCATTGGATACGAAAGTACGCCTCATAAATGCGATAAAAGAGCGTACATGCGGCGATAGCTGCTCTTCCTCCCGATAAGCGAGGCAAATATGCCTCCGATTCACGTATTGAGGCAAATCGCGCATAACCAGCTCGCCCGCTTCAATCTCGCGTCTCACGCTGCGATGGGGCAAAATGCCGATTCCCATATTGCACTTCAATGTTTCCTTAATCGTCTCGATCGCGCCGAGCTCCATGACGCTCTCCCATTTCAGCCCAACTGCGTTTGCCCACTCATCGGACAAGGTCCTTGAGGTTGATCCCGTCTCATGGAGCAGGAACGTTTCTTTCCTCATCTCGTCTAAGCTGACCTGACGTTGATTAGCTAGCGCATGCTGCGGAGCGAGCAGCAGCTTAAGCTCGTCGGCAACAAGCGGCTGCACGACAAGCCCCTCTTGCGGCGAATCGCTAAGGGAGACGATGCCTACGTCGATCTCATAGCTGCGCAGCATGGTCAGCACCGATCCAGCCTGCTTCACGGTAAGCTGCTGGTTGACGCCTGGGTATAGCTGTCGATAAGCGGCGAGATGCGGCGGCAGCACATACGTAGCAGGCGTATAGCTCGCCCCTAGACGCAGGCGGCCTTCCCCCTGCTCCCTTCGTTCCTGCATCGTTAGCTTTGCTTCTTCCACTAGGAACACGATTTTTCTCGCGTACGGCAATAAATCCGCAGCAGCCTCCGTCGGCTGCAAGCTTCTAGACTGCTTGCGAAATAAGGTTACCCCAAGCTCCTCTTCGAGCTTTCTCAGATGGAAGCTGACTGTCGGCTGCTTCAAGCCGAGCTTGTCTGCCGCATCAGCTAACGTTCTTCCTGAGCAGACCTCCATAAACACATGCAGCTGCTGCACATTCATGTATGCACCTTCTCCGGCATTTTTCAATTAATATAGATTAAATCTATATATATATCAATATGCATCGAATATATTTAACATTTTCTAGACATCGCGTTAACAATCATCTGACAAACGGTTGTTAGAGTGAGATAGAAAGCAAAACAGATATTGGAGGGAATAAAAATAATGAAAACAAATGGGAAACGTTGGTTGGGAACGGTATTGGTTGCCGGTTTGGCCGCGCTGACTGCCGCATGCGGCAATACGGGAAACGCAGCTAACGACGCAGCAGGAAATGCGGAGAATGTACAAACAACCGCCCCGTCGCCTGAAACGGAAGCAACAGCAACAACCCCGCCAGCGGATAAAGGAACGCTAACCGTTTATTTGAATGATTTCGACAGCATTATCGCTCCTATGTTCGAGGAAGCAACCGGTTATAAGATGGAAGTCGTCGTCGGTAACGGCGCAGAAATTATGTCACGCGTAGAAGCTGAGAAAGGCAATCCGCACTGGGATGTGCTGTGGCTTGATGCGATGCCTTCCATTCACGGCCTTGGCGCAAGCGGACAGCTGCTTGAAGATTGGGCGCCTAGCAACGTCGCGAACTTGACCGACTTCGCAAAGGGCTTCTTGCCCGAGAAACAATGGTATGTGCCAACCGGCGCTCATGCAGCCGGCGTGATCGTATACAACAAAAACATCGTGAAGGCAGAGGATGCTCCCCAGAACTGGGCGGACTTCGCCAACGAGAAGTATAAGGATATGATCGGCATGGCCGATCCCGCGATCGCTGCACCCGCATATCCATTCGTTTCCTGGTTTTTCAAGGAAAAAGCAATGGACGGAGGCCAAGCCTTCTTCAGCACGCTTATGGACAACGGCATGCGCGTCTATCCTAAAAACCCTAACGTAGTCAAGGCGCTCGCAGCCGGCGAAATCTCTATTGCCGCCCTGCAGGAAAGCAATGCGTACGCGATGAAAAATGCAAATGAGCCAATCGAAATTATCTGGCCAGCCGAGGGTGCTCCTGCTTCGGTACGGGTTGCCGCGATTCAGAAGGATACAGGGAATCCGAATGCAGCAAAAGCGTTTATAGAGTTTTTGCTTGATCCCAAAACGCAGCAAGCGCTTATTGATCAAGGCGATGAAAGCTACTTCCAGCCATCCGTAAACGGCGTGAATGCAAAAGCCGACCGCGCAGCCGATGCGAAGCTCGTTGCAGCCGATGCTTCGTGGGCATCCGAGAACGAAGCAGCCATTAAGCAGTGGTTCGCCGACCAGTCCGTGAAGTAAGCCATGCATACGCTCATGAAGGATCGATTGGGCTGGTTCGTCAGTATCCTCCTCTTCATCCTTGTCTTGTATCCCTTGGCAGCCGTCATCGTTCAGGTGCTGCTGCCCGGGGTTTTCTTCGGCAACTGGCAACTTGGCAACCTATCGCTGCTGCTTGAAATTTTCCGCCGTCCGCTATGGCAGAAGTCGTTAGAGAATTCAATCGTACTCGGCCTAGGCACGACTCTGCTTGCGACTATGCTAGGCATGGCGCTTGCTACCGTGCGTGCCAAATGGTCGTTTAGAACTGCCAAGCTGCTTGATGGCGCAGTATGGCTCCTCATCATCACGCCTTCTTTCATTTTGGCGCAGGGCTGGGTTTTATTTGCTGCCGGAGGAGGGATTGCAGTAAGCGCATTCGGCTGGGATTGGGTCACCGGCGCTGTATTCCAGCCTGCCGGCCTCATTTTTATTATGACGCTCAGCAAGTTTCCTTTCGCTTATTTGAGCGTATACGCCGCATTGGAGTGGAAGGTCGATCAGCTCTCCCATGCGGCAAGGCTGTCTGGGGCATCAGCTTTCACTGTATGGAGAACGATTCAAGCGCCGCTCATTCTGCCAGCCGTATGGGCAGGAGCCGCACTCGTGTTCATGGATACAATCGGCGATTTCGGATTGCCGGCATCGATTGCCGCTGTCTACCGTTTCCCTACGCTGCCCTATTCCATTTATTCGGCCATCTACACATCGCCAATCCGCTTTGATATGGCAGGCGTTCTTTCCTTTTATCTCGTTCTGCTTATCGGAATCGCCATGTTCGTTCAATTCTATGCGATGAGGCGCTCGCGTTTCGATTTCCTGTCGGCGCGGGCTGAACGGTCAACGCCGAAGCCTGCCGGAAAATACAGCATGCTGCTTACCGGGTTGAATCTGTTGTTTCTGGCAGTCGTTATCGGCATACCGCTTGGCGCAAATTTGCTCATGTCGGTTTTCAAGACACAGTCAGGCGGCTTTGTGTTCAACAATCTGACTTTGGACCATTACCGGGAGCTGTTCCACAGCTCGAGCGTGCTGCTGAAGGGCCTCTCCCATTCCTTGATGATTGCGGGGAGCGCCGCCCTTCTTGGCTTGCTGCTTGGCCTATGCGCAGCTTACGTGCTCACATACTCGCAGTTTAAATTCAAGCGCACCATTGAGGTTTTCTCGATTGTCACGCTTGCTGTACCAGGCGTTGTGCTTGGCATCGGCTATATATTCGTTTGGAATCAGAAATGGCTGGACAAGATAGGTCTCCTTCTATATGGAACCCCTTGGATTCTCGTGCTAGCAGCTATCGCAGGCGCTATTCCCGTCATCACCAGGCTGATGGTCGGCGCCATGGCCAAAGTACCGAATAGCTTGCTGACCGCCGCTCAACTGCAAGGCGATACATTCATAAGCCGGATTCGCTTTATTCTCATTCCGTTAGTGCGCGGCGCCTTGCTGTCCGCTGGCCTTGCCGCGTTCGGCTCCAGCGTGTTTGATCTCGCGGTCAACTCGATCCTGTTTCCGCCTAATTTCCTTACACTGCCCGTTTCCATTAATAAAGCATTCGAGGATTTGAATTTCGGCTATGCATCAGCGGCAACCGTGCTTGGATCTGCCGTTGTCATACTCATCATATTGGCGGTTGAGCTGCTGCTCCGCCGCAAGGAGGCAACGCTATGACATCCGCAGTTCAGCAACCCCACAAGAAGCCAATGGATGCACAAACATACTCGCCATCGCCTGCCCACGGGAATAAAGCTGCTTCTGCAACGCTGCTAACCGCAAAGGGATTGACGAAAAGCTACGGCTCCTTTCAGGCGCTCAAAGGCATTTCCTTCGATATGAAGGAAGGAGAAATCATAAGCGTGCTAGGTCCTTCAGGCTGCGGCAAATCCACCCTTCTCCAGCTGGTCGCAGGCTTATCGCAGCCCGACGGCGGACAGCTGCTTTTATCCGGAGATGTAATCGCGTCAACCTCTGTCATGATGCAGCCGGAGAAGCGCGGCGTTAACATGGTTTTTCAGGATTACGCGCTATGGCCGCATATGAACGTCTACGACAACATTGCTTACGGGCTAAAGAGAAGCAAGCTGAACAAGACCGACACTCAGCAGCGCGTGGAGGAGCTGCTCGCCATGCTCCACCTCGAAGGGCTGGAGCGCAGGCTCCCGCCCCAGCTTTCCGGCGGGCAGCAGCAGCGCGTGGCCATCGCCAGGGCTATTGCGACAAGGCCTCGCCTCATGCTTCTTGATGAGCCGCTCTCCAACCTTGACATGCGGCTGCGCGTCGAAATGCGTACGGAAATGGCTTATTTGTTCCGGCAGCTAGGCATGAGCGTATTCCATGTCACGCATGATCCTGAGGAAGCCTTTGCGATGGCGGATCGGCTGCTCATTCTGCGGGACGGGCAAATCGACCAAATCGGTACGCCCCAGCAATGCTTTACAAGGCCCGCAAGCCGCTGGGCAGCCTCGTTGCTGGGCGCTATCAACGGCCTTCGCGGTTCAATTATACAAGATGGGACCGGCTGCGCTGTGCAGATAGGAGCTTCCCTTATTTATGGCTTGCAGCCTCCCGACTTGCCCCTACTGGGCCATAACGAGAAAGGTATCGTTATGTTTCGACCGGAGGAAGCCGTCATTATCGAGCGGCATTCAGCAGCTGCTGAATCAGCCTCCGAAACCACATCAACTGCTCCAGCCGCATCAGTCCTTAATAGCAGCATCATTATTCTCCGTGTTAGCCATTGCACGTTTGAAGGCAACAGGTGGCGTGCGGTCGCACACACGGCTTGCGGCCAGAAGCTTTATCTCGTTCACGCAACCCCGCTTGAGCCAGGCGAGGAGCTAAGCGTGAGACTGCCCATGCAATCCGCTTTTATATACCCTATTGAAGTAGAAAGGTAGTCGATGCCATTGATTACTCCAGCCAACGCAGACAATCGACTTCTAGCCATTGCCGATATTCACGGCTGTCACGAGGAGCTTCTGCTCTTGCTTCGGGAGGCAGCCTACAACCCTGCGCAAGACAAGCTGATCTTGCTCGGCGATTATATCAATGCCGACGACAAAGCCACTTGGAACACACTACCTCTAATCCGGCAGCTAGTTGCGGGTGGTGCTCGCGCATTAGCCGGCAACCAAGAGCTGCGGCTGCTAGCCTCGGATTCGAATGCTCGCCTGCTTGGGCCTAGCGTCAAGCATTGGCTGCAAGAGCTTCCTTTCTATCATCTGGAAGCTCCTTATTTATTTGTCCATGCGGGCATACGGCCCGGCGTTCCTTTGCTTAAGCAGAGCAGGCAGGATCTAACCGAAATCCGCGACGCGTTCATTCATAACGATCTGGCAGAGCATGACGACTGCAAGCCTTATATCATTATTTTCGGACATACGCCTACCTTCAAGCTGAAAGCCATCCCGGGCAGCATCTGGCAAGGACAGCGCAAAATAGGAATCGATACCGGCGCCAAGCACGGCCATCGTCTCACGCTTCTGGATCTTAGCGGCCAAATGAGCTATTCCTGCTCTACCGCGCCTGGAGCAAGAAGCAGCGATCTGCGTACGGAACGTCTCACGGCAACCGAATGACATCCGTTTAAAATGCAAACAAGGGATCGCACATCAAGGCTGCGATCCCTTGTTATTTGAATTTGCCAAAGTCTTTAATGACGACTCTGGCTGAGATCCGGATATCCGCATTCGGATACGCTTTGTCCCAATCTAATTTGTTCCATTCCTCGTAGCTTAAGCTGTTTCTGACATTTTTCCCGACTCCAAGGCTATCGACATTGTGCTTCTGCATCGTTGCAATGATCGCTGCCGCTTCTTTTTCGATATATTCGGACATTAACTTTTCTATTTTCTTGCGATCATTGTCTTTGCTGATTTCATGATTACCCGAATACTCCAATACGGATCCTTTGATAACCATGTTGATTTGAATATTGAATTTATTACTCGCACTGCGCTTAACATGGACTTTCCGATCGCTAATAACGGAGCTGAAAAGAAGCCGCTCTTGCTTCTTGCTCCCGTCGCCAAGCTCCATGCTTACTTCTCCTTTTTTGAAATTTTTTTTCAGCATGGAGAAGATAAGCAAATGCTCAGGCTCGATTTTCGTTATGTATCGATCCTTTTTGAATAGGGCGATACCGTCAAACGAAATGTTTTTTTTGCTCTCTTTAATAATGGGGGCAATCGGTTCTATGCCGTCATCGAAATAATCTCTTGTAAAGTCATAGATCGTGACCAATGGCAAGTTCATTGATGCCGCTTCCTTCTCCAGCATCCTGTCTATATACTGGCCTGCTCTCGGATGCTGCGGATAGTCTCTAACGAGCAAATCATGCGCTCTCCCATTCACGATGACTATTTTCACTCTTTGCGAGATCGAGGGGTCTCGGACTAACGTGTCGATGTTCTTCCAAATCCCCATCTTTGCCAAACTCAAACCGTACAAAGTGCTTCTAAGCTGCCCGCTGACCAATGAGAGTTCGGTTTGGCCCGCAAACAATATTCTCGCTTCCTTGCTCGTATGGGCCGTTGTGGTCAACGTTTCCCTTTGCATCCGCTGCTCCGGGTCCGCTTTCGGAATATCAATGGTGATCATCAGCTGATCATCCTTTGCCTTATCCTTCTTATCATTTAAATCATAGCCCGTCGATTGAATAAAGCCTTGCTTTTCCAGAATGCGCTGGTCACCGCAGCCTGTGACCATAACGAGCAGAAACACAAGGGCTGCTGCTTTGGGCGATATCCTCAAGATGGTTTCGCTCCTTTATGAATTGCGAGGATAAGAATCAGCAGAAGCGGCAAGCCAAAAGCAACCCCGATCTCTGCATAGCCCAAATATTGCAGCCATTGCCCGACTTCCGAGAGCGTGTCCGGAAACCAGGCAACGGCGTATCCGAACGCTAGAATGATAAAAGCCAATACTTTCTTATTGGCTTTGGGAACGATTCTAGCGAACGTTTCTTGAGCTGACCATGAATACAGCACGACGGATACTATCGTCGTAAACAAAAAGAATCCGAACAATAAGTTTTCTACTCTTTCAATAAAGGGCAAGCGAATATATGACAATAAATCAAGCATGGGGTACATCATGTTCCTCAGCTGTTCAAAGCTGTAAAATCCAAAACAAATGAAGCAAAAAACAAGGTAAGTGAGCGTTGTGATCAAATTCCCCTTAACTATGGAAGGGATGAATTTTTTACGGTTATCCGCATAAGGAAATAGCATAAAGCATAGCTCGTAGCCCAGAAATGCCGTAAAAACCATAAAACCGCCAGTCAAAAAGTCGGTTTCTCCTTTAAACAGAAAAGGAGTCAGCCTCGCCCATTCAAAATCTTTAAAGAAAAAAAGCTGAAGAAACAGCATCCAGGTTGTAATCCAAAAAAAACTCGTTGCTGCTTTTGATATCGTGTATATGCCCTTTATGACGAGCAGATAAGCCAGAATATCAATCAGCAATTTCAGAAGCATCGCATGCGTCGAGTTATAGGACATGATTTGGTAAATGTACACGTAGTTTTTGATCACCATGCAGCCCGTCAAAGACCATATCCCGATGAGAACGGCGTAGATCGGAAAGGTAATTGCACGAGGAAGCGTTCTTTCCATGATCTGAAAGATCGAAAGTCCGTTGCCTAGACGATAGACGATCGAGATGATGAAGATATTCAGGTTCACCACCAGCGAGATGAGAATGACGCCCAGCCAGCCGTTGTACCCGAAGTTCTCGGCAAGCAAACGGGGAAGGCTCATGATGATTACCCCTGTTTGATTCATATAGATTAATATCATGATATGAAAAGGATGCAATTTCTCAGTCAATGAATAGACACTTCCCTTTATTGCCTCATTTTATTTCGGGATTTGTTAGGTGATTTCGACTGGCTTGGCCTGTCTTTGAGCATCCAGAACGGTGCCCTGATAAACGTATCCCGCCAATCGTTTAGATTGCTTGGGGCAATCGGTGTTAAGTAAGAGCTTTTCAGGCTCGTCAATCCCGAAAGATGGATGACCATCAGGGCAAGTCCCAGCATCAATCCGAAGTTACCTAATAAGCCTGCCAAAATAATGAGACCAAACCGGGCAAGCCGTATGGATGCGCTCATCATGTAGCTTGGTATGACAAAGGAGGCAATTGCCGAGGAGGCAACCGCTATAATCAATATGTTGCTGGTCAACCCCGCCTGCACGGCTGCTTGGCCTATGACGATACCGCCAACGATACCGATCGTTTGACCGATTTTAGTAGGCAGCCTTGCACCTGCTTCTCTGAGCAGCTCGATTGTAACCTCAAGCAACAGCGCTTCATAAATAGGCGGAAATGGCACCCTGCTCCGGGACTCCGTCAAAGTAAGCAACAAATCCTCGGGAACCATTTCATAATGAAACGTTGTTACGGAAACGTACAAAGCCGTAAAGGTGATCGTAACGATAAATGCAGCAAACCTTAGCACTCTCGTAGCCGTACCTAACGCCCATCTTTGATAATAGTCGTCCGGCGACGAGAAAAATTCAAAGAAGGAGGCAGGAGCCGAGATCACAGAAGGACTGCCATCGACGATTGCGACGATCCGGCCCGCAACCAGCTTCGAGACAGCGGCATCCGTCCTCTCCGTCGTTGGAAATTGTGGGAAAATCGAATTGGGGTCATCGTCGATGCACTGAACCAGCATATTTGCGTCATGGATGGCGTCCATTTCAATCAGCTCAACCCGCTTAATGAATTCCTCCACATATTCCATATTGGCGAGCCCGTCCATATATAGGACGAAGACATCCGTTTTCGTTACCTCTCCGACCTCGCATTTGATGACCTTCAACCGCGAGCTTTTCACGCGGCGCCTAATCAACGACAAATTTAAAGAAGCCGTCTCCACGAAGGAGTCATGCGGGCCTGTGATGACAACCTCCGTTTCCGATTCTTGAATGGTTCGGGATTCCGGTTTATAGACATGAATGGCATAACATCTCTCTTGAAAGAAGAGCGCGACGGAGCCATTTAATATTTCTTTGATAAGGGCATCCGAGTCCGTTATCTCCATATACTGGGACCTCTCGAGCAGCTCGGGGACCTCTTGTGCTGATGCTGAGCCAAAAGGAATGGCGACGTCACGCGTAAATTCTTCACTGCCTGTTAAATGGTCAAAGTACACCATTTCCAGCGCAATGTCTGGCAGGCTTCTGTAGATGATATCCGCGCAACCCTCAAACTCTTTTAAAGTAAGCGCAATGGATGCCGGCACCGTTTTCTGCGCTGGCCCATCCTCTTTTGGTATGCTTTGCTCTGTTTTAGTCACGCTGCGCCTCGCTTAATCATCGAATTCATACTAACCAATGTGGTCATAATAAACGGTTTTATACTCCCGTCTGAAACTTCATCACGCACAAAGGAAATTCGTCTGCGTGAATTAAGGGAAGGCCGAGCCATTATGGCGGTAGCCGCTGTAATCGCCCAAACCTTGTTCGTTGCTGCTGCATAATATGCTCTAGCCCAACTAATTAGGAGTGATAAAGCATGTCATTTTTGCCTCCTCCCGGCCCTCCGGGTCCGCTTGGACCGTTTGGCCAGTTCGGACCTTTCGGTCCTCAAGGACCACAAGGACCTCAGGGACCTGGATCGCAAGGACCTCAGGGACCGCAGGGACAACCCGGCATGATGCCGACTTCCCCACCCCCTTCGTTTACGCCCCAGCAGCCTTCCGCTTCGCTGTTCGCTGTTGATCCCGGCGCGATATCCGGATGCTTGTTTCGCAATACCTATGTTTGGCTCAGGAATGGCCAAGGCTTTTGGTTTTTCCCTGTATTCGTTGGCCGGAATTCCGTAGCAGGCTTTCGCTGGTTCGGAAGATCGTGGATGTATATGGGAATAGATTTGAGGCAGATTACCACATTCACTTGCCGGTAAGAACGGCTCAGCTATGAATAACGAGGCTGGCTCAAAAGGGCTTCGCTCGCTGAAGAAACAGCTCGCACAATCAAAAATAAGAAGGAAATTCCATGAAAAAGCGGTGCAGAGGGCTAACCCTGCACCGCTTTTTTGATTGGTCTCTTGCCCCTTTCTTCAACAAATAATGGTAACCGGAGTATTTAAATGATTCTGGAGAAGCGTTAGCGGTCGTTTTTGTGAGGGGATTCCAGCCTTTCCTCGTTGATTCAAAGGAATCCCCGAGCAATGGCGATCGAAAGAATGTTTAAGTGTGCAGTTTTCTGTTTAGCCTTAATAACTGTCCAGTTTGCCGTTTAGCCTTAATAACAACAGGCATATTCCATCGTTAAAACGGAGCATTTAAATGATTCTGGAGAAGCGTCAGCGGTCGTTTTTGTGAGGGGATTCCAACCTTTCCTAGTTGATTCAAAGGAATCCCCGAGCAATGGCGATCGGAAGAATATTTAAATGTGCAGTTTTCTGTTTAGCCTTAATAACTGTCCAGTTTGCCGTTTAGCCTTAATAACAACTGGCATATTCCATCGTTAAAACGGAGCATTTAAATGATTTTGGAGAAGCGTTAGCGGTCGTTTTTGTGAGGGGATTCCGACCTTTCCTCGTTGATTCAAAGGAATCCCCGAGCAATGGCGATCGGAAGAATATTTAAATGTGCAGTTTTCTGTTTAGCGTTAATAACTGTGCAGTTTTCTGTTTAGCCTTAATAACTGTCCAGTTGCCGTTTAGCCTTAATAACAACAGGCATATTCCATCGTTAAAACGGAGCATTTAAATGATTCTGGAGAAGCGTTAGCGGTCGTTTTTGTGAGGGGATTCCAACCTTTCCTCGTTGATTCAAAGGAATCCCCGAGCAATGGCGATCGGAAGAATATTTAAATGTGCAGTTTTCTGTTTAGCCTTAATTACAAAGGGGTTATTCCATCGTCAAATTGCTGACAATGGGATAGCCCCTTTACAAATAATCGTTATGCACTTGCTCCGCGAAGCATGCTTTTCATGTAGCTGCTGCATGCAACGAGGAAATAGACGGTCTGCATCGCAATATAAATGCCAATTACGATAAAGGAATATATCCAATTGGACGATTGCATCATATTATCGAGCGCCTTCATGGCGAACAACGCATGGGCTATGCCTACCACCACGGGAACAAAAAACACGATACCAACCTGCGTGACGACGATTCTGCGAATCTCGCCCCTCGTCATCCCGATTCGAGTCAACGCTTTAAACTGGGCTTGGTCTTCCTGCAATTCTGTAAACAGCTTGAAATAGATCATGCTGCCGGAAGCGATAAAGAACAGCAAGCTAATGAACATACCGATGAACAGCGTCAAGGATACCGCCTCATTGATGTCCTTCAATCGGTCCGCTCGCATAAAATCCGTCTGGCCTTTAAGCTCTTTGGGAACCAGCTTGCTTAGCTTCGCTGCAGTCTCGGACGAGTCCTCCCAATTGCGCAGCTCGTAACCGTACATCGTAAACAATTGGTCTTCCGGTACGCTTGCGCGCAGCTCCATGTAAGAAAAATCATCCATCACGAACGTATAATAATTGCTGTCAAGCCAGTTCATGACATTCGCTTCCAGCACGCCGCCAACCTGAAGTTCCTTTTGATTGCCGTTAACGGTTCCTCTCACTACGCCTGACTTTTTCTCCTTTCCGATAAACTGCGTAACAAGCGTTACCTTCCCGCTCTCAGGATCAAGACTCGGTTGGTCGTTGAAAGCAGCAAGTCTGTTGTAGTCCGTCGCTGAAATGACTAAAGCATTGCCATCCATCTGCCAAGGCTTATCATCGCCCCACTGCATCTCATATTTATGAATGAGAACGCCTGCTGTTTTCGATTCCTGCGTAATAGTATATCCATCCTCGGTTACAACCCGCTTCAGCTCAGCCGGGTCAATCACATCATGAGTATCCAGCCCCTTTTCACTGTACGCAAGGGTATAAGGAGATCCGTAAAGCAGGCTCTGTTTCGAACCCACCTGCAAAATATAAACCGTTCCCAGCGCCGTCATAATGACAGCGCTCAGAATCGAGACAATGAACAATATCCGCGCATTGTCCCTGATTTTATAGCCGAGCTGCGCGAAAACGATCATATTGGTACGCTTATAGTATAAAGCGGAGCGCTTCTGGATGAACCGTAGCAATAAAATGCTGAGCTGGGTAAACAGGAAATACGTTCCGATTACGACTGTAATCAATATAGGCAAAGCCAATACGAGAAACGTCTCGCTATTCATGATGAATGCCATTCCGTAAGCCGCCAAAAGACAAATAACGGAGACGGCAACCAACCAGCGTGAAAACACGAGCTCACCTTTCGGCTTTCGTGCGGCTTTCAGTAGATCTACGATCTCGGTACGGCCGATACGCAATGCCGTCCCTATGGAGATAACCATGAACAGGACGAAAAAACCGCCTGCCGTCAGTCCGATGGCTTTTAATGGCGCTGCGAACGGTATTGATTCTTCTACGTTCAGGAGTACCGTCAAGGCCATAAAAAACAGCTTGCTGAACAGCATGCCTAAGCCAATCCCAACAGCGATCGCCATGATTGCAATGGCGGCATTCTCATAAATAACGAGCTTGCGCAATTGAACCTTCGTCATGCCGAATAAGGAGAACAAGCCGAACTCCTGCTGCCTCGTTTTCAGAAAAGCCGAATTCGAATACAGCACGAATAGGAATGAAAAGATAACGATAATGTATTCGCAGAATACCATCCCCATACGAATCTTCGAGGCCGCCATAATATGGCCGCTTTCAACGCCTGGATGGTAGAGAAACGCCGCATAAATATAGAAGATCATTACGGAAAACACGCTGCTCAGAAAAAATGCGCTGTATGACCGCCAGTTCCCCCGGATATTGCTAAGCGCGAGCGAACGGAACGTCATCGAAATTACCTCCCAGCACGCTGAGCGCATCTAAAATTTGTTGGAAAAAGGCCTGTCGGTTCGAGCCGCGGCGAATTTCCGAGAAAAATTTGCCGTCCTTAATAAACACGATCCGCTGGCAATAGCTCGCCGAGAATGGGTCATGCGTAACCATAAGAACCGTAGCCTTAAAGCGCTCATTCATGTCCTTAAGCGAATCCATGACATCCTTGGCGGACTTCGAATCCAAATTCCCCGTAAGCTCATCCGCAAGCACCAGAGAAGGCTGATGGATGATGGCACGGGCGATCGCTGCCCGCTGCTTCTGGCCTCCCGACACCTCATAGGTTCGTTTGCCCAAAATCGGCTGGATTTGCAGCAGCTCGGCGAGCGGTACCAGCTTTTGTTCGATTTGCTTAGGTGCCATCCCCTCAAGCACGAGCGGCAATATGATATTTTCTTTGATGGACAGCGTATCCAAGAGATTGAAATCCTGGAATACGAAGCCAAGCTCGCGACGGCGGAACAAGGCAAGCTTCTGGTCGCTCAATTTGCTTGGATTAATACCGTTAATCTCAAGCGCGCCTGAAGTAGGACGGTCGATCGTAGACAGCAGGTTAAGCAGCGTCGTCTTCCCGCTCCCTGACGGTCCCATTACCCCTACGAATTCCCCTGCTTCCACCTGCAGCTCAATATCCTCAAGCGCTTTATACGCTACATTGCCTTTGCTGCTGTATATTTTGCCTAACCCTTGCGCTTTAAGAACGCTCATTGCTTTCTTCCTCCCCGAATCTATCCAAGTCAATGCCTTCAATATCCTTAGTATAGACGCGAGGGAAGCTTTGAACCCATCGATTTTCCTTTCAATCGGGCGCTGTGAACCTTACAAAGTTGTCACTTATCCAGCAGCTTGCCGTCACTTGAGCCTTTAAGTATATGGATGCCTCGCGGCTGGAATGTCACCGTCATCGTCGTACTCTCGCCCATTACGGAGGATGCCCTCATCTCGTGACCCAAACGCGTACATACTTGCCTTGCCAAATATAGCCCCATCCCTGTCGATTCTCCCGTCGTTCGTCCGTTCTCGCCCGTGAAAAACGGATCAAAAATACGCGGCAGCTCATGAGAGGCGATACCGATCCCATCATCCGTCACCTTCAGGCTCCCGCCTCCATTGCTGAAATCCTCCAGATTGAAAATAAGCTTCTTGGCGCCAGGCTTGCTTTTGCTGTACTTAATGGCATTGCTCACGAACTGATTCAAAACGAACGTCATCCACTTCTCATCCGTCTCCACCCACGCCTCGCCTTCTATGCGCGGAAAGATAGAATGGCGAATGCACAGCTTCTTATGCGCGTTCACGACCTGCCTTGCCAGCTCATGCAGAGGTGTGCGCTCCACATGCAAATCAATTTCGAACTTTTCGAGTCGCGCCGTATAAAGCATCATCTCGAGGCCGCGCGACATCCGGTCCGTCTCCTCCTGCAGGCTAAGGGCGAGCGAGCGCTGCTCCTCCTCCGTAGACGCAGTCTTCTGCAGCGCTTCCTGCGCCAGCAAATCAACGACTGAAACAGGTGTCTTCATATGATGGACCCATTGGAGCACAAAGTGGTTGTGAAGCTCCTGCTGCCGGCGATACTTGCCCAGCTCATTCAAGTAAGCGCGGTTCTGCTCCTGAAGCATTTTGGACACTAGCTTCTGCTCCCGTGTCACGGTTGATTTGATGATCCTCGTAGCCTGCAGCTCATCCGAACGAGAAATCGCTTCAATTAACTGCTTGAAATAAGCACGCTGGCGAGCATAATCGACCGCCAGCCAAGTGCCAAGAAAGAATAAGGCGAGCACAATGAAATAATACACGGCTCCAAGCTCAACGAGACCTGGATAGCGCTCCCGCTCAAGCAGCAGCATGCTGACGGACAACATGATCAGCAATAAAGCCATAAAGATAAAGAGCAGCCGGTCACGCAAAAACAACGCCAGCGATAGCCCTCTCATCGCGGCGTTTCCTCTACTATATTCAATTTGTAACCCTGCCCTCGCACCGTCTCTATCGCTTTGGGAAGACCTAGCTCCTCCAGCTTCTTGCGGAGCCTAGTCACATTGACCGTTAACGTATTGTCATCAACGAATTGCACGTCATCCCATAGCGCCTCAAGCAATTGCTCGCGTGATACGACGATGCCCGGCTGCTTCATGAAGCATTCAGCCAGCAGCTGTTCATTTTTCGTAAGCTCCACGCGCTGCCCTTTCCACGTAAGCTCATTTCGGGTCAAAAAAAGCCGAAGGCCTCCTGCCGCTAACTCCGCAAGCGACTGCCCCTCTACGCCACTCGAAGCCGACGAGCTTGGCGCCGCGTATTCTCCGTAAGAGCGCCTTAGTACGCTTTTCACCTTCGCCATCAATAAATCCAAATGAATCGGCTTCGTAATATAATCATCGCCCCCGTTCTCAATGGCCATGACCTGATCCATTTCTCCCGCTCTTGCGGATATGAAAATAATAGGGATGCTAGAACGCATCCGGATTTGCCTGCACCAATAGTAGCCGTCAAAGTATGGCAAGTTAATATCCAGCAGCACTAGCTGCGGATCAACGGCTAGAAATTCCGGCATAATATCGCGAAACTGCGTAACGGCCGATGCCTCAAACTCATACTTGTCCATATTATTTTTGAGGATGGACGCGATTTTTTCATCGTCCTCCACAATCAGGATGCGGTACATGCCATTCCTCCTTATGTAGCGTCCTTCGATTGATCCTTGCCCGTATCTTTCGGCACGATAAGCCGTACCGTCGTTCCCTTGCCAAGCTCGGAGGTTATGTCCAGCTGTCCACCTATACTCCGGGCACGTTCCTCCATGCTGAATAACCCTACGCCCCGCTGTGATTCCGAAACCATAAACCCGTGTCCGCCATCCGTAATGTGAATTTCAACCTTCATCGGCTGCTCCTCTATCACGACCTCAGCCTCCGCGACATCCGCATATTTGGCAATATTCGTAAGCGCCTCTTGAATGACGCGGTATATTGCCGTTTCCTTCATGATGCCCAGCCGGCTCTTAAGATTGCAATGCAGCTGGATGCGAATGCCGAAATGCTGCGAATAATTATCCGTATACGTTCTAATAGCGGGTACCACTCCGAGGTCATCGAGGACGGAAGGGCGGAGCTCCCACGCTAAGCCGCGAATATCCTCCATCATCCCGGATACATCGCTGCGCAGCGCCGTCAGCTCGGTTAGCCCGCTGTGATCGCTTATTAAACGGTCCAGTCTTATGAGCAGCGAAAATAAGCCCTGCCCGATTCCGTCATGCAGCTCCCTTGAAATCCGTTTGCGCTCCTCCTCTTGTATCTCGATGACCTTAACCATCATTTCCTTCAGCTCCTGCTCGGCCCGCTTTCTTTGCGTCACCTCGCTGCGGATCGCTAAATACTGATAAGGCTTCCCTGCCTCATCAACGAACGGCACAATAGTCGTGTTCACCCAATAAAAGCTGCCGTCCTTTGCGCGGTTTTTGACTTCGCCGCGCCATACCTCGCCTGCGGTTATCGCTTCCCACAGCTCACGGAAAAATTCGCGTCCATGATGCCCGGAATTAATGATGCGGTGATCCTTTCCAAGCAGCTCGTCACGGCTATATTTGGATATTTCGCAAAATTTATCGTTGACGTATTCAATCTTACCCTTGTGGTCCGTAACCGCGACAATGGAGGATTCATCCAGGGCAAACTTTACGTCGGCCAATTGTTTAAGAGACAGATTCACTTGCGCAAGCATCGATTTATCGTCGATTTCGTTCTCGAGGACAGATAGCAAATAATCGACATCCGATCCGATAATTTGGGCGTAGTGCTTGCCGCTATGCTTAATCATAATTCAGCAGTCCTTTCTTGAGCGCGAATTTGATCAGCTCTGGCCGCGTTCTAAGCCCCAGCTTATCCATGACATGGCTTTTATGCGTTTCCACCGTTTTGACGCTAATAATCAAGCTCTCCGCTATTTCTTTGTTAGAGTAGCCCTTGGCTATCCAGCCGAGGACCTCCTTCTCCCGCTCCGATAACGTGTCATACGGTCCTTGATCCGCGCCGCCTTGGTTCAGCTTCACCAAATATTCGCTCATTAGCCGTTTCGTAGCCGTTGGATATAAGTAGGCATTCCCTTGAGCTACCGATTGAATCGCGGACAACAGCTCGTCATGCGGCGCGTTTTTCAAAATATACCCAGAGGCTCCGATATGGATCGCTCTGAACAAATATTCATCATCGTCGTGCATCGTAAGAATAAGAACGGCCGTTTCCGGCAGCAGCTGCTTCAATTCCGTAGTCGCTGCCATGCCATCCTTGCCGTGCGGCATGCTAAGATCCATCAACACCACATCCGGCAATAATTGCTTGGCCAATTCAATGGCTTCGTCTCCTTCCGAGGCTTCCCCGACTACTTCAATGCCGTGCTTGCCATGCAGCAGCATCGCCAAGCCGGATCTAACCATTGCATGATCATCACAAATCAGCAGCTTAATCATTCAATATGCTCCTCGCCCATTGGCCTCTTCCATGCCTGTTCGTTTTACCGCTATTATACCTTACATTGGCAAATGAATCGCCCATTACAAACAAAAGACGTCCTCATTCCAGCAAGGACGCCAGTTCTTTAGCGGCATTAGAAGCTTGTTGTAGCTCATCTGCAACATAGCTGCTATCGGTGCGCCTGCCTATGAGCAGTACGCCGCTAATTTTATTATGAATCGCAATTGGCACGCTAACGGCAATTCTAAGCTGCTCCGTCAATAGTATCGGCTCCCCAAGCTTGAATCGCTCCCGGTCCGACATTGCCGAATTTGCCGCTGCCTGTCTGCCTGAGCGGATCGCTTTGCCAGACAGCCCTGTGGTGGACTTTTGCTCTACAAGCTTCGTTCTCTCGCTTGTCCGGCCAGCCGAAAGTGACCAACGAAGCCTGCGACCGCTCGGATCCATCATGCCAAGTATGGCGAAATCGCTGTTTGTATTAAATTGAAGCCGATCGATGCAGGCAGCGATAGCCGATTCAACCGTGTTCATTGGCACGCCTCCTTAAGGAATGTCGGACTATCCTATCGCTTTATTATAAATGGGTAACGATGCTTTGTATGTCAGGGAATTCCCTGAATTATTACAAGGGAAGCACAGAAAAAAGGAGCCCTTTGACAGGCTCCTTCTCCGACGGTGTTTGATCGTATGAGTCTCTTCGCATCTAACACTTCACAATATTAAGAATACTTGGGCACCGCTTTTTCACAATCCTGTTTTAAGGGATCGCTTATGGCGTGTGTGTTCAGATTGTCTCTGCGACACAATCCCC
Organism: Paenibacillus sp. J22R232; assembly: GCF_056269165.1. Taxonomy (NCBI): domain Bacteria; kingdom Bacillati; phylum Bacillota; class Bacilli; order Caryophanales; family Paenibacillaceae; genus Paenibacillus; species Paenibacillus sp. J22R232. The sequence goes on along the minus strand of NZ_JBWDNK010000002.1, from coordinate 716,181 downwards.
TCGCTTTCAAAAAAGCTTAGTGATTAAATAAGTTCCTCCTGCAGTCCTAGCACCAAAAGGTCCAACGGAACCACACCTCTCTTCACACCGTCAACACTATCTTGTCCGTTTTTTGTTTCATTTATTCAAATGCCGCACCATTTTTTTTAATCGGCTTACGAATGAAACATATAGGTCATTTCCGTTGCGAAAAATACGATAACGAAACCGATGACCAACAGCATTTTGACTGTCGTTGCTTTATTCCGCTTTGGTATAGCGCTGTTCTCGGCCTTGCTTATCCATGTTCGTTTCTCCTTGCCAGCTGTGCTTGCCGTGTGGCCGCAGGGGCAGCTTAAGGGAGAATGGAAGGTATAGCCTTGCATCGTCAGGTTATAGCTTCCTTTCGGAACCGTATGCTTTCTGCCGCACGACGAGCACCCGACTTCGATAAAATGTCTATAATCATGAATAAATTTCATACGCTGATATCCCCCAAGATGATTGATTGATAGACGTAAAGCTACGAAACGAACAAAAAAATCTTCCGGGAAGCCCATCGACTCGATGGACTTTCCGGAAGATGCAATTCATAATGGCTGACCGATTAACACTCGCCAGCAGCAGCCGGCTTGCCTGCGTCGCTAGCTGTACGGAACGAGGAGCCGCAGCCGCATGTTGCGCTGGCATTCGGATTCTCGATGGTGAAGCCTCCACCCATTGCCGATTCCTTGAAATCGATCACAAGGCCGTTCAAATATTTGATGCTGTCCTCGTCAACGACAACCTTTAGCCCTTCCATGTCAAGCGCTTTGTCGCCTGCTTGCTTCTCGTCATCAAAGCCCATGCCGTAGGAAAAGCCGCTGCAGCCGCCTTCCTTCACGCCGATACGCAGGAAAAGCTCAGGTCCGCCTTCTTCCGCGAGCATTTCTTTTATTTTGTCAGATGCTGTGTCACTGATCGTGATCATGCTACATCCCTCCGTTATCCATCTAGTTCGTCTCTTATGCAACTCACTTACTTATTTACAGTATAACGGAATGTTTATGCGGTATCAATCGGCAAGTTGCCAAGCAGCGCTTATTTTTATTGAGAATGGAACCATTATGAGGATGTTATTCAAATATAACGAACTTTAGCTTTTTATTTTTAAGATATTTTATGATGGCTGGCAAAGCCTTTACGGTTTTCTCTTTCTCATGCAGCACATAGATGCCGCCGGAGGGATCTACTTTCTGAAAATAATCAATAATCGCATCGGAGCTCTCTGCTTTCCAATCCTCGGGATCGCGGTTCCACATTAATACCTTCATTTTATTTTCATGCAAATCTTCAATTAGCGTATCTGAAATCGAACCGTAAGGAGGACGGAAAACGGTATTCGTTTGTTTCGTAAGCTCTTCAATGGCTCTAGCTGCCTTCCCGACGTTTTCCAATTTCTCATCTCGCTTAAGATGCTCCAAGTCGGCGTGATCCCAGGAGTGATTGCCCACCGACATCATCTGTTCGCTTGCATACGCTACTGCATCTGGATATTTACGGGTGTTTTTCCCGATGAACAAAAATGTTGCAGCCACCTTCTGTTCCTTCAGAATGTTAACAATCTCTTCCGTAAAAGCCGATGGGCCATCATCGAACGTTAGGGCTACGTATCCCTTAGGCAAGGCATACATGGCTTTATCGCCTTCAAGGACATATTTTTCATAATGCTTATTTTCATCTTTTAGTTCTTCTTCTTTTACCTCTTCTTGAGCTGTAAAAAGCGATACCGGTCGGGGTTTCTCCTCTTGATTTACCGAATATGCAATCGTGCTTACTTGAGGTTCTTCGCGAGTATTAGTCTGTGCAGGTTGATCATGAAGCTCATTACTAAAAGTCTCTGTAGGCTGATCATATAACGAGCTTGCCGCATTGACACTTAGTTTAAGCGAATCGTCTTCCTCATTGAACAATCTGTCGCTTGTACTGATTACCGCTATCAAGATAAACAAACTAAATGCGACCCATCGAACAATGACCTGACTTTTATGCAGGCTTGTTCCTAGCTTGGTTATGCGCATTGGTTTCGGTCGTGATGCAACGGGTGCCGGGGATAACCTTTCTTCTGCTTCATCGGCTGAGTTATAAATGCCTTCCTTCAACAACTGAAGCTTGGCTATATATGCTGTGCTGCAGGCAAAATACAAGGTTGAGCGCAAATGTCCTTCTTTATATGCGATGTGACTGTAATGGAGCTTACGGTACGGGTCCCACTTCGTATATAGCGATAGCCTGGACCTGCCTTGGCCGTGCGGCAATATAGAAAGAACTTGATTATATGTATACTCGTCTAATTCAACGACGCAATCAGTACAGGCAGATTCACGAGATATGCACACCGCCATCTGATAGCCGCTTGCACTCTGTTGAAGCGACAGTAGCTCGATCATTTGGACTGGATTGCTTTCCATAGTTGTCTTCAAATCTCCTTTAGCGGCAGCAGTCGGAGCAGCAGCTCAATGCTCTTCCGTACCGTCCATCCGCTTTGATTGATTCTGACCTAGAGGCAATGACATTCGGCTGGTGAAATCGCTGATCATGTTTGCCAAATATGCTTTTTCTTGGCGCATCGTTTCGTATTTTTGCTTCAAATGCGTGTTTTCCACTTCCAGCCTGCCGATTTTTTCTTCCAAATCATTGATTTTCAAATTTTTATCGGCATTAGCCTCATTATGTTTTTGCAGTAAACCGCTATATTTCTGCCGTTCCAGTTCAATGACATTTTTAAGTTCATCCGTTTCGTTGGACATCTCGGACTGCAGCTCCCGGAAGTCCTCCATCACTTGATCGACTTTCAAATTTTTCTCAACCAGCTTGTTCTCAAGCTCAAGAATATTTTTTTCGCGCTCTTCGATTACCTTATTTAAATTTCTCGTATCCCGGTTTAGTCGCTCAACGTGGCTATTGGAGTGATTAAGCCGGTCTTGGAGCTCATTAATATTCAGTTCGGTATGCTGCCTTGATTGAATTATCTGCTCAACCGCGAATACCAGGTCAAGCGACTTTTTGTCCATATTGGCTTTGCTAGCCGGACTCATAATCGAAGCAAACTCTTCTTTGTCTGCCGCTTGCTCCAGATCCATGTCCATGTCCAGAGCCTTTACTTCCACAGCTAACCCGGAACCTTGTTCCCGATGTTTTTCTGCTGGGTCTTTCTTCTTAAAAAAAGGAGTAGCCATTATCAACACCTCTTCCATATATATGTCAAATTTTGTCGAACACTGTTAAATCTATTATAGAATAATTGCCTTTTGCATAATCGAGACTTTGTATCTATATTTGCTTATAAATCTAAGGTCCTATTTCCATAATAAAAACAATAAAAATAGTACCATTTATCCATAAATTATTGAGGAATGGTTAAATTTCAATTCATTTGATGGATTACCTTTAAATTTGTACTTCGTGGATATTGCCCCTGCTACGTAGGAGGTTTATAATAGTTACAGCTTCTTTAATCGGAATAGAAAGTTCTTTTTTTCACAATCTTATGAAATTGAGGTGGCTACACCATGAACGTCGTTATACCTACAGAAGATTCAAAAATGCAGCACATCATTGAAAAAGTGCGTCATGGACAGCGTTTATCATTAGAGGATGGCGTTTACTTATATGAATCCGATGATTTGCTCACAATTGGGCAGCTTGCCAATGAGGTTGCGATTCGCAAAAACGGCAAAAAGGTTTATTTTATTGAAAATATGAGCCTTTACTTTACGAACGTATGCGAGGCTCACTGCGCATTCTGCAACTTCCGCAAAGATGAAGGCGACGAGGGCGCATATACGCTGAGCGGCCCCGAGATGATTGAATACGTCGAGAAGCATTTCCACCCTGGCGTCCGCGAATTCCATATCGTAGGCGGACACAATACGAACGTTCCGTTCCAGTATTATGTCGATTCTCTTAAAGCATTGAAGGAGCGTTTCCCAGAAGTAACGTTAAAAGCATACACGGCCGCCGAGATTGACTTTTTCTCGCGCATCAGCGGCCTATCGTACAAAGAAGTGCTGCAGGAACTTATGAAAGCCGGCCTTCAATCCCTGACTGGCGGCGGTGCCGAGATTTTATCCGATCATTACCGTAAAAAAATGCGCGTCGACAAGGCGGATGTTACGCAGTACTTAGAAGTACACCGCACTGCGCATCAGCTCGGCTTGCGTACGCACACGACGATGCTCTACGGCTCCATAGAAACCAAAGAAGACCGGATTCGTCATTTGATGCATATTCGCGAGCTTCAGGACGAAACGAATGGTTTCCTTGTCTTCATCCCCCTGTCCATGCAGCCAATCAATCCGCGTGCCGGCATTCGCCGCCGCAACTCTGCGTTCGAGGATTTAAAAACGATTGCGATCAGCCGTTTGATGCTTGATAACTTCCAGCATATTAAGGCTTATTTCATCAATATTGGCGTGCAGCTGACCCAAGTTGCTCTAACAATGGGCGCATCGGATGCTCATGGAACAATCGTCAAGGAGAAAATCAGCCATGCAGCCGGAGCGCTGACTCCGGAAGGCATCACACGCGAGGATTTGATTTGGCTAATTAAAGGCGCTGGCCGTATCCCGGTCGAACGCGACACGTTCTATAACGAAATTAAAATTTACGAATGAGTAATCGGCAACACGAAAGCACAAAATAGATTATCATCAAGAGGCGTGGAGTTGGAAATCATATGAGAAAACTTATTATTTTGGGAGGCGGCTACGGTGGTCTAGCGATTGCTAACGAGCTGCTGGAGAAACAGCTTCCCTTGGACGTATCAATCGTACTCATTGATCGGATGCCGTTTCAAGGCTTGAAAACCGAATATTACGCGCTGGCCGCGGGAACCGTATCGGATCTCGAACTGCGCGTGAAATTCCCTGTTGATCCAAGAATTTCGCTGGCATACGGCGAGGTGACCGATGTGGATATGGAGCAAAAGCTCGTCCACATCGAGGGACAGGAATCACTTGTGTATGAATGGCTTGTCATCGGTCTCGGCTGCACCGATAAGTATCATGGGATTGAGGGAGCTGAGCTGTTCTCGACAAGCATCCAAACATTCTCGGCTGCAAGACGAACCTACGCGCAGCTGAATGACGTGAAGCCTTATGGGCAAGTCTCTATCGTAGGCGGGGGACTGAGCGGTGTCGAAGTGGCAGCTGAGCTGCGCGAGAGCCGTCCTGATCTCAATATTCGGATTCTGGACAGGGGACCTAGCGTGCTGTCTGCATTCCCAAGCAAGCTGCAATCGTTTGTGGCGGAGTGGTTTCAGGAGCATAACGTGGAGATGCGCGGACATGTCGGACTTACGCGGGTTGAAGGAGGCATTCTCCACGACGGCAATTCAACAACCCCGATCTATACCGATGTGACGGTATGGACGGCTGGCATCCAGCCTGTCCCCCTCGTGCAGCGGATGAATTTGCCGAAGGACAATCAGGGCAGACTCGTCATCAACGAATATCATCAACTGCCTGATTACAATGATGTATTCATCGTCGGCGACTGCGCTGCCCTTCCGCTTTCACCTAGCGGCCAAGCGGCTGGTGCTCAAGGCAAACAGATCGCGGAGGTGCTGCAAGCCATCTGGCATGATAAGACGCCTCGTCTCGGCAAGCTTAAGCTCAAAGGCGTTCTTGGTTCGTTGGGCAAAAAAAGCGGCTTCGGCCTGATGGGCGGAACAGCCATCATGGGCCGAGTGCCGCGTCTGGTCAAAAGCGGTGTATTGTGGCGCTCCAAGCGTCACCTTGGTTAGTACGGAGAGCCTTGAGCGTTACAGATCATCCAGCAGCTTGTCCAGTGCTTCCTTATCGGCCTGCTGCTGATCGATCGCTTTCAATATCTGCTCGTAAAGCTCATCTACCGACTCGGCAGATACAATTGCGCCATCTACTAATGCGAATGGATTCAAATAACATTCGCCGCAGTTGCCGAGACAGCCGTATTCCGTGACCTCGAATTCATCATTATCTTCAAATAATTTCATTATGCGGTCCGTGCCATGATGCATATTACTGGCACAAAACTCGATCATTGGTTTAAACACCATGCTTCACCTAACTTTACTTAGTTACTATCCATTTTCAATTGCTTCACTTTGTACTATAATAGGGGAGAAAGGAGATGATTGCAATGAGTGAACAAGTACAAGATACGATGTATGACGAAGTGCTCGACGTACTCGATAAGCTTCGTCCGTTTTTGCAGCGCGATGGCGGCGACGTTGAGCTCGTCGATGTCGAAGGCGGCATCATCAAGCTTCGCCTTATGGGAGCATGCGGCAGCTGCCCAAGTTCGACGATCACGCTTAAAGCGGGTATCGAACGCGCCCTTCTTGAAGAAGTTGATGGTGTTATCGAAGTCGTTCAAGTATTCTAAAATATAAGAACGCGTCTATACTGCCTTTGCATGGCAAACGCTAAAGAGTCTTATCGGCGGGAAGGAGCTTAGCTCCTTTCCTAACCGAGAAGACTCTTTTTTTTGAACGTATGATTAGAACATGCCTTTAATGTTGGCAACGATAGGATCAAAGCCTCCGGTAACGTCAATGACATTTCCCGTTAAGAAATTAGACTGTTTGTCGCAAAGAAACAGCACGACGCGCGCAACGTCCTCGCCGGCGCCAGGCCTTCCAATCGGCGATTCGTTGTCGTATTCCTCCTCCACCTCGGCAATCGATCTCTCCTTGTTAACGCCACGAATATCGCCCGGCCCAATCAGATTAACGGTGATGCCGTGAGGGGCTTCCTCTACCGCCAACGATTTCGTAAACGACACAAGCCCGGTCTTCGCGGCAGCATACACGGCACGATGCGGCCAAGCTCTTGCCTCTCCGGCATGTCCGAAGCCAAAATGGATGACTCTTCCCCATTTCCGTACACGCATGCCCGGCAGCAGCCGGTGGTCAAGCAGCATCACGCCTAACAGATTGCCATGGAGCAGCCTAACGATCGTGGCCTCATCGTATTCGCTGAAGAGCCGCCGTTTGCGAACGAAAGGTCCGGCGTTATTGACGAGAATGTCCACTCCGCCTGCCCAGCGCTCAGCAGCTTCGGCCAGCTTCTCCGTCCCCTCAATGGTTGCGACGTCAGCCTGTACCGTGATGGCTTTGACGCCAAGCTGCTCAATCTGCGCTTTTACCTGAAGGGCTTCGAATTCGCTCTCGTAGTAGTTAATGACAACATTACAGCCTTGCTCAGCCAGCTGGATCGCCGTTCGCTTGCCGAGTCCTTTCGCGCTCCCTGTAACTAATGCTGTTTTGCCTTCCAGTCCCACGAGTTTTCCCCCCTCGGGATTATGTGTTCTTCTTCCTCATTAAACCACAAGCATACTGAAACGTAAGCAGCAATGACTCCATGGCCAGATACAAGCCCTGTGTCAGCTCAGCGGATTGCTCTGCCACGTTTTCAAGCTTAATTTCTTCCCCGTACATGCGACTGCTTTGGATCAAATCATCCTGCATCTCCGAGTTCATGTAATGAATCTCCGTATTCCTGCGTTTACGCAGCCTAGTCATCGACTCCTTGTACTTCTCCTTCACATCGTTCAGCTTCCAGGTTAGCTCAGGATGCGCTTTCTTCTCCCGCATATTGCGCAATACGGTAAAATAAGAGAAATGTGCTTTGATCCGCTCCGTTCTCATATCCAGCAGTTCATTAAGCAATGTACCCAGCTTGTCGAGAAGGGAAAAGACACGGATAAAGGCGTTTTTATCGAAGTAGATATAACGATTATAATTGATTCTTTCCTCATCTGTCATTTGCTTAAGGGAGGTTGACTTTACTTTATGTTGGAATTTCAGCGCGACATAGTGGCTTTGCTCCAGCTCGTCCAAAGAAGATCGCAGGCCGAGCGTCCAAATTTCATATTTGCGGAGCTGCTGGGAATCAACGGCTCCTGCTTTTATTTTTTTGGAAAGAATGGCATTGAACTGATCCATATGCCGGAACGTTTCCGCCAGTATGCCATCCGCTTCTCTCATCGGTTCATCAAACATGAAACGCAGCATGATTGTACAGTCCCTCCATGTGAATTTGACTGCCGCCTGCTCTGAACAGCAATCCGTAAAGCTCTAGATAACAGGCAAACCTGCAAGCGAAATATACGCATCTGCAGGCTTGCTGGATGGGGATCACGGACTGAAGCAGCATTTGCCTACCTTCAGCATGTCCCATATTTAGTTTTCTCTCTCCAACTCGTCCTGCCCGCTTGGTTCCGGGCTGGCGCTTATCAACGCTACATGCCCGTTTTCCCTTCGCGTAACCGCCAAGAACGAACCAATATATCCATTAACAAGCCGAACAAACCGGTCACAATTAGATTATGGAGCAGGTTCGTGAACAAAAACCAATCTGTATTGGTAATCGTAATCGTCAGCAATGCACCGCTGAAAATTTGGGTAATGACAAGCCCGAGCGTCCATCCGGCGTGCTTCGTTAAGCCTGCTCCTCCTTCGCTGACCTTACGGATATGAAGGTACAAGCCTGCAAGGCTGATCGCTAGCACTAAAGCAGCTACGCGGTGAATGAATACGGCCCCAGTAGCTCCGTTGATTTCTGGTACGATCTCTCCGTTGCATAACGGCCAGCCAAGACATCCGCCGCCAGATTCGGTATGCCTGATGAATGCCCCCAAATAAATGACGACATAGCTGTATATCGCTGTCGCAAGTACGCGCGGGAATATCGAACGCGGTACCGTAAACACTTTTGCAGGCCCGTTTTTCACGCGGAACGTCCAGATCACGAGCAGCAGGGTCGCTGCAAAGGCGATTAAGGAGATCCCAAAATGAATGGCCATAATTGGCGGCGATTGCGGCCACATAACGGCAGCAGCACCCATTAGCGCTTGAATAATCGTAAACAAAAGGGCTCCGCCAGCGTAAAATAACGGTTCTTTATAGCTAGCCTTGTCTTTCCTGAATTTGAGTATGAGGGCAATGACAGTAGCGAGTACAAGAAGTCCTTCGAATCCTGTAATTAGCCGATGCGAATATTCGATTAGAGACTCGATCGTATAGGCGGGAACAAATTTGCCGTGGCACAAAGGCCAGTCATCACCGCAGCCGCGTCCAGAATCCGTATTCGTGACAAGCGCCCCTCCGAGCAGTACAAGAAGCATTCCGATGCACGCGGCGATTGCCAACGCGCGAAAACGCCCGGTTACCATTATGAAATCACCTTATTTCTTGTTTTAATAACAGTTCAATTATAGCTATAAAAAAAAGCAAAAGCCATGTTGAAAATGTGACACTTCAACGCGCATACGCCAAAAAAAAATGAAAGCCCGCGTTTCAGGGATCGTACATTCCCCCTATAACGCGGACTGGCATTTACTTTTAATTGAGTGCTTCGCTTACTTGTATGGCGCGATCAACGAACGACTCAATTTCTTCCCTTGTTTTCCGGAGCTTGCTAACAAACCTGATTGTTTCCGAACCGCTTCGAAAGGCGATAAAGCTCGGAATGCCTAGAATGTTCAGCTCCGAGCACAGATCGGGAAGGTCGTCGCGATCCAGCTCAACGAAGCTCACTTTGCCTTCGTACTGGCGTTCCAAATCCGGCATGAAGGGATCGATAAAGTGGCAATCCGCACACCAGGTCGTTTTGAATACGGCAATGGTAAGGCCTTCGCCTGCGACTGCTTCGCGGAAAGCGGCTTCTGTCGTTAATTTTCTCATGTTGCACCCCTTAGCTAACATAATAAACTTCACTCGCTCGTTTCGTTATTGCTTATACTTCCCGATCAAGCGAGAATACTTTCATGTCATCGTCAAGATCCGTCCAGGCAATCTTTGCTTTTAATGCATTGGCTAAATTGCGGGCTGGCACATACGTTACTCCGTCAATAACGGTAACAGGGAACGCCCACTTCACGGTCTTCCCGTTAACAACAGCTGAATCGCTGCCGTTCTTCAATACTATCGTCGTATTCGTCGCTTCGTCAAACACTTTTAGGCTTTTAGTTTTCTTGTCAGCTGTCAATACGCCGCCAAGCTGCTCTACCGTGGAGCGAAGCGGAATAATCGTAATATGGCTCGCCGTAATGATTACCGGATTATAATATTCATAAGAATACCATGTAAGATTTTGTTTATTCACATGCAGCTTATTTTTTAATAGGTCGTAGACGACTGATTTGTCATCAAACTTTTTCAATGCTTGATAGCCTTGCATATCAACGAGCTGTTCAATCGGAAGGTCAGATTTGGACGCAACGGGAGCATCCGCTTTGACCACGCCATTCACATTCCATGACTCGCTCTCGAATTTAAGGGTAATGCCTTTGATTGGGAGCACACCGAATTCCGGATCCAAGCTAGGAGCGTATGACAGCTCGTAAGCCTGTTTGCGGATATCAAGCTTGTTGTCCACGTACATGTCTGCTTTGATCGAAAGATCCTTGTTGAAAATTTCGTCGAGCGTTTCCTGATCCTCTTCTTCAAGCAGCTTCAGCTCGCCTTGCAGCTCCGTTAGAAGCTCTACGATACCTTCGCTAGCTTCCGCAATCAGCACAGCAGGATCTTCGCTATCGAGTCCGCCTTGATCGAATGGAATCACTTCTTCTGCCGCTCCCCAAATCTGCGGATTGCTGCTCAGCACCTCGAACACGCCTGCTACCATTTTGTCTAGGCCAGCCCGGTCCGCGATCAGCGCATCCACATATTTTTTCACCCAAGGCCAAATCTCGGTACCGTCGAAATCAACATGTACTTTCATGAGGGAGGTTGAAACGCCGTTAATATTCTCAAACACCGGTTTCACGTCAATGCGCTCCGGGTTCGGGAGATTATGTATGACATAGGAACCAACCGTATCGAGAATCTCATGGCCTAGCGCAGTTGCGGTTGCTTCGTCCAGCTCAGGAGCTGCCTCGGATGCAACATCTACTGGCAGGCCGGACATGCCAGTCAATCCAAGCAGGCCTTCGCTTGACAGATCAATCGCAAAAGGCTGCTTCGCGCCTTCAATCTCCATGATAGCTAGCGTGTCGGACATTTTAAGCGAAAACTTAACGCTAGCCGTGTCTCCGAATATCAAGCTTCCGTTAAAGGATGCGTTCGAGCTATCCTGCATCTTCACATTATCAAACTGCAGCTTAACGTTCGATACAAGCTTCATAATCGCAATATCCTCTTCGGTAGCCCCTTCATAGGCAGTATCATCAAGCTCAAGCTTAAGCTCAACAGACTGTTTGCCCTCGCTTGACGTTACTTTTAAGGAGTTCTTCAGTACCGTATTAAAATCCAAATTCGAAATGGCTTCGCAGCCGGCAACAAAAACAAGTGTAAATGCTAATATGAGAGCAATAAACTTACTAGGTCTTGCATAACCTTTTTTCATTCTTTCGTCTCCTTTATGATTGCATAGTAGCAGGTCTTTATTACTGATAAACTCCATTTATTGTACAGGAGACTCTATCTAATGTAAATGTATGGAAAGCTCTAGTTTTGTCGAATTTGATAGATTCGTTGGTTTATAGGATAAGATGTCCTTATTACTGCATGCAATCCCTCAGCAGCCATCCGACCAGCATAGCGATTGCCACGGCCAATAGAATTCCAGTCTGTTTCATCCGATCCATCCCGCATCTCCTCCATCCTGAAGCTATGGATAGTGTATGGCAAGGATCTTACCGACTGCTTTCATATATGCTTATCAAATGCTTAAGGATTGCTTAAGATACATGCTTCGCAATCGGAAACCTCGTTTCAAAGCAGGTTTCGGCAGCCGTGCTGCTAACGGAAATCAACCCGCTATGCGCCTCGACAATGCTTCGGGTTATAGCCAAACCAAGCCCTGTTCCGCCCGATTCAGCCGTTCTGGAGCGGTCAGCGCGATAAAATCGATCAAAAATATAGGCAATATCTTTGGCGGGGATCGGATCGCCGTAATTAATGAACCGTACGATAGCCTCCTCATCCGTCCTCGTAATCAGAATATCGACATATTTGCCTTTAAAGCCATACCTGATGGCGTTTTCCATCAGGTTGTCGAAGGCTCTTGCGAGCAAATCTCCGTCTGCCATAATGATCAAACGCTGCGCCGTGGCTTGAATCCGACAGCTCATATCCGCTTTTTCCAGGCTGGGCACGAATTCTTCGGCTAGCTGTGCTGCAAAGCGTACGATATCAAGCTCTGCCAATGCGAGCGGCATATCGTTGTTCAGCTTCGTGTACTCGAATAAATCATCAATTAAGCCTTTCAATTGCTTGGATTTCTCATATGCGATGTTAACAAAATAACGAAGCTCGACCTCATCCTGATAGCGGTCCTGCTCGATAAGCTCCAGATAGCCGAGGATGGATGTCAGAGGCGTTCGCAGATCATGGGATACGCCTGTAATCAGGTCATTTTTCGATCGTTCCGCATTCCTCTCTTCTTGGAGCAGCTGATTGAATTGCTGGCCTAACGCATTGATGCTCGTCGCAATCTCACCCAATTCATCGAACGCTTTAACCGGTATCGCATGATCCAGCCTTCCTGCCGCCATTTGCTGCAAGCCATTTCTAATTTCCTTCAAATACGCAATCATCTTGCGGCTCGTCCAGAAAAAAAACGCAAGAAACAAGAAGCAGCCGAACATTGCCGCGATCGGAGCCGAACCAATATGATTGACAATCCAGACCAAGGCACGATCGTAGGAAGTATATTGAATCAAAGCATATGCCAGCAGATGTCCGGCTATGACGAAAAAAATCATCAGCACGAGGCTTTGCAGAAAGACCGCCATAAAGGTCCAGCGTATCGTGCGGAACAACGGATGACTGGTTCGAGGATTGAATGCTGCTTTGCCCGCTCCGCTTCGGAACCATACCAGCTCTTGTTTAAATAGCTTGCGGTAACAATCGCCGAAGATTAGAAAAGCTACAGCCAGCATGATTGGCAAAGAGCCAATATGCTCGATCACCCACTTGAGCGGCTTGTTATAAGGTGGTACCTGGAGCATGAACGCTAGCAGCATTCTGGCAAGCAGCGCTGCGAGCAGGGCAATAGCCAAGCTTGCTGCTGCCCACGTGTAAGTAGGATTCTTTTTCATTTCATCACCTGTATTCAAGGGTTTCGTCAGCCTGCGGCTGCCGAGGACGGTTAGAAGCTTATAGCGCCTCCATCTTATAGCCGATTCCCCATACTGTTTTTATGTATTTCGGGTTTTGGGTGTCCTTTTCTATTTTTTCTCTTAGTTTGCGGATATGGACCATAACCGTGTTCTTGGAATCCATGAACGGTTCATTCCATGCTTTCTCATATATTTTGTCCATGCTCAGCACGATGCCGCGATTGACGGCAAGCAGACTTAGAATGGCGAATTCGCGCGGTGTAAGCTTAACCTCATGGCTATCGACGGTAACCGTATAGGTGGCCGTGTTAATAACCAGCTCATCGATAATGAGTTCATCCTCATTCGGAACCGTCCCGGAACGGAACTGCTTCGCTCTCCGAATATGTGATTTGACGCTCGCTAGCAGCACTAAGGGACTAAACGGTTTTGTGACGTATTCGTCCGCACCTAGGCTGAGCCCGGATATTTTATCGATATCCTGCGTTTTCGCCGACAGCATGATAATGGGGATATGATTTTGCTCGCGTATTTTCATGCAAGCCTCAATCCCATCCATTACAGGCATCATTACATCCAAAATAATCAGATCAACCTTATGGCTGTTCAGCATGGCAAGCGCCTCTGCGCCGTTGGACGCTTTCAGCATCGTGAAGCCGTCATTCCTGAAATAGATATCCATCAGGCTTAATATTTCCTTCTCGTCGTCCACCATGAGAATGGTCTCTCTTTCCATCTCTATGCCCCCTCCATCCAAAGCTAAAATAAATATAGCATGATTTGGCGCTTATGGCAGGATCATGCTGCATAAAAAGAAAAAAGGCTGCACCCGATAATAGCAGCTATGCCGCTTCGGGAGCAACCTGTAATTACAAATGAATTTAGGCCTTATTTGCCGCTTTTCACTTCTTCCAACAACGATAAATCTAGAAATTTGCTTAGATCAAGCGTATCCACTGTTATATCCTTGATATAGCCGGCGTCGATCGAGACCTTAGCCATTTCCTCAATGGCCTCTTTGCTCACGTCGGTAGTCAAACGCATATGAGACAACGCAGCTTTGATCAGCTCGACATCAAGGCCTTTGCCGCTTAGCTCGCTTAAGCGTTTGTTGATAAGCTCATAAGATTCGTCAGGATTTGCCGTGATGAAATCAATCGCTTCAAGATTTGCTTTAACGGCTGCTTTCGCCAAATCACGGTGCTCGCTCAAAAACTTGTCGCTTGCTACCAGGATCACGAGCGGGTAGTCGCCGTTGTTTGGCGGGATTTGATCCCATGGCACGATGACTTTGCCGATTCCCTCTTGCTCGATTTGCGTGCCCCAAGGCTCAGGAATAAGAGTCGCTGCTACTTCGTTCTGACGAAGCGCGACAAGCGTATCTGCCGGTGCACGGGCAACGATCTGTGCTCCTGATTTGTCCGTCGCAATTTTCACGCCTTCTTGCTCCAACAACAGGCGAAGCGAAATTTCATTCGTGCTTCCTTTTGTTGGGATGGCGATTGTTTTGCCTACCAAATCCTTGACGGTGCTAACGCCGGAATCCTTGCCAGCGACAAGTACGGCACCGCCGTTGTCCGCACCGGAGATTACGCGGAAATTGCTGCTTTTAAGAAATTGGTTCGTAGACGGACCTGGCCCAACGTAACCTAGATCAATTTGTCCCGTTGCGATAGCAGTCGAGAAATCCGAACCGTTATCGAAAGCCTGAACTTCAATCGTTACGTGCTCGCCAAGCTGCTTCTGGAAAAATCCCTTCTCCAAAGCGATATATCCTGCTGCATGAGTAACGTTTTTGAAGATGCCTAGTTTAACCGTAACCGGGTCGAGCTTCACTGGAGCATCCGTAGGCGCATCCGTCGCTTCAGCTCCGTTACTCGCCGCTGGCGCGTTATTGCCCGCAGCGTTGTTGTTGCCCCCGCAAGCGCTCAATATCAATACAAATACAAGCGTTAGTATAATGCTAAACTGTTTTTTCACTTCTTTCTCCTACCCTTCATCGTAAACATTGTTTTCTCTTTTCTTTCTCCAACCAATTTTATCGGAATAGTCAAAAATGTCAATGTTTTTTTTATTTAGATTGATTTTCCAATCCGTAGCGGATAAGCAGCTTGTCCTCCAGCTTTTTGAAGCAGAAATGGTCTGACAACGTCCCAAGCACCGCAATAATAATGACCACGGTGAGCATTAACGCTGTATCGCCAAGGCCCCTGCCGTCCTGCAGCAGCTGGCCCAGGCCCGCTCCGTTCGCGATCAGTTCGCCGGCAACAAGCGCCCGCCAGGCAAAAGCCCATGCGACGCGAATGCCGGTCATTAGATGAGGAAATGCGCCCGGTATTAAAATTTGCGTGAACATCCGCCAGCCGGTACCGGTGCCTAGCGTCTGAGCTGCTCGAATGTATATGGGCGATATATTTTTGATTCCCGTTCGCGTAGCGATTGCCATCGTCCAGGTTGCTCCAAGGGCGGTAATGAAAATGACTGATTTATCATTAAACCCGAACCAAATAATCGCAAACGGAAGCCAGGCTATGCTCGGCACGGTCTGCAAGGCGATTACGACAAATCCAAGCGTGTCGTCTATCACTTTGGATCTCGCAAACATGAAGCCCAGCAATAAGCCTACCGAAATGGAGATGGCAAACGCGATCAGGAGCCTTCGCAGCGAGTTCAGAATGGCATCCAGCAGTTGGCCGTGCGCGAAGCCGTTGTAGAACGCCTCCACCGTCTGGAACAAGGATGGAAACTTCCACTCCTCCCAGCCGATGATCCTATATGCCGCCTCCCATGCCACCAAAATTGCGATCAGAAACAGTGTTCTTCTTAAGACTGTAGGTGTCATCGCCCATTTCCTCCTTCACTACTTTCTCCAGCTCATCGGCCAGGCATTCCATAATGGATTTCTCTACATGGTGAAGCAGCGGGTCCGAGCTATCGCGCGGCCTTGCAGCCTGCACGACAAATTCTTTCTTGATTTTTCCCGGGCGTGTCGACATCACAAGAACCCTGTCCGACAGCATGACAGCTTCCCTTATATTATGGGTGATGAATAAAATGGTTTTCCCCGTGCGCAGCCAAATGTCCTCCAGCTCCTGATGCAGGACTAACCTCGTCTGTTCATCAAGTGCGGCAAAAGGTTCATCCATCAGCAGGATTTGCGGATTCATAATAAGCGCGCGAGCAATCGCCGCACGCTGCTTCATGCCGCCGGACAATTCATGAGGATAACGGTCTGCGAACTTGCTCAAATGCACGGCTCTTATTTGCTCCAATGCAAGCTCCGATCGCTCCTTTTTCCCCACGCCCTTTTGCTTTAAGCCAAACGCTACATTCTCGAGCACGGTCAACCAAGGAAACAACCCATGCTCCTGGAACACCACTACCCTGTCCGGACCAGGTGCCTTGATATCCCCACCATTAACTTTTATGGACCCCTGATAGCTCCGGTCGAAACCCGCCACCAAATTCAGTACTGTAGATTTCCCGCAGCCTGACGGACCGAGCAGCGATACGAATTCGCCTTTTTTAATCGATAGGCTTATGCTTTCCAAAGCTAGGAAGCTGCTTCCGTCCCGTTGGTTGAACTCCTTGCTGACCCTGTCAATGTCAATCATTAAGCATCCCCCTATTTTTGCTTGCAAGTACAGCGCATACATGAAATCCCATGCTACCGATCGACTTCTGCATATACAAATATATAGTCCATTCTTATTGGAATGATATGAATTGTCAACCCAGATTAAACGAAAAATTGATAATTATGCATAAAGCAACGCTTTCAGACGCCTAATATTCATCCCCTAAAGGGGCAAAGAGCCGCCCCTCGGCAGCTCTTTGCATGCTAGCACTGCGGATAAACCGCTGTGACTCCCCCGTTGCAAGGATTGTTAAAGCTCAAATACCATTAAATCACGGCCCATCGTAATTCGGTTCGGATAAATGTCGCTCATCCCTTTCGTATATTCCGCTTCCGCTTCCTCCGTAGGCGTCGGTGCCGGAATATGGTGAGTCAATACAAGATGTGGCACCCCTGCTTGCCTTGCGATCTCAGCGACCTGATGCGTCGTGGAGTGGTATTTAGCGGGATTGGACAAGGACTGCGCCTGTTCAGGGAACTTCTCAATCAAATCATCCAGCCACGCTTTATTGTAGGACTCGTGGATAAGCAAATCAGCGCCACGGCTGTACTTAACCATATTAGCTACTGGAATCGTATCCCCCGAAATGACGACAGACTTCCCGTTATATTCGATTTTATAGGCAAGCGCCGGATAAACGGGGCGATGATCCACCTCGAATGAGGTAATCCGAATGCCTTCCGCATCGTAAACGACGCCTTCATTGTTTTCGAAATAGTGAATATGCGCGCCTTGATCGGCCGACAAATTATAATGGACGCGAAGATTCGCGTCAAAATCAAAGGATTCTCTCATTTTTCCGATGATCTCTTTCGTTGTCGTTGGCCCATATACATTCATAGGTACCGAGCGTCCCTCGAATACGCGGTCAGGGAGCACATGCGTACGCCAGCTCGAAATAAACACGTCAAAGAAACCGGAGTTGTGGTCGCTGTGATGATGCGTGAACAGCACGTTCTCGATTCGCTGCGGCATAACGCCTGCTTTTATCAGCTGGTCAACTGTAGCTCCTCCGCAATCTATCAAAAAAACCTTGCTTCCCGCCAGTACCGCGACGCCTGATTTGGCTCTTCCGCTAAATGCCCGCGGCGTGCCCGTTCCAAGCAAAATGACCTTTAAATGTTCATGGTAATCCGGCAATAGCTTTTCTTGCTGTTGAATAAACAATGCAAAAACCTCCAATTCAATAATGGTAAGTGGCATACTGGACATTTCTATAAGTTAAAGAGGAAGCGGCTGGGATCCAAAATAACGATTTTTTTCTTGTCGTACGCGATTAATGCCTTCTCTCGCCACTTGTTCAGCAGCTCCGTCACCGTCTGCCGGCTGCATCCGATGACATAAGAAATTTCCTCATGGCTAAGCTGCAGCTGGACCTCGGCAATCCCTTCTTCCCGTTTCCCCATCTGGATGAGAAACCAACCGAGCCGCCACGCAACTGGCCTGCTGATCAGCGTTTCAACCATATTTTGCGTTTGAAGCAGCCTTCTTGCCGTGATGATCGCCAAGGAATACGAAAAGGCAGGATCCTCTTTGGCCAAAGCCAAAAACTGCCGAGCTTCAAAAGTAAGGATTTCGCTGTCCGTCAAGCATTTCGCATACCGTTTGCGCGACACATTCGCTAGCAGCTCCGCATTGCCGAATACTTCGCCCGGATAACGCAAAAAAAGCGTTATGCCTTGCCCTTCCTGGGAGGATTGCGAAATTTTGATTAAACCCTTTTCCACGTAGCAAGCAGCTGCCGGAGGATCGTTCTCCAGAAAGATAAACTCGTTTTTTTTGTACAACCGCTTCGTTCCGTATTGATAAAAGGCACGCAAAATGGTTTCATTGTGCTGGTCTGGCTCAGGAAATCCGTTTTGTGCGCTTAGCTCATCCACTTCTCCGACACCTCTCGTTTCGCAAACCGTTTTATTCCGACTAATCTGATGTGTTATTAAAAGAATATCATATCCTCTTGTTTAAAAATGTCGGATAGCTGACAAAATCATATTTTCATGCCCGTTATCCTATAAAAAACAGGACATGTTCCTTGTTAAGGGACATGTCCTGTCTTTCAGCATCCACAGCTTATACTGCTCTTTTGTAGAAGGGCTTCAGCACAAGCGTCAGCACCTTCCGAAGCGGACCCGGGAATGAGCGAACATCCTCCGGCGTTATCACCCGGAGCGCTGCAAGCATAATGAGGTAAAGACCGCCCACTATAATAGAAGTAACCGCCGCTGCGAAGAAGTATGAGACTTTATTCGCCCACGCATCCGTTATATGCAGCACGAGGTATTCAGTCCCCCAGCCTGCAAGCGCAGGAACCGCGATTGCGGCGAGGTATGCAAACCATTTGTTGCCTAGAATGTTCAGGTTAATCTCTTTGTTAATCGTTTTTACGTTAAGAAGCGTGATGACTATGAAACAAATCGATGATCCGATTATGAGTCCGTAAACCCCAAAGAATGGCGCAAGCGCCAAGCTGCAGACGACCTTCAGGCCAAGCCCGATAAAGGTATGGTACATGGGCTGCTTCGGCTTGTTCAAGCCGTAGAGAATCGAGTTCGAAATCATCATCGTGATTTGAAAAATCGCGCCAGCTGTCAGAAGAGCAACCGTATCGTAACCGCTTGGGCTCTTGAATAATAGCCCCGTTACCGAATAGGAAGCAACGGTGAGCAGCAAGGCAACCGGAACACCGGTAAAAAATACGATGCGCATCACAAGCGAGGATTGCCGCTGTACCTCCTCCATGTTCTTCAAGGCATAGGCCGAAGAAATGACCGGGATAATCGAAGCCCCAAGCGCGATCGCCAGTATGGGCGGAATACCTGCGATTCCCATCGCTCTATTCGTATACTCTGCCAATACTTTTATGGCCGTATCGTGGTTGTAGAATGCCGTTGTCAGCCTCATGAAAAACGACTGATCGAAGAAATAGACAAACTGAACGGTCATTGCCGTTACGACAGCTGCGATAGAGGTTCTGAATATTTCCCGGTATATCGTACGGAACAGCAGCTTGGAGCTTGGTTTCGCAGCCTTGTCCGTTGCTATCGTGCTCTCTTCATCTCGATCCTGCTTCTTCAGCTTTCTCGCAAACCACATCATAACGGAAAACGCGCCGATGCTTCCGAGAACGGAACCAAACGCCACAGCGGCGGCGCCGTACTTATCTCCCCAGCCTAAGCCGAGTACGATAAAGGCTAGTCCTATACCGCCGATGAGCCGCAATATTTGCTCCATGATTTGCGATATGCCGCCGGCGGCCATAATCTGCCTGCCTTGAAAATAACCGCGCATCATCGCGATAATCGGAAACAGCAGCAGCGCAGGCGCTATCGCTTGAAGCGATACGGCGGAATCCGGCACTCGCGACAGCCGTTCATAAACAGGCGCAAGCACGAACATGGCGGTTGCGAGCAGCAAGCCGGTCACGGCGCCGAACATTAATGCGGCCTGGTAGATCCGTTTCGCCTCGTCGGGCCTGCCGAGCGCATAACGCTGCGAGATCATCTTGCTGATCGATAAAGGTATGCCGCCTGTGGCGATCGTCAATAGCAACAAATAAATCGTATTCGCGGAGTTGAACGCTGCCTGCCCGATCGAACCTAGCATATAATCGAGCGGTATGCGCTGGAACAAGCCTAGAAAACGGACAACCAGCGCAGCTGCAGCCAGAATAATGGTGCCTTTTAGTAATGAGTCTTTTTTTAACATGATGGTGTTCGGAAGTCTCCCCTATCCTTTATTGCCAATCGGCTCTAGCGGCTGATGGTTGCCGCGAACCGGCACTGCAGCATGCGAAGGTGCCGCCCAGCGCACGCCGTTCTGAATGACCTGCAATATTTGCGGGTTATAGTAAGTCGGGTACGTCTCATGGCCTGGGCGGAAGTAAAAGATTTTACCTTGTCCCCTGTTGAAGGTGCAGCCGCTGCGGAACACTTCGCCCCCCTCGAACCAGCTCACGAATACAAGCTCATCCGGCGCTGGGATATCAAAGTGCTCGCCGTACATTTCCTCATGCTCCAGCGTAATATGCTCTGGCAAGCCGGACGCTATTGGATGCGCCGGGTTGACGACCCATAACCGCTCCTTCTCGCCTGCTTCGCGCCATTTCAGATCGCAGCTCGTACCCATCAGCTTCTTGAAAATTTTCGAAAAATGGCCCGA
This sequence comes from Paenibacillus sp. J22R232, assembly GCF_056269165.1. NCBI lineage: Bacteria > Bacillati > Bacillota > Bacilli > Caryophanales > Paenibacillaceae > Paenibacillus > Paenibacillus sp. J22R232. The sequence goes on along the minus strand of NZ_JBWDNK010000002.1, from coordinate 695,317 downwards.
GTGGAGCACGATTAACCCCATGCCCTCCCAAACGCGCTGCTGGACACGCTCTACGATCGCATCGTCTACCTGGTCATGGCCCATATGTCCCCACCAGATCAGAACATCCGTATTCGCCAATCGTTCTGCCGTAAGGCCGTGCTCCGGCTCCTCAAGCGTTGCAGTCGCCACTTCAAAGTCATCGTTTGCAATGCCTTTGGCAAGCGCCTGATGGATGCCGTCCGGATATACGTTTTTTACTTCCTCATGGATTTTCTCGTGCAAAAATTCATTCCATACGGTTACTTTAATCATCGTCAGTTCCACCTTATCCATTAGAATACGAGCCAAAGGACAAACAAAACAATCATCGCGAGCTGTAGAATAAATTTCACGACTACGCTGCTGAATAGGCCAACTACGGAGCCAAGCCCAACCTTGAGCGATTTATCAAAGCGTGTTCCGATAATCATTTCGCCAATAACGGCACCGGCAAACGGCCCGATAACAAGTCCAAACGCCGGAATAACAAAAGGACCGAATATGAGTCCGATCGTGCTGCCGATTACCGAGGCACGCGAGCCTCCGAATCGTTTGACGCCCCATGCGCTAACCGCGTAATCCGCTACGAACAGCACAACCACGATAATCGTTTGAATCAACCAGAACCAAACGCCGAATTCGCTGAAGGAGAAGAACCATCCATAAATGAAAAACGCGCCGTAAATAGCAAGCGCTCCCGGCAGGATCGGATAGATTGCTCCGGCCATGCCGACAACGAACAAGATGATAACTAATGTCCAGCCTAAAATATCCATACGCTACTCAACTCACCCTTTCATAACGTACCGTTTAATAACCTCCGCAACCCCGTGCTTATTATTCGTAAAAGTAATGAAGTCCGCAGCTTCCTTCACTGCTTCCTGGGCATTGCCCATCGCTACTCCAAGGCCAGCCTCGCGAATGGCCGCGATATCGTTCAGGCTATCGCCGACCGCGATAACCTGGGACATCTCAATGCCAAGCAGGCCGCAAAGCTCCTGCAAAGCGCTCGCTTTGGATACGCCAAGCGGATTTAGCTCCAAATTCCAAGGAGAAGAATTCGTAATTTCGAGCGCTCCCCAGCTTTGGACCTCGGCAAGAATTTTTTCGCGAATGCTGTCATCCTCGGTATAATAGCCGAATTTCAGCCAGTGATGCGCAGCATAGTCATCGGCGGGAGAAATCCATTTCTCTTTGTTGAATATATCGTCGGCCGTATAGGCCCAGAACCATGGCTCGCCGTGCGAGAGTGCCAGTTCATGCATTCTTTGTACATAGACATGGCTCAAATGCGTCCGTTTGTGCAGGACATGGGGGCGATGCCAAATTTCGCTGCCATTGACGGTAATCATCGGCGTCTCCAGCTTCAGTTGCTCCGCGTAGGGGAGCGCGCTCCGAAAGCCGCGGCCGGTCGAGAAGCTGACGATTACGCCCACATCCAGCGCTTTCTGAATCCATTCCGCATTTTCAGCGCTTATTTCACTTTGCTCGTTAAGCAGCGTACCATCCATGTCGAGCGCTAACAGTTTATAATCTCCCAAGTTGTGTTCCTCCTCGTTAATGCCGTTCCTTGATGTAACCCACTAGTAAATTATTTTAGCACATTTGCAGCAGATTCCAAACGATAGACATTCCATTCCTATCGACATTGGGGTACCGGAAATAAAAACAGCTTCCGCGCGAACGCGAAAGCATGCTTTTCCTCCTTGAAGGGTTGATCGCTATTTAACAATAACCGAATCCGCTTGCACCTCGGTCGTTGCTTCTTTCATCGCAGGCTCGTCTTTACTTACAGGCGCTACCTTCAGCAGCATTTCCTGGCCTTTGACCTGCAAAATATCGAGCGCTTCATTAATCGTCTGTTTGTCATCCTTCACCTTTTGGAATTCCTGCTGGGTCGCCGCCCTAAAATCGCCCCAAAAGGTTTCCGGCAGCTTGTCGAAATCGCGATAGCTGTTGAAAGAGCTAGGCTTTAAATTGTAAAATGCCGCATAATTGCGTCCTTCGGTATCCGATATGTATTTCGTGCGAACGGGCAAACCATTGTAATTGTTCGATTTGGACTTCACTCTCGCGTACTCATCACTTGTAATATAGCGGAGAAACTCCCACGCCGTATCCTTATTCGGTGATTCCGCGCGAATGGCGAAAAGGTTCTGAAAAGAGATCATATTCGACTGGTCCGGATTTTGCTGCCCGACCGGAACCGTTACCAAATCCCAATTTTTCACGATTTTGTCCTTGACCTGCTCGTTCTGGCTAGCCTGCTTGATTTGGTTAATATAATGGCTGTCTCCTATTGCAAGCGCGAGCCGCCCGGATAAGAATGGATCCCGCAGCAAATATTCCTCGTATGTCTGGGACATATTTGACTCGTCGTTATCCATGCTCTCGAAATACAACGCGTTAGAGCCGATTGCATCCAGCGCCGCCTGAGCCGCATTCTTCCATGAATCGGTATTGATCGTCATCTCTTTCTTCGAAGCATTGACATAGCTAATGCCATCGGCTGATGCCAGCGTGCTTGCCAGCTCGAAGAGATCTTCGGTATAGCCCATTTTGAGTCCGTAAACACGCTCCTTCCGGTCTCCATCAGTAGGAAATTGGCGCGCCAGCTGAATCACCTCGTTCCAGCTCATGCGATCCGTCGGATACGCAATCTTGTATTGGTCGAACAGGTCCTTATTGTAGAACATCACCTGGCTGTAAAAATTCGGAGAAATGCCGAACAGCTGCCCTCCGCCAAGCTCACGCAAATAATCGAGCATACCGGGAATTAATCCTTCCGTATCGTATTTCTCCTTTTCCATGACAGCATCCAGCTCATAGAGCTTGCCATCTTGCGCCAGCTTCTTGTATTTCTCTGGATCGAGCAGCAGAAGATCAGGCTGCTTCTCTTCGATAAACTTATCGTAAGCAGCGTCAGGGTCCTTTTGTTCACCCGAGTACATAGATTGCGCAGTTACGACTTCAATTTCTACATTCGGGTACAAAGCCGAGAATACCATGCCGTAATCCTGAAAAAAGGCACCTTCATCGTAATACATCACCTTAAGCGCCGATGCCTCATCCTTGTCCTGCCCCTTACCGTTCCCGCCAAAGCTGCATGCTGATAAAATAAAAGCAAAAGCTGCAAACGGGATTGCGAATTTCGACCAAACCTTAATCATTAGCTACTCTCCCTTTAATTCTCCTAATATGTTCCAAATATAGTACGATAGTTACTGGGTAAAAGTTGCAAATTTGGTGGTGTAATATGAATAAACGATGAGAAAACCAAGTTCGTTCTTCAACGTTCCCACACCAATCAACGCAAAAAGCCCGCTATCCCAGCGTTTTGCAGGATAGCGGGCTTTTCTAGCCTATTAGGCAAGCTTACGCATGCGAAGCTTTTTGACGACAATGCCGTGTGACGGTGAGAACAAGAAGGCGATAACGAACAGCAGCCCCGCAGCACAAACCATGCAGCCTGCGATGGAAGCATCCAGCATAACCGCTGCTCCATAGCCGATAAATGTGCTGGCTACGCCTGCCCCGACGCTAAGCCCAATCATAACGCCAAGTCGATCCGTGAGAAGATATGCGGTAGAGGCCGGTATGATAAGCAGCCCTACGACGAGAATCGCTCCCACGCTCTCGAATGAGCTGACCGTAGCCATGGAAACAAGGCCCATTAATAAGTAATGAAACAGTGCGACCGGAATGCCTATCGCCGCTGCAAGCGCTGGATCAAATGCGCATAGCTTGAATTGCTTGTAGAACAGTCCGATGACCGACGTAATAACAAGCAATGTAATGCCGAGCAGCCATACCGCTTTGGGCCCCATATTCACGCCGCCAAGCTCCCAGATATTCCAGTGCACATAGGCGATCTCGCCGTATAGAATCGCATCCTGATCCAAATGCACTTGACGGGCATATAAGCTAACCAGCACGACCCCGATCGCGAATAGCGCAGTGAAGACTACCCCGATAGAAGCATCGGACTGAATGCCGCTTTGCTGGAACATTTGAATCAAAAAGGTGGTCAGCAGCCCGAATATCAAGGCAGCGAACATCATGAGCAAGGAATCTCGCGAGCCGCTTAGCAGAAACGCGATTACGATACCTGGCATGACCGAATGGCTGATTGCATCGCCGATCATCGCCATCTTTCGCAATACCAGGAACACGCCGAGCACGCCGCAGCAGCTAGCTACGAGCGCACCGGTAAGCAGAATCCAAAAGTCGCTCATAGTGCCGCCTCCTTTTTCACATTGCTTTCCAGAAGACGCTCATTCTCGCGGTTATAGCGTTGTTTCACCCGTTGGCGCAGCAGCCGCTTCGCAACCAAGCCGCGCTGCGGTCCGAATAAAATGGATATGCAGAATAGGAGCGTTGCCGCAAGCACGGTTACTGGCCCAGTCGGCAAATTCGAAACCGAAGCGCTAATCCAGGTGCCAATGCCTCCGCTAACGGCGCCGAACACGCCTGATAATACGACCATCAGCCCGAGGCGATCCGTCCAGTACCTTGCCGATACGGCCGGAGTAATCAGAAGCGCAGCAACGAGTACGACGCCTACCGCTTGTATGCCGGCTACTACGGCTACCACAATAAGAAGCATTAGCAGCTGCTCCAGGAAAGCTACCGGATAACCGAGGCCTCTTGCGAAGCCTGGATCGAAGGATATGATTTTGAATTGCTTGAACAACAGCGTGCAAATCGTAATGAGCGATACGCAGACAACAGTCATCGTAATGACGTCGGATGCGATCATCGATGCGGCCTGGCCGAATAGAAACTTATCGAGTCCTGCTTGGTTGCCATAATCGCCATGCTGGATCAACGTAAGGAGCACAATGCCTAAGCCAAAAAATCCCGACAATACGATCCCCATCGCCGCATCCTGCTTAAGCTTGGAATTCCTTGTGATATAACCGATGCCGAAGGTTGCCACTACGCCTGCAATACCTGCTCCAATAAGAAAAAGGCCAATCGATTTAATGCCCGTGAGCATAAATGCGATGCAAATTCCTGGGAGCGCTGCATGTGCGAGCGTATCGCCCATCAAGCTTTGCTTCCTTAGATAGGAGAAACATCCGATAACGCCGCTGCTTAAGCCAAGCAGCGTACAACCAAGGAAAATCCACTGCATGTTGGGATCTGAAAGCATTGACCAAATCTTATCCATCTTTACTCACCCTTTCCGTCAACCCGCGACGGGGATTGCAGGCTTCGGTCAAGAAAGGCAAGCCTGCCGCCATAAGTGCGCTGCAGCTGCTCCTGCGTAAAGGTTTGCTCGGTTGGGCCATACGCCTGAAGCTCCACGTTCAGCAGCAGGACGGAATCAAAATAATCCTGTACCGTCGCAAGGTCATGATGCACAACGATGACTGTTTTTCCTTGCAGCTTCAATTCCTGAAGCAGCGTAATGATCGCTTTTTCCGTTGCGGCGTCAACCCCGGCGAACGGTTCATCCATAAAATAAAGCTTCGCGTCCTGCGCAAGCGCACGTGCAAGAAATACGCGCTGCTGCTGGCCGCCTGACAATTGGCTGATCTGCCTGCCCGCATAATCGGCCATGCCGACCTTGTTCAGGCATTCTAGCGCCAGTGCCTTATCCTTCGCGCTTGGACGGCGGAACCAGCCAAGATGGCCGTAACGGCCCATAAGTACAACATCAAGCGCATTCGTCGGGAAATCCCAATCGACCGATTCGCGCTGCGGGACGTAGCCGATCATTTTGCGCTGCTGCTTGTAGGACTTCCCGTATACGAGAACTTCCCCGCCGATGCTCGGAATGAGTCCAAGCGCCGCCTTCATGAGCGTGGATTTGCCTGCTCCGTTCGGGCCGATTACGCCAACCAGCTCGCCTTCATTTACCTCGAAGGAAACGTTCCGAAGCACGGGCTTCTTCTGGTATGCGACGCTTAAACCTTTAATGCTAAGCGGCGCTGCCGTTTTCGCCGTCGTGTTTGCTGCCGTTTGAGATGGACTCATCATCATCACTCGCTTTCGTTCCTCTGTTTATGCTATTTCAATGCAGCTACGATCGTATCCACATTATGCTTCACCATGCCGATATAAGTGCCTTCCGCCGTTCCTGCGTCGCCCATGGCATCCGAGAACAGCTCACCGCCAATGACTACTTCATGGCCTAATTGCCGTGCACCTTCGATAACCGACTCGATTGATTTCTTGGGCACGCTTGATTCGATAAACACCGCTTTGATTTTTTTCTCGACTAAGTAATCCCGAAGCTTGCTGACATCCTTGGAGCCGTACTCAGACATGGTATTCATTCCCTGCAAACCCGTGACAGTTAACCCGTATGCCTCACCGAAATATCCGAAAGCATCATGGGCTGTAACAAGAATCCGGCTGGCCTCAGGGATGGTTGCAATCTGCTCTGCAGCGTAGGTATCCAGCTCTTCCAGCTTCTTAATGTAAGCCGCGGCGTTGTCTTTGTAATAATCAGCATGGGTAGCGTCCTTCTCTACCAGCGTATCGCGTATCACTTCCGTTGCCGATATCCATAGCTTTACGTTAAACCAGATATGCGGATCATGCATCCCAGCCCCTTGGCCAGGCGCAGTGTGCAACTGCTCTTCCGTCAAATATTCAGACACGGCAACGGTTGGCTTGCGCTTCTCCAGCGCTTCGAACATTTCGGCCATTTTCCCTTCCAAGTGGAGCCCGTTGTAGAAAATGATATCCGCTTCGTCCAGCTTCTTCACATCGCCTTGCGATGCTTTATATAGATGGGGGTCGATTCCCGCTCCCATCAAACCGCTTACCTCGACGTATTCGCCGCCTACCTGCTGGGCAACATCGGTAATCATCCCCGTCGTCGCCGTAATGTTCAATTTACCGCTTTGGCCATTATCCGCATTTTGCCCGCAGGCCGAAGTTGCAATTGCCGTCACCGTTAGAAATACGATCGTCATAATAAATCTGCGAAGAGCCGAATTCGTCTTAAATGCTTTACCCATAAATATGACCTCCTAAATCCTTGTCGTTTTTTTATATGCGGCAAAGGTTGCCCTTATGAATATTAGTTTGCCTAATGCCTTTTTTTTAATAATACACAAAAATGTTTCACTAGTGCAACATTTATTTTAAAATGGGCGGGTTCGCAGAAAAAAAGGCAGGCTGGAGATATTGCTCCAGCCTGCCTTTCCTATCTCTTGCTTACTCATTCGTCGTCCCATTAACCGCTACGTTTGTGGTATCGGCGGTATCAGCCGTATCCGCATTATCGGCATTGCCTGCGGTTCCTGCGCTCTTCTCGTTATTGACCGTTTTATTCTTAGGTACGCCGTACAGTCCGACTTCCTCATTGTAGGCGTCGAATATTTTGCGGGCGATCGGCGATGCTCCGTATGAGCCGAAGCCCCCGTCAGGCACGACAACGGCTACCGCAAGCTTCGGCTTGTCAGCCGGCGCGTAAGCGATAAATACCGCATTCTCTGCCGTACGCCCTTTAACGGATTGCTCGGAGGTTCCCGTCTTACGGCGATAGGTATAATCAACGCCTTCAAAGCCTCCCGAGCTTACTTTGGACATGCCCGTCTCGATTTCGTTCCAATATTCAATGGGGAACTCGACTTCGTTCAGAATCTCAGGCGTATAGCCCTGAATGACATTTCCGTCAGAATCCTTTATTTCATTGACGAATTGAGGTTTCATCCGCTTGCCGCGATTCGCCAGCATCGCAGCATACTGAGCTAGCTGCAGCGTCGTATAACGTCCCTGTTGGCCGAAGGATGCTTGAATCAATGCCGACTGCGCACTGCCGCTTTCGGACTCCTTGAAATACTCGATAATCCCTTTTGTTTCGTTCGGCAAGCCGCTGCCTGTCAATACGCCAAGCCCGAACTGCTTCATGTAGCTGTCCCAAATATCCACGCCGCTTTTCCCGTCGCGCATGTAGAGTTTGTTCCCGACCATCGACGCCATGAACGGGTTCGATGAATGCTGAATCGCCTGAGCGCCGTCTATGCTGCCGTATACATGGCCCTGCGAGTTGCGGATATAGGTCTCGTATCCCTTCTTGCCATAAGTGAATACCCCTGTATCCTGGTACACGGTCGAGGTTTTGAACAATTTCTCGTGCAAGCCTATCAGTACGGTTAAAGGCTTCATCGTTGAACCTGGAGGAAGAATAGAAGATGGATGTTCGTTGCGCTCTTCCTCCGTATACTTGCCATATACGGTTCGAATCGTTCCGTTCGACAGCACATTCTGGAAGTTCTCGTAATCCTCCGGACTAATCCGCCCGCCTGACCATATATTCGGATCGTAATCCGGCATGCTCGCCATCGCTACGATTTTACCGGTGTCTACTTCCATTGCGACAGCGAAACCGGTTTGGGCGTATTTTGCCCGTTCATATTTGTTTGTCGAAGTCGTAATAGTTTTCAATTGATCCATGATGGCTTGCTCTGTTTTTAGCTGAACATTTTTATCGATGGTCAAATAAATGTCGGAGCCTTTTTGCGGATTCGTAATTTGCATCGGGCCGATGATCCGTTCCGCATTGTTGACCGGGTACGTCTTCAAGCCGTTCGTCCCGCGCAAGACGTCCTGGTACATGAACTCGAGACCGTCCATGCCGACGTCCTCTTCTTCCAAGTATTGAAGGGTCGCATCTTCCTCGGTCGTTTTCTCTTTATAGAAATCGACCGTTTCACGTACACCCTTGTATTTCTTCAAATAGCCAACGAGTTGAACCGCAATGGAATCCGTGCTGTAGTTCCGGACGCTTTCCTCCATAATATCGATTCCCTTGAATTCGGTACGGTTCTCCATGAAATACGCGATCTCTTCATTGGTTAAACCGGATTTGATCCGTCTAGGCGTCGAAATATTGTTGCGTTTGAAGTCCAAGTCCATCTGCCGGATAATATCATCTACCGTCATCGCCTTGGCCGGATCTCCGTATTCCGTAAAAACCTCCAGCAGCTTCGCGGCCATCTCCTTGGCGTTCTCTTTCGCGTCCGCGAGCTTAAGCTCCGGCTGTACGCTGAAGTAAATCGACTGCGTTGACGTCGAGTAGGCAATCTCAACGCCGTTGGAATCATAGATATTGCCGCGTATCGGCGGGATTTTCACGCTGCGGGTTGATTTATCGATCCCCTCCGCGCTAAGCGTGGGTCCTTCCACAAACTGCAGAATGGCCAATCGTACGATTAATACGCTAAACAAAGCAAACGTTACGAAAAAAAATAAGTTCAATCGAAATGAAAAATGGCGCCGGTTTATAATCTCCCGCTTCTGCGGATCATCCTGCATGTTGAATCACCTCATGTTCCCATATTAAAATTGCCGTTCTCTAAGCAAGCTATGCTTCCCTGACATGGGTTTCTTCAAATCCTGGCGGATTAAACCAGTCTCCCGCATTCGCCCATGTAGCATCGAGCGGAATCCAGCTGTCATCGCCAGCCCCGACGCGCACCTCATTCCAAGCATGCGGGCCAAAGCCTCCGGACCCGTCAGCCCCCATTCCCGTTACAACCCGCACCTCGAGACCAACGGATCTTGCCATAACAGCATACAAGCGAGCTATATCTATACATACGCCTTTGCGCGTATCGAATGTTTCGGGAGGGTTTTGTTCCTTCCATATTCCTTGCTCTTCATAATTGCGTGCCTTGTCATAGTCATAGGCTATTCTCGTTCCTAGCCATTCATACAGTCTTCTTGCCTTTTCTTCCTCCGTCAGCGAATCCTTCGTTACATAGACCGCTGCCTGCTCGATCTCTGCAGGAATGGCATAATCAATCATTTCGTATTTGCGCTGCAAGATTTGCTTGAACTGCGCTTCCACCGCTTCGGTAAACACGGGCCCTTGTCCAGTGAGAACGTCACCGGCAACCGGGCTTAACCAAGCAGCAGCTTTGCTGTAGACCTGCGAATTGGATATTTGATCGACATACCAGCCATTCGGCATTAGAGACACATAAACGAAGAGTAAAGCTACGAATACGAAAGATCGTCCAGCGCCGTGGATTGCCCCCAGCAATGCACCTACTGCGCGGCTGGCTTGTTTCTTGCCGCGCATATCAGCAAGCGGCTCTTCCTTGTTGCTGCGCAGCATGCCCTCTACGGCGCGATCTGCCATAGGCTCGATAAACGCAGCCAGTGCGCGCAGCAGCAAATAGCCGAGCAGAAACATAACCGCATAGCGGAGCAACGCGAAATCGCGCAAGCTCGTTACAAGCGTATACCAAGCTTGCTCTATTCCGCTTAGCTCTTGCTGCGGGACCTTTACCGCGCCAGTCAGCCACTTGGCCGCAGCGGGCGACAATCGATTCGTAAGCTGAGCGGATAGCACGAGGCAAACCGCAATCACGATGCCCTCCCATACAAAAAAGAAGAGGCGCTTCGCTGAACCAGACGCGCCTCTTCTCATCCCTTGCACTAGAGAGCCAAGCAGCAGCAAAAACACAATAACGCCAACAGGCTCCAGCTCATTCACTCGTTGTACCCAGCTCGCCATAAGCATTATCCGTTCTGCTTCGCTTGATCAATGAGGGCTTGTATCGTGCTGTCAAGCTTCCATTTGCCGAGCTCGGTTCCGCGAAACGAAACGGCGACATCTTTGTCCCCCGGCACGCCGGTCAGCTCTAGGTTTTTGGTCTTTACCGTAAAGGTGCCGTCCGCATTCGTAACAAAGGTTGCATCCTTCGCTTCGCCTACCATGGCATTCACGGCTTCCTGCTTGACCGTATCCGCCACCTTGGTGCCGATCTCCTTCAGGTCGTCCATGCTATATCCGCTATATACGATAATACCGATGATAATGACCGCAGCGATCGCCCATTTGATGACGGTCTTAACTACACGCACAATAAGAAGCAGCACAATAAGCGCAATGACAAGCACGAGCCAATGCTCTTTGAAGAAAGCCGTCCATGTGTCCCAATCATACGTCGAAAAATTCAAAAAATCCAAGTTGCCATCCCCTCCATTATACCTCGTACATAACCTCATTACAAAATATTATAACCTACAGATTATAGGGCGTAAACGCTTGCTCTCTTTTTCAGCAGACATATCCTGTCCAACTAAAACGTACAAGTATATAAGTGTGTAATTGGCTAGGAGGGAGAGCCCTGTGAAAACCGCAATTTGGCTTTATTTATTTTTGTTCGTCGCTTTCTTTGACCTGCACGCGCAATATCCGATCTTGACGCCATTCGCCATATCACTTGGCGCAGCGCCTTCCTTTATTGGATTGATGATGGGCATGTACTCTATCACGCATCTGCCCGGCAATTTAATAGCGGGCTTCGGCGTTGACCGATACGGCAGCCGGTTCTTTATCGTGTTCAGCCTGATGGCAGCCGGTATCGTACTCTTATTCCAGTCTCATGTCACCAATCCTTGGCAACTGCTGCTGCTGCGCTCCATAAGCGGCTTCGTGCTCGCCTTCCTGTCTCCTGCCTGCCTATCCTTGCTTGCCAAAATGACTACCGACCGCACGCAGCAAGGCAAGCTCATGGCCGGGAACGGGCTCGTCCACACGCTCGCATCAGTCGTCTCTCCAGCCGCTGGCGCCTATCTGGTTGCCAAAATCGGCTTTGCGACTGCCTTTACGCTGCTGGGCTGGATTCTCATCGTCACTTCCGTTTGCGCTATTTTTTTCATTCGCGATGCGCGCGCAGGCAGCGTTCAAACAGCTGTGCCCGATCCAGAGCAGCAGCCTAAGCAAAAAATAAAGCTTCCTTTGGAGCAGCCGGCTTCGATCCCTTGGCTCGTCTATCTGCTGCCGGTAGCGATAAGCTGCGCGCAAGGCATTCTATCGTTCGAGCTGCCGCTGCTTGCCAAAACCAAAGAAGCGATGATGACGACGGGACTTTTATTCTCCGTGGTCAGTATCGGAGCGCTCGTTACGCTGAGCATGCTTTTCCTCAACCGCGTACCTGCTTACCAACGGACATTATGGGGCTCATTATTTCTTGCCATCGTCTATTTCGGCATAGCCTCCCAGATACCGGCACCGCTTACGCTTATGCTGCTTTTAGTCGGTATGGCAAAAGGCGTTATACTGCCGGCGCTCTCTACGTTACTGATCGAGCTCAGCGGAGGAGCCCGCTACGGAAGAACCTTTTCTGTTCTTTCGATCGCGTTCTCCATCGGCGCCTTTATAGGTCCTATGGCTGCCGGTCAAGTAAGGGACCATCTATCGCCTTATTACATCGCATTCATTGCTTTAATGATCGCCGTTACGCTTTTGCCGCTGCATATTTCGCGTTCGATTCCCTCGCGCACCCATTTTTCATAGGCATGGGTAAACGCACAGGGCTAATTCATCCCCCCCACATATCATACATTATGGCAAATGACCAGCCGGTACACAGCTGAAGCAGGCTGATGGCTATCATCGCTCTCAAGCAAATGAAACGGGGTGACACCATATATGTCTGGAAATGTAGGCGGATTGAATCAAGGTTGCGGACACAACGGCCACTCGAATATCGGCATCATTCTCGTATTGTTTATCCTTCTCGTGATCATCGCATGCACATGCATGTACTAGGTTGAAATTTAAAATGGCTGACTGGGATATCATCCCGGCCAGCCATTTTTCTTTTTTTGCCATGCAAAATCTTATATCCCATGTCATCTCGGTAAAATGATGATAAGGTGGTAAACTAAGCGTAACGCTTCCGCTCCGCTTTAATTTTTCACTCGAGGTGATGACAGATGGAAATTGCCATTATTGTTGAAGGCAAAAACGATAAATCAAGATTAAGACGCGTCCTGGGCGAAGAGGTACGCATCCATTGTACATTCGGCACGCCCGGATCCGATCAGCTTGAGAAGCTGCGCAAGCAGGTAGGTCAAGATCAAGCTTACATATTTACGGACAACGATTCCTCCGGCAAGCGGATCAGGTTCCTTCTCCGCGACATATTCCCTGATGCCGAGCATATCTATACCCGCAAAGGCTATTCAGGCGTAGAGCATACCCCGCTTGATTATTTAATCGAGCAATTGGAAAAAGCGGGACTCGAAGCGCATATTAACTATGCTGCGCTGAGTCCCGCTTCGTTATGGAGCAAAGATGAATTTTAGAGAATCTTGTTAAGTTCGTCAACGATGCTCTCAGCCGTTAAATCCTCTGAGCTTCCGTTGATCCACTTACGAATTTGTCCGTCCTTATCGACGATCGTTATGACATTCATATGCGTATAAGAGCCGTCTTTTTCTTTGATTACAGCAACGCCAAAGTCCTTCGCCAATTGAAGCGTGCTCGCCTCTTCATCGCCGCGCAGGAAATGCCAGCTGCTTGTATCGGCGAAATGCCGCTTAGCAAAGTCCCGTATTGCATCAGGCGTATCGCGCTCCGGATCAAACGTAATGGAGATCAGGTCGGCGCTTTTTCCAAGCTTGCCTTCTGCTTCGAGCTGGTCTTGAACCTGCGAGAGCAGGAAGGTGGTCGGAGGACATACATCCGGGCAGTTCGCAAAGTAAAAATAAACGATGCGCGCTTTGCCGTTCGTCGACGCCAGCGATACCGGCTTCCCGTCGATGTCGTTCATTTCGAAAGCCGGAGCAGCCTGCAGCACAGGCAAAGTCTGTTTCGGCTGCATCCCGTACGTTATAAACAAATAAATACCCATTGCCGCGCATAGCGCCAGCACCGCAATCTTAAAGCTATGCTTCTTTACAAAAGCCACGATGTTCACTCCCTGTACGGATGACTATGATCCTGTCGTATTCAAAATCATAACGATGAATATAACCATTAAGTAATTGACCGATATAAGAAAATTCGTTTTCGCCCATTTCTCCGTATCCTTGGCGCCTGTCCCCCGAAGCGTATGAACGAGCCATAGCAAACCGATCAGAAGCGAAATGATTAAGAAATAGATTCCGACGTACCCATACGTATAAAACAAAATACTAGCCGGTAGCAAAAGCACGATATAAGGAATCATTTGCAGCTTCGTCCGCTTGATTCCTTTCACGACGGGCAATAGCGGAAATCCGGCTTCCCGGTATTCCTCCACCCTTCGAATGGCAAGCGACCAGAAATGCGCAGGCTGCCACAGAAACAATAACGCGAATAAAATCCAAGCACCGGCATCGACTTCATTCGTAACTGCGCAGTACCCGATGACAGGCGGCATGGCTCCGGATATCCCACCGACCGAAGTACTCCAGGTAGAAGTCCGTTTCAACCACATGGTGTAGATAACGATGTATACGAACCATCCGAGGAAGCCTAGAAACCCCGACAACGGATTAACGAGCAGGAATAACACGGCTAGTCCAACTAATCCGAGCACGATGCCGTAAGCAAGCACGGTTCCCGGCTGCATGCGGCCAGTTGGCAGCGCGCGGTCTTTCGTGCGCTCCATTTTCAAATCGAGTTCCCGATCCCAATAGTTATTAATGACGGTAGCTGACGCGATCGTCAATGTTGAACCGATAAGCGCCCATATAAGCAATAGGAAATCAATATCCCATTTGGAAGCAACCAAGAAGCCACCTAGCGCAGCGAACACATTAAGTCGAAGTAGCCGCGGTTTTGTTAATGCAATTAAGTCTTTCAGCACGAAGCGAGCCTCCCGAGTTTTGCGACAAGACGCCATGAGGCATCTATCATCCATTGATGAACCGTTCTTAATCATACCGAAAAAAAGAAGCTGTGACAACGTTCGACGGGTTTGTTCATCATTTTGCCACGCAAATTGTGACAAATCATTTAGTAACCATTTGGGTTGGCGCCGAGTACACTGACTATGTAGTTAGATGCCCATTCAAACCGAAGTTCTCAAAGCTAGCGAAGGGAAGTGAACCGTTAAGTCTATGGCAGTCATTAAAACGAACTCCGAGGATACGAAGATGCTCGCCAGGCTCATGCGAGCGGAAGCAGAAGGCGAAGGCGAGCTCGGCATGCTGATGGTCGGCAATGTCGGCGTAAACCGCGTTCTCGGCAACTGTCTCGATTTCAAAAACATCCGCTCCATCCCGCAGATGGTCAATCAACGGCCAGGCGGCTTCGAAGCTACGACAAAAGGCTATTTCTACCAAAGCGCGCGCGACAAGGACATTCGCTTAGCCAAACGGATCATTAATGGAGAACGGCAGCATCCGGCGTCCAATGCGCTTTGGTTTTTCCGTCCGGCAGGCAGCTGCCCAAGCACATGGTGGGACCAGTCCAACAGCGGAAGATATAAAGCGCATTGCTTCTTCATCCCGACTCGCGGCGACTGTCCGGCGGTTTATTAATCCTATTTCTAATGTGTGAAAGCGAGGAAATTCAACATGTCTAACGGTTACGGCTACAAAAATCCGGTAAGTCCAGCAAATACGGGCAGCTACCCAGGTTACGGATACGGAGGCTATGGCCACTACGGATATCCGATGGCTGCCCAGCCTACGATGTTCCCTGCCCAGCTTCCGACAAACATGCAGGTGCAAGGCGCGCAAATGCAAACTCCTCCTAACGTCCCGAGCGGCGCATTCGTTACGCCTGCCGGAGGCAACATCGTTACCCTTCCAGCCGTCGAGGAATCATACGTAGAGAACATTCTTCGTTTGAACCGCGGCAAAATGGCAACATTCTATATGACATACGAGAACAACCGGGAATGGAACGCCAAAATTTTCAAAGGCGTTATTGAAGCCGCCGGGCGCGATCATATTGTAATCAGCGATCCAACGACAGGCATGCGTTACTTACTCTTAACGCTTAATCTGGATTACGTGACTTTCGATGAGCCTATCGCTTATGAATACCCGTTCCAAGGCAGTGTCGTAAGCTCATCCACTCCGCTTGGAATGGCCACCTTAGGCACCGTTAATTCTAGCCGCTAACCGCCTTGCCTGTCTGGATGAACGGGCTTAAAAGCCCATACATGCAGCTTTGCCCGCCCTCCGACAATGTAGTTTGAAACCTCTGACCAAGAAGAACGCTCGCTGCAGCGTTCTTCTTTGATTTGTTCCGCCTCATCGGACGTAGCTGCCTGCCATACCTCGACAAATAGATTCCGTTGATCCGTTCCTTCATATAAATACATATCCATTTCATGCTGAAGTAGCTTATTCGTCAGTTCAAGAAATGGAAGGCGGTTCTCCTCCGCGATACGGTACTCCGCAAAACAAATGTACATATTCGTCGCATCTCCTTTTACTTACATTGATAAAGTTCCCCTGAACCGTCGATACTACACCTAATCATTCATAATGGGAGGATTCAATATGGACACTGGTACACATCTTGTCATGGGCATTGGACTTGCCGGTCTAGCTGCGATTGACCCCGTGGTTGCAGGGGATCAAACGATTCAGACTGCCGTATTGCTCGGAACCGTTATCGGATCGCAAGCGCCTGATCTGGACGGCTTGCTGCGATTGAAAGGGAACGCCGTATATGTCCGCAACCACCGCGGCATTTCCCATTCGTTGCCCGCAATCGCCATTTGGACGGTACTCATTACAGGCATCCTTCAGCTCTTTTATCGCGGCAGCCTGCCCTGGCTGCATGTCGGCGGGTGGATACTGCTAGCCGTATGCGTACATGTCTTCACTGATTTATTCAACACTTACGGCACCCAAGCGATGCGGCCTTTTACGGATAAGTGGATATCTTGGAATATCATCCATATCTTTGATCCAATCATTTTCTCCACGCATGTCATAGCTATTTTACTTTGGGCAGGCGGCTTCGTAAATCCTGCTTTCGTTTTTCCGCTAATGTACGCGTTTCTGGCCGTGTATTTCGTATGGCGGACGTTAACGGCAAGGAGCACCGTACAGCGGATGAAGAAGCTGGATACCGAATATGAAACGGGTGACGTGTATATCGCTATACCAACCATCTCTTTAACGATCTGGAACGTAGTAAAGCAATCCCCAGACGGCGGTTTCGTTATAGGCAATTTACGGAACGGCAAGCTCAAATGGCTGGACCGCGTGAAATGCTCGAGCCACCCTGCCGTCGCCAAATCCAAAAATGATCCGGCCATTCGCTCCTTTCTTTATTTCACGAGCTTTGCTTGCGCTGACGTGCGCGAGCATAAGTGGGGCTATGAGGTAAGATGGTGTGACGTTAGATATCGTCATCGCAAGCAATACCCATTCGTGGGAGTTCTGCTTATGAACAAAAATGACGAAACGATCGGCTCTTACGTAGGCTGGCTCAGCGATGAGCGGTTAATGAAACGGCTGCGGATGGACACTTACTAACGAAACGCCAAAGAAGGAACTGACCATCAAATTGCACATTTAAATATTCTTCCGATCGCCATTTCTCAGGGATTCCTTTGAATCAACGAGAAGAGAATGGAATCCCTTCACAAAAACGAACGCTGACGCTTCTCCAGAATTATTTAAATGCTCCGTTTAATAAAATTTTCTGAAGAAAACAGCGAAAGACCATAATCAAAAACAAGCGTTGCAGAGGGCTATTCTGCAACGCTTGTTTAATGGGTATTTTTTCGATTGTGCGAGCTGTTTCTTCAGAAAGCGTCCTCCTTTTGAGCCAGCCCCTTCTTTTTTGTCAAAAAAAGAGAAGCGCATCTCTATCCTACCTGTGATAAAATAAGGCATAACGTACAAGCGTAATCGACTGTCGCCGTCCGCTGTGGCAAAAGCAGTCGTTTCGCGGAGATATATAAGTACATTTATATGTGAAAACATATAAATTCTTATATATTTAAAAAGCCCAAGGCAAGCCTTGGGCTTCAATTCATCATTGTGTATTAGAATCGATTAACGGGAACCGCCAGAAAGCTGTTGTTCAGCAATTTGGACTAGCTTTTTCGTAATGTAGCCACCTAGGGAGCCAGCATCACGCGTCGAAACATTACCGTAGTAGCCATCTTGAGGAATTTGCACGCCGAGCTCTTGCGCTGCCTCAAGTTTCAGTTGTTGTAGAGCTTGGTTTGCTTGTGGAACAACAAGTTGATTGCTTCTGCTTCCTGCCATAATGTATTTCTCCTTTCGTCCTCTGCACTTTGATGTGTGTTGCAAGCTTGCAAGCTTATTATGTGCACTGCTTCGGAAACTATTCTTAAACATTAAAAAATATATTGATGATTTGTTAAGGAGAGAAATTCACCGTGTCTAAGCCTCTTTCTTTGTTTTTTTCCGTGGTTGCTATTTTATTTATGAGCGCGATGGCAGTCTCCATCAGCTATAGCGGTTGGCTTGTTCTGTTATTTGGGCTGCTGAGCCTCTTCACGATTGGGGCTGGCTTTATTGTAAAAGCCCGTTTACGCAGAAAAAACCAGGGTTGACGCGATGCGTCCATCCTGGTTTTTTCGTTTCATTGACTAGCCGCGAGGAGAGAGGAAGCCCATCAGCTCTTTCACGTCAGCAAGCGTGCGGTCTGCTATTTCAGAAGCACGCTCTGCACCCTTTTTAAGAATTGCATGAATTTCTCCTGAGTTGCGGATTTCGTGATATCTGGCTTGCAGCGGCTCTATCACGGAGACAACATGCTCCGCAAGCTCTTTCTTGAATGGCCCATAGCCTTGCCCCTCATAACGAGCCTCAACCTCTTCAATGCTAATATTCGCGCAGTGCGAGTAGATTCCCATCAGATTGCTGATTTCAGGCTTATTCGCTGGATCGAATTTCACTTCGCGGCCGGAATCGGTCGTCGCTCTGCTAATCTTCTTGCGGATGACATCCGGCGGATCAAGCAGCGCGATGAAGCTTCCGACATTCGGATTACTTTTGCTCATTTTCTTGCTTGCATCGTCAAGCGACATAACGCGCGCGCCAACCTTCGGAATATAAGGCTCCGGAATCGTGAAGTATTGTCCGAACCTTGTATTGAATCGATGAGCCAAATCGCGGGTAAGCTCCAAATGCTGCTTCTGGTCGTCCCCAACCGGAACGAGATCCGCATTGTAAATCAAAATGTCTGCAGCCATCAGAGTCGGATAGACGAACAACCCAGCGCCGACCGAATCTTTGCCTGATGATTTATCTTTGAACTGCGTCATTCTCTCCAGCTCGCCCATATTGGCAAGCGTCGTGAACAACCATCCTAGCTCTGCGTGCGCGCGGACATGCGATTGGACGAACACGTTCGCTTTGAGCGGATCAATGCCGGCAGCTATAAACAAAGCCGCAACCGCCTCGGTTTGCTCTCTAAGAGCTGCGGGCTCCTGAGGAACCGAGATCGCATGCAGATCGACTACCATAAAAAAACATTCTTCCGTATGCTGTAATTTCACGAAGTTTTGCATCGCGCCAATGTAGTTGCCAAGCGTAAGCTGGCCGCTTGGCTGTATGCCTGAAAGGACCTTTTTCATCATGTACCGACCTCTTCCTCATTCATTATTAGGTTTATAAAAAAACACAAAAAATCCCCCGCCGCAAGGGACGAGGGACCGTGGTGCCACCCTAATTCGCTAATGGTACGCTTACTCAAGAATCAAGCGTTGTCTGGTACCCATAAGCCTTCTTGCTCCATAACGGGGAGCGTCCGTACAAACATCTTCGGCTTCATCCTCTGCCGGATTCCGTTCATAGGCTCCGGGGTCCATTCTGCATCGAAGCTTGCACCGGTTCGCAGCGACCACCGGCTCTCTGTGCGCAAGTCATTCAAGCTTACTTATCCCCATCATTGCATTTAAGACGATTATACCTAGGATATTTACAAAGTCAAGTCATGAAATAGTTGTCCTATTGTCGTATTCTCCGGCATAAGCTATACTGGTAATCGTAATCCTTACAAAGAAGAGAGGATACCTGAATCATGTTGAAATTTTTATTCCGCTTTGGTACCCCGCTGCTCGGCGTAGGCTGCCTGATCATGCTTGCGTTAATCGTTACCAACCGAGAATGGCCGTCGGAGCTTCTAAATGCTGCCAACCTGCAATCCTTTAAAATATTATTTATCAGCATTATATTAGAAGCATTTCCATTTATTCTGCTCGGCGTTTTATTCTCGGCTTTGCTTCAAGTATTCGTAACCGATGAACTGATTCAAAAATTCACGCCTAAACATCCGATTGCAGGCGTACTCTTTGGTGCTTTGCTCGGCATTTTGTTTCCATTATGCGAGTGCGGCATGATCCCCGTCGTCAGACGCTTGATTCGTAAAGGCATGCCGGCTTATATTGGAATTGTCTACTTACTCGCAGGGCCTATCGTCAATCCGATCGTTTATGCTTCAACCTTCACTGCCTTCAGGACCAAGCCCGAGATGGCCTACTCTCGAATGGGACTAGCCTTCGCGATCGCCGTCATCGTCGGTCTGCTGCTCTTTAAGTTCATGAAAAAAAGTCCGCTCAAAGCACCCCCTGCACTACATATGGCTCATCATGGCCACTCCCATTCGCATGATCACGGCGCAAATAACAAAGGGTTCAAGGGCCGGGTTGCCTCGATTTTGTCCCATGCTTCGGATGAGTTTTTCGAAATGGGCAAATATTTGATATTTGGCGCTTTATTGACCGCGGTAATACAATCCGTGATTGATCGCAATACGTTGGCCGCTTTTGCCGACCAGCCTGTATTCTCTTATGTCTTCATGATGGGATTTGCCTTTATTCTTTCGATTTGCTCGACATCCGACGCTTTTATCGCGTCCTCTTTCAGTGGCATGTTCGATTTCGGACCATTGCTCGCTTTTCTCGTCTTCGGACCCATGATCGACCTTAAGAACACGCTGATGCTGCTAACCACGTTCCGAGTTAAATTCGTCCTTGTCCTTATTGCATTAACAGCGGGGCTGACCTTTATCGGCGCTATGATTACGGAGGTGCTATTATGATTCATCATTTAATTCGAGCAGTTATCCTAACCGGCTTTGCCATGTTCATCGTTTACTTGGACCGGACTGGCGAAATGATGTTGTACATCGCACCAAGAATGGAGCTTTACGTCAAGCTTTCAGCTCTCGGCCTTTACGCGGCAGCTATTTACCAGATTTATGCCGCGCTCCAAAAGCGAATGGGCAAGCAGGTTCCTGATTGCGACTGCGAGCATGAGCCATCACCTTCTATCGTTAAAAATGTGCTCATTTACGGTCTATTTATTTTCCCGCTGCTGCTTGGCTTCCTCATCCCTACCGGAACGCTCGGAAGCGCGCTTGCATCCAAAAAAGGAATGAGTCTGTCGGGCAGCGCAAGCATCGAACGCTCTGACGCCATAGCCCCGCCAGCGCTTGAGAGCTCAGATAGCCAAGGTCTCATTGTTGATACCGAGGCTGCATCATCTAATGAAGAAGATGCCCTAGCGGGAAGCGGGATCGATGCTCTATTTCCCTATGACGAATATACGGAGACGCACGCTGCATACGGCAAGAAGCTTTACGAGCAGGCGCTGATCAGCGTGCCTGAGAAGCAATTTATTGAGACGCTTACGACGCTTGATCTTTACCGGGAAGCTTTTATGGGGAAAGAAATAGAAATAACGGGGTTTGTCTACCGTGAAGAGGATATGGGGAAGGACCGCCTGGCTGTCAGCCGCTTCGCCATGAACTGCTGCTCGGCAGATGCGCTGCCTTACGGTTTGATGATTAATTGGCCCAAAGCGCTTGATTACGTCGAAGATGAATGGGTTACCGTTAAAGGAACGCTAACCACCTCAACTTATATGGACAACGAAATTATCACATTGGATGCCATTAAGATGGAGAGAGTCAAAGCTCCTGAATCGCCCTATGTGTATCCCGATCTCGATTTCGGCCTATAGCAAAGAAAAAGCTGACGGTTGCCGTCAGCTTTTTCTTTTATTCATTTGACTGTCTATTGTTATCCCATAAATCATTTCGCTTCGGATAATAGCGCGAATTCCAATTAGCCATATTGTAGTTAGATTCGAAAAGTATGCTGGCTGACCATGAATTGGAGCTTGGGCGAACAGAGAAATCATATAAGATCTCACCATGCGTCCACTCCTGCCTGAATTTCAGTGATTCGATTGCCATTTGCTTGAAAGCCTGCACTTGCAAGGCAGATAGTCCCTTGTCCTCGACTTCGAACTTTCCGTTCCTGCTTTCAATGGGATGGTGCCTAACCCCGAACTTCCCGACTGCATTGTTTCTGATATGTATCAATACTGTTCCTGCAGTGGCATTAGTCAATTCTCCCTCGAGCTGGCGAAAAACAAATTCCACTTGGCGTGCGAGCGATGCCGATTCCGTTTGCATACAAATTATCCTCCTTTATGGTTTATTAGGTATGAGTTACCAATTAGGTCTCGTTTCATATTATATAGTTCTTTTCTATCATTTACAATATATTATTTTACAATATTATTGATTTAACGATTTTATTCGACTTTAAGTTTATTCTATAATGTATTTTTATTACATATTTAAATAAACCTTGCATGTGTCCCAGCAATTCCGAAGTCAATATGAATAATATGACCTATTTATTTCTCCAGCAGCAAGCTTGTCCCGTTTTGCTGAACAATCATCTTTTCATATAGGATAATAGGACCACCGCGCAACTATTAACATTAATTATCAAAAATATTTTTTGATTACCGATAATGGTATCATTTTCTATTTGTTATCACACCGAAAAACCGTTTGGTATTTTCCGAAAAGCCGCTTGCGTGCTTCAATTATTTATATATTTTGCAAATCGACAATTATAGACCAATTTCGCAACGGGTGCTATAATATGGATAATCTAATAAAAGGAGCGCTTACATAATGATCCAATGGTACTATTCGCTTTCTGTGCGCAATAAGCTGCTGATCACTTCTTATTTGAATTTAGCGGTGTTCGCCCTCATTATGCTTATCGTTTTATCCGTATCAGGTGGCTCGCTTGTTGCAGGCATCATCGTCACAATCATTATGGCAATCGCTACGCTCCCGCTCGTTTCCTTTATTGAGAAATCGATTAACAATTCCTTCGATGAGATTAAAGGAACGGCTCTTCGCATTTCGAAGGGTGATTTCACGCAAAAAATTGACACAACCTCATCCTCGGCATTAGGTGAGCTAGGCCATTCCTTTAACAGCATGATAGACAAGCTTCGTGACATACTGACGGAAACAACCAACATTATCCGTCACGTATCCGATACGAGTCACAGCATATTCGATAAAAACAACAATATCCAAATCGCCATGCAGCAGGTAGCAGCCTCCGCCAACGAGCTAGCTACTGGGGCAAACGAAATTTCCGAGGATGTCTCCGATATGAGCGAATCCATCACGGAGATCGAAGAAAAGGTTTCGGACTACGCGACCTCGACAAAAGAGATGAACACTCGCTCTGAGCAAACGCTGCAGCTCGTAGACAAAGGCATGAAGGCGCTCGATATTCAGGCTGAAGGCATGCGCCGAAACGTCGAAGCTACGGAAAAGGTATCCGCTACGATCGAGGATCTGGCTCGGAAAGCTCGGGGAATCAGTGCGATTACGACGACGATCTCCGATTTGGCTGAACAAACGAATCTGCTTTCCTTGAACGCTTCGATTGAAGCAGCAAGAGCGGGAGAGCACGGCCGCGGCTTCGCCGTTGTTGCCCAAGAGGTACGTAAGCTTGCCGAGGAATCCAGTGCTTCCACGAAGCAGGTTTTCAATCTTGTGAAATCCATCGACGAAGGAATCAAGCATACGATTAGCAATATGAAAACAAACGAAGAGGTTGTAAAGCTGCAAACCGAGCATATTAAAGAATCTGAGGTTGTTTTTACTGAAATCGTCCAGAGCGTTCAATTTATTACGGACAAAATATTTGTTTTCTCTCAAGAAAGCGATGCAATGCTTGAGAGCGCACGCAAAATTTCTGGAGCTATCCAGAACATCTCAGCCATTACGCAGCAATCCGCAGCAGGCACGGAACAGGTTTCTGCATCCATGAACGAGCAAATCTCATCCGTCCAAGCAGTAGTTGAGGAAACGGAGCGTATGCGTACAATGGCTGCCCAGCTTCTAAGAACGATCAATGTTTTCAAAATGAAATAAGCATCTCCACATAGGAAAAAGCCCATCATCTATTCCGCAGCAACGTGGATAGAAGATGGGCTTTTTGGCTTGAAGAGGCTCGTTTACGCTTGCTGCTTGGCTCTATATTCCAAGCGGCGCTCTTCGCGCTCGCTCTCCTTGAGCCTAGGACAGCTATAGCAATAATACCCGCCCTCAACATGGTAATACAAGCAGCATGACGACTTCAGCCGCATTTGTTTATCAGGATTATCCAATGATTCGGTCATGCGAAACTTTACGTTAAGCGGGTTTTTATTGCGCCCGAAGACTGCAGCGTCAAGCGACTTCACAAGCTCAAAATTCCGCTCCGCTTTTTGCTTGACCTGATCGGTCTCATTCATACCCATTATCCGGTCATACCCATAAGCAAGCGAAGTGGGCAATTGCCCCCATAACATACCGACCTGCAACGTACCTACCTTGGCGATCGATTCAAATACAGGAAGTACCGTATGCTCGAAAAATTCAATTATTTTGTCCTTTGTCCATTCTTCCTGCATGTGCTCAGTTGCCGAATCCAGAGCGGAATCATCCAAATACAAATTAGATGCTACATACTCATGTCCGTTATAGTCAGCCATATAAATTTGAACGGTTAAATTAGGAATCGATAAGTTCAATGTTTTGTCCCAAGCTGAAAGCATGTAGAGCAATCCTAACATCGGTCCGCGAAACCAGCCTGCCGCATACACCTCCGCTACAGATGGGTCATTTCCCTTCAAGATCGGATTGTACAGCTTCAAAAACGATCTCATTTTCTCCTCGTCCAGCAGCTCCGATACGGGGCAGCTAAAAATAGGATCTTCTTGTTTTTTGAACGTTAAATCAAAGTTGCTCTCCAGCAATTCCAGCATGGCTTCATTCATTGATGCGCCCGTCCCCTCGTAACAACCCAATTGCAAGCATTATTCATTATTCTTATTATACAAAACTCGATAATGATTATCAATTACAATTAAGTCATTTGAACCGTTAGCTTACCCAGCTGCTCAATGGCTACCTCAACCACGTCGCCTGACTGCAAATAAACCCTTTGATCACGGGGATAGCCAAGTACTACGCCCTCAGGCGTGCCCGTCAATATGATATCGCCAGGAACTAGCGTCATATGCTTGGATACGTAGCTGATGATAGCACTGCAAGAAAAAATCATATCCGATGTACTAGAATTTTGTTTTTGTATACCGTTCACGCTGCAGGAAATAGCCAAATTATCGGGATTATCCACCTCATCCGCCGTAACGATATAAGGCCCGATTGGTGCAAAACCGTCACAGCTTTTGCCAAGCATCCACTGCGATGTTCGCCGCTGCAAATTGCGGGCAGACAAATCATTCGCGCAGCTATAACCATATACATAGGTTAGCGCATCAGCCTCTTCAATATTTTTAGCCGTTTTCCCGATAATAATAGCCAGCTCTGCCTCATAATCCACCTCATTGCTAGTCAATGGAAGCTCGATATGATCACCATGTGCGCTTAAAGCATTCGCGAATTTGTTGAATAGAATAGGCGAAGTCGGGATCTCTGCTTTCGTCTCTTCTGCATGCTTGCGGTAATTCAAGCCAACGCAGATGATCTTTTGCGGGCGGGAAACTACGGGAGCATATGCAATGATCGCTTCATTTAAAACATAGGAAGGACTGTTCTCCGTAAGTGCAGCCGCACAAAGCGTCTCCACCTGCGCTCTTGCAGAATCCCCGCCTGCAATAGCAGACTCCATCGTGAAAGGGACAGGAAGATGAAGAGCCTCTGATGCTGCTTTTAAATCCACAATGCCGGCTTCCGTCTTCAACCCTAATCTTATTTCGTCAAAATGTTTGAACTGCAGTAATTTCATCGTACTACCTCCCTTATCCATCTTCTTACATCTTAAGCTTCTCTTATTTCCCTGTAAAGCGCATGAAAGTTTCGTGCAAGGGTAAAATAGCGGCACAGCTAACTTACACACGATTGCGGGGAAGGAATCAAGATGCATAAAAAAAGTTGGATAAAAGGCCTGCATGCCGCCGGAATTGCTCTGCTTGCGATTCTGCTGCTCGGTTCAACGACCGAATTAAACGCTCATTCCGCAAGTAATCCGCAAGATACATGGCAAGTAGAAGCACGGTTGCCTCAGAAAGAAAAAAAGAAACGGCGTGCGGCATCCATGTCTTGGGTGAAGCTGCACCAGCAGTATCCAAGCTCTTTTCTACTGAATGGCTCGCGGCAATCGAAGCGTGTAGCCCTTACGTTCGATGATGTGCCAGACCCCAAATATACGCCGCTAATATTGGATGTGCTAGCCAAATATGATGTCTGTGCTACGTTCTTCGTCGTCGGCAACCGCGCTGCCAAATATCCGGCAATCGTGAACCGCATACATAAGGAAGGGCATATCATTGGCAATCACTCTTATGATCATGCCGTATTATCTACCCTAACACTAACGGGCTACCAGAAGCAGATTTGGCGAACGGATGCCATCATACACCATATCATCGGATATTCGCCTCATTTCATACGTCCGCCTTACGGAGAGCTGCTGCCGCAGCAGGTTAGATGGAGCAAGTATGCAGGCTTCTCGATCGTCAATTGGGATGTTGATTCCGTCGATTGGAAGGACAATCCCAGCAGTGCTTTAATTATGAAGAACATAAAAAAAACGCTACAGCCGGGATCAATCATTCTTCAGCATGCTGGAGGCGGAATGAATCAAAACCTTTATGGCACTGTGAACGCATTGCCCAAGCTAATTCTCCTTCTGCGCAGCAAAGGGTATGAGCTCGTAACCTTGCCAGAGCTTCTTGGACAACCAGCTGCACGATAAAAAAGGAAATATTCCAAAAGGCATTCATTTGACGATGCAGCAATATAACCCGTTGTTATTTAGGCTAAACGGCAAGCTGCACATAAACTGTACATAAACTGTACATAAACTGTACATAAACTGCACATTTAAATATTCTTCCGATCGCCATTGCTCAGGGATTCCTTTGAATCAACGTAGAAAGGTTGGAATCCCTTCACAAAAACGAACGCTGACGCTTCTCCAGAATCATTTAAATGCTCCGTTTACCGATCCAATATACCCGTTGTTATTTAGGCTAAACGGCAAACTGCACATAAATTGCACATTTAAATGTTCTTCCGATCGCCATTGCTCAGGGATTCCTCTGAATCAACGAGGAGTGGCCCTAATCCCTTCACAAAAACGACCGCTAACGCTTCTCCAGAATCATTTTCATGCTCCGTATACCATTAACCTGTTACATAAGCAACAAAGAAACCTGTCCTTGTTAGTATGGAAGGCCACAATTTGCTGAAGTAAGCAGCAGGAGACCAAATTCAAAAAAACGGTGCAGAGATAATCCTCTGCACCGCTTTTTATGGCATTTTCTTCTTTTTTGAATGTGAGCTGTTTCTTCAGCGAGCGACCCCTTTTGAGTCACCCCCTATTTTCTTATACAGCTATTCAAGAATAAAAACTTTGACGTCTTGGAAGCCAAATGACATAGCTTGACTGGTCACGCCAGGAACGAAAATATCGATCCTATTGCCTTTAATCGAACCGCCGATATCTGTAGCGGTGGCGACCATGCCGCCTTGCGGCAGTCCATTGTAGTCATAGCCCGTAACGTATAGCTTCGTTCCGAGCGGAATCATTTTCGGGTCAACCGCAATCGTTCCGACTTTAAGTTTATCGCCGAAATAATCAACGGCTCCCCATTTGCCATTTTCTGAAGCCGCAGCCGTATATGCCGTTGCTTGAACGCTTATCGATTTGGAGTAAGCATATTCTTTCCCGTTTATCGCCGTTATCGTCTGAGCAGATGCATCCTCAGTTGCTTTCATGGCAACCGTCTTTTGGACTGCCCCTGCGGCAGCTGCCGCTTGTTTTGCTGCTACTGGAATGTTCAGCTTCAACCCTTTGTATATGTTCTGCGAACTAACCTTTGGGTTCGCTTTCATCAGCGCATCCACGGAAACGTTATATTGTTTGGAGAGCTTCCAGAATGTATCATTGTCAGTCGTTGTATGTGTTTTTGAAGCTGCGTCCACCGTGCCTGCCGCCATCATAACGGATAATCCAATCACGGCTGCTGCTAAAGTACGTCTTTTAAACATGCGGTAAATCCTCCTGTGCGTCCCCGAAGTTTCACAACTTCGAGAGCGTTATTGATAAAGAAGGTCAAGGGCGGCAGCCGCCCTCAACGAATTGCCGTAAAGCTTTTTATCATGCTTGACCTAGCCGATAAACATTTGTACCCATTCACCGTTTACATAGCCAACGCCGATTTTAGTAAAGTTATTGCTCAGAATGTTCGCCTTGTGACCAGCACTATTCATCCAAGCCGTCATAACGTCCTGCGGCGTTTTTTGGCCCGAAGCAATGTTCTCGCCTGCATAAGAATAAGTTACGCCGTAAGAACGCATCATATCGAATGGCGAGCCGTATGTCGGTGAAGTATGGCTGAAGTAATTGTTAACATCCATGTCTCTTGCTTTCTCCGTTGCTACTTTCGTCAGCAAAGCGTCACTTTTCAAAGCGGATAGTCCGGCCTTTGCACGTTCTTGGTTAACGAGGGCAATGACTTGCGATTGTATAGCAGTCAAGCTCGTTGAACCTGAATCCGTATTTCCAGAGCCTGTGTTTCCGGTTGTCGACCCACTGCCCGAGTTGCCTCCAGTCGTATTGCCTGTCCCAGTGCCAGGCTTTGTTACCGTACCTGTTCCGCTTCCAGTGCCTGTCCCCGGCTTCGTTACCGTGCCAGTACCAGTGCCAGGTTTTGTTACCGTGCCAGTACCAGTGCCAGGTTTTGTTGTACCTGTTTGGCTGCCGGTCGGCCATTTAATTGTACCGCCGTTCAAAAACGAGCTGATGTCTACTCCGTATCTATCTGCGATTTGCTTTATCGTATCTTGACTGATCGTAATGGTTTGAAAATTGGAGTATGTTTTCACAACCGGTGCTGCACTTGCTGATGGAGCTGTAAATCCTGCGCCGATTACCGTTGCTGCGATTATACCTGCGACACCTACGCGAATGGGTTGCATCTTCATGAATAATTCCTCCCAGAATAAGATAAGTTTTTTTATACAAAAGCGACCTGCGCTTCCTGCTGAATTCAGCGGCGCACTCGTTTTGTTTGCGTGTTGTTCTTCCCGACGCCACTTATCTTACCATGGGGTTTTGGCCGATTCATGACACAAAAACTGGCAATTGCATGAAAACAGCCCGCAAAACTGCACCGCTGCTGCTTTATGAGAATATGCTCATCAGCTGATTTGGCGCCTTTTTATAGCTGTCCGCTTGCTTTTCTGAGCTCATTGGCCAAACGGTGAATCTCTTCGCGCTCTGCTTTCGTTGCAGCTGCGAACCAAGCCGGAGACAACCATGTCGAAATGATTTTATTTGCATCGGAAGGGCTCATATCGATATCCCTCCAATCACGAACGAGCTCCAGAAACGAGGCTTTGTTAACCGAGCTTCCTGGGCATGTTTTGGCCGGATTCATTTCGCGGTGGAATTTAATTTGCGATTCCGGCAGCTTCCACTCCTTCGCAATATGGCTTGTCAGCTTAACGGCTGTGGCAAGCTGAGCTCCCTCGAGCGTTTCTGCTCCGGTATCAAAGTTTCCGATCATCTCGAACATGAATGGATGGATACGGTCATTGTCCGAATCATTATAACCAACCGCCGAGGCGGGGGCTTCAAGCAGCGAGCGGCCCTCCCATATATAGCCGTCCGGATCGATCGTCGCATGCTGGGCAATATCTCCCCAATTTTGGGTGACGGCGTGAAACCGCCACATTGCTTGGATGATTTTCATCTTGTCCGATGCTCTGCGGTAATCTGCAATCGTTGGCTTCCACGTACCATGTACATGAATCTGCGAGAATTTTACTTTCGTAAGAAAAGGCTTCAAATAAGAAACATACTCCGCATAAGTAAACCTACGGAAGTTTTTGCGTTCGACAGCCATCTTGCATCCCTTCCTTTCGGATGAACAGTTGTTACATTATATGCTGCAAATCGGATACCCGAGACGGCAGACATACAAAAAAGCAGGCTTTGGACAATATTGTCCAAAGCCTGCTTTTGCATTTTTATTTTTCAACGGTTCCCCAGCTTAATATTTCCGGTATCCGACTCTATGCTGATATTGATATCACCTGAACCGATAGAGCGTTCTACGGTGTTACCGGACTCCTTGTCAATCTCAAATCCCGACCAGTCGATCTGGCTTCTTCCCGTATCTTTTTTAATCTTAATTGATGCGGAATCGGGTTGTTTGTCGACATTGACCGTTATATTGCCTGTATCCGTATTGAAGGACACGTCACTCAGCAATTGAGCGGCATCCAAACGGATATTACCGGTATCCGTCTCGCCTTTGATCGTTCCTTCTCCATCCGTAAACGTCGCGTTCCCCGTATCCGTATCGAATTCGATCTGCTTGAAGCTGTAATTGGCAATGTTCAAATTTCCCGTATCCGCCGAAAGGAGCAGCTTGTTACCTTGGATTTGGTCGATATTAATCTTACCGGTATCCGACTCCACATCGAAGGTATCCCATATTTTATCCGGCAGTTCAATGGTCATTTTCAGGTTTACGATCGAAATGCCAAAATTAATGCCGTTTTTCGTATCGCCGACGATATAGAGTGTATCTCCCCTTTTATCTGCTTTGAAAATGATTTTATCCTTTAGCTTCTTACTAACGTTGCCTTCAAGTTTCATCTTTACATCCTGCGAATCACTGTGCACGAATGTAATATCAAAGGTATCTGTTTCCGCATGGATGGACTTAATATCGGAAGCATCCACCGTGATTTCATCCGTATAGGTATCACCTTTAAACTTAATCAGGTCGTTTTCATTAAAAACGAAAAACGCGCAGATGATACCGATTCCCAGCATAATGATTGCGATAGCAGCCAGCTTCTTCATTTGTTATTCCCCTTTACCATTCTTGTGTTGAATTTCAAATATTTTAACGTCATTTTATAGAACGAAGCCGTCAGCGCTTTTAATCCAATGAAAAGCAATATAGCGATAGCGGTTGTAATGATGCTTACAGTCAAAGCTTGTGGCATGCTGAACGTTTCATTGACAAGGCTCTCCGCAATAATCGCCAAGCCTGCAAGGCCGATGGATGCCGCAACCGCCCATAATGAAAGAATGACCGCAGCGAGCGCGAGGTATGGCCCCAATATGAATATAATGTTGAACAAGCCAAGACTTACTGTCGCGAACACCGCTTTCGACAGCTTACCGAAGCTGCTCGTGCTCTCTGCCTGGTCTACGCGGTAGCCTAGCAATATTTCGTTAGCGATCAGCTTTGGATCTCCGAGCTCAAGCGCAGCATCCTCTTCGCTCTGTCCGTTCTCGACCGCTTGCTGAAAGTGAATATAATAATCATAAAGCCATTCCTTGCGCTGCTGCTCCGGAATGATGGTGAGCATGCCTTCCAGTTCCAACATATATCTATCTCTCGTCGTCATGGCTTCAGACCTTCCTCTATAATTTCATTTACGGATTGCGTGAAGCTTTCCCATTCCGCAATCAGCCTGCGCATATGGCTCCAGCCCTCCTGCGTCAATTGATAATACTTGCGGGGCGGTCCCTCGTTGGATTCCTTCAAATAAGTGGAGAAATATCCATCCTGCGTCAATCTGCTGAGCAACGGATATACGCTGCCAACGGCTACCTCGAACTTCTCGGATATTTTGACAGCAAGCTCGTATCCATACCGGTCGCCTCTCGTAGCCAGTACGAGAACGCAAATTTCCAGCACGCCCTTTTTAAATTGGATGTTCATTCCCTGTCCTCCGTAAGCGAACGAACGAAACATTCGCTTCAAAATAAATAATATGATGCATCGTTTACTATTCATTAATACAGTATAGTTGGTTACGGCTGTTTTCTCTTTTTTCCAATTTAACACATACTATTCTACAATGCAAGATAGTGTTCAAAAAAGAATACCTCCGGCGGTTTGGCCGTTGCCAACTTGCCGGAGGTATTCCGCTAATTAGTTTACGCTAATGAATTTGCCTGTAGCTTGCGATTCGAAAGCACACAGAATAACTTTCAAGGAAGCACGGCCATCTTCGCCGCTAACAGCAGGTGTCGTATTCGTAAGGATGCTCTCAAGGAAAGCATTGACTACGCCGCTTGTTTCTTGCTTATCGTTAGTGGAGATCGCTCCAACCTTATGCTTCTCAATCGTGCCGTTGCGAAGCTCAACGATAACTTGATCATCATGATGCGTACCGATTTTCATGACGCCGTTCTCGCACCATAGAATCGTGCTGTTGTCCTCGCCTTTGTAGTAAGTCCAGCTAGCCACAAGCGTGCCGATTGCGCCGCTCTTCATGCGAAGCAAGCAAGAAGCGTTATCGTCAACCTCAGTGTCTTTTTTGTCCAGCGTGCCTACAAAGCCAGCAACCTCTGACACTTCATCATCGAGCATCCAGCGAATGAGATCGGATTTATGAACGCCTAAATCGCCCATAGCGCCCATGATCGCTTCAGGTTTGCGGAAGAACCAGCTCTCTGCACCGTCAATACTCCAAGCATCGGGTCCCGGGTGACCGAACGATGTGCGGAATGTGAGTACTTTGCCAAGAATGCCTGATTTCAAAACTTGCTTAGCCTTAACATGCGGCGGCATGAAGCGTTGGTTATGGCCAACCATCAGGTGGACGCCGTTTTTCTTAGCCGCTTCGATCATCGCTTCTGCTTCTTCGTCTGTTACGGCCATTGGCTTCTCTACCAGCACGTGTGCGCCAGCGTTAGCCGCTGTAATGGACATCGAAGCATGCAGCGCGTTCGGCGTACATACGCTTACCGCATCCGGCTTGATCTCTGCCAGCATCGTTTCATAATCCGTGAATGCTTTGCCGCCATGGAGATTAGCGAAATGCTCTGCGCGCTCGATGATCGGATCAACGAAAGCGACTAGCTCAACGTTATCATGAGCCGCATATTCCGGAACGTGACGGTATTTCGAGATGGAACCGCAACCTATAACTGCTACGCGTACTTTAGACATTAAATTTTTCCCCTATCCATTCTAAGTTAGATTATTGGTTTAAAAAGTTTTTTTTCATCCATTCCATGCTTTCCGCAACAGCTTCAAGCGGCGGGTTCGCGCAAGTGTCCTGCTCCACGATCAACCATTCTACCGAAGCCTTCGAAGCCGCTTCAATAATGTCCAGCAGCGGCAAGTCGCCTCTGCCAAGCTCTACGGTATCGATTTGCTGGCCCTTTTCGCCTGCGCGGAAATCTTTCAAATGCAGAAGCGGCAAGCGTCCTGCGTACTTCGCAATGTAAGCAAGCGGATCAACGCCGGAATATTGCACCCAGCCAATATCCATTTCAACTTTCAGGTACTGCGCATCGATGCGCTCATACATTGCATCAAACACGATTTGACCGTCAATTTCCACTTCGAATTCAAAATCATGGTTATGGTAAGCGAAAGAAATGCCCGCTTCACGGAAACGCTTTCCATACTCTTCGAATTTGACGAGATGGTTGCGCCATGCGTCTGTATCGCGTGAATCGGCTGGAAGCCATGGACAGATCGCATATTTAGCTCCAATGGTTTGAAGATAAGCGATTTCTTCGTCAAGTTGGCTTTCTAGAAGATGCAAGCCAATATGGCTTCCGATTGCTTTCAGGTTCAATTCTTGCAGCAAATCACGCATAGCTTCAGCCTTGATATCTCCGTAGCCTGCGAATTCGACGCCTTCGTAGCCCATAGCCGCAACCTGGCGAAGCGTGCCTTCGAAATCCTGTGCCGTAGCATCCCGTACCGTGTACAACTGCAAACCAACATTCATTCGTGTCATGTGAGCCGCACTCCCTCGTATCTATTATTTTGATGTATTTGATTTTGCTTTCCGACTTTCATTATATCGGCAGTGGCATGTGAAAAACAGCTGTTTTATTAACATTTTCTTATGCGATTTTGGTAAATGCTCGTCTTTCTCCCGAATAAAGAGGAGCAGCCCCCTCAAGTCCGTTAAAGACTGTGAAAGAGCTGCTGCTTGTATCGTTAGATATGAATGGTAAACGCCAATTGGTTTGGTCCGGAAGCCAGCTTCAGAACGCTGCCATCCACTTCACCCGTAACGCCGTCTACCGTAACGATTGAACCAAGGCCCTTCAGCGCGAACGAGAAAGGTTTGCCGCTGCCGTCGACTTGAACGGAAATCGCATTCCCTTGGCGGCTAGCCGTAACCGTTAATGCTGTTGCTCCTTTTACGTCGCGAACAATCGTTGCTGCCGTTTTTCCATCCTCCAGATTATGAAGCTCCAGCGATACGCCGTCTGCATAGTCATAGTCGGGACGGACATCGTTAGCGCCAAGCGCGATGATCGAATTCGGACGAACGAATAGCGGCAGGCTGAAGAAATCATGTTTCTCCTTGCGCCACGAACCGCCGTCTACGATCTCCCCGGATAGCAGATGCGTCCATTTGCCAGCTGGCAAATAATATGTGACCTTGCCTTGCTCATTAAAGATCGGAGCCACCAGCAAGGAGTCGCCAAGCATATATTGACGATCAAGAACCTCGGTAGTCGGATCCTCAGGGAATTCCAGCACCATTGCGCGCATGGAAGGCAAGCCTAGCTCCGTTGCTTGTACAGCCGTATTGAACAGATAAGGCATAATGCGGCATTTCAGCTTCGTAAAGAAACGGGTAACGTCCACGGCTTCCGTGTCATAAGCCCAAGGCACTCGGTACGATTTGCTTCCGTGAAGGCGGCTGTGGCTGGACAGCAAGCCGAACGCTAGCCAACGCTTGAATACATGCTCAGGAGCCGTATTCTCGAAACCGCCAATGTCATGGCTCCAGAATCCGAAACCTGATATGCCGAGCGACAATCCGCCGCGCAGGCTTTCCGCCATGGATTCATAATCCGCATAGCAGTCTCCGCCCCAGTGAACGGGAAACTTTTGTCCGCCAGCCGTAGCTGAACGGGCGAACAAAGCAGCTTCGTTTTTGCCAAGCTTTTCTTCAAGCACTTCAAATACCACTTTGTTGTAGAGCTGTGTATAGTAGTTGTGCATTTTCATCGGATCGGATCCGTCGAAATAAGCGACGTCAGTCGGGATTCGCTCGCCGAAGTCTGTTTTGAAGCTGTCAACGCCCATGTCGACAAGCTCGCGCAGGTAGCTGGCATACCATTCGCATGCGGCTGGATTCGTGAAGTCAACGAGTGCCATGCCCGGCTGCCATAGATCCCACTGCCATACGTCACCGTTTGGTTTCTTCACTAAATAGCCGTTTGCCTTGCCCTCTGCGAACAAACGGGAGCGCTGCGCGATATATGGATTGATCCATACGCAGATTTTCAGCCCTTTTTCTTTCAAGCGCGACAGCATGCCGACAGGATCCGGGAAGACGCGCTCATCCCATTTGAAATCCGTCCAGTGGAATTCACGCATCCAGAAGCAGTCAAAATGGAAGACATGCAGCGGCAAATCACGTTCCGCCATTCCATCTACGAATGAGTTAACGGTTGCTTCATCATAGTTGGTCGTGAAGGAAGTCGTTAGCCACAGGCCAAACGTCCAAGCTGGCGGAAGGGACGGCTTGCCCGTCAAATCCGTGTATTTGCCAAGTACTTCCTTCATGCTTGGGCCATCGATAATGAAATATTCAAGTGACTCGCCAGCCACGCTGAACTGCACTTTTTTTACCTTCTCCGATGCGATCTCAAACGATACAAGCTCCGGATGATTGACAAATACGCCATAGCCTTTGTTCGTAATGTAGAAAGGTACGTTTTTGTACGATTGCTCGGAGCTTGTGCCTCCGTCTTTGTTCCATAGATCAACGACTTGCCCGTTTCTTACGAATGGCGTAAAGCGTTCGCCAAGGCCGTATACCCATTCGCCTACGCCGACGTCAAGCTCTTCGCGCATAAAGGTATTGCCGTTGTCTTCTTTAATATATGCCATCGATTTCTGCGTGCTGCCCGTAATGCGCTCGCCGTCGCGGTAGAAATCGACTGCCCATACCGGACCTTTGCGAATGTGAACGCTCAGGCTGCCGCTTGTTAGCACGGCTTCTTCGTCATTTTCTTCAATAACAACATGGTTTCCCGTCTGCGAGGAAAGCTCGAATACCGGTCCGCTCTCTGTCACGCCGGCATGATGCACGAGCTTTACGCCGATAATGCCTGGAAGCGGCGAATGGAAATGGACCGTTAACAGCATCGTATCCAGCATATTGGAGCGTGTTACGATTGGCTGCGGAGAAGCGTAAGCCGTCAGCTTTCCTTCATTTTGCTCGAAATCATGTACTTGTACGGCTCCCAATACTTTGTATTCATCACGAATGAGCCAGTTACCGTCTGTAAATTTCATGGACTGAACCAACCTTCCTGTTTGTTTTATTTGCATTCCTACATAATTGCATTATACTGATTATGAATCGAACTAATCTAACAGAATAATGCTCAACTATAGCACTATTTTGACGAAATGCCTCTACTTAGGCCATCGCACCCTTTACGAACACAGGAGGCCGTTTCCAAAATGGATCAAACCACGCGCCATTCATTAAAGGAAGACCGTCTGCATGGCGACAACATGTTCCCGCTTGCCGCTTACTGGATCGAACATGGCGAGCCTGGCGTTCCCGTCCTGGATTGCCACTGGCATGCAGAGGCTGAATTCTTCTATGTGCTTGAAGGGGAAGTGCTGTTTCAGGTAGATACCGATTATTTTCCCGTTCGAGCCGGCGAGGCCGTTTTTATTGACGGCGGAGATATTCATGCCGGACATGCGCTTGGTGACAAGGCCTGCTCCTTCTGCGCGATCGTCTTCGACACCCATTTGCTGTCAAGCGCAAGCTATGACGCCGTGCAAGAGCAATACATTTCGCCGCTTCAGGACAAGAAACGCACGTTTCCTAGACATATTCAGCCCCATACCAAATGGGAAACCGCGCTGCTTCGCCATTTGCACAGCATCATGGACATTTGCGAGACGCCGTCAAGAGGTCTTGAAACAGCCGTCAAAGGCCACTTCTACTTAATGCTTCATGAAATTGCGGCAGAAGGACGCTTCTGCAACCGGAGCGAAACAAGCACGTCCGACACAACCAAAATCGACAGGCTGAAGAAAGCCATTGTTTATATGCAGCAAAATTTCCACAGGCCGGTCCGCATCGTCGAAATCGCCGATCAGATTCCGATGAGCGAGGGTCAATTCTGCCGCTTCTTCAAAACAATGACGAGACAGACGCCTATCGAATACTTAAATGCTTATCGGATCAGGCAAGCGGCCGACCTGCTGCTTCGTCCCGAGCTTAAAGTATCGGCTGTAGCGCTCGATGTTGGCTTCGATCATATTAGCTACTTCGTTAAAGTATTTCGCAAAATGATGAAATGTACACCTTCTCAGTTTCGCAAAAAGCAGCTGGAGGCATCGGAACGGCGGGTTTGACCGCCAAAATGCGAGCAATATAAGGCGTTTTGCCCAAAAGTTACAGCATTGTAACCAAATACTCACCGAATTTTAAGAATTATTTAATAATTGTAAGTTACACTAATAAAAAAAATCCTTCGCGGGATGGAGGTCCTTACTATGAAAACCATGCTGATGTTCCAAAATAAAACGATACCCGTCTATTTGACCGATACAAATAAACAAGCCATCGAAAAACTTTCCACCGTTCTGAACCGCAAGCTGACTACGGGGAAAAACGCGCTGAAAACCTGTCTCAAATCACTCATAAGCGTAGAGATCGTAGGCAGCGAGGCGACGCTTCATTCCTATTTCGAACGCGATACGCTGACCATTTCACTTTATTAATCCAGGCCGCTCATGCTTCGACGAGCTTTCGCCGTCCAATATAAGAGATCGACGTATACTGTGTATAGTTGCAATTCGTTGTAAATAGGGGCTGTCTCCAAAGTCATAATTGACTTAGGGACGCCTCTTCTTCATTTTGCAAAACAAAAAAACGTTTCTTGAAAAATGGAAGTGCGACTCACCGTTTTGGACAGCAGAAATAGTGATGCAGGGATATCCATTTTTTTGAATTTGATCTGCTGCTGCACCTTTCAGCAAATGATGGTAAACGGAGCATGTAAATGATTCTGGAGAAGCGTCAGCGGTCGTTTTTGTGAAGGGATTCCAACCATTACTTATTGATTCAAAGGAATCCCTGAGCAATGGCGATCGGAAGAACATTTAAATGTGCAGTATATGTGCAGTTTGTCCTTTAGCCTAAATAACAATAGGTATATTGTATCGGTATACGGAACATTTTAATGATTCTAAAGAAGCCTCAGCAATCGTAAACTTTAAAGTTGTATGATTAACCTCAAAGTTATATAATAACAAAAGCACATAATACGAGGAGCGAGTTATGAACATCGAGGTTAATAGCAGCAATTTAAAATTTCTTGAATGCTTTTCTTCGGATACGCGAATAAAGATTATTGAATTACTGAACATCAAGCCGATGAATATTAAGGATCTGGCAGAAGCGCTTGGCATTTCATCCGCCATCGTAACCAAACATATCCAGAAGCTAGAAGAAGCTACTATTATAACGACGGAGAGCGTGCCCAGCACGCGTGGCCGGCAAAAAATATGCCACCTGACGCTTGAATCGGCAACGCTGCAATTTCGGGTAAAAGAACAAGCCGATCAGAACCGCTACGCGGTATCCATTCCAATCGGCCAGTATTCCTCCTATGAGGTAAAGCCGACCTGCGGCCTTTCTTCGGATACCAAAATCATCGGCATGGTCGACGATCCGCGTTACTTCTCGGATCCTGAGCATGTAAAGGCTTGCCATCTTTGGTTTGGCAGCGGCTATATCGAATACCGCATCCCTAATTATTTAGTCGGGAAGCAGCGGATTCGGAGCATTTCCATCTCGCTCGAAATCTGCTCGGAAGCTCCCCACTACAACGAGAATTGGCCGTCCGATCTTTCCTTCTATTTGAATGACGTCTGTCTTGGCACTTGGACCTGTCCCGGTGACTTCGGCGCTGTCAAAGGCGTATATACTCCCGCTTGGTGGGATCTTGGCACGCAGCACGGCTTGCTCAAGCAAATAACCATCGATGCCGAAGGCTCCTATATCGATGGCATCCGCATGTCTGCCAAAAGCGTAGAAGACTTGGCGGTTGCCCTTAACGAGGATATCCGCTTCCGCATCTGCGCACCTGAAACGGCTACCCATAGCGGGGGATTAAGCATGTTCGGCAAGCAGTTCGGCAACTATGACCAAGACATACAGGTGTACGTGGCCTATTGATTCTTATTGACTGTTCGGGTTAGCTCCGGCTTGCAGCTGATCGCGGTACAGTTTAGGCGACATTCCTGTTTCATTTTTAAACACGCGGTTAAAGTGGCGGATATTGGCGAAGCCGGTATGCTCTGCGATAGCCGCTATTTTTTGATCGGTTTGAGCCATTCTCCGCTTCGCTTCATGTATCCGTACTTCCGTTAACCGCTCGATAAACGATTTGCCCATCCGCTGCTTGAATAAGGTACTGAAATAAGCCGCATTCAAATATACGGCATCGGCCACTTCTTTGAGCGTCAATGCGTTCGCATAGTTCTGCTCAATGTATCGAATCGACTTTTCAATCGGGTCACGCTCGGGCTGCGCGACGTTCTCTGCGATACATCCCGCCAACCGGACGAGCAAGAACGAACACTCCTCTGTCAGCTCCTCGCGTGAGGAAATGGAGCAAATGTGAAACAGCACGGCTTTTATATCCTTGCTGCCCAGCCATTCCTTTGTCATTCCCAGCTTCCCCGCCGTTTCGTAATAATGAAGCAGAAGCTTGCAAAGCTGCTGGTGAACCACTTCCGGCGAATGGGCTTTGCTGCACAACTCGCTTACAAATGCGTGTACGGCCTCTGCCACCTGAGCCTGCTTCCCTTTGTGGACGGCTTGCTCCAGCAGCTCCCAAGACGATGAGCTTAAATCGCTATACAAACGGTCGTCCCGGGCGAGCTCGCCGTAAGCGATTACCTTATCCCCGCCAATAATAAGACGATGGAGCAGCGCAATCTCTGCTTCGTTATAAGACCCTGCAATCGCTTTAAAGCCTTCGACAGCTTGACCGATGCCGACTGTCACCGTAATGTTCGACAGAGATGTCATTTGCCTGCGAATGCTCTCGCCTATTTCCCTTATGTCAACCATCGACTGCTCGCGGTCGGGAATATTGATCAGCGCTGCCACTTCTGTCTCCGACATGACGAAGCAGTAGCCGTTTACCCGCCTGCTCAGTACCTCCTGCACGAGCTGCTGGATATACAACTGGAATAAAGAAGGGTCGGCACGGTTGTAACGTTCGCTGCCGATCGAGCTTTTGTCCAGCTTAATGACCATGCAAGCAAAGTAGCGATGCTGAAAAACGATACCGATCGAACGAAGCAGCTCCAAGTCGGCATCGTTCACGCTTCCTCTGAGCAGAGCCGTAATCAGATGCTCGCTGACATGCTGTCTGATCCGGTGCTCCTCGCGATGCGATTTGACGGCGATAGCCGGATCTGCTTGGCGGCGCTGTTCCGCAACAACCTTCTCCCGCAGCTGGCTAAGCACCTTCCCCAGCTCCTCGCGCTCGATCGGCTTCATCAGATAGTCCATTGCGCCTTGCCTCATCGATTGTTGGATATATATAAAATCATCAAAGCCGCTTATGACAACGCATAGCAGGTCTCTGAATCTCTCGCGCAGCAGCTGCTGCAGCTGTATGCCGTTCATGCGGGGCATGCGTATATCCGTTAGAACCGCATCAGGCAGCAGCTCTTCTACCAATTGCAGCGCTTCATAGCCATCGCGTGCTTCACCGACGACCTCCCATTGCGGATCAAGCTCGGCAATCATTTTGCGCAGCCCTTTTCGAAAAATGGATTCATCGTCGACGATTACGATTCTAGGCATGGATATCCTCCCTCCCTTTATGCAACCCTTCATGAACAGCCGGCAGCGTCAATACAACCTTCATGCCTTGGTAAGGCATGCTCTCTAGGCTTAAGCCGTATAACTCGCCGTAATGAAGAACAATTCTGCGATGCACGTTCAACAGTCCATTTCCGCTGCTCCCGCCAAGATCCTTCGAATATTGCAATCTGCGCCGAATTGCACCAAGCTTCTCTTCGGTCATGCCTATGCCATCATCCTCAATGACGATTCGCAGCAGCCCTTCGCCCATCCGGCAGGATAACGAAATGATTCCGCTGCCGATCCCCTGGTCGATTCCATGATTAATCGCGTTCTCTACGATGGGTTGAATGATTAGCGGTATCACCTTGCAGGCCAATGCTGCTTCTCCGCAATCTAGACGAAAATCAATTCGATCCTCGTAGCGCATTTTTTGAATCGTCATATAACCCCTCACATGATCCAGCTCGTCTTTCAAGCTCACGCGTTCCTTCTGGCCGTTCAAGCTGTAGCGCAGCAGCCTGCTTAAATTGTTCGTCATTTTGACGACCTCTTGGTTGCCCTCTACCTCTGCATACATACTGATCGAGCCAAGCGTGTTGTATAGAAAATGCGGATTGATCTTGCTTTGAAGGGCGGCTATCTGAGCATCCTTCTCGCGTATTTCCGTTTCATACAGCAAATAGCCCAGCTCGCTCAGCTTCGAGACCATCGTATTGAACGCTTTGCCCAAATGCCCCACCTCATCCCATTGCTTGACCGGGAACGATACGAGCAAATCGCCATGCTCTACCTTGCGCATCAGCTTGATTAGCCCGCGCAGCGGCTTTGTAATCTGGAAAGCCAGAAAGACCGACATAAGCATAGCAAGACCTACGCATGCGATTCCGAGCAGCATAATGGAATTGCGAATGAGGAAACTGTCCTTCATCAGCTCGGCTACCGGAACGATGCCGATTGTTTTCCAATCGGTTACGGAGGACGTTACATAGGAAACAAGCTGCCTCTCGCCATTCACAGCCGCATGGGTTACGCCTTCGCGCTGTCCGTTCTGCAGCAGCGACGAGATAGCCGCAATAGGCTGCGCATGCTCCTTGCCCGCGACTAGGCCTCCGTTTTGATCGGCAATATAAATCGCATCCCGATTCCCAAGCGTAACCTGGGACAGAATCTGGTGGATAACCGATGGCGCGACATCGATTACGATATAACCGAGTTTTTTTCCGCTGTCGAAGCTGCGCAGCTCCCTTGCTATAGAGAAGACAGGGAAAACCGTTCCGCTCGTCGACTGAATATTATGGGTTGCGATAAAAGTGGATTGCCCGTTGCTCATCTGCTCATTTTTGAGCCACTGCGCATTCTCGTCCAGCTTATAGGTGGTTACATATTGACTCTCGGGCAGCACGACATAGGAAGCGCCGCTTTCGCCAAACAAAGAAACGCCGACAATATCAATCCGGCCGTTCAGAAAAACCTGCGAAACGAACCCGTTGAGCTGCTTAATCTCCTCGAGCGTCAAAGCCTGCCCATGGTCGCGCTTGCTCTCCAGGAACGCAATGATAGGCTCATATTGATAGGGCATGAGCGTCAAGCGGTCCAGCTCCGCCATGTACGTATCGAGGTTTAACGTGAGCTGCTTCATCGTCTGCTGCTGATAATCGCCGACCTTCTGCTCCAGCGTAGCCGCGAATCTGCTAAAGGCGAAATAGCCCATAATGCTGAGCGGTAGCATGACAAGTATAAAGTTGATGAGAATAAGCTTTCTTGCAAGCTCCTGGTTTTTGAACCATCCG
This sequence comes from Paenibacillus sp. J22R232, assembly GCF_056269165.1. Classification (NCBI taxonomy): domain Bacteria; kingdom Bacillati; phylum Bacillota; class Bacilli; order Caryophanales; family Paenibacillaceae; genus Paenibacillus; species Paenibacillus sp. J22R232. The sequence continues at coordinate 652,666 of NZ_JBWDNK010000002.1, read as the reverse complement.
ATCATGCTGCTGATCCGCTTCATGGCTGTCCCCTTATTTCTTCAGCTCGATGTTAACCCGTTTTGCGGCATTCTCCAGCGTTTGCTCTGGCGTTTGCTGCGAATAATTCATCTTTTCGAATTCTTGGATGAGTATTTCAACGATAGACCACTGCCTGACATGGCGCGGCCAATACGCAACGTAATTGGCCGTTGCCGCATAAGCGCTGCGGTATTTCAAGCCGTTGAACGGCTCGCTCGCCACAACCTTTGTCATGCTTGGCACATGCCCCGCTTCCGCCCACATTGCCCCGTGCTCTACGCACCATTTGGCAAAAATCAGCGCCGCTTTCTTCTTCTCGCCGGTCATGCCATGCTTCGTAGGAATCGCGATCGTATGCGAATCCCCCCATACCGCGGCATGGTCGTACAAAACCGGCATCGGAATAACGCCGAAATCCAGTCCCGGCGCTTTCTCGAACGCACCCGTTCCCCACATTCCCGTAATAAGCACCGCTGCCTTGCCATCATAGAACAGCTTGAACGAATCGTTAATATTAGGCGGGATAAGCTCTTCCTTATACAGCTGGTTCATATAATCCAACGCTTTCAGCGCTTTAGCATTGTTGAACACGGCTTCGGTAAGCTCTTCGTTGTAGAAAGCGCCTCCGCCCTCTAGCTGATTATAAAGCGACCACCACAGCCAGACGGAATCGATCCGCGTGCTTGGCTGGGCTAAGGGGGCCGCATCCGGCGGGATACTCGCTTTCAATTGCTTCAAGAATGCATGAAAGGCATCCGCGCCGCCGCTCATAATCGGCATATCGTTTCCATCCAGCAAGCCTGCTTGCCGCAGGTAGCTCTTGTTGTAATACATGACCAACGCATGCGTATCCAGCGGCACCGCGTATGGGTTGCCGTCATATACGATCGATTCGAGTATATTGGCATTGAAGCCCTTCCAATCCAGCCCAGCCTGGAGAGCAGGCTCCGTCAGCTTCTCGATGTAGCCGTTCTGAACGAATTGAGGCAAGCTCGTCTGATGCAATATGGCCAAATCGGGCGCGCTCCCAGACATAATGGCCGTCCTCAGCCTGGAATAATAATCATCCAGCCGTGTGTTCATCTGAACAACCTCAATCGACGGGTTCTCCTTATTGAACTGGTTGACCATCTCCGTCATGAACTGATTGTCCCCGCCGCTGAACGGTGTCCAGAATTCAAGTTTCACTGCGGCTGTCCCTGCTGCGCCTTGCGGCTGTTCCTCGACATCCTTGGAGGCGCAGCCGGCCAAAGCCGCGAGGAGAAGCATCATAATCATACAAATCAGACATGACGATCCTCTTCTTTGAATAAACATCGCTTAGCCTCCGTTTTCGTTCAGCTTTTCGTTCGTTTAATGATTATGGCGGACAAGATCCAAACAGTCGATTTCCAGCCGGTCCGTCGCTTTCCCAAGGACAAGAGAGTTCGGTGAAGCGCCTAGCTTAACGGTTGCTTCTACCTCGACGAATTCATCACGCCCGGCTGCTTGGACCGTCAGTCTCTCAGCGCGGTCTCCATTAACAGACAGCTCAATCTGTTGCGCGCCTTCTGTTTTGTTTTTCAAGCTCAGCCGTATGGTATAGGATCCTTTCACGGGCACCCTTATATTCTCGAATTTTACCGCTTCCTTTACTCCAGGCAAAACTTGAACAGAGCGTCCACCCGAGCTCAGCGAGCTTTCCGCTAATTCGCTCTCTGGCGAGAGCTGTGCGTATTCCGCTTCGAAACGCGGAATTTCGATCGCTGACACGGCGCTAACCGCTCCTCCTCCTTTAATATCTACATGGTTCAGCCCTCCTGTCAGCATCAGCTCCGTGTAGGCATAGCCTGTTTCGTTTGGCTGTGTAGGCGGCAGTGCCAGCTCCGAACCAGCCTGTCCTGCTGCGCCAATCTGAACGCGCAAATCTTGCTCGCTTTCATTCGTATAATGAATGAGGAAAGGCGCTATTGCCGTCGTTGCAGCGTGTATCCCGTCAAAAGTAAGTTTGTCCGCTCCTTCAGAGCGCGCATGCTTTGTTTGAATGATGCCGTCGCCTGCGGGCACCTCAATCGCGGCGTCAAGCGCTAGCGGGGCACCGAATGAAGGAATGCCGTCCGTTCCCCACTCGATACGCTGCGCCCGGGCTTTGCGGTTGTTCCAGCCATCGGACTGCAGGGAGGTAGCATGGTAAACGATCCAGTCCTCCGTCCCGTCCTGCGATTGGGCAAAGGTGTTATGCCCCGGGCCGTAGACGCCTGCTTCGTCATCCATTTGCATCAGCGGTTCCTTCGTTTTCCGCCAGCTGGAGGCATCTAACGGATCTCCTCCTGGCTCGAGGGCCAGCAGGCCTATGCTGTAGAAAGGCGTCCAGCTTCCTGCTCCGGAATAGGCGATAAACAGCCGATCGTTTTTTTTCAAAATCGCTTGCCCTTCATTAATAAACGGCGGGCCTCCCGCTTTCTCCCAATCCAAATCAGGCTCGCTTAGCAGCACGCGGGGGCCGCTGATCGTATAAGGATTGCTCATAGGCGCAATATACGTATTCTGCTGAATATTCTGGTCGCCCTCCCAGCCTGACCAGACGAAATAAAGCCCGCCATCGTGCTCCAGCGCAAGGCCGTCGATGGCCCATTTGTTGGTCGAATCCGTTACTTGTCCCTTAAAAGCATAGGTGCCCATCGGATCATCCGTTTCCGCTTCCAACGCATACATGCGGTGATTCGCGTTGTCTCCGTTATCGGCTGCGTAATAAATATAGTATTTGCCTTGTATATATTGAATTTCCGGCGCCCAAAGATTGGCTGAATGCATCGTGTCGACTGGCGGATACCATACCACCTTTCGCTCTGCATGGCGAAAATCAAGCGTGCGTGATTTCATGACCATAATATCCGCCCCATTATGCGTAAAGGTCATATAATAATAACCGTCTTTGTGCAAAATGCTCGGATCCGGCGTATCCATCTCAGCCAGCGTATTTTTGAACGTTCCGCCATGACCATTATAAGCGCCGTCCGACGAAGTGTCATGTCGCGATTGATTCATGATTAATACCCCCAATATAAGTAGGCTCGCAGCTGCAATAATCATAACAGCTAACGGCATCCGCCATCTATTCCTTATCATGTTATCCCTCCGCCTTTATGCGCTAATGTGCAGAAAGAGACCTTTGGGGTCTCTTTTTTGCAGCGTCTACGTTAACTCTATTAATCTCGTGCACCTTATTATTTCACGGCTGATTGCGTTATTGCCTTCACGAAGGAACGCTGGCCAAGGATGAATACGATGACGACTGGCAGCGTCGCAATCGTCGTCATGGCCATCAGCTTGCCGTAGCTTTGCGTGTAGCTGCCTGTTGCCATCATGGCAATGCCGGCCGTGATCGTTCGCATCTCCGGAGAAGTCGTCGCATATAGCGGCCAAACGAAATCATTGTAGATGCCCATGAAGGTGAAGATCGCCAGCGTCACCATAATGGATACCGCTGATGGCAGCAGGATGCGGGCATAAATTTGCCATTTATTCGCGCCGTCAATGCGCGCCGCTTCTTCTATTTCTCTCGGGAAGGAGGAGAAAAATTGATAGAGCAGGAACACGCCGAACGCGCCTGCCGTCGCAGGCAGAATAAGCGCAGGATACGTATTGATCAAATGAAGCGCATTGAACTCCATATACATGGGAAGAAAGGTCAATACGCCAGGAATCATGAGCGATGCGATAAACAGGGACAGCATGATTCGGCGAAGTGGCAGGTCCTGCAATCTAGCTAGCGCGTAAGCCGCCATCGAATCGATAATGAGCACGATAACCGTACCGATTACGCCAACCGATAAGGAATTGATGATCCAGCGGATAATGGGCACGTTCATAAGCTCGCCGTTGATGCCTTGCACGAAGTTGTCGACCGTTGGCTTAAGCGGGAAAAAATTCATTTTGCCGGACAAAGCCTCAAAGTCGTTCTTAAAGGAAGTCGAGATCATCCAAACGAGCGGCAGCAGGAAAAATACCGCAATGATTACGGCCAGCAGCGTGACCCATAGCTTTCTCGTATTCACCATCTAAGCCTCTCCTTTCCGGCCGCTCGTCAGCTTGAACTGAACGATTGAAATAACAATAATGATTAGCGCCATGACGATAGCCATCGCGGAGGCTGCGCCGACTTCCTTGCGTAGGAAAGCCTGATCGAGCACGTTAATGAGCAAAACCTTCGTCGTGTCTCCCGGTCCGCCGCGGGTGAGCAGGAAAGGCTGAGCATAGATATTAAAGGAAGCAATCGTCGACGTAATCATAATAAACAGCATAACGGGACGAATCGACGGCAGCGTGATTTTCGTGAATTTATGCCAGGCGTTCGCTCCGTCGATCGAAGCGGCCTCATAATAATCCTCCGGAACTTCATTGAGCGCATTGATGAAAATAATCATATTAAAGCCAATCGTCCACCAAAGGGTAGTAAGAATAAGTGAAATCCAGGCCCATGGCGTATCCGTCAGCCAAGGTATGCCCGTTATGCCGAGCTTGGCGAGCATGCTGTTCAGAAAACCTGCGTTCGTGTCAAACATCATCAGCCAAATGACCGCCATAACAGAAGCGGAAAGCGCATAAGGCAGGAAATAAAAGGTACGGAACAAGCCGCGAATTCTAGCGGGAAGCGCATTAACGAGCATTGCGAGCGCCAAGCCGACTATGATGAGCAGCGGCACGGAAAATAACACGAATTGAGCGGTCACCCATAAGCCTCTAAAGAAAATATCGTTAATGTAAGTGCCTGGCGTAAAAATGGTGATATAGTTAGCGAGCCCAACAAATTCGTAATCCTTGGACAACAGCTCGAAATTATGCAGACTGATGTAGATGCCGTACAAGATGGGAAATAGCAGAAAGATACTGAATGCGGCCAGATAAGGCAATATGAACAAAAAGGAAGTCAAACGTGACGTTAATGTCGTTTTCAACCGGAGTCCCCCCTAACGCTTTTGCGAATTTTCTATCTCCTGCACACACAGCCTTAGAGGCTGGGAACGGACTCTGCGATCCCCAGCCTCCGCGCTGCATCTCCTAAGCTGCAATTATTTCTTTAGCGCCTGCTGAGATTTGGCGACTGCATCGTCCAGCGCTTTCTGAGCATCCTTTTTGCCTAGCAGCGCATTGTTAAGCTCGCCCCAGATCGGCTCGGAAACCGTGCCCCAGTTCAAAACATTCGGTGCGAATTGAACGTAAGGGAATGCGGAGGCTACGCTGCTTTGGAATTCAAGGGCTTTGAACGCATCGCTCTCAAGCATCGGCTTGGAGGCAAGCGCTTGGCCCGATTCCGCCCAATCCATCGAATTCGTCGATACGTATTTCAAAAAGTCGCCTATGCCTGCCGTCATTTTCTCGTCGGTCACGCTTTTCGGAACGACAAAGCCGTGCGAGCCCGCGAACACAGCCTGCTTCGCTTTGCCGATTTGCGGTACTGGCGCTACGCCAAAGTTCAGGCCTGCTTCCTCGAACTGGGATTTCATCCACGGCCCGTTAAACTGAATCGCGTTTTTGCCTTGAAGGAATAGCGTATTCTCGCCGTCCTGCTGCACGTTTGCCGGAGAAACGCCGCTGTCGACCATCCCGCGCAGCCACTGTACCATCTCAACCGCTTCCGGCGTGTTGTATGCGACATCCGTTCCGTTCCAAAGCTCTCCGCCATTCTGCCAGACAAGAGTCGGGAATATGAATTGCTGCGGCCATAATGTCGGAACCGCATATCCGTAAACGCCTTTGCCTTTATCGGTCAGCTTCTGGACCGCATCGTCAAACTCCGTACGGTTTGTCGGTGCGGAAGCAATGCCGGCTTGCTCGAACAAATCTTTGTTGTAGTACATGACAAGGGGATGAATATCGAGCGGTATGGAATACCACTTGCCGTCGAGCGTCGAATAATCGGTTGCCGCCTCAGCAAAGTCCGCTTTGTTAATGCCAGCTCCGGCAGCAAGGTCGTCAATCGGTTGAAGCTGGTCCTTGCTCGCGTATGTCGGCACTTGGTCAACGTGCATAATCATCAGGTCCGGACTTTCCTTGCCCGTACTAAGCGCGACATCGAGCTGCTTGTAATATTCGCCGTTAGGCTGAATGACGAAATTGACTTTGTACTGATCCTGCGAGCCGTTATATTTATCTACGATCTTCTTCATGAACGGGCCGTCTGAGCCAGAGAATGGCGACCAAAACAAAATTTCCGTTTTTTTGCCGCTTCCCGAGCTTTTGCCATCGTCCGGCGCATTCTCTCCGCCGCTGTTGCCGCCGCTGCAGCCTGCAGCGATTAGCGCCGCGCCCGTAACCGTTAGAAGCAGCATGGAAAACTTATTGCGAGCTTTACTCATTTTTTTATCCCCCTAATGATGATGTTGGATAGACGCAGCGTCTTCCGTGTTTTCATCATAAACGGATCGAAAAGGCAAACATATGCCGCATTTATAGATGATATGGACATATTTTTGGATACCGCTGCAGCCGCTCCACGTCTCTAACGCAACAAAAAACGGCTAATCAGGAAATTTCCCGATTAGCCGTATTGCATATCCCGCTCTTTCGCTGCCCTAGCTTGCCGTCGCTGCCTGCCCCTCCTGCTGCTGGGGCTGTCTTCCGCCTCCGCCCCCGCCAAATCCGCCGGTACGAATCGCAATCGATTCCGCCTCCTGCGTATCATCCTTCAGCATCACGGATAAAATATCATCCGCTTTGAGGTCCGCAAGCGCCACCTCCGTCTCTACCATTTGCTCGTTCTCGAACGTAACGCTCGTAATCTTCGTCGTATCCGTCACCGTAATCGCAACGGTCTCGTCGGAGAACATCGCTCCCATGCCGCCCATTCGGCCGCCGCCTTCCGGACGATCGCCGTCTGCCGGCATTTCACCGTCCGCAGGCATTTCACCTCCAGCTGGAGGCTGCTGGCCTTCGCCTTCGGGAGGAGCGCCTTCGGCTCCGTCTCCCTGCGGCGGACCCCCTTGTCCCATTGCGGACTTGTAGAGGGTGATGGTTTGTCCGTCTACCGACTTGATTTTGCCCATCAAATCAGCCTGAGCGCCCATTTGGCCCATTCCTTGCCTACCCCCGCCTTGCTGCTGCGTTCCATCGCCGGCGCCAGCACCATTCTGCTGCACGTCTGCTTGAGCGTCTGCTTGAGCGTCTGCTTGTACCTCCGCTCCTGCCTGTTCCTCTTGCACGCCGCAGCCTGCCAATGCCGCTGCAATCACGACGGCGCTCAGCATCACTTTCCATTTGTTCATATCGTTCATCTCCTATGAATGTGGTCGACATTCCTTATGTCCATAACGAATTCTAGCATTCGATTATGAACGAGAGATGAACAAGAACTGAATGAAGGCTGAATATCATTTAACCTCTTCTCAGAAGCGGATTTCTTTTCCAGTTGCCCGATACGAACAAAAGCGTCCCGATCCAGCCGCAGATTGACGCGATAACCAGGAGCACCGTTAACGAAACGCTGCTCGAGAGCGTACCGCTCAGAATTGGCCCTATGCTGCCCCTGACACCGAATAGCATCAAATGCAGTCCGAATACCATCGCCTCTCGACCCGGAGCAAGCCGGAATACGAAGGCAAGAATGCCAATATCCCATATCGCTTCGCCGATGCCTTGAATCGCGTTGCCGGTAATGACCGCCGCGTACGTGCCCCAAAGCCCATACAACATCGGAACGATCGCATAGGCCGCAATGCCGCAGAGCAGCGTATACTTAATATGTATCCGGTCAATCATCCAGCCCGCAATGAGAAAGGTAAGCAGCAAAGCCGTATAATAGGCCACGCGGGCAAAGCCGATTTCGATATTGGAGAGCTCCAATACTTTCACCTGAATGATCTGGTACAGCGGATTGGCGAGCATATTCCCAAAGCCTGCAAATGTCGTAGCCGCGAGGAACACGCCTAGCGTTCGGTTCTCCTTAACGAGCTTCCATTGCTCCTTCAGCGGAAAGCGGCTCGTCTTTTGAAGCACGATCGGCGTTTGCTTCCGCTCTTGTACCGGTAATTTGATTTTATTGAATAACCCGATCGATAATAGTCCAATAACAGATGCCGCAATAAGCGGTCCCGAGGGGCCGAATGCATCCGACCAGCTGCCTACGAGCAGCGCAAGCGGAATCATGATGCCGCCCATTGCCACGCGCACGTATCCCATCAATCTTCCCCGCAGGTCGGAGGGATACATCTGTGAGATGAGCGCAGCGTACGCAGGGGATTGTATGCCCATCAGCAATTGGAACAACAACGCCGCAACGACGTAAACGGATGGATACGCAAAGATCGCAGGCAGGAGCAGCAGCATTCTCCCCACCGCATTCGGAATCATGACAAACGGCTTCGGATTGTTGGTTCTCTCGATCAAGGTTGCCCAGAAGGGCGAGAACAGCAAGCCGATGGCAGGAGCCGCGGCTAGCAGGCCAATCTCAAATCGGCTCGCCCCCTGCTGAATCGCAAACGCGATATAGAATTGATTCATCACGACATTGAACAAGCTGAATAAACAGGAGGCACCAAGGTCGATCCGGGCGTTCCGCCATACATTGCGGGTCATCGGCATTCCAAACTTCATGAAACGCGGGCTTGCTTTGGACTCTGACTTCATTTTTTCGGCAACCTTCTTCGCATATTGGTTAGTCACGCTGAGAGGACCCTTTGCTTAAGCAAAGGATCCTCTCTCTAGCCTTTCATTTGATTGGATATTACTACACTCCCCTACATTTGTACAGGGTAAAATAAGCATGGATAACAGGGCCTACAAACCTAGCGTTCTTCCTAATACGCGTGGAGTGTGGTAGACTTTTTCTCAGGCTAGCGCTGTATTTTCTTCAATCATAGGAGGGCATTTCGTGGGCATTGCAATTGGAATTGATATCGGCGGTACAAAAATAGCATTCGGGTTCGTAAACGAGCAAGGCGAAGTACTCGCGAAAGGCTCATTAAAAACGGATTTAACCGTTTCGCCATCAGAAATGCTGGGAAGAGTAGCGGATGCGGTAAAGCAGCTTGCGGAGCAGCAAAAATTATCGCTTGAAGGCATAAAAGGCATTGGCGTAGGGGCTCCAGGGCCGCTCAACACGCAAAAAGGCGAGCTTACCTGTCCTCCGAATCTCAAAAGCTGGTGGGGTTTTCCGGTCGTGGAGGAGCTTAAGAAGCATCTTCCTTTTCCTATTAAAATGGAGAACGATGCAACCGCGGCGACGCTTGCGGAGAAGTGGATCGGCGCAGCAAAAGATTCGGAGCATTTCATATTCATCACGATAAGCACCGGAATCGGCGCAGGCATATTCATGCACGGCAAGCTCCTTACAGGCTCAACTGGCAATGCTGGCGATGCTGGCTTTATGCTCGTTGATCAAGCCGGTACCCCTTGGGAGAATGTGGCATCCGGAACGGCCGTTGCCCGCCAAGCGACCGAATTGCTGGGCCGCGAGGTTACCTCCAAGGAAGCCTTTGATCTGGCGGCAGAAGGCGATCCGCAAATGTCCGAGCTTGTGAATCGCGTATTCACGTCAATCGGGATGGGCTGCGTATCGCTCATTAACATACTCGACCCTAACAAAATCGTGATCGGCGGGGGCGTTTCCCAGGTTGGCGACCCGCTTTTCTCGGCTGTAAGGGATTACGTATCCAAAAACGCGCTCAATCCGTCCGGCAGAGAAGCGGCAATCGTTCCCGCGCTCCTGCAGCAGGATGCCGGCCTGATCGGTGCAGCCGCGCTCATTCAACAAGCCTATTAAACAATAGCCACAGCCCTGAACGAGGGGGCTGTGGCTATTTTCATTTTGGCCGCTAAAGCTGGCGAAGCCCGTTCAAATAAGTCTGAATGGCGATGCGCAAGCTTTCGTCGATGGCCTGCGGCATGCCGAAGCCGCCTTTCTGCTCAATCGAAGCGAAGCCGTGCAGAAAGCTGCGAAACCCTCGTACGATATGAATGGCCATGTCGCGGTCCAGCTTATAATAGCTTAGCTGATTCACGAGCCTATCAACAAGCTGCTGCGCGACAGCCATATATTCCTCGTCTTCCGCATCCGGCGATCGCAGCGTCAGCTCATATAACCCCGGTTCGGCTCTTGCAAAACGAATATAAGCGGATGCGATGGCATGAATGGCTTCATCGCCTGACTGCTCCTCCAACGACTCATCGATCGCGACGGTCAGCTTCTTCAGTCCCCAAATAGCAAGCTGAACCCGCAATCCCGGCAGCCCGTTCACATGATTGTATAAAGAAGGTGAACGTATGCCAAGCCTTTGCGCCAATGACGCAAGCGTAACCTCCTGCATGCCATGCTCATTGGCAATCGCGGCAGCCGTTTCCACTATTGTCGGCAAATCGAGCCCTCTTCTCGGTGACATCTCTGTTCTCCTCCTGCGGATTCTATTTGGCTAACGAACGCTCTGCCTCGGCAATTGCCTTCTCCATCCTTCCCAGCGGCCGGACGAGCATGTTACCGTGTCCTGCAGCCAGCAACGACGGGTTCAAATCCTTTAATCGGCGTGCTGACTCGAGGCTTGAACGCTTATCCCAGGTCGCCATAGCCGGAAAGGGGAATAGCAGCTTTATTTGTCCGGATACGGCCACGCCCGCACGGGTTTGAAAAGCGTCGCCGACAATGAGAATCCGGTTTCTCGTATCCATGAAAGCCATGGAACCAGGCGTATGGCCAGGTGCAGCCACCGCAAGGAGCGAGCCTATGCGGTCGCCATCCTCCAGCAATACATCGGGCTTAGTGAGTACCTTTGTGGGAACCCCGCCCTTGATAGGTCCGGTTGGTTCACCACTCTCGAGCGAACGGTCCCCTTTAAGCAGCTTTGCGTCCCTTCGGGAAATATACACCTCAGCCTTTGGGAGCAATGCCTTTAGTCCGTCGAGAGCACCGATATGATCATCATGGGCATGGGTTAGAACGATACGCGTGATTGGTTTGCCCAGCTTAACCGCTGCCTCCATAATGGCTTTTACGTTGCCGGGAAGCGCAGCATCGATTAACGTCAAGCTCGTATCTTCCTCCACCAAATAACAATTTACAGGAAAAACCTTCGGTAAATACGTTAGCTGGACCACCGTTTTCTCGCGCGTCATTCTCATGCCAAATGTCCCCCTCAAATAAACTAATGTTATTAGTTTTATAATAAACTAATACCATTAGTTATTGCAAGCCTATTTTTATTTCTCCCTTTGGCTCAGAAGAAATGCCTCGATATCCGCTTTCTTCGGTATCGAAGCTTGCGCGCCTTGCTTCGTAACGGCTAGCGCTGCAGCTGCCGCCGCGAAGGTTAACGCTTCCTTAGCCGGCAAGCCGTCTGCGCTTGCAGCCGCATATGCGCCAAAGAAGGTATCGCCTGCTGCCGTCGTATCGACCGGCTTAACCTTGAACGCTGGCACGGCGGCGGCTTGTCCTTGTTTATTCAAATAGAAGCAGCCCTTTGCTCCTAAAGTGATAATCACTTCCTCTACCCCTTTATCCAGTGCCCACTCGGCTGATGCTTTCGCAGAATGCTCATCATTGACTGCCAAGCCCGTAATGACCGCCGCCTCTGTTTCATTCATGATCAGTGTATGCAAGAGCGGAAAAACATGCTCAGGGACGGCATGCGCTGGGGCTGGGTTGTAGAACACACGTGCACCGCTGCTATGCGCGCTGCTCATAACGGCTAAATTCGTATCCCATGGAATCTCATTTTGCAGAAGAACTGCGAATATATCGCCCCAATTTCCAGCGCCATCCGCCGCATCCTTCGCCGTGAGCTGGCCGTTAGCCCCCGCCGTTAGCACAATATGGTTTTCACCTTCTTCATTAACGGTTATAATGGCGAAACCGGAGCTGCCCGGCTTGCGTAATATTTGTTCAGTGGCAATATCATCCTGCTGCAGCGCCGCAAGCAAAGCTGCAGCAAAAGAATCGTCGCCAACTGCGCCGACCATGCCGCAATCCGCACCGGCTCTCGCAGCCGCAACTGCCTGGTTCGCCCCCTTGCCGCCCGGAAAGAAGTCCGTTCTTACGCTGGCTATCGTTTCCCCCGGGAGCGGAAACTGACTAACGGTGCTGACAATATCCATGTTAATGCTACCCACTACAAGCAACTTGCCCATACACGAATTCATCCCCTTTTAAATGATCTAAATAATGGAATCCTGCTACACTATTTTAACAGAAGGAGATAGGAATAACATGATTACTGCTTTTATCATTGGATGCGAAATCGGCTTTTGGGTTTTCGTGCTTGCCGGCTTGGTATGCCGGTACGTTTTCCGCCTTAAGAAGCTTGGTAAGGTACTGCTCTACAGTACACCCCTTATTGATCTCGCTCTGGTCATCGCCACTGTTTATGATATGCGCGGCGGCGCGGAAGCCACCTTTGCCCATAGCTTGGCGGCCGTCTACATCGGCGTTTCCATCGCGTTCGGCCATCGCATGATCAGCTGGGCGGATGAGCGGTTCGCGCATCGATTCGCTAACGGGCCCGAGCCTGCCGGCAAGCCGAAATCCGGCAAAGCGCATGCGCGCTACGAGCGGATTGGCTGGCTCCGCCATCTGCTTGCTTTTTTAATCGGCGCCGTTATTCTGTACGGCATGATTCTGATGGTCGGTCATGAGGCACGAACGGAAACGTTGCAGGATACGCTGCGGTTATGGCTGCTCGTGCTCGGCATCGATTTTGCCATCAGCTTCAGCTATACGTTTTGGCCGCGTAAAGAAAAAGCAGCCTCCTGATTGCCAGGAAGCTGCTTTTTGCTATGACTTCCTGCTCAGCAGGTAATAAGCTGCTCGCGATTCGGACCCACGGACACGCTGCCTACCTTGACCCCGATGGATGCTTCTACGAAGCGAACATATTGCTGCGCTGCTTCCGGCAGCTCCTCGAAACGGCGCAATTGCGAAATGTCGCTCCGCCAGCCCGGAAGGCGCTGCAGGACTGGCATCGCTCCATGCAGCTTGGCCGTAACCGGAAAAGAATCCTTTATGATCTCGCCATCCAGCTCATAACCGGTACATACCGGGATTTCGTCTAAATAGCCGAGCACGTCGAGGTTTGTAAGCGCCACCTCCGTCGCGCCTTGCAGCATGCAGCCGTTGCGCGTCGCTACCGCATCGAACCATCCCATTCTGCGCGGCCTTCCGGTCAATGCACCGAATTCCCCGGCGTCTCCCCCCAGCCGCCTCAGCTGATCCGCTTCAGCACCATGCAGCTCGCTTACGAAGGGTCCTGCTCCTACGCAGCTGGAATACGCTTTGACAACCGCAATGATTCGTTTAATCGCATACGGCGGCAGTCCGGCTCCAACGGGTGCATATCCCGCCAACGTCGAGGACGAAGTGGAAAAAGGATAAATGCCATGGTCCGGATCACGAAGCGCACCGAGCTGTCCTTCCAATAGAATCGATTCTCCTTTTCGGAACGCGTCATGCAGCAGGCTGCTTGTGTCGCAAACAAACGGCAGCAGCTCATCTGCTTGGACTTTAAGGTGCGCGAGCAGCTCGCGTGCTTGGATGGGCTCCCGGTTGTAAAGCTGAACGAGGAGCACGTTTTTGGCTGCCAGCGATTGCTCAAGCCTCTGCAATAGACGCTCCTCGTCATAAAGATCCGCAACCTGTATGCCGAGCTTCGCGTATTTGTCCGAATAAAAAGGCGCAATCCCTCTTTTCGTTGAACCAAAGCTAGCCCCGCCAAGCCGTTCCTCCTCTAGCTCGTCAAACAAACGGTGGACGGGAAGCACGATTTGCGCACGATCCGATACCCGGATTCGCGGCTCGGGCACGCCTCTTGCAAGCAGCTCCTCCCTCTCACGGAGCAATACATCGATATCCAAAGCGGTGCCTGGGCCAATCACATTCGTTATATTTGGATAAAACACACCCGAAGGCAGCATATGAAGCGCAAATTTTCCGTAATCGTTTATGATGGTATGCCCCGCATTGCTGCCGCCTTGATACCTAACGACGAATGAAGAAGTTCCCGCGAGCGCATCCGTCATTTTGCCTTTTCCTTCATCTCCCCAGTTTGCCCCTACGATTGCCGTAACCGTCAAAGCTATCGCCTCCCGATCTTGTTATCACCCTACGCCGTTTATTATAATAAACATAACGTCATTAGAATAATTGATATAACTAATACAAGTCATTAGGTGGGATAATATATATGATCGTTAATATGGAGTGGTATCGGGTTTTTTACTGGACAGCCAAAACGGGCAGCCTGTCTCGCGCGGCAGAGCAGCTGTTTATTACGCAGCCTGCTGTCACGCATACCATTAAGCAGCTCGAGGCTAAGCTCGGCGGGCCGTTGTTTTTTCGAATGGCAAAGGGAGTTAAGCTCACGACAGAAGGCGAGGTGCTGTTTCGTTACATCGAGCAAGCATACCGGTTTATGGAGACAGGGGAGAAAATGCTTGCTGAAATGCAAAATTTGCAAAGCGGAGAGATCAGTATCGGCGCCAGCGATACGCTGTGCAAGCATTATTTGCTGCCTTACTTGGAGCGGTTCCACAAAGACTACCCCGGCATTCGCATCCGCGTAACGAATCGCACGACACCCGAGACGGTTTCGCTGCTGAAAGAAGGCAAAATCGATTTCGGCGTCGTGCATATGCCTGCTTCTGACAACCAGCTTGAATTCCGGGTCAGCGCGCCTCTGCAAGACGTTCTCGCCTGCGGGTCTGACTACGCAGCGCTTGGCGAATCCGTGCTGCAGCTGGGAGAGCTCTCCGAACATCCTCTGCTGCTGCTTGAAAAAAGCGCGGGCACCCGCCGCTATCTCGACGAGTATGCGAGATCAAACGGCGTAACATTGGCCCCTGAGCTCGAGCTAGGCAGCTTCGACCTGCTCGCCCAATTCGCGCGCAGCGGATTCGGCCTCGCCTTTCTTGTTCGAGAATACATACAGGAGGAGCTGGCCTCAGGAACGCTAATCGAAATTCCGCTGAACCCGGTCATCCCGGCACGAAGCATCGGCATCGCTACTTTGCGGGGCGTACCGCAACCCGCAGCCGCGAAACGGTTTCTGGAGCTGCTTCCTTTGATCACGTAGAACTTGTCCTCTATGCGTAAAAAGACTCCCAAGCCCGGTTAACGAGCATTAGGAGTCCATGTTCAATCTAGCATTAAAGCCTATCCTAGCGGCAGGTGGCGCCAGCCGCGATACGCGGTAATGTCCTCTGCTCCATCGGCAGCATACGCCTCGCAAACGAAGCCGGACACTTCAGTCCCGTCAAGCAGCTCAACTTTCCCGATACCCAGCGGCGCCGGAATCAAGGAAACAAACTCGCCAAAGGCAGCAGCCGACATTTCCCACAGCTCAAGCTCGATGCTTGCTCCCCCCTCCCGCTGCTTGATCATGCCCGGCTTCGCCGGCGATGTCGGCAGCTTCACGAGCTTATAGCGCGGAGCGGAGCTTGCTTCACGCACAAAGCTTGCCCGCAAGCTCTCCATCTGCTTCTCAAGCGGATAGCCGCGCATATGCAAGCCGCAAACCGCAACCGTAATCATCGCCTCTGGACGATCAGCTTCAACTGCTGCTGCTTGCTGCAAAGGCTCCTTTGTATGGTCTGCGGACATTGTAGGTCCCTTGCCTCCACTTAGAATCGAACGTGCAGCACCAACTATGAAGTGCTCATTCTCGGCAAGCGCAAACAGCGTAATGCCAAACGGCAGCTTCTCGCCCGCATCGCCCGACGGCAAAGCTACCGCGCATAGATCAAGCAAATTGCAATGATTCGTATACCGGCCCATGTCGCTGTTCGCACCGACCTTGTTAAGGTTCAATTGCTCGCGCGTCCAAGTCCCGCCGCAGGTCGGCATGACGAGCACGGCATCCTGAAGCAGCTTTCTGGCTTCCAGCTTATAGGACTGCAGCTTATGCAGCGCGGCAAACACGGATGCCGCGTCATATTCCGCTGCAGCGCCGGAACGCAGCACTTGCTCCGTTACCGGGAATGCGACTCCTGGATTTGCTTCGATAAATACGCTTAAATCTGCCCACCGCTCCGCCACGAAGGGACCACCGTACAGCAGCGCTGCCGCAGCCGAGAACAGCTCGCCGTCCACATACTCGATCGGAATGCCGAGCTGCTTCAGCCGCTCGACCGAAGCAAGCCAAGCAGCCTCATATTGCTCTGCGAAAGGACCATAGAATGCCGCTGCCTCCTTTGGCAAGCATAGCTTGGCAGGCCGTTCTGCTTTCAGCCTCGTTACCTCTCGCGACCAAGGATCAAACTCATCGATTCCTCGCGCAACGCGGTCCACTAGCAGGCATTCCTCCAAATGGTGCGCGAACACCGTTACGCAATCCAGGCTTGCGCAGGCAGGTACGACACCTTTGACCGGCCAAGCGCCGAGGCTGGGCTTATAGCCAACGAGACCATTCAACGCAGCGGGTACCCTGCCGGAGCCGGCCGTATCCGTGCCGAGCGCAAACGCCGCTTGGCCGCGTGCCACGGCGACAGCCGAGCCGGAGCTGGAGCCCCCGCTTATCAGCTCCGGACGCAGCGCGTTATGGGCTTCGCCGTAAGGGCTTCGGGTACCGACAAGTCCCGTGGCGAACTGGTCCAGATTCGTTTTGCCAATCGGAATCGCACCCGCCGCAATCAGCCGTTTGACTACCGTCGCATGCTCTTCGGGCGAATAGGCGAACTCCGCGCAGCCAGCCGTTGTGGGAACGCCAGCCAAATCGATATTATCTTTGATGGCGAATGGAATTCCCCATAGCGGGGAACTGCTCTTATCCATCTGCACAAGCCGATCCAGATAAGGCTGCGCCAGCTCCAAGGATGGCGGCGTGATCCATATGTTCATTGCCGCATCCGCTTCCGCCCGCCGGACCACTTCTGCCATTACAGCAGCTGGCGACAATGTCCCGCTGCCGTATCCCAGCCGAAGCCACTCCGCCGTCAAAATCTCAGGAAAATGTATGTCGCTCATACTGCCGCCTCCGCTTCCTTATGCTGCATAATGCCGACAATCAGCTGTCCGTTATGAACCTGCCCGCCAGGCTCTACATGCACGGAACAAACCATGCCATCGCATGGAGCTTGCTGCGAGAATTCCATCTTCATGCTCTCGACAATAATGAGCGTATCGCCTTTCTTCACTTGCTGGCCCGGCTGCGCGAGTACCTTCCATACGCTTCCCGGCATCGTGCAGCGAACCGCCGCGGCACCCTCCTGCAGCGCTTCTTCCTCGCCTGAACGCGGAGGCTCTTGCTCCGCAACATATTCGGCAAGACCAAGCTCCTTCCAGCTCTCCCGCTCCGCTTGGAATGCCGCCTGCTGTTTCTCCTTGAATGCCGAAGCGCTCTCCTCGATTTCGTCCAAAAACTTCAAATATTGACCAAGGTCGAATGTCGTCTCCGTAATATCGGCTTCAAAGCGGCCGCGAAGGAAATCCTCGCGCAGCTTCAACAGCTCTTCCGCTTCCACCGGATAAAATTGTATTTGGTCAAAAAACCGCAGCAGCCATGGCTTCCCAGGCTTAAAGCTCTCCGTGCTGCGCAGCCGGTTCCACATTTGAATCGTCCGGCCGACAAACTGGTAGCCGCCCGGTCCCTCCATGCCATATACGCACATGTAAGCTCCGCCGATGCCGACTGCATTCTCCGGCGTCCATGTCCGTGCCGGATTATATTTCGTCGTCACGAGCCGATGCCGCGGGTCGACAGGGGTTGCAACCGGTGCGCCCAGGTAAACATCGCCAAGCCCAAGTACCAAATAATTCGCTTCGTATACAATCCGCTGTACGTCAGCCAGACTATCCAAGCCGTTAACCCGTCTAATAAACTCGATATTGCTCGGGCACCACGGCGCGTCCGGGCGAACGGTTTGCTGGTAGCGGTCAATGGCAAGCTGCGTCGCAGGGTCATCCCATGATAACGGGAGGCGCACGATACGCGAGGGCACCTGTATCGACTCCAGTGGCGGAAGCGCGCTGTCCAGCTCCAAAATAATGCCGCATGCCTCGCCAACCGTTATTTTGGAACGGTCAATATGCACTTGCAAGGAGCGGATGCCTGGCGTCAAATCCAGAACCGGGATTTTCCCCGACTGCTCGATTGCCAGCATAAGCGCGTGTGCTTGAAAGCGCAGAAGCAGGTCCAGTTCAAGCTCGCCGTATTCAACGAGCAAATTCTCGTCGCCGCTGCAGCGAATGGTAATCGGAAAACGGCAGCCCTCCGTCTTTTGAACGAGAAGCGGGTAGTCCGGCGTCAGCTCGGAGGCTTCATTCGCAAGCTCCGAGGATGGCATGCCGTCTCGCGCGCCGGTGCCGATCGAGACGAGCCGCTCCTCCTGTGCATCCCTGAGCCCATCCGCTTCTTCGAGCGTCAGCAATTGGAATCGAACCTTGTCTCCCGCATGCAGCTGCCCGATCTTCCAGAACTGCGCCGAAGCGGTCGTTACCGGACAGACAAATCCGCCGAGGCTAGGACCGTCAGGACCTAGCAGAATCGGCATGTCGCCGGTCAGATCAAGCGTACCGATCGCATAAGCGTTATCGTGAATGTTCGAGGGATGAAGCCCTGCCTCTCCTCCATCCTCGCGGGTCCATAACGGTGCCGGGCCAATCAAGCGAACGCCGGTGCGCGAGCTGTTGAAATGCACCTCGAACACCGTTTCGGACAGCTGCTTCAAATACTCGGGCTTCAGAAACTCAGCTGTGCAATGCGGACCCGGAATAACGCCAATCGTCCAATCGCGCGTCAGCTGCGGCCGCTCTTCCATTGCAAGCTCACGCATATCCGTTGGTTCGGCTCCTTCGTTTATGCCAAGCACGTCTCCCGTCCGCAGCGCCCGGCCGCCATGCCCGCCGAAGCCGCCAAGCGTGAAGGTCGACGAGCTGCCAAGTATGCGCGGCATGTCGAAGCCGCCGGCTACGAGCAAGTACGCGCGCAAGCCGAGCTGCGCCTCGCCGAAGCTGAGCACCTGTCCGCGCGCCGCTAACGTCGGCTTGTAAAGCTCCGTTCGCACGCCGTCCAGCTCCGCCTCCATGTCAGCTCCCGTAATGCAGAACCATGCAGCGCTGCGGAATTTGTACGAGCCGCCGCGCAGCGTCAGCTCGAGGCCTGCTGCGTGATCGTCGTTCCCAAGCAGCTTATTGCCGATTCGGAACGAATAAGGATCCATCGGCCCGCATGGCGGAACGCCTACGTCCCAGTGGCCGACACGTCCCGGCCAATCCTGAACCGTCGTCTGAACGCCGCCTTCCACCACTTCGATAGCCCGCTCTGCCGGCTCGAAGCCATTCAGCAGCTGCGTATATACATGGCCGTCAATGACTTCTTGATCCATCAGCAGCTCCCGCACATATTGCAAATTCGTCGTCAACCCGTACATTCGCGTCTCGCCAAGCGCCTCAATCAGCTTCTGGATCGCTTCAACGCGATTCGCGCCATGCACGATGACTTTCGCCAGCATCGGATCATACAATGTCGTGACGGTAAGCCCATCCCTCACCCATGACTCATTGCGGGCGCCCGCCGAGAATACGGCTTGATCCAGCTGTCCAGCGCTTGGCCGGAAGCCTTGCAGGCAATCCTCCGCATAAATGCGGGCCTGAATGCTATGGCCCACGGGCGTTCTAACGAGCGACTGCAAATCAACCAGCTCATTCGCCGCTTCGCGAACCATCCATTCCACCAAATCAATGCCCAGCACCTCTTCGGTCACGCCATGCTCGACTTGCAGCCTGGTATTGACCTCGAGGAAATAAAACGCACAAGAATCCGGATCGTACAAGTATTCAACCGTGCCTGCGCTGCGATAGCCGGCTTCTGCAGCCAACCGCTTCGCGGCGCCAAACATCGCGTCGCGAACCTCATCCGACAAATTCGGAGCCGGGCTCTCCTCAATGACCTTCTGGTTGCGGCGCTGAATGGAACAATCGCGTTCGCCCAGCGTGACGACCTCGCCGAGGGCGTTGCCGAATATTTGCACCTCGACATGGCGTGCCCTTGCGATATATTTCTCCAAAAACATGCCGCCGTTCTTGAAATTGGTTTCCGCCAAATGCTTCACGCCGTCAAATGCCGCGCGCAGCGCTTCTTCGTCCGCGCATACCCGCATGCCGATGCCGCCGCCTCCGGCCGTACTCTTCAGAATGACCGGATAACCGATTCGCGAAGCCTGTTCTATTGCTTCCTCTAGCTCCGTTAGCAGCGACGTACCAGGCAACAGCGGCACCCCCGCACGCTCTGCCAATTCCCTTGCCGAATGCTTCAAGCCGAACATTTCCATTTGTTCCGGCGACGGCCCAATAAATACGATGCCATTCTCCCGGCACGCACGGGCGAAATCCGCGTTCTCGCTAAGGAAGCCGTAGCCTGGGTGAATCGCCTGCGCGCCGGTCTCAAGCGCCGTCTTCAGAATAAGCTCTGTATTCAAATAACTCTCTTTGGCAGGCCCGTCGCCAATGAATACCGCTTCATCCGCATTGTCAACATGTAAGCTATCCTGATCAGCGCCCGTGTACACGGCCACCGATGCGATGCCAAGCTTGCGCAAGGTACGCTCTATTCGAACGGCAATGGCGCCGCGATTCGCAATCAATATTTTCGTAAACATCGTAACCTCTCCTCGCCCTATCAATCTATAATCTGTGTATATTAGGCTATATGCCGCTATTGATTCCAGATAAGCACCCGCACCGGAGTCGGGTTATAGGCGTTGCACGGGTTGTTAAGCTGCGGGCAATTGCTGAGCAGCGCCGTCGTCCTGCATAGGGATTGAAGCTCTACGTAAGCACCGGGCGATGACACGCCATCCGCAAATTGGAGACCGCCTTCGGCCGTAACGGGCACGTTCATGAAAAAATTAATATTCGGAGGAAGGTCCCGTTTCGAATAGCTCTCGTTCCGTTTCGCCAGCTGGAGCATGAACGTATCGCGGCAATTATGCATATGGAGCTTATCATGCGAGTACCGGACCGTATTGCTTTGGGCAGAGCAAGAGCCGCCTACCGTGTCATGTCTCCCGCAGGTATCCGCAACGATCTTAAGCAATTCCTTGCCGGATTCGGCCAGCAGCACCGAGCCTGCCGTAAGATAAATGTTCCCTTGCCCGGCAATTGTCGCCACTGCGCTATAGTGGTCCTCGGGCTGCTCCGCATCGTAGAACAAGGTATCTGCCGCCTGGTTCCCTTCCAAATCGACGATTCGCAGCACTTGCCCAGGCTCCAGGTCATACATCCAGCCGTCACCCGCTGCGATCACTTCGTCATATACCGCATCTGCCGCCAAGCGGGGGCTCTCCACCCGATTAAATACTGTCATGCACCATTCCTCCTAATTGCTCGTATTTAAGCTCTATTTTCCTTGCAGCAAATAATATTGCTGCGTATTCTCATAGGCGCGCCGGTTCTCCGGACGGTAGTTCAAGCAATAATCATCATCCTGGACGGCTTCCGCCTCCAGCACTTCCACTTGCACGGGCACGGACGGATAATCGGTCCTTGGATCAAGCGGATTAGGCGTATTGGATAAAATGATAAGCACATCCATATCGGTTCTAAGCGTCACGGAAGCGCCCGCCGGGCAATGGCCCAGACTGTAATGCATCGTGCCCAGCTCGTCGCAATGCACCTTGGAGAACAAATTGACGACAGGCATTAAATCCCTCACGCCTAAGCCGTTTCGGACGAGCTCGACCGCCAAGTTCTCCTGACCGCTGTGCAGCCACTCATTCCGCAGCTCCTGGTACGTCGTTTTTCCGTATTTCGAATCCGTGGCCGCCCTGCTCGTATAGCCGCAGATCGGATCATGCCAACCCAGCTGGTCTTCGACAATGCTCGCCAATGACCGTCCGTTATCGCTCATAAGCACGTTCCCCCTCGTTAAATGCGAGGTATGCTGAGCTTTTAACGTATCCGGCATATTGTAGCGCTCGGATAAGTCTCCTGCGTGGAATAAAAGCATCGCCAGATTAGCTCCCGCTTCGAGTGCGGTGAACCGGACCAATCTGCCTCTGCTAATCGTTCCGGACCATTTGCCCCCAGGGCGGATTGTTGTGCTCCAAATGCTGCTCATCGCCGTTTCCTCCTTGGAAATCACCTATTTTGGATAAAAAGAAAGCCTAAGAGAATGATCTCCCAGGCTTTTGTCCTTCCGTGTGCTACAGCTTCCTTCCCTATTGACTAAAAGAAAGCTGTATGCCGTCTCTCGGACCAGGCCAACGGACGGCTGACGGAAATGGTGTTTCACCTTAACCCGTCGGCCGTCTGAAGCGGAACCCTAGACAGCTATTCGTTCTCAATCGCAATGCCGAGAACCTATATTCAATTGTTAAGCCTTTTTCATTCGCGTGAACGCTTATGCCCAAGGGAAAAGCCTGCGATTCAGGAAAGCGAATATGCGGTCGCTGATTAGGCCAAGCAGGCCGATGACAATAATGCCTACGAATATTTCATCCGTGTTCAGGAACCGCTGCGCCTTCATAATCTGGTAACCGAGTCCGCTGCTCACGGCAACGAGCTCCGCAACGACGAGATACGTCCAGGCCCAGCCCAATATGAGCCTTAGCGTGTTCATTAACTGCGGCTGGATAGCCGGAATAATAACCGTTTCGATTGCCTTCCACCTTGTCGCGCCAAGCGTGAACGAAGCATGCAGCAAATCATGCGATACGCGCCTCGTAATGTCGGACACCATCAGTACGAGCTGGAAGAAGCAGCCGATAAAAATAAGCAGCACCTTCGCCCACTCGCCGATTCCCGCCCAAACCATAATGAGCGGAATGAAAGCAACGGCCGGCATATAGCGGATGAACTCCATTGGCGGCTCTACGAAAGCTTCCCCGTATTTGAACGTTCCCGCGAACACGCCGATCGGAATCGCGATGACGCAGGCAAGCAGGAAACCCGCGGTTACACGGAATACGCTGATCCCGATATGCCCCCAATATTCCGGGCTGCCAAGATTCAGAATGAGCTGAACAAGCACGGCATGGGGCTTAGGGAGAAAGATTGGGCTGACAGTCTCCGTATAGCTGAGGAGCGACCAGATGCCAAGCAGCAGGATGAAAGAAAAACCTGCCGTTACGGCAAACGGCCTAGGGCCGATGTCTTTGAAAATTTGAAAGGTATGCGGTTTACGTCGCAATGGCGTTCTCATCGTCTATCACTTCCCAGCCTTGTTATTTACGAATTGAGGATCGAATAGTCCGTCTACGCTGTCCAGCTTGTCGACCATATCCAAATTGTAAAGAAAGTCGGCCGTTTTCATGCCCGTATAGCTCAGCGAAGTGTAATCGTCGCGTTTCTCGAATGCTTTGACATTGTCGTCTACCCCAAACAGCTTAATGCTGTCGAGACCCAGCTTAAAGTCCTCCGGCGTCGACTCCGCCTTCTCCGCGAGCAGCTTAATCGCTTCCTCTTTGTTCGCTTCATACCAAGCCAGCGCATCGAACCAAGCATCGACGATTTTTTGCACGTCCTCCGGACGCTTCTCCACGACGGATTCACGGAATACGAGCAAATCCGGAATCAGCCCAGGCGTTTCCTTGGACGAATAAAGCACCTTGCCTTTGCCTTCTTTGACAGCCGTGGTTTGGAATGGCTCCCAAAGCACCGACGCATCCGTATTTCCGGAAATAAATGCAGGGCCCGCGTCATTTACGGTCATGTTCACGTATTTGATATCCTTCTCGTCCATGCCATTCTCGGCAAGCGCGGTCAGCAGCAGGAAATGATCTACCGTCCCAAGCTCCGTAGCAACGGTCTTCCCTTTCAAATCCTTGATGGAGTTGATGTCTGGTTTGCTCACAATGGCATCGCCTCCGAATGAGTTATCATTCACGAGCACGGCCTTTAAGCCGATTCCCTTCGACAGCGGCGCGAGCGAGTCGCTGAGCGTCTGGCTGTTCGCATCAACCTTTCCCGCCGCGATCGCCTGCAATGAATCGCTATATACGGGGAAAAATTCAAGCTTCACATCAACGCCATGCTTTTCAAAAAAACCCTTCTCCTCCACCAAATACCACATGTACCAGCCCGGCCAAGGACTAAGCGCGATCGTTATCGGATCGCCTGACGCTCCACCTGCCGAATCCTTTGCGTTTCCGGAGCATGCTGCTACCAATCCCATAGCTACGATAAGTATAATTGCTGCTGTTGATCTAAGCGTTTTTTTCATTTTCCCCACTCCAGTCATCTGTTTTTTATAAGCATCCGTTCTCCGCGCCCAAGCGTAAACGGCTGACACCGTCCTCTGGCGGCTAAGCTAACATTTCGCGTAGAAATCTAGAGAAGGTTGGCAGAATGATATGCTTTCCTATATTTAAAAAAAATAAAAGCCCGGGAGATTGATCTCCCAGGCTTTTATCCTTCCGTGTTATATAGATGAGGACATGTAAAGCCCTTCATCTATACGCCGTCTCTCGGACCAGGCTTAACGACTTGCTCGGCGTTAACGGAACCCTAGACTGCTTGTCGTTCTCATTCAACTTGCTCGAGAACCGATATTCATTTGTCATAAAACCTAACGTTTAACCGAATTATAGGTGGTAACGTACGGATGTGTCAATACTTATGTTAGGTTTTATTACATATGATTAAAAAGCAATAAGAAAAGGCTTCACCGTCCTCCGCAAGAGGAGGTTCGTTTCTTCTAGAATTAGAAAGATACTTTATCGCGTGAACTCTATAAAGTCTTGTATAAACAAAAACGCCCTCATAATAATGAGGACGTTCCTGTTCGCTCTACTTTTTGTTTGCCGGAATCGTTATGCAAACCGACGTGCCCATTCCTCGCTTGCTAACGATTTTGACGCCGTAATCGGCGCCAAAGTGCAGCCGTATCCTTCCGTCAACGTTGCGGATGCCGTATCCGACGTTCAGGCTCTCCACCGGATCTGACAGCTGCCGCAATATTTCGGGATGAATGCCGATTCCGTCGTCAATGATCTGGAACGTAATCAACCCGTCCTTCAGCTTGCCGACGATCCTGATGTTAATGCGGTCCCCGTACCAGGCATGCTCAAGCGCATTTTCGATAAACGGCTGAAGGATGAGCTTTACGGTCGTAAATCGCAATATGTCCGGGTCAATGTCAAAAAACGCTTCCATCCCATCGCCAAACTTCGTTTTCTGAATGTTGATGTATGCCCCGACCTGCTCCAATTCGTTTTTAATCGGAATGACCGTTCTGCCCTCGTTAAGGGACAAGCGGTAGAACTTGGCCAGATCCAGCACCATCCGCTGCAGCTTATCCACCTCGCCGAATTTGGCCAGCCGGCTGATCGAGGATAGCGTGTTGTAAAGGAAATGCGGATTGATTTGCGCTTGCAGCGACTCCAGCTCCGCTTCCTTTTTCTTGATGTTCGTCATATACACTTCTTGGATCAGCTCGTCGATGTTCTGGCCCATTTCATTCAAGGCAACGGAAATCCAGGTAAACTCGTCCTTGCCCTTGAACATAATCTTTTTCTGGAAATTGCCTTCCTGGAAGGCGTCCAGCACGCGAATGATCTTGGATACCTTCCGCGAGTAGAAGCGAGAGATGAACAAACCAGCGAAAGAGAATACCACATAGCAGGCTAAGCAAATGAGTATGGTCCACAGCCTTACTTCATTTGTCGCCTTTTCCATGATGTCCGTCGGAACGAGTGCCAGCAAATGCCATTTCAGCTCCGGAAGCTGCTCGTCAATAACCCAATAATTAGAAATTTTTTCTTCGCTTAGCGTCTCCCCAAGCTGGTAATCCGTATCGCCGGACGAAAACATGATCTTGCGGTTCTCGTCGATCGCGAAAATTTTTGTGCCTTTTCCGATTTTTTCGGAGTCGACGCTCTCAAGCAAATCCGTCAGCCGCAGGCTGATGCGAACGAAGCCAATCTCCTCCAGCGTGATGGGATCATTCATGTTAACTAATCGCCTTAACAGCGAAATATGGCCGAATTTGGGATCAGCTTCGATCTGCTTCCATTGCAGCGTTTGTCCGTATTTCTCCTTCGGGTAGTTCAAGTACCAAGCTTTATCCTTAATTCTCGTGATGTGGTACAAATCAAACAAAGGACCTTCGGCATTCAGCGGATCCGTATTTTTGTAATTGTGATAAATCTCGGGCAGCGTGTCGTTGTGCAAATAAACCGCAAGGCGCATTTTGTTGTTTGCCGCTTCAATCGTCGTCTGGATTTTGGGAAGGAGCTGCTTGGTCGTAGCCTCATAGCTGACCCAGCCCTCCTCATAGTGCCTGAGATACGAGGCTAGATTGCTATCGAAATAGAGCATGTCCGATATACGGGACATGTCCTCCATTTTATAAGTGATATTATCCTTCATTTGCTCCAATGTACCGTGATTGATCTCGCGCGTACGCTCTTGGATCGAGTTCGTAAATATGATATTGGCAGCATAGCCGACCAGCATGACCGGTATGATGATAAATAAACTGTAGGTAAGCATCAGCTTGATTCCAAACGGCATGTAGCGATGCTCCTGCTTCACGTTCGTCATGTTCTTCTATACTCCAACGGCGTCATGCCGTACATTTCCTTGAATTGTCTGCTGAAATACGGCAGGTGGCGGTAGCCTACCCGATCAGCGATTTCGTAAATCTTTAGATTCGTCGATTTAAGCAGCTCGCATGCTTTTTCCATTCGCAGCTGAATGAAATACTCGCTAAAGTTTTTGCCCGTTTCTTCCTTGAATATCAAACCGAGATAATTCGGCGACAAAGAGAACTGCTCCGCCAAATCACGCAGCGTAATGTTATCATGCGTACGTTCTTTCATGAAATCGATAATTTGCTTGATCAGCTTCCAATTCTTTTTTTGCTTGTTCATTTGCAGCGTCTCTGAAATTTCATAAACGCGGCGCCGCAGCCAGAGATGAATGTCGTTGATCGTCTCGAACTGCATCATAATATCGTAATTGTTCAGCTCGAGGCCAAGCAGCTGGTACACGTTTTCATTCGTTCTTTGCAAATAATTATCAAGCTTCATCACGATGTAGAGGGCATAATTGCGCAGCGTCAGCTTAGATTTCAAGCTTTTGGCAATCTGGAACAGCTCGTCAAGCTCGTCATGAATTCGGACCAGCTCATAGCCGGACATTGCGCCAAACAGCGCTTCCAGCTTCGCATCCAAATGCTTGACATCCTCTTTCTCGGAAGACCTCACCTCACCGTGGACAATCACCCTGCCTTTGCCGTAGAACATTTTCAGGTCAAGCGCCTCTACCGCCTGCATATAGGACTGCGACAGCTCGCCAATCGTGCCGCATGAATCTCCTACGCCAGCTGTTATGGAGAACGGAAATTTCCGCTTCACCTGGTTGACAACCTGCTCCGGTATGGATTCACCGTCTGAGTGCTCAATAAGCAGCGCGATTCGCGTCTTGTTCAATTTACAAATTTGCCGCACGCCAAGCTCCCTGCACAACGACACCACCTGCTGCATCTCGCCTTCTTCCGCCTGGTTCTCCTCGCTTGGTTTCCAAGACCGGTCGTCGATTTCAATAACCGCAGCTATGCCGGGAAAACGGAACCGGTTCATTTCGTATTCTTGGCTGAGTACCTCAATCGTCTTTTCACTGCTCGTACCTTCGAGCAACTGCAGCAAATATTCATTCTTCACGATCGGAACCATCTGCCAGTAGGCATCCTGCCTTTGACGCTCCTCGTCCAGATCGCCGCGTACCTTAAGCAGGGAGTCAATCAGCTCTTGGTCATCCATTGGCTTCAGCACGTAATTGACCGCGTTCAAGGACAAGGCCTGCTTCACGTAGCTGAAATCCTGGTAGCCGCTTACAAATATAATTTTAATGTCCTTTGACCGCTCAAGCGCGCGTCTCGCCAGCTCAAGGCCGGTCATATTCGGCATTCGAACATCCGTCACGATAATGTCGACCTTCTCCGTATCCAGAACCTTGCAGGCATCAAAGCCGTTCATTACCCCAGCTACAACCTCCATGCCCAGATCCTGCCATGGAATGAAGGTGCGCATCCCCTCCAAGTCCAGCCTCTCATCGTCGGCAAGCAATACTTTATACATCAACCTATCAGCTCCAATTTGAAAAAACACGAAATGTGAGGCAGCTAAAATAACGCCGGAAAAACGAAAAACTCGGGTATGCTAAAAAGCTTAGCATACCCGTCGTTTTTCATGATCTATTTATTGTTGTGCTTTCATTTTCGCAAGGTTAGCTTGCCACTTCTCTGTCTTGAACGCCAGCAGCTTGTCGTAGCCTGCAGCCTGCGCGTCCTTCTCCGCTTGATCGAGAATAGCCAGCACTTCCGCATCATTTTTCGCGAACAACGCTTTCGCTCTAACCTCAAGGTACATATCCTCGATACGTTGGCGGATGATGCCTTCCTCTGTATCCGGCTGCGGATCGATATTAATGAATTCCGTGGCGTTGGATTGCGTTTTCCACGTAATCTCGCGTTGGTAGCGAGTCGACCAGTTTTGCTGCTCAACAGGAAGCGTTGCTTCGAATTTCGCTTTGGTCGTATCAAGGAATACCGTGTTGCCCACCCAGTTCAGGTTCGTCGTAATGGCTTGAAGCTTAGCCAGCTCGCCTGCATCGGAAGTATATTTCTCCGTAAAGATCGGCGTCTCGCCATCTGCTTCTACGCCATCCCAATAGATGCCAGGAGGTCCCCACATCAATGCGCTTTGGCCTTCTGCGCCAGTCAGCCAATCATAGAATGCGAAGATCGCTTCCGGGTTTTTCGCTTTTTTCGTAATAACCGTTACGTTCCAACCAAGCATACCATAAGTGCCAGGGAAAACCTTGTCTTTGTCAATGCCTTCTTTATGAATCGGCCAAATCATGAAATATCCGGCTTCCGGATCGTTTTTCACGAGCTCGGCATGCGCTTGCATGGCAATTTCAGTCGGGCTTGCCGCCGCGAATACCGCAACGCGGCCTGTCATTACTTTTTCCGTAATTTGATCGATCGTTTGCGTCATCGCATCCTGCGTGATCAATTTCTCGCGGAACAGCTTCGATGTATACTGCACATACTCACGGTATTGCGGGTCAAGGAAAATCGAAGTCAGCTTGTCGCCGTTAGGCACAGCACGCATGCCCGGGAACTTCTGATCGTTTTCTTTGAATGCGGAATACAGCACGTCAAGTCCTTGTCCGTCCTTTGCCAAATGCGGCTCGTATGGAACAACGTTCGGATACTTTTCTTTTACTAGCTTCAGGTAGCTGTATAGGTCATCCGTCGTTTCAAGCTTCGGCGAACCTAGCTCCGCGTAGATCTTTTTATTAACGACATAACCAGCGTTGCCGTTTGGCTGTTTCGTGTACCAGTTCGGGAATTGGTACAGCTTGCCGTCCTCAGAGCGAAGCATATTGATGCCTTCCTCGCCCAGCCACTTCTTCAGGTTAGGGTATTTGTCCAAATAGTCGTCGAACGGTACGAGCATATCCGCGCTGCGAAGCTTCTCTACATCCACGCGCTCCAGCCAAATGGCATCAGGCAGGTCGCCGGTTGCGATCATCGTGTTCAGCTTCTGAGGCGCCGCTCCGCCGGAGTGGATCGGTTTCACGTTTACCTTTTTCGTATCTCTGATCCATGTGCTTGTAATATCGCCGCCCCATGCCGGCATCGTGTACCAATCGTAGTGGCCGTAAAGCGTGAAATCAAGCTGCTCCTTGCCAAGTTCATAAACCGATGCCGGTTTGTTGCTGTTATTCGCATCCGCCGTATTGTTTGCCGTTTCTCCGTTATTCTTGGTGCCGCCGTTGCTGCTGCAGCCAGCAAGCATGGATACGGCCATAAACGCGGAGACGATAGGGACGAGCAGTTTACTTTTCGTTTTCATCTGTTTAAAATCCCCTTTCAAGCTCTTTTTTATATGTTCAAAGCTTACGCTCTAAACCACGCTACATTCAGTTCCAGCTACTCCTTCAATGAACCAACAAGAACGCCTTTGACAAAATATTTCTGCACGAAAGGATAAACCATGATGATTGGGATGGTAGCCACCATCATTGTCGCCATCGATAACGACTTGCTCGTAACCGTCCGCATCTTGGCTAATTGGCCTTGCGCGGCGGAATCGAGCTGTGACATCTGATCGGAGACGATGTTTGAATTCAGAATTTGTTTCAGCATCGTTTGTATGGGCAACAGCTTCTCATTGGTGATGTAAATGCTTGGACCAAACCAGTCATTCCAATGAAAAACGGCGGTGAACAGCGAAAGTGTCGCAATAACGGGACCGGAGAGCGGCACGACGATTCGGAAAAATATGCCCCAGTTGCCGCTTCCATCGATTTTGGCCGATTCCTCGAGGCCTGCGGGCAAGCCTTGAAAGAAGGTACGGAATATGATCATATTCCATACGCTGACCAATGACGGGATAATGAATACCCAGAATGTGTTCATCAGGTGAAGCTCCCGTATTAAGAGAAAGGAAGGAATAAGACCTCCGCTGAAATACATCGTAATGATGCACAGAATCATGTAAAACTTGCGGCCCATCAGCTCTTTTTTCGAGATGCCGTATGCGAATATGGCTGTCACGAGTATGGAAGCTGCCGTACCGACAACCGTTCTGGCAATCGAGATGAGGAAAGCCCCAACCAAACGCTCGTCCTTGAATACGATGCCGTAATTCTCCAGCGTCCATGAGCGCGGCCAGAAGGTTACGCCGCCCATCGCTGTATCTATGCCGGCGTTGAAGGAAATGACCAGCGCATTCCAGAAGGGATAGAAGGTTAGAAAAGCCAATAGTGTGAGAATAATATAGATGGTTACCGTCATGACGCGGTCTCCGAAGCTAAGCCTGATCACTGCATCCTCCGCCTTTCCGGGCTAATTGTATCGTTTACCACAAGCTGCTGCCGGCTCTGCGCGCCAGGTAGTTCGCCATCGTCAGTAGTCCGACGCTGATTACTGCTTTGAATAGGCCGACCGCTGTCGCGTAAGAATATCTGGAGCTTTGGATTCCGACACGGTAGACGTAGGTATCGATAACGTCCGACACGTCCCTGAGCACCGGGTTAACCGCCAGCAGGAGAATATCCTCGAACCCTGCATTCAACAGATTGCCGATAGCCAGGATCATGAAGATCAGCACGACTGGCATAATGGACGGCAGCGTAATCAAGAAAATTTGCTTGAACTTGCTTGCCCCGTCCATGGAAGCCGCTTCATACATGCTCGGATCGATGCTTGCGATTGCAGCCAGGTACACGATGGAGCCAAAGCCGATCTCTTTCCATACGCCCGTCGATACGAGGATGGACCAGAACAATTCCGGAAGCGAGAGGAAGTTAATCGGTTCCTCGATGAAATTCATTTTCTCCAGCAAAATGTTCACGCTGCCGTTATCCGTCGATAGCATCGACATGATAAGTCCTGCAACGATGACCCATGACATAAAATGCGGCAGATAGCTCACCGTTTGCACAAGCCGCTTGAACATCATATTCTTCACTTCATTCAACATCAAGGCCAGCACGATCGGTGCCGGGAAGCCGATGAAAAATTTCAGCAAGCTGATAACAACCGTGTTGCGCATGACCTCAAAAAACTCCGGTGAGCTGAAAAACATGTCAAAGTGCTTTAATCCAACCCACTCGCTTGCAAAAAAGCCTTTGAAAATGCTGTAATCCTGGAACGCCATCAATACGCCGTACATCGGAATGTAGCTGAAAACAATGATCAGAAGCAATGCTGGCAGCACCATTAGCTGGATGTCCATTTGCTTCATAAATCGCAGGAACGCATGTTTAGTTTTAGGTTTTTTAACGAGCTCTTCATTAACGGATAGCTGCGCCACTTACTCAATCCCCCTTGCTCTTGTTGTTCTTCTTGTATTCTATCTCGATCCCAAAACGACTAATAGCTATCTGAACAACTAAAAATGATACTTTTCAATCATCGGGGAAAGCGCCATCATTTTTAAGTACAAGAAGAAACGGCTTCGCCGTCCTCTGCAGGAGGAGGGTATCCGTTTCTCGTAGAAATAGAACAATCCTTTATCGCGTGAAACATACAAAGTTTTGTATAAAAAAAGAAGCATATCCCGTTATCTTGGACTGCTTCCAAATGTCTATTTCGCGTCGCGTCTGCCATAGCTTGCCGCAAAACGCTTCATTTTATCATATGCTGCCCGGTCCAGCTGCTTAAGCGGATGGAACTGCGGGTGATTCGAATTCACCTCAAGCACCCAAAGCTGCTGCTCCTTGTCGTAGGCGAAATCGATGCCGAGCTCATGCATGCCTGCACGTTTTTTGCTTAATGCCCATGCTATTCGCAGCGCAGCATCCGTTAAGCGTCTTATGCGCCCTGCTGTCTCCTCGGGGGACAATCCTTGCTCTAAGCCGAGCCTATTCATGGAATAAATCTTCCCGCCTTGATAGTAATTCGTAACGATTTTGCTGCGGCCGCCGACTTTGACCATAAAGCCCGTACAAACCCAGTGCCCTCCCGGCTTGCGCTGAACCATCGCCCGGATATCGTAGGGACATTCATTCACCTGGTCCAGATAGACGCCTTTCTGGATAATGAGCTTGCGTCCCCCTTCCCTCAGCAGCCGCTTATGCAGCCCATCTATCGATTCATAAATGCGGCGAACTTGTTTTTTGCGGATGAGCTCATACAGCTCGAAGCCGGATTCAACGCGCTTCAGCTTGAATATGCCAATCCCCAGCGAGCCCACATCGGGTTTGACATACACCATGTCAAAGCGCTCCAGCATCATTTGCAGGTTATTACGGCTAAACCGGACCGTTTTCGGAACATAAGGCAGCAGATCGCGATTAGCCGATAAATATTTGCAAACTAGCAGCTTCCCTCTTATATTGCGACTAGCATATCCTTTTTTGTACATCCTCCATTCACCTCCATTTACTTTATGAACGGAGGCTCTATAGCAATTGTACGTATGTTTATAGACTGCAAATATAGTTAAACCAACCTTCTATAGTAAAACCAACCTTCCAAGGCTTTTCGAACCCTCCCAAACCCTCCCTTCCAAGGGAGGGCCGCGAGGCGCTGCTCCCTCTGGACACGCAAAAAAACCGGAGTCTCGGCATGACGGCCGAAATTCCGGTTCTCTATGATTAATTAAAAGCTTTATATAAGGCTACGGTATAATACGGGATCGGCTCAATAGCATGGAATACCGCGATTTCGACGCCTTCGAACCGCTCAACGAGCGCTTGGTTCACGAAGGTGTGCACCGTTCCTTTGCGTAGGGGCGTAATCGACAGATGCAGCTGCTTATGCTCCAGGTCATCCTTGAATTGCTTCAGTCCGATCGGCCAAGCCTCCCCGTAATGAATATGGTCCGTAAGCAGCTGGTTATCTAGGTAAGCAGCCGCTACGTCACCATCGTACGCCACTTTCAGGAAGACATCCGAAACATGGTTTGGCCAGTTGGTATCAAGCTCGACAAGAGCGCTTCTCTCCAGCGGCTTACTTACTGTTAACGCAGGCTCATAGGC
Source organism: Paenibacillus sp. J22R232 (assembly GCF_056269165.1). Taxonomy (NCBI): domain Bacteria; kingdom Bacillati; phylum Bacillota; class Bacilli; order Caryophanales; family Paenibacillaceae; genus Paenibacillus; species Paenibacillus sp. J22R232. The sequence goes on along the minus strand of NZ_JBWDNK010000002.1, from coordinate 619,254 downwards.
AGGCACCTCAATCTGGTACGTTTGAAATAACCCTTCCCTCTTCGCTTGAACCGCCCCCAAGCTTGCCAGCAAAGCCTTCTCCGGCAGAGCAGGCGCAATGGATACGCTCCAGCTTGCCTTTCCTTCAGAGGTCGCAACGAGACGCTCGTCCTTTGCGTAAAGGCGGCTGTCGCTAATAACTAGCCTGTCATCGCCCCATAGCCGGAATTTATAGGTTTGAAGCGCCTCTTCTCTTGTTAGAACGAGAACGCTCACCTTTTGGCCATTCGTCAGCACTACTGTGAACGCATGCTCTTTGCCGACTTGCGGCGTAACGACGATCACGTTAGCTTCCTCAGCAGCCTGCGACGCGCCCAGCTCAACAGCTGCAACGCTCGTACGACTGAATACGAGCTCGGCCGCAAGCGACGGATGCGCATAAAAGACAAGCACTGGCTGCCCATCCACGTTCAGCTTCGTAAGCGGTTGAACGGTTGCGCTCACGATGAGCGCCCCTTCCAATTCGATGTTGAAAGGCAGCACCGCGCTCACATCCCGTTTCAATGTGAGATGTCCCGCATGCGGGAAAGCGACTTTGCCCTGCGCCGTGTCCAGCTCGATCCGTACGCCTTCACGGTCAGGAAGCTCCAGATGATCTTGGAAATTGTTCAAGAACAAGAAGCCCGAGCCGTCCTTCTGCCGAACGCACCAGCGCAGCGACTCCGTGTCTTCCGGGTGGATAGCCGACTGCCCTTCCGGCAGCACTGTACCCATCGGCGCCAATACCGAGCCGAATGCATCCATAAACAAAGACAACGAGCGAATACGGTCATAGGATTTGCCGACTCGCCCGAATTCACCTAGCGGTGATTGGTAGTCGTAAGTGATTTTTGGAAGGCCGTATTCATTAAGAAAGCCATGCTTTCCTACCGGATTGGAGCCGCCGTGGTACATATAATAGCCTAACAGATTGCTGCCGCTGGCCAGTTTGACCAGCGTCATCGCTTCCACGCTCTCAGCGCTTACATTCGGACGGGCAGTATAGCTGACCTGCATGCCGCCCGCCATCTCGCAATAAGCGACGGGATAATCAAGCGTATCGTAGTTGACTTCCTCGGACGGCTTCACATGCAAATCGCGGTAAATGTACTCGCCGCTCGGCGGCTGATTCGGGATCCAAGGCGTATACGCATAGCCTGCAAGCATCGGCAGCGTATCGGTCTCCGGCACGGCTGCCCCGCCCCATGCCGTAGCTGTGAAGAACATCGGCGTAATGCCAGCCTCCTCCGCGATTCGGCGCAGCTCGGCCAAATGCGCGTTGCCGCCTTTCCCGGAGCTCATGAATACGCCGGCTTTATAGGCCCATGAATCAAGCGGAGCACCGCAGTGCATATACTCATTCTCCAGTTGGACGGCAATGACCGGACCGCCTTCGGCGAACAGGCTGCCTTTGACTTGCTTCGCAATTTGACGGTAAAGACGCTTTGCATAGAAGAGGTACAATTCATCATTCGAGCGAATGTCAAGCGGTTTGCCGAATACCCAGTCTGGAATGCCGCCATTTCTAACTTCGCCGTGGCAGAAAGGTCCGATGCGCAGCACAAGCGGCAGCTCATGCTTCGCGCAGAGATCTACGAAATGACGCAGATTGCGGTTCTCGCTCCAATTAAAAATGCCCTCCTCTTCCTCGTGATAGTTCCAGAAGATATAGGTAGCGATAACATTCACGCCGCCCGCCTTCATCTTCAGCAGCTCTTCCTCCCAGTGCAAATAAGAGAATCTCGAGAAGTGGAATTCGCCAACGACCGGAATAATGGGCTGCTCATTGCGCAGCATATAGAAATTGGTAAATCCATAGCTTTCTCCTTTTGGGTTCGAGCCTTTGTTGCCTGCCAGCTTGCCTGGCTTAATCTCTTTATTCGGTCCGTCTATCTTAAGTGTGTAAGTGGTCATAATTGCGATTCCTCCTGTAATAAACCTTATCTATTGCAGCTCGTAGCTTAAGAAAATAGCTGGATCAAACCATCGGTCAATAGGCTACTGAGACTTTACGAGCGAATACTCTATTATCGCAACAAACCGAATATGCACGATACAAGGTATATTCCCACCATTTCGGTTGCATATTTATCCAGCATTGATTGTACAGCTATTCCAGCTCCGTAAAATTCAGCCTTCCGTCCAGTACCGAGAATCCGGTAGGGCGGCTAATCGTGTACCCAATACCGCCACCAGCGGCAGTCTCGCTTGCCGAAAGCTCAAAGCGCCATTCCTCCCCCGGGCTTAACGGAGGAATAGCATGAACGCTGCTACTGCCATTGGTATAAAGTAACGTAAGCGTATATCCGTTGACCGCATGCTTCGGAATGTCGTCTCGGACCTCCCAGATTACCGTCAACGATTGATTCTGATTTGCGTAAGCATCCTTCAGCACGAATGGCGCACCCACGGCGCGAAGCGCATGGTAAGAAGGCTTCGGTTCGCCATGCATATCCGTCGTGCCGTGCACCCGTTGCCGCAATCTGCCTACGCCCTCTTCCCCCATCTGGGTACGGTAATCATTGAGACTGAAAAAGATTAGTGCTGCGATTCCATCATGCTTGCGGTATTCCTCCGTCTTCTCCAGCAAGATGCTAATTCGCCGCTCATCGCCGCCTGTAAAAGCTGGCTCGCATAATCCGTATTCCGCAACGACAAGCGGCTTGTTCGGGAACGCCGTGTCGATGTTGCGGACAATCTGTGGCATATCCAAGTCACCGTGCCAAGTACCGATATAATCATTCCACATGAGGAGATCCCCCTCCCCTGTCGCGTCGCTCTCTGGCTGAAAATGAACCGTATTGCTAACGTAATTAATGAACCTATGTTCATCCAGAGTCAGCATATGCTGTTTCAATTGTTTCATGTAGCTAATTGTACGCTCATCCTGGCCATTCACCTCATTGCCCATTCCCCATGCATAAATGGATGGATGATTGTAATGACGAACAATCATTTCCTCCGCATGCTGAATGGCGATCGGAAGCAAACTGTCGTCCGGCTCGCCGGGCTGCTGCCAATGCGGAATCTCCTCCTGAACAAGAAGGCCGTTCCGATCGCACCAATCGAGCAGGCGGCTATCCTGCTGCCAATGGAACCTCGTAATCACGCAGTTCGCGTGTTTTATTTGCTCCAGCACTTTAACAAGATCTGCTTCCGATTCCGCCATGCCTTTATCAGGGTGAGAGCCCGGCATCCATTCCACGCCCATCAAGCGTACAGGCTCACGGTTAAGCAGCAGCTGATTTCCTTCCGTCATAATCTCGCGAAAGCCGACATGAAGGCTAATCTGATCTTCTTCGACACCATTAACAACCAGCGTGATATGGATGTTGTACAAATGAGGATGATCGAAATGCCATAACTCTGGCTGCTCAATTCGCAGCTCCTTCAGCGTTAGAGTAAGATCCTCCGCCACCGTATCATATCGTTCGGTAGCAATCACCTTGTCTTCCTTCCAAACGGATAGATTAACGGTTACAGGCAGCGGCCCCGCAGGTGCAGAGCGCCAAAGCTTTATCTTCCCCTTGATCAAGCCCTCATCAGAAAAGGAGCTTGGTCCGGCAAATCGCGGAGTCGCATCGACCTTCGCGTAATCGATCGCAACGGCTCCTGTCACAATCATCGAAACACCCCTGATGATGCCGCCGTCATCCGCCCAGTCGAAGCTGTTCCGAATCGGTAAAGCATGTTCGCTGTTCTCGTTTTGAACAGAAACGACAAGCCGGTTAGTTTGGCCATGCGAGACAAAAGCAGAGATATCGACGACGAATGCCGTGTAGCCTGAGACGCCGTGCGAGCCAGCCTGCTTGCCATTTATCCAAATAACAGCGTCACGGTACACCGCATCGAACTGCAGGCGAATCGTCTTCCCTATCCATTCCTCCGGTATGTACAGATCACGGCTGTACCAAGCAAGCCCTCGATACTCCTCCAGTCCCTGTTCGATGTTCCACGTATGCGGAATTTGCACTGTTCTTCCATCCGGCAATCCGCTCTCAAACCAGCATTCTTCCATGCCGAGGCCCGCAGGGTCCGCTTGAAACTTCCATTGCTCCGTTAATGCTGTCGTTATCCGTGTCGTAGGCATTCCCTGACTCATTCCTTTTCTCTTAAAATGAACATACGGCATCCGGCGAATATTTCCGCCAGACGCCGATTAATATTTACACGCTCATGCGTTTGTGAATGGCTGCTCCCTGATGGCTGCGATCCATAGCCATAGCAAGCTCGAATTGCTCATTGGCTTCCTGAATTCGACCTAGCCCCAGTTGGCCAAGCCCCATCATAAACCGGCAATGGATCACGTTCCGATTGTTCAGATTCTCGTCAAATACGAGGAAATCAGGCAGCGACACCGCAAAATAATCGATTTTGACATTATCGAACAAATGCTTCTCGGCAAAATCGATCAGCTTATTGAAACGGCGCTTTGCCTCTTTTTCATTCGCCAGCTTCAACCATGCCAAGCCTTGGTAGAAAATCATTTCCGGCGGCTGGTCATTGTAATACATGGCGCTTGCCGGTTCCTCAAGCCCCTCCGACGCCGTCTTGAACGCCGCTTCTGCTTCTGCCGATTGCCCGAGTCCCTCGTACGCGCAGCCAAGGTAAAAATATACATTGTTCTCTTGCGCGCCAGCCAGCTTCGCTTCGCCAAGATTGTCAGGGTTATCGAGTGCCTGCTTGAGCAGCTCTGCGGCTTCGACGTATTGGCTGGCTGCAAGCTTTTTCTTTGCCAGCTCAACGAGCGCAAGCACGTATTGCCCAAGCGTCTTGCCTTCGCCGCCCTCCCAAGGGTGGAATCTGCGTGACGCGAGCAGTTCGATCGCGGCTTCGTGCTTCTCCAGTAAATTGTGCAGCGTTACATATTCCAGATACAAATCGTCCCTAGCCTGCACGAGCGGCAGATGCTGCTGCAGCAGAGCTAATCTTTGTTCTGCCCCAAGGTCTATTTTCTTGTACAGCTGGTCAAGTTCATAGAACACGCGCGCGTCGGATTGGTCGCACCTAAACGCCGCTTCCAGTGAATTTCTTGCTTTAGCCGCATCATTCAGCTTATTGAAGTAAGCAAGCGCTACATTGCGGTGCGCAACGGAGAAGGCTGAGTCGCTTTCAATCGAGCTCTCCCAAAGCGCTACGGCTTCCAAATGGCGTTTCTTGTCGTAGTAGAAATTGCCCAGGAAATAAAGGGCCTTGGCATCATCCGGACGCGCTTCGACAGCATACTGCAGCACGAGAAGATCGAATAGGCTGTTCGGGAAGCAATAATCCGGGTTTGCTTGGTTTCCAGCCGTCAAATAAAGGCCTTCCGCTTCTTGGTTGCTTTGTTTGGCATAGCAATAAGCGAGCGTATAGTGAACCAGAGGATATACATCCGATTGCGCATTCGGCGCGATATGGCGCAGTACGTCGATGGCTTCGGCATATAGGCCGGCTCCCGCATAATCCGATGCAAGCGCAATATGGTTATGGACGTCTCCACGCAGCAGCGATTTCAAGTCCTTCAGAACGTTACTCGCTTCTGCCTCGTTCCCCGCTTCCTTGTAAACCAAATACAGCTCGTTATAGGCACCGAAGTCGGCAATGTCAAGCTTAAGCGTTTCCGAAGCATAGGCAATGGCTTCTTCCAGCCTGCCTAGCCTGCGAAGCATCGCTGTTTTCAAATCCCTTGCTTTGTAGTTGCGGGAATTGCGGATCAAGGAACGCTCCGTAAGCTCAAGCGCTTCGTCAAAACTGCCTTTCTCCGAAGCGATTTGAGCCAACGTGAAATAGCCGCTGTCCTGCCATGCTGCTGACCACACCGATTTGTACAATGCGGCAAAAGCTTCCTCCAATCTCCCTTGATGCTTCAGCGATACGCCAAGCTGGTAATAAGCTTCGCTGTCATAAGGATTCGGATTGCGCCAAGTCAGGCGTCCGATCGCCTTGCGGAAATAGGCTTCGCTTTGCTTGAACATGCCTCTGCGAAGCAGCAGCGTGCCATAGGCAACATTGATGCGGGCATCGGATTCATCCCGCTTCAGCCCTTCCAAGTAATACGACTCCGGTTCAAACGTCGCATGGCGGTACTGCTCGAGATGAAGGCCCGCTAAGTACAGCTCTTCGTTTGTTTTAAGCTCCTGCGGCTCTGGCAGCGGCTTAGCGGCATCAGGCATTTCTTCGATGCCCGGCTTCTTCGGCCGGTAGCTGACAAGCAGCCGCCCAGAGGCATCCTTCACCGTAAGCTGCAAATCATGCTCTTGGTCATCCGGATGCAAGGGAACGATTGAAGTGAAGGTCGAGCTCGGCGAGAGGTCCGCCGTCTCCAGCACATAATTTCTGCGGCTGCTCTTCAGCTCGATGGCAGCTCCCGTGCAATGAGAGGTCGCATAAGCGTAAATCGTCGCCGTTCCCGCATGCGGATCAACCTCGACGTTAACCGCCGCGTCGATGGTAGCGTTTTTGACGACACCGATATTTTTATAAGGCATGAAATATTGTTTGAATGACTTTTCCTCATAAGGCTGCAGCCATGTGAAGTCCGGTTGATTATCCGTATATACGCCGGTCATCAGCTCGATGTACGGGCCGTCCTCGTCCGTTAGGCTGCGATCCCAAGCTTGGCCGAATTCACCGTTGCCCCAAGTCCATTGCTTCTTGCCCGGGGAGATATGGTGGTTTGCTACGTGCAGCAGACCCGCTTGCACGGAATGATCGTAACCGCCGACGAAATTATAATCCGATTTGTAAGCCATGTACGAGGTAGGAACCGGGATGTTTTTATACCTCGAAATATCTACGCCATCCGAGTAATCCATTTTATAATAGGTGCCTGTCGCAATCGGAAACTTCGATACGTCGCGCTTGCCATGGTCGAATACGGCCGTTACGTCAGGAGGAAATACCGACTGTGTATGGTCGTTCACCGCAACGGCAGGGTTCGCCCACCAAAGGAAGGTTTGCGGCTCCGGCGTACGGTTGTAGAGCTGTGCGTGAATTTCCAAGTAAGCCTTGCCGGGATGCAGCGTAAAGCCTGCCGTTACCTTCGTTCCGTACATGCGGTCGATTTCGCTTACCCATACGGTTGCGCTGCCATCCTCATTTTCCTCCAACCGGTATTCTACGGGGCCGAACGTATTCGGACGGTGGTGCTGCGGCCAGTTGAACTCGATACCGCCGGAAATCCAAGGACCGGCCAGCCCAACGAGCGCCGGCTTAATCACCTGGTTGTAATAAACAAAATCATATTGGTTCGTTTTGTCTATCGCCCGGTAAATACGTCCGCCCAGCTCCGGCATAATGGCAATGTGCAAATACTCATTCTCGAGGATGACCATCTGGTAGGGCTTGGCCTGCTTCTCATCTTCAATCTTATCGATAACCGGATGCGGATAAACGCGGCCGGAGCTTCCTTGATAGACGCGTTTTTCCAAAAACATCGGATTTTTATCGGGTTTGCCTACGCCGTAGGTTGGAATGTGTACGACTTCCTCCCACGCGCGCGCTCGTTGCTCGTTCTTATTCAATCTACTCACTCCTCATGGTCAGTTAATTATCCTATAGCTATACCATACTGGAGCCGCATCATCCTTACCATTGATTATCCGCTGTTCATGATGGATGATACTCTGATTTCCACTGATTTATTCTGCTTGTTTTTAAACAAGCGGGAATGTAAAATACGCTTAGGCCAAACAAAGGAGGTCGAAGTCCTATTCCTCGCAAAGCAGAAGGCTTCCATGACGAAAAAATCATCGTATTGCCTCCCTACCAGCTGAACGAAATGATCTCTCATCCATTGATTAGCGATACGTATATAACCGATATCGGTTACTATCGCCGCGCTAGAAGCCATTATCGCGAGCGGCCGCTGGGCAGCGATTCCTATATTTTAATCTTTTGCGTAGGCGGGAAGGGCTGGATCAAGCTTGCCGGCCAAAGTTCCCTTGCATTGTCAGAGCAGACCGTTGCCGTTATCCCGCCGGACACGCCTCATGAATATGGGGCTGACGAGAGCGATCCATGGAGCATATACTGGTTTCACCTCAAAGGCGGGCAGATCGCTTCACTTATTCAAAGCAGCGGGCTCGAAGCCGGGCCGATCCACGTTTCCTTAACCGATTCGGACAAAATCAGGGAGTTATTTAATCAATGCTACGATTTGCTTTCGTCCAAGGCTTATTCGGCCCCGCATCTCATCCATGTGTCGCATACGATGCGTTACTTGCTCAGCTTCATCGGGCTTATACCGCGCAGGAAGCAGGAAGCCAAAACACAGGCTTACATCGAGCAAGCCATCCTGTACATGCAGGATCGGCTTGAGAAGAACATGACCATCGATGAGCTCATCTCGCATACATCCATTTCCAAGCAGCATCTTAACCATCTGTTCAAGCAGTCAACCGGCTATGCCCCCATTGATTATTATTTGCGGCTCAAAATGCAAAGAGCTTGCCAATTGCTTGATTTGACGAACAACAGCATCAAGGAAATCAGCGTATCGCTTGGACTCAGCGATCCGTATTACTTCTCCCGCTTGTTCAAAAAAATTATCGGCGCTTCCCCCTCCGACTACCGCAGCAAGCTGAAGGGCTGATACGGGCTGATGCCCGTCATGGTCCAAAGCAAACGGGACGTCCCCGCGCGGGAGCGTCCTGTTCGTATCGCTATTTAATAAGCAAGGAGATACATTCTCTCCGGCATAACAGCCGCCTGCGCTCTAGTCGCAATCCCATGAGGCATGAATTCCCCATTGCCCCATTCCGCGTATAAGTCCGGCTCGAAACGTATATAGAGCTTTGCTTAGGCAAGGCTTCCCTGTCCCAGCTCAATATCCAGATGCCACGAATAGGCCTCCGCCGGCATGAGCGTCTGGGCAGTCCCATTTTGAACCGCTGCGTCTAACGCGTCATAGTAGCCAATCCCCGGCTCTAGCGCACAAACGGATCGGTCATTATACATGCCTTCATCGATCCAGACGCCGAAATAAGGTACTTGCCCGAGAGGCCAGCGCAGCCGCAAATAATTGCCGCTAGCTTGCCCATGCAAAGCCGCCCACCCTTCGGGAGCTTGGCCTGGGTAATAAAATTTCCTGCCGTCACCGGTTATTTCCGGACGAAGGAGGCGTTGGCCGGCGAACGCGTAGCGTTGGCCCGTAACGAGGCGATTGCCGCCATATACGCATAGCAATTGCTGCATTTCGGAAGGAAGGACAATCTCCGTAGGCTCTTCTATCGCGAACTGCGGATGAGCAGCCCATAAAAAAGGTTGCGCCTTCTCCCCTTCGTTGCGCGCTTCATAGGAAAGCCTGATCGTTCCGTTCTCCAAGAACGCAACCTCGCGGCTAAATAGAAACGGCAGCATCACTCCTTTTACAGTGCATGAGACTGAACTCCCGCTACGCCGATAAGACCATGGGAGCGACCAAGCTTCGCCATGATCGGGAAGCGTCGCCCCACTCTCGGTCAAGCAGCTGTTTATCGTTGGGAAGCACTCATCCCAGCCGCTCATATCCCCGTTCGCGAAAGACGATCCATAGACAGGTGGAAGGAGCGGCCTGTTTCCCGAATCGAGCAGCCATTCTTTGCCCGATGGCTTATAAATCATCGAAACGAGCTTAGCGCCTAATTCAGGTACAAGTTCCAGCCGCACGAATCCATTCTCCATCACGATAGAAGGCAAACCTTTGTACGACGCATCAATAATCGTTGTCCCATTCGATTTCATGAACGTTTGCTCCTTACTCCGCGAGCAGCTTCAGTCTAACCATGCTGCTCGCATAATCCCCGGACAACTCGAGGGGTATCCCGATTTGCATTAGATTGGAACCGTGCCTTACGACGCTGTTCCCATTCTCGGATAACACTTCGTATGTTCTGCCAGGCTCCAAGCCCTGCAGCTTCACTCTCTTTTCCTGATAGCCGAAATATTGCGCTTGCTGGAACGCGAAGACGGCAGCCTCCTGCCCATCCCTGCTCACGTATTGGTAGGCAGCTGTATTTCCGTCCGCAAATGAAGCCAGACGGTACAAGCTGCCTTCCGTTACGGTTGATCTGATCTGCTTATATAATGCGATATACTTGCTGGCTTCCGCCGCCTCTTCTTCCGTCCAGCAGCTAATGTTCGCGCCAATGCCGAGACCGCCCATCATGGCGCTGTGGAAACGGAAGGACAGCGGCAGCCTTCTCCCGTTCAAGCCATGCGGGGATTCCGTGACCCAGCACATCATAACCGAGGGGCTGTATACAAAGGTGAAGCCCTCTTGTATCGACAGGCGATCGCGAGCATCCGTATTATCGCTAACCCATGCCTGGTCCGCATAACGTAGGATGCCTAGATCGATGCGTGCTCCGCCGCCCGCGCAGGTCTCGAACTCCACGTGGGGAAAGCTCATTCTCAGCTCTGCCCAAATCTCGTACAAGTTCTCGACATGCCTGTTCCAAACCGATTCGCCAAGCTGCTCATGCAGCGGCAGCGCGCCAGGCTCCGTGACGGTTCGATTCATATCCCATTTGATGAACGAAATATCGTACGTGCCGAGCAGCTCCTTCATGAAGCCGAGGACGAATGCCTTTACTTCCGGCTTGCCGAGGTTAAGCAGCAGCTGATTGCGCAGCAGCGTGCCCTCGCGTGTCGGGAATTGATACGCCCAGTCCGGGTGCTTGCGGTACAGCTCGCTGTCAGGATTGACGGACTCGGGCTCGACCCAAATCCCGAACTCCATGCCAAGCGCCTTCACTTCATCGATAAGCTCTTGCAGGCCATTCGGGAACTTCTCCGGATTCACCTGCCAATCGCCTAGTCCCGCCCTGTCGCTGTTCCGGCCGCCAAACCAGCCGTCATCCACGACAAATCGCTCGACGCCTATTGCGGCTGCCCGCTTCGCGAGCTCCTTCTGTCCCTGAACGGATACGGCGAACTCCGTCGCCTCCCAGGAATTATACAACACCTTTCGAATGCGGGAACCCGGCAGAACATATTCGCTTTGGTAACGATGCAGCTTTCTGCTCATGTCGCCGAACCCGTCGGAGGCGAACCCGCCCACGAACGCCGGCGATCGGTAAGCCGCGCCGGGAGCAAGCGTGAAGGCGCCGTCAAAATCGTTAATCCCGCCACTTACCCGAGCACGTCCGAAGTTAGACTTCTCAACGACCATTTTCCAGTTGCCGCTCCAAGCAAGCGCCCCGAACCATACGCTGCCGGAGCGTTCATCCGCTTTCCCGATATCGATGGCAAACCAAGGATTGGCGCTCGCTCCGGTAAACCCTCTACGGGATTCCAGCACCTTCTTGCCTTCGGTCAATTGGTCGCTTCGCAGCTGGAATTCCCCTGCCCAGCGGCCGCTGACATGCGTCAGCCGGTAAGCAGACATAGCTGGCATGGACCAAGCTGCGGCAAGCGCCTGCTCGACAACGACAGCCGAGGCTTCCTCGTTGCGAATGCATACGCTTCGCTCGATTATGTCATATTCAGGAATGGCTTTGTAGCGTAGCTCGACCTTAAGCGCATAATGCATATCTGCCAAGGAAATGATCAGTTCATTGTCATGCATAATCGCATAGCTCTCATACGCAAGCTTCAAATCGCGAACGCCGTCTGCGAACCTAACTTTTAGGCAAGGCTCCGAGTAGTGGCTTCCGCCCCAGCCGCCGTACTCCTCCATGTCCCGCTCGATGCTGGCATCAAAGGAGCTGTGTCCCCAGCCTTTCAGCAGATCGGCGGTCTCCGATGCTTCGACCGGCTCCCCCCAGTACAAGCTTTGGGGGTTTCCTTTCTCGTTGATGCCGAAAATATAGGATGAACGCTTCGTGCGAATTTCGAAGATCTTCGATGCTTCCAAATAAGTAATGGGCAAAGTAAACACTCCTTCTGTTTATGCGCTGCTGTAAGCTAGCCTTTGACTGCGCCAGCGGCGATGCCTTTGATGATGTATTTTTGCATGAACAAGAAAAAAACGATAATGGGGACCATGCCCATAACGGCGTATGCGAACGCCAGGTTCAGATCGCTGCTGTACTGCCCGAAGAAAAAGTACTGCTGCAGCGGAATCGTCCGGTAAGACGCATCCTGCAAAAACAAGAGCGGCAGCAAAAAGTCATTCCATATATAGAGCGCGTTCAGAACGAGCACCGTCGCCGTTACCGGCTTCAGCAGCGGCAGAATAATCCGAAAAAATATGCCCGGTGTCGAGCAGCCGTCGATGGTAGCCGCTTCTTCGATTTCTCTCGAAATCGCCCGAATGAAGCCGGTATAGAACAGCACCCCCATCTGGATGCCTGCACCGCCGTAAATGAGAATAATTCCCCAATGCGTATCGATCATATGGAGCGTTTTGCCAAGCTTATAAATCGGCAGCATCGTAATTTGGAAAGGAACCATCATGCCCGCGAGGAACAGAACGAAAAACATCTGATAAAACTTTTTGTTCCGCCTCGCGATCGAATAGCCGGCCATTGCCGAAATGGTCACGATTAACCCGATGGCCACAACGGTAATAATCAAGCTGTTCATAAATGCGGTCGGATAATGGGACGTATCCCACGCGTGCGCGAAGTTGGCCAAATCAAGCTTAGCCGGCAGCGCATAAAAAGCGTCATACGTTTCCTGGGGCGATTTGAACGCCATCAGCACCGCCACGTAGAAGGGAAACAGAAAGACGATTGCCAATGCCGAAACGAGTATAAAAACGGAAATATGCCTGACCTTCCTCATGCTTCCACCTCTCTTCTTCTAAACACCGAGAGCTGGATGAGCGTCACGATGACAAGGACGACGAAAAAGATCATCGATAGCGCCATGCCGTACCCCCCCTTATAGGAAGCAAAGGAGCTGCTGTAAATGTAAGTGGACATAACCTCGGTAGCGAACGCCGGCCCGCCATGCGTCGTTACAAACACCAGGTCGAACACCTTTAAGGCGCCCGTCAACGTAAGCACCATATTGATCGTGAAGGACGGGGCAAGCAGCGGCAATACGATATGCCACAGCGTTTTGGACGTTCCCGCTCCGTCTATTCTCGCACTCTCGACGATCTCCTGCGGAATGCCCTGAAGTCCCGCGATATATATAATCATAGGCGCGCCGATTCCCTGCCAGACCGCAATGACAATGACGCCAAACAGCGCATAGCTCGGATTGCCGAGCGGGCTTGTCACATTGTCAAAGCCGAAGAAGCTGAACAATTTGGGAAGGCCCGTGCTGTAGTTGTAGCTCCATATAAAGCCTGAAAGCACGATGGAAATGACGCTTGGCAAAAAGAATACGGTACGAAATACATTTCTGAATTTCAAATAGGAATCCAGCAACAGAGCGAACAGCAAGGATAAAACGTTCACCACAACCGTTAGGATGATGGCGTATTTAAACGTATTGATTAAAGCCATCCACAAATCGTCATCCGTCAGCGCATTTTTGTAATTGCCCCATCCGATATACCGGAGCGACTGGGATACGCCGTCCCAATCGGTGAAGGAGTATCTGATTCCCATGCCGAGCGGAACCAGCAGCGCCAATGCGAATAAACAAAAACCAGGCATTAGAAACAGCACGTACCAAAATTCATTTTTTACTGTCCGCTTGAAAACGCTCATAGCTGCTCCTCTCCAAAAATACGGCTGAGCGGGATATAGGCTCCCGCTCAGCCGTGTTTTTGCTTCCGTAAAGTTATTTATGGTTTTTGGCGATCCAATCATCCATCTCCGCAATGATTTTCTCCGGCGTTGTTTTGCCGAAGAAATATTTTTGCAGCTGCTGGCTGAATTGCGTTGACCAGTCAAGCGTCGTGTTCGCGAAGTAAATTTGCGAGTCATACGTCAGGCCTTGATCGAAGTATGGCTGCAATTCATCCATCGCCGGCGCGATGCTTGTCGTAGAGCCCTTTACGTAGCTGAGCGATTTGATATTGTTAACCCAAGCGTCTCCGCCCTGCTTGCTTGCCATGAACGCCATGAATTTCAATGCGGCTTCCTTATGCGGCGTATTGCTTGCTACGGCTAGCGATGCATCCGGATTAAATTCTAGCTTGTTCAATGCCGGGTCGTTGCTGAACGGATACGGGAAATACCCGAGGTCGTTATTATAGAAGTCCGGATTTTTCTTCTCGATATCAAGGAGCGGCCACGTACCCATGTACATCATGCCGACTTCGCCTTTGGAGAAAAGATCCACCGCGCCATTGTAGTCTACGCCAAGCTGATCCTTATTGCCAAGCTCGAACAGCTTCTTCGCGCGCTCAATGGTTACTTTGACTGCAGGGTTATCCGCGAATTTCGCTTCGCCAACCTCTAGCTTTTGGAAGAAGTCCGTTTGGCCCTCTTCAAGCGCCGTTAAGCTCGGAAGATCGCGAGTCGCCCACATGCCAAGCGTCCAGCCGTCCTTCCACCCGAGCGCGAACGGCGTTTTCCCGGCAGCCTTGATTTGGTTAGCCGCTTCCAGCAAGGCATCGTATGTTTTTGGAATTTCGAGACCTAAATCTTTAAATATTTTCTTGTTGTAAAAAACGGCGATCGGTCCGCCGTTTATCGGCATAACGAAATTTTTGCCGTCCGTTGCTTGCCCTTTCAGCACGCTTTCATCAAAGTTCGATAGAAACGGCTGTCCGGTCAGGTCCATGATATACCCGCCGTCTGAGAACAGCTTCGCTTGGGCGCCGGAGTTCAGCGTGAACACGTCGATAATGTCCCCACCTGCCAGCTTCGTTTTGATCAGCGTATAATAATCGTCGTATTTGACCGGCTGAACCTCTACCTTGATGTTCGGGTTCTCGTTCTCGAACTGCTCGACGATCTTGGCTACCCCATCGGTCACGTCGCTCTTAAAGTGCATGAAGGAAATGGTCACGGGCTTCTCTTCCACGGGAGCCTGCGTTGCTTCGGTCTCCTCTGCCCCTTTATTGCCGGCCTCTTCCGTTGCTGCAGGCGCGCCGTCATTGCCGCCGCAAGCAGCCAGAAGCAGCATCAGCATAGCGAGGCAAAAGCTTACGTATACTCTTTTGTTCATTCTAATTCCCCTTTGCGAAATATGGAGTGGCGAACGAATCTGCTTCGCTCTACCTCTATCATAGAACCCGGCAGCCCAAACCGTAATTTAAAAAATTGTGCACCTTATGTTCAATTTTTTAGACTGGGCTTTCTTTATCCAAGCTCGCTTCCCTATACTCGGACGGCGTCTGGCCTTTCATTTTTTTGAAAACCTGACTGAAATAGCGCTGGTTCTCGTACCCGGTCAGCTCCGCGATTTCCACGATTTTACGATCAGAGCCGCTAAGCAGCTCGCATGCCTTCTCGATTCTTTTCCGGCTCATATACTCGATGAAATTTTCGCCCGTAACCGATTTGAACAGCTTGCTTAAATAGCTCGGATCGATATGAAACCTCGTAGCCACGTCGACCAAGCTCAAATCCTCAAAATAATGCTCATCGAGAAACGCGGCAATATCGCGAATAGTCTGATCGGTTTCCGATTTCTCTTGGCTGAGCGCTATGTTGTCGATGAACAAGGCCGTGCTGGCAAGCCAGCTGCCCAGCTCCTTGCCATCCAATATATGCGCGATCGCTTTCGGCTCAAAGATCGCTGGTCGTGTCAAGGCTGCGCCTGGGGACATGCTTAGCAGGTCAGCCAGATGCGTAAGCTCCCTATGCACCTCGCGTATCGTGATATCCGGCAGCTGCCTGATTTTGTTCGCCAAGCTCTCCACGATGCGTTTCATGTCTTTGCCGCTGCGTGAAGCGATCGCCTGTTTGAACGCCTTCGACTCGAAGGTATTAAGCAAACCTCCGGCAGCGTCGGTCCGGATAACTTCCTGCTCGCATATGCACAGTCCCGCAGCATGGAAGCCATTCGCGAGCAATGCGCCATGCGCCGATTCGAAAGCGGCAGGAAGCTGCTCCAGCTTAGCGCCTGCCTTGCTTAGCCCGACAAGCACGTCAGCAGCGTACATCCTCTTCATCGCTTCCTGAAACCGATCGAGCAAGCTCTTGATATCGGCCCGGTCATAGTAGGGCTCAGGGAAAGCAAGCACGATCCGCTCCCGGTTATCCGTCTTGAACACGAGCGGCGAATCCGCGCTTAGAAGCTCATGCCAAACGTTCTCCACGCTGAACATCAATAGGTCTGCGTTGCCATGGAATTTTATATCTGCGATGGGCCTATATTGACGCAGCGAAACGAGCGCGACGCAGAAACGTTCCTGCGCGCACGGGATTCCCAGCCTATCCGCCTGCTCGTAAATATCGGCTACATTATGGATGCGGCCGCTCGCTATATGCTGAAGGAATGCTTCCCGCTTCAGGCTCTGCACGTCCTCGGCATGTTTTTTCTGCTCCAGCAGGCTCGATTCGTTTTGAATCGCCTCGATCGCTTTCGCCATCGCTTCCCGCAAATCCGCCGCCGAAACGGGCTTCAATACGTATTCGCAGGCACGGTAAGTGAGCGCCGCTTTTAAATACTCGAACTCCGAATAGCCGCTAATCACGATCACTTTGATTTCGTTATATTCCCGGTGCAGCCTGGCTAGAAATTCCTGCCCGTTCATCACCGGCATATTCATGTCCGTCACAACGATATGCGGCCTGCTGATCCCAATGAGTGCCAGCGCCTCCTCCCCGTGCCTCGCTTCCGCAATGACTTCAAGCCTTGGCGCAAGCTCGCTTATCATTTTGCTGATTGCTTTCCTGCCCCATGGCTCATCGTCAACTACCATCACCTTATACATCCGAGGGTTCCTTCTTTCTATCCGGTATGATGATTGCAATTTCGGTACCTATCCCTAATCGGCTGTTGATTTCCAGCCCGTAAGCGGATCCGTACACGAGCTTCAGCCTCTCATGCACGTTTTTCAGTCCGATGGACACGCCGTCAAACAGTTCCTTCGATTTATATTTGAGGTCCGACCTTAAAGACTCTAATTTGCCTGGTTCCATGCCTGGGCCGTTGTCCTGTACCGTTAGAATGAAATTTCCCGATTTGAAGACAGCTCCAATCCGGATCAGAAGCTCCTTCTGATCGTCCTTCACAAGGCCGTGCACGATGACATTCTCTATAATCGGCTGCAGCACGAAGCGGATGATCGTCATATCCATCAGCTCTTCCTGCACGTCAATCACCAGCTCGATCGCATTCTCGAAGCGAAGCTGCTGGATGTACAAATAATTGTTCGCATGCACGAGCTCCATCCGCAGCGTCGATTCCATATTGCCTTCATAGAAGCTGTAGCGAAACAGATCGCCTAACGCGCGGCACATTTCATGAATCTCGTAGTCGCCCATCAGCACGGCTTTGCCGCCAATCGTCTGCAGCGTATTGTAGAGGAAATGCGGGTTAATCTGCATCTGCAGCGCCATAATATGCGCTTCCTTATTCCGCAGCTGCATCTCGTATTCGGTTTCGATCATCGTGCGGATCTTGTCCGTCATGAAATTAAAGCTGCGCGTAAGCTCCGATATGTCGTCGCGCCAAAGCGTCGGCTGTTTGACCGTAATTTGAAAATTGCCGTTCCTGACCGCCTTCATCGCTTTCCCTAACAGAAAGAGCGGCTTCGTTATGAATTGCTGCGACAGCAGCGACAGCAGGAAAATAAACAGCAGCACAAGCACGAGTGCACTGACCGTAATGTTCATGAGCTGTTCCCGGCTGTGCTCCAGCTCCGTATTCGGGTAGACGATCGATAATCTTATATTTCCGTTATTTATAAAAGACGTATTGATGAGCAAGCTCTTGTTCTCGGAGAAACGCAGGTTATGCTTCTCTTTCCCTACCGGCAAATTCGGCGGCTCATACGGATCGATGGCTGAGACGTAATGGTCCGAGGTTAGATAGAACGGCTCGCCGTGCCTATTCTGCAATATAATTTCATTCGGCTCGTAATTATACGTTTTGATGATTTTATCGATCTCTTTGCTTTGGATATAAAAGATTAGCGTCCCTGTTTTCGTTCGGTAGAACGGATCGTAGATCGTCACTCCGTAGACGAACAACCGCTGCTGCAGCGCAGCATCCGTGTAATTGAACATCAAGGAATGCTGGTACTGCAGATCCAGCAGTTCTTCGAAATACGGCGTATTCTCCCCAAGGCGTATATTGTCGTAGCTGGCCGCCCGCGACCAATTGTCGGCAAGCTTATTGTCTTTGCCGTAAATCATCACCTTAATGATATTTTCATTCCTGCTCTCGACCAGCCGGTAGTAATTGCTCAACGAGTCCTTCAGAAATAAAAATTCCTCGCTATTGTAATCAATGCCGTGTTCCATCAGGTTCATAATTCGCTGGAAGCCATAAACCTGCAGGGCGGAGGCCGATAAATTCTGAAAGTATTTGTCCAAATAATCAGACATGTAGTCCGCGTTCTGGTCAGAGCTGCGGTACATGGTCCGCTCCAGTGAACGGGCATTGGTATCATAGAACAAATAAGAGAGAATAAGCAGCGGGATGAGAGATATGATTACGGTGCTCCATACGATCTTTGTCTTGATGCTGCGATTAAGCAGGAACCTGAGCATAAGCCTACCTCCATAAAGTCAATTCACACTTCTCTCTACGACAGCCGCTGCCCGAATACCTTTATCCAAACAAGAAAAAGCGGACGTCCTGCAGCCAATTTCGCCGCTAGGACCGTCCACCTCTTGCTTTATTTATAAATGGTAAAGATCAAATCGCGGTTTCCGCTGCTCTCGGTTGACCAAGTCGAGCCGCCATTCGTTGAAAGTCTGGCGAAGCCCCCGGCATACGGATTCGCGTCGCTATACGCAAAACCGTACTTATTGCTTGTTGAGCTGTCGTCGAGCGTTTCCGGTGAACGCAGCACGAGCCCGTATTTCTTCGTCGTATCCAGCCCCGTCAACCTCGGATAAACGGCATACGGCGTAGCGGCCCCAGGTATATTGCTCGGATGCAGGGCGGCGCTGAATAGCGTCTGCACCGGGTTGCTGCTTGCATCCAATAACACGATGTCGAGATACAAGTTATCCTCCGGCAGTTTGTTCACGTAGTTCTCGTACAGATACACATCCATTCTCGGTAAGCTCGACTGCGTAAGGCTGAAGGTTTGCATCCGCTGAATCGAAGCGCGGATATCCGAATACGTCGAATACGCTGATCCGCTGTTGTCCTGATCGATTCGGCTGCCCGTATTGCCAGCAACGTTATAAATCTCGATTTCCTGAATGGACGGAATGAACCTTGCGCTCTTCACGTATAATCTGAGCTTGGATGTGGAGACAGTCGGGAAGTTGAATATTCTGCGGTCCCCGACCGTAAAGTTCTGGCTGAGATTCACATAGCTCGAGCCATTCCAATATTGCAGCGCATACGTATCGATCTGGAAGCTCTGGCTTCCGGAGCCGTATTCGCTGACGACGACACGGTTCACGTTTGTGGCAGAGCCAAGATTAACCTCCAGCCACTGATTGCCTGAAGTTCCGTTCTCGGCGCTCCATCTCGTGCTTAGGCTGCCATCGATCGCTTTGGATGCCTCATAGCCTGCTCCGGCAGACCAAGTGGACGATGCCGTCGCCGTTTTACCGAGCGCTAGACTCGTCGGCGCAATCGGAAGCGATGAGGCATTCGCAGATATCCGGACGATGATCGATTCGCCAGGCTTCAACGTCCTAGCAAAGCTGCCCGTGTACGTCCCAAGCTTCGTCTGGCTGTAGATTTCGGTCAAGGTAAACGCCGTGCTTGGACTTAACCCGAGATCGCTGAATGAAACCGTAACGGCAGATGCGTTGTTCATATCCCAGTTCGATAAACCGACGATACGGTCTCCGTTCGTGTCCGTTAAGTAGATCGCGCTCGGCGAATGCTCAAGCTTATGATAGAAATTAGTCATTCTAACCGGCTTAGCCGCGTTTCCTTTTTTGACCAAATCCAGAATGCCCTCGTTTTGCAGAATAGCCATTCTGTCCTCCGAAATAAACGGTACATTGTCTCCGACCAGCCAATGCCCGCCTCCGAGCGCGATCGCCGTGGAGAGCAGCGTGCCTTCGTTAAGCGTCACTTTATTGAACCCGTCAATGACGCTTTCCGGGAAAATCATATCCACGTCGTTATAGGCGTACAGCGTCCCATTCGTCCACCAGGAGGCTGCCGCGTTGAATGCCTGACGCTCAATGCCCGGATAGGACTCAAGCCCGATTGTCGTATCGACGCCAGTCCTTCTGCCATGCGCGTACCCGCCTGGCAGAAGCGGAGCGATCGATTCGTTGATATAGATGTCCTGCGGAGCAGCCAGCAGCGTATCGCGCATTAATTCCATGCCGATCCGATAGGCTTGCATGCCGTTTTTCGTCGTGTCGTAAAACTTCCCGTCATACATGCCGAGGTCGATGAAATCAAGCTTTACGTAATCAAATCCCGGCGCTACATGGTAATTGTCCATGACCCACTGGATGTAAGCCCGCCCTCCCGGATGCGTCGCATCCACGATATACGTGTTGATATACGATTTGATCGGGCTACCGCTTGCATCCTTCAGCGCGATATTGCCGAATGTGTAGGAGGTGCCCGGTACCGTATCGGCCAAGTCGTCGAAGATCGCGAACGGTGCCGAGTAAGTGCCTGCCTTCATTCCCTTCCCGTGCACATAGTCCACGAAATCCTCCAGGTTCTGCAAATCGGTTGCCCCTTCCACGCCTTGGTAGCAGCAATCCAGATTCATGTAGTTGTAGCCAAGCGATTTCAGGTGCTCTTCGAAATAATCGGTCATCGGCAGCATCGCGTCAGCTGTCGGATAGGTATAGTACGCGTACCATGTGTTGAAGCCGATTGGCACATCGTCGGTCCAGTCCAGCTTCGGCTCGGCTACGGCGTACATTTCGCCGAATTGCTCAAGCCCTGCTTGGTAGTCAGAGAAATATCCCAAGAAAAATTGATCGCTGGCTACCGAGGTGCCGCTCTGCTGGCCTCCCGCATTATAAACGGAGAAGCCGGTTAAGCTGCCGTTAGCCGTGCTAGCCTGCCGCAAATATTGCATGCTTTTCCACTTGAAGGTCGTCGCGGCGCCCGCAATAAATCCGTGCTTGTTCGCATTGTCGAACATGGAAGCGACCCAGTAGCTTGTCCCGTTAAATGCGCCCCAGGTTTCTCCGGCTCCGTAAGGCCGGTCATTCCCGTTCTGGCTGCTGCCGAAGTCATTGACAGGCGCCACCCCGAAATCGTAATTGTTCGTATAAGGCGTCGTATAAATGCGTTTATCCGATCCCGCCCCGATATCCAAATTGGCGGATGCAATCGGCTCCATAAAGTTTATCGCTTGGCTGACAGACTTGTTCACCGTCATGCCCGCAAGCACGAATGACCGGTTCTCGTACATCTTGATCGTCAGAATAATGGTCGACCCGGATGCGAGCGTATTCGTAATCGTCAACTGCTTGCCGCCAGTCCCGTATCCGTCGGCGCCGATAGCTGCCCAGCTTGCTGAGCGGGTTCCGGCATCATAAGAGCTGATGCGGCTTGTGCTGCCTACAACCCCATAATCCGAATAGAAGTCTGACATGATGACCGTGCTGCCGGATTTGAAATCCCCACGCCCGTCCGACAGATCGTACGTAATGACTAGCTCCCCGTTGGTAGCGGTTACAACACTGCCTGCCTGAGAGATGACTACGGCCGCTGCGGAGACAGCCGCACCGAACGGTATACTTCCCGCCGCCAACAGCAAAAACGCAAGCATGACCTGCAAGCTTCTTCTTATTCCTTGCTTCATTCCTAATTTCCCTCCCCATGGATGGATAGACGGACAATCGATATGTCCTTACCTCTATCTTGCCTTTAGAGAGCGCTTCCAACAATGCAATATTTTGTGCATCAACCGTTTAAAATTTTGTAATCGCCGCAAAAACAAATCCCCTCCGCCAAGGCGAAGGGGACTGCTTGTTATTGGCCTAATAAAATTTTGGCATAAGGAGAATCGATCGGAATCATAATGACCGGCTCATTCTTAAGCGTGGTCGTGTAGCTCTCAAGCGTCCGGTAGAAATTGTAGAACTGCGGATCGCTGCCGTATGCTTTGTTATAGATGACGGCAGCTTCGCGCTCGCCTTCCGCAACGATTTTTTTGGCGTCAGCCTGCGCCTGCGCAAGCAGCTCAGTCGCGGTACGGTCCGCTTTGGACGTAATTTTGCGCGACTCCTCGTCACCCTCGGACAAGTACCTTGCCGCAATCGACTGGCGGTCGGAGATCATACGGTTGTATACGCTCTGCTTGTTCTCCTCCGGCAAGTCCGTCCGCTTGATGCGAACGTCAATGACTTCGATGCCGTAGTTGTCCCTGGTCAGCGCCGTCACGACATCCTTGGTAATCTCGTCATTGATGTTGCCCCGCGCCGTGTTCTCGCTGATGATGTTATCGTAATTGACCTCGGACAGCTTCCGTCTAACCGAGTTGTACACGGCCTCGTCGATTCGCTGGATGCCTCCGCTTACCGATTGCACCGTTCTCAAAAACTGCGATGCGTTCGTAATGCGCCAAACGGTATAGTTATCTACCACGATTGGCTTCTGGTCCTTAGTCAGTATGGTCGTCGGGCTGCTCTCATAGGTCATTTGATATTTCGGAAGCGTCGACACGTTTTCAATGAACGGCAGCTTGAACTTCAAGCCTGGATCGGGAACGGCCCGCATGGCTTCTCCGAACCGAAGCACAACCTTGTATTCGCCTTCCTTCACGATAAACATCGAGCCTGAGCCTAGAATGACGACGGCCAGCGCAATGATTATGGTTATCCAATGGTTTCTTTTCATTGCGCGTCACCCCCTTTTGGAGCTTCCGAAGCAGGCGGCGTTGTGGCAGGCGGCGTAACCGTGCTGCCGCTACCGCTCTTCAGCAGCTCATTCAAAGGCAGGTAGTTGACGGTATCGCTGTTTGAATTCGTAATGAAAATTTTGGCGCTCGGCAATATTTTCTCGAGCGTCTCCAGCACCAAGCGGCTTTGGGTAACGTTCGGGTTGTTTTTGTATTCGCCGAATATCGCGTTGAATTTGGCGACATCGCCCTCCGCGTTCAGGATACGGGATTTCTTCTGGCCTTCCGCATTCTCAAGCAGAGCCTGCGCTTCACCGCGCGCTTTCGGTATGCGGTCGTTCTCATATTTCGCGGCATTGTTGATCTTGGTGTTCTTTTCCTCGCGCGCATTCGTTACTTCGCGGAACGCTTCCGCTACCTGGCCGCTCGGGGGCTCGATATCCTGGAATTTAATATCGATAATCTGAATGCCCGTTTTATACTTGGCCTGCAGCTCGATCAGCTTCTCCCGAACCTTATCCTGAATGACCGTTTTACCGTCGGTAATCGCATAATCAAGCTTCTCCGAACCGATTACCGCACGGATCGAGGAGCTTGCCGCATTGCGCAAAAACTGCTCTGCATCCGAGATATTGTATAAGTAATCATGAATATTGCTAATTTTCCACTGCACAACCGCATCTGCCGACACGATATTCTCATCGCCCGTGATCATCATCGCTTCCTCATCGACCGGAATGGATTCCGAGCCCTCTTGGCGGTAGCCGATATGGATGCGCTGCGTCAGCTCCGCCGGAACGGTTATGACCTGCTGAATCGGATAAGGCCATTTGAAATGCAACCCCGCTGAAGTCTCATTGGAATACTTGCCGAACGTAAGAATGGCTGCTCTCTCCTGCTCCTGCACCGTGTAGAAGGAAGTTGATCCTACATAAATAACAACGACTGCGGCAGCTGCGCCGAGAATAATTTTCTTTAATGTACCCGGTTTCAGCTCTGGCGGCCGCCGTCCGCCGCCCATGCTATGATTCTGCGGCTGGTTCTGGTTCTGATCCATGAAGCTCAATGACATCTCTCCCCTTTCAAGCATCTCTTAGATAGGCGATTAGAAATCGCTATAGGGGATAATACGGGAAAGTAAGCCAAAGGTCACGGATTTTTCGCAAATTGTTTGGTTTTTATGAATAAACAATCATTTCTCTTCGTTTTTCTACGATTTAAGCAGCTTATCCTTCGATTAAGCTTGTTTAAACAGCAGCAGCCTCGACTCGGCTGGCTCCAGCTCGATGCCATGCTCGCCGCTTCCCGCTTCCAGATGCAGCTCTTGCCCGCTCCATAAATCTCGAACAACTATCCCCTTAGAGGAATCTATGCCAAGTCTCGCAAATGATGCAAGGATTATGCTTCCCGCGTCACCGTCGAAGTTGAATGCAGCCGCATACACGCCGTTCTCGGTATGAAGCGCGAACAAGTTCTCGCCCTTGCTGCCGCTTCTTCCCTCAACGGGCTTAAAGGTTTGCCCCCTGCGCGCAAGTGCCATAACCTCGCGGTTCGTCATCCATTCCTTCGCCCGGCGCGCAGCCTCCGGCTCGCGGTAATCATCGCCGAGCAGCAGGGAGGTGCCTGCAATTACGGCGCTGTTTAAGCGGCTTCTGCCCTCATGCTCGGTGGTTGCGCGCTGGTTGTCGCTCTTGTACAGTACCACGTGATCCGGGTCGTTGTACCGATAGAGGTTGTCGTTAATCCACCATCCGTAAGTTAACGCGTTAAGCATATATTCGGTATCGCTAATCATTCCGAAAGCGTCGCAGGATACGCGGCGGCTGTGCGCATAGCCATGCGGGAACAGCGGTGCAATGGACAAATTGATCAAGAACGGACGACCGACCCGCTCTGGGGCAAGCGTATCCCTAACAAGCGCCATCCCTATGTTATAGGCCTGAATACCCGTCCGCACGCTCACATCATGGAAGATCCCTTCCATCGCGCCATGCGTCAGAAAGTCGAGCTTCACGTAGTCAAATCCGAGCTCCACAAAGCTGTCGAGGCTTCTTTTGATCCGTTCCTGCGCTTCGGGATGCGTCGGATCGATCGGGAACGCGCCATCCAGCTTCGGAAGCGGCTGCCCCGCCTGGTCCTTAATGAGGATATCTCGGTAGAGCACGCGGCCATCCGTTCCTTCCACAGGTGAATCCGGGTTGCTTCCCCAGAACGCGAACGGCGTATAATAGATGCCTGGCTTCTGGCCGTTCCCTTTCACCCTTCGAACGGCATCCTTAAGCTGTTCCTCGGGCAGGCTGTTCCAGAATGCATCAAAATTCACGTACAAGCTGTCGTTGTCGTCAGCGAAGCCGTTCTGCTGCAGCTCTTTGGCAAAGAAATCGGACGTATGCGTGTATACTTCGTAATCCAGCTTGCTCATAACGGCCGACCAGCTGTTCCAGCCCATCGGAATGCCGCCTTCCCAAGGAAGTGCCGGCGTAAGAACGGCATTGGCCTTGCCGTATTGCTCAAGCCCGTCTCGATAATCGGCGAACGCGCCTACGAAGATCGTCGGCGATACGATGCTTTTCCCGCGAAGAGCGCCGTGCGCCACCGTGTCCCTCGTCTGCATGTCGGCTGCGCCGCCAAAGACGCGCAGCCTTCCGACCGCTTCCGCAAAGGTACCTTCCACGACGATACCCGTTTTCCAGCTGTCATGCGTAACCGATCCAATGACAAAGCCGTTCCTGCTCTGCGAACGGTAAATCGCCGTCGTCTCGTAGCTCTGCACGCTGCAAGGAATCGCATGGGATGCAAAACGCACCCATTTATCGTTATCGAAGGGGATGAACAGCGTTCTGATCTCCTCTACAGGCCCGGAGCCGTCGCCGAATTCGGCTACGCTTCCATCATTCAAATAAGCGGCAAGCGGCGTTAATTCATTCGTCTCCCAATCGAATTCACTCTCCGCCTCAAGCTCAGTCAGCAAATACGGCAGCTGCTCGTACATCCTGAAATGCTGGCGCAGCGTCGGTTTGCCAAGCTCCTCATGTTCAAAGCTCCAGCGCAAGCCTTTGCCAAACCCGTCCTCGATTGGTTGAATATCGGACTTCTGAACGTAATGTTTGCCGTAATAGGTTGAGCGCAGCTGCTCCAGCCCGTAGCGTGCTTCCGCATAAAGGCCGCTCAAGGCTTCGCCGCTGCTCCAGCGCAGCGTAAGCTCGCCGCTCTCAAGGTTTGCCGTTGCCTGGATAACCTCATTAGCCACAATAAATTCGCCTTGTCCGTGCTCGATCATGAATGTTCCGATTTCCATCTTCATCAGCTCCTCTAATATAATGAAAGGAGGCCGGCTGAGCCGGCCCCCTATGCGCCGTTTGGATTATTTCCAAAGCTCCACGCGTTCTTTGTAGTTTGTCGTAAAGATAGCTTCAACCTTCTCGTCGCCGGCTGCTTTCATGTCGCTCAGCATTTTGTCAAAGATAGTGCCCGCATCCTCAGCGGTCTTGGCCATAATCGCTTTCGTCAACGCTTGTTTCGTAATGTCGTTCACCTTTTGCTCATTCAATGCCTCAGGCGTTCCGCCCTGCGGCCCCAATGCGTCAAAGAGAACGGTATCGTAAACGGAATCCGACAAGTTTTTGATCGCCATTTGGTCGACGACACCGCGCTCGTAGCGGCCAGCAAGGTCATAAGGCGTTCCGTCTGTGCCTTTGCCGTTTTTGATGAACCAAGTCCACTTACGGATACCAGTAGACTTCGCATAGTTGTTGAAATCATTTTTGAAGCCTGCAAGCACCTCAGGACGCGGCGTACGTTTGCCATCCTTCATATCCCAGTGAACGCCTTCGACTCCCCACATCAAGAGGTACTGCCCTTCCTCGCTAGCAAGGAAGTTCATAAATTTCATCGTGCGCTCTGGATTTTTGTTTTTCTTCGTAATCGTAATCGCGTCCCAGCCCAGCGAGCTGCGTCCGCCGTACGTCGTTTGGCCCGGATCTACGCCGTCCGCAACCACTTTATACGGGAATAGCTGCGACTGCTCGCCGCGATCTTTTAATAGGATCGTATTCGCGGCACCTGGATCCCAATAGGAGCCGGTCGTTGAGAAAACGTTGCCCGTAGCGAGCTTTTGCTCCCATACTTGCTTCTTGTTAATCGCCCATTCCTTGTCGAGCAGGCCGCTGCGGTACAAGTCATTCATATACATAACCATGTCGCGGTATTTAGGATCCTTGACATCGAATTGGATTTGGCCATTGTTTTCGTAGAATTGCTTCAGGCCAAACATCCCTTTGAACGTGCCGAACGATCCGCCAAAGTTTTCGCCATCCATCGTAAGCGCAGTCGTATCCTTGCCTTCGATCGTCGGGTATTTCGCCTTGAAATCTTGAAGCAGCTGCTTGAATTCGGATGCGGTGAACGGCACGCCGCCCTCAGCCTTATCCGGGGCAAGCTCCTTCAAAATATCTTTGCGGATATTGAAGCCGTAAACCGGTTCATTTTCAACGCCGTACCAATTGGACAAGTAGTAGTTTTTTCCGTCCTTGTAGCGCGTTTTGTTCAATACGTCGCCATACATCGTCGTAACGTCAGGACCATACTCGTCGATGAGATCGTTTAATGGGATAATGGCGCCCGATTCGATATATTTGTTAACGAGATCGCTTCTGCGGTCAAACAAGATCATGTCCGGCAAATCGTCGCTCGCCAGCATCAGGTTAAGCTTCTCCGCCGGATTGCCCGTCGGCTGCTGGATTTCAACCGTAATGCCCGTACGTTTCGTAATTTCCGCCGCAACGGCATTGCTGAATTTATCGCCCGTATTTTTATCGAAAAAAGTAATGGTCAACGGCTCATTGTCGCCCGCTTCCCCGGAACCGCCATTCTCTGCAGCAGGAGCATTGCCGTTGTTTTTTGTATTATTGGAGCCGCAAGCGGATAAAACCGAAATGACAACGATAGCGCTAAGAAACATTACAAGCCATTTTTTCATTTTCATCGTATAAATCCCCCTTGTTCATGATCTTATTATAGTACATTTCAACTAAAAAACATTGCGCCTAAGCGATCGCATCACCTCCACAAATAGTGCTTCGCATGACTAGCTCTTAACGGCGCCCAGCGTCATGCCTTTCACGAAATACTTTTGAAGGAATGGATACACCATCAAGATCGGAAGGGTTGCAACCATCGTCGCGGCCATCCGAATCGTATCCGGCGATACCGCCATTCGTTTCGATGCATCGGCAAGCTGCTGCGCATCGCCGACCATAGCGCCTGTCTGGTATTGATTCAAAATTTTGACCAGTACGGCCTGAAGCGTTTTCAGGTCCGAGCTGTAGGTGAAGACATAGGAATCGAACCATGAATTCCAGTGCATGATCGCCGTGAACATCCCGATGGTTGCAAGCACCGGAGTCGTCAGCGGCAAAATGATTTTAAAGAAAATTTGCATGTAATTGGCGCCGTCCATTTTGGCCGACTCGTCGAGCTCCTGAGGGAGCTGCTGCATGAAGGTCCGCACGATAATCATATAGAAGACGTTCATCATGCTCGGCAATATAAAGACCATAAAGTTGTCGATCAGGTGCAGGCTTTTCAGCACCATGTAATACGGAATCAGACCGCCGCCGAAATACATCGTAAATACAAAGTACAACGACCAGAAGCGATTGCCGACCAGCTCTTTCTTGCTGAGCGAGAAGGCCAGCATGCTGATGACGACGACTGCGAGCGGCGTACCGACGACCGTCCGCAGCACGGTTACTTTAATCGCCGTCCAAATCTCGCTGTCGGATAAAATCTGCTTATAGCTCGCCAAGCTGAAATCTCTCGGCCACAAATACAAATTGCCTCGCAGCGTATCCTCGGCGCTATTCAATGAAATAATGAAAATATTCCAGAACGGATAGAAGGTTACGATAAATACGGCGATGATGAATAAGTAAACGCCGGACATAAACAGAAAGTCATTTTTGGACTTGATCATAGCGTGATCTCCTCTTTCTTTTTTACTAGAACAACGACTGCTCATTCATTTTTTTGGCCATCGTGTTGACGCTTAGGACCAGGATGAAAGCGACGACCGATTTGAACAAACCGACAGCTGCACCGTAAGAGAACATCCCGTTTTGCAAACCGTATTTATATGTGTACGTATCGATTACTTCCGAATACTGGAGCACGGTATTGTTTTGCAGCAAAAATTGTTGATCGAAGCCTGCGTTCAATATGCCGCCAACAGCCAGAATAGCGAGAATGATGACCGTAGGTTTGATCGAAGGCAGCGTAATGTGAACAATCTGCTTCAAGCGGCTTGCTCCGTCAACCTTTGCTACTTCATATAGTTCCGGGTTAATAGCCGATATGGCAGCCAAGTACATAATGGCGTTGAAGCCCATATCCTTCCATGTGTTCGATATTGCTATAATCCACCAGAACAAAGGACCCTTCTGCATAAATTGAATCGGTTCATTTATAATTCCAAGACCGGTCAATAGGTTATTGAGGACGCCTTCGGAAGAGAGCACCGTAATGATGATATTGGCTGCGATTACCCACGAAATAAAGTGAGGCATATAGGATACCGTTTGAAATGTTTTCTTAAACCAGCCGTTCCTCAGCTCATTGATCATGAGTGCCAGAATGATCGGCATCGGGAAGCCAAACAGCAAGGATAAGAAGCTTTGCGCCAGCGTGTTCCGCATAACCCGATAGAAGTCACCGTTCGTAAAGAAATAATTGAACCAATCCAGACCGACGAATTCCGTCGTGAAAAACTGTCCGAAGAACGAACCGCCGCCAGGCGAATAATTAATAAATGCCATGTACAACCCGAACATCGGGACGTACGAGAATAACAGCGTGACGATTAAAGCCGGCAGCATGAGCACGTACAACAGCCGCTGCTCCTTCAGCCTCCCCCACACGCTAGCTTTTTTGATACCGAGCTTCCCTTTTGGGGGTACGGATTTACTTGGTTCCGCTTTCATTGTTGATTCCATGTTATAGCCTCCTGCCAGTCTTGCGTTGCTTTGTGTTTTCATTATAGGTCTGGCGGGCGGCTCATTCTATACAAGCATTTACCGATTCGTAACACAAAGCGACACACTTCCAAATGCTCCATTGTTGAAATGCGTCATAGCGGATAAACTAGTTAAACATCCCGTTACATGAGATAAAAGGTGGGGACAGGCATGTATAGTATTTTATTAGTGGATGACGAAGCGATAGAGCTCGAGACCATTGAGCATTATGTGCCATGGGACAAAATCGGCATTAACGTGGCAGGAACCGCCCGCAACGGCAAAGAAGCGCTAGGCAAGCTGACCGAGCTTAAGCCTGATATTATTTTGACGGATGTCCGCATGCCGATCATGGACGGCCTTGAATTCGGCAGAAGAGCGAAGCAAATCGACAAAAACGTCAAGATCATCTATTTAAGCGGCCATAACGAGTTTCAATATATAAAAGCAGCGCTCAATATTGAAGCGACTGGCTACTTATTGAAGCCGATTGATATGGAGGAGCTGCTCGCCCTCCTTGAGAAGGTGAAGAAAAAGTGCGAAGAGGACCAACTGGCGGATCAAAGCGGGGATTGGGTTCGCGAGAAGCTGATGATGCGCATGATCAGCGAGCCGGACCCGGCTGCCCGGTCGGAATGGATTACGAAGTGGGAGCAAAGCGCAGCCGACTTCGTACATGGCAGGCCGTTCACAGCCGCCTATATGACCTTTGATTCGCCTGCGGGCTATCCCGCTCCGCTATCTTCCGCAGCTGCAGCCGCACCCGCCGACCGGACCGAATTCGTTCGGACCCTTGCGAGGCAGTCATGGGCATCCTTTACGATTGTGGAGGCTGCGCCGCATGCGCTGTTTATTCTTCATCAATGGAAGGAAGAACAACGCTCGCCGGTATCCAGTGCTGCCTTCTGGAATGCCTTCCAAGCTCAGCTGTCCTTCTCCCTCGGATTTGAGGTTACGATTGGCTTGTCTTCCCCGCAGACCGAGCTTGACCAGATATGGGATGCGTACGTGCAAGCCCGCTCCTGCAACGAAGAGAAGTTCTACCGAATAGGCGGCGGCATCATCGTCCCTGAAGACCTTAAACCAACCGTGCAAGCCGACGAGGATGTCGAGCAGGTCGCCGCGAAGCTGGCTTCCTCGATTCAGGCAGGGGATATGGAACAGATTCGCATAGCGCTTGAATCCTTATTTGCGCGCATTCAACAAGAACGGATGGATCGGAATTTTGCTATCCGGGCCGTTATTCGTTTATTGACCGCATTGGAGCAGCATTTCTCCATGCTGCTTGCAGGCTCGCTTAAGGAGCTGCTGTTGGCGGATCATTGGAAAGCGATTTCGATGATGCCCTCTGCGGCGCATATTCAGGCCTATGTCCTTCATTTCTGCGATGAGATGAGAAAGGCCTCCAGTGAAAGGGAGATCGACCGTAATCAAGCGATCGCCGAGCAAATCGTCAGGATCATCGCCGAACGGCATCACTTGCCGCTGACTGTCGAAGAAATTGCCAAGGAGGTATACCTCTCGCCGAACTATATCCGTACGATTTTCAAAGAAAAAATGGGCGAAACCATTCTTGATTACTTGACGAAGATCAGAATCAACCGTGCTGCCGAGCTGCTAAAGGATAAAGCGCTAAAGGTGCGCGAGGTGGCCCATAGCGTGGGTTATGAGAATGTCTCCTACTTTTGCTCGGTCTTCCACAAGCATAAGGGCAGTACACCGAACGAATTTCGGAAAATGTATTTTTAGGCTGGAGTGAGCGTCCATGAAACGGCTAACGGGCTGGCTGACGAGGCCCTTTAACAATTTACGGCTGAGAGAAAAGCTATTTGTCATGTTTTTACTCGGTGCCATTATTCCCTTGCTCTTTTTTGTTTCCTATTCCTATCAAACGGTCAAGAGCGAGCTTTCTGACCAGATGTACACGAATTCCGTATCGTCCGTCGCCCAGATCAACTCGAACTTGGAAAATAAGCTGGATACCTACACGAAGCTTTCGGCAACGCTCTATTTAAACAGCACGCTCCGTGCTTATTTGACGAATGATTACTCGATGGATCCTTCTTTGTACGTGGATGCCTATCAATATATTAACAGCACCTTTTCCAACATGCTGACAACCAATCCGGATATTAAATCCCTTTCGGTTTATATCAACAACGACTCTCTACCGACGGACGATATTTATATCAGAAGAATGGATGACGACTTCCGCAAATCGATCATTTACCGGTCGCTGCTCAACACCTACGGGAACGTACGGTTCATATCCACGCCTCCCGTCATCGACCAGCCGTCGATGTTCACGCTCTCGCGGATGCTGAATATCGGCAAGCTGGATACGGTATACGGCATTCTGACAATCAATATTCTAGAATCGGATATATTCCGTTTGATGGAGAAGGAGTCTTCGGACAAAACCGTGCTGATCGTTAACGAACGAGGCATCATTATGTCCACGAAGGACAAAAGCATGCTGAACCTTCCTTTGCAGCAGTTTATAACGACTGACTTTCCAGGGAGTGAGGAAGGCCGTTTCGACACCACGTTTAACGGCGAAAAAATGCTGGTCGTCTACAACACGACCAAGTTCGGCTGGAAAAGCGTCTCGCTCGTCCCCTATAGCAGCTTTCTCTCCAAAGCCAATAACACGGCAAAGCGGATACTGCTTTTTGCGCTAATCAGCTTCAGCGTCATGGCGCTGCTTATCTATGTCACAGCCAGATTGTTCACCAAGCGCGTCGAATATTTAGTCGGCATCATCCGCCGCATCGAGCGGGAAGAATTCGAGCATATTGACATCCGTCCGCTTGGCCGCGACGAGATCGGACAGCTAGGGAACGTGCTTCGCAAAATGTCGCAGCGGCTGAGCATTCTGATCTCTGATGTGTACAAGAAGGAAATCGATAAAAAGGAAGCGGAGATGAATGTGCTGCAAGCTCAGATCAACCCGCATTTCCTATACAACACGCTCGCATCCATCTCATCGCTTGCCATCCGCAATTCAGATCCTAGAATGAATAAAATGGTAACCGATCTCGCCAAGTTTTACCGGATCTCCTTGAACAAAGGGAAAAACAAAATATCGATCCACGAAGAAATACAGCTTACCCGCTATTACGTAGCGATTCAGCAGATTCGCTTCGCCGAGCTTATTCGCGTTCATTATCAGATCGACGAATCCGTCTTGCCTTGTCCGATCGTCAAGCTGACGCTGCAGCCCTTCGTAGAGAATGCGATGAACCATGCCATTTGGGACGATAAGCTCGGCATCAACATTATGATCAAAGCTTACCGGGAAGGCCCGGACATTATTCTCAAGGTCATTGATGACGGGATGGGCATGCGCATGCAAGAGAGCCACGCTCAGGAGCTTCCGGCAAGAGGGGACGCATTATCCGGCTACGGCATCCGCAATGTCGATAATCGCATCAAGCTGCTGTACGGCGATTCCTACGGCGTATCGATATACAGCAGGCTCGGCATCGGCACTACTGTAACGATCCGTATTCCAGGGCGGTAGGCATGGGTGCGATGAGCAAAATAACCAAAGAACCCCCTTCGGCATCAGACTGCCGAAGGGGGTTCTTCGTTTAATGGCGGTGCATGATTCTTGCTATTTCACCGTCAGTTTGAATAGCTTGGACTGCGCGCCCAGCAAATCCACTTGCAAGGATCCCGTCGCTTGAGCGGTCTCGTTGGTCCAAAGATCCGTCACTTTTACTTTCGATGCATGCGGCAGGCCGGCACGCGCGAAATCAACGGATTGGACTGCAGCTTCGTTCGTAAAGTTGAATACGGCGACATAATAGTCCTTGCCGTCCTTCAAGACGAATACGTCTGCAGATGCCGTTCCCGTATTGCCTTCGACCGGTTTAAAGGCTTTGCCCTTCAACGCAACCTCGTTCACCTGTTTATTCGTGAGCAGTTGCTTCATTAGCTCTTGGGCTGCCGGATCGTTAACGTCATCCGAATTCATGAATACCGTACCCGAGATGACGGCCGAGTTGACTCTGCTCTGCGATGCCGCATAGGAGCCGCCTTTTACAAGCGACATATAATCCGGATCGGTGTATGGATAGATCGTGCCGTTCTGCCACCAGCCGTAAGTCAAATTGTTCAACTGGTATTCGGTTCTGCCAAGCGTACCGTCGATATCGCAGGATATCCGCCTAGCATGCGCGTATTGGCTTGGGAATAACGGCGCGATCGACGCGCTGATAAACATTTTGCCTCCAATCGACTTATTCATATAAGCCATGCCTTGATTATAAGCTTGAATGCCTGTCTGTACCTTCGGATCATAATGAACGCCTTCGAATGAACCGTGGCTCAAGAAATCAATCTTAATATATTCGAAGCCGTAATCTAGGAAACGCTTGAAGTAATAGTCCATTCTTTGCTTCGCGCCCGGATGGGTCGGATCTACGGCGTAGGCGCCGTCCACTTTAGGCAGCGGATTGCCGCTAGCGTCCCGCAGTATAATATCGCCATACGTATATTTTCCGTTCGTGCCCTCTACGGGCTGCTCCATATTTTCTCCCCAATAAACGAATGGACCGTAGTAAATGCCTGCCTTCTGGCCATTTTTATTAATGACCTTTACAGCCTGCTTCAGCTGCTGCTCGGATAGATTATCCCAGTAGGAGTCCATATTAATATAAACATTGCCTTTGTTTGCAAAATTGGATTTCTGCAAATTCTTCTTGAAGAAGTCGGAAACGGCTACGACCTTGTCATAGCTCAAGCTGCTCTCGTAAGCGCCCCAGCTGTTCCAGCCTACAGGCACGCCTTTTGGAATGTCATGCTTAAAGGCAAGCGGCGGCGCAACGACCGCATTGGCTTCCCCGAAGCTCTCGAGACCCTCGCGGTAATCCGCATAGTAGCCCACCAGAATTTGTGGTGATGTCAAGGTCGTTCCCTTAATTTTCCCATGCGGAAGCGTATCATGTGTCGAGCTTGGCGAGGTGAAGCCGCCGAAAACCTTCAGCTTGTTCAAGCGGTCATTCGATCCGCTCCAAGACACGCCGGTTTTCCACTGGTCATGCGTGACCGAGCCGATGACCAAGCCTCCGCGGCTCGTATTGTCATAAATCGCGGTCAGCTCCGAGCTGATATAGTTACTCGTGTTCAAATTCGTGTTGATCGTCCGGGCTTGGTACCTGGACCATGCATCGTTGTCAAATGGAGCAACCAGCACGCGGTTGTCGCCATAGCTGCCGATATCGATTCCTCCGGCTGCATTTAGAATGAGTGGGGACATTTCATTCGTGGTTAGCGTCTGCTGCCCCTTTACTTGCTGGCTAATCAGAAAATAAGGCTTGCCTTCATAAATCTGATAGATCTGCTTCATCGTAGGAAGACCGCTTTGGCGGTTTTCGATTGTCACTCGCACGCCTTTGCCGTGGCCGTCCTTGATCTTCTCCACATCTTTCATAGTAAATACATGCTCAGCGTATTTTTTGCTATCGAGCTGCGAGTCTAGTTGAATGCTGCTGTATATGCCCTTGGCAACCGTCTTGCCGTTCCAAGCGTAAGCGGCAAGCCCGGAATCGGTATTATACGTTATTTGATAGGTACCGTTCGACAGCGTCAAGCCTGCCTTATGCTGCGCTACTTTGATCGAGCCGAATTTGGATGCCTCAACCTGTGCACCGATATTGGCGATCCCGTCTACGTCATCCGGATTTTCTCCCGGCGCTTCTGAACGAATGAGCTCGATTCGATCAACATCCGGCGACCATCCGCCGTTATCGTCGAACGTGATCGTATTGCTGCCTACTTGCAGCTTCACTTCCATGGTGAATAAGCCCAGCGTGTCCCAGTTTGCCGTTGCCGGCATCGAATAAGGCTCAGGCTCGCCATCGTTCACTTTAATCGATACCGAACGGGGATCCCCCGAAATGTAGCTGACCGCCAGCGTATAATTGCCTTCGGTCTCCGCTACGACCTGATTGAACTGCAGCTTGGAGCCGCCCCAAATATCGCCCACCTTTTGATTGCCGGAGCATGCCGTTTCCGCTTTGCAAGCTCGGATAGCTGCATTTCCCGATAACGTATTCAGGCTGGACTCCGCCTCATACACTTGTCCACTGCCGAGCGGAGGCTCATTCGGATCCGTTCCGGGCTCAGCAGCCTGCAGCTCGATGAGATCAATGTCCGGCGAGTAGCCGCCTTCGTCATCAAATAGGATTGTGTTTGCTCCCTGCTCCAGCTCAAGCTCCAGCTCGTAGGTGCCGAGCGTATTCCAATCCGCTGTTTTGGGCAGCGCGTAAGGGTCGCTTGGTCCACCGTTCACGCGAACGGCAAACGATCTCGGATCGCCCGATATGTAATGCACCGTCATCTTATAAACACCTGCGGCCGCTACATTTACATCGTTGAACTGCAGCGCTGAGCCGCCCCATAGGCTACCAACCAGTTGATTGCCTGAGCAGCCGGTTGCCGCCTCGCATGATTTCACCTCTGCCTTGCCGGTAAGCGTGTTGCTTGCTGCCTCCGCTTCAAAGGCGTAGACCGTCTCACCCGTGATCGCTGTGTCCGCTTCCGCAATCGCCATTGGAGCAAGTAGGGCGGTTTGAAACAGGAGCAGCAAGGTCACGAGCATGCCAATGCTTCTTCCATATTTCACTTTAGTCATTATTCATTCCTCCTGTTCGTTCTCATTTATAAAGCGCTTACTTTTCTAAGTGTAAAGCTGTCGCCTCTGCCGTACTAGCCAAGAATGTTACGATTCGTACTCCAAAATAACACACTTTGCTTCCACCGCCATTATTGCACAACGCAATAAAAAGCCTTTAACGCCGCTTTTAGGCGGAATTAAAGGCTAGGTTGTACAGCTATTGGGGCAACTCTCTGCATGTAGAGCAGCATGCAGATGGCATGTATTCCTTTATACGGACCCTATGCCGAATAGAATGGACGTTTCAATCAAATCTGCGCCATTCGCGGCGACTCTTCAAACAAAAGAACAGCGGGACAAAGAGGATTCCCTCTGTCCCGCTGTTCTCTAATATCGGATATGCCAGCCGCTTACTCCTTGCTTGCCTTCAGCATCTCTCCCATCGCGCCGATGCTGCCCAGCGTATCTACTGCCCGGGTAGGTATGAATATTTTGTTTGCCGGCCCTTTGGCTATCTCCGCAAGCGCTTCTAACGAACGGTACGTGAGGATATTATCGTCCAAACCAGCTGAGCGAATAAGCTCAATCCGGCTTTTTTCTGCCTCCGCGATCGACTGAATCGCCTTCGCCTCCCCTAACGCTTCAAGCTCCTGCGCATGGCGCTGGCCTTCCGCTTGGCGAATGCGTGCCTCCTTATCCCCTTCCGCTTTCAGAATTTTGCTCTGCTTGTCACCCTCCGCGCGCAGGATCATATCCTGCTTCGCCGCTTCCGCATCAAGCACCATTGCCCGCTTGCTGCGCTCGGCTTTCATTTGTTTATCCATCGCATCCTGGATATCAACCGGCGGCTGAATATCGATAACCTCCACCCGCTCGATGCGCACGCCCCATTTCTCCGTCGCTTCGTCGAGCGCAATACGAATGTCCGACGAAATTTTCTCCCGTCCAGACAACGTCTCATCCAGCTCCATTTTACCGATGATTTGCCGCATCGTCGCCGTACTGATGTTGCGCACGCCGTACACGTAATCGGAAATGCCATATGTAGCCTGCTCAGGGCCCGTCACCTGATAGAAGATGATCGTGTCGATTTTCACCTGAACGTTATCCTTCGTGATGACCGTTTGCGGCGGCACGTTCGCCTGCTGAATGCGCAGGTCGTGATACGTGCGTACATGATCGATGATCGGAATGAGAATATTGACACCCGGCGTCAGCAGGCGATTGAATTTCCCGAGGCGTTCTACTACGCCTATCCTTTGCTGCGGTACGATTTTGACCGATAAAGCCACGAATACGATGACGATGACCAATAAAATAATTGCTACGATAACACCCATATGCCGCTAACCTCCCCATTTTTGCACATGGAGCACCGCGCTCCCGCGACTCACGACAACAACCGTTTCACCCTTTTCCAGCCTTGCCGTCGACAGCGCGCTCCATGTCTCGTTGCCTACCTTCACGATGCCCGGCGAGTCGGCTCCCACAGCCTCCAGCACAAGCCCATGCTTCCCGACCAAGCCGTCAACCGCATCCTTATATTCCGCCGCGGCATGAAAGCGGCGAGTCAGCGGCTTCGTGAAGATCGTCAGCACGAGCACTACCACGCAGCCCGCTACCAGTTCAAGCACCAGCGAGCCGGGCCAAATCCAATCGATGACCGCTGCTACGACGGCGCCAATGCCCAGCCATAGCAAATAAAAAGTAAGCGTAAGCATTTCAACGACCAGCAAAATACCTGCAAGCACAAGCCAGAAAGCCCAAAGCTCCATGCCGTCACCGCCCTTCTTCCCTAATATATTCGAATAGATCCATCCTATGATTAAGAAAACACTTGCCAAACCGATACTGAATATGTAGAATCATCAAGGGTCTTTTTTCAAACTACATATAATTGGAGGCAATTACATCATGAAAAATGCAATTGGGGTCCTTGATCGGCCGCCAGCGTTGCAAAGCTTTCTGCTCAGTTTACAGCATCTATTCGCCATGTTCGGCTCAACCGTGCTCGTTCCGAATATTCTCGGCGTCGATCCGGCTATCTGCTTGCTCATGAACGGAATCGGCACCTTGCTTTACCTATGGATATGCCAGAATAAAATCCCCGCGTACCTTGGCTCCAGCTTTGCTTTCCTTGCACCTGCCGGCGCCGTCATTGGCGATCATGCTGCCGGAGGCGGCAATTACGCAGCTGCGCTTGGCGGCTTTATTATATCGGGCGTTATATTCACAATCGTTGCGCTCATTATCCAAGCTGCAGGCACAGGCTGGATTAACGTCGTATTCCCTCCGGCCGCAATGGGAGCCATTGTCGCGATTATCGGACTAGAGCTTATCCCTGTTGCCGCACGCATGGCCGGCTGGATCATGCCGACTGATTTGGAGCCTGCTGCCGCTGCCGCGTGGGCCATGGATCCCCAGATCGTTACGCTCTCCACGGTAACGCTCGCCGTTACCGTGCTTGGTTCCGTGCTGTTCCGCGGCTTCATGCGAATCATTCCGATTCTGATTGGAATCGTTACCGGTTATGTGCTCGCTTATTTCATGGGCTTTACCGATTTCAGCAAGCTTGCGGAGAACGGCTTCATTCAGTTGCCGCATTTCACTTTCCCTGCATTCGAGTGGACGGCAATCATTGCGATTGCACCCGCTTCGTTAGTCGTAATCGCCGAGCACATCGGCCACCTCGTCGTGACGGGCAATATCGTGGACAAGGATTTGTCCAAAGACCCAGGATTGCATCGCTCCATGCTAGGCAACGGCATTTCCACCATCTTATCGGGCTTCGCCGGCTCAACGCCTAATACGACCTACGGTGAAAATATCGGCGTACTCGCCATTACGAAGGTTTATTCCACCTTTGTGATCGGCGGCGC
This sequence comes from Paenibacillus sp. J22R232, assembly GCF_056269165.1. NCBI lineage: Bacteria > Bacillati > Bacillota > Bacilli > Caryophanales > Paenibacillaceae > Paenibacillus > Paenibacillus sp. J22R232. The sequence goes on along the minus strand of NZ_JBWDNK010000002.1, from coordinate 580,011 downwards.
CGCCGTAATTGCAATCGTACTCTCGTTCTCGGGCAAGTTCTCCGCCTTAATCTCCGGTATTCCCGCCCCCGTAATGGGAGGCGTATCGCTGCTGCTGTTCGGCGTTATCGCTGCATCGGGCTTCCGGATGCTCGTGGAATCCAAAGTCGATTACAGCAAGCCGACCAACCTGTTTCTAACGACTGTCGTGCTTGTCACCGGGCTTAGCGGCGTTAAGCTTACGATTGGCGACTTCTCCCTAACGGGCATGGCGCTTGCCACCGTTGTCGCGATTGTGCTCAGCCTGCTGTTCAAGCTGTTCGAAGTGATGAAGCTATCCAATGACTTTGAATCCTCCGGTCATTAACGCAGCAAAGGGTGCCTGCATATTATGCAAGCACCCTTTGTTCATTACCGCTATCCCCTTACACTTTGATCTGTGCCAAATAATCGCCCAGCTCTTCCTCCGAAATCACCTTAATGCCGTTCCTTCTCAGCAACGCGGTCGTTACGCCGTTCCCGACTACCCTTACTCCTTTGAATTCGCCATTATAAATCATGGCGCTGCCGCAGGATGGGCTGTATTCTTTCAGAACGACCACCGCCGCTTTTGCTTCCTGGGCTTTCTTAAGGGTCAAATGCGCACCGTTCACATAAAGCTCCGTAACATCCCGGCCCGATATCTCGACAACCTTGGCAGCGCCATCAAGCACATCTTCCCCGTCGCCGCCAATGATCTCCGCCGGTTCTCTCGGCGTCATAAAGCCTCCTAGCAATTCCGGGCATACCGAAGCCGCTTTGTTCTGCTCCAGCAATTCGCGCACGGTTTCATTCAAGCTGTGCGTTCCGTTATATCTCACCTCGAATCCGGCGAGGCAAGCACTTACGACGATCATCGACTACCCCTCTCTTCTCGCCAGAATGCGTTTCTTGTTCCTATATAACATGATCCTACACGAAACCGATTGGCTGATCACCAGCTTCTTGTATAACATTCGCCGCTTTTGCAGCCATGAATAATAGCCTCTCCCGTATCTGCATAGATCATTTTGGATTCAAAATCGGTCACTTCCCTTTTTCCGAGTTCAGCAACGAGCAGATAGGCAATGACATCCGCATCCTTCTGATCCTTGTCGCCGCCAATCGCGAAACCCGTTGGGCCCTGATATGTGGATAGGCTCCATGTTGCTCCCGATTCATCCGTCACTCTAATCAGATAGGTAAAGCCCTGCTCGTAATCCTCGTATTCGCTATTAGGCGGCCCAAACATAGTCAGCAGCTGTCCCCTGTACTTCGCTATCTCTTTATCCTCCAAGCTGACACTCGCTATTCTGGACGAGCCAAACGATAGGCCAGCCCCCTCTGTTCGTTCAAACTTCAATCCCTCATACGCTAATGATCGGTCTTTGATCCCATTGTGGATAACTTCATATTCATAGCTCCATATCATCGATTTGTATTCGAAGGTAGACGGATTAACGGAATACACAGCTACACTTTCATTGTCTTTTTTCCGATTTATATAAACGCTGAGATCACCGTAATAATCCAGTCCACCGGGTTCCACTAGCAAAAGAGGATCCAGGCACCATTTGCCGCAATCCTTTTTCACGGTTTGAACCGCTTTATCAACCATCTCGGAATCCAAATCGTTTCCGCTCCCAATAAACGCAGCTGCAGCTAGTATAAAGATAAAGATACAAACGGGCACAAATAAATGCTTCATACTCTAAGGCCCTCTCCTTTTTAACGATAAAATAAACCATATTCTATGAAGGTGCCTTCCATATAAATAGGGGTAGCCAATATAAGCTTACCATATCTACTAACTGATTTTGCTAAAAAAATTATCGTTCCTGCTTTACTTGTGAACCCGCCGCCGCGGCTTATGCTTTTTTCATCCTCGATGAAACCAAAGCCCGTCCCGCATCATAAGATAAGAAAAAGGAGTGAATTCCATGCCTGACTACCGCATAATCGTCGATCTTTCCGACCGCATGCTTCACCTGCTTGATAGCAACATCGTAATCCGCTCGTTTCCGGTAGGCATTGGGAGAATGGTTACGCAAACCCCTACTGGCGAATTTTTCATCATCAATAAGCAAACCAATCCCGGCGGTCCGTTCGGTGCCTTCTGGATGGGACTATCGAAGCCGCATTACGGCATTCATGGCACCAATGATCCCGCTTCCATCGGCCACTTGGTATCGCATGGCTGCATTCGTATGTACAATGAGGATGTTGTCGCCCTCTCCAGAATCGTACCTGTTAATACGCGCGTTACCATTAGGCCCTAATTGATATTCCCACCATAATAGACAAGATGGTACACTAATGAGACAAAGCGATTTTTGGAAGCGAGGATGTGCCTGCCGTGCCTCATATTCAAAGCGTCAACCTGCGAGACCTGCCTCTTTACTTCGCATACAAACGCATAAACGATAAAGCCGACCATTACCAAGGAACTTTTCATGCCCACCAAGGCGTTGAAATATTAATCGTACACGAGGGCACGGGCACGCTCATCATTGAACAAAAAAGCTATAAGCTTGCACCGGGCATGTTATGCATTTTCCAGCCTTATCAGCTTCATCATATTCAAGTCGATTTGAGCGAAAGCACGCCTTTTATTCGCTCGATTGTACATTACGAGCCTACTTTATTCGAAGATTATATGGAGAAATGGCCTAGCCTTCAAGCTTTCTATAAACATATTCATATGGGAAGCCTAGGGGAGCAGTGCGTCTATGATACAGGGGCTGCAGAACCTCTCGATAGCTTGCTCGGTAACTGGGAGCGGACTTTGCCGTCATTGCCTCAAAGCGATTATTACGAGGAGTACTCCTTATTTCTGGTTGCCTTCCTTCGGATCTTCAAGCATCTTTGGGAGCAGAAGCAGAAGCCTTCTGTCTCCCAAACCGCTTCGAGAGTGCCTCACCAAGCCGAGAAAATGCTGGAATGGCTACAGGAGCATTACAAAGAGCCGCTACGGCTGGAGCAAATGGCGAGCGAGCTGCACTTGTCTCCCCACCACCTCTCTCATTTGTTCAAGGCGTGTACGGGAAGCAGCCTATCCGACTATGTTTCCGCTAAAAAAATCCAGCAAGCCATCCTGCTGCTAACCGCATCCGATTATTCCATCGCTCGCATCGGTGAAGAAATCGGGCTAACAAACAGCTCTTATTTCTGCAAGCTGTTCAAAGCACAGCTCGGAATTACCCCGCATCAATATCGGAAGCAGTTCCGAAGCAAACGTTATCCAATGCCGCGTTAGCTTGGCGCCTTGTAATTGCTGCCTACCGTTATCGGCATATCCGTGAAGCTCGATACCGAGCCGGTTTTCTCATAGAAATGAGTTGCGTTTGCTTGCATGCCGCTTCGCGAATAAAACGGATCGCCAACCTCGATCGGGAAAGAGACAGGCTGCCTTGTACTTGCAGCTTTGTAAATGCCAATGATGACTTCTAACGTCTGTCGCCCGCACTCGCCGTCTATGAGCAGCGGAGTCCCGCTTTCAATAGCGGCCAGTACATTATCGATTTGTCCCGCATGCCCCTCATAGGCAACCTCAGGCAAAGCCTCGTATAGCTGCTCCAGCTCCTCTTCAAGCTGCTTATTAGGCTCAGGAAAGCCGTTCTCCCGCGAGGTAGACGCCACCACTCGCCAAGGCGCCGAGATTCGTGCTTTCGTCCCTTGGAAAACAAGCTGCTGCTCCTCTCCATGATGCACGACCGAGCTCGTAACCTGGGCGAGAGCACCTTTTCCGTATCGCAATATGCCGATCGACAAATCCTCTACCTCCGCATTGTCATGCGCCCCGTTCGTCATAAATGCCTGCACCTCGGCTGGCCGGCCCATCATCCATATCAATGCATCGATATGATGAACGGCATGGTTAAGCGTACAGCCGCCGCCTTCCTTCTCCCACGTTCCCCGCCACCACAAATCGTAATAGCTGTGACCGCGCCACCAATGCGAATCAATCTGGGCATGAACAATTCTACCGGCTAATTCGCTGTCGATCACCGATTTCAGCTTCATCATCGGTGTCTTGAAGCGGTTCTGGGCTACGACCGACAGCAGCTTCCCGCTTTTTCGAGCCGCCTCGTTCATGGCATCGCACTCCTCTAGCGACGAAGCCATCGGTTTCTCAACGAGTACGTGTACGCCTGCCTCAAGAAAAGCGACGGCAATCTCCGCATGGGTGTAAGGCGGGGTGCAAATCGATACGATATCCAGCCCCTGCAGCAGAAGTTCCTTATAATCAGATACGGCCCGTGCGTTTAAATGATGCTGCTTGATGCGATCCTCCGCTTTTTCCGTATAAATGTCACTGATGGCTACGACCTGGCAGCGTTCCGGAAACTTCAAATATGCCTCGATATGCGCGTTCGATATCGCTCCTGACCCAATGATGGCTACTTTAAGCAATGCGTCTACCTCCTTCAAGTTCATGAGACCAGCTTACCAAGGAAGCGCTGCCAAATGTATGCATAGTTTGTGCAAAAATAACGCTACTTTGCGGTTTTAATCGACAAAAAAAGAACTCCAGCATACCTGGAGTCCTTTATCCCATTCGGATTTTCGCGTATTTGGCTTATGCTATTCCTTCATATTCCGAGAATGGATCCGCAATTGGCAAACAATAGGCTTCCGCGTCGCTCGCACCGACATACAGCACTGCACGATTGTTTGCTTCCCGCAGCAATCCCCCGCTGAAAATGACATCCTTTAAGTCCGGCCGCTTCGACGGGCCATCGGGAAAGTCGCCTCTCGTTGCAATAATTTTAATCGGCGACTTCTCACGAGTCCAAGGATTTAGTACAAAGGACATCGCATGATAATGCAGCTGATTGGCCTCATCCGTATAAGAAATGTGGCCCAGAACGCCAAGAAATCCATTCTTCAGCAAATGAATTTCATTGGCACCGCCCCACTCGTCCTTCAGAAACTGATCGCGAAACAGCGGAGCCTTTATAATCGCTGTTTCCGACAAGTCATCGAAAGAATCCAGTATGCTAAATCCGATAACCGCCCTAGTCCCTTCAATTCCGAATGGCCGGGAGAAAACGCCCAGCTTGCCATCGGAGAGCTCCGCTAACCGAATATCCTTCATATTCCATGGGCCTGTAGCCGCATGCACAAGGTTTTGTAGATTTGCTCCGCGATACAGCACCGTTTTCCAGCCGATGATTACCTTAGACGCTTCCGCTTCTTCAGATGCGAAGTATAGATGAACGCCGCCGAACAACCACTCTCCCTTTATCCTTGTAATAAAGGGGTCCTGAAGCTGGAATTGGGGCAAGCCCGGCTTCGGCAGCCAAGTGCCGTCCTCGCATGTGAAAAAAACAATCTCGGAATCCTCCGAATAGCGCTCTTCGACGCGTCCCGCAATGTACAGCTCCCCTTCGTCCCAGAAAGGTGCCGTAATATTATATACATCACGTTCGCCAACGCCATCAAACTTCAGCTTTGAACCTTTAACGGAAGCCGGCTCATAGTCTAGCAGCAGCTCCTTGCACGTCTTTGTTGTCCATTCCAGCTTCATCATGAGGTCCATTCTGCCTTCCCTACGCGTATTCCTGCATACCCTTATCCTTCAGCATCCTAACGATCTCCTTGACCTCCTGCGCTTTATCCTTGGCGCAGATGAGCAGCGCATCTTTAGTATCCGCTATGATGAGCCCATCAATCCCAATCGTCGTAATGAGCCGGTCTTCCCCATAGATAATAGAATTAATCGTATCCATTCCGACGTAATTAGCCTTGACGATATTGCCTTGCTCATCGGGGGGAAATATAGCGCCAAGCGCATCCCAGCTGCCAATATCGTTCCAGCCGAAATCGCCCTCCAGCACGACTACCTCATCGCAGCGCTCCAAAATACCGTAATCTATTGAAATGTTTTGCAGCTGCGGGTAGATTTCATTTATCATTTCTTCTTCAAGAGGCGTGCCTATATAGGCCATCAAAGGATACATCGTTTTATACAGCCTCGGAAGAAATCTTTTGAAATTATCGATAATACAGGACGTTTTCCATATAAACATGCCGCTGTTCCATAAGTAATGGCCCGATTGCAAGTAGGATTGCGCCTTCAAGTAGTTTGGCTTCTCCACGAATTCTGCCACTTCAAACACGCTGCAAGGCGCGGTTAGCACCGGCTCGCTTTTGCATGAAATATAGCCATACCCGGTGGATGGAAACGTAGGCTTGATGCCGATCGTAACGATTTTGCCGGTCTTCATCGCCACTTCGCATGCATGCTCCAATGTCCGCTTGAACTTATCCTCCTCCGTAATATGGTGATCGGAAGGGAATACGGCCATCAAGGAGTCGCCGTGGTTTTTCTCAATGAATAACGCTGCCAGCAGTATGCTTGCTGCCGTATTTTTAGCAACGGGCTCTACCAAAATATTGATAGGCTGAACGCTTTTGTGCATCATGCTCTCCAGCAGCACGGCCTGCGAGCGGTTCGTTACGACGATGGTATTCTCCATCGGTATTACGCCGTTAAAACGCTGAACCGTATCATTAAGCATGATGTCGTTGCCGCTAATATTAATGAGCTGTTTCGGCAGTTCCTGCCTCGATAGCGGCCAGAATCGCGTCCCGCCTCCGCCAGCTAATATCGTCGCGAATTTATTCATTTTGCATCACCATATGCGCCATGCAATACGAAACGATATTCTCGGAGCCCTGGTTTAAATTAATTCCCGTGGCGTGTATGCCATCGTAGCATGCACCTGTCTGTTCATCGATGAGCGATACAGAAAGCGAGTTTCGGCCATGAAACCATTCATAACAGGTAGATGCGTAGACGAGATACGTATGGTTTCCGAACCTTTTGTACGCAGACATGCATGCCAGCAGCATCTCACAGGCTTCTATCGGCTGTTCGTCGAACAATGCGGCGACTCCGCCCCTCTCCAACCAGCCATGGCTTCCAATCGGCTTATAATAGCCATCCTTCGAGAATGTGGCCGCTGCCAAAAATCCGAGGCTCTCCTTGGCCGTTTGCCGAAACATCTCCGTATGCGAGACCGTGGAAGCTTGCAGCATCGCCCATGGAAGCATCGCGTTGCCGTACGTGATGCTATTCTCGAACCAATGCCAACCCGTTCCTTTGTTGCTTTCATATTGCTTGTGCAGACGCAATGCCAATTCTTCGATTATGGCTTCAATCTCTGCCCGGGGCAGAAAACCAGGGTCTTCGTCCTCTTTATTCGAATATGGCAAGCCATAGCTCAAAGCTTCCGCAGATTCCAGCATGGTGGTCAATCCGATCAACGCATATGCTATGGCGCGCGGCGAGCCCAGCTCCCGCATTCTCGGAATCGCTTGGTTGATCAAATACCTGCATGTGTTCCGCAAATTTTGAGGAATGGCTGGCTCCGCAAGCGTGTAGCCAAGCGCCCACATACATCGTCCCAAGCAATCCTCGGAGCCCGTATTCTCCAGGAATTCGCGGTTGTAGCCCATGAAATTCCGAAAGCTGCCATCTTCGTTCTGGGCATGATAGATAAATGCCAAGTACGTCCTGATCAGCGCAAGCGTCGCCTGATCCTTGCTGCTTTTGTAAAGCATGACAGCAGCGATAAGCGCCCGGGCATTATCGTCCGACGTATATCCGTGGCTTCTGTCGGGAATGCCGAATTTCGTATGCTGGAATATGCCCGTATCATCCGTGAGGCTTTTCAAATAGTCCATAATGAGCGGGCGAGCCACTGACTTCTGCATTACACGGCACTCCCTTTTAGCGCATATCTTTGAGCTATAATCTTGCGAAAAAGAACCGCGTAGCGCTTCGCCACTTCGTCCCACATCATCGTGCTCCCAAGCGCAAGCGTCTTTCTTTCCATCTCAGCCTTTAATTCCGGATCATCAAGCACGTTAACGATATGCGTTTCAAGCGAATCCGCATCGCGGAACTCCGCAAGCAATCCTCTTCCATCTGCAAGCATTTCCACGGCATAACGGTATGGGGTTGAGATAACGACCCTGCCATAGCCGATGCCAAAAGCAAGCGTTCCGCTCACCGCTTGGTCTTTCCCGAGATAGGGGGTCATGTAAATATCTGATAGCACCAATGATTGCACGACTTCCTCTTGCGTCAGATGCTTGTCGACAAACGCAACATGCTTATCGAGGCCAAGTCTTGCGACAAGCTCAATCAATTGCTGCCGGTACACTTCCCCTGTCTCTTGCTTCACAACGGGATGCGTCCTCCCCCAAATGATATAAAGAGCATTCGGATGCTTCGCAACAACGCCTTTCATCGCCTCTATCGCATATTCAATTCCTTTTCCCGGACTCAGAAAGCCGAACGTGGATAAAATTTGCCGATTCGCATAACCGAATCTAGCTTTCAACTCCAAACGGCTCGCCGTAGCTACGACAGGCACGCCATGATGGAACATTTCGATTTTATTAGACGCAATGCCATAAACCTCTTGCAAATCTATGATTTTAGTCTGGGCCATTGTAATAACCTTGATGCTCAGTTCTGCAAGCCGCTTCATAATCGTGAGCTGCTTCATACTTGGCTCAGATAATACGGTATGGAAGATAACGATAAAGGGGATGGTTAGTTTCTCAGCCAAATCGAGAATATATTCTCCGCTTTCTCCGCCATATATGCCGAATTCATGCTGGATAATCAGAAGCTCAACGCTCGATTGATTAAGCTCTACCGCTGTTTTGCTATAATCCGCACGGGTTTGCTGCCCGATTTGTCCCATAACTTGATTGCCGTAGGCATATGTTTTGTTATTGTTGACCGCAATCATTCTCGGTTTATTGAAGTCTTGAATCCGTTCGAGTTCATTCATCATATCCTGCGAGAAGGTAGCCAAACCGCATTCTCTTGGCAAACTTGTTCCAAGGAAAGCCACGTTATGCTTTACCAATGCATTCTTCGTAGAAATCACTCCCATAATTTAAATTTTATTCCATATGGATACAAAAAAAAGAAATAAAGATATCTTTATTCCCCTATCCGTCCCTATGTTATTGGCTTGTAGTCATTCCGTTATCGCTATTTGGCTGCTTCTAGTTACAGCCCTTGCTTGATTATCCGCTCCTGTCTGCTGCTTAAACCTTAACACGACCATATTTTCTTGTCAATCGAACATAACCTGCCTCTCATTTGACAACGAGCAAACTTGTGATAAAATTAACATATGACAAGAAAATATGGTCGTTAGCGGACTGATTAGACATTCTATTGCTAATCCGTCTTTTTTTATTTTCGATTCATAGCAACCCATTCGATTAGGAGGCAACAAAAATGAGCAACTCTATCCAGTTAAACGAACGGGTCAATCTTACCAAATCTCAAATAAATGTACTTAGAAAGCAAGGTCAAATTCCTGCAATCGTGTATGGCAAGGATGTAGGCAGCATCTCCGTCATTGTAAACGAGAAAGAAATCCTTGCAGCAGTCAAGAATAACCAGCGTGCCATTCTCATCGCGGCGATTCCAGCACAAGGAAACAAGCCCGTGCTGATTCAAAATATTCAAAGAGATCCGCTCAGCAACAAAATCGTTCATGTCGATTTCTACCAACTGAACATGAATGAGAGCCTAGATTCCAAAGTGACGATTCATTTCTCCGGCGAACCGGCAGGAGTAAAAGCAGGTGGGATTCTGCAAGTAGAAATGTACGAGGTAGAAGTACGCTGCATGCCTGACAATCTGCTCAGCGCATTCGAGGTAGATATAAGCGGACTTGGAATTGGTGATCAGCTCCATGTATCCGATTTGGCTTTCCACGAAGGCATTGAGGTTTTGTCCGATTCAGGGGCCGTGCTGATCCGGGTTTCACAAACACATGCGGAAGAAATAGTCGCTTAATTGACAAGCATACGATAGATATAACAAAGGAACCCTGTACTTCCCGTACAGGGTTCCTTTTATTGACCATGCTCTTCTACATCCTCATGAATGACTACGATAAACTCTCCTGGCGTTGCATTGAAATACTTGCATAACCGCCATATGAGATCACGCGGATATTGGACCATCTCATCCTTGTACATTTTACGCACGGAATCGAAGTGATAATCGATGTCCTTGGCTAGCTGACGAATCGACAAGGTCGGGTCCTTGGCTCTCATCAATTCCCTTAAGTTGCTATGAACCCCTGGCATACATACCACGCCTCCATTCTATGAAAATTGCCGTCTTTTAACAATAACCCGCTTTATTGGCTAACTACATCTGTGCGAAAACAGCTTATTTACGCAAAAAAGCGACTCTATGGCTAGAGCCGCAATGATTATAAAGTATGGTGCGGTAGACAGGATTTGAACCTGCACGTCCATGGGACACTACCCCCTCAAGATAGCGTGTCTGCCGTTCCACCACTACCGCACATTTGAAATGTTGAAGGTTCCCTTACTCCCGCTCTTGCAAGCTGAGTAAATGGTGAGCCATGAAGGACTCGAACCTTCGACACCCTGATTAAAAGTCAGGTGCTCTACCAACTGAGCTAATGGCTCTCACTGTGACGTGATCCGAGCTCATTAGAGCTGATACACATTGAGGATTATTGGTGACCCGTAGGGGACTCGAACCCCTGTTACCTCCGTGAAAGGGAGGTGTCTTAACCACTTGACCAACGGGCCATTCATTCAGATAACAAATGTTATCCGAGACAACAAAAATGATTATATCAGCTATTCAACTGAAGTACAAGCATTATTTTTGAACCCGTTATTCCGAGTAGTTGAATTAAGCTTCAATCGTCTCCGCTTTAAATACGTTATCGAGTTTGTCTTCAGGAGTAAGTCTCTTTTTGAGCGGAACCTTAACGTCTCTTCCGAGCTCCTTGAAGAACGTTTCTACGTCGCATTCGATTTTATCAACATAAACGGACAATACGCCTTTTTCAATAATGGCCTCATTGCCTTCTGCAGGAACGGTAACTTCAATGGAATATTTTTTCATCAAGGTGTTGCTGTACCTTCCAAAAATCTCAAGCAATTCCTCGTTATTAAATTTCCCAATCGCCGCTTGACCCTTGTTCGTAAAGTTTAAGTTTATTTTCATGTTTACAGCTCCTCATCTCTAATGATGCATCTGTTTGGACGGTTCGAGTAACTTATAACGAAAAAACCACTCTCTAGTCAGATTTTATGATCTGAATATAAAGTGGCATCATCTATCAGAAAAGTGCTCATGAAATGACACCCTCTAAGTTCACCTATATACATCGGCAAGAAGTAAGTTATGGTGCGGTAGACAGGATTTGAACCTGCACGTCCATGGGACACTACCCCCTCAAGATAGCGTGTCTGCCGTTCCACCACTACCGCACATTTATATGTTGTTATCCTTCACTCACATTCGCTTAGTCGTGCTAAGAAATGGTGAGCCATGAAGGACTCGAACCTTCGACACCCTGATTAAAAGTCAGGTGCTCTACCAACTGAGCTAATGGCTCTCGCTGTTATTTGCACTTGAACTCCTTAGAGCTCGTACACTTTGAAAAAATTGGTGACCCGTAGGGGACTCGAACCCCTGTTACCTCCGTGAAAGGGAGGTGTCTTAACCACTTGACCAACGGGCCATTTATTCACTACTCTAAAGCCATTACACATAACCTGCACCCTATGTGGCAAATAAAAAAGACCGGATGAACGGTCCTGCCGTTGCAAATTAATGTGAAAAATGGTGGCGGAGAGAGAGGGATTCGAACCCTCGCACCACTTACGCAGTCTAACCCCTTAGCAGAGGGTCCCCTTGAGCCACTTGGGTATCTCTCCAAATCTGGCTCCCCGAACAGGACTCGAACCTGTGACAACTCGATTAACAGTCGAGTGCTCTACCAACTGAGCTATCAGGGAAAAGTAAAAGTGACAAGTAATAATATATCATGTAGCAGTTTGATTGTCAATCACTTTAAGCGTTAATTTTCCACGGCATTTTCCGCACGCGTATTTGGATGGATCGATCTTTCTCTTCCGCAAATATTCCATACCGCATTTGATGCATACGAGCTTGTAACGAAACGGCTGCTGCATCCGTTGTGCCCGTTCAGGAAGCGTCTGACAGTATCTTGAGCCCCCAACCTGGGCAAGCAAGGTTTTGAAATCCGCATCCCTGTGCTGGTAGCCCCGCTTCATAATATGCAAATGATAATGGCATAGCTCGTGCTTAATGATTTTTTCGGTTTCCTCATGCCCGAACGCGGTTAGCTGATGCGGACTGATCTCAATATTGTGCGAGCGCGTGAAGTATCGTCCGCCCGTTGCCTTCAAGCGGGCATTGAAAGTCGCGATATGCAGGAAAGGTCGTCCGAAATAGGTGATCGACACTTGCTCAACCCATTGCTGCAAAGCCTCATTGTTCATCGATTATTCTCCCCCAACTACTTGAATTTTAAAGCCGCGATAGGCTACACTGTCAAGTAGGAATTAATAAATAGGTCATAAATACGTACGGATGCATACCGAGGGGAGAACAACAACTATTATGGCAACGATGCGCTATGTCTTATTGAAACAAGAGGATACCATTCTTTTTGTTGAAATGCCCGAATCGCACGCTTACCAGCTAAGCGCGCTTAACCTTCGTCTTCATAAGGAAATCGACAAGCTGACGGCCGATCATGTTCCGGTCTTGCCTTACGCGGTTGCGGAATGCAGCAATGTCGAGCTTCATGATTCGTCAATCCAAATCGTTTCCGGGCTTGATTACATCAATGGCCTGGAGAAGGATTTTGCCGGCGTGCAAGAAAAGTCGTATCCGCTCATTTCGCTGCTGACGGAAATACGCGCTTTGCAGGCACAGCTTGAGCAGTGGTATGAGGAATACGAAGAGGAACAGAGCATTTAGGTTGGACCTGCACGGACACTCGCCCTCCCCCATATTGTAGTATTACAACAAGTTAGGCCGGGAGGAGGACGATACGTATGCCACAGTGGCTGTGCAATCAACTCATGCGCGCTTTTCAGAAAAAAGATCGCAGACAAATCAAGCTGCTTAATGACTGCTGGTATTTCTACCGTAATAAACAAAGTCCGAAGGAAATCAGCAATGGCACCGAGTTCCAATAAAGGATCCCACATGAAGCACATAACTGCATGCGTTTCCTGCCGTGAAGCAAGAGTATAAACGCTTTGCAGTAAATATAAGTGAAGTTATACATGTGAGCGAATAACTGCTTATATTGTTATAGCAAAACCGGCCTCAGCGCAAGCGCTGGGCCGGTTTTTGTTTGCATGGCTAATCTTGTGGCATTAAGCTTTGAAGGCGTTGTATGAAACGATGTCTTCAAGCGGCAAACGCGTCGTTGGGTGTCCTGCGGTAGATGCTTTACCGATTGGCAATACCAGGGTTGGCACGTAACGGTCGGAGATGTTGAACAGCTCTTTCAGTTGATCCTTATTGTAACCGCCCATAGGAACGGTATCGTAGCCTTTTGCACGCGCGGTAAGCATAATTTGCATTGCGACAAGGCCCGTATCGAAAATAACGATATCCTTCAAGCGTTCGGCAGGCAAGCTCGAGTACATGTTCGTGGAGTTCGTAATAAAGTTGTTCGCCACTTCTTCAGTCATGTAGCCTGCTTTTACTGCAGCTCCGTATATTTGTTCAGACAAGGCATACATTTCCGTATCGGCAAGTATAACAACAATCGCCGAAGCTTCTACGACTTGCTGTTGATTGAACGCGATCGGAAGAAGCTTTTGCTTAAGCTCGGCATCCGTAATGACAAGGAAGCGCCAAGGCTGCATGTTCGAACCAGATGGGGCTTTTGTTGCAATTTCCAGAATCTCATTAATTTCGGCATCGGAAATAACTACGCTGCTATCGTATTTACGAACAGAACGGCGCTCGTCAAGCACGGTGTAAAAAGAAGGAGCTGTACCTTCATTGTTTTGAGCATTTACTTGTGAAGCTGTTTGTGTGTTAGACATTGGTTTTCCCTCCAAAGGATTATTTTATCTGTGCGTCAGTTTACTCAGTTAATCTCAAAAATAATACTGTGTCTGTTGCTGCACAGTAAACAGCGAAATGAACTGTAACATTTACATACACAGTATACGTTGCACATTGCGCATTTGTCAATTAGGTGAATTCGTGAAATTTTCATTGATTAAGAAGAATGAAGCAGCGTTCTCTGCGCAAGCTGGGCAATCGTATGCTGCTGCAGCGTTTCAAGGGTCTTCTCTTCAACTTCCTTTGCAATATCAACGAATGCAGACTGCATATGCGCGTTTGAATCTCGGCAGCCAATGGTGTCCAACATGCCGCTGCATAGCGGCTCCCCAACCTTAAGAGCTCTATAAACGTCAGCGAGTGAAATAAGCTCTGGCGGTCGCTTCAGCCGGTATCCACCGTCGCGGCCTTCCCGCGTTTCAATAAGCTGTGCCGCAGCCAGCTTCGCCATAACTTTGCGCAGCTGCGTAGCCTCTGATTCCAACCGGTCGGCAATCGCAGCGCTTGGGTATACCTCTGATTTATGCGATAGAACGACGAGTGCTTGCAGCGCTAGCCCGAACCATTTGGGCTGTGCCGAGCTGGTTAGCCGGTCTGCTTTCATAGTCATCTCACTCCTCTTGTGGGGTAGTTTGCGATGCCCATGCATTCCTTAAAGTATAAAGGGTTTGCCGGCAATTAGGCAAACCCTTTATATGGCTTCGTTAGTTAGGCTTGCGCATCGTTAAGCTCACGCGGCCTTTTTTGAGATCCACGCTAAGCACCCATACCGTAACCGTATCACCGACGGATACGACGTCCATCGGCCTTTTGACAAACTTATCGCTCAATTGGGAAATATGCACGAGCCCGTCGTTTTTGATGCCGATATCCACGAAAGCGCCAAAATCGATGACATTGCGCACCGTTCCGTGCAGCTCCATCCCTGGGGACAAATCCTCGATGTTCAGCACGTCCGTATGGAAGATCGGTGGAGGCAGCTCCTCTCGCGGGTCACGGCCTGGCCGAAGCAAGCTGTCCATGATGTCGCGCAGCGTCGGAACACCCACGCCAAGCGTAGGGGCAATGCGGTCCGCGTCCAGTTCCGCCAGCTTTGCTTTCAGCTCTTCAGAACCGAGCTGCTTCAGCTTTAGACCGAGCTCATTAAACAGCTTATCTACCACATCATACGACTCCGGATGGATCGGCGTACTGTCTAACGGATTGACAGGCTCCGCAATTCTTAAGAAGCCAATACATTGCTCGTAGGACTTGGCGCCAAGCCTAGGCACCTTTTGCAATTGGTTACGCTTCACGAATCGACCGTTCTCATCGCGATATTTTACGATGTTTTTGGCGATTGTCGCATTAATCCCAGCTACGTAGGAGAGCAGCGACGCTGATGCCGTATTTACGTCCACGCCAACATGGTTGACCGCAGATTCGACTACGCCGCCCAGCGTTTCATCCAACCGCTTCTGGCTAACGTCATGCTGGTACTGGCCGACTCCGATTGCCTTAGGTTCTATCTTCACAAGCTCAGCGAGCGGGTCCTGCAGCCTTCTTGCAATCGAAACCGCGCTCCGCTCCGCCACGTCAAGAGACGGAAATTCCTCTTGCGCGAGCTTAGAGGCTGAGTACACGCTAGCTCCTGCTTCATTTACGATGATATATTTCAGCTCAGGCCCGCCTGCTCCTGCTGCTTTGCGTTTGCCAATCAAGGTTGCAATAAACTGCTCGGTCTCGCGGGACGCGGTTCCGTTGCCGATTACGATCAGCTCGACCTTGTACTTGTCAATTAACCCGTTAATCAGTTTCTCCGCTTCAGCTACCTTATTGTTTGGAGGCGTCGGGTACGATACGGCAACCTCCAACAGCTTGCCGATGTCGTCAATGACTGCAAGCTTGCAGCCCGTTCGGAAAGCCGGATCGACGCCGAGTACAACGTTACCTCGAACCGGCGGCTGCAGAAGCAAATTGCGGAGGTTCTCGGAGAAAATCGAAATCGCATGCTCCTCAGCCTTCTCGGTCAGCTCACCGCGCACCTCCCGCTCGATAGAAGGGGAGATCAGTCGTTTATAAGAGTCTTCAATAACTACCGTTAGAACGTCACGTACGCCTTGTGCGGTGCCGTTGCGGAGCAGCCTCCGCTGGATATGCTCATGTATACGCTCAGACGGCAAATCAAAGTTCACGCGAAGCACGTCCTCGCGCTCTGCGCGGTTAATCGCCAGCACCCTATGGGGAGGAAGCTTGCGTACCGGCTCTTGATAACTGTAATACATTTCGTAAACCGTCTCTTCAGAGGGGTTTTTGGCATCGGTTTTGAGCAGCGCTTGATCGAAAGTGAACTTTCTGACCCATGCTCGTATAGACGCATCGTCAGCAATGTTCTCCGCAATAATGTCCATTGCGCCATTAAGGGCATCCTGGGCCGTAGGCACGCTCTTCTCATCATTCACGTAACGGGCTGCTTCCGCGAGCGGATCACCGCTGCGAGGCTGCGACCATAGCCAATCCGCCAGCGGCTCGAGACCCCTCTCCTTTGCCACGCTCGCCCTTGTTTTACGTTTTTGCCGATAAGGGCGGTAGAGATCCTCGATTTCCTGCAGCTTCACTGACTTGTTGATATCAGTGCGAAGAGTGTCCGTCAGCTTGCCTTGCTCATCGATCAACCGAATGACCTCGCGCTTGCGTTCCTCAAGGTTCCGCATATACTGCAGCTTCTCCTCAATGGACCGCAGATCGTTCTCGTCGAGCTCGCCAGTCATTTCTTTACGGTAACGCGCGATAAACGGTATCGTATTGCCTTCATCCAATAGGCTGACCGCCGATTTTACTTTGCTGGCCGGAATCGCCAGCTGGGCGGCTATTCCGGCTATGATGCGCTGACTTTCAGCCGTCTTCTGCTCCGTTGTCAGCTTCTGCTTTCCTGCTCCGTCTTCAGCATCCTCTATATATGGCTGAACCTTCGTATCCGTCAAACGTCATGCCCCTTCCTATCCATCATGCTCCCGTATAAGGGTTATTGGCCATTTCAAAGCCAATGGTCGTTCGTCCGCCATGCCCCGGATACACGATAACCTCTGGGCTTAGCTTGTATAGCTTCAAGCGAATGGAGTCATATAAATCCCTCTCGCGCCCGCCAGGCAGGTCAGTGCGGCCTACAGACATCTTAAACAGCACATCTCCCGAGAAAAGATGGTTATCGCAGAGGAAGCTGACGCTTCCCGGCGAATGCCCTGGCGTGTGCATCACTCGGAAGGATAAGCCGAGCAGCTTCAAGGTTTGTCCCTCCGCAAGCGCATATTCGGCCGGATCGGTCGATAATGGAGGCGTGACGTCCTGCCATCGCATCGAACCGTTCTTACGCGGATCCGTCAGCCAATCCGCTTCGAGATCATGTATGTAGACAGGACAGCCTGCCGCTTTGCGCAGCTCGTCTACTCCGCCCATATGGTCAAAGTGGGCATGCGTCAGCAGAATGGCTTCTACCTGTACGCCCTCAAGCCGCTCAAGCAGCTTTTTGGGATTCATGCCTGGATCGATGACAATCGCCCGCTCCTTCGGTTTTTCGTTCTCGTTTGCCGCAGGCTCGGTTACGGATATGAGATAAGCGTTCGTTTGGATCGGTCCTAGTGTGAAGGTTTCAATTCGCATCGTCGTTGTCATCGCGATCTTAGAATGACTCCAGTAAAGTGCGAAGCTCTTTCACAATAACGCTTTGGTAACCTGTGCCTTCTCCGTAACGGCGACCAATTTCTTGCCTAGTCACGGCAAGGTTGTCTTGGTAATCAGCCGCATCGCGATCCGGATTTTCTTTCTTGAATGCGATCATCGCTTCCTGAACATGTGCTGGGCGAGGACCCCATTGACCAAGAACGGCTCCGCCTGTATCAGCAATGATAACGACTGGCACCGAACGTCCGCCCATCGTCAAAAACTGATCCATCGTATCCAAATGCTCCTCCATGATCAGAACCTCCGTTGGAACGCCGCTATTCTCAAGCGCTTTGAACACGACGGGGATGTTGCGAACCACGTCACCGCACCAATCTGCCATCAAAATCAATACGCGAAGATCGTCACGGTTGTTCAGTGATTCGAAATACTCCTTGTCGCTTTCATCGGACCAGGCAAACTTCTCGGACCAATCCAGAAATTGCTCCTTGTTTTTAGTCATGCCGTCGATAAATTTCTGTGGGCTAATGCCTTTGCCCAGCTTATCTGCTATGCTCTTGCTCATCAGAATCCCTCTTTCATCTATTATTTAAGGTTACGCAAAATAAAAAGTATGCTTACGCTCTCCATTATACCGATTTACGGCGCGAGCGTACAAATTTGAATAACACGTATACGATCATCAGCGCAATCGCGATGAGGATGGCAGGCTGGACATACGGAGCCGCTTTTTCATCAATTTTATCCCAGTTCTCGCCAAGCGACCTGCCCAAATAAACAAACAAAATGGACCAAGGCAGCGATGCCAGCGCCGTGAGCAGCGTAAATAAGCCAAAGTTCATGCGCGCCATGCCCGCAGGAATCGAGATTACCTGTCTCATTACAGGAACGAAACGCGCGGTGAACACAATGCCCGCTCCGTATTTAATGAACCATTGCTCGGAGATATCAACATGCTTCTTCTTGATCTTAATGTACTTGCCGTACTTTTCAACAATTGGGCGGCCGCCGTATCTGCCGATCCAGTACAAAATCCAGTTCTGGCCGATCGCGCCGAGCGTTCCGAACAAAACCGCGCCCCAGAAGGAAATGTCTCCTTTCCATACGAGATACCCGCCAAAGCCCAATACGATTTCACTTGGAATAACCTCAATTAACAGTCCAATTAAAATACCGAAATAACCTAAGCTCTCCACCCATTGCAGCACGCCGTCCAATAATTCATGAATAAAATCCATTCCTGCTCTCAATCCGCCTTCCTTCTTCAAATAGGTCTTTCGCTTACGCTGAAGCTATTCTAACATACGATAAGGACAGCCTTCCACTTTTGTCATGTGCTGACAAGCCCCTGCATAGACTAGCCTTAAATGATACGAATGGATGAGGTGAGCGTTTCATGGCCAAGGTATTTATTGTTAGCAAGCGGCAAATTCAACTCTTTATCGTCGTTGCTGTGTTGATCATTCTGACAGGCGTCTACTTAAGCTGGGACCGTTCTCGGGAGGTTAACGCACAGCCTTCAGAGCCGCGCATCTTCCAGTTGGTCACTGGCGAATACAGCACGACAACCGCAGACGGCAAAGAGCTGGAGGTATATCGCTGGGATCCCGGTTCGATTGTCGTCAACAAAGGCGAGCCCGTAGAGCTGCACATTACGGGAGTGAACGGCAACTCCCATCCGTTCGTCGTAGAAGGCCTTGGCATTCGCGGCGAGGTTTCGAAAGGAAAAACGACGATCGTTCGCTTTACCGCTGAGAAAGCAGGCACTTATCCGATTATTTGCCTCACCCATACCGATATGCGTCATGGCGGCCCCATGGTCGGATATATTACGGTTAACGATTAACAGGCGATCCTAACGGCTCCGCAGTGACCTACTCCTCCCGATCCGCATACATATGGGATAAAGAGAGGAGTCGGTTATCGATGAAAACAAATGCTCCCAAGCATAATGCCGGCTATCCGACCGCTCGTAAAATCCGCAGGGCTTGCAGCAACGAGCTGTACCGAACCGTAAAGCGGATGAAGCTATGGATATCCAAAGAAAAAATGGATCAGGCAGAGGCTATCTACGTCAAAAAAGTCATTCTTAATCTTAAATGGATCGTTGAAAATGAGAGCAACCGCAAGGTACAATCCGACTGGTGGGACGACAACGTCAGCGCGGAAATCGCGGAGCTGTGGGAAGTTAACCGCGCTGAGCTCTGTGCAGCGTTTCGCGACGCTTATGGCGGCTAATGTATAAAAAAGAAACCTGGCTGCCGCATTGGCAGTCAGGTTTTTTTGAATCCACGTTTTTAAATAAGCGGGGTATCCAGCTTGTCCTGTAAGTTTGCGAGGCGAATCAATAGTACGCTGGCCTGAGCTTTAGTCACGGGTTCATTCGGGTGAAACTTGCCTCCTGAGGAAGTCAGCAATCCAAGTTTGATAGCGAGAGCAGCGGCCCCTTTATTAATAATCGATGAAGCGTCTTTTAAAGAGGTAATGTCCTTATCCTTAATCATAAAGACTGATAGCTTATTGTAATCAAGCATTTGTACGAGCATTAATGCAAGCTGATCCCTCGTTAATGTTCGCTCGAAAAAATCCGATTCCTCGTTTTTGTATACCTGCAGCCATTTGGGCTCATAAGAAAAAACAGGATAGTCATCTTCGGGCTCTTCTTCTTCCAATCCCCCAAAGTCCCTTTCGATATCAAACGGTATCGTACCGTATTCATCACTATTGCCATTTATGGCTCTTTCAAGCATCGCTATCCATTCTCCTATTGTAATGATGGAATCAGGATACAACTTTCCTTCTTCATCCGTCTCCAGAATGCCATATTCGGCCATCATTCCTAACTGATTACTCGCCCAGTGCATATCTATATCCGTTGGCTTATTGATGGTCTCTATAACTGGAATCTGAGTTTCATTATAAGCAAGCTCTAGCTCGCCTGTTTCTGCGTTTACGATATAATCGTCGTTTGATTTATTAATAAGTGCTTCATAAACGAGTTTGACCGCTGTTTGGTTTTCGCTAGCAGCATCAGAAATTCTCTGTTGAATATAAATCAGTTCAGCACTAATCGCATGCTGCAGTATACTAAGCGCTTTTTCCTGAGTTGTATTTTGCTTGAGGGTGCTTATTTTATTCTTTAATTTCTCGGGGTCCACATACGACCGATTATACTCCCACAAATAACCATCTCCATCTATGGTTACCCTCGTGTAGCTATCCCCAACCGGAGCTCCGTTGTATAGTTGGCTGAAATAAAAGGTATAGAAGGTTTGTCCGTAATCCGTAAACTCGTAGACACCGCTTTCTATCCGCAAATATTTAGCCGCATCTAGAAATACGCCTGTCACAAGATCAATTGCCTTCTGCTTAGCGGTCTCCATTGAAATACTCGGTTGCTTCGCAGCGAGTTCTGTGTCGTATTCGCTTTCACTAATATCCGAATAGAATGAAAGCAGTTGCCCTGTCTCTGCGTCAACCGCTGCAGTCATTTCTGTTTGAAATGCAGCTTCCTTTTGCATTTGCCAATTGTACTCCCACACCGAATAGCCGCGACCATACCATTCATCCAGATAGGTGGTATTGCCACGCGTCGCATTAGGCGGAATAGTTATTTTTGACAAAATTGCCGCTAAAGCTTGATCTTCGGATAATGCCCCACTCTCGGCCAATTTAAATGGCGAAGCCGACGATTTCAACTCAGAATAAACGATTTTCTCCTCCGTGTTGCCGCTGCTCCAACGCCCTAACTTTTCGCCTGTTCTGGCATCTATATAGGGAGCTGCATTGCTCTTATCCCCATAAGCCATACGATAGTCACTTTTTAACGGATCGGTGTGACTGTAGTTTTCATCATAAACCGGTATGTAAAACAATTCGGGCTGCACTTCAGCTTTGAATTTGTCTTCCGCCTGCTGTTTCGTTACTTTCACATCCGGCTTTGGATAGACAGCATCGGTAAGATAAGCGCTAAATGCAACCACATCGCCATTTCCGTTAATAATGACGTTAACACTCTCCTCTTCGGAAGAGTATCCGTTAATAAGCAAATGGTAATTCAAAGAATAGTAAGCCGGATAAAATAAAGTTGACCTGCTAAACTGCGTATCCTCCGGCTCAAGGATCAGATCGGATTCTTTTATGCCTGGTATCATTTTAGCTACAAACTGCTTAGCCTTCTTATCTGCATGCTCCAGCGTTGCTTTGAGGGGATAGATTGATTTGGCTGCAGCATGGAATGTGTTAAAATAGTCGATAATCTGACCGTTCAAAGCATTCACCTGAACTGAAGTGAAAAATTGGCTCGAATTAGTGTTTTGCTTCCAATTAATGTTCCATTTAGGCCTGTTTTCATCCTCTTCATCGAGCTTGATCGATAAATCGTTTTTACCTGCTTCCAGCAATCCTGGGAATAGCTTGGCTGTACGTTGGAGAGCTTGCTCCTCCGAAATGAGCTTCTTATTCTGTACTGCCTCCTCCTGCTCCACGTATGCTTTCTCCCCCGCGGCAAAAGATGACTGTGAGAATGTCATTCCGTTCAGTAACCCCAGTGAAATCGCAAAACCGATCATCCCTTTTATCCACTTGGAGCTTTTTCGTTGACCTTGCCCTTTTTTGTTCAAACCTATCTCCCTCTCTTCTACCGTCCATCTTGCTCGTCCTTGCAAATAATAAAAGAAAAAACTCACTGATTCATTCTAGGATAAAATATCATTTTTTTCCATATAAAAATAACCATATGAACCCATGCTGAAAGCATGGCTCATACGGTTATTTGCAAGCCTTTTCTTTTATTGTTTACTTATCGATTTCCTTCAGCCGGTCGCATGAAACCGTTTTTGTATTGATCGGATTATTGCCGACCGTTACAGTTGCCATGCCGTTCGCCTCGTCGACGTTTTCTATCCAGACAGAATCTTCATCGAGCTGGACAGCAAAGGTCTGATCCGAATCATATATTTGCTTCGCGCGTGTCGTATCCATCAGAAGCGCATCCTCCTTTTTCTTCAAATCACTACCGGGCCATTGCTCCGTTATTTATCTTCCGGCCCCATCGTGTCCGTCGTTGACTCATCAATTAGGCCGTTCTGCAGCGTAACATTACCTCCGCCAAGTCCTTCATTGACCATTCTGTCAATGTCCATAAAATAATCCTCGCGCCCCTCATGCTTCGGGTCCGACGCCGCTTGCTTTTCATCATTGCCCGCTTCGGTCATAGTTCTACCCTCCCACGCTTCCTTCAATTTTGCTGAATGGCTCTTTTCCAGAGCCATCTCGAAAAATATGCCCGAAAATGCGTAATGCCATTCATCATTCATAACAAAGGCGACAGCATATGAAGCACGGATTCCGCCATTTTCTGTCCTTTTGACCGTCTGGAGAAGGACTCTCGTTGCAGCTCGCAGCTGTGCTTTAGATCCTCTATAAAGTCAGCCTCTAATCGATTAATCGTCTCTTTCTCGAAGAGTACCGCATTAAGTTCAAAATTGCTGAGCAAGCTCCTCAGATCGACATTTGCCGTACCGACCGTAGCAAGCAAATGATCGACAATCATCACCTTTGCGTGTATGAAGCCCTTCTCGTACCGATAAACCTTAACGCCAGCATCAAGCATCTCCTGAATGTAGGATAAAGTCGCCAACAGTACAAGCTTCGAATCGCCCATACCCGGAATGATTAACCGAACGTCAACTCCCCCAAGCGCTGCCGTCCTTAATGCCATCGTCAAGCTTGGATCAGGAATGAAATACGGCGTCGTTATATAAATTCTAGAGGACGCTGCCGTAATCGCCGCAAACATAACCTCAACGATTTTATGATTATGCTGTCCCGGTTTACTTGATACGATCAACACGCGCTCCTTGCCGCAATCCGGCAGCTTAGGCATATAACGTGATCCCGAAAGCTCTTCCTTGGCTGCAAATGCCCAGTCATTCATGAAAACTTCCTGCAAGTAGGCCACACAATTCCCTTCAAGCCGCAAATGCGTATCTCGCCAAAACCCAAGCTTCGGATCTTTGCCCAAATATTCATCCCCGATATTGATTCCCCCCACAAAGCCAACCGCGCCATCGACGATTACAATTTTACGATGGTTGCGATAATTCAATTTCCGATCAAAAAAAGCTACCTTAGGCGGTAAAAAACAGCTTGTCCACACGCCGGATTGGTGAAGCTCCTCAATATATGCTTGGCTTAAATGAAGACTGCCTATGCCGTCATACACGATCCGAACCTCTACGCCCTCCTTGGCTTTCCTAGTAAGCACCTTCAGAAAGCGTCTGCCGATGTCATCGTCCCGAATCGTATAATAATCCATATGTATGTGATGCTCCGCACGCTCCAGCTGAGCTAGAATCGCTTCAAAGGTGCTCTTGCCATTGGTCAGTACGCATGTTTTATTGTTCGTTGTAACAGGAAACGATGCTAGGCCACTCAGCATGCGAAAGAGCTGCTCCTGCCTATTCATTTGCTCGCCTCTTCTCGCTATGGGCACTGCCGCTCTCTCCGTTAGCTGCTCCGCGTAGCGCAGCGTCTCTTCTTTGAAGTGCTGGATTCGTCTGCGTCTAGCATAATCCTTGCCAAGCATGAGATAAGCAATAAATCCGATGATCGGACAAACGAGAACAATGAGAAGCCAGGCGGTCAGCTGTACCGGGCGCCGATGCTCCATAACAAGCACAACGGCAACTTGCATCACGTAAACAGCAAGCGCAGCTGTGATCCATAGTGACCACATGGGGGTTAACACCTCTTTCCTTCATCCGAGCAGGCTCTGACAGGTGTGTCTAGTTTGAGCGGGCGGTAAGCAACGTATACGGCGTAAATAAAAAAAGCCTCCCGAATTTTGAAATTCGGAAAAGCTTCTAATCCATATATAAGTGGAATTATTGCTTCATGGCAACTCCTGTCGCCTGATTCTCGATATGCGTGAGAATGAGTCGGTGCATGCTAAATTTCCTTGTAAGAAACGAGGGAAGCAAGCGATAATTCATGCCTAACTTATATCCAATCAGCTTCGCTGCCGATTCAACTGCAAGCTGAGGTACCAGCAGCCATTGACGTTCTTTATGCAGCTGTTGAAGCTGCAGCTTTACTAAGTTCGAGCCTGCCTTGCCAACTGCGCTGTACGGCGTGATCCAAGTGTTGCAGCGCATCGAAATGCCATTATCGAAATAACGTTTAAACTGCTCGGCAACCGAATAATCATGTGAATGGTATACAGCAGCCTCGGCGCTATAAGCAATGTTATACCCGCTCAGCACGCATTTGGCAGCCATAAAGAGATCCTCGTTAAAAATAACCGGCTCCTGAAAACGTCCCATTGCTTCAAACACTTCTCGACGAATAGCCGAACACACATTGGAGCAAAAAAACGTCTTTATTCCTAGCCGGTCGATATCTTCATAGGATTTCAGCTTCGATTCGGCTGGATAGTTATGTTCTCTAGCTAGCCGCTCCAGTACGTTTGCTCCCGGCTTCGCTAACTGCCTGGCGTAAGCATATACGTTCTTCTCCGTAATTAGCAGCGGCTTAACCAATTCCTCGATAAGCTTCTCGTCGCACGGCATCGCATCCTGCGTCATAAACATCAAGATATCGCCCTTGGCTTGCATTGCGGCATGATTGCGGGTTCCGCCATGATCGAACTCGCTTCGCTTCACACGGATCACATGCGCGCCAGCCTCACGGGCAAGCTCTGCCGTTCCATCATTCGAGCTGGAATCAATTACGATCAATTCGTAGGGAGGCAGCGATTGCTGCTTTAGCCGTTTAAGCAGCTCATTCAGTTCAGGTCCAGCATTTAATGTAGGAATAATGACAGAAACGAGGCATACCGGGTTGCTCTTAGTAAGCATTTTTGTTAATCAAGCCCTTCAGAACTGTTTTAAGAATAATTTTGATATCGAAGAAGAATGTCCAGTTCTCTATATAAAAAATGTCGAACATGATTCTGTCCTTAATGGAAGTATCGCCTCTTAGGCCATTCGATTGGGCCCAGCCTGTAATGCCGGGTCTGATTTGATGCTTAATCATATACTTTGGAATTTCTTCTTTGAACTGATGAACAAAATAAGGGCGCTCCGGACGCGGTCCTACAACGCTCATATGCCCCAGCAGCACATTGAAAAACTGTGGAAGCTCATCTAAACTCGTGCGCCGAAGAAAACTGCCGAACTTGGTGCGGCGCGGGTCGTTCTCGACCGTCCACTGCGTGTTCGACACCGAATCATCCGACACATGCATCGAGCGAAACTTGAACATATAAAAGGTTTTGCGATCAAGTCCCATGCGCTCCTGCTTGAACAGAATCGGGCCTGGAGACGTTAGCTTGAGACCTGCTACGATGAACAGCATAATCGGAGAGGTTAAGATAACGGCTGCCAGCGAAAAAGCGATATCAAACCAGCGTTTAAGAATACGGTTGCTGAGCTCGTCAAGCGGAATGTCCCTTACATTAATAAGCGGGATTCCAGCAAAATTATCAAAGAAGGGCTTTGCTGGCAACAAATCGAAAAAGTCAGGAATGATCAGCGTTTTAACGCCGGTCCGCTCGCATACGTCAATAATTTCCGCATACTTCGCATGGGCCTCAAGCGGCAGCGCTATGATGACCTCATCAATCGGCTCCTTGTCCAGCTTCATCCGCAGATCGCTCAGCATGCCGATAATCGGCTTCATACTCTGATGCTCCACCGCATGCTCCTTCTGGTAATCATCTAGAAAACCAACCACCTCATAGCCTAGATCAGGATGCTGCTGCAGGTTGGAATAAAAGCTGCGTCCCACTGCTCCAGCGCCTACGATTAGTACAAAGCGTTTGTTATAGCCTTTGCGGCGCAGCGATGCGAGGACCGATTTCACCCAATAGCGATATGATGTAATGGCGAGAAAATTCATAACGAAAAATATGGCGAGAAATTCCCGGGAAATATGTACCTCGCGGGTGAAGAAAAATAAACTTAGCAGCCCGAGAAAGCTAATCGTCTGGATCTGTAAAATACGCAATATTTCATAGGAATAGTTTTTGCGGCGTTTAGGTGAGTAGAATTGAAAATAAAATCCTACAAGTACGGCGGAGAATGAATATATGGTTCCCCAGAGTAAATAGGTAGAGAATGAAACGGAATTATAGCTTGGCAGCAGACCGCTGTAAAATTTAAGCCAATACGCGGCCATAAATACGACCAATGTGCAGAACAAGTCCGCCAACATATACAATTGCGTCAGAAATCGTTGGTTTTGCCTTAGCATTCGCCGTTTTCACCCGCATTTCCTTAAATTTCGACTCTACCTGCATTGTACCAAATATAACAAGCAAGGAGAACCCCATTTAATACCATATGATGAGAGAGATTCATTTATATGGTCCTAGTGGAGATTCCTCTGTTTTGCCTTTTGAATGAGCCACTTCCGTTTGGCCAGCATGCTTGGCATACTGCGAAAAATTTCTGGCCAACAGCGAAGCAAGCCAGGTTCTTTTAGAACAATGTAACCTAGCTTCATCATTTCAGTAGCTGCTATTAAAGGTCCTATCGCCAAAGAATGCCAGCCTACCGCCTCGTTCTTAATCAGCGTAAAAAATCGGTTCTGATAGGAATGCTGGCGAATGAACAGCGGCACACTGCTGCGTCCGCCCTTCTTCCAGCCTCGATGATGCAGAGCATAGGCTGCTGGGATATAGAAAGCAGCCCATCCGAGCTTGCTTGCACGCCATGCAGCGTCTACATCCTCTTTATACGCAAAAAAATGCTCGTCAAAAAATTGATCGGAATAGGAGATGTCATCGATCATTGCTCTGCGGTAAACAGCCGCTGCACCAGAAACGCCAAACACTTGCATGGTTTCTTTCCAGTTGGCTGCAAGCTCTCCCGCTGCTAGGTCATATGCGTTTCTTGTGCGCTTTATCCCAAGCCCTGCACTATCCATCACTTCAGTATTAGACGCAAAAACAAGCTTTCCGGTTGCACTTCCTACCGAAGGATTTTGCTCCATAAATCGTATAATTTCAGTGAGGTAATTCGGGTCGAGCGTCACGTCAGGATTCAAAACGAGCACATAATCCGAACGGGTCTGCCGAATAGCCTGATTCTGGCCACCAGCAAACCCGTTGTTCACTTTGTTCGCAATAAATTGAACATGCTTCTGCTTCGCATAGGGCATTACCCGCTCAGCCGTATAATCAGTGGAAGCATTGTCGATGATGACAATGCTAGCAATCGGGAAACTTTGCCTAAGAACGGCTTCAATGCAATTTACTATGTCATTTGCGCTATTATAGGTAACGATACAAACGCTGGCTGTAGCCATCCAATTATCACTCACTGTCTTTGAGATAGTGGTTTAACGCTTCCCTCCAAGGACGAAGGGGGTGGAAACCGTTACTGCGAATAGCAATGTGATCCATGACCGAGTATGCAGGCCTTGGCGCTGGTCTAGGAAAATCAGCCGTTGTACAAGGATCAACTTGAATAGAAATCGCACGGTCCTCAAAGATAGCATTGGCGAAATCATACCAAGAACAGATACCGGAATTAGATGCATGATAGATGCCGTAATAATCTGTTTGTACAAGCTCTAGTAAAAAGGCAGCCAGATCATATGTATACGTCGGCGATCCGACTTGATCGGATACTACCTTCAATCGATCACGTTCGCCAGCCATTTTGAGCATCGTCTTAACAAAGTTACTTCCGTATTTCCCATACACCCAAGAGGTGCGCACGATGTAAAATTGATCATGCAGCGACTGCACGGCTATCTCGCCCGCGAGCTTTGATTTTCCATAAACCGTTTGTGGATTCGTTCGGTCATATTCATTGTATGGTGTTGTTCCTGCTCCATCGAAAACATAGTCCGTGCTTATATAACAAAGCTTCGCACCAACCTCGCGAGCTGCAACCGCAACATTGCGGGTACCCGCGGCATTTACACGAAAAGCCTCGTCCGGCTCGGACTCGGCTTTATCTACTGCCGTATAGGCAGCGCAATGAATGACGACATCAGGACGATGTATTGAAAATAAGTTGCGGCAAGCCGGAAGGCTCGTAATATCCAGTTCATTGCGGCCAAAACCGATGATTTCTGCCGTTTCCGTTTTCCATTCCGTCAATTCACGTCCAAGCTGCCCATTCGCGCCCGTAATGATCACTTTTATTTTAGACATCGGATTCGTTCGCCTCCAGGCGAGCCTTGTATTGCGTTTCATAGTATTGCTGGTAGGTTCCTGATGCCACCTGCGCCATCCACTCCGTGTTGCCGAGATACCAGCGAATCGTTTCTTTGATACCATCCTCGTAATTGAACTTTGGCTGCCATCCTAATTCATTTCGGATTTTATCGGCATCAATCGCATACCGTCGATCGTGGCCTAAGCGATCCTTGACATAGGAGATCAGTGATTCTGGCTTGCCTAATTCCTCTAGGATAGTTCGGATAACTTGCAAGTTAGTCCGTTCATTCCGCCCACCAACATTGTAAACCTCACCGGCGCTTCCTTTATGAAGGACAAGGTCAATTGCACTGCAATGATCCTCTACATAGAGCCAATCCCGCACATTAAGACCGTCACCGTAAACGGGAAGCGGCTTATCCTGAAGCGCATTCTGGATCATCAACGGAATCAGCTTCTCCGGGAACTGATACGGTCCATAGTTATTGGAGCATCGTGTAATGTTCACATTGAGGCCAAATGTTTCATGATAAGCTCTTACGAGCATATCCGCACCGGCTTTGCTTGCTGAATACGGGCTGTTTGGAGCAATCGGCGTATCCTCAGTGAAGAGGCCTGTCTCGCCGAGTGTGCCATATACCTCATCTGTAGATACTTGCACGAACTTCGCAACATGATATTGCTTAGACAGATCAAGCAGCGTCTGCGTGCCAAGAATATTCGTCTGAACGAAAATTTCAGGATGCAGAATGCTCCGGTCCACATGCGACTCTGCCGCGAAGTTAATGACCGCATCTAAGCCTTGCTCGAATAATGGCTCCAATTCACTCCTATTCGCAATGTCTGCTTTCACGAATGTATAGCTCGGGTGCTCCTCAATCGAACGTAGGTTTTCAAGGTTTCCTGCATAGGTCAACGCATCCACATTGATGATTTCATAACTCGGGTAGTTCTCAATCATATATAACACGAAATTGCTTCCGATAAAGCCGGCACCGCCGGTAATAAGTAATTTCACGAGATAACTCACCCTTCATATACAAAGTTGATTTCCACGTCAGCCAGCAACGGATGCTTGCCATCCTTATCCGATAGGATCGGATTGGATGTCGGCCAGTCGATTGCAAGGGCTGGGTCATTCCAGGCAATGCCTCGGTCGTGTTCCGGTGAGTAAAGGGCATCCACCTTATACTGAACCTCACAGTTGGGAACAAGTGTGCAGAAACCGTGGGCAAAGCCTTGTGGCACTAGCAATTGGCGTTTATTGGCTGCGCTTAGAATAAAGCCTTGCCATTGCCCAAATGTCGGTGAACCTTTACGGATATCAATGACGACATCATAGATTGCACCTGCTGTAACACGAACAAGCTTCGATTGTGCCTTAGGTGACAATTGATAGTGCATGCCGCGGAGTACCCCAGCTTCTACGGATAAGGAATGATTATCTTGGATAAAAGAATGCAAAATCCCATTATCATGTGCGACTTGTTCATTATAGCTTTCCATAAAGAAGCCTCTATGATCACCATATACAGCAGGTTCTAGTAGTTTTACTCCTGGGAGCTTAGAATCTATTATTTTCATATGTCACCTACACAATTATAGTTTTAGTTTACCGAACTCTTCGCCGAAGGTAATGTCTTTAGCAAGCTCATTAGCTTTGGTCAAAGAAGCATGAGTACCTGCATCCGTCCACCAGCCTTGGAGGACATCATAGCTAAGCTCACCCACCTCAATATAGGCATTATTTACATCCGTTATTTCGAGTTCTCCGCGACTAGAAGGTTTAAGCGTTCTAACGATTTCAAATACCTGACTGTCATACATATAAATTCCTGTTACAGCATAGCTGCTTTTGGGCAGTTTCGGCTTTTCTTCTATAGAAACAATTTTTTCTTCATTCAATTCAGGTACTCCATAACGCTGCGGATCGTAAACCTCTTGTATCAGAATTTTAGCTCCTTTATTCTGTTTCTTAAAGTTACTTACAAAAGGAGAAATACTGTGATCGAACACATTATCTCCTAAAATAACGACCATTTGATCACCATTTACAAAGTGCTCTGCTAGACCAAGAGCCTGAGCTATTCCGCCAGCCTCGTCTTGTACTTTATAAGTAAAAGATACGCCGAACTCGTAACCGCTACCTAATAAGTTAACAACATCGCCCATGTGCTCTTTACCGGTTACGATGAGAATATCTTGGATGTTGGCTTCTTTGAGCTTCGCGATAGAGTGAAAAATCATCGGATATTTACCGACAGGCAATAAGTGCTTATTCGTTACCTTTGTAAGGGGAAACAAGCGTGATCCTGTTCCACCTGCTAGAATTATTCCTTTCAACAGTGTAGCCTCCTTTTGTATTGAGAATAACTTTACCCAATAGATTTTACTGACTTCGATTTTCTATTAACTGTTTGAAATAAATCTCTACCTTTCACCCATGGTATGTGATTATTTACCAGTGTAAAGAATAATCTTTTTGTTATTTCTACTTTTAGAACCATTAAAAACACTTTAAATAAAACCAAGTTTGATTTAACAGAAATATCTACAAATGCAAGCATTGCTGTAGCAATCGACATGGAGATACTTTCAAAACCACAAAGAAGCAGAGTATTTTTCCCAATATACGATAGATAATGAGATTTTTTTAAAGCATAAGCAACAATTAGATTCGTCGTTATTAAGAGAATTGTAATTAATAGAATAAACATCTGAAATAAATACGAATTAAATAAACTACCACCAATTGCATTCGAGAAATTAAGCATTATCGTATCGATATCATTAGGTCTTGAATAAATGTAAAAACAACTTACTAAAACCAAACAAACAAATGCTGTAAAAACCACTTTAAAAAATAAGTTCATTTGCGCAAAAGAGAAGTCCCTAATTTTTGCAAATATAATATCACCTAAACAAAAGAAAAAAATATAATAAACAGCACTATCTATATTAAAAAGCACAGATGGGTCATTTGGAGCTTTTATTGTAGTAGAACTTATTAGGGCAGACACAAAAGTAATTACAAACAATATATTTTTTTTTCTAATTACTTTATTCAAAATGTAATACAATAGTTGTATTGTAAATAGGCATGTAAAGAACCATAACTGACCAGCAAAACCTATTTGATTGCGTATTCCCCATAACGATTGGATTATAAATGTTTTTACTAATCCAAACTCGCTTCCTGTTGTAGCTATAAAATATGCAATGTTTAATAAACAAAAGAAAATATATGGTATTAGAATAGTCTTTACACAATTAATGACATAATTTTTAAATGACAACCCTTGTTTTTTTGAATAAAATAAGCCAGATAAAAAGAAAAACAGAGGAATATGATACCGAAAAACAAAAGTGGTAACGTTATCTCCTGGAGCAATATGGCCAATAAAAATAGCTAATATTGCCAAGCCTCTACATACATCTACCCATTCGACTCTATTATTCGTTTTATACTCCTCTTTACTAATTTCCATCAGTTAATCTCCTATATAGTATTAATAAATGTAGTACAGAATAACAAACAATAAACAAGATGCTTTGATCTTCTGGATCGGAAAATACTGAATTAAATAGGTTACTGTTACGCCATTTTTCAGGAAATTCTTCATATGCGCGTTTAAAGGTATCCATTCTGAGAAAATAAGATGCCACCAATGTGTATTAAAATAAAATTAGTATTGGTCATTAAGATTTTCTTTTGAAATTCAAAGCTTTCTTCTCTACAAAATGCCAGGAAAGCACCGCAAGTACTAGTGTTAGAGGCGCTGAGATTAGAAAATTTTTAATCGGTGATTGCTGATGATTAAGAAACAATTGAACTACTTGTTGTACTGGAAAAGCAAATATATATAACCCATAAGAAAAATCTCCACTATTTGAGAACTTATTGAGCTTTATTTTGCTATGATAAGCAAAATAAAAAATCAAATAACTTCCACAAAATAAAAATGCAAGTTTTAATTGATTGCTAAATAACGAAAAAAATAAAATTAAAACGCTCAAGATTGCATATTTTCCTTTTAAAACTATCTTCTCCCGATAACTATAAAACACCATCCCTACCAAAAAAAACAGAACTAGTTCTGATAAACTCCCAAGTAAAAACCCGTTAATATTTATAGAATGATATTGAGGAGAAAGTACATTATTAAATAATAGTGCACCAATAAAAAAAAGTAATATTACTTTCTTGTTTTTATATGCCCCATAATAGCCAACTACAGCCAGTCCCAAATAACAAATAACTTCATAGGGGATTGTCCATATCGACCCATTCACGGCGTTCGGATACAAGTTATGTGTAAATACTTCCGGTAATCCATACTGTATATTAAATAGGGTAATATTATTCAAATAGCTCAAAGTTTGACTGGAGCTAAGATATTGTTTGAGAGGCATTTCGGTAAGCATTGGGCCTAAAATAACTACAGACAAGATGATAACAACAACTAATGCAGGAAAAATTCTTAGACCTCGATTAATAAGAAATTGCTTCATTGTAGATCTCTCAAAACTAATACTAATTAAAAAACCACTTACAATAAAAAAAATCGCTACTGCCACTCCACCGAATGTCCATTGGCCTTTTGACATAATTGCGAGTGGTTCATTAACGTTACCTGTCAGAGGATAACTATGAGAAAATATGACTAATAACGCAGCCAAAAATCGAATAATATCAAAATTATTTATTCTTCCATTCAGTTTATTAGATAATAAATTGTTACCGTGCATTTAGGTTTTTCCTTTCAAGAAAAATAACTATTTCAAAATTCTTTTCAACAGAGAGAACGACTTGTTTTTCACCTTGAAAACGAGAGTCTTTAATGACATTGATTGAATATTATAGATTATATTTTGTGGTCTACTCAAAATATGGTCAGCATCATTAAACCAATTGCCAATTGGCAATTGCGTTTGTTGGCTCGCATACTTATCACGGACAATCTTTAAATATTTATCAAACAATAATTGTCTTGAATGATGATGTTGTGTTTCAGCAGGAACTCTATAAACAGAAGTTACCTTTTCTAAATATATAAAATCATATTTCAATGCATATTTCAGCCATAAATCCCAATCCTCGAGCACTTCTAATTCGGGGTCAATCCCACCAAGCTCATTATACAAGTCTTTTGAAAAGAGAACGCATTGAATTGGAAAGTAATTGTGATGCAATAACACTAATCTATTAAATGACTGTCTATGTTGAACATTATGAAATAGTTCCTCATAGATGTATGGATCTTTTGACAGTACTTTAATCGGTGTTTCAAATGCGTGGGCATATGCGGCCTTTTTATCTGGATTATTTATAAGCTGATAACATAATACTTCAACATGGTCAGCATATAAAACGTCATCGTCATCTAAGAAATTTAGAAATTCACCGTTTGCACTATTCATTGCAATATTTCCAACCACACATCGACCAACTTTTTCTCCAGTAGCCTGATATATAATATTCAAATCATTAAATTCTTTCTCTATTAGCTGTCTAGAAACGTCTGGACCATCCTCTACAATTACAATTTCCAGATTAGAATACGTTTGATTTCTTACACTCTCTAACGTTTCTCTAAGCATAGCAGGTCTTCCACATGTCCTAATAAGTATCGAAACGAGCGGTTTTCTATGAGGAAGTTGATTCACATAGAAAGCACCATCCCTAATTATCTCATAATCCCACAAGTGAAAAGAAGGTTTGAATGTTAACTGCGAATTAGTTCTTCTCCAAGATCTATAACGTTGACCTTCCACCAAACTTTTCACCAATTTTTTTAATACAGTTTTTCTATGTCCAGCAAAAGGTACTCTATTAAAAAACAAACTATAATAAAGTACATAACCATTTACAATATCCCGAACGGTTCCAAATTTATATCTTAACATTAGATTATTATAAGTACTGTTATAAAACTGGTTAGGTTTTACTTGACCTGCACTTTCGTAAGTATAATGATGAATAATACTTTTAGGTACATAAATAAGTTTATAACCATGTGCTCTTAATCTCCAGCTTAAGTCTACATCTTCTGCATACATAAATATCTTTTCATCAAACATACCTATACTTATAAATACCTCTCTAAGAACCATACAAGCCGCACCACTTGCCCAAGTCAGTTCCATTGAAATAGGATTATAATTTTTAGGATGCTCATAAGGGAATTGTCGGCATTCCCATAAAGCAACATCTTCACTGCTATTTGATGCATTTAACATAAGTTCATGTATTGCGTTTTCTTCAACTTCAGTGTCTACATTAAGAAACAACACAAATTTTTGTTTTGTTTTATTCACACCATAATTATTTGCGGCGCCAAAACCTAGGTTATCATTCAAGAAATGAAAATAAAAACCACCAAAATAATGAGACTTAGAATACTTTTCAATTAAACTTTTCGTTTGATCAGAAGAATTATTATCTACAAAGGTAATATGAATCTTATCAAGCGGGAAGTTTGTTTTAGTAATGCTATCTAGACACATATCTATCCATTTTTCTGAATTGTACGTTACGATGATAATATCCAACGCTTCCATTGTATTCTTTGTTAATACAACTTCATTCATTTCCGTTCCGACACTCCTCTTATTATATTTGTTAACCACCGTAGAGGTTTAGTTAGCTTCCACGATCGAGAATTTAACAAAATGCTTTTCTCATTATCTAACGTTCTCAACAGAGTTTTCAATAAACCGATCTCGTTCCCAGAAATGTCTAAATCGGTCTCTAGTTGTTTTAGCTTGGTAATTAACACATCTTGATTAACTTTCAATTCCTCTAAAGAATTGATTAGTTCATTTTTTTCGTTTTTTGTAATTAAAATTTCGTTTTGTATGTTTGAAATTTCTTTTTTAAAACTAGTCATGTACTGGGCATATTGCGATAAAAACCCTTCCGAATCTCTTTGTATCTTCATTTGAATACTAACTTGGTATTCTTCTTCTGTTTGCATTAGATCAAAATGAAGAAGCAACTGCGGATCGCTCCCATAAGCGCTCAATACACACTTTTCTTCATTTAAGATATATTCTATGCCGTGCATGCATGTAACCATTGATGCTACATTCTGTCCGATCCATCTATTAATAA
Source organism: Paenibacillus sp. J22R232 (assembly GCF_056269165.1). Lineage (NCBI taxonomy): Bacteria > Bacillati > Bacillota > Bacilli > Caryophanales > Paenibacillaceae > Paenibacillus > Paenibacillus sp. J22R232. The sequence continues at coordinate 544,137 of NZ_JBWDNK010000002.1, read as the reverse complement.
TATTCCCATTTTCATCTGATAAAACGATATGATCAATCTCAATTAATCCTTCGAAATTTGTTGGATCAAATCTCAATGGATGATGCAAGAATTCACCTCTAACGTTAAACTGATATAATTTCAAACTCTTATCCATTGGATTTATCGATACTTTCAATGAAGAGTCTTCATTGAACTTTTTATCTTTTGCCCAGAATAATTGAGCGTATTCTGCAAAAACGTATGATGTATTTTCAACTACCTCTTCGATCGAATCATATTCACTTATTTTACCCGAAACCGTAATAAACTGATAAACATGCGCATCTTGTCTTGCAATCAAAAAATCACTCACTTCAACTGGCATACTTGTATAATCCTGTTTTAGCTCAGTATGTTCAGGCGACATATTTGTGGTTTTCCATTTAAGCGGCTTCAAATCTGCTTTATTCATTAGTTCCTTGACACTCTGCCTTGTAAAAAACCTCAAATGTGTGTTATCAAGGAGCCCTAAAGAACGGTATTCAAACTTACCTTTTAATAATTCAATAATGACTGCTGAATGTCCGATATTAGGAATAGACGTTAAGATAGTTCCATTTGATTTCAGATAAGCACTTGCTTCCTTTAATACAATTTCAGGATATTTCAAATGTTCCAACACATCAGCAAATATAATATGATCAAACTCAACCCCAATAGGAATCTCATTCTTCCATTCTAAGGTCTCTGCATCGCATACAATCATTCTTTCAACAAATGATTCCGCAATTTTAGCTGCTTCAGCATCTATTTCCACACCGATCACCTTACAATTAAGCTCATATTTTAGATAAGCAGTCATATAACCCTTAGCAGGTCCAAATTCCAATACGGTCGTATATGGTTTAATTTCCCTGAGAATCAACGATAAAGAATTATCCGATGTCATATCAATATTAAAGTCGTATTTCATACCTTCGTCTACCTTTCGAAATCCCATTTATGATCAATGAATGTAATTCCTTCAGCAAAATATTTGTTAGAGCTAACCCGGAAAGACTCATATCGTGCCTTATAATCCAATCTTACTAAACCTGAGCTTTCAAAAAAGCCAACATCAACCGAATAAGTCCCAGGTAACAGTTTTATCTTTTCATATTTCAATATCAATTTGTATTTTCCAGGAACATTCGGCAATTCATATCCATCGAGTTTCGTATTTAAGCCACATATATAAGTACCTTGCCGATCAAACAAAGCGATGCCACCTACTAAGAACTCTTGCTCCTTAAATTGACGATACGACATTTCAACATATACATCCTCATCAAACTCAAAATCTTTCTTTATTTCTCCAATTTCATTTTTGAACTCAACTTTGTCTATTGAGATAACATGGGTTGAAGCATTTTTCTCAGGCTCTATAGTGTCATCCTTTGTTTCTGTATCAAGACCAAATTTCATAAAATCCTCGTAATTTTTTGTTACTGTGTTTGCGTCCCCGCGTTGATGAATTTGACCATCTATCATCCAAATCGCTTCATCACAAAAATTACGTATAGAGTAGCCATCATGGCTTACGAATAAAATAGTTTTCCCTTCATTCTTAAATGCTTTCATCTTTTCAATACATTTCAGTTGAAACTGCATATCACCTACAGCTAAAGCTTCGTCAACAATCAGAATATCTGGATTAACATGAATGGCACAAGAAAACGCAAGTCGTACGAACATCCCTGATGAGTACGTCTTCACGGGCTGATCAATAAACTCCCCTATATCAGCAAATTCTTCAATTGAATCCATTCTATTCTTAATTTCGGTTGGACTAAAGCCATTAATAGCTCCGTTCATAATAACATTTTCTCTACCAGTAAATTCCGGGTTAAACCCGCTGCCAAGTTCAAGCAAAGCAGCGATTCTACCATTTATAACAACCTCCCCGTCAGTTGGTTGTAACGTTTGAGCTATGATTTGTAATAATGTACTCTTTCCAGATCCATTTTTCCCAATAATCCCAATGGTTTGTCCTTTGTGCAAAGACATCGAAATGTTCTTTAGAGACCAAAATTCTTTATATGTTTTCTTTCTCAAAATGGACTGTTTCAATCGATCTATAGGTTTTTCATACATTTTAAACGATTTACTCACATGCTTTAATGAGATAATAGGTGCATCAAAGGACATCTGCAAAACCGCCTTTCGTTTTTTGAAACCAAGCATATCCCAACCATGACAAAAGGACTCCAATTATTGTTCCAATAAATAACCATGACCAATCAGGCAATTGGCCTAATATAATAACTTTTCTCATATCCTCTACAACGTAGCTAATCGGATTTATATAATAGAAAAAACGAAACTTTTCAGGAATAATTGAAATTGGATAAAAAATTGGACTTAGAAACATTAACGCTTGTACAGCTATTCCTAAAAATTGGCCTATATCACGAATAAAAACGCCTAATGAAGCGAAAAACCAACTTAAACCTAAAGACATAAATAGTAGCGGCAATAAAACAATCGGTACAAATATGATTGTCCAGTTAAAAATACCCATCAAGAGTATTAAACCTGAAGTAAGAATAAATAGACTTATTAAAAAATGGACTAATGCCGAGCCTAATATAGTAATTGGAAATATCTCAAGTGGGAATACGACCTTTTTTACGTAGTTTGGATTATTGATAACGATGCTTGGAGAACGAGTAATTACATCTGAAAATAAATTAAAGGTAATTAGACCACAAAATAAAATCAAAGCAAACTCAACCTGGCTCTCGCCTGCTCCGCCGCCCCACTTAGCTTTGAATACCACACTAAAAAAATAAGTATAAATAAGCAGCATCATCAATGGATTAATAAATGACCATACAATACCAAGATACGAACCTCTGTATCTGCCAATAACTTCTCTTTTAATGAATTGATTGATTAGACTTTTTTGATTCCACAAATGACGTAACATGAATTTCTTTGTATTAACCATTTCTTTACCTCATTCTATCTATTTTTATTTTTATTGAACTACTTTTTAATAAGTTAGACTTCATTTATCAATAATCAAAGAGACTTCTCCTGATTCTTCACCCTCGTTATCTTACCAAAGTTCCTCCCATATTCATACCTCATTCTCCTTCCAAAACCAAACAAATTGTAGAATTTTTGCGAAACGTCGCCGCATTCGACAAATCCCAATACCTACAAATTTGTAAACAACATACAAATTATATCCCACCTATTCTAGCAATCTCCCCCCCTATTTGTTAAAATACAAACAGAAGCAATCGATATTTCCATACATATAACAAGGATGAGGAGTACTTAAGAATGAGCGCACGAACGAATGAAAAAGCCAATACGCCTGCGGCAGCCGCTGATGTTACGCTGTTGCGTTGGATTGGAACGATTGGTATCGCCTTATTTTTGATCATTTTCCCTTATGAGAAAGGCTTGTTCAATGGTTATGAACTGGCTTTTGAGAAGCCCATTTATGCTGCTGCTATTTTTGGATATGTGCTGCTGATTGCCGCAGCCGCCTACGTTTACCGCAAAGCCCAGCATCACAGCTACAGGGGCTTTTTGTCGATTGGCGTCATGATTTTGCCGCTCATTTATTGGCTGTCTTCCATTCAAGCCGTTTCCAGCTATTATGCAAAGTTCATGACGCTTGTCTTTTTCTTACTCGCAGCTTTATTCATTGCTAGCCTTTATCTGGCGGAGTCTAAGCAATCCCGCAAAACGATTGAATACGCGCTCATGCTTTCTTCCTACTTAATTGTCTTGCTCGGTATTTTCAACTTATTTGGTCAAATGTACAACAGGGACGCGCTTTGGCTAGCCCACGACGGCTATCGCCTATCCTCGGTCTTTCAATATTCAAATACGTATGCGGGCTTCCTCGTCGCTTTATTTCTAGTTAGCCTTTATTATGCCGTACACTGTATTCGTCCTTCTGCACGAATCATTCATGCAGCTATGCTTGTTCCAATTTGGATCTCCTTCATGTTTACCTATTCACGCGGGGCAATTGTTGTCATTCCGGTCATGATACTGGTTTTGCTTCCGTTTCTTCGTTTCACAAAACAAATTGCGTATCTTATTTTCATGGTACTATCCGTAATTGTCTCTATGTCCATATTAGGCAAGCTCACTACGAATGCGGATGCGATCGCTAAGCTTGTGCAGCCTACAGAAACGAAAGCAGAAAGCCCTATTTCCTTATTTAGCTCCTTGCCGTTGCAGAACTGGGGACTTCTTCTGCTCGGAATGATTGTGACAACCGCTCTAGTTATGCTTTATCATGCCAAAGTGAGCGATTGGATGGAGACAAAGCTGGCGAAGCTGGCCACGCGCAAATGGTCCTTCTTAGCCGTACCTGTTATCGCGATTATACTGGCAGCTATCGTTGCCGGAAGTTTGCTTGGCAGCAGTGCCATTCGCGGATTGCTTCCTGACAAAATTGCTACCCGTTTTGAGAATATTAATCTGCAGCAGCATAGTGTTCTTGAACGGCTTACGTTCTACAAAGACGGGCTTCATGTAGCCGAAGACTACCCACTGCTCGGCGGCGGCGGCGGCGCTTGGCAAGCGATGTACGAGCAATATCAGAACAATCCATATTGGAGCCGGCAAGCCCACAGCTTTTTCGTTCAAGTACTAGTAGAAAGCGGCTGGTTAGGACTACTAGCACTCATTGCTTTTCTCGTATTTGTATACGGCTTATACATTAGAAAATTCATCCGCCATCCTGAGCTTCGCGGCAGTCATTTTATCTTTTTCATCTTTTCATTAGGCCTGCTTATGCATAGTGCGATTGATTTTGATATGAGCTATGTCTATATCAGTGCCGTTGTCTTTATCTGCTTGGGCTCCATGCTTGCACCTTACGGAAGCAAGCTTACGTTTGAGCGAATAAGCTTAAAATCATTAACAGACAAAGGCTGGTTCAAGCTTGCAATCCCATCTCTGTTAGCGGTACTATCCCTTTTTGCGATCATTATCGCCGCTCGTGAAACCAGTGCGGTTAATAAATACGACAAGACATATACGCTTGCCGTTCAGCAGCAGACCTCGCTGGATAAGCTGCTTCCCATGTTAGAAGAGGCCATTCATGCATCGCCATCGCATTCGGCGTTTGCACTGACGAAAGTAAATTGGCTAGAGCAAGCCTACGCACAGACGAGCGATGCTGCCTTGTTGGAGGATGCTATACAAACCGTGTATCTCGGAAGAGAGGCTGATCCCTATAACCGTGTGCTGCTTATGTCTCAGTATCGTTTGTTCCAAACGAAAGGCTCATTCGACGAATCCTTGGATGTCATTGACGAAGGTCTTAAAAAATTCCCTTGGGACATCAACTTGTATGAAGCTGCCATTACGTCCTACGTCAAAGCTTACGAATCGGCACTAGCCGAAAAAAATGAGCTGGACGCCGGAAAATATTCGCAGCGCGTAAACGATCTATCCCTTGAAATACAAAGAAGAATTGATCAGTTGGCTGAATTGCCGCCCGAACAGCAGCAGGGACGCTCCTTTGCGTTCACGCCGGCAATCGAACAAGCTCTTTCACAGCTGGAGTTAGCCTCTGCAAAATAATGCTTTATTCCGAGAAAAACGGCTCGCCTGCATGCTTAGTGCAGCAAGCCGTTTTTCCATATGTATTAAAGATAATAGGTAGTACCAGCGAACAGACCTACAGCATGCACAAAAAAACCTTCAACGCCACTAGAAAGTGGAGCTGAAGGTTCTTGTTCATTCAATCTTGCTTACAAAGCAGAAACTGAGTCTCAAAAAAACATTTCGAGATCGTCCATCAATGCAGCGATACATCCATTCCTATGAAGCAACATCCCGCTTTTTAAAGATATACCAGGTTAACGCGATGAATACGACATAATAAACGCCAAGCACGGCTAGGGAATTCCCTAAAGTCATGCCTTCCCTCATCGGGTTACCGTCTAAATACTGCGTTAGATTCAAGTGGATAAACAACAAATAATCGATCCACGTATAATCCAGCATTGCAATGAGTCCAACAAAGCTATTCACACCAAGCAGCAGGAAAAGCGCAAATCCGATAGCAAGCCCGCTGCTGCGGAATATGGTGGACAGCATGAAAGCCAATGTTACTGTCACAACCAGTGAAATCAGCGTTAAACCGTAGTATTTCAGCATATAGGAAAACGGATTGCCGCCTTCCATCCCTATAAATGTTGTTTCGGCATCTGGACCTGCATTTATTCCAAAGCAAATCCAGTTCACGAGCAGCGTGCTGCCAAACAAGATGATAGCAAGCAAAAGCGCGAATATCATAATCGATATATATTTAGACAATAGTATTTTGGAGCGCGACCAAGGGCGGATCAGCAGCAATTTTATCGTCCCGCTCGTAAATTCCTCTGCAACTCCCCCAGCTGCGATAACAACTGTAAATATGGTTACGAGCAAGAACAAAATGGATGATTCCATAAAGGCTACATCCCACATCGAGGTGCTGCTTCTTTCACCGAATATAAGCCATAAAATCGAAATCGTTAATACTAGCAGAACCAAAATCCCTGCCATTACCCACGTGCGAGGACGACGGTAAATTTTCATATTCTCATTCTGAATCAGCGGCAAAAAATTACCCAATTCGTTCCCCTCCAGTCACTTCGAGGAATTGATCCTCTAGCGTTTTGACTTGTGCACGGATACCGTACACTTTAATGCCAGCGGCGACGAGCGATGCATTGATTGCAGCCGTGCTCTCCCGGTCTGCTTCTACCGCAATCGCATTGGCTCCCTCAAGCTCACCTGCTAGACCCGCAGCTTGCAATACGTTAATTGCTGCTTGAACTTGATCAATCTCAATGACGACCCGATTGCTTGCCTTAGACGTGTGCTCGCCCTTAATCGTCCTTACATCAATCAGCTTCCCGTTCTGAATAATGGCAACACGATCGCACATTAGCTCCATCTCGGAGAGCAAATGGCTGGATACGAATACAGCGATGCCTTCTTCCTTGGACAACAAGCGCAAATAATCACGAAGCTCGCGAATACCCGCAGGATCGAGGCCATTCGTCGGCTCATCCAAGATGAGAAGCTGCGGTTTATGTAAGATGGCTTGGGCGACGCCTAAGCGTTGACGCATGCCGAGTGAGTATGTTTTGACCTTATCGCGAATTCGGCCTTCTAGTCCAACCAGCTTAACGACCTCGTGAACACGATGCTCGGTAATGCCTGGTATCATGCGTGCGTAATGAATCAAATTATCATATCCGCTTAGATATTTGTACATTTCAGGATTTTCCACGATTGCCCCAACATGACGAATCGCTTTCTCGTATTCGTTGGTTATGCTGTGCCCGCCAATCGTAATTTCCCCGTCAGTGAGCGACATCAAACCCACCATCATGCGGATCGTTGTCGTTTTACCAGAACCGTTGGGTCCAAGAAAACCAAATACTTCCCCAAGCGGCAAATCTAGCGTCAATCGATCAATGATCGTTCTTTTGCCAATTTTTTTAGTTACGTTATGCAATTTAACAATAGGCTGCTCCATATCTGTGCTCCTCCTTCAAAAATCCAAATCTTATTCATTATAAACGATTAAGGAAACAATTGGAAGTTTACAAAAAAATACACCTCCACCCTACAGCTGAGCTGCGGAATGGAGGCTTGAATTATCATTCGTTCGATAGGGCTGTATAACATGTTCGGCAACTTTCGCATCTGCGCGAAGGAACATTTTATAGTCATAGTTACTGGTCTTACCCGCCGTTCCTACTATAGCATCCAGCTTATCCTGCTCCACGCTGCATGCTAAGCAATAACCCATTGGATGTACCACTCGGAAAAAACCCGTTCGGAACAAAATGTCCGCTTCAGGATTTGTAAGCATCTCCCTGCAACTAACACAATAAAAACGGTCCTTTGAACATATCATCCGATAGATCGCTCCCTCTCTCTTTCGTAATGATTGTATCAACTTTTTATTAGATTATCGTTCGTTTCCAATTGCAGACGCTCGATCATAACGTCTATGGGCAGCCCACCTTGATATTTTTGTCCAATAAGGGACTTGCAGTACTGCAGCTTCAAGCAACCGTGAGCGCCAATGATGAACGTATATCGCTCTGCCTTTCCTATGAACGGCTCTTAGCTTTCCAATGATTTGTGGGTAGGGCACGGGCAGCTCAGGCACATCATAGGTATCCGCTCGGAATGTATAAATAGCTGGGTGCTGTTCATCATCTAAATCAATGATGCGATATAGCAAAAGCTGTCCTTCTTTGTTTACAAACAAGCACACATCGCCAATATGCAGATCCTTCTCGCGTACTTTCACGAATGTGGATACGTTTCCATCCTGTACGAACGGATACATCGCATCTCCGTAGCACGTAATATCGATAAAACCTCTGCTAGCAATGACCTTCGCAATAATGACAGCCAGCTCATTCCGAACCATCATCCTCTAGTCTCCTATACTATATTAATTTGACTAGTAATTTCATCCCAAGTGACACCAAGCCTAATGATATCGTCATCCGTAATCTGCTCGCCCGTTTGAACTTCAATCATCTCCATATTTACGATGGCACGTACGCTATGGCGGGCTCGTTCCGGTATCGTTATCGTATCCCCAGGTCCAATATGCCTGTACATCTCATCAAGAATTAGAATCCCTTCCCCTGATAAAACCGTCCATGCTTCCCTGCGTTTGAAATGCATTTGATAGCTCATATTATTGCCAGCTGCTATAAATAGCCTTTTGGTCATGCTATGTAATCCCGAAGCGAGGATCACTGAATCTACTACCTTGGAATGTCCCCAGCGCCGCTCCTCGTATTTAGGCTTCTCGTTCATGGACTGAAGCTTTGCATTCAGCATCGAATCGGCGTCTTTATTAGCAACGAGGATCCCATCAGGGCTTGCAGCCACTATGATATTGTTCAAACCCACAATTGAGATCGGTATGTCTAATTCATTAAATAGCTGCGACTTGTCGCTATCATATGAAATGTCCCCAGCCCCCAGCCTTTCAAAGGCTATTTCCTGGGATAAGGTTTTCCATGTTCCAAGATCTTTCCACTGCCCATCATAACGAATAACAGAGCGCAATGCCGTCTTTTGCGTAACCTCAGCCTCAAAGCTCGCTTTGGGCAGCTTATAATATTGCTTGTATAACTCATCGTAATGGATTGGCAGACCGCGGTTCATGAGCAACGTGATCATAAAATCAAGCTTGAACGCATAAATGCCGGTATTCCACAGCGCACCTGCTTTAATCAATGCTGATGCTTCTGCCTCATATGGCTTTTCCTTGAAAAGCTTTACTGCCTGCTCATACGAGCCTTCTTCCTCGCTCAGCCGGCTCGATTCCGGAATGATATATCCATATTGCTCAGAAGGGCAGCACGGCCTAGTCCCGACCATAAGCAGCTCTGAGCGGCTCTCTCTCTCCAGCTTCGGAAGTCCTCTGATACATGAAAAGAAATCACTTTCCACAAATGCGTCAACCGGCATTACGATAACCGTTTCGCTTAATGATACGCCTGCGATCGAATACAAATAGGCTGAAGCTAATGCTACGGCTGGATATGTGTCCCGTTGCTCGGACTCAAGAATGACCGGCGCTTCCGAGCCAAGCTGCCTCTGCAGCAGCTCGAGCTGCTCGCGACAGGTCGATATCCGCGTATGCTCCTGCAAATCCGCCTCATCCAGCTGTCGCCATAGTCGCTGCAGCATGGACTCCATCGTCCCATCCGGGCCTTCTAGCACCGACAAATATTGTTTGGCACGGCTGCTGTTTGACAGCGGCCATAACCTTTTGCCAGACCCGCCGGATAACAAAATAATTTTCAAAGCATAATCCCCCTTCTTGCAGTCCCTCGCCTAATAACTAGTAACGGCCTATCCGCTGTAATGCAGCCTTTTCGTATTCAATAGCCGACTATATAAATAATGGATTTTTTGCTGCTGTGGCTGCCTCTCCAAAATTTCCTGATTCATTACGCCTATGATCAAAGAACGCAGCGTATTCGAGCATTCGAACAATACGCCATGTGCATATTGGTTATCCTGTTTGGCATTCCAGACGATTTTTCCCCTAACGATAATCTGAACGTTTGAGATCGTCATTCTAAATTCAACAAAATAATTATGCTGAACGGGCAAGTGCAGGCCAGACAGAAAGCACAAGCCGTTTTGACTTAAATTAAGCAGTAGAACGGTAGTCGTCGAGGGAGTCAACTGCTGACCGTCCTTGCTTACCAATCTTAACTCTGCTTTTACGCCTTCCGTGAAGCGAAGCCTGATGTGGGCGCGCGAGGTATCGTTTGCATTTGTCGCCATTTGCCACTCCTCCATCGTACCTAGTACATAATTTGATTCTTTTTCCTCATGAATTTTCGCAAATGTATGCATAATTCTCACATCCGTATTAGAATAGATAGACAGAAGTCTTTTCATTACAGGAGGCATTGAATGAATATCGGCAATCGACTAGCGGCACTCAGAGCTGAGCGGAAATGGACGCAATTGCATACCTCTGCCGCGCTAGGCATCTCACGCGCTGCATTATCGCATTATGAGAAAAACCGAAGAGAGCCCGACTCTGAGACGTTATTGAAGTTCGCAAATTTATTTCATGTTACGGTCGACTATTTGATTGGCCGGACATCTATCCGGGGCCAGCAATTAAGCGATGGCGTGCGGAGTTTTGTCGATCAACTCGAGCTTGCGGATGATGAACTGCTGAATAAATATCAACTGACTATTGATGGGCGAGTTCTTACCGCGGAGGAAACAAAATGGTTTATTAACTTTGTGCGAGCAGAACGGTTGGAGAACTAATCCCTTCAACCACTGCCGGCCATTTAGCGCTGCATATCCCGATCTGATCGAATATGTCATCTATTTCAAGAACAATGACAGGTGACGGCATGACTGCTACTTCTGTTGTCCTCTTGACTTCGACTCTACTCATATGAATAAACTCCTAATAAGAAAGTGATAATGATAGAAATATTAACATCATTATACCCGACTCGCCGGATGGAATTTGTCAGTTAATGGGCGCATCTTTTTTCTAATTTGGTGGCATTTTGTCGAAAAACAAAAGGGACTGTCGCCTGAAGTAGTTTATGCTACTTCAGGGACAGTCCCTTATTTCAATCATTCAGTTACGACGCTTGAATATATTATTTCCCGCCTGCGCGCGCAAGCTCTCGTTTATTCGCTTCGAAGGCAGCAAGCAATGCTGCTTCTCCTACTAAACCGGTATCCTCAACCTTACGGATTTGCTCGAGCATGCGTTTGTAATCCTTCGGAATAACTTTGACGAATTTCGACAAAGACGCATCCCAATCATTCAGCAAACGTGATCCAATCGCACTTTCCGTATATTGCACATGTGCTTCAACCAAGCCCCGCAGCTCTGCTACATCGACCGACTCTTCAAGACGCTCCAGCAATACCATCTCAAGATTGCAATGATTGTAGAAATCGCCTTTCTCGTCGTAGATGTATGCAACGCCGCCAGACATACCAGCCGCAAAGTTACGGCCTGTGTTGCCAAGGATAACGACACGTCCACCTGTCATATATTCGCAGCCATGATCGCCTACACCCTCGACAACGACATTCGCTCCGCTGTTACGTACAGCGAACCGTTCGCCTGCCGCACCGCGGATATACGCTTGGCCGCTAGTTGCGCCATATAGCGCAGTATTGCCGATAATGACATTCTCTTCAGCCACGAAAGTTGCCTTCGGAGATGGTGCAACGATGATTTTACCGCCAGAGAGGCCTTTACCGACGTAGTCATTCGAATCGCCTTCGATCGATAGCGTGATGCCTTTCGGCACGAATGCGCCAAAGCTCTGTCCAGCCGTTCCAACAAAATGATAAGAAATCGTATCTTCAGGTAGCCCAGCTGCACCGTAGCGGCGAGTAACTTCACTGCCAAGAATCGTACCGACAACACGGTTCGTATTCAAGATCGGGAAGGTACCGCGTACGCGTTCGCCGTTCTCGAGCGCTGCTTGCGCAAGAGGAACCAGCTGCTGCATATCAAGCGATAGCTCAAGGCCATGATTCTGCTCTTGGATGTTGTAGCGAACAGCATCCTGCGGAAGATCCGCTTCGTACAGCAAGCCCGAAAGATCGATGCCCTTCGCTTTGTAATGCTCGCGAAGCTGCTTCGTTTCAAGAATATCAACGCGTCCGACCATCTCTTGAATGGTACGGAAGCCAAGCTCAGCCATAATCTCACGCAGCTCTTCAGCAATGAAGCGCAGGTAGTTAACGACATGGCTTGGGTCACCCATGAATTTCTTGCGAAGCTCAGGGTTCTGCGTAGCTACGCCTACCGGGCAAGTATCCAGCTGGCACACACGCATCATAATGCAGCCAAGCACGATGAGTGGTGCCGTAGAGAAGCCGTACTCTTCCGCGCCAAGCAATACTGCAATGGCAACATCTCGGCCATTCATCATTTTGCCATCCGTCTCAAGCACGACACGGTCACGCAGTTTGTTAAGCATGAGCGTTTGATGCGTTTCAGCTAGACCAAGCTCCCATGGCAGACCCGCATGGCGGATAGAACCCATTGGAGATGCGCCTGTACCTCCATCATAGCCGCTGACCATGATAACATCCGCGCGGCCTTTCGCGACACCAGTCGCGATCGTGCCTACGCCAACGCCGGAAACGAGCTTAACGTTAATCCGCGCGCGCGGGTTGGCATTTTTCAAATCATGAACGAGCTCCGCCAAATCCTCAATGGAATAAATATCATGATGCGGCGGCGGTGAAATGAGTCCTACGCCTGGGGTCGAGCCGCGAACCTCAGCTACCCAAGGATATACTTTAAGGCCAGGCAGCTGTCCGCCTTCGCCAGGCTTCGCGCCTTGGGCCATTTTGATTTGAATCTCATCGGCATTTACCAAGTAGTTGCTCGTTACGCCGAAACGTCCCGAAGCTACTTGCTTAATTGCACTGCGTCTGGAATCTCCATTTGCGTCAGGGATAAAGCGCGCCGGATCTTCCCCGCCTTCGCCCGTATTCGATTTGCCGCCAAGACGGTTCATCGCGATAGCGAGGCTTTCATGCGCTTCTTTACTAATGGAACCAAACGACATTGCGCCGGTTTTGAAGCGTTTCACGATCGATTCGATCGATTCAACCTCGTCTAACGGAATCGCTTGTCGTCCATCCTTGAATTGAAGCAGGGAGCGCAGCGTCAAATGCTTCTTGTCCTCGCCCTGAACGAGCGTCGAGAATTTCTTGTACAGCTTGTAATCATTCGCGCGCGAAGCCATCTGAAGCGTATGGATCGTCTGCGGCGTGAACAAGTGGTCCTCGCCGTCTTTACGCCATTGGTAATCGCCGCCCGAATCAAGCTCCTTCTCGCTTCCCTCTTGCTCCGAGAATGCACGGTTGTGATGCTTCAACGTCTCTTCAGCAATCACATCAAGACCGATACCGCCGATACGGGAAGGCGTCCATGTGAAGTACTCGTTGATTACATCCTCTATCAAGCCGAGTGCTTCAAAAATTTGAGCGCCGCGGTAGGATTGAATCGTTGAGATACCCATTTTGGACAATATTTTAATAACGCCTTTAGTGGCGGCTTTGATGAAGTTTTTCACTGCTTTCTCATGCGATACGCCACGAAGCATGCCTTGGCGAATCATATCGTCCAGCGTTTCGAAAGCAAGGTACGGGTTAACTGCGCTTACGCCGTAACCAAGCAGCAATGCAAAGTGATGTACTTCGCGCGGCTCGCCAGACTCAAGCAGAATGGCTACCTTCGTACGCGTACCTTGACGGATCAAATGGTGATGCAAAGCGGATACCGCAAGCAAAGCTGGGATTGCAGCATTGTCTTTGTCCACACCGCGATCGGAAAGAATCAACAGGTTATGTCCCTTAGCGATTACGCGGTCGGCAGCTTCGCACATTTGCGTAAGCGCGGCGCGCAAGCCCGTCTCCCCTTCGCTTGCAGGGAAGAAGATAGGGAGCGTGATGGAACGGAAGCCTGGGCGACGCACATGGCGAAGCTTAGCGAACTGCTCATTGGACAAAATCGGCGTATCCAGCTTGATATGGCGGCAGCTCTCCGGCTCAGGGTTAAGCAAGTTGCGTTCAGGTCCGATTGTCGTACCCGTCGCCGTAATGATTTCCTCGCGGATCGCATCGATCGGCGGGTTCGTCACTTGCGCGAACAATTGCTTGAAGTAGTTGTACAGGCGCTGCGGGCGCTCTGACAATACGGCAAGAGGTGCATCGTAGCCCATCGAAGCAATCGGCTCTGCGCCGCTGCCAGCCATCGGCTCAAGCACTTTCCGCACGTCCTCAAACGTATAGCCGAAAGCCTGCTGTCTCATTTGGACAGTAGCGTGATTCGGCTCGGGAAGCTCAGGCGCTTCCGGCAGATCCTCAAGATCGACGAGATGCTCATTCAACCATTCGCGGTAAGGATGCTCTGTCTCGATCTCCGCTTTCACTTCCTCATCGGAAATGATGCGGCCTTTCTCTGTATCAACCAAAAGCATGCGGCCTGGACGCAAGCGGTCTTTGTACAAAATATCCTCTGGCGGAATCTCGACGGTTCCTGCTTCGGAACCGAGAATGATATGATCGTCTTTCGTTACGTAATAACGCGCTGGACGCAAACCATTACGGTCGAGCACCGCACCGATTTTCACGCCGTCCGTAAAACCAAGCGCTGCCGGTCCGTCCCACGGTTCCATCAACGTGCTGTGGTATTCATAGAACGCTTTGCGCTCGTCGCTCATGTTCTCATGGTTGGACCATGGTTCCGGAACCATCATCATCGCGGCATGCGCCATCGAACGGCCCGACAAGAACAGGAATTCAAGCGTATTATCGAACATGGCCGTATCAGAGCCGTCAGGGTTAATGACCGGCTTGATTTTCTCGATATCGTCACCGAACAGCTCCGTTGCAAACAACGTTTGACGGGCATGCATCCAGTTCACGTTACCGCGAAGCGTATTGATCTCGCCATTGTGAATCATATAATGGAAAGGATGCGCGCGTTCCCAGCTCGGGAACGTGTTTGTGCTGAAACGGGAGTGCACGAGTGCCATTGCCGATACGACCGACTCATCGTTCAGCTCGGTGTAGAACGAGCGAACCTGCTCCGTTGTAAGCATCCCTTTATAAACGATCTTTCTCGAGGACAAGCTCGAGAAATAAAACATATTGCCGCCTTCTTTGCCGGCATAACGAATCGCAAGCTCCGAACGCTTACGAATCACATATAGCTTGCGTTCGAACGCCATGTTGTCCTTCAAACTATCGTTCATGCCAATAAATAGCTGACGGACATATGGCTTAACAGCCAATGCCGATTCACCTAGCTTCTTATCATCCGTTGGAACCGTACGCCATCCGATTACCGATTGGTTCTCTTCCAGAACAATCGATTCCACTTCACGCTCAATTGCGCTGCGAGCAGCTTCATCTTGGGGCATGAAAATCATGCCTACTGCGTAATGCCCTTCGGCAGGCAGCACGATTTCTTGCTTCTTTAATTCAGCCGCAAAAAAGGCATGCGGAATTTGAAGCAATATACCCGCTCCATCTCCTGTATTCGGTTCGCTGCCTTGACCGCCGCGATGCTCCATGTTCTCGAGCAGCATCAGCGCTTGGCGGATGACCTTGTGTGATTTGATTCCCTTGATGTTGGCCACAAAGCCCATGCCGCATGCATCTTTCTCAAACTGCGGATCATAGAGCCCCTGCTTAGGCGGCAATCCCAAAATATGTTCTTTCATTGTGTGCAACCTTTCTATGAGAAGATTTTTGGGTAAGCGTGAACGTGTTGAAAATAAGCACCGATGAATACGCATTACGCTTCATTTTTCGCTTGTTATATCATAGAATGGTAGTCAGCGAGGCGCATCGGCCTGCTCCTTTCCACCCATAAGCTAAACGGCTGCTGCTCCGGCAAAAAGAGCGCATCCGATTAATTGACCATATACCGGGCCTATACCGCGACATTGCGATTATTATATTATTTTAACATTAGGCCATAGCGGAATCAATTTAATATTTTCATAATTATTTGCACTATTTTACTACAATAGCACTGGAATATTGCCTTTATTCAGCAATGCTGAGGCCGATTCACCGCGAAATACAAGCATAGCATAGTTCGCTGCTTCTATTTCCTTATATTTTATCAGAAGGAAGTGTTCCTGTTGTATAGCAAGTTAAGGAAAGTGGCCGTTCAGCCTGCAGTGTCCATTATTATTGCGCTGTTACTTGTAAGTACGTTTGCACTGCATCCCCTGATTGGCCCTACCGTACGGGCAGCGCCTGCTTCCCTATCCAACTTGGCGGCTCCCGCCATATCCAAAACCTACCGTATCGTCGCCGTCGGTGATTCTGTGACTGCCGGCTATGAGCATGGCTTCACCGAGCACTCCACCCCATACGGCTATGTAGAGCATGTTTACGAGTAAGCCTTATTTCGCGGTTACCGCACCGATTATGCAAACTACGGCATACTTGGCCTTAGAACCGCCGGCCCTAATCGTTGGATGGAAGCAATAGTCAAAGGGATGGACGTCAAAAGCGCAGATATTCAGACAGGGCTACCCGATCCACGTGCCGAGCGTCTGATCGCTGAATCCCACTTGCTGGGTTCCGCATTGCAACAAGCGAACTTAATTCTGATAACGATCGGCGGCAATGACATGTACGCGATATTGGAGAAGCTCAAGAAAGGAGCTGATCCAGCAGAAACGGCATCAAGCTTAACGAATGCGCTGAGCGGGTATGAAGCAGAGCTTGAATCGGCGCTGCGGTTAATGCTCCGTCTTCAGCCCCAAGCGCAAATCATTATTGCAGACCAGTACTTGCCCATTCCTAAGCCGGTTAGGCTCGGCGCGCTTGTTTTTCCATTATACCCAGAAGCCGACCGTTTGTTCCTTGAATCAAGCGTAAAGCAGCTGCGCGAGCGTCTAAACCTTGTCGTTCGATGGTTGACGGCAGACGGCTATCAAGTGAAAGTCGCAAATGCCGCAGCCGCTTTCGTAGATAACGAGCTCCGCTACACATCCATTGCAGACGGCGACATACATCCAACCAGCGCGGGTTATGCGGCAATGGGGTTAGCCTTCGCAAAGGCCATATGGGGTGACTATCGCGAGGTTAAGGCCGCGGGAGCGAAAGAGCCTATTCATATCGTAATCAACGGAAAAGAGCTGCTTGATACAAGCGGCTCTCGAATTGTAATGAACCACACCTATTTGCCGCTCCGAAGCGTTGCGGAAGCCATGGGGGCGAGCGTGAAATGGAACGCCCCCACGCACACGGCAACGATTATGCTGGCAGACCGTACGGTCGGTATCACGGCCGGCTCCACTGCAATCACGGTGAATGGCGCAGCCATTTTGCTTGATGCGCCTCCTGCCTTTATTGACAACTTCGGCAAGTCGCTAACCCTGTATGTGCCGCTTGCAGCATTGTCCGTAGGACTCCAGTTCCAGGTCATCTATCGCGGCACCATAAAAACGGTCTTCATTAATAAATAGCAGTTTGTCTATTTGTATTCCTTCTGAAGCTGCTGCATCTGTTCGAGTGCCTTTGCGGCCCAGCGATGCAGGCGGTCCAGCGCGGCAACCTCTGCCTCGGCAGCAGCTTTCAATGATGCACCATACTCCGGTACGGAGCCCGCATAGGGAAGTACGTCACGCAGCAGCACCGTTGTTTTTTCTGTATAGCTAAGGGCACGCCGCTCATGGAACATAGGAACATCCGGATTATAAGGGTTATGCAAATCCCCCTGCTCCGGATGCTTCAGTACGGCTAACACCTTGACTACGGCGCGGGGTCCGTTTATTTCGATGAGCTCTCCTACATACTGACCGGATCGAACCTCAGCTTTTACATGGTCACCGATTTTGATGCCCTTGTCATTTTGATTCGTTATTTCCATTTTGATTAACCTCGCTTTTTGTTTTATTATCACTTGTAAAATATATGTAAATATAGTTAGGGACAGGGAAGCATAAGCTTATCACATGCACTTCGTCATTCTAGGATAAATTATCCAAAGCTTTATTCGCAACCCTTAAGGATAAAACTTGTGTTACTTGCACTTGCATCGTAATATGGAATTAGAAAAGTAGGTGGAATGAATGCGTAAGAAAAGAGTGCTCCTGCTCTCTGAAGGCTTTGGCTCCGGTCATACTCAAGCTGCCTATGCGCTCGCTGTCGGACTAAAGCAGTTAAGTCCGGGGATTCAGACCCGCGTCATCGAGCTTGGAAAATTTCTTAATCCGGTGCTTGGTCCATGGATAATATCCGCATATCGCAAAACAGTTAGCAAACAGCCCAAGATGGTCGGTCTTATGTACCGCAGCAACTATAAAAAATCGTTCAATCGACTTACACAGCTTGCGCTCCATCGCATGTTTTATACCCAGACATCGCAAGTCATCTCCCAATTGAAGCCGGATCTGATCATTTGCACGCATCCGGGACCCAATGCGGTTGTCGCAAGACTCAAGCGTCTTGGATTGGACATGCCGCTGTACACGTTAATTACGGATTACGATGCACATGGCTCTTGGGTGAACAAAGAGGTCAACCGATATTTGGTTTCTTCGCCTCTCGTTAAGGAGAGACTGATTGACAAAGGGATCGCGGAGAATCGCATAGAAGTAACAGGCATTCCCGTTCATCCGAATTTCTGGCATA
This sequence comes from Paenibacillus sp. J22R232, assembly GCF_056269165.1. Classification (NCBI taxonomy): domain Bacteria; kingdom Bacillati; phylum Bacillota; class Bacilli; order Caryophanales; family Paenibacillaceae; genus Paenibacillus; species Paenibacillus sp. J22R232. Next base: position 525,447 of record NZ_JBWDNK010000002.1, on the reverse strand, counting down.
CATACGATAAAGAGGAAGTACGCGAGCAGTTTCAGTTGAAAAATATGCCGACGGTTCTCATTATGGGCGGCGGCTGGGGAATCATGTATGAGGACAATGCCCTCGAATACATGACCAAGTGGCGCGAAACCACCCAACTGATCTACTGCGTTGGCTCTAATGAGAAGATGAAGGAAAAGATGCTGTCCGATCCTCTCTTCCGGCATCCGAATATTCGCATCCTCAGCTTTACCCGAGAGGTCAACAAACTGATGGACGTGTCCGATCTGCTCATTACGAAGCCAGGCGGCATGACCTGTACGGAAGGCATGAGCAAAGGAATTCCAATGCTTTTCTACGAACCGATTCCCGGCCAAGAAGAAGAAAACTGCGAATACTTCATTAGCAACGGTTTTGGTGAAATGCTCGATTCGAACGATACCGTCGATCGATGGTTTTCGCTCATCCACGAGCCTTATGCCTCCGGTCAATTCAGAGAAGGTCTACTAACTAAGAGAAACCTACAATACGACCCAATGAGTTGTCCGAATGCCGTCCTGCGACTAATGCAGTGACGGCTTTCTTTTTTGGGGAGATTATGAAGCATAAATAGTGTGTACTTATTCAAATAGTATAATGAACGAAGGGAGCTGTTTATAATGGGATCACAGATGACCGACGGCAAAACGATTATTTTGAGGGTTGAGATTGATACCAATATCGCGCAATTCGGACGGGCTGCTACCGCGATTGAGCAAGCTAAGGGAGACATCATTGCAATCGACGTCATACATACGGATAAAAATAAAAGCTTGCGTGATTTGACCGTGAAAATTACCGAAAACGGCGCTGCTGAACGACTCACGTCCGCTTTGAAGGCCATTCCCGGCATTCGGCTCGTACACATTTCCGATCGTACCTTTCTGCTTCATTTGGGCGGAAAAATAACGATCCAGCCCAAAACGCCTATTCAAAACCGCGACGACCTGTCCCGGGTTTACACGCCTGACGTCGCAAGGGTCTGCCAAGCTATATTCGAAGAGCCCTCCAAGGCTTTTACGCTCACGGTCAAAAGAAACATGGTGGCAGTCGTGTCAGACGGAAGCGCTGTCCTTGGTTTAGGCAATATCGGACCTTACGCTGCCATGCCGGTCATGGAAGGAAAGGCGATGCTCTTCAAGCAATTTGCCGATGTCGATGCTTTCCCGATCTGTCTCGACACACAAGATACCGAAGCGATTATCGCTACTATTAAAAACCTGGCGCCCGCTTTCGGAGGCATTAATCTGGAGGATATTTCCGCACCGCGCTGCTTCGAAATCGAGCAAAGGCTTCGGGATGAGCTAGATATCCCCGTGTTTCACGATGACCAGCACGGCACGGCCGTCGTCCTATACGCAAGCTTGCTTAACGCATTGAAGCTGACTGGCCGGAGCATACGCGATACGCGAATCGTCATATGCGGCATCGGAGCTGCCGGCACCGCATGCACCAAAATGCTGCTCGCTGGCGGCGCGGAGCATATCGTTGGGGTTGACCGCGAAGGCATCCTGACTGCCGACAAGACCTATGACAACCAGATGTGGCAATGGTACGCGGACAATACGAACCCGGAGCGCCAAAGCGGCGGACTGGCAGAAGCTTTGAGCGGCGCTGACGTTTTTATCGGCGTTTCGGCTGGCGGTATACTGACACGCGCTCACATAGAGACGATGGCAAAGGACCCGATCGTTTTTGCAATGGCTAATCCAGAGCCCGAGATTAGGCCAGAGCTTGCGGAGGATATCGTTGCGGTGTTTGCCACTGGGCGCTCGGACTATCCCAACCAGATCAACAATGTCCTTTGCTTTCCTGGCATCTTCCGCGGTGCACTCGACAGCCGTGCAACGACGATCAATGAGGAGATGAAGCTTGCGGCAGCAGAAGCTATCGCATCTGTCATAAGCGATGACGAGCTAAGTCCAATGTACATTGTTCCGAGTGTCTTCAATACGCGCGTTGTCGAAGAGGTTCGCAAAAGGGTCATTCAAGCCGCTCAGCAGAGCGGCGTTTCCCGCCGTCAGACGCGGGAATAACATCGGCCACATAGCCGCGCCATAAGCAACCGATTATTTCACGGTAATTACAACAGGCCCAAAAACGTAAAGCACTCTATGAGTATTTAATAAACGCCGTATATCTATGGGATCATCCCGTAAATATACGGCGTTTTTCTGTTCAAGTATGATGGGAATATCCATTCATGCCACTGAACACGAACGGTACAACCCTTTATTGTTAAATCGGACGTTTAATAAAAGTGGTTGAAACCTATATGCGAATCATACGTATTCGTTCTTAGGAACTAGCATTAAAATGAACACATGACAACTATCATCTTCTTAACCGGATTAATTGTGCTATAATCAAAATATCAAGCGCTAAAGCGCTTTTTCAACAAGCTGCAGCATATATTAGCAAATAAGGGAGTTTCCATTTTCGAATATCTCGATAAGCAGGCTTTATGTGCAGTTAGTTGATGGAAAGGGAGCCTGGTAATGTTTCAAGCAGTTGTCGATTTTTTAAAGGATTTCGGGCCTCTGGGACTATTTATTCATGCATTTCTTGATGCCGTTATTTTTCCGATTCCAGCATTTTTCCTTCAAGTATCATTAAGCATTCTCAATCCATCTACAGCCTTATGGCTGGCTACCGTGGGCTATGTTGCTTGTCTCTTAGGTACACCCGTAGGGTATTATCTAGGCAAGGTGATGGGCAAATCAGTCCTATATAAGTTTTTGAAAAAAGAATGGATTGACGCTGCCACTGAAAAATTCCAGAAGAACGGCGAAGCCGCCATTCTCATCGGTTCTTTCACGCCTATTCCATTCAAAGTATTTACGATTCTGTCAGGCTGTTTGAACTTTCCAATCTGGAGATTAATCGGGTATGCGGCTATTGGACGGGGCTTGAAATTTTATATCGTCGGCCTCTTGTTCTATTTCTATGGACGTGCCGCTGAAAGCATGGTAAAAGACGTTTCCTTGTATATATTCTTCGGAGCCGTTCCAATCATCGTCGTGTATTTGATCATTCGCAAGAAACGCAACAAAAAAAAGGCTTTAGCGGAACAACAAGCACAGCCTGCGGCGCAAGAACCAATCAAGCAAACCGAAGGAACAACCATACAAATCGATTCTTAATTGCTATGTATAGAAACACGCAAGTGTAAACGGCTGTCGCCCTCCTCAGCGGCAAAAGCAGCCGTTTCGCGGAGATATATAAGCACATTATTATGTGAAAACAAATAAATTCTTATATATAAAAGGCCGATCAGATAAGTCTGATCGGCCTTTTTGCTTGATTATAACGCGCTTCCGCCAAACACGAGACGGTATTCCCAGTGCGTTCCTTCAATATTGCTGATTGTAACGCCACCGCCTTCATTGGAGTACGTGTGCAATACTTTTCCGTCACCTAAGTAAATGCCATCATGCGTGATCGTCTGCGAGGATTTGTCGATACCGTTGTACGCGGAAGCCTTACTTCCTTTATAGGACATGAAGAAAACCAAATCACCTCGTTCAAGCGCTCTCCAATTCGTATTTGCCGTTCCTTTATCTTTGACGTACTGGGCTTGCTGCCTTGAATCTGCCGGCAGCCTCACCCCTAGCCCATCTAGAAACGATTGCCTTACAAAGTCAGAACAGTCGAAGGTAGTCGTCGTGTTGCGGTCTGAACCGTATTCATAAGGCGTACCCAAATACTTCATTCCCGCAGCGATCATTTTCTCAACCGCCTCGTCCTTCGTTTCATCCGGTGCGGTGACTGGGCCTCCGTCATTGCCTGTCCCTCCATCCGGAATAGTGCCCGAGACGCTTAGATATGCAGCTTGCGTGCTCACATATCCCCTGACGCCATTGCCGTCCCGAACCTCATACCAATAGCTGTTCGTTTTTGCAATGATCGTCACTTTCTCGCCTTTCTTCAAATAACGGATGCGTTCACCTGACGTGGATGCCGCTTTGCGGAAGGAAACCGACGCTTTCACGGTTGCATTGCCCGTTTGCTCCGGTGCTGAGCTTTGCAGCTCAATATATTGGGAAGAAGTCGATATGTAACCCGTTCTGCCTGAGGAATCGGTTATTTTATACCAATAGGAATTGACCTTCTCGACAACCGCAACTTGTTCGCCTTTCTTTAGGCTTCGAATAATCGAGCCTGACGTGGAAGGTGCCGACCGCATATTTACGCCGGACTGAACCTCTCCTGCCTGTGCAGCAAGCGCTGCCGGAACCGAAATCGAACTGAATAATAACGCTGCCGTTAACGTTGCTGTTGCCATCCTTTGTTTCATCGTGTAATGCAAACTATACGCCTCCCTTGGTGTGAAAACAGTGAAAATATAACGGGTTCTGATCCCATTGTAGTTTCGTTTAGGGAAGACAAGTATCGTCCAATACACCTATTTAAAGAGGCGATCAAATGGGCAGGAAGACATATACAACCGCTGTAAAATAATGCAAAAAAGACGATCCCCCTTAGGAACCGCCTTTTCACCTATTGCTTTTAACATTCACAGCTGTTTCAAGACAGTTAAATCATTTTTTTCTCATAATTTTGGGTCTTTTGGGTAGATAATGAAAATGAGCCATAGGTACCATGCGTCATCACATCACCCGTAATTGGTAACAATTACCGCTTATTTCAATGCTTTTCAGTCGACATAATATCGGAAGTTTCGACATTCTCTTGAGGCTCCACATGAACATGGACACTCATAATATTATGCTTTCTACCCATTCGATGCTCAATCTCGTCGCTGATCTGGTGGCTCTCGATTAGAGAAAGCTCCGGGTCAACCTGAACGATGACATCAACAAGCACATGGCTTCCATGAACTCTTGCCTTGATATCCTTAATGGCCTTGACGCCTTTTGTTTTGGCAATCGTCGTGCGCAGCGTAGAAAGCTCATTCTCGTCAAATCCGTCTGTCAGTGCATGCGTCGAGCTATAAAAGATTTCCCAAGCCGTTTTGCAGATAATGACCCCCACTGCCAAAGCCGCAACCGGGTCAAGCCAAGGGAGGCCGAACTGAGCCCCAATAATGCCAATTGCTGCGCCGATACTGACAAGCGCGTCCGACAAATTATCCTTGGCCGCAGCAAGCAGCGCCTGGTTATTAATACGAAGGGCCAGCCTTCGGTTATAGATATATACGCCGCCCATGCAGACAGCCGCGAATAACGCGACCCAAGCAGAGTTTAGGCTCGGAATCTGGTGCTCCGAGTTGAACAATGACTTTACGGCGCCGATCAGTACCTGAATGCCTACCGTCGCCATGATAAAGGAAGCTATAAGCGCAGCAATCGTCTCTGCACGGAAATGCCCGTAAGGGTGATCCTTGTCCGGCGGCTTCTGCGATATTCGAAGTCCGATCAATACAGCAGCAGACGCCACGATGTCCGTTAGATTGTTGAAGCCGTCCGCAACGAGAGCTCCCGACACAAACCAGTAGCCCGCACCGAGTTTTAGCGCAGATAAAGCCAAGTAGGCCCCAATGCTAACCCAGGCACCTTTTTCGCCCTGTTTAATCTCCTCATACTGATTCAGTTTCAATACCCTCCCAAGCGTAAAAACGTATGTATTTGTAAAGCACTCCGATAACCTATCGGTATCATACCCGAACAAAGCCATGTGGGTCTAGAGAAACAGTGTTTACCAGGTGCGTACTTTTATGCATTGATGCAACAATTGGTCCCGACGCCAAAGCAGGTGCTTACAAATAAAAGCACTCTAGACGGAGGTCTAAAGCGCTTTGATTCCTATCTCTATTTTCAATGAAAGCTTTTTTCAGCGTATGATTGGCACATCATTTCAGAAATGAAACGAGCCGCTCGTCAACTTCAAATAACCTCGTAAATTCTTGCCTCGTAAGGCTTAAGCTCCATTTCGGGCGTCTCGCTGCTCCAACCGACCTCGGTCTGGCAGTAATTGCCAAGCATAAGCTTCAAACTTAAACCATTGTTGCCAAAACACGATTCTGAAAATGCAAAATTGCGGTGCTCCGCGCTATGATTGAGCAGCACTATCCACTCCGTCCCTTCCAGCTCGCGCACATAGACATACAAATGCGAATCCTCTGCGCTTATATCAGTGAAGTCGCCATACACCATAATCCGGTTCGCTTTGCGCAGAGCGATCAGCTTTCGATAATAAGCCAATACCGATTCCGGATCTTTCTCCGCTTGCGCAACATTGATCTCCCCGTAATTCGGATTGATTTTCAGCCATGGTTCTGCTTCTCCAAAGCCTGCATGCGGCCCGTCATCCCATTGCATGGGCGTCCTTGAATTATCACGGCTAAGCGGCTGCAAATCACGGAACACGACCGCAGGATCGCCACCTTTCCCCACTTCCTCTACATATCTATTTATCATGGCGATATCCTTGTAATCACCGATTGTCTCGAATCTGACCCCAGTCATCCCTATCTCTTCACCTTGATAAATATATGGAATGCCTGGCAGCGTATGGATCATGGTGCCGAGCAGCTTGGCCGACTCTACCCGATAGTCAGAATCGTTGCCGTACCTGGATACTTGCCTCGTATGATCGTGATTATTCAAAAACTGAGAGCCAAAGCCGCGCCCGTCCAACGCTTCTGCCCAAAGCCTCTGGATGCGCTTGAAACGCAGCATGTCCCACTCAGGCATTTCGTCCGCCACCTCGAAGTGAAACAGCGTATTGAGCTCATGGCGCTCCTCATCGACGAATAGCGGCCCCGACTCCGGTGTTGCGAAAGCAATTTCGCCAACTGTCATCATATCGTAATGCCTGAACACCTCATGGTTCATTTCCTGCAAATACCGATGAAGCCCCGCATTATGCGTCAAATATCGAATGTCCCGCGGATTTTCTACATCGGCAAACAGCGTTGGCTTTGCTAGCAGCGCGAGAGCGTCAAGCCGCAGACCATCCACACCTTTGTCGAGCCAAAATCGCAGCATCTTGTAAATCTCTTGCCTCATTTCTTGATTCGCCCAGTTCAAATCAGGCTGCTCAACCGCAAAGGAATGCATATAATATTGATTCGATGCTTCATCAAGCTCCCAGCATGACGGATTGAAATAAGAGCGCCAATTCGTTGGCGGTCTGCCTTGATAGCCATCATGCCAAATATACCAATCCCGTTTCGGATTGCTAGCCGAAGATCGTGATTCTTTGAACCATGCATGCTGATCCGAGGTATGGTTCACGACAACATCCATCATCAGCTTCATGCCCCGCGCATGCGTCTCTGCTACCAGCGACTCAAAATCCGCCATCGTGCCCGCTTTGTCCATTACTGCATAGTAATCAGAAACGTCATAGCCGTTATCTTTGTCAGGAGACTCATTAAAGGGGTTGACCCACACCATCGTCACGCCAAGCGACTGAATATAGTCCAGCTTCTGAATGATTCCCCTTAAGTCGCCGATGCCATCCCCATTCGTATCTCGGAAGCTGCGCCAGTATACCTGATACACGACGGATTCCTTCCACCAAGCCTCATTTGACTGCATGATGATCACTCCTTAATTATCAGATTGCGAGGTTCAAAAAACAAATGGCGCATGCTCGGCATTCGGTCGAGGCGCTGCGCCATTCCTATCGTACTGCAAACTTACTAACCTATCCTTTGATCGAGCCGCCGAGCATGCCCCGTACGAAATACTTCTGCAAGGCAAAAAATACAGCCAAAGGCATCAGCATCGAAACGAATGCGGCAGCCGTCAGCAGATGCCAATCATTTCCTCTTGAACCGACCATGTTGGCGATATTCATGGATAGCACCTGCACTTCCGGCTGGCTGCCAAGGAATATAAGCGATACCAGATAATCGTTCCACACCCATAAAAACTGAAAAATACTGATGGATGCAAGCGCCGGAACCGACAACGGCAGGATCAGCTTGCTGAAGATCGTGAAATTCGTGGCTCCATCCATAAATGCAGATTCGAACAAATCCTTCGGCAGCTGGCTGATGGAAGTGTACATGAAATAAGTTATGAGCGGCAAGCCGAACGCGGTATGCGCGAGCCATATGCCGAAATAGGTTCCGTTTAAGCCTAGCGATGTGTAATCGCGCAGAATCGGGATTAGCGCCACCTGCAGCGGTACGACAAGCAGGGCGATTACAATGACGAACAGCGTTTTTCGACCTGGAAAGCGAAGCCAGGCAAAGGCATACGCCGCAAAGGAAGCAATAAAAATCGGTATGACCGTTGCCGGTACCGTTACCGCGATCGTGTTCCAGAAGGAACGCGACATTCCGCTGCCCTTCTCCGTTTTCGTCGTCCCGTCCGGCATCGTAATCGAATAGCTTTTCCCGCCGAGCACCGTCTCGTAGTTTTGGGTCGTGAAGCTGGAAATAATCGTCCAATGCTTATCCTGTACATTCAGCAGTCTTGCTCGCCGATTTTCCCAAATCAGTCTTTCTCCGTTTACCTCCACGCCTGCACGCAATTGATCATCCGTATAGGTCACACCATTGACTTTAATCGGCTCCCGCAAATCCGTTTCCTTCGGAAGCTGAAGCTGCTCCGTGGTTTGCCAATCGCGATGGGGCAGTATGTTCCACCAGCCTGTAGACAAAATATCTGCTGCCGGCCGAAACGAGGATACCAGCAGACCAAGCGTCGGAATCGTCCATATGAGGCAGATGATGGCGAGCACCGTATTCACGAGCCATTTGGACTTGCGAATTTTTTTGTTTTTGCTCATCCTAGAATCCCCCCTCTCTACGGAACTGGCGCAGATTGACAATAATGACCGGAATAACCGCGATCAGCAATACGATAGCCAAAGTCGAGCCGTAGCCGGCGTTTTGATACATGAAGAGCTGCCGGTAGAACTGCGTTGCGACGACATCCGTTTCATATTGTCCGCCGGTCATGATCATAACCACATCGAATATTTTGAGCGTAAAAACAATAATCGTAGTCGTCACGGACAGCAGCGTCCCCGAAATGTACGGAATCATGATTTTGAAAAAAATCCGAACCTCGCCTGCGCCGTCCATCCTTGCCGCTTCCAGCGTATCCTCCGGGATGCTCTTAATCGCAGCCGAGAAAATAACCATGGCAAAACCCGTTTGCATCCATATGAGGATTGCGATCAGAAACAGATTGTTCCACGGCTGTATCATACTGAGCCATGCCTGCGGCTCGCCGCCGAACTTCACGACAATGGCATTCAATAGGCCGATTTGCTCCGTACCTGGCTGATAGTAATAAATGAACTTCCAGATTACCCCTGCAGCGACAAACGAAATGGCCATAGGCATAAAAATCAATCCTTTAGCCAGCTTCTCGAAGCTGCTGCGGTCAGCCAAAATGGCTATTAGCAAGCCTAAGCTTACGCACGCCAGCGTCCCGAAAAATACCCATAGCAGATTGTTGCGAAGCGCCATTAGGAGAAGCCGATCCGTGAATACGGCAACATAGTTGGCGAATCCGACAAAGTTGACCGACCCTGCATCAAAGAAGCTTAAATATAAAGTCCTAAGCGTTGGAAAAACGAGCAGCCAGCCTAGCAGCAGCACCGCCGGACCAACAAATACAAAAGGCAATATTCTTCGCTTCCATTGATCCGGATATTGCTCAACTACCCAGTTGAAGGAGTAGTAAATGGAATAGATGCCTAGCGCCCCCCAAAGCACAGCCAGCACCGCATTGAATACAGGCGGAAGGCTGGAGTCGCGGAAGAATAAAAAGATGCCCCAATGAATGGCAATATTCAAGGCTGGCACCACTACCGATATCAAGAGCAAACGCAGAGCATTGCCTTTTCGAGCTTGCAGTTCCATATGAGTCCTCCTCCAAGGTTTGCGTAGCAAACCTTACTTCGTAAGCAATAGCTTAGGTTTGCGCAGCAAACCTAACTTCGTAAGCAATAGCTTAGGTTTGCGCAGCAAGCCATTTCATAAAGTTATCGGTTAGCAGAGGCACTCGCCTTTCAGCGAGCACCTCTCCCCGTGATCTCTTACGGCTTATTTTTTGTAGCCAGCTTGGATTTCTTTCAATGCCGTGTCGAGATCAACCGTTCCGCTAACCCAGTCGGTCATCCCTTTCCAGAACGTGCCTGCGCCAACTGAACCCGGCATCAAGTCAGAGCCATCGAATCGGATCGTATCCGCTGTTTTTATAAACTCAGCCATTCTGCGTTCCTGATCATTCGGATACCATGAAGCGTCTGCGTCGTTCATCGGCGCCGTTACGCCTCCAGTTTGAATCCATGTTTTGAGTGATTCGCCAGTCGTGAAAAACTCAAGCACTGCGCGAACCTCTGGACGGTCATTGAACATGGCGTAGATATCGCCAGAGATTAAAGCAGGCTGGCCGTACTGCTCATCAATTGCAGGCAGCGGGAACCAGTCATAATCGTCTGCAGTCAAGCCTTCTGGGAAGAAGCTTGTAATGAAGCCAGCTTGACGGTGAAGCCACGCCTTTGGCGGGTTGTCAAAGAGCGGTTTCACCGCGTCGCCGAAAGAAGTCGTAGCGATCGATTTGCGGCCGCCATAAACATAATCTTCGTTGAACCAAATTTCAGCCATTTTTTCAGCGGCATTTTTCACGATGGGATCGGTGAACGGGAGCTCGCCGGTTAGCCATTTATCATAGTTTTCCGGTGTCGTCGTACGGAGCATAATATCCTCCATCCAGTCTGTTGCAGGCCAGCCTGTCGCAGTACCGCTCTCAATGCCGATACTCCAAGCCGGATCGCCGTCCTTTGCGATTTGATCCGTCAGCGTCATAAGCTCTGCCCATGTTTTTGGCACGGTATATCCAGCGTCAGCGAAAGCTTTTTTGTTATACCATACCAAGCTCTTCACGCTGCTTCGCGCCCATACGCCAGCCATGACGTCGCCGCTTGAGCCTTTCATCGTAGCCATATCCAACCAGCTTTGATTGTACTGCTTTTTCAAATAGTCATCGGTCAAAAATGATTTCACGTCAACGACTTTTCCTGCCTCTACAAATCCCTTCAATAGGCCTGGTTGAGGAAAATCCGCAATATCTGGCGCATTGCCGCCGTTCACACGGACAGAAATCGTAGCTTCGAACTCTTTTGAGCCTTCGTATGCAATATCGATTCCCGTTTTTTCTTCAAACGCCTTGATGCTTTCCGTGAATTTCACTTCATCTGCGTCCGTAAACGGTCCGAACATCGTTACTTTTTTGCCTTTGAAATCACCATTCATGGCTTGGGCAAGCGCGCTGTCGCCGCCATTCGCATCCGTATTCCCATTGCCAGCAGTTGCATCCGGCTTCTCAGTCGGCGTATTTGTCCCGTTATTAACATTGTTTTTTCCTCCGCAAGCCGTTATTGCCATAGCAAGAACGATTAGCAGAATAAAGGCAGTCAATGCTTTCTTTGTGTTTTTCGCGTACATAGACCTCATCCTTTCTTATTTAAACAATCCAGTAATTTCCTTAAACCTTCATGGCCATTTCGAAACATCAGAAGTCACTTTCCTCTCGCCGCTTGCCTCACCTCCTTTAAAATGCCAATACCGTTTTTTTTTATGCCCATAATCTAAACTGGATAAGCAAACACTATAAAGTAACCGTTTTCAATTAATATGAAAAGCTTTTCAAGATTTCCGGGCGGTGCTCGTTTCAAAAAGCTTTAAAGGCCTTTTGACAATCAAGCACCTATTGAACTATTTCATTCCGGTCGATTCTCTGATCACAAGCTGATGCGGAAGCTTTTCTCTCAAAACGGCAACCTCGCCGGTCGTAATCAGCTCATGCAGCTTCTCTACCGAGCGATAGCCGATATCATAGGTGGGTTGGTCAATCGTTGTCAGCTTGGGAATAAACATCTGCGCCATCCGAATGTTGTCAAAGCCGATGACGGACATCTGGTCGGGTACTGATTTGCCATGATCCCGCAAATAAGAAATGACACCCATTGCGAATTCATCCGATGCGGCAAATATAGCGGTAAGCTCGGGGCAACGGGCGAAAAGCTTTTCAGACGCCTCGTACGCATGCTCGAATCGATGCTCGGCAAACTCAATCTCATCCGTATGATGGACAATTCCAAACTCTAGCAGCGCTTTCTTATATCCGGCATAACGCGGTTCGCCGGAGATCGTATCCCCCAATGGGAAACTAATCATGCCGATACGGCGATGCCCAGACTCGATCAAATGCTTTACCGCTTCATATGCACCCTGCTCATCGTCAATATCAACGGAGGGGATGTCGTATTCGGGCGCATTCGTGGAAGCTAGCACGAAAGGCAGGCGATAACGCTGCATTTCCTCGTAATATTCTTCGTGCAGCGAGTCGCTAGCGAATATAATGCCGTCAACCTGCTTCTCAAAAAACGTCTGAACGTATGCGATTGTCCGCTTCTTGTCTCGGTCAGTATTGCAAATCATTAAGCTATGGTTCAGCATGACAGCGGCGTCCTGCATACCCCGAATGAGTCCTGCATAATAGGGATTCTCGATATCCGGTATCATCACGCCTAGCGTATCGGACTTTTTGTAGATTAAGCCGCGAGCGAAACCGTTTGGCTGGTACTGCAGCACCTCGATCGCTTCCAACACCTTCAAGCGCTTTTCTTCGACCACGGTATCAGGTGCATTCATGACTCTCGATACCGTACTAATCGATACATTGGCATACTTTGCTACATCTCGTATGGTCGATTTCATAGTTGCACGTCCTTCTTGCTCATTAGGATGGGTTGGAGCAAACGAGAGCATACTCCGTCTATCCTCGCACATTCATGAAAAGGCTTTCTGAAAACCTTTTCAACGATAGTATAGTCTCAAATATCCGGCTTTGCAACAAAAATTTACATTTGCTTGTCCGCTCAACAAAAGAGCATGCTTCATGCGGAAGCCGCTCTCTTCTTCACTCAACGATTGAATGACCTTCACTCCTATTGCTAGCCGCTCGATACCAGCCTCCCAAGCGGCTAATTGAAAGTTCTGAATCACGCCGCAAACTTCGCCATAGTTCACGGCAACGCCGGACCAGCTATCGCTATAATCTATGTTTTCCGAACCCAAAAAGAGAGCTCGCCTGTGAGATAAACCTCACAGGCGAGCTCTCTTAACTATAGCAGCAGTTTATACCGCGTACATGCGTTCGCGAAGTGCTTTTACTTCCGCGCTTTCTAGATATTCGTCATAGGTCATCATTCGGTCGATTACGCCATTCGGCGTAATTTCAACGATTCGGTTTGCGATCGTCTGTACGAACTGATGGTCATGCGAGGTGAAGAGAATCGTGCAATCCGTATCCGTCAAGCCATTGTTAAGCGCTGTGATCGATTCGAGATCCAAGTGATTCGTTGGCTCATCGAGAATAAACACGTTAGCGCCCTCAAGCATCATCTTAGACAGCATGCAGCGGACCTTCTCGCCCCCGGACAATACGCTTGCTTTCTTCATCGCATCGTCGCCGGAGAACAGCATGCGGCCAAGGAAGCCGCGAATGAACGTCTCATCCGGATCCTTTGAATACTGGCGAAGCCATTCCACCAGATTCAGATCAATGCCGTCGAAATAAGGGGAGTTGTCTTTAGGGAAATAAGCCTGTGACGTCGTTACGCCCCATGAATAGCTGCCTGCATCCGCTTCAACTTCCCCGACAAGCAGCTGGAAAAGCAGCGTCTTAGGCAAGCTGTTCGGACCAACAAATGCAACCTTGTCGCCTTTGTTAAGCGCGATGGTTAGATTGTCGATTACTTTCTCGCCATCAATCGTTTTGGTCAATCCGTCAACCAGCAGCAGCTGTTTGCCTGCCTCGCGCTCGCCTTTGAATAGGATGAACGGGTATTTACGGTTCGACGGACGAATATCGTCAAGCGAGATTTTCTCAAGCAGCTTCTGCCTTGACGTCGCCTGCTTCGCTTTCGATTTATTCGCGCTAAAGCGCTGAATAAACGCTTGAAGCTCTTTGATTTTGTCTTCCTTTTTCTTGTTCTCGCCGCGCATCAGCTGCAAGGCAAGCTGGCTTGACTCATACCAGAAGTCGTAGTTGCCGACGTACATTTGGATTTTGCCGAAGTCAATGTCCGCAATGTGCGTACATACCGTGTTCAGGAAATGCCTGTCATGGCTGACTACGACAACGGTGCCTTGATAGTCGGCAAGGAAATCTTCCAGCCAGCGAATGGACTCAATGTCCAAGTGGTTGGTAGGCTCATCGAGCAATAGAATGTTCGGTGCGCCGAACAATGCTTGAGCCAGCAATACGCGTACCTTCTCGTTTCCGCTTAGCTCTGCCATTTTCTTGTCATGCAGATCCGGCGTGATGCCAAGGCCGTTCAGCATTTCAGCCGCTTCCGATTCAGCTTCCCAACCGTTCATGTCCGCAAAATCTGCTTCCAGCTCGCCTGCGCGCATGCCGTCCTCATCCGTGAAGTCCGCTTTCGCATACAGCGCGTCCTTCTCCTTCATGACTTCATACAAACGCTTATGCCCCATCATAACCGTCTCGAGAACGACTGACTCATCGTACTCGTAATGGTTCTGCTTCAGAACGGCTAGCCGTTCGCCCGGCGTTATATGCACTTCTCCGTGCGATTGTTCTACTTCACCGGATAATATTTTGAGAAAAGTCGATTTGCCGGCGCCATTCGCGCCAATCAAGCCGTAACAGTTGCCTGGCGTGAATTTAATGCTTACATCTTCAAAAAGCGCCCGCTTCCCGTAACGGAGCGTTATGCCACTTGTACTAATCATTCGTTTAATCCCGTCCTTCACTACAAAATCAGTTTATATCGAACCATTATACCACAGTATGCTCGGAAACCGAACCCTCTTTTGCCTTTGTCGCGGCCTTTTCGCAGGGTTCGCTTGTTGTTAAACGTTATTTGTCAGAGGCTGCATGCGTAAAAAGCCCTCGTAGAAGCTTTCTGCGGACAGCAAGCTTCTACGAGGGCTTACGCGTAGCGATCACATCGTCTTAAGGCGCAGCGTCGCTGGTTTAGTCCCAGTTCAGCTTGACTTCGTTGCCCGTACGGGATGATTCGTAAATCGCGTCTAGGATTCGGTTATTGGTATAACCGGATAGAGCGGATGTAATCGGCTGTTTGCCTTCCCGGATACATTCTACGAAGTGGCGGCTCATCAGAATCCGATCCTCTTCGCCGTCCAGAGGTTCAATATCGCTTTCGGCAACGCCCGTCTCAGCATGCGTTACGTACTTGCCGTATTTGCCTACGATCGCGACGCCGCCTTGCGTTCCCATGAGGTGAATGAACGGCTCCTCCGATAGAAATGCCGCATGCGCAGCCCAACTGACTTCCAATGACAGGGTTGCGCCGTTATCGAGCTTGATCAGCGCGGAAGCAAGATCCTCAACGTCATAGTATCCGTCCCAGTTCGGCGTTCCCCAGTTGCCAATGCCCTCGCGCTTCGGTCCGAACTCTGCATAGGTTGATCCGTATACGGATACCGGCTTCGGGTTACCCATTAGATACAGGGATAAATCCAGCATATGAACGCCAATATCGATTAGCGGCCCGCCTCCGGACTGATCCTTGCGCGTAAACCACGAGCCCCAGCCCGGAATGCCTTTTTTGCGGAACCAACCCGCTTTCGCGTTGTATACCTGTCCGACATCGCCATTGTCAATGTGCTGCTTAAGCGCGCGGCTTAGCCCGCTCCAGCGCATTTGATGCGACATCATGAGGATTTTTCCTGATTTCTCAACCTCTTCAACGATCTCGCGCGCAGCATCCGAATTGATTGCCATCGGCTTCTCCAATAGAACATGCTTGCCGTGCTTCAGCGCTTCAATCGCAAGCGCAGCATGGTAGTTGTTCGGCACGCCAATAACGACGGCATCAATCGACGGGTCCTCAAGCAGCGCTTGCGGATTTGCATGTACAGTCTCGATACCGTGCTCGGATGCCCGTTGCTCGGCAAGCGGCAGGTAAACGTCCGTTACTGCCACGACATCGATGCCTTCTACCGCTTTGAATGTTTGCATATGGATGCTTCCGATCGCGCCTGCCCCGATAATGCCAAGGCGTATGTTAGCTTGACTCATTTGTTGCTCCTCCTTATAGGTTTGCTTGCAAACCTTGCTTCGTAAGCTTTTACTTAGGTTTGCTCGCAAACCTTGCTTCGTAAGCTCTAGCCTAGGTTTACTTGCAAACCTTGCATCGTTAGCTCTAGCTTAGGTTTGCTTGCAAACCTTGCATCGTTAGCTCTAGCTTAGGTTTGCTTGCAAACCTTGCATCGTTAGCTCTAGCTTAGGTTTGCTTGCAAACCTTGTTTCGTCATTATTTGCCAATCTATGCTCTAGAACAGTATAACCCGTTCCTCAACTGCCGTCATTGCGCGAATTTGGCGTGCATTTGTTCGCGTTTGTTATTTCCCCGATAATCGCCACGTCTCGCCAAGCGGCAAAATAACGATACGCTCATCCGGGATGCTTCGGCTCCTGCGCTCGGCTTCCAGCCGATCCAGCGCTTCGCGCGGCGTATCGTCGGCTAGCTTGAACGCGCCGAAATGCATCGGCACGAACCATTTGGCGGACAAATCATCGAACGCTTGTAGCGCCTGCTCAGGCGTAATATGCTGCGGTGCCATAAACCATTCAGGCTCGTAGGCGCCGATCGGCAGCAAGGCTACGTCAATCGGAAACCTTTTGCCAATTTCCTTGAAGCCTTGGAAGTAGCCGCTGTCTCCAGCGAAATAAATCGTCGGGAAATCCGCAATTTGAGGCCTCTCCTGTTCTGCCGCTCCGCTAAAGAACGGGTGCAAGCGATCAGTCGCCTGGGCTGCGCTTGCCGTCTCGGCGCGGGCCTCGGCACTTGCCGAAGACACCTTCGCAATCGAAGCGTCACTGCCTGCCGGCCTGCTCGCAAGCTTGCCGCTGCGCGACGCAGGACGCTCAATGACAAAGCCTCCCCAGTGCGAGCTGTTCGTATCCCAGGGACTGCGCCGCGTGGAATGCTGGGAAGGCACGAAGGTGAATTTGACGCCGCTAATCATAACGGATTCCCACCAGTGCAGCTCATGGACGCGGATAAAGCCTTTTTTTCGAAGCTTAGCCCCAAGTCCTGCCGGAACAAGCAGCTGCCTGCCACCGATCAGCCTCCTGAGCGAGTTGATATTCAAATGATCATAATGGGAATGCGAAATAAGGACAACATCGACAGGCGGAACATCGTCGATTGGAATACCCGGCGGCGAGAGCCTTTTTTGAAAAGCCATCTGGGTGGACCAGACCGGGTCCGTCATAATATTCAAACCGCCTAGCTGTATGAAAAAGGTCGAATGCCCCACCCAAGTGAGGGAAGGCCATTTTCGGTTATCTTCCAAATATGCGATGTCAGGCTCGACATTCGGAACGGTGAATGAATAATCCTTCATTCTCAGCCTGCGAATGCGCTCTTGACGCCATCTTTTGAATTGCTTCAACGATGTGTGCTGTTCAATCGGATCTATGTTGGCAAATCGTTTTAACCTCAACCGTTCATCCCTCCCCGCAAATTGTTTTGTTTTTATAAGATACCAAGGTGACAGCTTACATTGCAAATATGTTATTTATACGTAAAGCCTCCTGCCGCAAAATGATTCTGACCCGAATGCCGTACAACGTTCGCATCCATTTCTAAAATCAGTTACACTTGGTTATATAGGTTTTACACATAAGACTACGCTTTCGACGCAGCAAACGTTACTCAATTGCTGGAAACGAATGACGAATCCATCACCTTTTCAGGAGGTTTCCTTATGAAATTAATTTCCATAGAGCCCACGCCGAGTCCGAATTCCATGAAGCTGAACGTGGACGAGACGCTGCCGCGCGGCCGCAGATTTACCTATAAGGCGAGCGAGGCAAGCGAAGCTCCAGCCCTGCTGCAGCAGCTGCTTCAAATCAATGGCGTACGCAGCTTATTCCGCACAGCCGACTTTATCGCGCTGGACCGCAAGCCCGGAGCGGATTGGGCGGCCATTCTAGCGGCGGCTGGACAGCTGCTCCAGAAGGATGCCGCGGATGGAGAGCAGGCAAGCGGCAAAGGACCTGCCACAAGCTACGGCGAAGCGCAGGTTCTGGTCCAAATGTACCGGGGCATCCCGATGCAGGTACGCGTACAAATGGGCGATACGGAAGCACGCTCTGCTTTGCCTGCCCAGTTCGGCGAAGCCGTAAGCCGCGCTGCCGGCTCAGGCATGATTCGGGAGCGCAAGCTGGAGGAATTCGGCGTCCGCTACGGTGAGCCTGATGAGATCGCCGCTGAGATCGTCCGCGAGCTGGAAGCCTCTTATTCGACTGAGCGGCTAGAGACGCTCGTTCAAGCCGCGATCGAGCAAGGCCAAACAGGAATTGAGGACGGCGCAGCGCCATCCGTCGTTAGACCCGCGCCGCTTACGCTTGAGGAAGCAACTGCTCAGTTTGCCTCTCCCGATTGGCAGGTACGCTATGCGGCGCTGGACAGATATGTGTCCGCAATCGAAGGCTTGCCTCTGCTCGCAGAAGCGATCAAGGACGAGAACACATCGATTAGAAGGCTCGCCGTCATTTACCTTGGCGATTTGCGTGCTCCGGAAGCATTGTCGTATCTGTTCATTGCGCTCCGCGACCCGTCTACTTCCGTGAGGCGGACCGCAGGCGATACGCTATCGGACATTGGCGATCCTGCAGCGACGCAGCCGATGATTGAATCGCTTCGTGATAAGAACAAGCTCGTCCGCTGGCGGGCTGCGAGATTCCTGTACGAGGCAGGAGACGAATCGGCAATCGAGGCGCTCCGCGAGGCGGCAAAGGACAGCGAATTCGAAATCCAGCTCCAAGCCCAAATGGCGCTTGAGCGAATCGAGCGCGGCGAGGAGGCTGCCGGCTCCGTTTGGCAGCAAATGACGGCAGCGAGAAACAATGGCGAATAACAAACCCAGCAAGCCTGGCAATTCCTATTTTTGAATAGAACATCAAACGGGTGTGCAAGCTGTGAATGTCACAGCCTGCACACCCGTTCTTCTGTGAATGAAAAGAAATCATATTTACGCCCGGCTGACCCCTAGAATCCTTTCAATCTAATCGAACAGCGTCAATGAAATGTAAGCGACCATGCATGTTATGCATGGACAGAATATCGTCTCAAAAACATATAAACATAGTTTCGCTGGAATTGCATGTAATCGAATTGCAAGTAATCGAATTGCAAGCAATGGACAAAAAAGGCTGGAGATCGCTCTCCAGCCTTTCATTCATGCTTCAATATGCATTTTTGTGCGCTCAACCATTTAATGAAAAGCCTGCCTGCATACCTTTACCTAATATTTTCTAAGTTGCACTTACGGTTTTCGGTTTTACAAGAGCTTCCTTAGTTACCGTTTCTTCCTCTTCTGCCTGTCCTACCCGTTTAATGAAGAAGGAAAGCAACAGGCCAACGATTCCGATACCGACGATCACGAGATACGAATCATTAATACCTTGAATGGAAGCCTCTTTTATAAGTTCCTTAGAAGCAGTCGCCACTCCGGTTGCCGTCATTTGGTCAACGAGATGAGACTCGGTCCGGGTCGTCATAACCGTAACTAGCAATGCCGTACCTACGCCGCCTGCCACTTGCTTAATCGTGTTGGAAATAGCGGTACCATGCGCATTCAGTCTCGTAGGCAATTGATTGAGGCCCGCCGTCGTGATTGGCATTAAGAAGAGCGCCATCCCTAAGCGTCGTCCTGTAGACATGAGAACCAGATACGTATAACTCGTGGAATCCGTCAGATTAATGAATCCGAGTGTCGTTACGATCGTAATGGCCATACCGATAATAGACAACCATTTCGCTCCGAACTTATCGAACAGTTTCCCAGCCACAGGCATCATCAAGCCCATAAGGAGCGCGCCTGGGAGCATGAGTATTCCGGACTCCAACGCCGTATATCCACGGGCATTTTGCAAATACAAAGGAAGCAGCATCATATCGGCATACATGACCATCGTAACCGCAATGTTGATTAGCGTTGTCAGAGTAAACATGTTGTGCTTGAAGGCCCTAAGGTCAAGAAGCGGACTTTTGATAACCAGTTGTCGCCATGTGAACAAAATCAAGGCGAATACGCCTACTACGATAGACAGGACCACTTCCGTGCTTGACCAGCCCTTGCCGCCAGCGCTACTGAATCCGTAAAGAAGGAAACCAAATCCGATTGTTGAGAGTACCGCGCCCCACGCATCGATTTTGGGATAGGTACGTTCGGAAACATTTTTCAGATATACAAAAGCAACCACAATAACAAGGACGGCAAATGGAATGATGCCGTAGAACAGAGCACGCCATGAATAATGCTCCAAAATATAACCGGCTATTGCAGGACCAACGGCAGGAGCAAAGATGATAGACAGCCCCACCATGCCCATTGCAGCTCCGCGCTTGTCAGGCGGATAGATCGTAAGGATAACATTCATGAGAAGCGGCATTAAAATTCCTGCCCCTGCTGCTTGAATCAAGCGGCCGGTCAATAAAACTTCAAATCCGGGCGCAAAGGCTGAAACAATGCTGCCGATGAGGAAAATAATCATGGATGTTTGAAACAGCTCACGCGTCGTAAATCGCTGCATGAGGAACGCCGTTATCGGAATCAGAACGCCATTAACCAGCATATAGCCGGTAGTCAGCCATTGGCCTGTAGAGGCTGAAATATCAAATTCGACCATGAGCTCCGGTAAAGCAACGCTCATAATCGTTTGATTCAGAATAGCAATGAATGCTCCCAAAATCATGACAAACAAAAGCGGGCCTTTCTTAATCGTACTACTATCAAATGTTGCCGTTTTACTCATTTTACGTATTCCTTTCGCATTCAATTTACAACTAATTTACAGTGTGTGGTATAGTGAACTAGATGTAAATAGAATTATAATCACATATCCTATCGTTCACAAGCTACAGCTTTTATAAAAATGTTTATTAGTTTACGGTTTCAATCATTGTGTCGCCTATTTGATACATAATCTACAAATTGCGCAGAATCTGTCGCATAGCACGTCGAAGGAGAAAGGAAGTGCTTGCTCTTGTCAGCAAAACCAGTGCGAATAGATCCGCGTATTCTTCGCACGCGCCAATTAATAAGAGACGCATTTATTGAATTGCTTCATGAGCTTGAGCCTGAGAAAGTAACCGTGAACCGCATCGCGGAGCGAGCGACGATTAATCGCGTTACCTTCTATCTTCATTATCGGGATATTCCGGATATGATCGATAGGCTGGCAGAAGACATGATTAACGAAATGCAGGCCATCTTGAAGGAAGCGCATAGCCAAACCGTTTTCAACGTACAAATCATCGTCAAAATGCTTGAGCACATCGCGGAAAACTCGAATTTTTATAAGGTTCTGCTGGCTTCCAAGCGCATACCCGTCTTTACGGAACGGCTCATGGAGCTGATTGCTGATCTTATCACCACTCGGATGAACATACTTGAGGAATCCTCAACCTTGATCGTACAAAAAGATATCGCGATCTGGTACGGCTCCGCCGCATTTATCGGCACGATTGTTTTCTGGCTTCGAAATGACTTACCCTACACGCCATTATTTCTGGCTGCGCAGCTTGCAGAATTGCTTCATCTCCCTAAACCAGAGTCGCTTTAACGAAGCTCCCGCTTGTTTGCCACATACATCGTAAAAAAACCTTCAACTCCACTTTTTTGTGGAATTGAAGGTTAATTGTGCATAATATGGAGGCCGACTCTCGTGTGTCCTTTTGGGACGCCATCTGCATTCAGACCCTATTATTTGCCGTATTCCAGCTGCAAGCGGACGAGCAGCGATTCGTCTCCCGCATAAGGCTCGTAGCTTGCCCGATAGCCTACGGCTATGTTGATTTGCTCGAACGCTGCTTTTAGCGCCTCCGGAAACCGGTCTCCTTGCTCGTAACGGAATGCCAAGCTCGCTGACCGCGAATCCAGTGCCGTACGAATGACCTGCGCGAGCTGGTCTTCGCTAGATACCGTATACTCAGGATCGAGCCAGTGCAGGCCAAGTGCCAGCTTCAGCTTGGTGAAGCGGCTGCGTTCACTGGAATGGCCTTGCTGCTCCAGCTCGCTTATCGTATCCGCATACGATATTGTTGCTGACGGGTACGACTTCGTCCATTGATGGTCAGCCTTCAGCTCTTCGTCAGTCCGCAAATAATAATTGTACCTAATGGTAGATTGTTCAGGATTAGCCGTTTTCGTTAGAACGTCTTTGTCCGCTGCTTTAATGCCGACCGGGTCATCCCATGTAAAATCAAGATGGTACCATGCATGGCCAAGCTTTACCATATTCCACGCATGCTCTCCCGTATTCACGGTGCCCTCAGCGATTAGCGCCGTCAGCCCGGCCTCTTTAAGCATCTTGTAGCCTAGCAGCGAATAGCCCTGGCATACGGCCTCGCCCAAGGTTACCGCTTGATAAGCTGTGTAATGGGACAACGATTGGTCATACTCCACGTGGCTCACGATCCAATCATGGATCGCTTTGATTTTCTCATGGTCATTCATGCCGGGCTCGATAATGGCTTGCAGCGCCTTTGCTACTTCGCGGTCGACGACAGCTGTCTGCTCGAGAGTCTCGCGGTATCTTGCTTCGAGAGCGATCGTCGATTTATTGCCCCAGCTGCGAATCGTATAGATGTAGGATTCAAGAATATAGGCGGAGTAGTCATCATGTTTGAGCGCTAACCGAATGACATCCGTCATTTGATCAGACAGTTCTTGCTTGTCCCCCGTATACGTAACCGAGAATCGCTCTGATCGTGCCTGAAAATGTTTTGCGATCTCAAGCTCCAGCGCCTCCAGCTTATTCGTCTCGCCCATGGTCGCCACCTCTTCCGACTCGGCCGCTGCGGGAAACAAATCCAGCTTAAGATCTAGCCAGAACGCGGCAGCGATTATGACAACAACGACTAATAGTTTGGATCCTACTCTCTGCATTCGAACCTCCTAAACGGTATGCGAGGCTAATTTCTCCTATTCAGAAGCATGGCATCGCAAGTCTTTTTAAAAAACAGCAACGATTAATAACTATGTAATGAAACTGTAATGTTTCTCTCAGCTTGGTTTCATCTTATGCTTATATAATGAATTCATGACCCCCCTTTATTATATATTCTCTCTTGAAGCCTGCAGCCTCGTGCCGCGGGCTTCCTTTTTTTTATCGGCAACCATTAACGTCTCTTGCAGGAAAGGCAATACGCTCTCCCAGAAAGCAGGGTCCTGCTCCGATTGGCTGTGACCGTTTCCCGAAACAAACAAAGTGCTTACGACTTCACCCGGCAGCTCATCCTTTAATTGCTTCAAATCCTCTGAGCTAATGAAATCATCGCCTACCGCATGTACCATCAATACAGGCGTTCGCCCAGCTCCGGACCTTCCCGCCCGGCGCAGAAGGACTTTCGGTATGTCAGCTTCCTTGAACTGGGTAAGTGATATTTTTGCGCGAATAAGCCATATCCTCGGGATCAGATAGGCTAACGGAAATATCGGTATTTTTTTGCGCCGCAGCTCCGACTTCATCATCGTCTCGAAGCGAACAGGCATAGAATCAGTGATCACGCAGCTTACCTGCAAGCCTCGATCCAGCGCAAGAAGCGCGCCGAAGCCGCCAAGCGAATGGCCGATAATGGCAATTCGTTTCGTATCGATTCCCGGTAAGCTCCTCGCCGCTTCCACGGCGGCCAGCACGTCATCGCGAAACATAAGCGCCGATGGAGCCGCAATCGACTCGCTATCTCCGTGGCTTCGCGCATCATACATGAACACCGCATAGCCCGCTTCATAGATCGGCCTTGTATAACGGAGTACCCGCGTGCGGTTAGAGCCCCAGCCATGGGCAATCACGACGAGCGGGGCAAGCCCCGCCGCAAGCAACGCATCGTTAGCCGGCTGCAGCAGCCACCCTTCGAGCCTGGAGCCGTGGCTCATGAACGTGTGCCGCTCCCACTGCGTCAAAGCCTCAGGGGACTCTCCATTCGCAAGCTTACGCGGCGTCTGGCTTTTAACCCCCATTTGCCAGACAAGCGCAGACATGAGGGCGATGAGCAGTATAAGTACGATTATCCCTATCAAGACAACGTCCACAAGGCTGCCTCCTTTACGCTACAATTCACGCACGGCATCTACGAATTGCCGTGCCCTCTTCGTGACCTGCTCGAATTTCCCATCGCGAATCCACTCCAAATTAACGAGCTTGCTGCCCATTCCGACGGCATTGGCACCTGCTTTGAAATAATCGGCAATATTATGCAAATCCACCCCGCCTGTGGCCATCATCGGAATAGCGTTCAACGGACCGCGTATTTCCTGCAAATAGCCTATACCTAGCGTTCCCATCGGGAAAATCTTCACAGCCTCGGCTCCTGCCTTCGAGGCCTTGACGATCTCTGTCGGCGTCATCACGCCCGGCCATACGGAAATGCCGCGTTCAAGGCCATATGCAATGACTTCTTCGTCCAAATTAGGAGAGATAAGAAACTGCGCGCCTGCCGCAACCGCCTGCTCAGCCAGCTCCAAGTCCGTTACCGTACCCGCTCCAATCGCAGCCTTTGCCCCGAATTTGGCACGCCATCGATCGATCATCACCGCCGCGCCTTCCGTATTCATCGTAATTTCCATCATATGAATGCCGCCGTCGATCAAAGCCTGCCCAGCCGCATCCGCATGCCGGTCCTCAATTCCCCTTAGTATCGCAACGATTTTGTGCTGCAGCAGCAGCTCAAGCATTTGGCCCATCAGCTTCTCCCCCGCCCCTTATATTCCTTTATGCCCAAAATTGCTTTAAAATCCGCAAAAATAAATTCGGAAACGGCAATGTTTCCATATCTTCTTTGCCAATCCAGCGATAAATGCTCGACGCTTCAGCTTGTCCCGTGCGTGCTTCAGACGTATATTCGCCAGTAGATTCAGCCGCAACAAGGGCATTGCCCTTGCCTGTCGACGCGGCGGCAGCTTCAAGCGACGCTGCATCCTCGCCTAAATCAGCCAAATAAAACCGCATCTTCCAATGAATATGGCTGAAAATATGATCGGCATCCGTGAACCAGCTTCGCGGACGGATTAACATTCCCGTATCCGATTCAAGCATTCTGCTGATCATCTCAGCGAGCTCCCCCTGCTCCTTTGGCGCCGTATCGGCTAGCAGCTTCGCTTTATCCGGCGGCAGCAGCAGATGAGGCAGCTCCCACATCTGGGCAAGCAGCCCCGTCTCCGGACGCTGGCGCACGAGTATCTTGCCTGCCTGGTCCCCGCTTCCCATTACGATAGCTGCCGTCCTGAATTCCGCTCGGGGCGGCTTCGCTTTCGTCTTAATCGGCAATTCCGTCTCCCTGCCGGAGAGTCTCGCCGCGCAATGCTCCATGACGGGACAAGGCAAGCAGCTTGGCGACTTTGGCGTGCATACGAGTGCGCCCAGCTCCATCAGCGCTTGGTTAAAGTCTCCCGCAGCCCCTTCGGGAATAAGAGAGGCTGCCAGCTTCTCAATGCTGACACGCGTGGACGGTTTCGCAATATCGTCCTCCAGGCAGAAATAACGCGAGAGCACCCGCATGACATTGCCGTCCACGGCAGGCTCCGGACGATTGAACGCAATACTCATGATAGCCCCGCTCGTATAAGGACCTACGCCTTTAAGGCCGGCAACGGATGCTTTATCGTCAGGCACGATCCCGCCGTAACGTTCCTTTACTTCTTTGGCGCCTGCTTGCAGATTCCTTGCCCTTGAATAATAGCCGAGCCCTTCCCAGCTCTTAAGCACCTCGGTCTCGGGTGCCTCCGCAAGCGCGGTTACCGTTGGAAATTTGCTCATAAACTGATTATAGTAAGGAATAACGGTATCTACGCGCGTCTGCTGGAGCATGATTTCCGATACCCATACCCGGTAAGGATCCCTGTTCATGCGCCATGGCAAATCACGCTTAATAAGCCGGTACCATCCAAGCAGCTCCGTGCTAAAAAACGTTTTTATTTCGTTCTGTTCCACTAGCTGTTTTCCTCCTCGATCGTCGCATTGGCAGAATGCAATCGAATACTGCCGTTATGCTTGCCGATCCGTCTATATTGGACCGGCGTAATACCTGTATATCTTTTGAACAGCCTCGATAAATAATGATTTTGCATGCCTACCTGCTTCGCAACCGTCGCTACTGGAAGATCTGTTTCCATTAGCAGCTGTTTCGCTAGCGCAATGCGCCGGTTAGTGACATATTGAATCGGCGAGCAGCCCATAATGCTTTTGAAGGATGTGATGAAATAATTCGGATGCAGGAAGGCGAACTTCGCCAGCTCCTCTACTTGGATATTCGCATGCAAATTAGCTTCGATATAAGCAAGAACCTCGTTCCACTTGATCTCGAACCCGGATTCATGCAGCGTTTCACGCTGGGCATGGCTTTGATCCAGGTAGATGGCAAGCAGCTCCAGCAAGATCGCCTTCAACCGAAGCTCCCTCGTCATCGAGCGCATCTGCTGGCATTCCACCAGCTTCGTGAACAGTGCCTTAATCTTGTGCCTCTCCTCCACATAAATGAACCGAGGCAGCTGCAAGGAATTGATAACCTGCACGTCGCCAAGCTCCAGACGGAAGTGGCACCAATAGCGGCCAAACGGTTCTGCGCCATCCGTACCAAATGATTGTAGCGTACCTGCAGGCAAAAAATAAAGAGTTCCCGGCTGAATGATATATTTTTCTTCTCCTACATCAAGCCAGGCTTTTCCTTTCTCGCAATAACAGAACCGAAAAAAATCCGGCTCCGACCTCTGCTCGATCCAGCCTGGCATGCTATCCGTATATGCGCTAATGAGGACCTCGGCTTGAAGCTTATGCAGTTGGTTTTGTAAAATACTATCTATTGTCGGTTTCATGAATTCTCCTGTAACTTAAATTGCGATATAATAAAGGAAACGTAATTGTTATCGTTAACTAGCTTCTCTATTATACGAATTAATGTTGCAAATTCATATGGACGTCTTGTGAATCCACCTTGATAAGTCCAAAAATTCCATAATTATGAAATATTGAGAGGAATGATATTATTAATGATTCACCATATTTCGAAGGCCTCCTTTGCTTATTTTGTTCCCTTTATGCTCGTACTCGCCTTAGCAGGCTGCGGTAGCAACGAAAAATCTGCAGATGACGGCAAAAATGCGTTAGAAGGACCTAGCGAGGTCGTCTCCGTCTACAAAGCCAACTGCGTAAGCTGTCATGGCACCGGGCTGCAAGGCAGAGTCGGACCTGCAACCGATCTTCGCAAGGTTGGAGCCCGGATGAGCGCCGCGGATATTGCCCGGCAAATCGAAGAAGGCGAAGGCTCGATGCCTGCCTTTCAAGAGCGCTTGAGCGCCGAAGAAATAGCGGGTCTATCCGAATGGCTGGCCGGCAAGAAATAAAAATAAGGATACCGAAGCAGCAACGCCGCTTCCGGTATCCTTTTTAATAGCTATCGTTTAATATCCGATGTGGTGGCCGTTTATTTTGGGAGAATTCATAAATTGGAAGGCCGACTGGCCCGCATAGGTCCAGTGCGTTTCACCCATCTGCGGATGCAAGGGGAACAAATCGCCCTGCATCAGTACCAGGTCACCGCCCCAATCATCCGTATAAAGGCCTTCGTACTCGACCCATTGACCCGTTTTGAACCGGCGTTTCGTCTTCTGCTGACGCTGCTCCTTCATGCCAGGTGATCCCCTCTCGACAAGCTGACTTGGTATAGTACATTCCAAGTATAGGCAAAAGGTTACTCCCTTATCCTTTCCACCACTGCAAAAGCAGAGGCAAGCTTGCGCTCATGCGTAATCGTCACATGAATTCGCATCGCTTCCGGCTCTAGTCCAAGCCGTTCCCACGCTCCGGAAGAAAGAAAGCATTCGGGCTTACCGCAGTTTCCACGCAAGATCGAAATATCCGTAAAGCCAATTACTTTCCCGATCCCGCAGCCAAAAGCTTTCACGACAGCTTCCTTGGCTGCAAAACGACCAGCTGTAAATTGATGAAGCCGCTCGCCTGAAAATCCGGCTGCAAGATCGCGTTCGCCCGCTGAGAGCACGCGTTCCAGAAACCTTTTGCCAGCGCTCCCGCTCAGCACTTTAGCCATTCGCTCAATTTCAGATAAATCATGTCCGATGCCGATGATCATGCTAACACCCGCCTTTTCCCTGAAGGTGACATTAGCAGATGCTTCTTACGAAGTCAAGCCTTGCATCAAGGCTCTGTTACGGATGCTGGTGCTCATCCCCGAAAGAGCGTTCGTAATGAAATTTATTGCCTTCTCTATCCTCGATATCTATTTTAATTAAGCTATTCTGGTTCGCTTCGATAAATGCCCCAGCTGCCCGGTACGTGTATTTGGTAAAACCGGGATATTCGAACAACTCCTCTTCTTGCGGCTGCAGCGCGAGCGGGATCGGCAGTTGACCGCTGATTCCGTCAATGGTGACGACTGCTTGGGCCGACGCGGGCGCACCCTGGCCTTCGGGAAGCCAAACGTCGAGCCTCGCCGTTTGTTCATTCGACTGCTTGCCGTCTGAAATACGCATGCTCATATGCGCTTTATCGCCCATCACATGCCAATAAATCGGCTCGCTCTGTGCCGAGGCGTTATCCTCAGGCGGCGAGGTTGACGAAAGCCAGCCGGCTGCGACAAACAACGCAACCGCAAGCAGCACCTCCGCCCGGATACCGAGCAGCAACCCCCGCCTTGCATCTGGCTTAGAAATTCGCGGCATGAATACAAACATATGAAGCGCTCCGATAACGAGCACAAGCAGCGTTAAACAGGTTTTCGCTACGATCAGCTTGCCATATGCGGTGCTGAATAGCTCTCCCCATGCAGACAGCCTCGCTGAAGCCAGCCAGATCCCGCTTAACAGCACGAGAAGCATGCTTGGCAGCGCCCACGAGGAGAAACGCACGGCCGCTTCGTTCAAACGCTCCCCTGCCCTCTTTTCAAAGGTCAACGCGAACAAGCCCGCAAGCCCGCCGAACCAAATCGCCGCAGCTGCCATATGGAAGACATGCGCCACGATTGCAGTCGAAGCACCGACTAATGAGGCGTACGCATGACCCGTTAATGGAAAGCTCGCAATGAGGGCAACCGCCGCAACAAACTTAACGGGATTCGCCCATACTCGTTCTTTGCTTGGGGCAAAGGCAAGCAGCAGCAGGAGAAGGGCCAGCGCTGGCCTGAGTATCGCAACTTTGCCGATCATGGAACCACTGGCAAGCGTAAAGAGGGAAATACCGCCGAATTGCTCGGATAACATGGATAACCGCGTTAACCCTGTAATGATCCAGACGAATACTGCCGCAGCAATAACGATTCGTTCGGCATGAAGGGAGAAACCAAAAGGCGGCTTTGCCTCATCCTCTCGCCACATTGCATATCGGAAAAACAAAATGCCGAGCAGAAGCACGCTTGTCAAAATATCAAGCACACGCAGCGCGACCATGCTGCCATGCCCGCCTTTGTGCTCATGCTCGCCTGCTTCCGCATGGCTGCTGCCGGCATGCTCGCTCTCGCTACTGCCGTTCGCGGCTCCCTGCAAAGGCGGGGTTTCCGCGCCAGCTTCAGCTTCAGTCCCCTCATCTTCCGGAGGAGTGCTGGCACTACCCTCTTCTGCATTCCCGGCTCCTTTATCACCATCATCTAACGCAGCTGGTAATTCAGTTGCTGCCGGACTGCTTGCAGCCGATTCCGTTTCGACAGGAACGGCAGTCGTGGCAGCCGTCTCCTGCGGAGCTGCCGAAGACGGCGTTACAGCTGTCGGTTTAGGCGTGCTGCCTGGTTTTACCGTAGGCTTAGGTTTTACCGTGGAAATCGGTTTATCCGTTGCTGCCGGACTATTACCTGACCCCGCATCCGAGCTTCCTTTTCCCCCGCCGTCCAGCGATACCGTATCGTCTGGCTTCGCATGCGCAAGCTTGGTGCCGACCGCGAATTGGAAGGAGCCGTCCGTAATGTGGGAATCAAGCGAAAGCACCTGCCAGCTCACTTCATAAATGCCGTCACTTAGCTTAGGAATGGTATATATAAGCGTTATGTCCGCATCGCCGCTTAACACGCCGGCAGTCTCGGCACCGTTGTCGATTCGTTTCAGCGTTACATAGCTAAGCTTCGTATCAATCTTTTCCGTAAAAGTAAGTCGGATTGCAGGCGGTGCCGCGGTCAGCTCCGCATCCGAATAGGGGGTCGATTGCGCAATATAGGCATGCGCCGAGACTAAGCTCGGCAAGCATGCCCACATTACCATAAGAACCATTATGCATTTCAATGCCTGTTTCATCGTTTAGCCTTATTTCGTATAAATCGCAACCGCAGCTTGATTTCCGCCTACCGCAGGGAAATATTCAACGGCAGCGCCTGCCGCTACAGCTGCCGAGCGGAGGGATACCAATCCTTTGCCTTGATATGCTGCGTCTACGTTTTTCTTGATAAATTCCGCGTCTACCTTTGTCATTCCTTGTTCAATGGCAAGACTGTTCGCTGCCGCAACGCTTCCGTTGACGTAAACAAGCGGTTTCACCGATGGTGCCGAGCCCGGCAGCTTAATCGATTCATTCTGAACGGTGAAGGTCAATGTCGCTTCATAATTCGTTGTGCTGTATTCGCCTTCCTTCGCTTCCGTCGTGCTAGGCTTCGCACGAACCAAGTAATAGTCGGCAGCTCCCGTTTTAAAGGTTACGATGCCTTTCGCATCGGTTTTCAGCTCCGTCGCTTCCGAATTGCTGCGGCGAATGACGTCGACAGCCGTGTCCGCAAGCGGTTTGCCTTTCAATAGCAGCTGGATCGACACCGATTCGTCCGGCGTCACTGCCGCTGGGTTAAATCCAGGCACAAGCTCTGCACGGTCAGGGCTAACTTGCTTAGCAAAGCCTTTAAGCGCGCTTACGCGCTCAATGACGGGAATGTCGCTGACAGCTACGAACGATTTCGCGCTGCGAAGCGTGCGGCTTGCAGCTTCCGCGCCTTTGTACACGCTATCCGATTCCGTCGAAATAATATAAGCGCCTGGAATGCTTGATTTGAAGGATGCTACAAAATAGTTGTTAAGCGCCGGCGTTTCCGCCGTTGCCGGCTCCCCTGCATAGAAGCGGGTTCCCGTTATATCCGACTTCACACCGGATGGCGTCGTTACGAACACTTTGGAAGTGCTCCCCCATTGCCCGTCGATCCGATAGCTTTTATGCTCGTTTGAGTGGTTTCCGTACATCATCTCCACATAGGATACCTGATTTTGCGCTACGATCGGCGCACTCGTCTGTGACCAGCCGTCATGAGCAAATACCGGGACTGCCGCCCCAAACGTTAATACGGCCGCAAGAGCAGCGCCCACTAATTTCTTTTTGAACAACATAATAAAACAACCTCCATCGATTTGGATTAACTGTCCAAATTGTATCAATGGAGGTTTCTTTGCGCATGACTCGTTAGGGCTATTGAGCTGTGAACGATGTGTGAAGGTGCCATGCACGAATCGGTTGCCTCTGCGCGGTGCAGCAGGTCACAGAATCGCTGATTCCAAACGATAGCCCCGTTCTGCAAATCCAGCCCCCAAATGCTGTCATTCGAGGTTCGCGAGACGATCTCAAGCTGCTCGGCAATGCATAAAAAAAGCATACAGCAGCCGATTATCGGCAACGCTGCATGCTTCCTCCGTATTTCGTATTTTGTGTTCCATATTCCTTATTGCGCTCTCTAATTGCTCCCTATGCGATCGAGACGGTATGCGTCTCTCCAGGCGCAACCGCAATCTCCGCATACACATACGGACGGCCAAGCTTATCATAGGCGCTTGCGCTTTCAATCGCATCACCATTATGATGCAGCTTATCCGGAGCTTCAGCCGCCTTGTAGAACACCGCCCTCCATACGAGCGTTTCGCCGCCAGATAGGTTAGTGAACGCGGTGGACGTTCTGCCTGTATGCTTCACGCTCACCGTTCTACCGAGCACGGAAACTTCGGAAGTTTCCGCCCAGCTCACGTCCTCCGTCAAGCGTGACACCGTCGTTACGGTTGCGTCTCCGTCCGCTGAAATGCCCATAAGCTCGGAAACGACCGCGCCGACCGCGGAATAGGACACTTCGGGATATTCGCGGCGATCGAGCGCTGGGTCCATCAGCGCCTTCAGGCTGCGCAAGCCCTCGACGTCTTCGCCGCACCGGTAATACGTCTCCGGCAAATAAGACATGCCCTCCACGTTGGAGACGCCTTGCTTATGCATTTCGCGAAACGCGCCCTCCCGCTTCTCTCTATCCGCAATCGCTTCGTAATAAAGGGGCAGGAATTGGCCCTCGCCGGACTCACCCGCGAAAAAGCCACCGTCATGTCCCAGGGCAACGAAGAAGCAGCTGCCTTCTTTATCCCACCACTGCTGTTCAAGTTGCTGGCGGAGTTGTGTCGATTTAGCCGAGTATTCAGCATGAAGCTCGTTGTTCCCCAGCTTTTTTTCCAGCTCGGCATAGGCTTGATAGCCTGCGATCATAACCGCGATCAAATCGGCTCCGATCTTGGGATAATCCCCGGCCTCGTTGTAGCTAGCAAGCCCTCTTCGTCCATAGGAAGGGTAATACTCCGGAATGCCGTCGCCGTCTTTGTCCCATGTCTGCACGTATTCCGTCACAGACAAGCGATAGAAGTTTTGCAAAACCGGATCTTCCAGATAGGAGCGGTCACCCGTCCACAGGTATTGCCGGTAGCAAGCCTCAATCACGTCAAAGTTGGCAGGGAGATTGTACCAAAAGTCCTCGTCATTCTCGTAGTCCACCGGGGCGGGCTCGTTATCGCCTGTAATCTCCCAGTATGTGCAATAATCTTTGCCCTTGCTGATATTCTCGGCAAACCGCTGCATCATATTGCGGGTGTGCGCTTGCAAGCCAAGCACGGAGGCTCCCATGCTTTGATGGGAAATATCCCGCATGCAGAACGCTTCTCTCCCGGGCAAAGCCCCTTCATACCAAAGGCCGACGGGATCGCTCCCGTCATGGGCGTAAGCCAGCGCCTGTCCCTTCGCCCATTCAAATCCTTGGTTCAGCGCCTCGTCATCTGAGCGGAACGTTATCTTGCTTGAAGCCATATTCATCGCCGTTTATCCTTTCACAGAGCCGATCGTCAGGCCCCCAATAAAGTATTTTTGCAGGAACGGATAGACAAGCAGAATCGGCACCGTTACCAAAATCGTTGTCGCTGCGCGCAGCGTCAGCGGAGATAAGCTGTTGAATTTCTGGTAGATCAATTGCTGGTCCATAATTTGCTGGGAAGCTTCAACCTCCAGAAGCAGACGCCGCAAGTATACCTGCAAGGTATCGAAATGCCCGCTGGAATTATACAGAATGACATCGAACCATGAATTCCAATGCCCCACCGCGGCATAAATGAATACGGCGGCGAACACGGGGAGCGACATCGGAATGACGAGTCTAATATAAATCGTAATTTCCGTTGCCCCGTCCAGTCTCGCGGATTCGAACAGCGCTTCCGGCAGCTCCGAAATATAAGAGGCCATGAGCAGCATGAAATAAGCGCTGATCAGCGTAGGAATCCAGTACACGTTAAAGGAGTCTGTCAGCCCAAGCTTAACCATCAGCAGGTAAACCGGGATGAGCCCACCGTTGAAATACATGGTAACGAGGAACAGGATGCGCATAAACTTGCGCCCGGAGAAATGCCGGATGCTTACGATATAAGCAAGCAGTCCCGTCACGAACAGAGCCGTCGATGTACCCACAATCACGCGCAGCACCGACCAGCCGAAGCCTTCAAGCAGCTTATGGTTTTGCGACAGCAGGACATAGGCATCCAGCGAAAACTTCCTTGGGAAAATATAGATCCCGCCCCGCGCGGCATCTGCTCCATCGTTCAGGGAAAGGGCCAGCAAATTCAGAAAGGGATAGGCGACCATTGCGCCAAATAATAGCAAGACCGTAATATTCAAGACATCAAAAACGCGTTCAGATACCGGTTTGGATCGTGTGTTCATCCTGTAGGCTCCTTTCTAGAATATCGAGGTTTGCATCAATCGTTTCGACAGCCGGTTCGCGAGCACCACCAGCGTAAGCCCGATTAAGCTCTTCATTAAGCCGACTGCCGTACCGTAGGAGTAATTGCCAAGCTGTACGCCGAAACGGTAGACATACGTATCAATGACCTCATGATAATCCCGGGTCGTTGGGCTACCCAGAAGCAATTGCTGCTCGAAGCCCGCATTCAGGATGCCGCCGAGCGCCAGGATGAACAGCAGGACGATCGTCGCCCGTATTCCTGGCAAAGTTATATGCCATATGAGCCCGAAGCGTCCCAGCCCATCGACTCTTCCCGCTTCATATTGCTCGCGGTCAATTCCCGCTATCGCGGATAAATAAATGATGGAGCTAAAGCCGATTTCCTTCCACAGGTTGCCTGAGGTAATAATCGCCCAAAAGTATTTCCCTTCACCGAGAAACAAGATGGGCTCCTGAATGAAGCCAAGGCGCTGCAGCAGGTCGTTGATGATGCCGTCGCTGCCAAGCAGCGTAAATAGAATGCTGGCTACAACAACCCAAGAAATGAAATAAGGAATATAGGACAACGATTGTATCGTTTTCTTAAACGCGCGGTTCTTAACCTCATTCAATAGCAAGGCCAGAATAATCGGTGCCGGGAAACCGATACAAAGGTTCAGTAAGCTAATGACGATCGTATTGCGCATAATCATCCAGAAATCAGGCTCTTGGAAGAAGCGGACAAAGTTGTCGAAACCGACCCAATTCCCAAACAGCGTCTGGCCGGGAATATAATTTTGAAAGGCAATGATTAAGCCGTACATGGGAAAATAAGCAAAGAGCAGCACCCACAGGATAATCGGCAAGCTAAGCAGCCAAATTTGTCTCTCTCTGGAAAAGCGTCTAAGGATGTTCATGATTCGGCTTCCCTCCAGCTCTCCGGTTTATTTCAGCAAAGCAATGTTCTTTTTAAATTGCTCCGTACGGTATTGCTCGATATCGGCAAGTCCGATCTTGACCGCTTTTTCCCGCAGCTCGTCGAAGTTTTTGATTGCTTCCGCTTCAGACTTGGACATCACTGCCTTCGCAAAGCCGGTTTTGATCAGCTCTTCGATTTGCTGGTTTTTAATCGTTAGTGGATTGTCATTCATAAAGCTCACGCGGCGTTCTGTGCTGTCGTAGATCGTGTCGCTAACGTTTTCATGCATAAGTTTTTTCCATTTGTCATCCTGAATGAAGTTCTGGTCATACCAAGCCGTGCTCTTCTGGTCGTCGCTGAGCAGTCCCTGAGGATAAGCAAGCCAGAACGAGTTGCTGCCGTTGGCGGCTTCCGTTTTCTCGAAGTCCAGCTTGCCGTCTAGAAGCGCCTGCTTCGTCGTTTCGCTGAACGACCATTTGCCGCCCTCTTCATAGTTCCAGTAGGAATCCTCGATATTGGGAATCCCCCAGCCAAGCAAGCGCGTACCCGTTGGCGTCATCATAAAATCAAGGAATTTAATGATTTCTTCCGGCGACTGCGCCTTATCCGTCAATACCGTGTAGTTCCAGCCATGCGTGTCCTTCGGCGACAGGTAAGCCTTCTCCGCGCCAGGCGCTTTAAAAGCAATCTGTACGTAACGCTTGTCCTCTTTGTAATCGGCATCCGTTTTGAGCCATACTTCATGGCCGGCATTCCATGACTGCCACCAAGGGCCGATATGCCCCGCAATTCTCTCGCTTGAAAATTTAATTCTCCAGTCGTCGAACTTGTTGACGAACGCGTCCGGGTCCATCATGCCGTCAAGGAAAAACCGGTTGTAGTAAAGGACCGCTTGCTTGCCTTCCTCCGTATTCAGCCAGTGGGTCAAATTGTGGTCGGCATCCTCTTTGTAGCCATCCTTCAGTCCCCAGAAGCCGAGCGCATTGTTGATGTTCACATCGGAATTCCAGGACAGCGCGTACGTTTTCTCGCCGTTGGCGTTAGTCGGATGCTTCGCTACCATCTGCTTAAGCACGTTGTAGTAATCCTCAGGCGTTTCGATAGCCGGAGCGCCGAGCTCCTGGTACCAATCCCAGCGGATATGTGCCGTAAAGTCCGGAATCGGCAGATAACCCCAGCCGCGTGGAATGCCCCACAGCTTGCCGTCTTCATCGAGGTAGGACTCGTAACGCGCGCCGAGCTCTTTTTTGATATTGGGTCCGTATTGATCCACGAGCGGAGCCAAATCCATGATTTTGCCTTGAGCCTTCCACTGCGAAATCGCGGAATCGTCCATGGCTGCGATAACCTCCGGGTAATCGCCGGATACGAGCATCAAATTCAGCTTTTCCTTCGGATCTACGTCCAAGGAGCTTCTCGTAATATCGACGTTAAACTTGTCCAGCAGATAGGTATGAAAGGCTGCTTGTTTTTTATTTATTTTGTCGGGATTGCCCTGATCAGCCTGATAGAAATGAATTTTCGTCGTTTTAGCCGGAAGCTCCCAGCCGAACTCGTTCACCGTGCCAGCCGCAGCTGTATTCCCTGGCGTTTCTTCTCCCGCTTGCGGAGCGCTGCCGCCGTTGTTTGTGTTATTGCCGCTGCATGCCGACAGAATCAACATGGTGCTTAACAGAATGGCCATCATTGTAGCCGCTTGCCGTTTCATAAGATGAATCCCCCTTGTAAAAGATGTGCTTGCCCCTTCATTGTAGTCAACCGGGAATTCGAATAAAATGGCATTTTCGTCGCGTGCATGTCGTTTTCATTATTGATGTTAGCGGTTTCATAACTCTCATGAATGCTGCATGTTTTTTCGGTACTCCGACGGCGACAAGCCAATCTGCCTTTTGAACCGCTTCGTAAAATGAGGATAATCCGGGTAGCCGCAGCGCTGGCCGACCTCGTACGTTTTCAAATCGCTATGCTCCAAAAGCGCCTTGGCATGCTCCATCCGGATATGCGTAAGGTAGGCAATATAGGACATGCCGGTCTCTTCCATAAGCATATGGTAGAAGTGCGTGGAGGAAATGCCTAGCGGGGCAAGCACCTTCTCCAAATGGAGCTCGGAATCCGAAAAGTTTGCCTTAATATAATCAATTGCCTGATGGATCACGCCACGCTTGCCCCAATTTCGCTTATCCCTGATTTCATTCAGAAGGCCCTCCAGCCATCCTGCAAAAGAAGCAGAGGCTTGTTCGTAGCTTTGGCTCTCGTAAGGAAATGCCCACGCTTCATGCGTGAATTGCGGCTGCAGCCGGTTTCGGATCAACGAAGCCGCATCGCGCAGCAGCGATATCCGCTCTTCCTGCATAACTCCAGTATCGTCCATCAGGGCAAAGAGGCTGTTCATCTCTTGACGCATGCCCGGCTCATTGGCAATCCACAGCTCATGGCCGATCCGTTCTGCCGCCGAGCTGATCGGTGCGATTAATTGATTTTTGATGATGGCAATCTGTCTGGATTTCATAAAATGTTCGAATCGCTTGGCTACCAGCCCGAGCACCTGCTCCGGCTTCATTGGCTTCAGGATATAATCCACGACGCCATGCCGCAGCGCTTCCTGCGCATATTCAAATTCGCCGTAGCCTGACAAAATGATAATATCCATATCATGGCCGTCCTCGCGCAGCCGCTGTATAAGCTCGATGCCATCCATAACCGGCATGCTGATATCGGTTATAACCATATGAGGCAGCTCGCGCCTAGCTATTTGCAGCGCTTCCTCCCCATCGGAGGCTTCCCCGACGATTTGGTAGCTTGCGTTCGCGCCAGTCAACATTTTAAATAAGCTTTTCTTGCTCATCGCTTCATCGTCCACGAGAAGAATTCGGTAGTCCATGGCCGTCTCCTTTGCTTCCATCATGATGGTCTTCGAGCTTGACGGGCAACAAAATATCAATACAGGTGCCGTCTGCGCCGGACGCGGCGATGAACAGCCCGTAAGGCTCTCCGAACAGCAATCGTATTCTAGTATGCACATTCAGCAATCCGATAGACATTTTATTTTCTGACGAGGGCTTGTGCTCCATCAGCTCCTTGATAGGCATATCAAACAACTTATTATAGGAGTCAAGCACCTCTTCCGTCATGCCCTTGCCTCCGTCTTCCACGGAAACGAGGCAGCCGTCAGCCGTCTCCGCAACGGATACGCGGACATAATTCGGCGGTATTTTATGCTTTTGAAAGCCGTGCTTGAAGCTATTCTCCACGATCGGCTGCAGCATGGAACGGACGGATAATACGCGGTACCCCAGCTCCGGCTTCACCTCAACCGAATAGGCCAAAGATTCGTAGCGCTCGGCTTGGATGGATAGATACGCGTCGATATGCTGCTTCTCGTCCCATAAAGTAACCCTATCGTTCGGATTTTGCACGTTGTAACGGAACATATCTCCAAGCGAAACGATCATGCGGCTGATTTTGTCATTTCCCTCGACAATCGCGCTGGAATTGATGAATTCGAGTGTATTGTACAGGAAGTGGGGATTAATTTGCGCCTGCATCGCGTGCAGCAGCGCTTCCTTCTGCTTCACCTCCAGCTCTTTTTCCCTAAGCTCCGATACGTGAACGATCTCGACCAGCCGTTTGATTTCGCCCACCATCTTATTGAAGCCGCGGTAAAGACTGCCTATCTCGGCGTTCTTGTTCTCCGGGGCACGTACGCTAAGCTCGCCCAGCTCTGCCCGCTTCATCAATCGCAGCAGCGTTAGCAGGGAGTTGCTTAGAGAGTACATGACTGCGCTTGCAACGACCATGACGAGAAAAAACAACAATAGGGAAACGAACGTAGATATTCGGCTAACCTTCAGCAGCGAGGAATTGAGCTCATCGAGGAGAACCTCGGAGAACAAGGTAAGCCCGGTGCTGTCAGAGCGGAAAAACACGATCAGCTTGTTCCCTTCATCCGTAGGCATCGTAAATGTCCCGCGACGCTGGTCCCCCATTTCCTTGAGGTAATGCTCCGGTATGCTCGTTTCTGTTCCGTAGCCGCTCGGATGATAGGCTGTTTTCTGCTCGGGATCGGCGATCCATATATAACCTGTTTTGCCGATACGGACATTCTGGGTAATGTTAATCACTTCGTCCAACTTCAAATCCACGATCAGCATGCCCCTATCCTTATCGCCATAATTCAAGCTGCTGAATTTAATGGCCATCGTAAGGAATGTAGGCCCCTCCTCTTCGTGCTCCAGGCCCATAATGACAAATTTGCCTATATCCTTCATCCGCTCATCATAGATAGCGAACCTTCGTTCTGCCGACATAAAGCTCGAGGAGGAGACAGCAATGCCTTTGCCGGTAACCAGCGAAACGCCGTGAATGTCCTCTCTATTGGTCATCAGGGGATTCAACAGCTTTCGCTCTACTTGCTCGGACAGCCGGAAGCGTTCAAAGGAATCCGTCATCCTCCCGTTCAAGAAATCAGAGGTCAGGTCATTCACTAGAACCGGGTACATTAACCGCTGGATTTCCTTAAAATACGTGTCCAAATGGTCATTTACCTGATTAACCAACTGGTAGCTTGAGCCGATCGCATTTTCCTTGATCGCTTTGTATGATTTCTCGTACCAAAATTGGCCAAGCAGCGGTAGAGGCACATAAAGCAGCAGCATTAAAAAAATAATTTTCTTCTGAAGCGAAGCATTCATGAAAAATCCCATATCGTCTGCCCCTTTTTTGCCATCCATAGCTATGAAGTTATGCTTCCCATTATAGAGGATAATTTTGAGGACGAGACCGATTTAAGATTATACCCTGCGATCGATCATGATTTTGACATGAAACTGATGATTATGACATGTATGACGAATGGGGATACGCATACCAAGATTGTCAGGTCTTTTTTTTCTTTTTTGCGCAAAAAAGAGCAGGTTATCTTTTCGATAACTTGCTCTTTTCTTTCATCCATTTTATATCGTATATTGCGTGAAATCGACGGATTGCCCGTTTATATTTCTTTCTACGCCGCCATTCGCATCCATATTAAGCATAAGCTCGACATGATCGCCTGTTATATAGCTTACCTTCAAGCCATCGCTTACAGACCATTCCGGCTTTCTGCTTCTAGCCGCTGACGCGAATGCCTCAAAGCCGTTCATCCCCCTAAGCGCTGCTTCCTCCGCGCCGACTACCTCGATAACAATACCATTGCGCTGCCCGCTGCTCGACACGCCGACCCGGTCAGATTCACGCTCCAGCTCGCAGGGCTGCATGCTATACACAACAAAGTATACGTGCTTCGACCGACCAAGCAGCATGTCCGGCTCTTGCAACCATTCGATTGCCGGCAATATGCCGCATATGCGATCCAATGTTCCATTTGGGATAGAATATAGAGCCATAATCGTATTTCTATAGAATAAGACCTCTGAATATCCCGTTTGATGCCTAGGGTCTTCCTCTGCGTTCGAATCCGAAGGATGGAAGAAATATGCTTGGTTCACGCCGGCCTGCTGGCTTAAAGGCAGTGAAATGTCCCAGCGGTGCTGCTCGTTATCGAATTCCGCATAACGCTCCCACATTCCACCTGCGGCATAATCGCTCGTAATATACGCGTAGCTGTGAAGCGTTGAAGCGCTTGTCTCCGTTTGCTTCGTAATGCGCTTTTTGACCTCGGTAGGCTCCATGCGGTTCATCGCTATGCTGCGTGTCTCAGATGATGCCTCATAAAACAAGAAGCCGGCATATTCGGTTCTCGGCATCTCGGCAGGCAGTTCGAAATCACCGAATTGCACATAGTCATGCAGAACGTTGCTATCCCGCGGAATATCATGTCTCTGCGCACGGCAATGGGCACCTACGAAGGCGCCTTTCAAATAGAAGTTCGCCCGTTCCAGCCATAGAAAATCCAGCATGCCTGCCAGTTCTTGCTTTATGGATCGGTCGTCTATCATTTGCCACGCGCATGTAAAGGCTTGTACCCAGTGCCAGAACCATGGCAAGCTATTGTATTCAGACATGCCCTGGCTGCGGATATGAGCAAGCGTACGCTTGAGATTACGAACTCCGTCCTCTAGCAGAGCGCCGTCGCCGAACAGCTGGCCGAATATTAGCTTAGCGGATGTGTACTTGGCGTCATGGTGGCCGAACACGTTGTTTTGCAAATAGAACCGGCTTTGATAGACATGCTTCAATGCAGAAGCGAAAGCCTCCTGCAGCGGCATGCTTAACCGTGAGCAGTAGCGGTTAACGAAATAAGCCATCAGGCTCCCCATCAGCTCAGCGGGCAGAGGATTCGGAGCAGCTTCGCGCGGATCGGTGCCTAGATTCAGCGGCCAATGTCCGTAGGTGGCGCTGCCTTGCTCCTTGTCCTGAAGATTTAGGACCGCAAGCAGCACGGCCTCAGCCGTTTGCTTGGCAGCTGCCGAGCCGATAGATACTTGTCCTGGATGATCTTCCGCGGCGGCAAATAGATAGGACGCGTAATAAAAGTTATCGCGGATATCGTGATGGAACCACAGACCGCTGCTTAATACGGGCAGCTGCTGCGCTGCTGCAGCAATTCGGAGCACAATCTCATTTTGCCTAGTGATAAATCCCATTGTTCGGTTCCCCCTGCATGGCATCATTTTCTTCTTATCATATCTAATATGGCTCGCCTAGGAAACCTCTCGTTGTGTTCCATATCAAATCATGATAATTTGAAAGAAATAATCCCTTTAATCCGAAATACATATATAGGAGCTGAAGTTATTGCTTAAGGAATGGACATCACTAACCGCACTATCGAGTGCAGCTAACTTTATGTGGAGGCCGGAACAGATAACAACCATAACCTTCCGTACCTATATTCGTCCGCGTGAATTCGGCCAGCTTCCAATAAAGCTTTGGCATAGCAACACGGTAGATTCAACTTGGGCAGACGGCTCTGAATCGAGGGCTAACGATCATGGAGGGCGCTGGCGCATTGAACAGTGCTTCGTTGCAGATGGAGGTTCCCTGCCGGACGGAAGTATCATTGCGGGCAGCGAGCGTACCGTTACGTTCGATGGAGAAATCTCGCGAAACGTAGAGCAGGGCGAGCAGTTCTGGAGCGACTCCGTCACGGTTCATATACCCGACCAGCATTTTCTAGCCTTCAGCTGGACTATAACGATAGATGGCCCGCTGAACGGGCTTCCTTATAATACGGAGACCTTGCTTGCAAGCGCCTATGAGGCGGAAGGGAGCCATGCGGCGCAATCCACTGGAGAAGGCTTCGTTCCGGCAGGCAACCGCCAAGTGCTCCCCTCCCTGCTCGTTTATAAAAAACCGGTATCGAAGCATATCGTCTTTCTCGGGGACTCTATTACGCAAGGCGTCAGGACGGAGCAGGACGGATACGCC
The DNA here is from genome assembly GCF_056269165.1 of Paenibacillus sp. J22R232. Lineage (NCBI taxonomy): Bacteria > Bacillati > Bacillota > Bacilli > Caryophanales > Paenibacillaceae > Paenibacillus > Paenibacillus sp. J22R232. The sequence continues at coordinate 483,215 of NZ_JBWDNK010000002.1, read as the reverse complement.
TTCTGGGCAGCCAAGATCGCGGCCGGACTCGGCCCGGGGGTTGGCGTCTGGAATATTGGAAGCGGCTGGTCCCGCGCTTATGATTTGACTAAAGAAAGCGCCTGGCTATCCAAAGCGAAGCAGGGCGACGAGGTTGTGATCTGCCTCGGCGTAAATGATATCGGCACGGCCAATCGCAGCGCGGAGCAATTAATTGCCGATCTCCGCTCCGTTATCATGCAGCTGCAAAGCAATAAGCCAGCATGCAAGCTTTGGTTATGCACGCTGCCGGCTTTCAATTTTGAAGGTGCCCAGGAGAATGTATGGCGTACCGTCAACGACTGGATCCGCCATACAGCCGCAGACAGCGTGTCAGGCATCTTCGACATCGCAAAGGTGCTTGGGCAGCCTGAACCGCAGGACCAGCTGGTACAGGCGGCGTACATGAGCCCGAATAACGATCCGCATCCGAATGGACTAGCCGGTACGGCTGTAGCCGATGCTTTTCTAGCCTGGTACAAGAGCCCAAGCAGCAAGCTTGCTTCCTCCGACTAGATCATTCGCCCACGGAACATGCATCATAAGACAAAAAGGCTGTCTCCCTTGGTTGATAAAACCTCGGAGACAGCCTTCTTTATGCTATAGCTTATGCCTTAGCTTGCGCCAGCTTCACGAGCAGATGGGACAGCTTATGCTGCTCTGCCTCGTTGCCGACCTTCCAAAGCTCCTGCAGCAGCTTTTCTTCCCGGTTGCGCGGCTCTTCGTGCTTCGCCAAATAACCGGCTACCTTCTGTGCGACCAAAGCAAGCTGTTCCTCGTTTAAGCCGATATTCTCGGCAAGCTCGATTCGTTTGGCAAGATAACCTTTGAATTGTTCGAAGTTTTGCAAAATCTCTTCCTTTTTATCCGAGTCCATCCGATCCAATGCTTGATCGATTTTCCCGATCTCCAGCTCTCCATCTTTATCCACGACATGGTTGATTTCCGACATATCATTTCCTCCTCGTATGGTAAATTTGGTGTCGGTTTATTTATACCCTTTCAAGAAGAGAACCAAACATGGCATGGCGAACGGAAGCTAATTGTTTGGCTAGCAGGGTGCTTGGGTAATTACATCATAATTCGACATAAAGAGGTGACCATGCATGAATGAATTCGAGAAGGATGCAGACGGCGTTGCGAGGAAAGGCAAGCGGGACCATCCCGAGCAATACCCAACCGAGAACGAGAGCTTGTTCGATAAATTCAAGAGCCAGCAGACCGTCGATCCCATTCCTATCGAGGACCTGAATTTGCAGGTGAAGGACGAGAAGAATAAGGAAAAAACGAAGCAAAGCTCCTCAAGCGAGAAGAAATATAGGTGATCGGCATGGTGCGAAAGGACGCCTTTGGACAAGGCATCCTTTCGCGTTCAAATAAGCTTCATGCCGCATCTTCAGTCCGTTCCTTCGGACGAAAACGGAACCCAAGTATCGCGAAAACAAGAAAAGCAGCGCCAAGAAACAAAAAGATGCTGTGCAAGGATAAATAACGGATGCCGTAACCGCCAAGCGTCGGCCCCATAATGCTGCCAATGCTGAAATGAATGGATGCAATGACATTCGCTGCGGGCATAATGGATCGCGGCAATATATCCGCCGCATAAGCCAGACCGAGTGAATAGAACGACCCTACCACGCCGCCCGCGATTGCGAATAAGACAAACAACAAAGCCACATTGCTTCCTGCCGCAGGCACAGCGAAAAATACTAGCGACCCTATAACGCCGCAAGCGATCAATATCGGCTTGCGCCCAATTCTGTCACTCCAAATGCCGAGCGGCAATTGAAGCAGCAGGCTGCCTGCACCGAACGCGAGCAGCAGCAGAGAAATCCAGTGCTGGCTAAGCTCGATCCGCAAGCCATACAGCGGAAAGCTGCTGTTCATTGATGCTTCCATCAAGCCGTACAGAAATCCTGGTATCAGAACGAACCACGCGACGCGGTACGTTCGAACGAAACGGTTTTCCGCTGCGGCGTCGCCGACAAGGCGCTCAGGCAGCTCGTTCTTCATGCGCAGCACGAGCAAAAGCACGACACTGAAAAAACAACAGGATACAACAAACGGAACCGCCCTTCCCAGCGGAAGCAGGTTGATGCCAAGCGGTCCTAGGCTAAAGCCCAATCCGTATGCCATCCCATATAAGGAAATATACCTTCCGCGCTTATTCGCGGGACTGGAGCTTACGATCCAGAGCTGGGTCGCATAATGCAGCGAGCTGTCGCCCACTCCGACCAGCATCCGAAGAATAAACCATACCGCAAGCGAATGGGTGAATGGAAACAAGAGGCTGGCGAGAATTACCAGCGCGATTCCGGCAATGATTACATTTTTGTAACCAAAACGAAGTACCGGTTTCTCCACGAAAAACATCGTACAGAAAATGCCAATATACATCGCGGCCGAGTTAATGCCATTCAGATCGGAGGATATTCCTGAATCCTCCAGCATAATGGATAATAGCGGCAGCAGCAGTCCTTGGCTCATTCCTGCAACCACAACGACAAGCAGCAGCGTAACTAAGCGGAAACGAAAAGAAGAAAGCGAAGCTGAAGCAATAACACTAGGTGACAAGACTGTTGCACTCCCTACTTAAACAAATCATCTATTTTCTTCTTACACATTGTATACGCCTCGTCCAAGGCTGACAACCGTCCTTTCATTGGCAGCTGTTTCCCGGCCAACTACTCAAACCAGCCGCTTAACGGCCAATTATGTACCGGAATTTTTCAATGAATGGCGCTTCACTGCTGCCTACCCGCTTCAAATGGTCATAAAAGCTGAACGGGAATTTAAAAGCATGGCCGAAATCCCAGTCCTGTTTGCTTTGCCCCTTCTCCCAGTATCCAAGCTCGGTAGGCAAATACTCCGACCGTTCCGCCAGCTCCAGCGGAATACGGTCAACAGCCGAATGAAGCTTAATGGTTTCGCCTGGTTTGAGATGCTGGCTTGCCTGCAATACGTGAACCAGCCTGCGCAGCGGCAGCTGTCCTCTCTGAAAAAAGGAATGATGTCCCATATCGTATAAGAGATTCAGCGCGTGGGAGAACGTCAGCATGTGGCCGATAAGGTCATGGTGAGACTCTGCCTCATAAATGACGGAGAACCCCCCCAGCTGTTCCAGCACGAATGCAGAGAGCTCCTTAGGCTCCCGTGGGAGCTGAAGCTGATCCACGATTGGCAGCTCCAGCCTCTTTACTTCCGAAACCGTATAGCCGATCCATGAACGCCCGGGAATGGTCTTCCGGAAAGAGAGAATCAGCTCGGATATACCATGAATTTGCGCTTCCGTTCCCCAGCCCCGCAGCTCACGGATCGCCAGCAAGCTAACCGCGCTATAAATTACGTTATGACCGACCCAGTGGAGCTCGTCAATCGTTTGTTCCAAAGCAGCCAATACGGCCGATTCGGCATAAGCTAGATCGCAATGCTCGCTATTCACAGATAGGGAGGCTGTGCCATGCTTGTTCAGCATGGCCACCGTCTGGGAAACAATCGCATGAGAAAGAATCCGATCCCCTTTAAGCTCTTTGGCAAAAAAATAACCGGCGATCGCTGCCGCACCATAATGCGCATGCCATATGTCTCCGGTTTCTTGCTTGCATTGCGAGAGGATGGCGAGGCCCTCCTCTAATACGCTCTGATCCGGCATGTTCCTGCCCCTCCCTACTTCATATTTTCCGTTTATGCAGCAGTAAGCGGTCCAATAACATCGCAACTCCGATTCCTGCTGAATATCGAACCAAATCCACCGTCAAATAGCCGCTTCCGAGCACAAGCGCGCCTATTGTTGTCCCACGGATCGCGTTAATCCACTCAGCTTGGTACAGCTGACTGAACTCGATGCCAAAACAAAACAGGAAGCTCAGCAGCGCTGAGCGCTTCAAGCTCACTGAGGCGCCAAGCATGCGAATACCGAAATAAACCATCCCCGCCCAAAGCGTATCGCCCATATGCACCGCAACGAATGCGGGAAGACCATCGGCGTACCGCCTCGAGCCATATCCAAGGAGCATCGCCGATAGTGCTGCGATTAGATAACTTATGTTTACTTTCAAACTCTGCACTTCCCCCACTCCATTCGCACCAAAGATGCTGATTCGGCCGGCTGACAAGAAAGCTTCCGAATTCCTCTTTGGGCTAGCCCGGGTAACAAGCGTAAACGGCTGTCGCCTTCCTCTGTGCCAAAAGCAGTCGTTTCGCGGAAATATAAGCACAGATATATGTAAAAAAATATACATTCTTAAATATTAAAAAAAGACTGCCCCGCTCCGATTGATCGGTGGCTGGACAGTCCGTATGTTGCAAGCTTGCGTAAGCGGCAGCTTATATACCCGGAATAGGGGACCGCTTATGCTCGGTTTTCACATATTGCTTCTCAAGCTTCTCGCGCGCTTCAGCACCGATTTCCTTGCCTTCGAGGTAATCGCTATTGTCGCCATAGGTGATGCCTAGCTCATCCTCGTCGGTTTGTCCATCCCAAAGCCCAGCTGTCGGCGCTTTATCCAGCACGCTTTGGGGCACGCCGATATGCGAGGCCAGCTGACGCACCTGACGCTTGTTAAGGGTACTTAGCGGTGTCACGTCTACCGCGCCATCGCCCCATTTGGTATAAAAGCCTGTGATTGCTTCGGAAGCATGGTCTGTTCCGACTACAAGCAGGTTCAAATCGAACGCGAGCGCGTACTGCATGACCATACGCGTTCTTGCCTTTACGTTTCCTTTGCCTCCGCGGCTCAAATGACGGGGAATTCCGATCGATTTGAAGCTGTGCTCCACTTCGATCGCAATCTCATCGACTGCTTCGGCGATATTCGTCTCCGCGCGATGCTTCAGCTTGAACGCTTCCGCAACGGCGTAGCTGTCGGCTATATCCGTTTGGTCGCCATAGGGCTGGAACACGCCCAGCGTCATATAATCCTTGCCGGTTTCTGTGCTCAGCTCATCCGTTGCTTGCTTGCAAAGCCCTGCTGCAACCGCGCTGTCAATGCCCCCGCTTATCGCAATCAGCAAGCCAGTCGTACCCGACTGGGTCACATATTGCTTCAAGAAATCAACGCGAGCCCGAATTTCGGCTGCAGGATCAATTTCCGGCTTTACGCCCAATCTCTCAATAATTTCTTGTTGTAAGCTCATAGTCACCTTCCTGAATTAGCGGCAGAACCGATCGAAAGCGTCCGAAAGATCAGCGGCAATGTCTGCTGCGGAGCGATTCTCGATCTGGTGGCGCTCGATAAAGTGTACTAGCTCTCCGTCTTTCATCAAAGCGATGGAAGGGGAGGAAGGCGGGTATGGCGCGAAATATTCGCGAGCTTTGGCCGTTGCTTCTTTGTCTTGACCGGCAAATACCGTATACAAATGATCCGGCGTAATATCATGCTGCAGCGCATCCGCAACGCCTGGACGGCATTGGCCTGCCGCGCAGCCGCAAACCGAGTTCACGACAACAAGCGCCGTGCCTTTGGCATTAGGCAATTTTTCTTCTACTTCCTCAGGTGTGCGAAGCTCCTGGATACCGATGCGAGTAAGATCGTCCCGCATAGGCTGCACCATATCTAACATGTATCGTTCGAATGACATCGACATCGAAACACACTCCTTTAATTACTTTATTTTAGCTACTATTATACCGTCCGTAGTCAAAATAAAGCAACCGGAGCGCGCTCGCTCCGGCTGTTCTTTTTCTGTTCAGTCGCAAGACTCGTCCAAGCCGTGTGATGCATTTTTGTCAGGATGGGTAAATATGCCCCCCTGCGGCGGCAGGCCTTCTTCAAAAATATCACGGTTCTCGGCTGTCAGAAATCCGATATCTTTGAACGGATGAATCCATTCATCGCCAGCCATGACGGCTGGATCCGTGTCAACGCTCCATTGCGACAAAGGAGAGTCCGGAGATTCATATTCATGGTCTCCAATAACGATGCCATGCTTGTTCACGAACGGAGCACGGTTGCCTCGTCCCTCGCGAAACTGCGGAAGAAAAGCAATCTCGTACGGATCAAGCGCCGGATCATCGCCAACCCGGCTCTCTTCTTGACCGTCATGAGCCATCGCTCCCACCATCCTAAACCGAAGGACGGTTAGGTCCGTCCAGCTTTTTGTCAAATGCAGCAGATTCGGGCTGTTCACCGCTACCCGCCTTATTTTTTGCTTCCTGCTCTGCTTGCTCCGCAGAACGTCCTTTGCTCTCATTATTAGCTGTCATTGCCAACGCCTCCTCCCTAGAACGCATCTAACCGCATGTAACGGTTATCCTTCTTTGGTAGTATGCGCAGGCAGCTGCTCACTTATAAATCCCCTCACGAAGATGATCATAGACGATCTATTCTAGCTTGCCAGCACCCGAGATAAAAAAAACGTCACGATGAATGTCGTTCCTTCGCCCTCGCGTGATTCTACGTCAATGCAGCCATTATGCCTCTCGGCTATGCTTAGGCACAATGGAAGTCCCAGTCCCGTTCCCTGCGTTTTCGTAGAAAAAAAAGGCTCGAACAGATGCTTCATTTGTTCAGGCGGTATGCCTATGCCTTGGTCTTCGATTCGGAGCTCGACTTTATCCCCGATATGGCGGGTAGTTATATGAAGCGAACCTTTATTCCCCATCGCCTCCATCCCGTTCCGAGCAAGGTTAAGAAACAGCTGCTTTATCTCCCTATTGTTCATCATAATTAGCGGCATATGCTCGCACAGGCTAACCTCGAGCAATTGTCCACGCAAGTTCGCATCGGCATTAAGTAGCGGTACAAGCTCATTAATGATGTCGTGGAGCGATGAAGGCTCCATGACAATCGCCCGATTCTGGGCAAGCGATAAAAAGTCGCTAATGATCATATTCGCGCGATCCAGCTCCTCGATTACGATGCGGAAATATTCCTCTTGGCTTTTGGGACTGCGCTCTTGAATGAGCTGAACAAAACCGCGGATAACAGCCATCGGGTTGCGGATCTCATGCGTAATGCTGGCCGCCATCTGGCCGACCAAGCTTAACCGCTCCATCCGCCCTACTTCATCCTGAAGATGGCGAAGCTCCGTTACGTCTTGGGCGATCAGGGCTGCTCCCGAATTTTGCTCATCCAACGGCATGCGAAGCGTAATAGTGGTCAGCAGCAGCATCTTTTCTCCGCTTACCAAAGGAACTTGGGATGATTTCTCCCCGCTTAGCGCTTGATTAAGCAAATTGACGTAGGTTTCCCCTTCTCCGTTTTGGAATACGAGAGAGAAAGAAGTGCCGAGCAGTTCCCTTGCCCCCATGTATTTGGGCCTTAGTCTAAGTAAGGTTTTAGCAATTTCATTAAAATGCGTAATCGCTCCATCTCCGTCTACAATGATGACGCCAAAGGAGGTTTCATCAATAAACTGCTGCAGCTTCTCTACTTCGTTGCGGTATTTGACCGATAAATGCTTCACTTCTTCATACAGCTGCTGCTTCTCCTTCACATTCTCAATCATAAATATAGACAGCCAAGTGGCAAACAGTGCCGCTGACGTAGAGATTAACAGCGCAAGCAGCATGATTGGCGACCATTTCTCCTCTATGATCGAGATGAAGCCTATAATCGTAATCGAGTAGAATAGCATCATGCCCGACATAATCAGAAGTCCTTTTATTTTCTTCCGATCGGCAGAAATACGTTGAAAACGCCGAATAGCCATTAGGATAGTCGGAACGAAAACGACGACGAACAAGCTGAAGCTAAGTATTTCCCACATACTGTCAAGCATCGGAATACGAATGCCTATGTATATGACCGTTAATAAAACCAGTGTAGGTACGCCGCCATAAAGAGCGCCTATCAAATACGGAATCAGGCGAAAATCGGCTTCATAGCCAAATACGGTCGTGGCTGTCACCATACAAAGAACCATGGACAGACCGCAAAAGATACCCAAAAATGTATGTATTCCCTTCCAACTTTGCTCTTTGTTAAACCAAAGCTGGAAAGCGAATACGGGAATCAAGGACACGATGAATTGTAACAGCAATTCCTTTAACACAACGTTCGGTTCCCCCTGCCGCGCCTTGAATGCATGCCACATATTTAATTATCAGATATTTATTAAAGCGTTATCATAAATATAATCCTATTATTCCGATTAAAACACAAAATACATGTATTTACAATTGTTGTTCTATCCAATAAATAAGCTCGCCTATCGCCCGTTCCCCCTCGAGATCATTATGCAGCTCATGGTAGCCGCCGTCCCATCGCCTATAGCTGCAAACGTCTCCAAGCACGCCCGCAAGCTGCTCGCTTGCTCCGATCGAAGTTACGCGGTCTGAGGTGCCATGCAGGAGCAGCATTGGCACATGAAGGCTCGACGCGTTGGCAAGCGCCCACTCCCCTCCATCGCTTATTTCCTTAAAGGTGTGAAGCGTTATCCGGGTATGGCAGAGCGGATCGCCTACAATCGCAGCAGCATGCTCGTAGCCGGGTCGGAACAGATCAGCGGGATTCAAACCTGTCGATTGCTGCAGCGCCGGCATGACAGCAGCCAGCCTGCGGCCAAGCCACTCTACCGCCGCATGAGGCTTGAAGGCCAGCTGCAGCCAGGGGCTGGTCAATATAAGACCTTGAATGCCGGGGCGGAGCCGCAGCGCGCAATTGATGGCGACATTGCCGCCCATGCTGTGTCCGTACAAAAAGATAGGAAGGCCAGGGTGACGTTCGGCAGCCGACTCAATGACTAAACCCGCGTCGCTCGCTGCTGCGCCTAGCGAGTGCAAATGCCCTCTTTTGCCCGACGATCGCCCATGCCCGTGCTGATCATGTGCAATCACCGCAATTCCCGCCTCTGCAAATCGGGCAGCAACATGGACGTATCGGTCGCCATGCTCCCCCATTCCATGAATCAGGCAAACGACGGCCTTCGGTTTGCCCGTAACGGGCGTCCATTCCCTAACGTATAGCGATGCCCCTTTGGCCCCTACAATTACCCATTCCTTACGCAGCATCCGAACGCCGCCTTTCTTTTGTGGTATGATAGAACCTACTAATAATATAGCAGGTGGATAGCGATGCAATATGATGCAATTGTAATAGGAGGCGGCTCTGCCGGACTAATGGCCAGCATAGCCGCAAGCAAGGAAGGAGCGAAAGTGCTTCTTCTCGATAAAGGCGAGAAGCTAGGCCGCAAGCTCGGCATCTCCGGCGGAGGCAGATGCAATGTAACGAATAACAAGGAATTGGATGAGCTGATCAAGCATATTCCGGGAAACGGGCGTTTTCTGCACAGCACCTTTTCCAATTTCAATAACAAGGATATAATCGCTTTCTTCGAAAACCTTGGCATTGCCCTCAAGGAAGAGGATAACGGCCGGATGTTCCCCGTGTCGGACAAAGCGAAAACGGTAGTAGATACGTTAATTAACCAGGTTCGCAAGCAAGGCGTCAAAATCATATTAAACGCTCCTGTCGATCATATCATGTATGCAGGCGGAAGCGTGACAGGTGTTCGCACAAAATCCGGTGAAACCTTCAGCAGCAAAAGCGTAATCGTCGCTTCAGGGGGAAAATCGGTTCCGCAGACCGGTTCAACCGGAGACGGTTATGCTTGGGCGGAAAAAGCGGGCCATACGATTACCGAGCTTTTCCCAACGGAGGTGCCCCTCACGTCGAACGAGCCTTTTATCGTAAGCAAGGAGCTGCAGGGCCTCTCCTTAAGGGATGTTGGGCTATCCGTCTGGAATCCGAAGGGGAAGCAGCTTATTAAGCATCACGGCGATATGCTGTTCACGCATTTCGGTATTTCCGGCCCCATCGTGCTGCGGTGCAGCCAGTTCGTCGTCAAAGCGCTGAAGCAGTTCGGCACGGGCAATATTGAAGTAGCGATCGACCTCATGCCAGAAAAAAGCAAAGACGAGGTGTATCAGGAGACGCTGCGGCTTGCCGAGAACGATTCCAAGAAAACGATTAAAAACGTGCTAAAAGGCATTTTACCCGAAAAAATGATTCCGCTTCTGCTCCAGAAGGCAGGATTGCCGGATAGCCTCACCTATGACAACATTCCAAAGCAGGACTGGCTAGCCCTCTCGCAGCTCATCAAGCATTTCCCGGTTCGGGTGTACGGCTCCCTGTCGATAGAAGATGCTTTCGTAACGGGCGGGGGCATAAACCTGAAGGAAGTAGATCCAAAAACGATGCAGTCGAAGCTGATGGACGGGCTTTATTTCTGCGGAGAAATTCTCGACATTCACGGATATACCGGGGGCTACAACATTACTGCCGCATTCTCCACAGGCTACACGGCAGGACTGCATGCGGTACTATAGCTGCACACGCAAAAGGCTGTCGCAAATGTCTTCAGACATTGGACAGCCTTTTTTTCGTTTACGGATTTCTTTTTCAGAAAGTCTAGGTAGGGGTCAACCCCATTAGATCCGAACATCTCCCGAGAAATGATCATAGGTGCCTGGATCCGGAAGAAACTCGTCACGGTAGTCCGCGTCCTCGTCACGGTTGCGAAGTTCTTCGTCATCCATAATCGTTTGATCTCCGTCTATCCAATCCTCATTGACAAGATGGGCAGGAATCGCGATCGCATCGAGCGAATACGCGCTGCCCATGACGGCATCGGCATCAATCTGAGCGTGATCCACCAGCTGCCCACCGTGAGACTGGACAATCTCAAGCGCCGAAGTCAGGTCGCTGCCCGCAGTGTGGACATGCATGCGGCTCCCATCATGGAGAACCGTCTCATAGCCAAGCTCCCTAAGCGTATCGCAGGCCAAAACAGCGCTTTGAGCGTCATTGAAATCAAATAGTAATGCGGAATTGCTGGGCATGTCCGATCATCCTTTCTAGCGTTTGGGATAGCTTGCCCAGCTATGAAACAATTATGTAATAGGCATTAAAAACGCATGACAAGATTTAGTCACAACTAACTATATAATTATGTTAGGTTTTATGACATAATCATTACATACGCGTATGATGCATACGTGAATCGATGGGAGGGTGTCACCGATGAATCATTTATTTTATTTGCTTTCAGATCCTATGCTTATCATCGAGTCCGACGAATCCCGTTGGTCCATTCGCGATGTCAATCAAGCCTTTGCTGTTTTTTCCGGCTTCAAGAAATCAGATCTTATGCTGCTTGATCCTTCTTTTATCATCTCGACCGAGGAGAACGGCCTGACATTCGATCAAGCCATTCATCAGCTGTCGGATGATTTCGCCCTCTCTCCCCTGCTGGAATGCAAGTTGGTGACCAAAGCCTCTCTGCCCGCCGATGTCCGTCTGACCTGCCGTAAGCTGCAAATTGGCGAGCAAACCGTCTATGTGCTGATTTGCAAGGATATGCGCGAAGCCAAATGGATTGATGAATATATAACTCACAAAAAAATAATGATATCGTCCCTCATCAACGAACGATACAGCATCATGAGCCTTAAGCATTATTATGCCCCCGTGCAGCAGCCCTCGTCGTCGTACGTGAATAAGTCGATATTCGACCTTGTCGCCGAGCATGACAGAAGCAAGCTCAAGCGAGTGCTCGACTATGCCAAAAACAACCGTACGGACGAAGCCGTTGATTTTCAGCTTAAGCTCGGAGACCGCTATTACGGCGCCGAAGCGGTTGTCCAGCCTTTCTATAACGGGAACCGCACCTTCAAAAACTTCGTCGTCATACTTACTTCTCTGAATGTTAATAATCAAGACGAGGATCCCTCCTATAAGCTCCGCATGCTCATGCTGAGCAAAAACATATCCGTCACCTCGCTCGCGCAGTCAACCCTCATCTCCTTAACGACGATTTCCAAAATTCGCAATGGCAAAATAAAAAAGCCCCAGCGCCTAACCGCGGAGCTAATCGCTGGCGAGCTGGGGGTACGGCCGGAAATGATTTGGAGCAGCTATAAGCACTAATCGCTGCTTCATTCTTAATCGGCATCTGTTTTTTCAAGAAGCAGCGACCTAAGCTTATTTGGAAAATTGCAAGAAGAAGCGGTTTCGCCGTCCTCTGCAAGAGGAGAGTATCCGTTCTTCGTAGAAATAGAAGAATACTTTATCGCGTGAAACTTATAAACTCTTATATTGCTAAAAAGAACGGCCCATCTCCTGAGAGACAAGCCGTTCTTTGCAATTTATCCGCGATAAGGGGCCAATGCTTCGTTCAATGATTTGGTTTGCTCGTAAACCTGCTGATACACTTTAAAGATACCCGCATAAGCAGCAACTGCCTCCGGATTCGGAGAATACGATTCCGCATGCTTCACGAATTTGTCGGCACAGGCTTCCAAACTCTCGAACCAATCGGAGCCGTAAGCAGCTAGCATGGCTGCACCGAGTCCCGGTCCCTGCTCATTCGCAAGCGAAACGACCTTGGCATCAAAGATGTCTGCCTGCATTTGCAGCCAAACCGGATTCTGAGCGCCGCCGCCGATCGAAATGATAGTGTCGACCTTTTTGCCCGCTTTCCTGAACATATCGACCGACTCATTAAGCGAGAACGTGATGCCTTCCATAACCGCGCGGGCAAAATGAATCCGCTCATGCGAGCCGTCTACGCCGATAAAGCTTGCGCGGATAACGGAATCCGGATGCGGCGTACGCTCACCGACGAGATAAGGAGTAAATAGCAGTCCGCCTGCTCCCGGCTTTACGCCGCCAACGCCCTCAAGCAATTGATCGAAGGATTCGTTTGGCGCGAAGGTTTTCTTGAACCAGCTTAAGCTATAGCCTGCAGCCAGCGTAACGCCCATGACATAGAAGGAATCTTCTTTGCCGTGGTTGAAGAAATGAACCTTGCCCGCGAAGTCCTTCGACTTGTCATTCTCATATGAGAGAATGACACCTGAAGTACCGATGCTGCACAGCGTCAAGCCTTCGGACAGAATGCCCGAGCCAATCGCTCCGCATGCATTGTCTGCACCGCCGGCAAACACTTTCGTAGTGGCCGGAAGTCCGGTGCTTTCGATGTACTCCGGCAATAAATGGCCGACTAGGCCGTGTGATTCCACTAATGGCGGACAGAAGCTCGCTGGAAGCTCAAACGCTTCAAGCACTTCGCCGCTCCAGGCTTTTCCAGCTACGTCAAGCAGCAGCGTGCCTGCCGCATCGGAATAATCCATATGCAGCTCGCCCGTTAACCGATAGCGCAGGTAATCCTTCGGAAGAAGGAACAGCTTTGCTTTGGCGAAGGCTTCCGGCTCGTTCTCGCGCACCCAAAGGATCTTAGGCAGCGTAAAGCCCTCCAAAGCGGGGTTGCGCGTAATGCTGAGCAGCTTGTCGCCAAGCTTTTGCTCAATGTCGCGGCATTGTCCCGTCGTACGGGTATCGTTCCACAGGATCGCATTGCGGATCGGATTGCCTTCGCCATCTAGCAGCACTAGTCCATGCATTTGACCGGAGAAGCTAATGCCTTCAATCGTACTGGCATCAATGCCCGCAGCGGACGTAAGCTCTCTCAATGCCTCTACCGTTCCTTCAACCCAGTCATCCGCGCGCTGCTCGCTCCAGCCGGTGTGTTCATGGAACAGCGGGTAGCTGCGGGATGCTTCCCCAGCCACCGTGCCGTTCTTATCAACGAGAAGCACCTTAACGGCGCTTGTACCCAAATCTATCCCGATTACGTAACTCATATGCTCAAAGCCTCCCGACTTAAACGCTGAAAATAACTTCGCTCAAGATCAGGCTAATGCGCTCTTGGCGGCCTGATTCGTTTTTGATCGGGTTGTTTTGAAGCGCATATTGCTCAAGCGACGCAAGCGTTGCTTTGCCCGATACGATTTCTGCGCCGATGCCTTCTTTGAAGCTGCGGTAGCGGTTGTCAACGATATTGTCGAGGATTTTCTCTTCCGTCAACTTAGCTGCCGCTTTAAGACCCCAAGCGAAGCTGTCCATGCCAGCAATGTGGCCTAGGAACAGATCTTCCGCTTCGAACGAGCCACGACGAACCTTGGCGTCGAAGTTAATGCCGCCGCGGCCGATGCCCCCAGCTTTCAATACTTCAAACATCGTAAGCGTTGTGGAGTACAGGTCAACCGGGAACTCATCCGTATCCCAGCCAAGCAGCAAGTCGCCTTGGTTCGCATCAAGCGAGCCCAGCACGCCATTGATAGCAGCCGTACGAATCTCGTGCTCGAAGGTATGACCAGCAAGCGTAGCGTGGTTCGCTTCAAGGTTAAGCTTGAAGTGGTCTTTCAAGCCGTATTTTTGCAAGAATGAGATCGTTGTTGCCGCGTCGAAGTCGTATTGGTGCTTCGTTGGCTCTTTCGGTTTAGGCTCGATCAGGAATTGCGCATCGAAGCCAATTTCATTCGCATATGCGATTGCCATATGGTACAAGCGAGCAAGGTTATCAAGCTCAAAGCCCATATCCGTGTTAAGAAGCGTATCGTAGCCTTCGCGGCCGCCCCAGAAAACGTAGTTTTCCGCGCCAAGCTCTTTGCCGACTTCGAGGCCTTTCTTTACTTGTGCGGCTGCGTAAGCATAAACATCAGCGTTAACCGCCGTTCCTGCGCCGTGCACGAAGCGGGGGTTCGAGAACATGTTAACCGTGTTCCAAAGCAGCTTCTTGCCAGAGGATTTCATGTTGTCCTTCATTAGGGCAACGATAACATCCAGATTTTTGTTCGTTTCTTGCAGCGTCGCGCCTTCTGGAGCGATGTCCACGTCGTGGAACGCGAAGTAAGGCACGTTCAATTTGTTCAAAAATTCAAAGTTAGCCTCTACGCGCGCTTTCGCACGGTCAAGCCCGTTATATTGATCCCATCCGCGAACCATAGTCGGTGCGCCGAACGGGTCTGTACCGTTAGCGTTGAATGTATGCCAGTAAGCAACAGCGAAGCGAAGATGCTCTTCCATCGTTTTGCCTAGAATGACTTGTTTAGGATCATAATGTTTGAATGCCAGTGGATTATCGGAACCTTTACCTTCAAACTGGATCGTGTTGATTTCTTTGAAATAACTCATAGAAATTGAAATCCTCCTTATCGGAATTCGATATTTTTGTTAGTGCTTACATTTAGAATAACATGCCTTAACTTAGTTTGTCTATTAAACAAACTAAGTTTTTATGTTAAAATAAACGTACCTTGCATTTCCGTGCATCGCCGTATTCAGTATGCGAAGCCAGCAAGCTGTATATTCGACATTTCGTGATACAATGATAGATATTGTGACTTGGACGGAGGCTTATTTTTTGAAAATCAAACCAACAGGAGACTTAGCGCTCATCAAAAAGATCAATACGGCCATCGTGCTTGAAGCCGTACTGAAGCATGCCCCGCTCTCGCGGGCGCAAATATCCGAGCTGACCGGGCTTAATAAAGCGACCGTCTCAAGCTTGGTGCAAGATTTAATCGACAGCCACCTCGTTCTCGAGAATGGACCCGGGCAATCGAGCGGAGGGCGCAAGCCCGTCATGCTGCTGTTCAACGGTACGGCTGGTTATGCGGTAGGCATAGATCTCGGCGTTAATTATATCCGCGGCTTGCTCGTAGACATGGAAGGCAATGTCATAGCCGAGCAGCAGCGAGGACTCAAGCAGCAGAATATCGAGCAGCAGATTATCGAGCATCAGCAAGGACTCAAGCAGCTGAATGTCGAGCAGCAGAATATCGAGCATCAGCAAGGACTCAAGCAGCAGATTGCCGAACAGCAGAATATCGAGCATCAGCAAGGACTCAAGCAGCTGAATGTCGAGCAGGCAATTGCTCAGTTAACCGCCTGCATCGAGCTGTTAATAAAACAAGCTCCCGACAGTCCATACGGCATCGTAGGAATTGGGGTAGGCGTTCCCGGCATTGTGGACGACAACGGCACCATCCTATTTGCCCCCAATTTGAAGTGGCGTCAGGTTGAGCTCCAGAAGCAGCTTGAGGAGCGCTTTGGCCTGCCTGTCACGATCGACAACGAAGCCAATGCGGGTGCGCAGGGCGAGCAGAAGTATGGAGCAGGCCGCGGCATCCCTAATCAAATTTATGTAAGCGTGGGAATCGGAATCGGGACGGGAATCATTCTGAATAAAGAGCTCTATAAAGGGACTTCGGGATTTTCCGGCGAGCTCGGCCATCTCTCGATTGAGTATGACGGCAAACCGTGCAGCTGCGGAAACAGAGGATGTTGGGAATTGTACGCATCTGAGAATGCGCTGCTTGAGCGCGCTTCTTTACTCGGTTATGAAAGCCTCGAGGAGCTATTGGAAGCAGCTGCTGGGGGAGATGAACGCGTCGTGGCGCTCATTCGCTCCATTGGCGATTATTTGGGCGCCGGCATTGCCAACATTGTCAACGTCTTTAATCCTGACGTAGTCATCATCGGCAATCGTATGAGCCACGCGGCGCAGTGGCTGGAGCCTGCTGTGCAAGCAGCCGTTGACCAGCGTACGCTGCCCTATCATCGCGAGCGGATGCGAATATTATTCGCCGAGCTTCAAGATCAATCCGCGGTGCGTGGAGCGGCTTATTACGCGATCAGCACGTTTTTCTCCAAAATTAAAAGCGGGCAATAGCTATGCTCCTCATCCTAGGTTATCAAGTAACCTAGATTGCCTGAGCTATTGTCGAAGCTATGCTGCAGAACCTGCAACGTAGGGTGGACGTTACTAGGATGAAGAAAGTGTAATGTAGGACGGACGTTACTAGGTACATCCTAGTTGCCTCGATGGTCTGCACTATCGTGGATGCTACGCTGCAAAAAGTGCAACGTAGAGTGGTCGTAATTAGGTACACCCCAGTTGCCTCGTAAGGTCGGCACCATCGTGGATGCTACGCTGCAGAAAGTACAACGTAGGCGGACGTTACTTGGTATATCTCAGTTGCCTCGTTAGGTCTGCTCCATCGTGGAAGCTACGCTGCAGAAAGTGCAACGTAGGGCGGACGTTACTAGGTATATCCCAGTTGCCTCGTAAGGTCTGCACCATCGTGGATGCTACGCTGCAGAAAGTGCAATAGAAACCTCATACGGGTCAGTATCTGAGGGCCACGTTGTACAAAGTACAACGAAAAACGTTAATTCCGCTGCTACAAACTAGAATCTGCTGATTTCATTGCAGAAACTACAATGTAGAGTGGGTGTTGGCTTACTAAATGGGCATTCTATTGCAGAAACTGCAACGTAGGGCGGATGTTACCGATATATCCGAGTTGACTCGTATCGTCTTCACTATCGTGGCAGCTACGATGCAGAAAGTACAACGTAGGCGGACGTTACTAGGTACATCCTAGTTGCCCCGATGGTATGCACTATCGTGAATGCTACGCTGCAGAAAGCACAACGTAGAGTGGTCGTTACTAGGTATATCCCAGTTGCCTCGTAAGGTCTGCACCATCGTGGATGCTACGTTGCAGAAAGTGCAATAGAAACCTCATACGGGTCAGTATCTGAGGGCCACGTTGTACAAAGTACAACGAAAAACGTAAATTCCGCTGCAACAAAATAGAATCTGCTGATTTCATTGCAAAAACTGCAATGTAGAGTGGGGGTTGGCTTACTAAATGGGCATTCTATTGCAGAAACTGCAACGTAGGGTGGAAATTACTAGGAACATCCCAGTTGCCACAATGGTCTAATCCATCGTATAAGCTACGTTGCAGGAAGTACAACCTAGGGCGGATGTTACTTGGTATATCCCTGTTGCCACAATGGTCTGCACCATCGTGGAAGCTACGCTCCAGAAAGTGCAATAGAAACCTCATTAGTATCTTGATTGACATACAAATTGAAATACAAACAGGAAAAGACCGGAAGCTCACATGCTTCGGTCTTTTCACTATCTAGTATTATCTAGTACTATCTAGTTCTATCCGATACGAAGCATTGTTACTGGACGCGGTGTACGCCAACCAATTGCAGCGACTGCCCCTCAATGATTACAGTAACCCAATCCGTCTTCATGGTACCGTTATTATAATAAACGATAAATTCAAAGCTGAGATCACCATTGGGCAGCTTTGAAAAATCCTCATTCCACAGCTCTCCCTTCCACTTATCGCGGGATACGGCATCTACAGGAGTTAATACAGCCTCATAGCCATCCAGCTTCACCACTACTTTTTCTGCCTTCGTCGCGGTTGCCGTCAATGTCGTATTCGCCTCAAGCAAAAACTTTTCACCTGCCCAAAAAACAGACTGGCCGCGCGGCGCATTCTCGTTGCCTGATGATTTAAAATTGAAAGCTTTGCGGCGCTGCTCCCATAACTCGGTATGCTTCACGAGACCGGTCAGCCGTAGCGGCAGCACTTGAACCGTTTTCGTCACTTGCACAGGTGGAGCTGCGCCATCGTTTACAGTTAGGATCATTTTCCACAAGCCTGTTGTATCCAATTTCAGCGCCGGCCCTACTCCCTTGTATCCTGGACTCGCAGATACATAGGAAAAGTTGATTTTCTTACCAGTCGGGCTCGTAAGCTCGTAGAGAATGGAGAGTGTATCTCCATCCGGATCATTTGCTGCCGACATGAAGGAGGTTAGATCTCCCTCATATATCGGCTTTGGCGTCCAATCGAAATCGGCCGTCGGCGGACGATTGGTGACGAAATAAATATACGTAAACTCTCCTTCGTTGCCTGCGATATCATGATCGATGACAGTTAGTCGGTATTCTTGCCCTGCTTCCAACCCGGCTACGCGATACGCTGTCCGGTCAAGTGCCAGCGGCAAACTATACTCCACTTGGCCGTCGCCGTTCAAATCGATGTTGGTTACGCTCCCGTTTGTATTTACCTTCTGCAAATAGAATATCCGCGATGCATGTCCGGAGGAAGGCATGGCATCGCTAAATGGTTCAAAGCTAACCGATACAGCAGTTGGCTCAACCTCCAACCGTTCGTTTACGTCCCTTGGTTTTACCGTATCGACGAAGAAAAACCCGTTGCTCGAATAAGGCCCCCATAAATAGCTGTCATTGGACCTTGCTCTCCAATAATGCAGTCCTTCAGCTAACGCAGCAGGCGAGTAACTAGAAGCAGCTGTAGCTAGTTCGGTATCTGCTGCTTTTGCTCCCGATTCGGCATGGAACACCTCATAGTCAATGGCTTTGATCGGGTGGTTCTCCGGGTCTACCGTGAATACTCGCAGTAATGGACGGCTGCTCTTCGAGTAGACCGGCTGACTCGCATCCTCCCCATTAAAAGATAGCAAATAGATTTGCGGCGGGAGATCAAGTACAAAATATCTGCTATTGCTTATGTTCGACCAAACTCCTGAGGAGCTGACCTGTCCATATACCTTCACGACACGACCCTGCTCAATTGAACCCTCTAAAATTGAATATGAACGAGCGTTGCCCTCATGCTCTATATACAGAGCGGTTTCATTGTTGTCAGCATACGCGAGCACCAAGCGATAGCTTTGCTGGGGATCGTTTTGCGCATCGTAATAAGTCCAATGAATAGCAGGCTCTTTGGTCAGAACAGTAGGCGAAGCCGCCGCCAAGCCTGCGGGCGAGGTGATCGTCATGACCGGCTTCGTCTGATTGACGGGAGCTATTGCGGCCTTGTAAACGATCGACTGTCCCCAATAGGACCATGCCCCATGTATATCTCTTACTTGCTCTTGAACGATAAGCTCCACGCCAGGGCGGTTATAATATTCGCGTTTTCCAGCCGTCCATGTAGCTTGGTCCGCCCATCGTGTCCGGAAAACTTTGTCCGCTAAAATATGAGCAATATCAGGATCGTAAGAGGTATCGAATGTTTCGTAATCGAGTGCTTCTCCTTCGGCAAAAACCTTACCTGTAAATCTGACATCAGGCTGAGCAACCGGTCGGCGATGGACATAAAGGAGCTTTTTCACAGGTTCTGACCATTTTCGATAACCGAGCAATCCAGGATTATCTTGTGCTCGGAACGTAATTTCGTAGACACCGGCTTTTTCAATGGCATTGATTGTTGCCCCGTAAGTCTGGCCATGATGCGCGCTTGTTGCTTCTGAGTTTTCGAAGAAATTCGGGTTATGGCTATAGCTCCACTCTTCAGCTGCCATTGGATCCTTTTCGATATCGCTAAACAATTTTTCATAAGTGATAGGATCATTAACAAGTACCGAATCATACGTTTCTTGCGTATACGTATCACCGTAATTGATTTTCTTTACTTGCGTGAACGCAGCCGACGATTGGCCAAGAGACATGATCCCAGCCGCCCCTTTTGTGTAGGTGCTGTCTGTCACTTCTATTAGTTTCGTATTATTGAGAAATACGCTTAGCTTGCCATTTGTGGCTTCTACTTTGAATAAATAAGATGAAAATGGTGAACGCGCTACTGGAACGGACTGAAGCACTGTCTTCACGCTATTTACTGTTTTATACAGAATCAAATGTGTTTTGCTCCATTCAACGCTGTACATATTCATTTCATTTTGAATCTGGAAGCCTGCTCCGATAATTTTGTCATTTTTAATATCGTTCACGCTGACATTAAATTCGAGCGCATAATTTTTAATTACGCTTCCGGCATCATACAGCAATCCACCCCAATTATCATCAAAAATACCTACCGTATTCGCATCAATATCCTGTAAATTCGCATTCCCGGATTGTGAAACAAAGGGAACGACAACATGAGGCCAATTCCTTGTGTCTATAAGGAATACGGAACCATTAGGTAGAATGGGTGTTACTGTAACACCACCAGCACCTGCCCCCCAATCATCTCCCGCTTGATTCGCTACTAGAATAATATCTTTTTGTTGCGTGATATTTAGGAGCCCGTAACCAATAGCACCCATCCTTTGTTTTTTTACAGTGAACACATCGCCATTAGGCAGCACGCCTGGTTGATAGCTAAAGTTTATATATGAATAATAGTCTAAATTAGGAAATAAATTGGATTTTAGTAGTAACGTTCCTGTCTTTGAAAAAAGGTATTGCGCACTCCGATTCGTAAGTAGAACATTCCCGTCCGTCCTTACTACTGGACTAAAGAATCCATATTGGGCTTCGTCATATCTGCCGTAATAATCACTGTTCACGTATTTATTAACGACACTTAGATCATTAGCTCTGTAAGTAGTAAGTGTATATCTCATTTCATCTCCATTTATGGATGAAATATTAACACGGTAAACATACTGTCCATCATCACTCAACGTCACGGGTGAGCCTGATGAATAACCGTCTACAATTGGAGAATCAATTCTAACGCCATTTGGCAAAATCTTTGTAATTATCGTTCCCGCAGTATAAATTGTTCCATCAGGTGTAAAAGAGATCTCCGGAGTAAAAGAATAACCACCACCCGCATAAGAACTGTATTCGGCACCCGTAGCAATCCATACGACGTTACGATTTTCAAAACTATATTTATAGTAGTTGGTTTGGACCCTGCCGTAATTCGTATCATTATGAATAATCGCTACGATTACTGATTTAAAATCAGGTGTTAATTTAAATGAACCTATCGATATAATCCTATTATCAACGCCTATTAAATTAAAAGTATGCACTTCTTTCGTCTGTCCTCTGTCGGCATAACTCGTTATTTTAACATATGATTTATCGATCACTTCTTTCCTATAGAACTTTTCATCTTCTTGTAATTCGGTGTCCCATGTGCCTCCATCGATAGTAAATGCTGGGCTTAATTGAACACCTGTAACGGCGTCTCTTTCTGAATATTCATAAGCAGCAACGTAACAGTTACATGATGTATCAACATTATTTTTACGATAATAAGAAAAAATACGATTGTTATTGAAAATATGTTTAGAAGCTAATTGATAGTCGTTAACATAAGTACCATTGATAAGCGGCTGTACAGGCCACTTAGGCTTTAGGACAAGATCCGAAGGGAGCGAAAATTTATTCCTGCTATTAAGACCCATTCCTGCATCGGGATACCGAAGATTGAAGTTAACCGGTTGCCCGACCTTGGTACTTATGGTGGAACTATCGGCTTTCCAAGCTACTTTGTCAGCATTTCCACCCAAGTAAGGCCGCTTTGCTACCCATGATCGGAAAATCGATTGTGCGGTGTAGTTCGTTACGGGTGGGCCGCTATCTTCACCTTGTCCGGGCTGCTGCGTGACCCCAAAAGCATTGAAGTTTACTGAAGGTGCAAAGTTTAGAATATCCGTTGTTGCTATGCCTGATATGCCAAATTTCCTGTAATCCTCGGTCACGGTAGCTCGATATTGCCTTTCCCCCACAGTAGGATAGTTCAGGGAATGAGTGGTCTTATAGGCACCGTCATAAATGATGTTCCAAACTTCCTCGTCAAAATTCCCATTCCCATTTGCATCATATCTCTCTTCGAGCTTCAAGTGCTCCAACTTGTCATAATCAGGGCTTTCGGCTTCCATGTAGAGCATAAAACCATTGCTCCGATAAGCTTCTTCAGGCGCCGCAATCTCGATAGTTGGAGGCAAATCAGGAACGACTTCTACGAGAAGATCAGCCCAGTCACTTACCCTGCCTGTTGTGTCATAAACCTTTCCTTCTAATAGATATTCCCCTAGATCGAGGTTGTTGGTTGTCGGAAAGTCTATCGTATAACCAGACTCATTAACTTTTTTGAACCTTTTTTCTGATTTGCTATGGTCGATATTAACGCCGCGATCGGCTAAAGGGGTATACGAATGATTCAAGTGGTAAGGGAATGGAAACGGCCTTCCCTCTATGACCTTTGATGCGCCTGCAACAATGGCAACCGGTTTAGGATCAATGACCGTTAAAGTAGCATCCGCCGTTGCCGATCCAATGCTATCACTCACTCTAATTGCCGCGCGGTAAGTACCTGGTTGCGCAAATGTTTGATCGTAATACTCGTATTTGCTTTTATCCGTAAAAAGTGGATCTAGGTTAGAAGAAAACGTCCATTGATGGGTATCAAAACCGTCTGAACTGTTGAGCAAGGATGAAGTTTCACCAGCTAAGATTCTAGTGGGTTCAAAGCGGATAGCCGCCTTCAGCTCAGGCCTCAGAGTTGGCGTAGGCTCGACGCTTGGGGAAGGTGTTGCATGCTCCCCGACATTGATCGTTAGCTGTGCCCACTCAGATACCTTTTTGGCGCTATTGGTTACGCGCAGCTCAACCTGATATTTCCCTTCTAGAGCGAAATCCTTCGCTGTCGGTTTTTTTTGCAGGGTTGTACCTGACGGTATTTTGTATTTCCATTCTCGAATGGTGATGGCTTCCTTGCCTGGTGAGTAGGAGAGTTTGTCATCAAGCTGGGGATTTCCCGCAGGCTTAATCGTTAATTCGGGGGTTGTTCGATGTTCTCCCTCAAGGTGAGAGATAATGGCGATAGGTGTTGTGGGTTCATTCTTTTTATTGAATGCGATTTTAAAATCCTTTGTATTGTTGCTCTCGTTTGATTCGGCTACAGCTTGTCCGAAGTCAGTTTTGGCGGCGAAAGACTTAATGCCGCTTGTGGCAGAGGAAACATTTAAAGTGACTGTTTTGATTTGTCCGGGAGGTACATTAGAAATGACTTCTGATTTGGTGTTTGTATTATTGATCCCAATAGTAAAGGCTCCGCTATTCGTTTTCCCTTGGTTCTTTGTAGTAATCTTAATTGATACGGTATTCCCCACCCAAGCATCTGCAGGAGCTATTAACTCATTGATAATGAGATCTGGCTTAGATGGCGGAGGCGGAAGAGGTTCCGCTGGTATTGTAAAGACCTCGTACCACCATGAACCGTCAGGCTCCCAGATGTTCCACATTTGGATGACACCGGGAGAAAATTTAGTAGGCTCTTGCTGAATAACGGCATAATCTAATAATGTGCTCCCTGTCCAGCCTTTATTAGTCCGCTTATTATAACTCTGAAGGAATGTTTTCGATTCTTTGTATGGATCTGTAATTATTTCAAGCCATGATGCTGCTTGTGGATCGCGAGATAAGTTTGTTTTTTGTATATCTTTCTGACTACCAATCGAGGTGTTCCATGGCTCAATTACCCAATTCTTAGCGACATGTAACGTGGCTCTTGAGTCACTACGAAACATCCAGTTCCTATAAAGATTACCTTCTGCATCCCAACCAAGATATCGATATTGTCCTTGATCAAAATCATTGTTGGTCAGATCAGAAGGACAACCATAAACAATAACACTTGCACCAATACCAGCTTGATTTAATAGAAATTTCTGACTTAGTGGCTTACCATTACTACTCAACAAAGGTATATTATAATATTCGATGTATTCATTCGCTTCAGAGCTATAACTTGTTGGAGCAGCGCAATTTGTTGCGGCGACTGCTTGGCCATACATCGGAATAAAACTCAATAAGAGAATAAATGTAATGATTAATGGAGATATAATTTTAAATGAATACTTCAATTCTTAACCTCCTATCTTGATTGAAACTCCACTGTTATTGCTCCCTTTATAGACAATGAAAGCTCTTCCATCATATTTTGTTTCAATGTTACTCCCTGTATCTGTGCTCTTTTTTCCATCTACTGAGATATAATTGTCAAAAGCTTTTGAGTATGAATTTGGATAATATTGTTTCAATATATTTTTAACTAAAGACTTCACTTCATTTGATGAAGAATAGATATCAATTGAAATAATTTTGTAAGTTGTACTATAGCCAATCCATAATACGTAGTCATCAAACACATCTGTTCCTTTTAAATTAACACCCACTTCTTCACGACTATACATTGTCGTTCCTTTAAAATTTGGTAATGATTGAACCATCGTATTTAACTCTTCTTTCGTCTTCGGATAAGCAACCACCGCCGCCGGAGGATTCTTCGCTTTCAACGTGTTCAAAACCATCACCACGGCCTCTGCCCGAGTCGCGTTTTTCTGGCCGCCCATCGTGCCATCCGGATAACCCTTCATAATCTCCAGCTTCTTGGCCACGGCTAAGTACCCGATCTTCACGCCTTCAGCATCCTTACCAAGCGCACGTATCGTCATACGAGCAATCTCCTCGCGCGTAATCAGTTTATTAGGCTCGAAATTACTCTCTTTGTAATCGCCAACTTTAATTATCGATTGCTTCAAACCGATCGCGATATAAGCACGAAACCAACCTTTGTCATCAGCAAAAGGCGTATCTGCATCCTCCGCTTTCAACTTCAATGAAACAACCAAAGATTTCAAAAACTCCGCGCGCGTCATATTGGCATTCGGCTTAAAAATATTCGCATCGTATCCATTAATCCAGCCCTGGCTAACCGCCGAATCGATTTGAGATTTCGCCCAGTGCGTTTTCGTATCGGTGAAGGCAGCCGCCGCCTTTGCCTCTTGCATCCCTGTCAGCAGCGCTGCTGCCAATGTTAAAGCTACCATCATTCTTTTTATTTTTTGCATATTCAACCACTCCTCTTTTTTTGTTTATATCCGTCATTCATTTGCTTTTTTCGCTATAATCACACAATTATTTACATTCGCTCCTTATCCAATTCTTGCTAACCCACCAATTTCCTCCTTTTCTTCCTCTACGCTCCCCATCCTTTTCACAAAGATCGCATGGCTATCCTTTCCCCCACTCGGTATGCCACTCTCCCAAGGACATAGCCGAATCCACGCAAAAAAAGCACGCCCCTCCCTCTAACGAGGGTGTAAGCGTGCTTCGCTATACCTTGTATCAACTACAACAAATGTTACTTCAGGTCATGCGATCTGTCAATATCCGCCATTTCACTACGCGCTCGTTTGCGCGATCAGCGGCTTGTGCTTGAATAACGGAACCAAGAGCAGCATCCCCAAAAACATTGCCGTACCGGCTGCCGTATAAATACCGACGAGCGGAAAAACCAGCTTAAGCTGTCCAGCAACCAGAGTCATAATCACCATCATCCCCATGAACATAGGCGTAAGAACACCGTTGACTCTTCCGGTATAGGATTCTTCCGACCATTGCAGAATCATGGTGCTAATCCCGATTTGAATCATAGGGAAACCCAAGCCTCCGATAAACTGCAGCACCAGCGTAAGAGGTATATTCGTCGACCAGCCAATGCCAAGCATGGTCAGCGAGCTGATTAACATGCCCAGCGCAAGCAGCTTCTGCGGTGCGACCTTCTTCGCCACCACCATTACGAAACCGCCGCCGACAAGCATCGCTACCCCGTTAACCATGAGCATATATTGCAAAAATTCTTTTGGCTGGCCGAGACGCTCCAGCACGATGAATAAGCCGAGCGTGTTCGCGATACCGACTGCTATACCAGCCAGCGCAAAGGTACCTCCTAGTGCTTTCAACACGGGACTGCGCCATACATAGGCGAAACCATCCTTCAACTCCTGCCAGAAGTGCCGTTCGACAGCCGTTTCCGTACGCTCGACCTCGCGGTCACGCGGAATTCGGAACAAGACGACTGCTGATAGAAGAAATGCAACGCCCATGACACCAATCGAAACCTCTATGCCGAATTTTTGATACGACATAACTCCGAGCGACGGTCCGAGTACCATAAAAATCGCGATTAACGACTGGAACATCGCCATGGCTGACTGCAATTGCTCGGCCGGAATATGCTGCTTAAACAGCTTCATCGCAGATGGCTGCGAGAACTGCGACAATATCGCGGATACGAAAGTGGCGAAATAGACCATATGCCACGAGCCGTAAAGCAGCGTTATCAGCACGATCAGCACGGATATCGCGGATAAGAAATCGCACCATATCATCGTAAGCCTCGGCTTCCATCGGTCAGCGAACGTTCCGCCAATGAACGAGAAGACGAAGATCGGCAAAAATTCTACAAAGCCCATTAAGCTTATTGCAAAAGGATCCTCGTTCGTTTTGTCAGTCACATACATAAGAATGGCAAAATTTCTTACCCAAATCCCGATTTGCAGCAAAACGTTAGATAGCAAAATCGTTTGAAAAAATGTGTTGCGGAGCAAGCTACCGCCAGCTCCATTTACTCCTTTTGCAGACATTGTTCGAAACACACTCCCTTATTCATTCGAAATTATTCCGTGTTACCGCTCTCTTCCCCGGCATGGTAACCCTTCTCGCCGAATGGCTGCAGCTTCTCCAGCCACTGCTCCTTCAATGCACCGACCTCCCGGTTGTATTGACGCACCATATCAACGGGCTGACGGCCCTCCGGATCCAAAACGTCTTTATAATCATAGCGAATCTTTTGATCCAATTTAACGGTCTCAAGAACGAGAAAAGAAAAGTTTTCACTGCCGAATTGCTTCCATTCCTTCTGTAACTCCTTATTCGCATGGGTATCCATATTCAGAATAAATTGCTCTTTCCCCCACAGTGCATCCAGGTTGGTCGAGCCTCCGATATACAGCTTGCCATTGGCATTATTTTTAATTTGAAATACACCCATCACACGTTCGCGCTCCTGATACTCAGCCGTTAATTGCTTGCGCTTCGCTTTATCCATCTTCGCTTCATCCTTTCGACTGTCTTCTTGCTGCTCCGTCTTCACCTGCGATTTCTGTTTGCCCAGCTTTCCTTGCTTAGCCTTCGTTTCCTGCTTCAGTGCTGCGCCTCGTGCTTCCGAGTCTTGTTTCTTTGGCGATGCATCTTCAGCGCTGCTGGCAGCCGCACCTTTCACCCAATAAGCACGCCCATCGTCGCTCCGGTCAAGAAAGCCGTATTCAATGAGATAGCGCCTTAGCGTTACGTAATCCTCTTCCCAGAACGCAACCAGCTTTTCGTTGACCGCCTTCTCGTTATATTTGGTTCCATTCTTGAAAAAGGAAGCGATATGGCGCAAGACGGCAATCTTCCTCTTCTCTTTGCGCGGAAAAGAAGCCAGCGGCCCGTTCAGTCCCTTCGGCAAATATTGCTTCAGCAACGCTGCATTCTCATCTTCTGTAATGGCGTAACGCTCATCCACCTGCGTGGCAGTACGATGAACGGGTACGAATCGCGGAGCAGCTGCGCCTTGCTCCATCATCTCCATTATGGCGAGCAGCAGCTTCGCTTGCTTCGCCTTCTCTTTCAGGACAAAGCGATGATTGCGAATGGTTGAGGTACTGCCCGCGCCGCTAAGGCTCATGAGTTCTTGGTCCGACAGCTGATTGGCAAAACCGCGGATGAGCTCCTTCTGCAAATCGGTCAAGCCGGTATGCCGCTTGTCGAGCTCGAGCAAATAATCAAGCATGGAGCCATGCGACTGCTTCACATGATGTCCGGCGTACTTTCTCGCCTCAAACCATCTCCCCGATGGCTCCTCCCGAAAAATCTCTCCATCCTCGAAGCCTTCTCCGCATATGAGGCAATAATAATACCCCTCCGTTTCCTCATAGACATACCCCTGCTTCAGCTCATCGATCGAAGCATCCCAAAACCGTTCCTCCGACTTCATATACAAACACCTCATCATTTCGTTTGTTTAATTTATAGACATTATATAATTTTGTTTGTTTTATATCAACACATTTCAAACTCCCTTCTTTTTCTAACACCCCTAAGTCATTAGCCATATAGACGCCAAAAAGCAGAACTTCAAGTTCCGTTGAATAATTTTACACAATGATGCATAATTATTCTGACGCATTTATTTTGGAGCATTATTTTCATATTAGAAAAAGAGGTTGAACTTGATGAAGGAGGCGGGGGCAATAAAGCTTGCATGTGAATCAGGTAACCTAGACGATTACCTAACCGAAACAGCCGAAGTGAATTATAACCATCCATTAATCGTTGAGTTATCCGCTACATTGGCCACATTATCAAAAGATCCAATTGACTTCGTAAAAAATAGCTACGAGTATGTCCGTGACGAAATTGATCATTCTTGGGATATCCAGAGCTCAAGAGTTACTTGTACTGCCTCAGAGGCATTGCTTTACAAAGAGGGCATCTGCTATGCAAAAGCGAACCTGCTGAGTGCGCTATTGAGAAAGGCAGGTATACCCGCTGGCTTTTGTTATCAGCGACTAACGTTAGGAGACACTCCGGAGAGCGGTTATTGCATTCATGCAATGAATGGGGTCTATCTCGCCAAGTACGACCAATGGATACGCCTCGACGCCAGGGGTAATAAGAAAGGGGTGCATGCCGAATTTTCAATAGATGCGGAGCAGCTCGCATTTCCGATTCGATCCGAATATGGCGAGGTCGATTATCCTACTATTTTCACACTGCCAAACCTGAAGACAATCGAGGCATTACGGCAAAATACGGACTGCAAAACGATGTATCTTCACAGCCTGCCTAATGAACTATAACAATATCCGATAAACATATTGAATAAAAATGCCGCTGCCACGAACGATACGTTATCGTCCATGACAGCAGCATGTTCAAACTCCTCCGTTCGGTCGCTAAGCCTCTTTCCTGTCCTTCGGAAGCAGCATCGCTAACATGCCGATAAGCGGCAGCACGCTGCATGCCATCATAACAAAGCTAAGCGAGCGGCTGTCCGCTAAGTGTCCCAGCACAACTGCGCCTAGACCGCCCATGCCGAACGCTAATCCCGTAATAAGGCCCGATGCAGTCCCCACCTTGCCCGGCATAAGCTCCTGTGCATAGACGACGCTGACGGAAAAGCCTGATTGCAGGATGAAGCCGAGCAGCACAATCAATGGATAAACGAGCGGAAGCGGCAAATGAGGGAGCGCCAAAGCGAAAGGCGCAGCTCCGAGAATAGACAGCAGCATCATTTTTTTGCGCCCAATCCGGTCTGCCAGGATTCCCCCTAAAAAAGTGCCCGCTACGCCGGCCGCCATAAACAAAAACAGCGGAATCTGTGCTTGCTTGATCGTAATGCCATAGGATTCGACTAAAAAGAACTGATAGAAATTGCCGATAGCAGCGGCATACCACGAACGGGCGAACACGATAAAAAACAGGATCGCAAGCGCAAAGCCGACAACTCGGGGCGCCAGAGCAGCTCTCGCGGCAACGCCGCTTGCCTTCCGCTGCTCGATCCTCGCCGCCTGCAATGCCAGCTGTGACTTATACCATGGCACGACCTTCATCAATATAATGATGGCAGCAGCGGCCAGCAGCGTTCCCCATACCGCGCCTTTTTGACCAAGGGGGATAAAAATCCAAAGCGTCATTAACGGACCGAGCATTTGGCCAAAATTTCCGCCGACCTGATAAATGGATTGCGAGAAGGCTCTGCGTGACCCGGCAGCTAAATGCACAACGCGCGAGCCTTCCGGATGGAATACGGCTGAGCCAAGCCCCACGAATACAACGGCCAAGAGCACCAAATAAAAGTTCGGAGCAAAGGCCAAGCCGACCATGCCCGCCATGCTGGAGAGCATTCCGATCGGAAGCATCCAGGGGTTCGGCTTTTTGTCCGAAATCAATCCAACCACGGGCTGCATGACCGAAGAGGTCATATTTAGAGTAAACGCAATCCAGCCGATCTGCGCCATGCTAAGCTTGAGCGATTCCTCGAGTACTGGGAATAAAGCGGAAACGACTGATTGCATCATATCGTTCATGAGATGGACGGAGCTGATGCAAATTAAAATGGCATAAACCGTTGCGGATTTAACCGCCTCTTTGCTGCTATTTTGTGAGGCAAGCGGTGCTGACATTATCGCAGGACCTTCCTTTCTTGTCGAAAAGCCCTCATTTCCGTGTTCGGATCATGCTGGGCCTAACCTATTTTGCAAATTTGATGCATACCGGGCTTTGCAATTGTAGCGAGGCTGCCGTCTTCGTTAACGTTCCAGTCTCCGCATCGACCGCAAATACGGCAATGTTGCCTGATTTCTGGTGCGCTACCAGCAGATGGCCGCCGTCAGGCGTAAGCGCAAAGTTTCTCGGCGATTCGCCGCCGCAATCCACATGCTGGATCAAGCTCAGCTCGCCTGTTTCTTGATCCACGGAAAATACGGCTATGCTGTTATGCCCGCGGTTCGAGCTGTACAAATAACGGCCGGAAGCGCCCAAATGAATATCAGCCGCATCGTTGTAACCGCTGTAACCTGCCGGAAGCGCCGAGATTGCTTTTCCTGCCGTAAGAATGCCTTGATCAGCATCCACGTTCAATACGGTAATCGTAGAATCCAGCTCATTCATCACATAACCCGTTTGCAAGGAAGGATGGAAAATCAAATGGCGCGGACCCGCTCCGCGATGTACTTTGCTGATGCCGTGAGGCGATAGCGAACGCTTCTCTTCATCATAGCGATAGAGAACGATTGCATCGATGCCCAGATCAACTGCGCAGACGAAAGGCGATCCATTCAGCGGCACGATGCAATGCGCGTGCGGAGCATCCTGTCTTGCCCCATTAGGTCCAAGCTCACCCGCATGCTGCCGAACCGATGCTGCCGCTTCCAGCTTTCCATCTGCAGCAATCGGAAGGAGCGCAACATTCCCGCCCGTATAATTGGCTGCGTAAAGTACCTTCCCTGCGGAATCCGAGCTAATGTAACAAGGATGCGCTCCGTAAGTAAGTACCCGGTTTTCCGTTTTAGTGAGCGTCCCAGCCTCTGTGTCAATCTCGAAAGCAGCAACCGAGCCGCCGCTCGCGTCCGCTGTCGCTTCTGTTTCGCTTGCCGCGTATAAGACTTTTCCGTTTGGATGCAGCGCCAAATACGAGGCATTCTCCAGACCGCTCACTTCTTGAATAATAGCAAGCTCGCCGTTCTTTTCGTTGAAAGAACAAACATGAATGGTATGCTCCTCAGCCGATCCGTATGATCCGATATATAGCGTTTGCACGCTTGTCGGTTGTCCATTTTCATTGCTCATTGATATCCAACCTTTCTGGCTTTTTGGCATTACAGTGACCATAGCACATGCCGCTTCAGCAAACAATGTCTTTTTTTTATAAAAGACTTCACAAATACTATTGTGACATGTTACAATGTAAGCGCTAACAATCAGTGGTTCACATTTCTAAAGGGGGAATTGAGATGATGAATGTTGTACTGAGAGAACGGAACGTGTATGAGGATTTCGAGCTGGAGTCGGATGTGCTTTACTTCAAGCTTGGTACGCAGGGGCTCGTAAGCTTTCACGGCAGAAACTACAATATAAAGAAAAGAATGACTGTCGAGCAGATTGCACAGCTTACCAGCGAGCGCAGCTTCTATCCGGTAAGCTCCAATTGTTACATTAATATCGGTAAAATCAAAATGATCGAGGGCGGGTCCATTTTCTTCGATTCAGAGATTACCGATTCCAAGCAGCTTCCTGTCAACCGCCGCAAGCAATTCGTCATTCAGCAGCTCTTCTCGCAGCGCGCGACGAACAAAGATTTACGAATAACGCAATAGCAGGCTAAGCAGCCGCCCTAATCCGCAGTAAGCGGCGTAGGGCGGTTGTTTGTTTGGCTCCGTCCTGCTATTCTAAGGTTGGATACGTTTTTTGCATTTATGCGGTGACGCGTTAAGCTTTTATTCAAATACTTTTTAGGAGGATTTCCATGTCTGCGCAAGGACAAGCTTTCGAACAATTATTTCATGACGAGCAAGCCGTTTGGCTGCAATGGGGTGCTTACGAAGCGGCCGTTTTGCCTGCGGTAGGTGCCAATCTGATCGCCTTCCGCGATAAAGTAAACCAATATACATTTCTGCGTGAGCCCTCTCTTGAGGAAATGGACAGCTTCCGCGCGAGTCCAGGCGTTCATGGCATTCCGGTCCTATTCCCTCCTAACCGCTACGAGGACGGTACCTTCACTTGGAATGGCAGAACCTACACCTTCCCAGTGAATGAAGCAGCAACCGGCAATCACTTGCATGGGTTTCTGCATACTGCCGCGTGGAGCGTCGAGGATTTCGGCACAAATAAGACGGAAAGCTACGTTTCGCTCAAAATTGCTATCGACGAAACGCATCCGATCTATGCTTACTTGCCGCACCGCTTCTCCGTGAGGCTCCGCTACTCCTTGAACGAAAGAGGACTGCTTCAGCATGTATCGGTACATAATGAAGGAACCGAAGCCATGCCTTGCTTGATCGGCTTCCATACGACTATCAATGCGCCGTTCGCTCCAGGCAGCACAGCCGACGACTATCGCTTTACGCTTACAACCGGCAAGCGCTGGGAGCTTAGCGAGCGCATGCTTCCAACTGGCAGCTACCAACCGCTTCTGGATGACGAGGAAGCGATGAAAACGACGGGCATTTCGCCTTTCTGGGCGTCTATGGACAACCATTACACTGCTGAGCCGCAGAACGGCCGCAATCTCATGGAGCTGACCGATACGCGCACGGGAGTCAAGCTTGTTTACGATATCGGTACGGCCTATAAACAGTGGATGATCTGGAACAACAAAGCAACGCCGGGTTTCTTCTGCCCAGAACCGCAGCTTAATCTGGTCAACGCTCCGAACGTTGATCTGGCTGCTGAACAAATCGGACTTGTTTCCCTTGAGGCAGGCGGTATTTGGGAAGAAACGAGCCGTTTGTACGTGAAATAATAAACCAAATGCCAAGGATAGCAGCGACCCTCGCTGCTATCCTTTTTTTACGCCAAAGGACGACAGTGACTATTGCCCGGAAAGATTGTAAAATGTAAGAATCACCCCCTCTATGTCGAAATTTGAAGGGAGACCATCATGCGATCATCCATATGGAAGATTCTCATATTTGCATGCCTCATATCCGTAATCCTAATAGCAGCGCCTCAACCTGCCGTCCATGCAGGCTTCTTTGACAGGATTAAAGACATATACAACACGCCTGAGAAAATCAGTGAGCTCGAGCAGCAGTATATCGAAGCGAAAGAAGAGCTGGCAGCGCAGCAGCAGAAGCTTGCGGAGTCTGCCAAAGCCGCAGAGGAATATGCTCTGAAGCAGCAACAGCTGCTCGAACAGAATGAGCAGTTCCGACAGCAGAACGAGCAGCTCATCGCTCAGAATGCCGATATGCAGGCCGAGATGGCGCGTATGAAGCAGGAGCGCCAATCCTTTGTGAGCAAGCTGATTTATACTGTCGTCATCATAGCAGCCGTATTTGCCGCTTATATCATCTCCATACGAATCTGGCGTTACCTGGTATGGCGCAAGCAGCGGGGCACGCGCGGCAGAGGCATCAGCGGATGAACATAACCGTTCCCGCCCAGACCGGCCATGTCCATATCCAGCTCTCCGAACCGGACAAGCTTCATGTCCTCCACCCCAAGTCCATTATCGCCTACCAAGGGGATCCGCAGAGCCGGGAGGACCGTTTCATGGACCTCGCCGGCATGTATCGCAAGAAACGTTGGATTCGTTCGATCCTGTCCGGTCCATCCGAATTTATTATCGGATTGCCGGCAGGCTGCTCCCTTGAAACGGTCCATATCGAGGAGAAAAGCGACCTGCTGTTCGATTTCCGGCATGTGATCTTCTTCTCTGACGGGATGAAGCTGAAATCGGTCATCCAGAAGCTCAAGAACGCTTGGATTACCAAGGAGTTCGTCCGAATGCGTTTCTCCGGTCCCGGCCAGCTTGGCCTTATAACGGCCGGTGACGTGAAATCGATACAGCTCCAGCCCGATCGTCCGCTATACGTTGAGACGGGCGCTCTTGTCGCTTACCCCGAGAATGCATCCATTCAGCTTTCGGTCTATGGCAATAAGCTGGCAAGCCAGCATATGAACGTCCAGTGGGAAATTCGCGGTTCAGGCCCGGTGCTTATTCAAACGGGCTCACGCGATACCGAGCTGGAGGAGCAGCTGCAGAATGGCGGCTTCATCCGAAGAATCCTTCGCGAGGTGCTTCCATTTGGCGGTATTTATATCAAATAAAAAAAGGCTGTCCGCACGTCATCAGACGAGCGGACAGCCTCTATTTCAATTAAATGCCTTGCAGCGTGAACCGATGCGCGTATGCCTGATTCGCATACAACGTATATTCTTTCTCCGGCCGCTGACCCCAGCTGTCATGCCCGCCTACGCCCGTTTGCTTATGGTTGACGCGAACGACCGTTTTGTCGCTCTCCGGCAGCAGATGGATATGATCATGCGCTTCAAGCTCGGAAGGCGTGTAAGGGAGCACGTTCAGCTCAAAGTGCGGCGCGCCTTTCAGGACAAGTCCTTCGCCTGCCGCATTCGTAATCGACGCGTGGCGCACCTCCATCTTGTTCCCGCATTCCTGAGGACGGATGTAAGGCACGAACTGATCGCGGACCTCGCCGCTGTAAATTCCAAGCTTCCCGCCTGTCTGACGGTCCCAATAGGTTTCGTCAGGACCTTTGCCGTACCAGCTGATTTGGTTATACTCGGCAGGCATGTGGAACAGAACGCCGACCTCTGGAATTTCCGGCAAATTCGCTCCCGGCTGCAGCTCTTCATACACGCTGATTTCACCGTCTCCGCTCACCGTATAAATGAAAGACAACAAGGATACAGCGGTCGTCGGCAAGCCGTATTGCACGCGTATCGTAACGCTGCTGGAACCGGCATCCCATGTCATCGCGCGCAGCTCGCGCTCTGCTCCCGCTTCACGCCACGTTGCGCAGCGCTCATGCTGCTGATTGCCGCGGTCATTATCCGTGTAGGCGCGCCAGAAGTTTGGCGCAAGCTCCTTGGTCAGACGCTCCTTGCCTCTCCATTGGTAAGAACTCAAATTTCCGCTTGCCAGCTCAAATTGCGCTTTGAAGCTCCCTCCGCTTAAGATAAGCGCTTCGGAGGTTTGTTCCACTTGAACGGTTGGCTTGGCCGCTGCCGCGCCAATCAACAGCTTAACCGGCGCTGGCAATACGAACTGTTCAAACGCGATTTCGTGGCCTGCCTCCGCCCAAAGCGTCTTCTCCTTCAAGAGAAGCGAAGCGGTAAGCACCGCTTCATCTTCAGCTCCTGCAAGCTCAGGCAGCTCATACGGAATCGCAAGCGACTCTGCTTGTTCAGCCGCAGCCCCGGCTAGCGCAGTACCCGATTGAACAACCTCTCCGTTAACGGTAACCTGCCATGCAAGCGTGAATTCATCAAGCGAGCTGAATAAATGGCGATTGGTTATTTGGATTACCCCGTTCTTCAGGTCAACCGCTTCGAACTTCGCGTTCTGGTAAACCTTTTTAACCTCTTGAAGCTTCGGCGATACCGACCGGTCCGCAAAAATAATGCCGTTCCCGCAGAAGTTGCCGTCATGCGGCGACTCGCCGAAGTCTCCTCCGTACAGCATTTTGGACTGTCCGTTCTCATCCGTAACGCGAATCGCCTGATCAATCCAATCCCAGATGAAGCCGCCCTGCAGAATCGGATATTTCTCGAATACTTCCCAATAAACATGCAGGCCTCCACAGGAATTGCCCATCGCATGGCTGTATTCGCACAGAATGAACGGCTTCTTCGGATTGCTGCGCGCATACTGCTCCACGCCCTGAGGACTCGTATACATATGGCTTTCGATATCCGACGCCGCTTCCGAAGCGCGCCAGTGGAAGACGCCCTCGTAATGAACGACGCGAGACGGGTCCGCATCCCGAAGGAAGTCATGCATCTTGATAAAGTTGTCGCCGCCGAAGGACTCGTTGCCAAGCGACCAGATGACGATCGAGGCATGGTTCTTATCGCGCTGGAACATCGAGTTGCAGCGATCCAGCACAGCACCCGTCCATTCCGGCAAGCTTCCCGGCACAGCCGCTCCCAGCTCTTTCTGGTCATAGGACCATGCGCCATGCGTCTCCAGATTCGTTTCATCGATAACGTACAAGCCGTATTCATCGCAAAGCCTATACCAAAGCGAATCGTTCGGATAATGGGAGGTGCGCACCGCATTTATATTGTACTGCTTCATAAGCAGGATATCCTTCAGCATGTCCGCCTCATTAATCGCCCTGCCCGTATCGCAGGAAAACTCATGGCGGTTAACGCCTTTGAACATAATGCGCCGTCCGTTGATTTGCATAAGACCGTCTTTGATTTCGAACTTGCGGAACCCCACCTTGCAGCTGATCGCCTCGTATAACGTTCCGTCTTCTGCTTTCAGGCTAAGCACCAACGTATATAAATTCGGATGCTCAGCGCTCCACTTAAGCGGGTTGTCTACCGTTCTGTTCATCTGGACCGCTGTCAGTCCTTCGCCTTCAACCGGCGACTGCACGGTCAACGGTGATTCGAACACGGCGTTGCCATTCGCGTCATACAGCGCAGCTTCCAAGGTGAGGCTTCCGAGCGGCTTCACGAAATAGTTGAGCAGCTTTGCGTCAATAATGAGCTCCGCATTACGGTACTGCTCATCCAGCTCTGTTTTGACAAAATAATCGTAGATATGCGCTTCCGGCGTCGTATACAAATACACGTCACGGAAAATACCGCTCATCCTCCAGAAATCCTGATCCTCCAGCCAGCTCGCATCGCTCCAGCGGTATACCTCAACTGCAAGCTTGTTCTCTCCCTCGGCGAGGTACGGCGTTAGATCGAATTCAGACGGCGTAAACGTATCCTGGCTGAAGCCGACAAGCTCCCCGTTCAACCAAACGTAGAATGCCGACTCTACGCCTTGGAAGCTGATAAACACCGGTTTCCCGCTCCAGCCGGCAGGCACGGTAAACGTACGTGCATATGAGCCAACCGGGTTGTACGCCGTCGGAGCGAACGGCGATTTAATATCCTCGTTGCCGTCCCATGGGTATCTAATATTCGTATATTGCGGATAATCATAGCCTTGCAGCTGCCAATGGGCAGGAACCTTAATGCTATCCCAAGCGCTATGGTCGAAGTCCGCCTCATAGAAGTTGGCAATACGTGCATCGGCATTGGCCGCAAACGCGAATTTCCACTCGCCGTTCAACGTGAAATAGTTGGCGGACTTGTTATGGCTTCCTTCGAGTGCCTCTTCAACCGTATCAAACGGCATTAATGAAGCATGAGCATCCATTCGGTCGATCCGAAAAATTTCAGGGTTATTATTCCACTCCGGGTAACCGTTTGCAGGCGGTGAGTAAACGAGCTTTTTTCGCATAAATCCAAGCACCTCATTACGTTAGAATTAAATGATATTCACATTATAATCCATTAGGATTGTGCGTTTAATAAAAGAATTTTAATATTATATATAAATTTATGAATATCTTTAAATATCCAACTCCCATTGACTCCCATCGTTCTACCCAGCATTTACCGCTAAAAATAAAGCGCTTACTCCATTAGAATGGAAGAGCAAGCCATCTTTATACATAGAAGGGAAGAGACCACATGAAAAAAGGCATGAAACGTCTGCTTTACAGCGCGGCTGTCTTCGCTCTTTTAACCGCAGCTCCTTCGTTCAGCTCCGCCGCATCCTACACCGTACAGCCGAGCGACACTCTATGGATCATTGGCGCCAAGCACAGCACGACCGTTCAGCAATTGAAAAAACTAAACGGATTGACCTCTGACTCGCTTGCCATCGGACAAAAGCTGCTCGTTCCGGATCCGCCGGAATTTGTTGCCGCAACCGTACTGCAAGGCGATACCCTGTGGAAGATTGCCCAACGTTCAGCCATCCCGCTTCCGAAGCTGATCGCAGCCAACCCGCAGCTCCCGGACCCGAATAACGTATGGTCCGGCCTTGATATCCGTATTCCAAAGCTGCCCGGCCAATATGCAAACGGCGTGTTTCCGCTGCCCAAAGGCACCTATACGCCATTCTCCAACACCTATGCGGATTCTCGTACCTGGTCGACGGACGGCTCCGAAGCCCGAAGCCATGAAGGCGTCGATATTCTGGCTCCCAAAGGCACTGCCGTTTACAGCGCTCTTCCCGGTACGATCGTTAACGCAGGCTGGAATGAGTATGGAGGCTGGCGGGTAACCGTCCGCGTCGATGCCGCAACCACGTTTTATTACGCGCATTTGTCCAAATACGCGGCAGGCATCAAGGAAGGCGCCAAAGTGTCAGCCGGGCAATTGCTCGGCAATGTGGGCAGCACCGGCTATGGACCTGAAGGCACCGAGGGAAAATTTGTCCCGCACCTCCACTTCGGTATTTATAAAAGTTCTCCAAGCTACCACTCGGTTGATCCCTACCTCATGCTTAAATGGTGGTCGCTATAAGCTGCCAAACGATCAAAAAGGTCGATCCGGCTTTTTCGCCTGATCGACCTTTCTTCTCTCTTTACAGTTGAAGCTGCTTGAGGTTATAAAATTCCCCTTTGCTTGCCATTAGCTCCTCGAAGGTACCAACCTCGGCAATCCGTCCGTGCTTCATAACGACAATGCGGTCTGCATCGCGAATCGTTGACAGGCGGTGTGCGACAATGAAAGTCGTACGGCCCTTGATAAGCTCCTGCATCGCCTTCTGCACATGAAACTCCGACTCATTGTCGAGGGCGGATGTCGCCTCATCCAGTATGATAATGCTCGGCTGGCGCACGAGCGCGCGAGCGATCGCTATCCGCTGGCGCTGGCCGCCGGAGAGCTTGCCGCCGTGCTCGCCAACCATCGTTTCCAGACCGTTGGGCAGTTGTCCGATAAACTCGGAGAGATTGGCCATATCAACTACGCGCTGTACCTGCTCATCCGTAATATCGCGCAGTCCGTAAGTAATGTTGTCGCGAATCGTTCCCGAGAACAAAATATTCGTCTGCGGCACGACAGCCAGATGCTTGCGATAACTGCGCAAATCGATATCCGCTAGATCAATGCCATCCATCATCACTTTCCCGCCAGTGGGCTGCAAGAAACCAATGACGAGATTAAGAACCGTCGATTTGCCCGCGCCGGATGCACCAACGAATGCGATACACTCTCCCGCACCGACGTCAAGCGTCACGTCCTCAAGCACATGATGCTCGCTGCCCGGATAAGAAAGCTCGACGCCGCGGAACGAAAATTCGCCGCGCACGCCAGCCAGCTTTCTTTTGCCGCTGTTATTCTCGATATCGGTCGATACCAATATTTCCTTGATCGAATGAATGGACTCGAGCCCTTTTGCAATTTGCGGATAAATATTGATTAGTCCGGTAACGGACCCTAAGATCATAGCGAAAAAGCCTTGGTACATGACAACGTCGCCGACCTGTATTTCACCGTTATAAGCCAGATAAGCGGTAAAGATCAGACAAAGCACCTGAAAGATTTGGAACGTAACCCAGTTCGTCGACCCGAAATAGGCTTCTACCAAATCGAGTCGGTAGCCCTTGCCTTGGATATTACGCAGGGTCGAATCGATCCGCTCGATTTCTACCTTTTCCAATCCATGTGCCCGCGTTATTGGAATCATCTCTACCATCTCCGACACGCGCGAGGACATTTGTTCGATTTCCTTGCGGAACTCCTTGTTCGACTTTCTGATCTTGCGGCGGAAGATCGTCACAATCGTGATCGACATTGGAATCGTAAGGACAAAGAACAAAGAAACGATCCAGCTGCTGTTCAGCGTAATGACAAAGGAAACGATAATATTCACGACAGCCGGAGCGAGCGCGATCATGAATTGCTTCGACATCATCTCAACCGCTTCAACGTCCCTAAGCACCTTGGACTGAAGCTTGCCTGCCGGCAGCTCGCGGTGCTGGTTGATCGAAAGCTGCTGCAGCTTCCGGACAAGCGCGCTGCGAAGTCCCGCTTCCACGTATCTCACCGCGCGGCTTAGAAAGGATATGTAAGCGGCATGCGTCGGTATGTTTTGCAAAATGACAATCAGGATGATGAAGAAATTAATCCATATCCCGCTGATCGAATGCTTCGCCGGGTTTGTCGCGATATTGATGATGTTCGCTGTTACGATTGGCAGCACATAAATCGGCGCGCTCTTGATCAGCAGAAAAAACAATGAAACGAACAAGTTGGCGAAATTTCCTTTGTATAGGGAAAACAAAAACTTCAACGGACTCGCATCCTGCTCCAGCGATGCGTTTTCGAACGTGCTGGCTAGCCCTTTCGCTGCTGCGCTTAAGCGGGCTTTTTCCACTCTCTCTGACATTGCTCTACCCATCCCTCTGTAGCTCCGTTCGTTAATAAACGCGTGTTTATTCTAAGCGCTACGGCACAATATTACGCTCATATTGTGCAGCTGTAAAGATGTATTCTTGCACTTCTTGTATTCTTTTTGGCTGAAGGCCTACCGATGCTTGCCTTTATAATCCTTTGGCGTCTCGCCTGTCATTTTCTTAAACAGCTTATTGAAATAAACGGGGTCGCTATAGCCAACCAGCTGCGATATCTCATAGTTTTTCAAATTCGGATGATCGGTCAGAAATTGTTTCGCTTTCTCAATCCGAATGTCGATCAAATATTCGGTTAGCGTCATCCCCGTCTCCTGCTTAAACAGGCGGCTCAAATAATTGGCGCTCATGCCGACCGTTTCAGCCATGCGTTCCATTTCGAAGTTTTTGCCGTATTCCTGCTCCAGGATGGATTTCATCTGCTCGATGACATGATGCTCCTTTTCCTTAGAGATCGCTTCAGCTGGCTGCGGGGTATCGTTCGTTTCCCCAGGCTGCGCCTGCTCGCCGCGTTCTTGCTTGATTTTGATAAGCAGATCATACAAATTCGACTTGTCGACGGGCTTGAGCAAATAATCGCGAACGCCGTGGCGAAGCGCCTTGCGCGCGTATTCGAATTCGCTGAATCCGCTTAGCACAATCGTTGCTACCTTCTTGTCCCGCAGATGCTCGATAAGCCTCAAGCCGTCCATCATCGGCATTTTGATATCTGTTATAAGCACGTCTAGCTCACCGTCACCCAGCTTGGATATATGAGCCCACGCATCCATCCCATTGCTGTAAGAACCGATTACTTGGATATCCAAGTCCATTTTCGTCAAAATTTTTTGCAGGCCAAGCCTAATGAATTCCTCATCGTCCGCGATAATAATGTTCATTCATGCTCGCTCCCTTCGCGTGATCCTCCTCTAGTTTGCGCTAAAATACGCATGACCGCAACGGAAAGAAAGCGGGCGGTTATTTCACCGCACCGCTTGTCACACCCGCGAATATATATTTCTGCAAGAAAAGATAAAGGATGGCCGTCGGAATCATAATGATGAGTATCG
The DNA here is from genome assembly GCF_056269165.1 of Paenibacillus sp. J22R232. Lineage (NCBI taxonomy): Bacteria > Bacillati > Bacillota > Bacilli > Caryophanales > Paenibacillaceae > Paenibacillus > Paenibacillus sp. J22R232. The sequence goes on along the minus strand of NZ_JBWDNK010000002.1, from coordinate 441,496 downwards.
CTGAGGAAATCATTTGCCAGTCTCCGCTGTTCACACCGAAAAACCGCATGAGCGAGGTGGAAACCACGACATGCTCGGCTCGCGGCAGATAAAGCAGCGGGATGAACATATCATTGTAGATGCTGATCGTCTTCAGGATAACAATCGTCGCCGTGGCCGGAGCGAGCAGCGGGAAAATGATAGAGCGGAAGATCCGGATCAGGGAAGCACCCTCCAGCATCGCGCTTTCATCCAGCTCGTTCGGAATGTTGCGAATGAATTGCAGGTAAATGTAGATTTGAAGGATGTCCGCCCCTACATAAATTAGAACGGGACCCATCAGATTGTTCGTTAGCCCAAGCGTTTGGATCGTTTTGTAGTTGACCACCTGCGTCGTAATCGCCGGGATGATCGTTGCGAACAGGAACAGGCCGACAATCGCTCCCTTGAATTTGAAATCGAAGCGTCCGACTGCATAACAGAAGGCCGATCCGATCAAAATATTCAAAATCAGCGTAACCGCAATGATGAATAGCGTGTTTCCGAATGCATGCAGCATATCCGCCTGCTTGAACGCTTGGGCGAAGTTTTTCAAGTAAAGAAAGCTATCCGGCATATCAATCGTTGACTTGGTATGGAATTCATCCTTCGTCTTGAAAGCGTTGACCACGATAATATAAGGCGGGAATAAAATCGCAAATGCCGCCAATACTAGGCTGAAATATTTCACTGTGTCCCAAAGCTTATTGGATTTATTCATCGATTATTCCCCCTTTCCTTTCAACAAAAAGCGCTGAATCGATAAAACGATGACAACAAAGAGCAATAAGACGACGCTCATCGCGGATGCAAGACCGTAATTGTTGAACTGGAAGGCTGTCTCGACGATTTTCATAACGAACGTTTCGCTTGAACCAGCAGGTCCGCCTTTAGTCAAAATATACGGGAGATCGAAGACCTCCAATGCACCGGTAACCGTGAGGAACAAATTAAGCTCAATGATTTTATAAATGTTCGGAAGCGTAATGCTTTTGAATTTCTGCCAGCCGTTCGCCCCGTCAATCGACGCAGCCTCATAAATGTCGTTCGGGATCGATTGAAGCGCCGCTAAATAGATAACCATGTTAAAACCCATGAACCGCCAAAAGCCGATGGAAGCGAGCGTGTAATTGACAAATGAGCCGCTGCCGAGCCAGCTCGTCTTGGACAGAGCATCGAAACCGAGCTGTCCGAGCAGGTAGTTCAAGGAACCGTTAGTCGTATCGAATACGTAACCGAATAAGTATGCTACAGCAACGCCGTTTAGGATGTACGGTAAAAATAGCAGCAGCCTAAAAAAGTTTTTCCCTTTAAGCTTGCTGTTCAGCACGACTGCAAAATAGATGGCCGCGATGTTCTGTACGATTCCGACAGCGAAATAGGCAAAGTTATGTTTGAATACGCCGAAGATAGCCGGATTGGCAAAAACTTCTTTGTAATTGGACCATCCGATCCATGGTTTGTTGGAGCTTAGTCCGTCCCAGCTTGTGAAACTTAACCGAATGAGTTCGAGCGCCGGATAATAGGCGAATGTCAGCAGCAGCAGCAGCGGCAATGCGACGAATCCAATGACTACGTAATTTTTCTGTGTTTTGAAAGGCAATCTGCTAAACATGAGACAACCCCATCCTCCCTGCTTCTTTCTAATCGGAATGGGCAGGATGGATAACCAGAATCCGGAATATCCATCCTGCCTGCACCCTTTACAGACCTAGATCTTTTTTCGCTTTCGCCCACGCCGTGTTCACTTTATCGAGTACCTTTTGCGGATCCTTCGACAATACGAATTCTTGAACGACTGCGGCTTGGTCAAGCTGCGCTTTGTTCTGAATCTCCGTTGCAGCGTCGACTGGAGCTGCCGGCTCGAAAAATTTAGGGCTGAACGTATTGAACTCAGAAAGCTGCGGAAGCTTGGATTCTTTATCCTTCAGCGTTGGGATGAAGCCCGCGAAATCATCGTAGCCTGATTCCTCGATCATCCATTGCACGAATGCTTTTCCTGCTTCTACGTTGCCGTTTTTGTTGACTGCGTAGAAGAAATCCGGATTAAGCGGCGCTTTTGCTTCGCCGGAGTTGTCGACAGGGAATGGGAAGAACCCAACGTCTTCTGCAGCTGCGCCATTCTCGATAACTTGGTTGATGACCCAGTTGCCAAGGAGATACATGCCGAATTTACCGGATGCTACGTCTTTTTTCGATTGCTCCCAGTTCGTCGAGTTCACGTCTGCTTCAAGGAACCCTTTGGTATGCATCTCACGGATAATGCTCCATGATTTGCCGTATGCGTTATCCATTGTGTAAGGCGTGTCGCTCTCAGCGCGTTTATTCTGGTGGTCAGAAGCGCCAGCTAGCAGGGTTGGCATATCGTACACCCAAACGTCTAACGGCCATTTGTCTTTAAAGTTGGAAGCGAGCGGCACGATGCCTGCATCCTTCAGCTTCTGGGATGCTGCAAGGAACTCGTCGTATGTTTTCGGAAGAGCGGTAATGCCAGCTTTCTCGAATGCTTTCTTGTTATACACGATACCTACCGTCGAACCGCCGGAGGAAATGCCGTACATCTTGCCTTCCTGCGCCTTCAAATCCTTGAAGTGTATGTCGCCTGAGAATGTGATATCGTCGAGCGGAGCGAAATAATTCGGAAGCTCGGCATTCGGAATCGTAGGCGTGAATACAACATCAGGGAAATCGCCGGAAGCGATACGAATTTTCAACGTTTTGTCGTAGTCGGTAATCGCTTCGAACTTCAGGTCAACGCCAGGATATTTCTCTTCAAAACGTTTTTCGTAATCCACGTATTGCTTGTCGATCATATCTGTACGATTCGTTAAGAAAACGACATCTCCCGTAATTTTAGCTGCTTCCTCGGTACCGCCGTTTTCCGGCTTGTTTGTTGCAGCATCATTCGTGCTTGGCTTGTTTGTTGCCGTATTCTCATTTGTGTTAGTATTATTCCCACCACAAGCAGCAAGACTTGTTAGCATAACTACAGAAGCAAGTGCTAACGAAACAGTTTTTTTCATTTTTAAAATCCCCCTTAGTTCGTTTTGATTCCGCTTACAAATTGATAATACCGCATAACAGGCGGATCTAAAATGGTTTAAAATATGATTTCTAGTCTTCAACTGACATTGCATGAAAACGCTATCTTTCGCTTAAAAGCTGAAATATTTACAAAAACCGGTCCTGTTTTGCGCTATTAAATGAAGCAAAGCTGCCAAACCTCCGGATAGCTAAGAAAGGTATTGCAAACATTCCTTAAATCATGTTTACTTGTTATATAACAAAAACATTTATTAGCAATAACAAAAATAATTCATAAAGCGAGGCGACACGAATGACGAAGCAAACGGCCTATATCGGCGGCATGACTTGGGGCTGGACGGGCGTACGCGGTACATGGACCGGGCCAAAAGCGGAGCAATCCATGGCGCTTATGGCCGAGCGATTGCATGTGAACTGGACGGCAATAGCGCTGGGCGCTCTTCAAGACCATGCACAGGCAACTGAAATCAAATTTGGCGAAGCCCCTACCGTTACGGATGACGAGGTGCTTACTGCGATCCAGCAAGCCAAGGCACTTGATCTAAAGGTTTGCTTAAAGCCCGTTGTCAACTGTGCGGATGGAACATGGCGCGCTCATATTAATTTCTTCGATCTCGATGTTCCTTGCGAGCCCAAATGGTCGGATTGGTTCGCTTCCTACACCGCGTTCATTTTGCACTATGCGCGAATCGCGGAGGAAACGGGATGCGAAATGTTTTGTATCGGCTGCGAGATGGTTCAAACGGATCGCCGGGAAACGGAGTGGCGCCAGCTGATTGCGGAGGTCCGCAAGGTTTATTCCGGAGTTGTTACGTACAACTGCGACAAATACCAAGAGGGCCAAGTGAAATGGTGGGATGCTGTCGACGTAATCTCCTCCAGCGGCTACTATCCGATTGGGGATTGGGAGGAGCAGCTGAATCGCATTGAGAAGGTTGTCTCTGCCTACGACAAGCCATTTTTCTTCATGGAAGCAGGCTGCCCTAGCCGCGAAGGCTCGCAGCATATTCCGAATGATTGGGGCCTGCAAGGTGCGCCAAGCGAAGAAGTCCAGCGGCAATTCTACGAAACGATGTTCGGTGCGTCCGATAAGCGGGACTGGGTCGGGGGCTTCATGCTCTGGGATTGGCCGGCTCGGCTTTATGAGGAAAGCGATGCGGCAGCTAACGATGATTACTGCATGTATGGCAAGCAGGCCGAAAAAACCGTTCACGATTATTACGCAAAGAAGATCAGCGAGTCAAAGGTAGGAGGAACGATTTCATGAATGAAAGCAACCAGCAGTGGCTAAACCGCATTCAACAGGAGCTTGAATCCAACATTCTCGGTTTCTGGATGAAACATACGGTCGATGAGAAAAACGGAGGTTTCTTTGGCTATATGAGCCGTGATCTTACCGTTAACCCTGAGGCTAGCAAAAGCTTGGTGCTTAACACCCGTATATTGTGGACCTTTGCTTCCGCATACCGCTTGACCGGGAACCAAGCCTACCTGCAGATTGCCGACCGTGCTTACCGCTACGTCAACGAGCACTTTGTCGACTCTGAATACGGCGGGCTATATTGGATGGTAGATTCGGCGGGACAGCCACTCGAAACCAAAAAACAGGTTTACGGCCAAGCCTTTGCCATCTATGCCTACTCCGAGTATTACCGGGCTACCGGTAACGAGGAATCGCTGAAGCAAGCGATTGAGCTTTTCCATACGCTTGAGCGTTACAGCTTTGACGAGCAATATGAAGGTTATTTCGAGGCACTTACGCGCGAATGGCGGGAAACCGATGATAACAGCCTGAGCGAAAAGGATTTGAATGAGAAAAAATCCATGAACACGCATCTGCACGTGATGGAGGGTTATACGAACCTATACCGCATTTGGAAATCCGATGAGCTGCACGCCAAGCTGAAATCGCTCATTGAAATGACCATTAAGCACATCATTAACCCGGTGAATGCGCACTTCATTTTATTTTTCGACGAGCAATGGAACTATAAATCCGAGCATATTTCCTACGGTCACGATATTGAAGGCAGCTGGCTGCTTGTAGAAGCAGCAGAGGTACTTGGCGACGAGGAATTGCTTGCGGAAGCGAAAAAAATTGCAATCCGCATGGCTGAAGCTACGTTGAACGAAGGCGTAGACAGCGATGGCGGATTACTGAACGAGGCTGGTCCCCACGGCTTGATTGATACGCGCAAGGATTGGTGGCCGCAGGCCGAAGCCGTCGTTGGGTTCTACAACGCCTTCCAAATGACCGGAGAAGAGAAATACCGTGACGCAGCTCTAAGCTCCTGGTCGTTTATTGAACGGTTTATTGTCGATGAAACCTATGGCGAATGGCATTGGAGCGTTAACCGGGACGGTTCTCCGAGCGACAATGCCGAGAAGGTCAGCCCTTGGAAATGTCCGTATCACAATGGACGCGCTTGCTTTGAAATGATTGAACGCCTAAGCGGCACAGCCGCGGCACACTAATTCAACTTTAATGGAGGATGATATACATGAGTAAATTCACTGAACGCAAGCAGTTGCTGACAGAGCGGTACGAGGCTCTTGTCACGCAAAAGAACGAGCCTGAAGCACTGGGCAACGGCGTATTCGACCGTTATGTGCATCCTGTCCTAACGGCGGCACACGCACCGCTCGCTTGGAAATATGACTTCAACCCCGAGACGAATCCTTTTTTCATGGAACGCCTTGGCATTCACTGCGTTTTTAATCCCGGCGCGATATTCTTAAACGGCAAATACCATCTGGTTGCCCGCGTTGAAGGCAATGACCGGAAGTCTTTTTTCGCGATTGCCGAGAGCGACAGCCCGGTAGACGGCTTCCGCTTCTGGGAGCATCCGATTCTTCTGCCAGAGACGAGCAATCCAGACGTAAATGTGTACGATATGCGCCTTGTTCAGCATGAGGATGGCTGGATTTACGGCTTGTTCTGTACCGAGAGAAAGGATCCCGCTGCCCCAAAAGGCGATCTGTCCAGCGCAATCGCACAATGCGGCATTGTAAGAACGAAGGATCTGAAGCAATGGGAACGCCTTGCCGATCTCAAAACGGCATCGAATCAGCAGCGTAATGTCGTGCTGCATCCAGAGTTTGTAGACGGCAAATATGCCTTTTACACACGCCCGCAGGATGGCTTCATCGATACGGGCTCAGGCGGCGGCATCGGCTGGGGACTTTCGGATACGATCGAGAATGCGGTTGTTGAGCGCGAGGTTATTATAGACGAGCGCCACTACCATACGATTAAAGAAGTGAAGAACGGTCAGGGTCCTGCTCCGATCAAGACCGATAAAGGCTGGATTCATATCGCTCATGGCGTTCGCAATACGGCGGCTGGCCTGCGCTACGTCCTTTACGCATTCCTATCCGATCTGCAGGAGCCAAGTAAAGTAACCCATCGCCCAGGCGGCCACTTGCTTGCGCCGGAAGGCATAGAGCGCGTCGGCGACGTATCGAACGTTGCGTTCTGCAACGGCGTCATTGCCCGGGACAACGGCGACGTTTACATCTATTACGCTTCTTCGGACACTCGCTGCCATGTAGCTGCCACAACGGTTGACCAATTGCTTGATTATTGCCTGAACACGCCGGAGGACCCGCTGCGCTCATATGCTTGCGTAGAGCAGCGCATCGCGTTGATCGACCGCAATCTGCAGCTTCAAGGTTAATCCATATATGCAAAAGGAGTGTCCATTAGGTGCTACGGCATCTAATGGACACTCCTTTTTCAATCATTGCCTATGATGCGTTCCCCTTCACCATATCACTATTATGAATGATCCCATTCTTCCCAATCGCATTCTCCCTCCTTTCAAACAACCAACCCGAATTAATCAAACGCAAGTAAAAACCCGGTTCCCGGCTCGAAATCGCCATCAAAGCTAACGGTTGACGTTGTCCATAGTTGGGCGAGTGTCAACACATCCTCCTCGCCTAGCCATTCTTCCTCATCATCGGCTGTAAAAAAGGCGATTTGATGCTCTTCCTCCGTCAAATCGCCTTCATCTATAAGAACTTCTCCATCGCCATAGCCGAAAGCCCGGACAACTTGACCATTTATCGCCTTGCACCAAGCATAATAGCTGGAAACCCTATAATTTCCGAAATAATAGGCTTCCCCGAAAAAACCGCTTAGCGCCTGGGCTTTATTTCTTGCTCCTTCACTCGAGCTATCGTCTATTTCCCGCATAAACGGTTGGATGATAAACGTCCAACCATTCACTTGAGGCGTTACAAAACAGCTGCCGCTATACGCACCTGCCATGCCTGTTTTCCAATTCGCTGCAATAATGCCTTTCCCCTTCAGAAAAGCCGCAACGCGCTCTGTATCCGTTGTATTAACAGCAAACCATTGACACTTATAGCCGAATTCCTGAGGCAAATCAGGCGTGCTGTCAACTACGAGCGGCGTTTTCTCTATGGGGGCAGATACTGGGCTTACTGACTTCCATTTCGAGAACAGATTCTTAAATAACATGAATGCCTCAGCTCCCTATAATTGCTGCGCTCGCCTGCCCCGTCGATTCCCGGTAAAGCAGCTCTCCTGCAACCAATAGCTTTTCCATAGGCTCCTGCTTGCTCTCGATACGAGCAATTAGACGGTCGACGGCACGTTTGCCAAGCGCCTCCTTAGGCACATGCACGGTCGTAAGCGCAGGCGACATTCTGAATGAATCGTCGATATTATCGTAGCCGGTAACCGACACCTCATCCGGCACCTTGATGCCAAGCTCTTGCAGCGCTTTTACCGCACCGATTCCGATCATGTCATTTGCGCAAAGCAGCGCCGTTGGAAGCGTCTTTGCCTTTATTTTTTTGATCGCCCATTGCTTTATCGGCTCTTGAAATTGCTCATGCTCGAAGCCCTCAACAGACAAATAATAATCTCCGCTTATCGAGAAGCGCGATGCTTCCTCCATATGCTCCTCAATCGCGCTTCGGAAGCCGAGAAAACGGTCCTTAAAGCTCCGGGAATAATGAATATCTCCAACAAAACAAAGCTGCGCATGGCCTTTGCCGATCAAATGCTTGGTCAGGCGGTACATGGATTCATAGTTGTTCGTAAAAACCGTATCGCTAGGAATGAGCATATCTTCATGATCCACCAATACCATCGGCAGGCCGATTCGGTGCACCTCAAGCAGCAGCGGCGTCGATATTTCCCCAACGCCAATTATACCGAGAATGCCGTTCGGGTTGAGGAAATGCAAGAAATGATCGACGCTTTGCTCGGAGACGATGACCATGCCATAGCCGCCCTCTTCCAGCCTGGCCGCAATGCCATCCAGAATCCGTCCCCAATAAAGCGACTCCTTCGTTTGGAAACGAATGTTCGGCATGAGCACAAGCACCGATTGCTTGCCTGCGGCAGGCGCCTTAGGAAGCTGCTCGAGCTTCATCGTTTTGACGTACGCGTTTTTTTGAGAGAAATAACCCAGCTGTGATGCGGCCTGTATGACGCGCTCCTGCGTTGCTTCGCTAACTCCGCCCTTGCCGGAAAGCGCCTTGGAGACAACAAACTTAGAGACGCCTAAATAATCGGCAATCTGCTGCATGGTAACCTTCTTTGACATTGAAAAACTCCACCTTAGCTTTCGGTAATGGTTCGTGCTGCTTTCCACCGCTCGTTATATTTGTCGAACACTTCCTGCAAATCGGGAGCAGCTATCCAATCCTGTATGAAATCACCCGACCAGAATGCGATTTGTGCCGTATTTGAGATTTCAAGCAGCAGGTCATTGGGAACGCGGCGCTCTAGAAACTCGCTGTTGAAGGACAAAAACTGCTGGAACTGCGGCAAGGACGGTGTTTTCGCTTCATTGACAGGCAGGAATCCGGAATCATCGATATAACCGGAATCATTGACAAAAAACTTTACCCACGCTTCTGCAAGCTGTTTATTCTCGCTAAACTTGCTTACGCCTACAAACCAATCCGGACTTAAAGGAGCGTACCTCTTCTCGCCATTATCGTACGGGAATGGAAAAAAACCGATATCCTCCGTCTTGGCGCCGGCGGCGATCACTTGATTAATGACCCAATTTCCCATCAAATACATGCCTGCTCTACCGCTTGCCAGCTCTGTCTTGGAAATTTCCCACTGATTGGTGAGCAGCTGCTTCTCCACGTAATCCCGATCGATCAACGTTTTTGCGATTGAGATGGCTTGTCCCCATGGATTGTCGATTTGCCACGGGCTGTCTTCATTTACCATATTATTCAAATAATTGGCATCTCCCGTTATATAGCTGACCAAATCCTCGCCCCAAGTCATCAACGGCCACTGGGCGCCATAATTCAAATAAACCGGAACAATGCCTGCTGCCTTAAGCTTTTCGCAGGCTTCATAGAATTCGTCGAGCGTCGTCGGTACATCCTTGATTCCAGCTTTTGCGAAAGCCTCTTTGTTATACACGATGCCCGTTGTAGACGCACCCGTCGCAATGCCATAACGAGCCCCTCCGAAAGCTTTGAAATCGGCAAAACGAACATTTTCGAAAAGACTGTCATTGAGCGGCTCGAAATACTCAGGCAGATTCTCGTTTTTTATATTGTTGGGCAGCAGCAGCACGTCTCCCAAATTGCGTGTAGACAAACGAACCATAATATCGCTGGCATAATTAGGCACGCCTTCGAATTTGACCGTTACGCCGGGATGCAGCTCAGCGAATCGATCGGCATACGTTTGGAATACGCCATTCTCCACAAGATCAACGCGATTGGTCAAGACAGTCAACGTCGCAGCCCGCTCCGTTTGCTCCGAATTGTCCGTAGGCTCGCTCTCCGCCCCGCCGCCCGGCAAACCATTGTCGCAGCCCGCTATGCATAAGCCCAATACAAGAATAACGAACATGACAATGGACTTGTATTTATTCATTCCGCTTCTCTCCCTAATTCGATTGGAAGCTGTAACATCACCACGGTGCCCGTTCCCCGTTCACTGGTTACCTTCAGCCCATAAGCATTCCCGTAATGAAGCTTGATGCGCTCGTTTACATTTTTCAGGCCGATTCCGCCTGACTTCCGCTTTACGCCAGATTCTTCCGCTCCAGCGAGCGAACGGTTAAGCCGTTCCAAAGTCTCTTCATCCATGCCTACGCCATCATCCTCGATACGCAGCCAGAAGATTTGCGAGGTTTGCTCGCTGCTAATATTAATCCGCATGAAAGGCTTGCTGTCATCCATACCATGATAGATGGCGTTCTCGACGATAGGCTGAAGCACGAGCTTAATAATCGGATAACGGTGCAAAGCTTCGGCTACCTGGATGTCCAGCTGGAAGCGGCCCGGATAACGGTAATTAAGCATTTCCACATAATTTCTCATATGCAGCAGCTCGTTCTCTAAGGTGACCTCCTCGTGCAGGTCGCTAATGCTGTAACGCAGCAGCTTTCCTAGAATGGCGATCATGTCTGCCGCGATTTGGTCGTCATTCAGCTCTGCAGCCATGCGGATCGATTCGAGCGTGTTATACATGAAATGAGGATTAATCTGGCTCTGAAGCGCATGCAGCTCGGCTTCCTTCTTCTTCTTCTCAATGACATAAATATCTTGGATAAGATGGTCGATCCGTACAATCATGCGGTTGAACTGGGTACCCAGCTGCCCAACCTCATCCCGGTATTTCACCTGAAACTGCACGTTGAAATCGCCCTCTTGTACGTTTCGCATCAAACGCATCATTTTGCGAAGCGGATTCGTGAGCGCGAACGAGAAGATAAACGAAATAAAGAGCGCCACGATAATCGTAACTATCGTAGCAATCCACGTCACCCGCCGGATTACGACCGCGTCCTTCGTCAGCTCGCTGTTCGCGATGGACGTCATAACCTTCCATTTCGTATTCGGCGACGTCGTATAAATATATAACCGTTTCGCGCCGTCTCGTTCGTAATAGAAGCTGCCCTTCGTCCCCTTGGCGAGCGCGACAGTCGGATCATTCGCAATATTCGTCGCCATCCGCGACTTGTCGCTGTCATACACGACATTGCCAGCTTCGTCAATAATGACAGAATCTCCATTCGTTACCTTGTCAAGCTCGCTCATCTGATCCTCAATGACGCTAATATTCGCATCCACGGCAATTAGGCCGAGCGTCTTCAACGATTTGTCGATGACTTTGCGAACGACCGTAAACGCATATTTAGTGCTTTGCAAGTTGCTCGTATATTTCTGCGTGCTGAATAACAGCGCTTCGCCTCCCGAGCTTTCCACGTTCTCGCGCCAGTTCTCATAACTTTCCTTCACGTTCAGCCGAATACCGCCGCCGGCCGTCGAAAAATAGCCATTTCCGAAATGGTCAAATATATAAACGGAATTGGCGCCGCGCTTTATCGTATTGATAAAAGAGATATTTCCCTCAATTCCGCGTTGAATAACGAGCAGCTGGTCAAAATCATCGGGCAGCTGGCTGCCGTTATCGCCCGCCGCCTGCTGCCGCTGCTCGTAATACGCATTGGAACGCATCAAATTTTGCTTAATATCGTCTTGATAAGCGGGAATCGAGGATATGCGTACCATATCCTCGATATAATCGTCGACGCGAACCATCATGTTCTCAAGCATCTTGGTCGAATAAACGATCGTTTTCTCTTCGATCGAGCGTGAATAGTTGCTATAGGAGATGTAGCCGATAAACGATAACGGCAGCGTAATCAGAAGCAGAAAAACGATAAACAGCTTCCGTTCCATTCTCATGCCGCCAATAGCCGCCCATATGCGCCACAATCGTTTTTTTGGACTCATCCTCGTACTCCCCTAATCTAGATGGCAGGCATGACATTTCCGCCGTTCACCGGAATATATGCCCCTGTAATAAAGCTCGCAAGATCGGATGCCAGAAACGCAACCGTATTCGCAATTTCCTGGTCGGTTCCTCTTCGTTTAAGCGGCACGCTCTGTGCATAGGGGTTGTTCTCGTCTATTCCGCTTGCACGGTCGCGATCGCTGATCGTCCAACCCGGCGCAACCTGGTTCACCGTAATTTGATGCTCTCCCGCTTCCTTCGCGAGTACGCGGTAAAGACCGTCCATTCCGCGTTTGCCTGCCGTATAAGCAGATTGGTTCGGAAAGTTCTGCATTGCGCATTCCGTATTAATGCCTATGACCCGTCCCGCTTTCCGTTCAATCATCGCAGGCACGAACGCCTTGGCCAAAAAGACGCTTTGCAGCACGCAGGACTCGAATTGGCTGACGTAATCCGCGATCGGCTGCTCAAGAATGCTTGTCCATTGGTATTGAATGACCGCGTTCGCGACTACGATGTCTACGTGACCCAGCTCTTGCGCAACCGCCGCCTTCATCTGGTTCATTTGCTGCTCGTCAGTCACGTCCGCTTGAACGATCATGGCGCGCCTGCCGATATCCGTTATTTCCTGCATCAGCTCTCTGGCCTTCGCTTCGTTATTATTGTAATGAAGTACGATGTTAGCGCCGCAGCCGGCAAGCGTACGGGCCATAACGCGACCCAAATCACCGGTAGCTCCTGTAATTAACGCTGTTTTATTCGATAGATCGATTTGCATAGTCCGATTCACCCTTCTGATTGAGAGAGATTTGTTAGATCATTTCCATATAATTATGCTACCAAAAAAACAACATTTTATAAAGCGTATTCAAAAATTAACCATTCGGCCCGTCAAGCGGAGGAACAAACGAAAAAAGCGCGATGCCCTGAAGCATCACGCTTTCTCCCAAACGGTATTAGTTCAAAGCTTTCAAAACTGCCGTATCGTAATTTCTCAGCTCATCGGATCGTCCGTCACGAACCTTGGCCGCCCATTCATAGTCCGCAAGCAGCGCTCTTCCCACCGCCACAAAATCGAACTCTCCGTTTTCCAGTCTTTCGAGCACGCCAGCAAGCGAAGCGGGCTGCGCGGAATCGCCCGTGCTGCTTCGGAACTCGTTATCTAGACCGATGGAGCCGACCGTAATGGTCGGCTTACCGGTCAGCTGCTTCGTCCAGCCTGCCAGATTCAGCTCTGAGCCCGCGAATTCCGGCTCCCAATAACGCCTTGTCGAGCTATGGAACACATCGACGCCCGCATCAACGAGCGGGGCCAAAAACGAAGAAAGCTGCTCTGGCGTCTCCGCTAATTTCGCCTCGTACTGGCCAGCCTTCCACTGCGAGAAACGCAGCACGATTGGAAAATCCGGACCTACCGCTTTGCGGCAAGCTTCGATAATCTCTACAGCGAAACGGGTGCGTGAAGCCAGATCGCCGCCGTAGCGATCCGTTCGCTTATTGGTTTTGTCCCAGAAAAACTGGTCGATCAAATAGCCGTGCGCCCCGTGAAGCTCAATACCGTCAAATCCGATCCTAGCTGCATCGGATGCCGCCTGCGCAAAGGCAGAGATCAGGTCAGCGATCTCATTCTCAGTCAATGGCTCCGTTATTTTCTCGCCAGTCAAATTGAGACCCGATGGGCCGATTGGCAAAGCCTCGGGATTGGGGAGATCTCCAATCTTGCGCGTCAGCCCGATATGCCATAGCTGAGGAATGATCTTCCCGCCTCCCTCATGCACGGCTTTCGCCACATTGGCCCAGTGCTGAAGCGCTGCCTCGCCATGGAAATTCGGAATATTGGGGTTGCCTCCCGCAGCAGGGTGATTAATCAGCGTTCCTTCCGTAACGATAAGCCCAACCCCGTTTTCGGCTCTGCGTCGATAATAAGCAGCGACATCCTCTGTCGGCACGCCGTTCGGAGAGAATCCTCTTGTCATTGGCGCCATCACAATGCGATTGGCCACCTCTAGATTTTTAGACTTAAAGGGCTTGAATAACGCTTCAACCGATGCTTCGCTTTTTGCACTTGACATATGGACTCCTCCTTTATATTCGGTATACTTTTTAGTTACAGTTATATGCCTGTATATCATATCATGTATTTCCGTCTATTCCCAGTCCTTTAATGAAAACAATCGCATCCGCCACCTGAAAACGGCATAAAAAAAGCTGGAGCAAGGTCATTTTTAACCTTGTACAGCTTTTATTAACCTTTATTCGGCTTTCTCCTCGGGAGGCAGCAGCACGATTTTCCCGTCCCCCAGCTCAACCCGCAATTTATTCGAGTTCTTTACGCCAATCGATTCCAAATAATTCGCGGGCACCTGCAAGCGGCCTGCTTTATCCAGTACGGCATACTCCACATGCGTCCCTTCTTCCGCGTTCTCTTCCTCCAGCGCAGCCAGCTCCTCGGCGTACGAACGCTTCCTCAGCATCTCGGACGAGATTTTGCCGTCTCGAATTGCAGCTACCCGGTCCACCTTCTTCGCAAGCTCCGGATCATGCGTGACGATCACGACCGTAATGCCTATCGTTCGGTTCAGCTCGCGAAACAAATCGAGAATTTGATTAGCCATTCGCGAATCGACGGAACCTGTCGGCTCATCCGCCAGCAGCAGCTTGGGATGGTTAGCGAGCGCAATCGCGATCGCAACGCGCTGCTGCTCCCCTCCCGACAGCTCATACAGCTTATTGGATGCCCGGTGGCTAAGACCCACGGCATCGAGCAGCTCCTTGGCGCGCCACCGCTTGCGGCTGCCTGTAAGCAGGATGGGAAGCTCGACATTTTCAAGCGCCGTCAAATACGGAATCAGATTCCGAGCATTATTTTGCCATACGAATCCAACGCTCTCCCGCTTGTAGCGTACGAAATCACGTTCCTTGAACTTCAGCATATCCCGACCGTCAACCGTCAGCTTGCCGGCTGTCGGACGGTCCAAGCCGCCCAGCATATTCAGCAGCGTCGATTTGCCGCTTCCGCTATTGCCAATGATCGCCATCAGCTCGCCGTTCTCAATTTGGAGATCGAGACCTTGCAGAGCGAATACTTCCAGATCGGCAGTTTTATATATCTTGACAAGCCCTTCGCAATGAATCATCCGTCAATCCTCCCCTAGCTTAATCGCTTGATGAATGCGCAGACGCGACAGCATGTAAGCGAGTATGCCAAGTCCAACGACAAGCATGAAACCTACAAGCACATAAATCCGCATGAGATCGGAAGCATCGAACATGACTTTGAACGGCGGTACAAGGCTGCTTGGGTTGAAGGCAATCTGGAAGTTGGGTACATACAGCCGGCTTGCTATGTTGCCGACGGCAATGCCAATTAGAACCGCAACGCCCGAAGTCAGGAGCTGTTCAACGGCAAGCATTCCGATGAGCTGCTTAAGCGATAAGCCAATGGCACGCAAAATGCCGTTCTGCAGTGTCCTACCCCGCAGCGACAAAACCCAATACAATAAAAACCCAATAAAACTTACTAGAATCGATAGGACGAATCCTAAAGTAAGAATGCCGTTAAGCGCCATAAGAAACGGATCATTTTTGGCTGCCACAAGCGCTTCTCTCGTATTTACGATGTTCGTAACGGGAAGCTTGGACTGCTTAAGCGATTCGTAGAATGCAGCCGTCGTCGCCTCCGGCTTCAGCTTTATCCATACATCGTACGGCTCCAAAGCCAGCTGTACCTGAATGCGGGGCAAGTGCCCCACGATCAGCATCGGCGCATTTCCCTTGGAGGACTCGTCGCTTACGTCCACGCTCCCTATCGCCGGGTTCGGATTAAAGGTGGGGAAATATTCAATAATGCCGTATACTTTGAACGGCTGCTGCGGAACGTCGCTCCAGCCGACCCAGATCGTATCTCCCGGCTTCACCTTATTCTGCTCGGCAAGCGTTTTGGAGATGAGAACCGCCTGCGAGTCTGCGGCAAGCAGATTCAAGTAATCATTGATCGGATAATCCAGCAAGCTGTCACGGAACCAAGTCGTTTCGCCGAATTCATCGGTATCAATGCCAATGAGCGTTGCTGCCCCCGTGCTTTCGTTCACGCTGAACGTCGTATCCTTTGTGAACACTTTAGCCGCTTGCTCGACTCCCTCAATCGTACGGAAAGGCTCGAATGCAGGCTCCAAATAATGTACCGGCGCTTGCACGGCCGGCGTCTCCGCCTGCGGCTGTCCAGGTCCTGCCGGCGGCGGGGCATCGTTCATCCACTGCGATGTCAATACGATCTCGGCCCCGTTGCCGTATCGAATGCGGTCCTCCGTATTATTGTTGATCGTTCGGGCCGCGGAAGCGCTGAATACGCCTGTCGCAATCGTCATAATAAGAAAGATCATCAGGAATTGATATTGCGTGCTGGACCTTCCGACCTGTATCAGTGTCGCATAGACGGATGGCGGCCACCACTTCTTGCCGAGCCAGTAGACCAGCCGCAGTACCCATGGATACAGGCGGAGCAGCAGCAAGCCCGCACCCATAATAAACAAGGCCGGCACGACGAACTGCAGCGGATCAATATTTAGATCGCCCGCGTTAAGCCCCAAGCTTTGCAGGTCAGCCAATCTTTTCTTGAACGTATAGAGACCATAGATGGCAAGCGCAAGCGCTATGACATCCAGAAACATTTTGTGCCATAGCGGTGACTTCAATAGACGTGCTAGCTGCTGCTTATGGCCGACAATGGAGACGCGTGTCGCCATTATAATCGGAATAAGCATGATGACAAAGCATGCGGCCGATGAAATGGCACCGTAGCGGTAGGCTTCCTCGGTTAGCCTAATCGGCAGACGGACGCGCTGCACGAATTCAAGGAAGCCGTTCGAAGCGCCAAGCATACCTGTCAGGGCTACCCCTAGCAGCGGCCCGATGCTGAAGGCGATGCCGCATAGAATGAGGCCTTCCACCGCATAGGAGGTAATGACCTGCCAGCGTGCCGCCCCTCTGCTCCGCAGTACCGCAATCTCATTCTTCTGCCTGTCGGCAATCAGATTCGATACCATGAACATGTAGAAGCCCAGCATGATCAGCACCGGAACGTTAAGCGACCACATGAGCGTACGAAGCTGATCGGCTCGCTCCAAATAGTTGGAGATCGTATCCAGTGCCGGCGTTTCTGACACGGTTTGATACATGGACACATTGTTCAGCAGCACATTTCGGATTTTATTCGTCGTCTGGACGAAATCATCAACAAACCTAAGCTCCATCTTCGAGTAATCCAATACGAAAAACCAACCGACCGACGCAATAGGCAGACGAGCCTCCTGCATAAGCTGCTGTTTCGCAACCTTGTCACTAATGATGAAGCTGCCGCTTAGCTCGCTTAAGTCCGTATCCCTGAAATAGGGATCATCATCCAGCGCCTTTTGGAACACCCCGACCGGCTTGAATTTTATTTCCCCGGCAATTTTATCGTCGTCGACAGCAAACGCCAAGTCCAGCACCGTTTTGAACTGAATCAATCCGCGCTCCGTTACGAGCACCTCGTACACACCGTCAACAGGCTGCTGCTCCGCGGGCATTCTTCCGTCAATGAGCTTAATATGCTCCTCCAGTCCGGAGAATGAACGAAGCGACATCGTTTTAAGCGATTTTTTGGTATCGGGCTCAGGATCGTTCTCAGGCCTGATCTTCATCGTCTTTGATTGAAAATCAACGACAAGCTCCTGTACGGGAATTTGAAAGCTGGCTTGCGCCTGATCGTGAATGTAGCGATCCACCTTCGAGTAGATGGCATTCATTTTCTCCGGCGTTTCTTTCGTGTAAAACAATTTATTGTAATGGCTGCCAGGATAGACGTTCCTTTTTGCCTGCATGGTCTCCAGGTCCTTCACCAGCATCCGCGATAAAATGGCTTCCGAATAAATCGGCATGCTGCTGACGAGCGCCACGGAGAGAACCAAGCCGATGAACAAGCTTGTCACTAACCACTTGTTTTGAATCATTTTACGAATAATCATGACAAACAAAGCCACTTCACAACCTCCCAAGCTTGACGGCTGAAGATAAGCAATCGGCAAAATCCGTTATCATTATTGAAGCACGACGATTGCGCCTTCCTCTAGGCCCTTTGTTATTTCCATTTCGGTCGAGCCTTTAATTCCCGTCTCTACGTCGATTTCACGGATTTTGTTGCCATTCTCAAGCGTTCTGACGAACGTTCTGCCTAAGAAGCTGCGCACGCCGCTGCGCGGTATTTTCAAAATATCGTCACGCTGCTGCAAAATGATTTTGACATCGGTAAACGCGCCGATTGCTGCATCGCTTGGCAATTTAGCCACTTCGATAAACAATGTTTTGGAATATCGCTCCTTCAACTGCTCATTTAAAGTGGACGGTGCCGAAGAAGGCGTCTGCACAACCTTCCCTTGCACCTCCTGCGAGCCAAAGGAAACGAAAGCCGGATAGCCAACGTCTACACCGCTAATTTCCGAACCTGACTCGACCCTAAGCGCAACGCGGAGCTTCGAAGGATCCGAGATAATGACGAGAGTCTGATAGGCTTCTACGAAATCGCCTTCCTCCAAATCCTCGACAAAGGTTACCTGCCCGTCCATTCCCGCCACCAGCTGTTTGCTGTTGAAGGTTTCCATCAGCCTGGCCAGCTTTAAATCCTCAATCTCCATCTGAAGCTTTCCAATTTGGATCGCATCGTCGTCAGCGCCAGACTTCGCTTGCTTCAGCGCCAGCTTTGCCCGCGCTACCGACAACTGCTGCTCCTTTAATTGAATATCCAGTCCGTCCACGTTCAGTTGAACGAGCACATCGCCTTTTTTCACCTTCGCCCCGGAAGCTACTAGCATCTTCGCGATCCGTCCGCCTTGGCCCGTAAACTGTGCGATTTCCGTTTTCGTTGATTCAAGGCTTCCGCTGCCTTTAATCTCTTGCGTTATCGTTCCCTTCTCTACCGTTACCGTTCGATAATTCTCTTGCGCGGGCTTGACGAGCGGGGGCTTGAGCGCCTCCTCCTCCGCGGGAAGCAGCGAGCAGCCTGTAAGTGAAGCGCCAAGGAGCAGCGCGAATGACCAGCCGAGCAGCGGCTTAAGCTTTTGCGGCAATTTGTCCATCCTCCAATTCATAAACATGGTCAACGATTTCCATAATAGCGGGATCATGCGTCGTCATAATGATGGTCATGCCAGCCGTTTCTACCAAATCGCGAAATACTTTCATAATTTGCAAGCCTGTGCGGGTATCTAGCTCGGCAGTCGGCTCATCCGCAAGCAGCAGCTTCGGCTTATGGGCAATCGCTCTTGCGATGGCGGTTCTTTGCTGCTCTCCGCCTGAGAGCTCGAATGGCCGATGATGCATGCGACCTTTCAATCCGACCTGCTCCAAGGCTTGAATGGCTGCCTCTTTGCGGCCGCTCGCCGGCATGCCGGAAACGCGCAATATGAATTCCACATTCTCATAGGCGGACATAAGAGGGATAAGCGCGAAGGATTGGAAAATAAGCCCCATTTCCATTCGGCGTACTTGGTCTCTCTCCTGATTCGACATGGCTGTCAGATCGCGTCCGGCAAACGTGATTTTCCCCTCGGTCGGCCGGTCTAGCGCGCTGAGCAGATTGATTAACGTCGTTTTCCCGGAACCAGACCTTCCTTTAAACGCGATCAGCTTCCCAGAGGGAATGGACAGGTCTACTCCCTTTAAAACAGTGACTGCGCCGCTTCCCCGGCCAAACGTCCTTTTTAAAGCGCTTGCATGAATCATATCATGCGTCGTTGGCAGCATGTTAAAGCAAACCTCCATTTCCATTCAACCATTTCCATATAAACCGCTTACACGTATGTCTTTTTCCATTTTAACCTTGCTCCAGTTGATGTACAAGCGGAAAATAAGCCTATCAGATCAGCTAATCTAATAGGCTTTCTCCTCTATCCTATTTCCAGCTGCAAGAAGAAGATTACAGCTGTTACGGTAATAATGCTCAAGATGGTAGAAACGAACACCGATTGCGAGGCAAACTCCGCCTCGTTATCGAACTCGACAGCGAGCAGGACGCTGCTTAGCGAGGTCGGAACGGCCGAGGAAACGATCAGCGCGGCGGCTGTCAGCCTATCGATCGGCATTGCGTAACCCATCAGCCACACAATCAGCCAGGCGAGCAGCGGTCCTGCGACAAGCCGCAGCATACCCGATAAGCTAACGTCTATAAGCAGCGAGCGCTTAATCTTCCACTCCATGTTTCCAAGCTGAACGCCGAGCGTAATGAGCGCCGTTCCAATAAAGGCAGAGGACAAGTACTCAAGCGGGGTAGCGAGCGGCTGCGGGATCGAAACCTCAAAGCCTCTTAACAGAAAGGCAATCGGTATGACATAGATGATCGGCATCGACAATATCGTCCGCCAGATGGCGCGCATATCAGCCTTATGCGCATTGACGTTATAAATACCGTATGTATTAGGCACGAGCGATTGCACCATCATAATCAATACCTGAATGGCGAGCGTCTTCTCATTTCCTGCAAAAGCAAGCTGATTGAGGGGAATGCCGTAATTCGCGCTGTTATAGAATAGGACGCTGTTGCGCATCGCGCTCTTCATGCTGGGACCGTAGCCTCTGATGCGAATAACGACCTCGACGATTATATATTGGGTAACCATGAACAACACGAAGAAAAATAAAATCTTGCCGATTACGGAAGCCGAAATATCGGTTTTATAAAGCAAATCGAACATGATGGCCGGTGAAAACAAATAAAAGTTGAGCTTCGACAACGTTTTGATATCAAGCTTGAACGCCCTTTGAATAAGAATGCCGAGACCGATCATAATGACCATCGGCAGTACGTTAGTCATGAGGATATGAAGGAAAATACTCATCGCTGCATCTGCTTCTTTCTATTATATAGTGAGAACATAGGAGAACGCCTCCTACTATCGCTTCACCCATTTTAATAGGTTATGGATTCATTAAGCAAGCGCGCATTGATCTCTTTCGCATGGCATGCTTGCTTTGGAGAAGCAGCAAAAGCAAAAACGAACAGCTCGCGGTATCATCTCCCGGGAGGCTGTTCGTTTTTCGCTTTCACTAGAGCTGCTGCTCCTGTTGGTATAGCACAGTAGAGAGATAGCGCTCCCCGTTGCTCGGAATGACCGCAACGACGCGTTTGCCTGTGCCTAGCTTCTTGGCTAATTGGATCGCGGCGAATACCGCAGCTCCTGATGAGATTCCGCCTAGGATACCTTCCTCCTTGGCCACTCTTCTTGCCGTTTCGAACGCATCCTCATTGGTCACCTGGATAATTTCGTCATAAACACGCGTATCCAAAATCGATGGCACGAAACCTGCTCCGATACCTTGAATTTTGTGAAGCCCAGGCTGCCCTCCCGAGAGTACGGGCGAAGAAGTAGGCTCCACTGCCGCGATATGGATGCCGGGGAAGCGCTCGCGCAATATTTCGCCTGCTCCCGTAATGGTGCCGCCCGTGCCCACGCCTGCTACGAAGCCGTCCAGCTTGCCATCCAGCGATTCAACCGCTCTTACGATCTCGGGCCCCGTTGTTTCGCGGTGAATCTTTACGTTAGCGGGGTTATCGAATTGCAAAGCAGGAAAATATTCCGGGTGCTTCTCCTGAAGCTCCTTGGCTGTCCGAATGGCGCCTTTCATTCCTTCCGGACCTGGCGTCAGCACCAGCTCGGCACCGTATGCCCGCAGCAGGTTGCGGCGCTCGAGGCTCATCGTTTCCGGCATGACAAGAATCGCCTTATACCCTCTCGCCGCCGCGACAAGCGCAATACCGATGCCCGTATTGCCGCTGGTTGCTTCAATGATCGTATCGCCTGGCTTCAGCTTGCCTTCCCGCTCCGCCTCTTCAATGATGCTTATTGCAATCCGGTCCTTTACGCTGCTGCCAGGATTGAAAAACTCCAGCTTCAAATAAATTTCCGCGCTGCCCTCCGGCACGACCTTATTCAGGCGTACAAGCGGCGTACTTCCTATCAGATCGGTAATGTTGCTCACCACTAGACTCATAACGATCTACCTCCTGCTATTATAATGGCCTTGCGGCTCGTGCCGATCGATTAAGATGCAGCTGATCCTTCGATCTAAACTGCGACGTTGCCCTGGGAATGCTCATACAGCTCTTTGTAATGCCCGTCATGCTCCAGCAGCTCTTGATGGTTGCCTTGCTCCACGATCTCGCCGTGGCTCATGACGATGATGCGGTCGGCTTGCATAATGGTGGACAGCCGATGCGCGATGACTATCGTTGTCCGGTCCTGCGAGACGACCTGCAGCGCATTCTGTATCAGCTGCTCCGTATGCGAATCCAAATTCGCGCTCGCTTCATCCAAGATGAGCACCTTAGGCTTAAATACGATAATTCTGGCGAAGGATATGAGCTGGCGCTCTCCTGCCGAAAGGCCGCTGCCGCGCTCCGACAGCTTTGTATCGTAGCCGTCCTTCAGCTTGTTGATAATCGTATCCGCCCCGACGAACTCGCATGCACGAATTACATCCTCGCGGGATATCGACTTGTCGAACATCCTAATGTTTTCGATAATGCTGCCCGAATAGAGATAAGGCTCCTGCTGCACCAGCCCCACAAGCCGGTGCAGCGTCGCTTGCGGGATATCTCTCACGTCCGTCTCGTCAATCAGAATGCTGCCTGCTTTCACATCGTAGAATCGACATAGCAGGCTGATCAGCGAGCTTTTGCCTGCCCCGGTCGTCCCCACGACGCCGATCAGCTCGCCGGAATCAATATGCAGGTCCAAATCGCGAATAATCGGAATTCCCTCTTCATAGGAGAAGGAAATGCGGTTGAAGTCGATTCGGCCCTTAACTTGCTCCAGGCTGAAGCTGGACAGCGAGGCTTGGCGTTCATCCTCGTCTTCGTTCAGCTCTTCCTTGCGAAGCTCGACATGCGCAAGCTCGCGATCCGTTACATCGGGCTTGTTGGCGAATACGCTCCATATTCTCGTTATCGCCACCGTGGCGGATTGCAACGTATTCCATTGCTGCGTAATCGTATTGATCGGCTGGAAAAACTGGCGGATATACGTAATGAACGCATACAGCACCCCGAACTCCAGATGCTGGCCCAGCACCGCGTTCCCGCCGATCCAGGTCACGAAAGCAATCG
The DNA here is from genome assembly GCF_056269165.1 of Paenibacillus sp. J22R232. Taxonomy (NCBI): domain Bacteria; kingdom Bacillati; phylum Bacillota; class Bacilli; order Caryophanales; family Paenibacillaceae; genus Paenibacillus; species Paenibacillus sp. J22R232. The sequence goes on along the minus strand of NZ_JBWDNK010000002.1, from coordinate 418,541 downwards.
ATAAATTGCTCAAAATATCAAACGTTCGGCCAAACACGACATTCGTGCGAATTTCTCTAAGATTCGCTTGAAAGTATTGGCTATTGCGCTCATTGAACTGCTTCTCCTGCTCCTTCTGCTGATGGAACACCTGCACCAAGTTCATGCCTGACAGATTTTCTGCTACGAAGGCGACCAAACGCGACAGCCTCGTTCTCGCTAGTTGATAGGTCGTGCGCATGAAGGAACGGAAGGCAATCGCTATGGCCCAGATGATTGGCAGCAGAATCAAGCAGTACAAGGCAAGCTGCGTATCCAGCTGGAACATCAAGACGATGATAAAGATCAGTGTCAAGCCGTCCCGGAACAGGCTGAGCAGCACTTGATTGAAAAACTGATTCAGCGCCTCGGTGTCGCTTGAGACATGGGTGATCAAGCTTCCGCTCGACATGCGGTCGAAATAGCGCATCGATTGTTTCAATATGTGTCCGAAAAGCTGCTTGCGAATCCGTGATACGATGCTTTGCCCTATATTTTGCAGCATATTGCTTTGTAAATAAGTGAAGAGCAGGCTCGACAGCGATAGCCCCAAGTAAACCGCGCAAATCGTAAGCAGCCCTTTATAATCGTTTTTACCGGATAATAGATTGTCGTCAATCGCGATTTTCATTAAAAAAGGCTGAAGCAAATCAGAAAGAATCGCAATCAACGTACAGCAGAACACGCCGATAAATCCCCACATATGAGGCTTCGCGTAACCGTAAAGCGTACGAAACGCCGATACGTATTCCGGTTTCTGTTCAGGCAGGCCCGGATCGCCCTTCTGATCCGCCTGCCAGTTATGAATGGCTTGTGCCGGTCGCATGTTGACTCCCCTCCTCCTGTATCGCATGAAGTGTCGCATAGAGTCCCTGCTGCGCGAGCAGCTGGGCATGCGTGCCGCGCTGCACGATAACGCCGTCATCGAGCACGACGATTTCATCCGCATGCTTGATCGCGCTAATGCGATGGGCAATGATAAGCGTCGTTTTGCCCTTCCGCTGCTTTTGGAGCGCATCGATGATATCCTTTTCGGTCACCGCATCTACCGCACTGACGCTATCATCCAAAATCATAATCGGAGCATCCTTGATAATCCCCCTCGCAAGGCTCGTTCGCTGGCGTTGGCCGCCTGACAGCGTTAATCCTCGCTCGCCGAGCCTCGTTTCGAATTGATTCGGCAATTCGGCGATATTGTCATAGATTTGAGCATGCTTCGCGGCTGCCTCGACAGTTCCCAGCGGAAGCTCCCGATTGGAAAAAGCGATATTTTCCCTTATCGTCGTACTGAACAGGAACCCATCCTGCGGAACATAGGCAAGCTGGCTGCGCAAGCTCGCAAGCGTAAGCTCTCTTACGTCTGTGTTTCCATACCGAATTGCTCCTGGCGGAGGGTCGATCGTGCGCAGCAGCAGCTTCATCAAGGTCGTTTTCCCGCTGCCCGTCCGTCCGATGATTCCGAGCGTAGCGCCTGCTTTGACGCTTAGGTTAATATCCTTCAATACCGGATTCGAGTCTTGCTCATATGCAAACGTAAGACCTTGAATCGAAATGCCGGCTTGATTCAAATCGATTTCCTTGGCATTCTCCAGCTCAGCAATATCCGATTGCTGCGAAAGCAATCCATTCAGTCGTTCAAGAGAAGCCCGCGAGCGCTGGATCGTATTGATTACGTTGCCAATTTGCTGCAGCGGATTCATCAGCATGCGAATATATAGCGTCAAAGCAACGAAGTTCCCTAGCGTGATTTGCTTCGTAATCGTTAAATAACCGCCGAATGCAAGCGCTACGACCAACGCTATCGCGCCAAGAAACGGAATTAACGCTTGGAAAAAGGAAGAGACCCGCACCAGCCGTAATTGATGATGCCTGATTTGATCGACCGTTTTGCCGAACCGCTCGTTCATAATCGTTTCTACCGCGAACTTTTTGGTAACCCGAATGCCGCCGAATTGCTCCTCGGCGGTTTCGGTCATTTTGCCAAGCGCCTCCTGCACCTCCAGCGATCTTCTGCGGATAACCGGTCCTAGGTACACGACGATGATCGGAATGAGGAGCAGCGGAAATACCGATGCCAATATCAGATAATAAGGAATATGGCTCAGCAGCATCATCGTGACTGCCGCGATAAGCAGCATGGTCGCATTCGCGGTTGCGTTAAAGCCCATGGAGATCGACTCTCGGACCGCTGTTACGTCATTCATAAAGTAGCTCAGCAGCTTGCCGACACCGTTCTTCGAATAGAACCGCTCACCCATTTCAGTGAAATGCTTGAATAGGCCCCTGCGTACAAGAAACTCGAACTTTCTGCCGACATACATGATCAAATACATCGCAATGCCGTTGAACAGCACATGGCCTATCCCGATGACAAGCAGCAGCAAGCTATAGTCAACGATCAGGCTGCTTGTCAGTCCGTTCATCTGCAGCTTATCCGTAAACTGTCCCAATACCTTCGGATAAAAAACGTTGATTAAATTTGAAAGCAAGTGAAACGAAGTAGAGATCAAGTAAATCGGCCACGTTTTCCGAAAAAAATCTGCCAGTATCCGTTTTGGTTTCAAAAAACGATCACTTCCTACAATGAAGGATTTGTCTTAAGATACATCCGTTTGCGGGAACTGCAGCTCATACAGCTGGCTGTAGCGTCCTTCCAGCCGCAGCAGTTCGTCATGCGCGCCAAACTCAACGATTTGCCCCTTCTCCAGCACATAGATCCGGTCCGCCTTCTGAATCGTAGACAAACGATGGGCAATAACGAGGCAGGTACGCCCTTTAAGCAGCATGGCCAAAGCGTCTTGTATATGCTGCTCCGATTCCGTATCCAGCGAGGCGGTCGCTTCATCCAGAATGATGATGCGCGGATTTTTCAAAATGGCCCTGGCTATCGAGAGGCGCTGCTTCTGCCCGCCGGACAGCTTTACTCCCCGCTCGCCGATCTGCGTCTCATAGCCGCGGGGGAAGCTCTCGATAAAGCTTGCGGCATTCGCCGCTTCTGCCGCTGCCATGACCTCCTCGTCCGTCGACTGCAGGCTGCCATAACGGATGTTCTCCGCGATGGTACCGTTGAACAGCACGATATCCTGCGAGACGATCCCGATCTGTTCCCTTAATGAAGCCAAGGTAATATCTTTGATCGGATAGCCGTCAATCGTTATTTCTCCGTTCTGCGGATCATAGAATCTAGCGATAAGATGCGCGATTGTCGTTTTGCCTGAACCCGACGAGCCGACAAGCGCCGTTACTTTACCAGCTTCGAGCTCCAAGTTAAAACGCTCAAGCAAGGTTGAATCACTCGAATAAGCGAAGTCGACATGATCGAAAACGATATGCCCGTTCACCGGCGGGAGGATAGCCGCTTGCTGCTTCTCCACGATTTCCGCCTTGGTGTTCATGACCTCCATTATTCGCTCATAAGCGGCTGCCGATTGCTGGACCGTATTCATGATGCGGCTGAAATGGCGGATCGGATTTTGTAGCAGGCGCAAATACGCGATAAACGCAACGATTGTACCGACTGTCATTTGATCCTTCATTGCGAGCCACGCGCCGAATACGAGCACGATCGCAAGTCCGAGAAAGTTTAAAAAATCAATAATAGGCTCATAAGCTGCCCGCAAGCGGGTCACTTGAATGTTCGCATCCATATTCTTTTGGGTCCGCTCCGTGAAACGTTCCGATTCGTACTCTTCGGCAGTAAAAGCTTTAATGAGCCGGATACCGGTCAACGTATTCTGGAGATGATCGCTCACGTCTGCCACTGACTCCTGTACCGTACGGAAGGAGGAGCGCATCCTTTTGCCAAACACCTTGGTTGTGAGCAGCATGAAGGGAAAGGTTGCTAGCAGCATCAGCGTGAGCTTCCAATCAATCCACAGCATGTATACGGCAATGGCGGTAAAGGTGAAGAAGTCAGTAAACAATTGCATCATGCTTGAGGAAATCATCTGCTGAAGTATGCTAACGTCGTTCGTAACGCGCGACATGAGATCTCCCGTTCGGTTGCGGTCGAAGAAGGAGACGTCCAGACTTTGCATATGACGGTATAAATCATTGCGAAGATTATAAAGCACGCGCTGGCCGATGGAGGCCATCAGCGAGGTGCTTGCATAACGGAGAGCGCCAAGCGCAACCGCAGCACCCAATACGCCGCCGCCGATAAGCAGCAGCTTGTTAAACAGCCGATTCGGTATGATATGGTCAATCGTATAACGCGTTAATTGCGGGACGATGAACTCAAGGAGCGAGATGGCGATTACGCAAAGGACTGCGCCGATGAGCAGCGGAAGCTGCGTCCTTGCATGCGTATATATCCGGGCGAACATATTGTAAATGCTGGCCGGCTTTGCCTTTTCCCCGGTTCCGAATCTTCTTGCTCCGCCTCCTGGCCTAAAGGTAGGTGCGGGGGTATATGGATCGCTCATGAGCCGTCACCTTCTACGCTGTCACCTTCCGTGTCAACCGCGATTTGCCGAAGCGATACGCGCAAATGGTCTAGCACCGTACGGAGCTGGGCTGCCTTTCTGCTGTCGCTGACGACAGCGCGCTCCGCCGCCTTCAGCAAATGCAGCAATTCTTTGCCTGCTGGCGTTAGCCGGCGGTTCGGTTTGCGCTGCTCGCATGGAACGCCGTCCTCATCCGGAAACATGTGCTCGCGCCGATCCGGGGACGGGATAACGCTTTCCTTCTCCTCAAGCAAATAATCTCGGCCATTATCGGTAATTTCGAATATTTTCTTGCCGTCCTGCTTCGAGGATTCCACCAGCCCTTGATCCCGCAGCATCTGAAGCGTCGGATAAATCGAGCCAGCGCTTGGCTTATAGGTTCCTCCCGACTGCTCCTCCAGCGCCTTCATCATCTGGTAGCCGTGCATGCTCTCCTGCTCAAGCAGCTCCAGCAGCGCATATTTCACCCCGCCGCGGCTAAAAAAACGTCTGCCGGAGCCGTTTGCCTCTCTTCCATGGCCATGATGTAGAAATAATCGTTCCTCTTGCTGCCATTCATCCGTCATTGTGAAATCTCCTTCGTTAACGATATATCGTATTGATTTAAATTCTATACGATATATCGTTAACTTGCAATATCGACTTACAGAAGAAACCAATTCCTATTTTCATGAAAGGCGGAAAACCCGGCGAGTCCCGTCATTTACCCATGGCAAAATCCAGTAAATAATCGTACTTTACTGGATTCTGCTTGCTTTGGCTGAGTTTTGCCTAGAACCTGCCTTTGACAGCTGCGGGATCATTATCAATAACGGCGGCGATTCGGGTCAACGTTTCTTCCTCCAGCTTAATGCCCGAAGCCTTGACGTTTTCTTCCACCTGCTCAGGCCGGCTTGCACCAACCAAGGCGCTTGATACATTATTTTGCCGCAATATCCATGCTAGAGAGAGCTGCCCGACGGTAATGCCTAGTTCTGCGGCTATTCCCTTCAACTGCTCCACTTTAGCGAGCTTATCTTCCGTAATTTTGTTTTTGAAGTTCTCGTGCTTAGCCGCGCGCGATTCGCCCGGCACTTCGTTGTTTGCTGCATATTTACCCGTTAGCAGCCCTTGTGCAAGCGGCGAGAACACGACCTGTCCGAATCCTTTCTTGAGGCCAAGCGGGATGATTTCCTTCTCTATGTAGCGCTCGAACAGGTTGTAGATGGGTTGGTTGACTACGATTCTATCGAGTAAATATTTGTCCGCAATCGCAAAGGCCTCCGTAATCTGTGCAGCCGTCCATTCGCTGACGCCAATATAATGTACTTTGCCTTGCCGGACTAAGTCCTCGAAGGCGCGCAGCGTTTCTTCTAGCGGCGTCTCCGTATCAAAGCGATGGCTGTAAAAAACGTCGACATATTCGAGCCCCAGTCGCTTCAAGCTCGCGTTCGCAGATTCAATGACATGCTTGCGGGACAAACCTCGGTCATTCGGCCCGTCGCCGATCTTGCCGTACACCTTTGTCGCGAGCACGTACGATTCTCGCGGATAAGCGCGCAGCGTCTCGCCGACTACCTTCTCCGCTTCACCCTTCGCATACACGTTAGCCGTGTCAAAAAAGTTTATGCCTAGGTCATAGGCCGTTTGAATGGACTTCACCGCGTTTTCCCGCTCGACGTAGCCTCCGTAAGTAAGCCAGCTGCCTAAGCTGATCTCGCTGACCTTTAACCCGCTGGCACCTAAATTCCGATATTGAACGGACATATCAAAAACCTCCTCTGTATGGTAAAAACGAATGCATGTTGCAAGGGCTGCTAACATTGCTTGCTAGCATGGGTTGATAACATGGCTTGCTAAGATTGCTTGCTAGCATGCCTTGCGTATAGCGCTAACTGTTTTGCGCCTTTAGGTTATCGGTTTCCTCGCTTCTGAGCGCCCATATTGCTTTATGCTGGTTCTCCGGCCTAACAAGCCCAAGGTTCTCGCGTAGCGTCTTCCCCTCGTATGCGGTACGGAATAAACCGCGGTTCTGCAGCTCGGGAATGACTTTATCGACGAATGTCTCAAAACCGCTGTAATAAATGTGCGGCAATATATTAAAGCCGTCCGCGCCGTTATTCCGGATCCAGCTCTCAATGAAATCCGCCGTTTGCAGCACCGAGCCGGTAAAGGATACATGACCGTGGCCGGCTGCGCTGCGGGCTAGAAACTGCCTAATCGTCATTTTGTCGCGTATCGCCGCGTCAACGACAACCTCCTGCCTGCTCGTAATGCCGGTCGTTATCGTACCGTAAGGCTTAGCCTTGTCGATCGGTACGGGGCCATCGAGCGGATATTCGGATAAATCGACCGTAAAATAATTCGACAGCCGCTTTAGCGACTGCTTTGTGTTCAGCAGCGCATTGAATTCATCCTCGATATCCCTCGCCTCTGCTTCCGTATCCGCAACGATCGGGCTTAGTCCCGGCATGATCAGCAGTTGCTCCGGCGATCGGCTATACTTATGCAAGCGTCCCTTCACATCCGCATAAAAGGCTTGAGCCGCCGCAAGCGTCTGCTGCGCGGTGAAGATCACGTCTGCCGATTTGGCAGCGAGCTCCTTCCCGCTCTCCGAGGAGCCTGCCTGAACCAAAACAGGGTAGCCCTGCGGCGGACGGGGAATGTTAAGCGGTCCTTTCACCGAATGAAATTTACCCTTGAAATTAATTTCGTAGACTTTGCTCGTATCCAGCGTCACTTCGGAGGTCCTATCGTAAATGAGCGCATCCTCTTCCCAGCTGTCCCAAAGTTGCTTCGTCACTTCAACGAACTCGTCACCGATTTCATATCGCTTGGTTACTTCGGGATGCTCATTTTTATTAAAGTTTTCCGCATCTGCCTTGGAATGCCCGGTTACGATATTCCATGCGGCTCTGCCCTTGCTAATATGGTCGAGCGAAGCGAATTTGCGCGCGACATGATAGGGGTCGTTATAGGTTGTGCTGACCGTCGCAATGAGTCCGACATGCTTCGTCAGCGCGGCAAGCCCTGCAAGCAGCGTGAACGGCTCCAGCCTTCTGCCAAGTCCAGAATAATTGTCCGCGGTGAATAAGGAGTCGAATAGCCCTCTTTCTGCGATTCTTGCAATGTTCGCATAATAATCAAGATCCAGATCCTCTTTGGGTGCCGAGGACGGATGCTTCCATGCCGCAGCATGATGCCCCGCTCCGCGCAGGAATACGTTGAAATGCGCCTTCTTGTCCTCTCTCGTACCGCTCATCGCTTTCCCTCCTGCTTCATATTTGCCCATAAAAAAAGGAGACTTAGCTAAATTGCGCTAAATCTCCGGTGGTCCGGTCGTATAATACCAATTATTTTCAGTTGTTTACTATGAATTAATACTAATACGGACATTAGCCTATGTCAATCCGTACAATCAGATTTCAACGGCTGCCGCATTTCTCCGTTGCTCCCACTTCGCGCGAAAAACTGGCAGCAGCGCTTTGCCCGATGTGGTGGCTTCCTCCAAATTCGGATAGCCGGATAGAATAAACGACGTAACCCCGACATCGGCGTATTCAAGCAAACGATCCGCAACCTGAGCTGGCGTGCCAACGAATGCCATCGCACCGCCGCCTCTCACCTGGGCAAGTCCCGCCCAGAAATTCGGGCCAATCACATAATCATTCGCTTCGGCCAGTTTCTTCAGCTCGTTCTGCCGCTGCTGGCCTGCCGAGAGGTTGTAGAACGCTTGCCCCTCAAGCCCTTTCTTGATTTCGGGATCTATCCGGCTGACGATCAATCTGGCAGCCGCCCACGCTTCTTCTTCCGTGTCCCGAATCACGACCTGCGCACGCAATCCATAACGAATGCTGCGGTTAATGCCCTTCGCTAGCAGCAGCTCGCGCCGATGGCATTCAACCTCTTCGATCTGCTCCTTGATCCAATCGATCGGCTCTGCCCACATCAGATAGACATCCGCGATTTCCGCGGCTGTCTTCTTGGCTGCGGGAGAGCTGCCGCCGAAGTAGAAGGGCGGATGCGGGCGCTGTACCGGCGGCGGATAACTTATGCCCCCCTCAAGCTGAAAGTATTTACCGTTATGGTCGTACGGCTCTATATGCTTGAACGCATCATGCGCGGCGAGCAGCTTCTCTCCCGGCTCCGCTGCAGAGTTGATCCACAGCTGCTTGACGATTTTAATATACTCGAGCGTCCGTTCATAACGTGCATCCTTGTCAAAAGCCAGCTCGTCCCCCATCGCTTTCATATCAGCCGGCGAGCTTCCGGATACGATATTGATTAGCGCTCTGCCGCCGGTTACCTCATCCAGCGTCGCTCCCATTCGAGCCGCCAGTGCAGGCGCGATCAAGCCTGGGCGCATCGCAACCAGAGGCTTGAATACCTTGGTATGGGCTGCCAGCGTAGCGCCGACAATCCATGCATCCGAGCAGTTTCCCCCGGTCGGAATTAACGCAAACGTATAGCCTGCTGCCTCTACCGCCTGGGCTACTTTAATATTATAGGCCATATCGACGACTCTTTCCGATTTGACGCCTACATAGGGCCCGTCTCCCCTAGTTGGCATATACCAGCCGAACTCCGGCTCTATCTCCCCTCGCTGGCTCATCCCATTCCCTCCTGCGCGTTTCGAATGCCTTGCTTTTCCCCGTGCACGCCTTGAACGAAATTATTTCAACCGAAAGCCCTGCGAAGTAAGAAAATCATGCAAATGCCCGCGCAGCCGGCCCGAGCTGAATCTTCTAAGCATTTCGCGAGACCACTTTGTTTCCTGCTCGCCGCCTTTTCCTCCACCCTTCCGAACAGCATAGTAAACGCGGGTAATGTCGTCATAGGCTTTTATTTCGTCTACCAAGCCATCTCCCCTGTATACCTCTTTGTGGTAGACAGCACCGATCGGCAGGCGAGGACGGATATCGGGCTCCTGATCCGGAACGCCGACACAGAGGCCGAATACCGGGTAAACGAGGGGAGGCAGCTCCAACAGGTCGGTAACGCCTTGCGGATTGTTGCGAATGCCGCCGATATAGACCGTTCCGTAGCCGAGCGATTCCGCGGCAATCGTCGCATTCTGGGCTGCCAAGGTCGCATCAATCGTACCAAGCAGAAACAGCTCAACGTTCTGCTGCAGCTCCGTCTTCTCGTGCAGGTTAGTTGCGAGCGTAATTTTATTGAGATCCGCGCACCAAACGAGAAATACCGGGCTTTCCGCGATATGCTGCTGGTTGCCGGCCAGCTCGGCGAATTTGCGCTTGCGCTCGGGATCAGTAATCGCTACGACGCTGTAAGCCTGAATATTCGAGGAGGTCGGCGCAGCTTGCGCGGATAAAATAATTTGCTCCAGGTGCGCGTCCGGTACAGCATCCTCTTTGTATTTGCGAATAGAGCGATGCTTTTTCAATAAATCAATCACGTCGTTCATCTCTATCATCTCCTTCGTTCTTTTTAGGGCATAAAAAAACCGGAGACACAGCAGGCTGTTGTCTCCGGTCGTCCGGTAGAATTAATTCATACTATTCCAAGAAGCTTAGTGAGTAAAAGATCACTGAAAATTTATCATGTAATTTTTTATTTGTCAACAACCGATTGATCCGAAGTTCTTCCCGAATGTCATTCCATTAAACTTAGATTTGCAATACCTATTTTTCCCAGTATAATGCTCGGTATAATTCACAGTTTACGCAGGGAGGTTATTTCATTGGTTGATCTTCTCATTGTCGGCGCTGGGCCTTACGGTATTTCGCTCGCCGCCCATGCGGCTGCCAGCGGGCTGTCCTACGTGCTTCTGGGCAATCCCATGAATTTCTGGAAGGCTCAAATGCCTCAGAACATGTTCATTCGAACGAATCCGCGTTATATCAGTCTCTCAGATCCAGAGGATCGATACACGATTGAACGATACGGCAGTGAATCGGGTACGCCGTTGACGTCGCCTTTTCCTAGGCCGGCTTTCGTCGATTACGCACTTTGGTTCGCCGAGCAAGCCTCCGTTTCCTTCACGCCTGAGCTTGTGGTCCGGCTTGACCAAGCAAATGGCTGTTTCCTCGCAACCACGGATCATAACAAACGTTATTCAGCCAAGTATGCCATTGTCGCAACGGGCTTGCAGCATTACAGCTACATTCCCCCCGTACTCAGTAAGCTCTCGCCTGAGCTAGTCACGCATACCTTCGGGCAATCCGATTTTCACCGTTTCGCAGGCAAGCAAGTCGCTGTTATCGGCAGCGGCCAAAGCGCATGGGAAGCGGCGGCGCTGCTTCATTTGGCTGGCAGCAAGCCCGAGCTCCTCTATAGGCGGGAATCCGTCTCGTTCGCGGGTGAAGACAATACCGCCTCTGGCCAAAGACTCATCGACTCCTCGGAGCAATTTTATTCCCAGCCGGTCGAGCTCAAGCTGGAGAGGTGGAACACGCCGCGTCAAGGCAGCGTCGCCGCATTTTTAAGGCCGTACGTAGAGGGCAAGGTAACCGCAACCGGGAATTCGGTCATCGAACGGGCCGAGCCCACCGAAGATGGGAAAGCTAAACTCACCTTGACGAATAAGCAAATACGGCTCGTTGATCATATCATTTCGGCAACGGGCTACCGGATCGCTCTGGAGAAGGTTCCGTTCCTTCCTCCTCCATTACTTTCAGCCCTCAAGCGAGAGCAAGCTCCGTTTGATGGTTTTCCTCTCCTTGGCCCTCAATTCGAAAGCAGCGTTCCCGGGCTTTATTTCGCTGGGCCATTGGCTTCGCATTCGCACGGACCCGCCTTTGGTTTTGTTGCAGGCATTCGCCAAGCTTGCAGAATGACCATCCCGGACGTTATGCAAAATAAACGCAACAAACAGGAGCAGGGGATATATTAGTCCCCTGCTCCCGTTTGTCTTCGATTCAAAAGAAAAGCGCGCAGCACAAAGCAAAGGGGCCGCGTGGGCTGCTGCACCTTTGCTCTGCTTGCTTGCTTTGCTTGCTTTGCTTGCTTTGCTTGCTCTGCTTGCTTTGCTTGCTTTGCTTGCTCTGCTTGCTCTGCTTGCATAAGAAAGCGGCAGCGAACCCAGCCGCCGCCTTCTCCCGCGCTTATTTATCGCCGATCGTCGTTCTCAGCGTTTCGACATCTTTATTAATGGCCTCCGTCGCTTTGCGAATCGCGGAATTCACGTCAAGACCGTTAACGGCCAAATCCTCGGCTGCCTCCGTCAGCCTAGTCGTAATTTCCAGCTCGTACGGATGTATATAGTGCTCCTGCAGCGGCTCGCCAATGAACACGTTCTGAACCGACTTGCCCTGCAGCACCGGAATATCAAGCCCGTATTCCTTCTCCAGCTCGGGGTTGATAACGGCAGGTACCCGTCCGTTGCGGGCTAGTATCTTCTGTCCCTCATCGGACAGAATTTCCGCGATAACCTGAAAAGCCTCATCCTTATGCTTACTTTGACTATTGACGGATAGAGAATGGATCTGCGCTTCCCTTGTTTTGCCCAGCAGGTCACTGAAGTTCGGCGCCGGCGCGATGTCCCAGTTAAACTCCACGCCCTGCTGGCGCAGCTCCTCGAGCGGTCCGACCATGTTCGCCAGCCATGTGACGCGCATGCCGATGACTTGATCCTTCATGAACTGATCACGTCCCCAGTTCCACGTATTTTCCGGCGTCACATAGCCAGGAATCTCAAAGATCCGCTTGTTCAACTCGAACACGCGCAGCCAATCCGGCGTATCGAGCGCGGCATTGCCGGTTTCGCGATCTACGTACGGCAGGCCAAGTCCTTTCGCCAAGCCGGTAAGATTATCAACGGACAGGCCGATATAATTCACGCCGTTTTCGGTTCGTGTCAGCTTCGCCGCGATTTCCAGCGTCTCATCCCACGTCAATTGCTTCTCTGTCGGATAAGGAACGCCGAACTTATCGAAGATATCCTTATTGTAATAGAGAACGTGTTGATTGGCGTTGAAAGGAATTGCATAGATCTCTCCGTTCTTATCCTTCGTTATGTCTTTGATATAATCGTATAGTATCGGTTTAATGCGGCTCTCGTCGAAGTTATGGCGCTTAATCAGCTCCCTTAGGTCCTCATACGCGCCTGTTCGAATAATTCGCTGATGGGAGGAAGAGGACGAGTAAATGATGTCTGGCACATGAGTGGACAGCACTTCCTCGTTGGTCGTCGTGGCAGCCGGCGTAATGCGTTCAATCGTTACATTCGGATATTTCTTCTTAATCGGATCCGCGATCAGCGTATTGAACTCGACGTCCGGGAACGTGCCGCTCGTACTGAAGAAGGTGAGCGTAAGCGGCTCATCGCCCAGCTTCTTAAATTCCGGCTGCGCGTTATCCGCCTTAACGTTGGCTGCTGCCTCCTGATTTGCGCCAGCCTGATTGTCAGCCTGTTTATTGCCCGCGCTCGCGCATGCAGTCAATAATGTAAATACGGTGAATACGACTATGCCCAAACTTATCTTTCTCATTGTTCTTTTCTCTCCCTTTGTGGGCTATAGACAGCCTATGTCATATCGTGGTTGAAGCGCCTGCATGCATTCCAGCCTTTTACAAAACGGCATTCGCCTCATGGCGGACATTCGCAGGCCGCTTTAATCCTAGGTTCTCACGCAGCGTGCTGCCCTCATACTCCGTGCGGAACAAACCTCGATTTTGCAGCTCCGGTATGACCTTGTTCACGAAGGCTTCGAGTCCGCTCGGATAAATTTGGGGCATCACATTAAACCCGTCGGCTGCTCCCCCATGGAACCATTCCCCAATCGTATCTGCAAGCTGCAGCGGCGTGCCTGTAAAGGTAAAATGCCCTCTGGCTCCCGCCAATCGGTTAATCAGCTGCTTTAGCGTCAAATGCTCATGGCGGATAAGGTCCAGTATAAGCTGGTGCCGGCTTTTGTTGCCGTTCACCTCGGCGGTTTCTTTTGCCCCGTCAAGAAGGAGCGGCTGGTCAAGCGGATGCTCCGATAAATCAATGCCAAGCCGCTCCGAAAGCCGTCTAACCGCACCCTCGTGATTGACGTATTCGAACAGCTCATTCTCGATTTCCTGCGCTTCCGCAAGCGTATCGGCAAGAATGGGGCTAATTCCTGGCAAGATTTTCAACTGCTCGGCGCCCCTTCCGTATTTCGGCAGTCTCGATTTAACATCCTTGTAGAAAGCCTGAGCGCTTTCAATGCTTTGATGCGCAGTGAATATCACCTCCGCTACCTTGGCGGCAAATTCCTTGCCGCTCTCCGAAGACCCTGCCTGCACGAGTACCGGGTAGCCCTGCGGCGGACGGGCAATGTTAAGCGGTCCTTTTACGGTGTAATAGTTCCCTTTGAAATCAATTTCGTGCATCTTCGCTTTATCGATAAGGACACCTGCCGTTTTATCGCTGAGAACAGCGCCGTCCTCCCAGCTGTCCCACAGCTGCTTGACGACCTCCACGAACTCATCCGCTTCTTCATAGCGAAGAGCATGGTCCGGGTGCTCCTCGCGGCCGAAATTATGTGCGGCCGATCCCGCTCCCGTCACGATATTCCAGCCGGCCCTCCCCTTGCTGATATGGTCGAGAGACGCGAATTTGCGGGCAATGTGGAACGGCTCGTTATAGGTCGTGCCGACCGTCGCGATAAGCCCAATATGCTTGGTTCGGCTTGCCAGCGCAGCCAGCTCCGTGAACGGCTCCAGCTTGTTCGAGCGCCCCGAGTAGCCATCCGCCAAAAACACGGAATCCATCAGCCCGCGCTCCGCAGTCTGAACGATCTCGAGCACATGCCGGAAATCGAGATTGCGCTCCGGCTTAGCCTCAGGGAGCCGCCATGATGCCTCATGGTGGCCGGTCCCGAATAAAAAGGCATTCAGGTTCAATTTACGCTGAGAATGGCTCATCTTATATCCCCTCTCCTTTCGGCCCGTTATTCACCGATCGTCGTTTTTAAAGTCTCGACATCCTTATTGATTGCATCTGTCGCTTTGCGGATAGCGGAATTCACATCCAGGCCATGAATCGCCAGGTCCTCGGCAGCCTCGGTCAGCCTAATTGAAATGCTTGATTCATATGGGTGGATGTAGTGCTCTTGAATGGGATCCCCGATAAAAACGTTCTGTACGGTTTTCCCTTGCAATACAGGGATCTCCGCACCGTAATCCTTCTCCAGCTCCGGGTTGATAATCGAAGGGACGCGCCCGTTTTTAGCAATAATGCGCTGTCCTTCATCCGATAAAATTTCCGCAATAACCTGGAATGCCTCGTCCTGATGAGGGCTTTGGCTGTTGATCGCAATCGAATGGATCTGTGCCTCACGCGTGTTGCCTAGTCTGTCGCTAAAGTTCGGTGCGGGCGCAATGTCCCAATTGAATTCCACGCCCTGCTGGCGCAGCTCTTCAAGCGGCCCGACCATGTTCGCAAGCCAAGAGACGCGGATCGCAACGTTCTGGTCCTTCATAAAGTGATCCCGTGTCCAGTTCCAAGTACCGTCAGGCGTAATATAACCCGGTATTTCATAAATTTTCTTCTGCAGCTCGAACACGCGCAGCCATTCCGGCGAATCCAGCGCGGCTTGGCCGCTTTCCCTGTCCAAATACGGCAAGCCCAGTGATTTGGATAAGCCGGTCAGGTTGTCAACGACAAGACCAATATAGTTTACGCCGTTTTCCGTACGAGTCAGCTTCGCTCCCAGCTCTAACGCTTCATCCCACGTCAGCTGCTTCTCGTCCGGGTAAGGAACACCGAATTTATCGAAAATATCCTTGTTATAATAGAGTACATGCTGATTGATATTAAACGGCAGGGCGAGGACGGCATCCCCTTTGCCTTTCGTAATATCCTTAATATAATCGTAGCCGATCGGCTTCAGGCGGCTCTCGTCGAATTGATGGCGTTTAATCAGCTCTCTTAAATCCTGATAGACGCCGGTGCGGATGACTCGCTGCTGCACGCTGCCGAAAATAATATCGGGCACATGCGTGGACAGCACCTCTTCAGGGGTTGTCGTAGCAGCCGGCGTAATGCGCTCAATCGTGACATTCGGATATTTGGCATGGATCGGACCTGCAATCATCGCCTCGAACTCTACGTCGGTAAAGGTTGCCCCAGTAGAGTAGAAGCTGAGCTTAAGCGGCTCGTCGCCAAGCTTCTTGAAGCTTGCCTGCTCCGATGCGCTATCCGTCTTAGCGGGCGTATTGGATGAAGCAGACTCTGCTGCCGGCGCGTTGTTCCCGCTTCCGCAGGCAGTAACGAGCAAAACGATGAATAGGATAATAACGGTAGACTCCAGCTTTTTCATATCATTCCCTCTCATTTCTCTTTATAGTTGGCTCAGATCCGCCCTTAGATCTTTAGGAATTGGCGTGTGTTGGCCGGCCGCGCAAGGCCCAAGCTTTCTCGCAGCGTGCTGCCTTCATACTCGGTGCGGAACAAGCCGCGGTTCTGCAATTCAGGAATCACCTTGTCGACAAAGATTTCAAGACCTGTCGGGAAGAGCTGCGGCAATACGTTGAATCCGTCAGCCGCATGGTTCCTGAACCATTTCTCGATGAGGTCCGCCGTCTGCAGCACAGATCCCGTAAATGTAATATGGCCATGTCCCCCGTTGCTGCGGTACAGCAGCTGGCGAATCGTAAAGCCTTCGCGGCGAGCCGCGTCCAGCACGACCTCCTGCCTGCTGCGAATGCCGTTAAACTGCTCAGAAGGCTTCGCTTTGTCAAGCGGAACCGGAGCATCCAGATCATAATCATTCAAATTCACGGTGAATCTATCGGATAAGCCGTCTAGCGCGCGTTTCGTGTCGACAAAGGCATGAAGCTCCGCTTCTAGCTCCCGCGCTTCCGCCTCCGTGTCAGCTACGATAGGCGCAAGCCCTGGAAGGATAACAAGCTGATCGGCCGTTCTGCCGTACTTCGCTAGTCGGCCCTTCACATCGCTGTAAAATTCGCGTCCGGCATCGAATGTCTGCTGGGCCGTGAAGATGACCTCGGCGGTTTTTGCTGCCAGCTCCTTCCCTTGCTCGGAGGAGCCTGCTTGAACGAGCACCGGATAGCCCTGCGGCGGACGCGGGATATTGAGCGGCCCTTTTACCGAATACGTATGTCCTTTGAAATTAATCTCGTGCACCTTGCTCGTATCGACGAGCTTGCCAGCTGCTTTATCGAAGATGAGCGCGTCATCCTCCCAACTGTCCCACAGCTGCTTCACGACCTCCACGAATTCCTCGCCCGTCTCATAGCGCTCGGCATGCTCTGGATGCTCATCCCTGCTGAAATTATGGGCTGCAGAGCCAGCGCCTGTTACGATGTTCCAGCCTGCTCTGCCTCCGCTTATGTGGTCAAGCGACGCGAATTGCCTTGCAACGTGAAACGGGTCGTTGTACACGGTCCCCACCGTCGCGATCAAGCCGATATGCTCCGTAAGGGACGCAAGTGCCGACAGCAGCGTGAACGGCTCCAGCTTGCTCCCACCGCCAGCGTACCCATCGGCTAGGAAAATGGAATCCAGCTTGCCGCGCTCCGCAATCTGAGCCAGCTTGCCTAAATACTCGATATCGAGCTCAAGCTCCGGATGCGAATCCGCATGCCGCCATGCGCCTGCATGATGCCCCGTAGCGCGTAGAAATACGTTTAGATGAACCTTGCGATCAGCTTCGCTCATGAAATATGCACCTCTTTTTCTGGATATGGGTTGATTAATGCATTCCCTGGGCGAGCCAGCCCCAGATTGCCGCGCAGCGTCTGCTCCTCGTAGGAGGTGCGGAACAAGCCTCGGTTTTGCAGCTCGGGAATCACCTTGTCGACGAACCGTTCCAAGCCGCTCGGATAAATTTGCGGCATGATGTTAAAGCCATCGGCAGCGCCGTTTAAAAACCACTTCTCAATGACATCCGCCAGCTGCAGCGGCGTTCCCGTAAAGGTAAAATGCCCTCTGGCTCCTGCCAGACGGTTAATTAACTGCCTAACCGTCGGCCGCTCCCTTTCAATCAGGTCGAGTATCAGCTGATGGCGGCTTTTCATTCCGCTGACCTGATCCGTAGTTTGAGCTCCGTCCAGGCTGACGAAATCATCCAGCCCATGGCTGGATAAGTCGATGCCGAGCCGAGAGGATAGCCGGTTAATTGCGCCTTGATGGTCGATTAGCTGGAATAGCTCTTCCTCTATTTCTTTGGCTTCGGCCACCGTATCTGCCAGCACCGGGCTTAATCCCGGCAGTATCTTCAGCTCATTGGCTTCCCTGCCATACTGCGGGAGCCGTGACTTTACATCCGCGTAGAACGCCCTCGCTTCTTCGAATGTCAGCTGCGCGGTGAAGATCACCTCTGCTAATTTCGCGGCAAACGCCTTGCCGGTCTCTGACGAGCCCGCCTGCACCAGCACCGGATAGCCCTGAGGCGGCCTTGCAATGTTCAAAGGACCTTTAACCGCGTAGTGCTTCCCTATGAAAGCAATCTCGCGAACCTTGGAGGCATCAACGAGCACGCCGCCTTCCTTGTCGCTCCGAACCGCGTCATCCTCCCAGCTGTCCCAAAGCCGCTTCACGACGGCAACGAACTCCTCTGCCGATTCATACCGCTCGTGATGCTCAGGATGCTTCGTGCGGCTGAACTGCTCAGCGGCAGGCCCCGCCCCAGTCACGATATTCCAGCCTGCCCTCCCTTTGCTGATATGGTCGAGGGAAGCGAACTTCCGTGCGACATGGTAAGGCTCGTTATAGGTCGTCTCCACCGTTGCGATAAGCCCGATTCTCTTCGTTGCCGCAGCCAGCGCGGACAGCAAGGTAAACGGCTCGAGTGAACCGGAATGCGCCCAATACCCGTCTGCCAGAAACACGGAATCGAGCAAGCCGCGCTCGGCAATCTGGGCAAGCTTCAAATAATGCTTAATATCGACTCCCCGTTCCGGACTCGTGTCCGCATGCCGCCAAGATGCCTCGTGATGCCCTGATGCTGCCAAAAATGCATTAAGATTCAGTTTTCGTTCCGTTACGCTCATCGCCAAGCTCCTTTACGGTTTCGTTCAGCGCTCCGTCTCCGCTGCTTGCCGCAGCACAATCGAGACATAAAAAATAGCCGGAGCTGCCCTAAGGCAATCTCCGGCTATCCGGTCGATAATAACCAAGTATTCTTATTGGTTTATAATTATATAATTACTGTTTCATGAATTTATCATCATCTATTTCATCTGTCAATTCATTTTTCTGCCTATTCCACCAAGCCGGTGCGCTCGACCCCTTCGATAAACCAGCGCTGGGCGAACAGGTATACAGCCAGCAGCGGCATAATGATGAGGAAGGATGCCGCCATTTTGATAGCCTCCGCATACACGGTAATTTCTCCCGCGCCCTCGGCAAGCTTCATCTCGCCTGCCATTCTAGCAAGCGTGATGGATAACGGTACATTCTCCGCCGTGAACATGAACAGCGACGGGAAGTAGAAATCATTCCAGTTCCACACGAACGAGAACAGCACGACCACGACCGTAGCTGAGCGGGAAATGGGGAACATAACGCGGAAGAACATCCGGAAAGGGCCAGCTCCGTCCATTCGTGCTGCCTCATCCAATTCCTTCGGCAGCGTCGAGTAGAAGGATCGGTAAATAATGACGAACATGGCCCCCTTCAGGCCATGGCCAAATATCGCGGGCACGACCATCGGCAGAAACGTATTCAGCCAGCCGAACTCCTTAAATAGCATGATCGAAGGAAGAATCGTAATTTGCGGCGGCATAATAAACGTGAACAGCAGCAGCGCTCCCCAGACCTTCTTGAACGGGAAATCTAGCCTCGCGAACGCATAGCCCGCAATTGCGCAGGAAAACACCTGCAGCACCGCCACTGAGGAAGCGATCGATACGCTGATCAGAAAGCTTTTACCATAGTTCAGCATTTCGCTCGCTTGCTGCAGATGACCCCAGAACAGCGTTTTCGGTACCCAAATGACCGTCGGGTCTAGAATGTTCCTAGCATCCTTGACCATCGTCGTCACCATATACAGGATCGGTTTTATATAAATAAATGCGACATTGATCAGGATGACGTAAACAAACAGCTTAAACACCAAGCCCTTGTCTATTTCTGCTCCCAGCAGCCGGTATTTCAGCGCGAGCAGGCTCTTCCGTACCCGGTCATCCGAATAAGCTCTAGCAACGGCATCGGTGCCTCTTTTGGCCAACTTCATTACGGCATCCTCCTCACTATGGTTATCGTTTGCCTGAAAGCGATTTGTCGACTCTGCTGTAAATAAACAAGGTCAGGAGCACAAAAGTTAATATAATCGAAAAATAAATCCAGGCTAACGCGCTGGAGCTGCCGTAGTTGCTCGTATTCACCCGGCTTATAATCGGATTGGACGGGAAAGTGAACAAATCGACGACCGTATACATGAGATTCAAGAAGATATAGGGAACAAGGCCCGGCAGCGTAATTTTCCAGAAGGTGTTCCATGGTCCGGAACCGTCGATGCGGGACGCCTCATAGACGGAGGCTGGCAGCGTCTGCCTGCCCGCAAGAAATATGAGAATTTGAACGCCTGAGTACCAGAGCACGAGCACGAATGAGCTCATTACCTTTTGGATCGGAGTCACCCACGCTCCCGGCACGTATTCCCGCAAATAATAGTCGATGCGCAGCGTCTCCATAATGCTGAGCGAGCCCTCTCCCTGCGCGATAAACTCCTGCACGATTTGCCCTGAGGAGAAAATAACCGGAAGAAAAAAGATAACCCTGAACAGCGTTCTCCCAGGAAACCGTAAATTGAGCAGGATGGCTACAAGCAAGGAAAAAACCAGTATAATCGGAATCATCATCGCGGACTCCCGCAGAAACGGAAACAGCTCCTCATAAAGCAGGCTGCCGTTCGCGACCAGTATTTCCCGGTAATGGTTAAGTCCGATAAACGTATAATTGACGCTGTTCACCGTGATTTTGACCTGATGAAAGCTCATATAGAGCGAGTAGCCAAGCGGAAACGCTACGAAAACAAGAAAACCAAACACCCACGGCGCAATAAAGAGCGAGCCCTCTAGCTTGCGTATTGTCGTACTCTCAAGCTTCCTCCTCAGCTTCATGGCTTCGTTCCCCCTTTAATGACGACAAAGTCTTTGGCTGGAACGAAAATACCATCCTTGTTGTAATCCGTCTCGTTATAGTTGACAACAATTCGATAATCGTTGCCATAGGTCGTTTCCTTCACGTTTGGCGCGATCGTCCGGTGCCCCGTAATATATTGCTGCTGCACGGGGGCAAGCGCTTCGTTGCTTCTCGCATATTCCTCGCGTATGTCGCTTAGCCAATCCTTGTAATTCAAGCTGTAGTACCATAACGAATACGATCGCTTCAAATTGTCCGACTTGTCGCTGCCGAGCACATATGCCGGGTATGCGCCATATTCAATGCTCCGCAGCCATTCATCGCCGAATTCATCGCGCAGATTGGACCAATCGAGCGTGTAGGTGCGCAGGCCGTGCAATACGATCTGTGCAAAGGGTATTGCCTCGCTGATGAATACATCGTACGAATAGTCATCGGTTAAGCGGTGAACATGATCAATTCGGTTCAGCGCGTAAAAATTGACGTTGTTCGCAGCGGCAGATCCAAGCTCCGTTTTCGCTTGCTCCAATATGCGGGACTGAATGTCGACAACGTCGTTCCGGCTCGCTTCGTAGCGGCCGTTAAAATCGGTATTTACCTGCTGCCCGATGCCGTCTTCGAAATAAATACCGTCCGCTCCCAAGCTTTTGTAATCCCGCAAGTCGCTTGCCACAACCTTCTCATAGAACCTTGGGCTTACGAAGGAGGCAGCATCCTGATCGTCATTCTTCTGTTCCTCGAGCACCGTTCCCGCCAAATTGCGCAGGCCGTCCCTTCTCCACCAGAAGCGGTCATCTCCGTTCGTGTTCAGCGTGTATTTGGCCGTCAAGTAGACGGGAATGTCCAGGCTATGGGCAAAAGCGATAAACCTCTTCATGCCGCCGTTGCCGCCAAGGCGTTTGTCCACCGGGAAATAGCCCCCGTGCGTACTGAATCCATCCTGCTGCCACCCTGAGTAATGGACCTGCAATTGGTGGATGCCCTGATCATATAGCCCACGAACGAGCTTCTCCGCCTCCGAAGTCGTCGTCGCTGTGAGGTAAGAGTCGGCAAATAGCCCCTTCTCGATATCCGCACCGACGATATCCACGAACAGCGGCACATCCTTGCCCGCTGTCTCCAGCGGCTTAACGCCCTGCTCATGAATCAAATAATCGCGGTACACCTTAGCCATCCCCGCATAGTCGCTTTCTTCCGCCAGCAGCGGATAATAGCGGGTTGCGCGCGCATCCGTAAGAAACTTCTCGCCGCTGTAGGTATAGAAGCCTTCCCCCGTGCTCTTGCTTACGCTTTGAAAAAAACGCTTGCGGTACTGCCACTCCGTCGTCGCCCAGTTCGAGCGGCCAACTGCGCCAGATGGCGCCGCATACACATTCGCGAACGGCTCGCCTTCCGAGATGATCGCAAGAAAGCCTTGATCGCCCGACTTGATACCATATACAGGCATAGCGATTCTTTGCCTGCCCGTATTCTCGTTGTAATAGGAAAGGTCCTGGCCGTATACGCTCTCGTTATAAGTAAGCTGCTGCATCGTTCTATCTGACTCAAAGCGGATGAGCGACCCCGATCCATCCGGCAAGAGAATATAGCCATCCTGCCCGGCAGAAGGCTGCGCCCCGAACAACGGATACAGCTTGATATTAAGCAAGCTTAACGCGCCCTCGATGATGCCCGAATCCACGATCCGGGTCTCCACGTAATTTTCGTGCAGCCTCACCTCGATCGGTATTTTGAATTCCACCTTTGGCAGCGCAAAGGTCACGTTGAAGCCACCGTCGACCGGTTGAAAGTTTTCCAGATAACCTTGGTTTTCAATCAGTCCCGCCGTTACGGAGGAGGATTTGTAGTTTTTGGCATTCACGTACTCCACCATGAGCGGCGATGACAAATTATTTTTCCATGTACTCGGAACGGTTTCCTCCTGCCAATACTTCGGTTCGGGATACGAGCGCCACACCTTGCCGGTCGTTTTGTCTACCACCTGGAAGTGTGCGGTCGTTTTGTCAACCAGCAGCTTGAGCGCGCCCGAATCTGCAACCTGCTCGAAGCCTTCATCCGTTGGCAAGCCAGCTTTGTAAAGCGTCTTGCCGCTTGGCTCGAACAGTGTGGAGACAGCTGTCGAATTAGGCGGCGGACTTCCAATGGCCCCCCCGATCAACAGCGCGATCCATCCGAGCCCCGCCAGCAATACCACGAAAAATACGAGTTTGGCTAGGAGCTTTTTATTGCGTAAAAGGACCGTCATCGGATGATCACCTCCTGATACAAGGAATTGATAAAGTTAATGAGCTCAATGCTCAGGCTGATCAGAATGAAAATTAATACAATAATGATGGCCAGCGCGATTAATGACAGAACGATAATAAATAACGCTTCAATAAACGTGTAGTTATGTATGCCTTGAACCATCCAAACGAACAGCAAGGCGGCCCAAACCAAAATCAACAGCTTTAAAAAATTAAAAATGGCCAGCTCGTTCAGCGTCAATGCATGTGATAGAAGAGTTACCGGTATTCCAATAAGGATAATCGGAAATAAGGCGTAGGAGCTGCCATAAAAAACGTCACGGAAGCGTCCTTCCCCTCTGAGCAGCGAGCTGATCAAATAGTTGGCAACGACCCAGCCGAGCCATATGCCGATAAATTGAATCGTAATCGGAAACAAGTCGATGCCGATAAGCACGGATGGATTAAATATAAAGCTCGTGCCCGCTTGCATGTAAGCAAAGGATGCCAGCGCAGCTGCGAGTACAATTA
The DNA here is from genome assembly GCF_056269165.1 of Paenibacillus sp. J22R232. Classification (NCBI taxonomy): domain Bacteria; kingdom Bacillati; phylum Bacillota; class Bacilli; order Caryophanales; family Paenibacillaceae; genus Paenibacillus; species Paenibacillus sp. J22R232. The sequence continues at coordinate 395,304 of NZ_JBWDNK010000002.1, read as the reverse complement.
AACTGCTTAGCCATCCCGCTTTATACTCGTACCTGATCGCGTAGAAGCCGTCGACCGGATGCTTGATCAAATACCAAACATGCCCGAGCTGCTCAAGCAGCACATGCTTCGGCATTCGCTTCACGCGGTGCGCTCCGCCACGCCTGAGCCTCTTCGCCAAACTATTCCATAGCAGATAAACGATGCCGGCAGCAAGCGCGATATTCATAATTAAGCCGAAGTGGGATTGGAACCATTTCAGCCTATTCTGCCAGAAGGATTCCGAATAGCCGTTTACGACCCCTGCCTGATAGAAAAGTTCCTCCGCTCTCTCGTAATCCTCGTTCTTGTACGCGGCCTTTGCCAGTCCGATAATGGCCGGCGTATACTGCGCATTCAAGCGGTGAACCTCGCTCCAAAGCGGCTCGCTTTGTTCATATCTGCCTTCCTGCGTTAACTGGTTTGCTTCATGAACCAAGCCTCCGAACTCTGACAGCCTAAGCACCTGAATGAAGTTGTTGACGCTATCGAGCACGAGCAGGTCGCCCTTCGAATTATTCGCGATGGCTGCGGGCGTCTTCACGACGCCCGTCTTTGAGGTGGCCGTTATCACGTCTCCGCCCCAGAAGAACAGTAAATTCCCATTTAAATCATATTGGCTGATTATATTCGATACCGAATCAATGATGGTGATATTGCCCGCGGCGTCCACCGTTATGTCATTCAGCTGGGGGCTTATGCCCTGCTGCGAGTAATGGAACAGCTCGCCGTATGATTTAACGGGCTGCAGCGCCGCAAATTCTCCTTTGCCCTTTAGCTGGTCCAGACCGGCAATGTTGAGCTTCTTGACTTGATCCGACTGTATCTCCTTCGTAACGGTATAAATAAAACCGTTCCTGTCGATCGTCGAGTTCGCAATCGCTCCGGGAAGCTTCTTCAGCTCCCTTTGATACATTTCCCTCGTATAGACGAACCGCTTGAACGAATCAAATAAAGAGAACGCGACGCGGTTAGGGCCGAAGAAGCTTATGAACTTTCCTTCGGGATCAAGCTGGACCAAGCCTTGGAACGCCCCTAGCGTCGTAACATAGATGAACCCCCGCTTATCTACGATAAGATTAACAGGATCGTATTTGAAATCCGCAGGCAAATAGCTGGATTCGGGGCGGGCAAAGGCTTTTAGCAGCTTGCCTTCCTTATCCAGCCGCACAACGCGATTGTTACCCGTATCCGCAACATAGATCTCGCCCGCAGCATCCACGTACAAGCCGCTCGGCTTCTTAAGCGGGCTTTCCTCCACCTTTATTTCGCGGACGTATTGACCTTCCTGATCCAAATGGACGATACGGTTATTGCCCGTATCGGCAATGTAGATGTGATCCTTGCCGTCAACAAAAATATCCTTAGGCTGATTAAGCTGCAGCTTCTCCGGATTTTCCGTGGCAGACGCTAGGCCATCCTCGGGAATACGCACGTTCGTGCCGATAACGCCGGAAGGAATATACGCCGCCTGCGTTTTGACCAGCTGTCCGAATCCATCCTTGTAATAGGTCTCGTACGGAAGCTGCGAGGCTGCAGCCTGCATGCTGGGCCACGCGATGTAAATCGCCGTAATCAGAACTGTGATGATCGGAACAATCCGCGGCCTCCTGTTCTTCAAACGTCTCCCCCCTTCCTTATTTGATACCCGAATGCGCCATTGTAGAAATAACCTTGCTTTGAAGAATAATAAAGAAAATCAAATTAGGGACGAGCATAATAAGCGCCGCTACGGCAGCAGCGCCTTGACGCGCGACGTTATTCGCCAGATTGCTAGTCAGCGTGGAGAGGAAAAACGGAAAGTTCTTCATCTCATCGTCCTGCATGAACAGCATGGAGGTTTCCGTATTGCTCCATGAGTTCTGGAAGGATAGAATCGCTACTGTCGCGATCGCAGGCATGCACATCGGAATAACAATCCTGGCAAACACTATAAATTCATTCGCGCCATCCATTCTTGATGCCTCAAGCAGCGAATCCGGAATTTGGTCGACGAATTGCTTAAGCAGGAATACGCCGACAGGCAGCGCAAGCACCGGGAGCAAATGCCCCCAATACGTGTTCATAATGCCAAGCTGGCTGACGACCAAATACCTTGGAATTTGAATGACTTCCGGCGTGAACATCAGCATTAGAATAATCGTCGCGAATATGAGCTTGCGGCCCGGGAACGGATGCTTCGACAACGGATAGGCGCAAAGCGCGCTCACAATCGTAACGCCTGCCACGCTTACGGCCGAGATGAACAAGCTGTTGAACAAATAGCGGGACACCGGAACGATAGAGTTCGAGGTTACCCAGAACAGCTCAACGAAGTTTTGGACATTAGGCTCTTGAACGAAAAACCTCGGCGGATAAATGAACAGCTCATGGTAAGGCTTAAAGGCATGGTTGAAAATATAAATGATTGGAAGCACCATGATAATAGACAGCGCGAGCATGAACACGTTAAAGCTGATTCTCACAGCAAAACTTGATTGTTTCAGGTGTTATTCCTCCTTCGTCCCGAACAATCCCCAGCTAAGCTTGTTCGCGAAATACATTAGTATTAGAAGAAACACGGAAACCGTCGCCGCGTATCCCATTTCGAAACGGATAAGGCCATAGTCGTTAATATGGTTCACGATCAAATGGCCCGCATATTCCGGTGTCGGATTCTGCCCCGAGAGCTCCACGCCGATTGAGCCCGTTTTGAAGGTCGTGACAATTGCCATCACGGCGCCGAACAGCATTTGCGGCTTCATGGAAGGAATCGTAATGAACCATAGCTCCTGCAAATTGTTTTTGATGCCGTCTATTTTCCCTGCTTCATATAAAGTGGTATCCACATTAAGTATGCCGGCAAGCATCGCTAGGAAGCCTACTCCCATGCTCGACCAGAGCGTAACGGCGATCATCGCATTCATCAGATAGTCCGGACTGGTCACCCACAGCTTCGGAATGTCGATTAACCCCAGCTTTAGAAGAAAGCTGTTCAAATAGCCGATTCGGTCACCCGATAGCAGCGGCAGCCATATAATCGTCATTGCGATTCCTACCGTTAGCGACGGCGTATACATCGCAAGCGCTACCCATTTGCGGTAGCCGCCCCGCAGCCGGGAGATTAGCCATGCCAGCAGAAATGCCGCGGCATAACCGCCCGGACCTACGATAACGGCAAATTTGAATGTATTCGGCAGCGCATATTTCAAGAAAAGCAAATCCTGTGCGATCAAATATTGAAAGTTGCTCCAGCCGATAAAGCGCGGCGGCTCAATCCCGTTGAAGTAAGTAAAGCTTAGTCCGACCGCAGATATAATCGGGATGACGATAAACAGCGCAAAGCATATCAGGAATGGCGCGATGAATAAGTACGAAATTCGAAAAGCCCAGATTTTAGTCCACATAGCGGTCAATCCCTTCCCAAGGCTGATCCACAACTGGAATCTCCAATTTCCGAACCAGTTTCCCCTGCTCGTCAATGAAACCGAATTCCTGCTGCTTTCTGAGCAGCTCGCGGTTAATATCCCTTACGGCCTGTTCAAGCGAGGACATGTAATTCGTCGTCTTGACCACGGAACGGACCCATGCATTATTAATTTCTCGCTCGAGGAAATAACCTCCCGGCACATTCGGAATGTCCTTGTACCACTTCCATTGATTCAAAATGGTAGCCGCGTCTTCGGTTTTCCAAGGGAGCTGCGTGAATGCCTCCACATTGGACGTATTCCAGCGGAAGGCGACTCCGTTAATGGCTTCGAGATCGGAGCCATACTGCGCCTGCGTTTCGGTTGACAGCCACCATTTTAGAAATTGCCACGCTTCCTCCTTTTTGTTCGACTTCTCAAAAATAACGCCAGTACGCTGGCCCCCGCCAGCCCAGCGGCTGATCGTGCCGTCGGCTTGCTTCGTACCCGGAATGAGCGCAATGCCCCACCGCCCGTTAAGCTCGGGAGCCGCTGCCGAAAGCTGCACGTACATATTGTAATCCGAGATGCCGATCGGCATCGTTCCCGTACGGAAATGCTGGTAGAAGCTAGGAACCTCCCGCTCAACGGCGTACGTATTGAACAAATCCGTCCATTGCTTGAAAGCCTGATACGCTTCCGGTGTATCCAGTCCGGACTTCATGCCGCCAGGCTCATAGAAATCCACGCCGTTCTGATAGAAGTAATGGGTGAACTCCTTCGGATTCACATAGAAGTTCATGAAGTTCTGCTGCAGCGTCGGCAGAAGCTGATACACCTCATCCCACGTTTGCGGAATGCCGATTCCGAGGCGATCCAAAATATCCTTTCTATAATAAAGCACTTGAAACGACTGCGTTTCCGGTACGCCATAATAACCGCCATTATAATGAAGCGGAAGCCACGAGCCTGGGCTGAACTGCGGATAGAGCTGTTTGAAATCTTCGAATTCACTCAAATTTTGCAGCGACCCGCGAATCGCGTAATCAACGGGAAGATCCTGGGTTAACCCAAGCGCAATATCCGGCTGAACGCCCGCGGCGTTGGACATAAGCAGAAGCTCCGGATTCGGCAGCAGGTTTACTTTCACCTCAATGCCCGTATCGGGCGTGAAAGACTCATCGGCAAGCTGCTGGAGCTGATCCACGTAATCCCGCCCCCGCTGCACCCAGATGTTCAGCTTCTTGTCATCGAGCTCCTTCAGGCTGTCTCTTGCGTCGAACGAATACACAAAGTTTTGCGCTCCGCCCCATACGCGATTGAAAAACCCAGCCTCCATATCGGGAGCATCCGATTTCTCCGGAATGATGTAAACCTCGTCGAGCTGCAGCGACTGCTTTACGAGCGTGTCAATAAATGTCGCGAACTTTTCTCTCATTGAAGCGATTTCCTCTACCTGGTATGGAATCTCCTCCGGCTTGCGGAGCAGCGACCGCAAATCCTTTGCGGACGTATCCAATCCTTGACTGATGGAGTCCTTGCTCCCATTAGCCTGAACGACCCGTTTGGACAAATCCTTCATAACTGCTGCCGCCAGCTCCATCTGTTCTGTAAGTCCCGGGAAGTCCCGATCCATGTTCCAGGTGCGGTTGCGGTCGATCATTTTTTTGGTGCTGGCTCCGGTAATCGTACGCAGATCCCAATCAATCGCGTCGAGGTGGGCAATCAGCTTCTCTAGGTCGACGATAATCGGCTTGACCGGCGACTGCGTCACAGCCAGCGATAACGTATGCGCCCCCTTCTCCAGCTTGAGCAAATACGGCTCCTTGCTTTTATTTTGCAGGATCATGCCGTTCCAGCCCGTTGAATAAGGGAAGCCGTATGCAAGCAGCTCTTGAAAAGGCACCTCGCCGTCTAACCGTACCGTACGGTACGAGGTTTTCTGAGCAATCGTATTCTGCAAAGCACGGAAACCGATTTTGTAAAGACCGGTCTCCGGCACGTCAAATGACCAGGTAATTTCCTGATTTTGCTCTAGCCAGCGCAGCCCGCCCACCGTATTGTATATAATTCTGCCTTTGTAACGCGGAAGCGTCCGGGAGTTTTTGTCCGAGAACAGCTTGATCGCCGTATCGTTTTTCGTTGCGAAATCCTCCGCCTGAAGCGTCAGCGTATCGCCTTCTATTTCGGCCACGCTGCTATTCTTTACAACCGTTTCCTCGTACGCCGGAATCTTCTTGCTAGGGCGAAGCTCGATACGCTCCAGCGCAACCGGATCGTAGCCTTCGAGCCGGATCTTGTGCCTACCTCTCGCGAAATGCCATTGCAAAGGCTGCGCATATGCCCCTCCTGAATCAATCAGCGGCTGCTCGCTCCAACCTGATACATCTATAGACCGAGGACGGATTTCATCGCCATCCGAATTGTTCAGTATAGGCCGGGCGTCCTCCCAAGTACGGTAAAGCGCGATAGAGGATGCCTCTCTGAAAGGCCTTTCGCCGTCTATGGTTACTGCCCACCTGATCGGTCCTTTGCTTCCTTCCTCCTTCAGCGGATTGTAGGAAACATAGATCTCATACAGCGCACTCTCTGCAACGTCAACCTCGTACTCAACCCAGCCCGAGCTGCCGGACTTCCAAAGCAGCACATCCTCTTTTCCTTCATAATCACCGCTCCGAATCGCTGCTGCATCCGATACATGGGTTGGCTTCGCTCCATTTACCTGTATGGCCGAAGAGGCATTTCCAATCCCCTGCTCCTGCCATTCCGCTAACGCCTCGCTGAAATAAGGATCAACCTCGTAATCGAACGTAGCAATCAGATCCGCATAGCCCACGGCAGCCGTTTCTTCTCCCGATACGGAAGTGACCGCTGTGCCCGAAGAGAGCAGCCATGCAGCGACTACGACACTGCTGCTGTAAACAAACCATTTTTGTTTCTTTTTCATAACGAGCAGCCGTCTCCCTCCTTCTCGCATATTTCGTTATTCAGCAAATCGCACGCCTGTATCCTTATGAAAGAAATGGGCCTTCGAAATGTCCAGCTCTACTTTAACCTTCTCATTCTCCGCAAACCGGTTATCAGGATCAACACGCGCAATAAGCGGCTTTTCCTGACCAATGTCCAAATACAAGAAGCGATCCGCTCCCATCAGCTCATTGTCCTTATAGGTGCCGGTAATAATGGTTTCGGAGAACAATCCCTCCAGCTTCACGTTTTCCGGCCTTATACCTAATATAACCGACTTGTTTACTTGGTTATTTACGCGCAAAATATCCTCCGTCGCCTCATTAATCTTCAGACTAAAGCGATTCGTATGGAACGCCAGCCTGCCCTGAGGATTTTCCTCAATCCGGCCATGGATGAAGTTAATTTGCGGTGAGCCGATAAAGCTTGCTACGAACGTATTCGCAGGCTTGGAGTAAATCAACTCAGGCGTATCGCATTGCTGAATGACGCCGCCTTTCATAACGACGATGCGATCAGCCATCGTCATCGCTTCCACTTGATCATGCGTCACGAAAATAAAAGTCGTGCCGAGCTTTTTATGCAGCTTCGTAATTTCCATCCGCATCGTCACCCGAAGCTTCGCGTCTAGATTCGATAACGGCTCATCCATCAAGAATAGTTTCGGATCGCGTACGATTGCCCTTCCGAGAGCTACCCGCTGACGTTGGCCGCCTGAGAGCTCCTTCGGCTTCCGGTTCAAATATGGCTCGATCTCCAGGATGCGGCTTGCATTCTTGACCGCCAGATCAATCTCATGCTTGGGCAGCTTCCGCATGCGGAGCCCGAAGGCAATATTCTCATACACGCTCAAATTCGGGTACAGCGCATAGTTTTGAAACACCATGGAAATATCCCGATCCTTGGGAGGAAGCTTATTGACCAATTGATCCCCGATATAGATCTCACCCTCCGATATGTCCTCAAGTCCGGCAATCATTCGCAGCGTGGTCGATTTGCCGCAGCCGGAGGGGCCAACGAACACGATAAATTCCTTATCCTTGATTTCCAGCTGGAAGTCTTGCACGACCGCGTGCTTATCTTTGCCGTACCGTTTATACAAATGGTTAATGGTTACTGCTGCCACAAAATAACCTCCCGTCTTGACCTGCGTAAAAAAAAACGAGGATATCATGTGCTGCTCTGATATCCTCCATTGATACGGTAGAATGTATGAAGTTGTCGCTTTAGCTTAGCACCGGTTCTCTCGTCGTTAACAGGCTCGAGGTTGCTGCATCGACCTTCGCCAGCTCCTCCGCGCTCAAGCGCTCATGCCAGCTTCGCGCGGCTTCCGTAATATGCTCCGGCTTGGATGCGCCAAGAATTGCCGATGTGATGCCTGGTCGGCTAAGCACCCAAGCAAGCGCGTATTGTGCCTGCGATAAACCGCGCTCCTCCGCTAACGGCCTAATGGCTTCAGCCAGCTGAATCGCGTTTTTCTTCAGCAGCTCCTCCAGTCTTGGCTCGCCTGCCGCAAGACGGGAGCCCTCCGGCGGCGCTTCTCCCGCACGGTATTTGCCAGATAGAACGCCTCTTCCAAGCGGACTGTAGACGATCACGCCAACATTCTCCGATTGCACGAACGGAATGATCTCCTTTTCAATCTCCCTCGATATGATGCTGTATTCCGGCTGCAAGCTCTCAAAGCGGTGTAGGCCGTGCAAAGCGCTGATGCCATGCGCCTTAGCCAGCTGCCATGCTGCGAAATTGGATGCCCCTATGTATCTGACTTTGCCTTGCGTTACTAAATCATCGAGAGCGCGGAGCGTTTCGTCGAGCGGCGTATTCGGATCAAAACGATGTACCTGATACAGATCCAAATAATCTGTTTTCAAACGCTTCAAGCTGTCTTCAACCGCTTTGAAAATATGGTAGCGGCTTTGGCCCGCATCGTTAATTCCTTCTCCTACCCGGCCGTGCACCTTCGTAGCGAGCACGATCTGCTGGCGTCTCTCTTTCAGCAAATTGCCAAGAATTCGCTCCGACTCGCCGGCTCCGTATACGTTTGCCGTATCCACCAGATTGATTCCGCTGTCCAAAGCCAAATCCAGTATCGTTGCGGATGATTCTTCATCAATCCAGCGGCCAAATGCCATCGTGCCTAAGCTTACCTCCGATACTTGAAGCCCGGTTCTTCCTAGTTTGCGATATTTCATAGCGATTACCTCCGATAGTTTGGTTTATTGGCAAAAAAAAACAGAGACATCTCTCTAAGCATGTCTCCGGTTATCCGGTCGATCTAGAATATAGCCATATACAATTAGTAAGCTGCCAATACGGCTCTTGCTTCTTTGTCATACTGGGCAACGAAACGGCTTAGCTCCGCAACGAGGTTTCCCCTGCCGAAGGATAGAAATTTGCTTTCTCCCTTCGCCTGCTCGGCAGCCATCACATCGAGGAAACGGATAATCATTCTCCGCCTGCGTTTAATTTCAGGATGGCCGTTATCAAACAGCCACTGATCGATCGTATTATAAGTGCCGCGGTTCAGGCGATACATCTGCAAGCAATAATGATGAAATGCTAGATCAGGCCATTCATACAAGCTCATACTCAGGTTATCCTTCATACGCTACCTCTCGTTTTTCCGGGAAATGGGAACCGATGATTAGGATTTTTGCCGTTTAACGGAGGAGGGGGATTTCTCCGTATCAAAGCGGCTGCGCTCGGTCCGATCGATTTGCACGATTTGACCATTGTGAATCGTGATCTGAACAACGCCATACTGAACGCCTACCAATTGCTCTTTAATCCGTTGCAACCATTCATCAGCAACCTCAACCGTTCGGGACATAATCAACATCCTCTCTAAAGTAATGGGTGTAGCTTATAGAAAATAAAGGAGGCGCACGTCAAACGAATGTAGCTTCGATTGGCATGCGCCTCCAGTTTTCTAGCGGGCGCAACTTGCAGAGCCTATAGCGTTCGTTATGCCATAAAGGCTGAAGCAAGCAACATTATTTATTTCCGACTAATTCAATAGGATAAATTAAATTTAACATGATGTTTTTCATTCGTCAACACTTATCCAACTTTTTTAGCAGCCATTTCCGTAAAACAAAACAAAAAAGCGCCAGTGCCGCGAAGTGAAGCTGCTTCATTCTTGAGCAGTCCCGCTTCGCCGCTGGCGCTTTTCTTCATGCCTCTATGATTTGGTGCCCGCCAGCTGCTTAAGCTCTACCAGCAATTGATCAAGCTGCTCATACTCTTCCACCATCGTATGAATTTTGATATCCTGCGTCTCCATGCTCGCATGCACCTCTTGTACGGAAGCCATGTTTTGCTCGGTCGTAGCAGCTATATTGACCATTTCGTCCGCCATGCTGGAGTAACGGCTGTGAAGCTCGCTTGCTGAGCTGCCTACCGCATCGGAGTGGCGTTTCACAAGCTCGGTGTTTTCATTGATGCGGTCAATGAGCTGCTCCACTTGATTCGATACGTCACGGCTTGTCGTGACGGCTGCTTGTCCATTCTCTACTTGCTCATGCACGGCGCTGATTTGGTAACGGATATCGGTTAATATATCCGTGATCTCCTTAGTGGCGATTCTCGAATTGTCCGCCAGCTTCCGAACCTCGCCGGATACGACTGCGAACCCGCGGCCATGCTCGCCTGCGCGAGCGGCTTCAATAGCCGCGTTGAGCGCAAGCAGGTTGGTTTGCTCCGCAATATCGCTTATTGTGCTCACGATGGAGCTAACCTTGTCATTTTGCTCGTTTAGCTGCTTCATCATCTCGACGGTATGGGTAATGATCGAGCGAACGCTTTCCACCTCTTTGGACAGCGTTGACATCTGCTCACGGTTTTGCACGGTCAACCCAGCGTTGTCAGCCGAGTATTGCTGCAGCAGCTCGGTGCCTTCTAGAAGCTGCTTGACGGAAGCATCAATAATTTGAGAGGATTCGCTAATGTTCAGTATGGTTCCGGTTTGCTTCTCAATCGCAGCAGACATCTCGGAGAACGTTACCGTAACTTCCTTGGAAATCTCGCCTGTGGAGCGAACGGTCGATTGTTGGCTGCTGCTGAACTCCGATAATACGGCAATCGAGGAATTAAGCTTAGCGAGCAAAGCCTCCGCCATGTCTTTCGAAGCCAATGCCTCACGCTGCTTATCTGTTACCTGCCGCTGGAGCTTTCCGCTGAAGCCGGCGGAGAATGCAAGCGCCACCGTAGCAAAAATCAAATACAAAAATAAATAAACAAGTGATTCGTTAGGGAACAGCTTCGGTTGAAGCACCGGATCTAGAAATAAGTAGGTGCTTAGCGCTGCTCCGAGTACCCCCGTAAAAATGATTGGCCTATGATCGGCATATAACGTAATAATGGCTAGATTCACATAAACTAAGAAATAAGTGCTTACGATCGGGTTCGGATCAGACAAAATTAATAGACTGACGATAATGGTTAGAATAATAGGCACGAAATACTTGATATAGGCCGTGAGAATGCCCCGGTATGTCATGAACGTGGCTGCCCCGCACAAAAATGTACCGACTCCGGCAAGCAAGAGAACCATGTTTGCCCCAAGCCCGATAGCAAGATCCGTAGCGATTCCAAGTGCCAGAAGGCTCCATAGAATTTTGATTAACAATCGATTGCGTTTGTCTAGTTCTGTCAATTCTCTAATCACGACATTTCCGCCTTTTCTGATTAAACTATTGATTGCGCAAGCTTAACCGCCTACCTGTACCCTGCCCCTCCCGCTCCCGTTTGCAACAAGAACGGCCTCTTGCGGATAAACAAGCCACTCGTAGCGTTGCTTGTTGCGATACATCTGCTCCATGTCGAATAAAACCGGAACTACGTCATCGCCCTTATAAAATATTTTCTCTCCCACCTTCTCCAAAGGAACCTGGTATGAAATGCGAAGCGCCCGCAGAAATATCGGCTCGAGCAGCGAGACGAAATATTTCAGCTGCAGCTTCTCGGCGATATAAACGGCCGAAGAAAGCAAATCGGAAAGATAATGCCCGCGGTACGGTCTCAGCAGCGCCATTTTGTCGATTTCCGCGACGGCACTGCCGGCATCGATAACTTTTTGGTTCTTTTGAAATGGCCATGCTTCATTAATAACGCTCGAGGTTAAGCTGTATGGCTTAATCTCGGACGTCCCTACATAATGTCCTTCTGCCGTCACAACGATGAATTTCTCAAGAGTCTGTTCGGAAAATTCAAGTTCAAAGCCCTTCTCCATCCAGACCGTAGTCCAGATGCCGTTAAACATAGCCAACTCCAGCTCGTTCTCCACTTTTTTAAACATGATTTTTCTCCTTTATCTCTCTAATTTCTCGCAGGTTTCTTTGAAGTTAAATTAGATGTAGGCAAACTTTTTATCGGAATACTGTACGCAATAATTTACCATTTTCACAGAAATAACATATGGAGCTCCCCTTATTATTCCTAGTGCAAAAATGAGAATTTGAAACAGATCGTAACATCCCCGCTTGTTAGTTGTCAATAATTCCCTGTTTACTTTGTTTCAAAATTCGACCTTCCGTTTATATATAACTAAGAAATCCATAAACGTTGATCATTCAGATCGACAAATAAAAATTGAGGAGAGATGACAAATGTCACGAGAAAACTCTAGTAACGGCGTATTGGTAGGCGCAATTGTAGGAGGTGCAATCGGTGCCATTTCGGCTCTGCTTTTTGCACCAAAAACAGGTACGGACCTTCGCGAGGATCTGGCAAGCAAGTTTAAGGCTATCAGCGAAAAAACAAGGGATATCGCCACTACGGTCGGTCATACCACCAAAGATCTGGCTACGACTGTCGGTCAGAATACGAAGGATCTGGCGACCAACATTAAGGACGAGGCAGGCGATCTAATCGACCATGCCAAAAAATCAAATCAAACGATCATGGACAACTTTTCCTCTAAGAAGGAAGATGTCAAGGACGAGCTTGCCACCACTGGGAGGTAATGATATGAAAGCCGATCTTGATGTAACGACAAACTCGATGGCCCCCACCGAGGAAGAAATGGTTAAGCTCGGCGAGGATATGGAAAACATGGACACGAACGCTGAGGTTATCGAGAAAGGCTTGGTTCCCGACCCGGCCCAATAAATACACAGTAAATCACCCTCTCCATCATCAAGATGGAGAGGGTGATTTTTTGAAACCTATTTAGAACGAAAGAACGTTTACGTACCGAATTCCGGCTGATGATCGGCCAGCAGAAGTTTAAGCTTCTCGATTGCGCGCTTCTGGATGCGAGAAACGCTCATCTGCGATACCCCCAGCTGGTCAGCGATGTCACGCTGCGACTTGCCATTGTGATAGGCAAGCAGCAGCACCGTCTTCTCTTCCGATTTCAATTGGTCAAGCGCCTCCTCCAGATCAAGACGATTATCAACGTTCTGATAATCGTCTTTGTCTGAGCCGATAAGATCGCCTATCGTAGCGGCGCTTTCCCCTTCGCTCGACAGCGGCGTATCAAGCGAAACATAGTGATAGGATTCACGGCAAGAGAGCACTTCAATCGTCTCTTCCACCGAAAGCCCTAAATGGGCCGCTATCTCTTCCATCTTAGGCGAATGCCCAAGTTCGACGGTTAGGTGATCGATAGCCTGCTGGATGAGCAGGCCCTTTTCTTTGATGCGTCTAGGTACCTGGATATACCAAGATTTATCTCGCAAATAGTTTTTCAGATGCCCAATGATACTTTTCATCGCATAGCCCTCAAACGGGATCTCCCGCGAGCTGTCAAACTGCCTGAATAAGCGGAGCATGGACAGCTGGCCGACCTGATACAAGTCCTCGTACAGATCGGGACGGCTGCGTGACATTTTGGAAGCTGCCATCTTTACGATTGGCTCATAATGCTGCAGCAGCTCCGTTGCGATATCATTGCAATTCGTTTCCTGATATATTTTCATCTTTGCAATTGTTTCTTTCGGATCCAGGAAGGATGAATTCGCGTTCATGCCATCTCCTCTTTCCTACCAAATAGCTTGGTGAGAATCACCTCTGTACCTCTCTCGGAAAACACTTCCACCTTGTCCATCAATGCGTGCATCATGAAAAGGCCGAGTCCGCCAGCGGTTATTTCGCTTAATTCCTTGTCATGGAGCGTAACGGATTTGTTGTCGGCAGGCTCGTATTTAAAGCTGCTTCCCTCATCCTTGATGCGGATAGAAATTCCGTTTTCCTCAATCTCAAAGCTCAAATCGATAATACCGGGCTGTGCATTGCTGTAGGCATGAAGCACGACATTCGTGCACGCCTCCGTTACCGCTACCTTCATATCTTCGATCTCCTCGTAGGAGAACCCTGCTTTGTTCGCGATGCCAAACAATGTAAGTCTGACAATATCGATAAATTCGGCTCTTGCCGGTATCGTCAAATGAATAAATGAGTTCATGGTTTATTCTGTCCTCTCTTGTATGTTCCTATTATACCTCATATCTTTTTAACTTTATTCCACACCCTAATCGTTGATATGACGCCATCATACAATGAACTAATCATGCTGGGCTCGCCTGCCGGTTTTTTGCCATGTCCCTTGATGGTAGCTACTACGCTTGCAGCCGATTCTTTCGCCGCGCCCGTAAACGAATGTAGGGCATGTCCCAAATCGTTAACCGAAGCAAACAATATATCCAACGAGCTTAGCTTTGTCCGCACATCCAGCGTCATTGCATTCGTATTATGAATAGCCTCCTTTACTTCAACGCTTATTTGCGTTACTTCTGTCCGGAGCGAACCAACGGTTTGACGCATCTCATCCAATGCTCCCCGAAGAACCTTCAACGTTTGAATGAGAGAGTACAGAAGAACTAGAAACGCGACTGCTATGACTGCAATACTGATTTGCATTAACAAATCCATTCTCATCACTTCCTTACTTTCTTTTTTCATTAGTTACCCGCTCCTGGGCTGTTTGAAACAACCAACTCGATTGCCGTTCCAATGGGACGGAAATTGTCCTTTCTCTTATTCGTGGTATAATGATAGAAACAGTAAATAGATATTCATTCATATAAAAGGAGCCTATTAAATTGCGTAATCTACGGTTAAATATTAGGTGGAAAATATTAATCGGCTATTTCTTGATCATCTGCTGCGTTGGCGCTTCTATCCTAGTCGTCAGTAACCGAATAACTTCGTTGCAGCTCGAGATTGAGAGCATTACCAGCCGGGACATAGAAGTACACAATCTGATTACTACCCTCAGATACAATGCGGTGAGCATGGAGACTAGCCAGCGCGGGTTTGTCATCACCGGAACCGAGAATTACCTCGAACCTTATACCCGAGGGAAATCAGAATGGGAAGCCAACTATAATACGCTCTACCAATACCTTTCAGATGACCCGAGCTCTAGCAAAAGCTTGGAGGAAATCAAAATTACGATCCAAAATTGGATTTCCGAAGCCGGTGAGCCGACGATTGCCATGCGCAAAGCGAACAATACGCAGGGCATCATCGACTTTTTCAATGAAGACACGGGCAAACAGCAAATTGATGACCTCCGTATCCAATTGGAGACTCTGCGCCAAAAGGAAATCGCATCCACCAAAAATCATATTCTCGATCTAAAGAACCGCAATGACATATTAATTATTAGCTTATATCTGATGTTGATTATCGTATCGATTGTTTCGTTTATTATCGTATCTTACGTATCCGGCACGATTGTCAAAACAATAAAGGATGTCGTAAAGACCATTTCCGAGATTGCATCCTCAAGCGGGGATCTGTCAACAAGGATAAAGGTCAATACGCGCGATGAAATTAAAGATCTTGCCGAAGCAACCAACCAGCTGCTTAGCAATCTAAACGGCCAATATTGGATTCAGGAAAAGGTGGCTGAAGTGGCCACGATGAACCAAGGCATCAATGATATTCCAACATTAGCGAAGTCCTTCCTTGCCAAGCTTGCTCCTATGCTTGACGCGGCCTATGGCGTGTTTTACATCCGCACAGGTACGGGCGATCAGCAGCGGCTTGTGAAATCCGCCTCCTACGCCGCGTACGGCGACGAGGCAGGACATGCAAGCTTCCGGCTGGGTGAAGGCTTAATCGGGCAAGCAGCGCTTGAGAAACGGACATTTTTATTAAATTCTGCTCCTGAGCATAAAGTAAGCCTGCAATCGGGGCTCGGCAAAGTAGAGCCAAAAAGCATTCTAATCATCCCTTTCGAATTCGAAGGAAAGGTAGCAGCGGTTGTTGAGTTTGCATCTGTGGAATCGTTCACCTCTCAGCATCTGAAGCTGCTTGAACAGCTCGAAAGCCATTTCGGCGTTGCGATCAACAACGTACAAGGCCGCATGGAGGTCGAGCGGCTGCTAAGCGAGTCACAAGTACTTACGGAAGAGCTTCAAACCCAAACGGAGGAGCTCCAAACGCAATCCGAGGAACTTCAGATGCAACAAGAGGAAATGCGCATGACAACCGAACATTTGGAAGAGCAGAACCTGTTCGCCGAGCAGAAAACAAAGGAATTGGAAAAAGCGAAAGAAGAGCTTGAAACGTATTCGGAGCAGCTGCGGCGCAGCTCGCAATACAAATCAAACTTCCTTGCCAATATGTCGCATGAGCTTCGTACGCCTTTGAACAGTATTCTTATCCTTTCCCAAATGCTTGCCGAGAATGGGAACAACACGCTTAATTCGGATGAAGCTGGGTATGCTAATGTGATCCATACTTCAGGCAATGACTTATTAGCGCTCATCGACGATATTCTTGATTTATCCAAGGTTGAGGCAGGTAAGATTATATTGACGATGGACGAAGTGAATGTCAGTGAAATACCTGAGCATATGCGCCTTCTCTTCAATCCCGTTGCCGAGAATAAAAGCTTGAATTTTGATATCCAGCTTGGAGCCCGCGTGCCACAAGTTCTTTATACAGACGGTCAGCGGCTCCAGCAGATTCTGAAGAACCTGTTGTCCAACGCTATTAAATTTACGGAATCCGGATCGGTAGCCATGAATATTCAAAACGCTGACCCGAAGGACGTACAGAAGTATATCCCAGACCAGATCGACAAGCATGTATTAGCTATTTCCGTTTCCGATACGGGAATAGGCATTCCGCAAGACAAGCAGCAGCTTATATTCGAAGCCTTCCAGCAGGTAGACGGCGAAACGAATCGCCAGTATGGCGGCACCGGTCTCGGCTTGTCCATCTGCAACGAGTTCACGAAGCTTCTACGCGGACGCATTATTCTGGACAGCACCCCGAACAAGGGAAGCGTCTTTACGCTTTTTGTCCCAAGTCTTCCCGATATGGAGAAAGAGCAGCTCGTCACTCTTAATCAAGAGGTTGCATCGACTGTGGAGACCAAGCTTGAACCTCCCGCGGTTGTTTCCGCACCGGATATCGTAGATTATGCCGTAACGGATGCTAATGAGTACGAAGGCCCTTTATTCAAAGGCAAAAAAATACTGCTCGTTGAGGATGACTCACGCAATATATTCGCGCTTGTAAAGGCACTCGAGAACAAAGGCATGATCGTAACCGTAGCCAATAACGGCAAGCAATGCTTGGATGTAATTAGCAGGCAGACCGATTTCGATTTGGTTCTTATGGATATCATGATGCCGATCATGGATGGTTATGAGACCATGAAGGCGATTCGCCTTGACTCAGCCATCAAACATACGCCTATTATCGCGCTGACAGCCAAAGCCATGAAGAGCGACCGCGAGAAATGCCTGGATGCCGGCGCATCCGATTATATTAGCAAACCGCTAAATATGGACCAGCTCTTCTCGCTTATGCGGGTCTGGCTGACAAAGCAGGTGGGACATTGAATCCAGCATCACGCGAGGATACAGAAGAAATAGATGAATTATCATTCAGCGAATTGGAGCAAATCGAAATCGGTCTGCTCCTCGATGGCGTATATCAAGTGTATGGCTTTGATTTCAGGAATTACTTGCGTTCCTCGCTTCGCCGGCGCATACAGCACCGAATGAACCTAGAAGGCCTAAGTACGATTACCTCCTTGCTGGAGAAGGTGCTCCACGTGCCGGGCTTTATCGAAAAATTGCAAAATGATTTCTCCATTAAAGTGACGGAGATGTTCCGGGATCCGAGTTTCTTTTCCGCTTTTCGAAGCCAGATTGTCCCTTTTCTACGCGAGCTGCCTGAAATCCGTATCTGGCATGCCGGCTGCGCAACCGGAGAAGAGGTTTATTCGATGGCCATCCTGCTGCTGGAAGAAGGCTTGCTGGATAAGACAAAAATTTACGCAACCGACATGAACGAGCAGGTCATTCAGAGTGCAAAGACTGGCAAGTTCCCGCTTAAACGCATGCAAGCCTTTACGAAAAACTATTTGCAGGCTGGAGGCAACAAGGAGTTTTCATCCTACTATACGACGGATGCCGAGCATGCGATGTTCCACCCATCTATTAAACAGAACATGATGTTCGCACAGCATAATTTGGCTACGGATCGTTCGTTTAACGAATTCCATGTTATTTTATGCCGCAACGTGCTTATTTATTTTGATTCGCAATTGCAAAGCCGCGTTCACGATTTATTTTTTGAGAGCTTAGCTGCCCAGGGCTTCTTGGCTTTAGGCAATATGGAATCGATCATCTCCCTACACAAAGCGCAGTATGAGGATATTAACGCACCAGAACGCATTTTCAGGAAAATGAAAGTTTGACCGCATGAATGCTTAAACAACAAAAGGGAAATGACGTAATAGCGTCATTTCCCTTTTGTTGTTTAAGCAGCAAAGCATGGTCTAATGCTCTGCCGCAACATCCAAATATTTGGTTAGAACGACCTCGGTACCGCTCTCGGAGGCGTTTACCTCCACCTCATCCATCAGCGCCTGCATAAGGTAGATGCCTAACCCGCCAACGCGGAGCCCGCTGACATCCACCTCTGGAAGAGGCGATGCTTTCTCAAGCGCTTCGCCGGCAAACGCAGAGCCACCGTTGTTTTTCACTTTAATGGTCAGGCCGGAATCCATAGGCTCGAAGCTAATGTCGATGACGTTGTCGGTTTCATGGTGTTCCCCGTGAATGACTGCATTGTTGCAGGCTTCCGACACGGCAACCTTCATATCTTCCATTTCCTCATATGCATAGTTCATTTTTGATGCGATGCCAAAAAGACAGATTCTGACCATATCGATATAGTCCGCATGGGCCGGTATTTGTAAGCGAATGGCATTCATGCTTGAGCCTCTGTCCCCTCTATTAGATATCGTGAAATCCCTGTCAGATCAAATAACCGTTTGACGGCAGGCGGTATTTCGCGTACGAAAAAAGGAGCCTTCAGCTCGTCGCGCAGCTTCAGCACCGAAACGATGATGCCGATACCGGTACTGTCGATATATTTTAATTGTTTGAGATTTAGGATCAATGCTTTGTCCGTGCGGTTCATAACCGGTTCCAAAGCCGTTCGCAGCTGGGGAACCATGGACAAATCCAACTCACCGCTGACATGAAGAATAAATTGGTCTAGTGTTTCTTCTTGAACTACTTGAAATTGCTCAGCCTTCATTTCATTCACTCCGCTCGCGTTTGTTTAATAAATAGCTTATCAAGTTCCTGCTGATTGTACAAGCTGTACAAACGAATGCCTACATCGAGGCACTATGGAAATAATGTATGGACGTCAGCTTATTCGAATCGACATCGATGAATAGCTTCAACAATGCATCGCCTCGTTCAAATACGATTCCATCCTCTGTCTCATAGTCCGGTTGTCCCAGTGCCTCTTCTAACGCTTTAACCGTTGCAGCTAGCTGAATACCGTCAATGATTATCGTCTGGGCATCTCCCGGAATTTCTAGCGAATACAGCATTCCGTCGCTGAAGACAATCGCCATATTCGGATACTGGTACGTGTACAACTCCTTGAGATAAGGATCCTCGACGATTTGCTCAGGCTCCCCAAGCTTCTTGATTACGGCGCTCGGGTCATCGAAGAGAGTAATTTCGTTCACGCTTTGAAGCTTAAAGCTTGGTTTTACGGGTTCCTTTACCTTCGTTGCTTCTACCGAATAGGTCGTATTCGCTACGGTTGCGGGAGGCATAGAAGCTGTTTCTATTTCATGGACTGGCCGAACAGGCGAGGGCGCTTCAACGGTGCTTTCAACCAGCGATTGCTTATAACTCGTAGCAATCGGAGCCAAGCCACCGGAATAAGCAACGATTCCTCCAATCAAACAGCCAATTAAAATAAAATTCTTCATATGGTCTCCCTCCTATGCGGGAATGTCCTTATTGTTTCACTTATTTATGTATAAACCAATCCGAAGGGTTTGAAACAGGCAAATGATATTTATTTAAATAGAAAGATGAACCCGCTCAGCGGGTTCATCTTTATTTGGTCGTAATCATGACTACGCAAATATCATCCTTCTGGCTTTCATTGTTAAATTCCGAAACAAAATCACTCACTATCGCCGTGTGCTCGCATACTTCCTCACCGCGCAACCGTTCAACGAGCAAATTCAGCTTAATATCTTCATTCTCGCCAAGCGCTTCGCTTAATCCATCCGTGTATAGAAATAGCTTCATTTGCTTTTCGTACGCAAAGCTGCCTTTTCTGATGTCGATATTTTGGAATAAGCCAATCGCACAACATCCCTCCGTCAGCAAAAGCTCATCGCCGCCCGTAATTACTTTTCCTGGCGGGTGTCCCGCATTTACGTACTCGACTACTTTCTTATCTGTATCGATTACCATATAAATAGCCGTGAAATAATAGTTCAGCAGCTCTTCCTTCTTATACAGCTGGTTCATGTAGCGATTCAGCTCATGCATGACTAGATCGGGCTCCGTAATGCGCATAATCGTATCTTTCAGTACCGACGATATGTACATGCATACAAGCGAGGAAGAAATGCCATGGCCCATCATATCGAGAAGAATGACGCCATAACGGCTCTCATCTATGCGGTACCATGCATAAAAATCGCCGGCCAGCTCCGAGGAGGGCTGGTAGACCGCGCTTACCGTTATATGGTCGTCATTGATAGGCTGGCTTAATACGTTCCGCTGAACTTTTTTGGCAAGCTCCAGCTTCGTCTTCATCTGCATGTCTCTCTCTTTGTGCCAATCAATTTCCCTCTTCAATCGGAGAGAGGAACGAATGCGGGCTAGTAGCTCCATCTTATTGATCGGTTTCATGACATAATCGCTCGCCCCGGCATCGAGCGCTTCTGCCATCTTGTTCGAATCGCCTAGCGCCGTAACAAATATAATGGGTACATCCTTATATCTCTCTACCTGCAATATGCGCTTGCATGCCTCCAGCCCGTCGATCTCAGGCATCATCATATCCATGAGAATAAGATCGACGTTCGTCTCTGCCGTGCAATCGCTCTCGATGTCCAGCATATTGTACAGTTCCATTGCCGAGGAGGCTATTTTCAAATCCTCATAGCCTTCTTTGTTCAATATGGCTTTAATAATAATCTGGTTTGTAGCGTTATCGTCTACGATTATAATACTCATATCTAGGCTCCTTTAACTCCAATACCTTCTACTCATATTTTGAGCGTAACCGCAAGGAGAGTCAACTTTTTATAGGAAAATAGACCAATAAAGACCTACCCTCGCGGATAGGTCTTGAATTGTCGTTATTCAAGCAGCGTCTCTGGCTCTTAAACAACGTAATGAGGATAGTAGTAAACGGCCGGGTCGAATTCTTCGCCCGTATACTCCTTGCCGCCCCATGCGATAACGAGAATTTTATCTTGGTCCAGCTCGCGTTCAAGCCGCTGAGATTCTTGCTCGGATATGCCAAGCGACCTCATCTTAGCGCGGAGCTCATCCCCGTTGGAGCGGAAAATATTCGCAATCGCCGAACCGAAGCCTTCCTCGGCTACCCCGATTTTTTCGGCATCCGTGTTTTCCACGATCCGTTTCGTCCGATCCTTGTCATGAGTGAGAACGAAGATTTTGTCCTTATGGTATCCTTCGGTTTGGAATTTATAGACCTGTTCCTGTACCTCAACGACATTATTGACCGTGTGCACCTTAGTATTCGATAGATTATTCATGTTAATTCCTCCTATTATTTTCATATTCGTTTTGCATGATCTTCATTGCAGGGGCCTCGTTAACTGACCCGTCTTCTGCCTACGATAAGCGATACGATAAAGAGTACGATAAACACGACGAACAATATTTTCGCTATACCAGCTAACGCGGAAGCAATTCCGAGAAAGCCGAATATGCCAGCGACAATTGCAAAGATGAAAAATAATAATGCCCATCCTAACATTGGAATCATCCTTCCCTCTTCATTCTGTTTTTGATTGCTTGTTTTGCTAACTTGTCATGTTATTAACCAGTGCCAGTACCTTTGAAACAGCCGAATTTCAGGCTTCACATGCTCATACGCAGCTATTAATGAAGAAATAAATATAAGCTTTTTTCTTGTGTTTCAGATGCCATGGATGAGGTTAAGAGAGTACACCAAACAAATCGAAAATAGAAAAGGCTGGTGATGATCGATGGAAAAGCAACGTGTTCACGTTAACGGCATCGATTTAGTCTATGAAGAATGTGGAAGTAGTAATGGGAAAGCGATAATATTGCTCCACGGCTTTTGCGGCTCATCGGGGTACTGGTCAAAAATATGTCCTTTGCTTAGCGAGCAATATCGCGTCATTATGCCAGACCTTCGCGGTCACGGTGGTTCCTCGGCCCCCGAAGGAACGTACACCATGGATGTAATGGCTGATGACATCGCAGAGCTCTTGGCAGCGCTTCATATTGAAAAAGTTGTCATGTTCGGCCACTCCTTAGGCGGTTATGTTACGGCTGCCTTTGCTGAGAAATATCCAGACATGCTGTCCGGCTTCGGCCTTATTCATTCAACCGTCATGCCGGATTCCGAGGAAACGAAAGAAAAGCGCTTGACCGATATCGAAGCGATTCGCGAGAAAGGGATTTCCAAATACCTTTATGGCATCATCCCGAACCTTTTTACGGACGACAAGCTTGCCGAACTGCGCAGCGAGGTCAACGATCTCATAGGCGTAGGCCAAGAGATGGAAGCCCGCGCCGTCATTGCAACATTAGAAGGCATGATGCAGCGCCCTGACCGCAGCCATGTGCTGGCAGAGGCTAAATACCCGGTACTGCTTGTCGCAGGTGCCGAAGATGCCGTCATCAAGCCGGACGACACGTTCACCGTGACGAGCCTTGACCAGCCCGAAACCACCTACAAATATCCCCATATTCTCGAAACAACCTTCGAGGATGTGGCGCATATGAGCTTAGTCGAGGTATCCGATCAGCTTGCCCGGGTCATGTCCACTTATTTGAAAACATTGGATGAGCGTGAGAAGACGAGAACCGAAGGAAAAAAAGAGCTGCAAACGGAGAAATAAAGGAAATAAAAGTGCTGACCTGTTTCATAATCACAACTAACGGGTAAATAACAATGTGCGGATAACCCCCTATCTATCCGCTACCAAATAACTGGAGGTGCTAGCTACTATGAGCCAGACAAAGAATAGTACGGATACTTCTTATCGAACGGGAGAAATTGTAAAGCATGCTGGGACTTACATTTCAGAATCAGGCAAGGAAAATAAGCTGCAAGAGGGAGAAAGATTCCCTGCTTGTCCTATTAGCGGTAATGAAACAAATTGGAGTAATGCCGATTAGCGTAAAATAACGGAAATGAATCATATCGAAGGGCTGCCCCGAGAGTAGAAATTCTACTTTCAGGGCAGCCCTTCCGTCGTTTTGTGTATTTCCTATTTCCTAGCCCTCAACTTGTATGGTAGTATGGTAGTGTAAATCCGAAAGGAATGAGTGCATGAATTTCAATCATCGCCCGCAGCCGGTTACTACTAGAGATGCTGTCTATATGGAGCTCAAAGAGCAAATATTAAAGCTTCAGCTGCCCCCTGGCACGCCGCTTTCGGAGAACGAAACCTCGCTTTTGTTCAAGGTCAGCCGCACGCCTGTCCGGGAAAGCTTTCTTAGGCTTGCCCAAGAAGGCCTCGTACAGGTGCTGCCCCAGCGCGGTACCTTCGTCTCCTTGATCGATACCGCACTCGTAGAGGAAGCGCGCTTTATGAGAGAACAGCTGGAGAAGGCAGTTATCCTGCTTGCCTGCAGCCATTTTCCCCAGGCTTCGCTGGATGCCCTTGAACAAAACCTGCTTGAGCAGCAAGCATGCGTCAGCAGCAAGGATGATAAGAGCATGTTCGAGCTTGATGAGGCTTTCCACCGCATTTTGTTTGATGGATGCAGCAAAATGAATATTTGGTCGATTATGCAGCAAATGAACGCGCATTTGAACCGCAGCCGCATGCTAAGGCTCGTTGACGACCATGATTGGAAGGATCTCTTCGAGCAGCATGTCCGAATGGCCGAAGCCATTAAGAAGCAGGACGGCACACGCGCGCAGCAATTAATGGTCGAGCATCTCAGTTTGAACATCGCCGATCAAGCACTGCTGAAAGAGAAATATCCGGACTATTATAAGTAACCACTAGGAGGATCACCCAGCATGCAAATGACATTCAGATGGTTTGGAGAAGGCAATGATACCGTACCTCTAAGCTACATTAAACAAATTCCCGGCACGGACGGCATCGTCTGGTCGCTGCATGATGTACCGGCAGGCGAGGAATGGCCGATTGAGCGAATTATGGAAGTAAAGCAGCAAGCGGAGCAAGCCGGTTTGCATATCGATGTCGTTGAAAGCGTTAACGTACATGAGGATATTAAGCTCGGGCTTCCCTCCCGCGACTTGTACATCGAGAACTATAAACGGACGATCGAGAAGCTCGGAAGCGTCGGAGTCAAAGTGATCTGCTACAACTTCATGCCGATTTTCGATTGGCTGCGAACCGATCTTCATAAGGCGATGGGCAACGGAGCTACCGCTTTGTTTTACGAGAACAGCCGAATTGCTAACGCCGACCCCTTTCAATTAGTCGAGGAAATCAATGCGAACTCCGCCCTTACGATGCCTGGCTGGGAGCCCGAGCGGCTGCAGCATCTGACTAGTCTATTCGAAGCGTATAAAGGCGTCACGGAGACGCATTTGTGGGAAAATCTTCGTTATTTCCTGAATGAAATTATACCCGTCGCTGCACGCAGCGGCATTCGAATGGCCATTCATCCGGATGATCCGCCTTGGCCCGTGTTCGGCTTGCCGCGAATCATGACCTGCCAAGAAAACTTCAGAACCTTTTTGAAGCTTTATGACAGCCCCTACAACGGGATTACGCTTTGCAGCGGGTCGCTTGGCGCCAATCCGAGCAACGATATTATCTCGATGATTCATGAGTTCGGGGATCGCATCCCCTTTGCCCATATCCGCAACGTGCGTGTATATGAAAATGGCGATTTTATCGAAACCTCGCATCGAACGCAGGACGGCACAGTCGACATCGCCGGCATCGTAAAGGCTTATCACGACATCGGATTTACCGGTTATGCCCGGCCTGATCATGGCCGACATATATGGGATGAGCAATGCCGGCCTGGCTACGGTCTTTATGACCGCGCGCTAGGAATCATGTATTTGTGGGGACTATGGGACGGTTATGTGCATGCAGCCGCATCGAGCAAAGTTACGGAGGCAAAGCCATGACCCTATTTCCGAAGCATGAGTCACTCCATGGAAAAGTTGTTGTCATTACCGGCGGTGCAGGCGTGTTATGCCGGGTTATGGCGCTTGAGCTTGCCCGTCAAGGCGCAAGCATTGCAATATTAAACCGTACGCTCGAGAAAGGGAGCGCGGTTGCCGAGGAAATTAAAGCAGCCGGCGGCATCGCGATCGCTGTGGCTTGCGATGTTACGAGCGCAGAAAGCACCCAAGCGGCCGGTGCTGCCGTGTTGGGCGAGCTTGGCCCTTGCGATATCTTGATTAATGGCGCCGGCGGTAACCATCCGAGCGCGAATACGACGAATGAGACCTTCAAGCCCGAGCATCTTCATGCGCCGGATACGACTACTTTTTTTAATCTTAGCGTGGAAGGATTCCGCAGCGTCATGGATCTTAACTTCGTCGGCACGCTTATCCCTACCCAAGTATTCGCAGAGCAGATGCTGGGTCGCCAAGGCGCCGCCGTCATCAACATCTCTTCCATGAGCGCTCCTTCTCCAATGACCAAAGTGCCGGCTTATAGCGCTGCCAAAGCAGCCATCGTCAATTTTACCCAGTGGCTGTCCGTGCATCTCGCGGAGTCTGGCATTCGGGTCAATGCCATTGCACCAGGCTTCTTTCTAACGGAGCAGAACCGCAAGCTGCTCTTGAACGAGGACGGCTCTTTGACCGAGCGTTCGGGTAAAATCATTTCCCATACGCCTATGCGCCGCTTCGGCAAGCCCGAGGACCTTCTTGGCGCTTTGCTATGGCTCGCAGACGAAACGACGGCTGGATTCGTAACGGGGACAACCATTCCCGTCGACGGCGGGTTTCTTGCCTATTCCGGCGTTTAAACATTACGACAGCAGCAGCCGAAGAGTTGGATTTCAAATCTTCGGCTGCTGCTGTTTAATAGCATGTTTGTTTTGCTTATCCTATATGCTTCATGTGCATCTACAAGGTTTTTTTAGCTGATACTCCGAATGGTTCCTACTCCGAAGAACTTGATCCCCTCCTTTCTTTGAGCTATTCTTAATTTACTTTTGTACATAAACGAGTTTAAAGGAATGGATGGCATGAACCTATCTGAACTATCATCTGCGCTTGAACCTATAGACTTAAGAAGCTGTCTGATTACCCATAACGGCCGGATGCTGTTTGAGCATTACCGAACTCCATCCATTTCGGCAGAAACCGCTAAAATTAACTCCTGCACCAAAAGCATTCTGTCAGCTCTGATTTGCATTGCCATGGATCATGGGATCATACCCGATCCGCATACAAAGGTTAGCGATTTTTTCCCGCAGCTTCTCGGGGATCCCGATCTCCGGAAACGGGAAATCACGCTGGAGCATCTTTTGACGATGACAGCCGGCATTAGTTGGACCGAGTTCGGCGGGCAAAAGTCGTTTCCGCGAATGACAAGATCCGATGATTGGGTTGATTTTGTATTACAGCAGCCTATGGCCGACTCTCCCGGAACGCGCATGGAGTATAGCTCCGGCGTATCCCAGCTGCTATCTGCCATCCTAGTGCAGCGATCTGGCATGCCTACTGCCCGTTTTGCCGAGGAGCATCTATTTTCCCCGCTGGGCATCGTAGATTATAAGTGGGAAACCGATCCCCAAGGCATTCATACAGGCGGATACGGCTTACGGCTGCGTCCGGCGGATATGCTCAGCTTCGGACAATTATACCTTCAGCAGGGACGTTGGGGACAGCGCCAGCTGATTTCCAGTTCCCGTGTGGTTCGTTCCGTACAGCCATACATACTCGTAAGCTCGCCGAACCCCTGTTTTTACGCCTGGCATTGGTGGACAGAAACCTTCATTGCGGATATAGGCGAAAAAATGGCCGGCTCCGCACCGTCGAACTCTTTTGACTGCTATTACGCCAGAGGATATGCCGGTCAGTTCATTTATAATGTCCCCAGCATGGATATCGTTGTCGTTCTCACCGACGATAAACGGAAAAAGGATCGGCATCCATCCCATGTATTCCGTGATTTCATCGCTCCGCTGCTGCTCAGGAATTTGAAATAAGCTGCCGAACAAATATTCAGGTACATAATGGATGATAACCGCTTCGACATGGATGTTCATTATATATTCAGCTTTTCACATTTAGAAAAATAGTGCCCCTTAAGCAGCTCATTGATCTGTTTAAGGGGCACTATTCCTATTCGCTACCGCGCCTTTTCCCCATGCCTATTCCAAAGCGTATTCGTTGTTGAAAGCTTCAGCAGCCTGAAAATCCAGCGCTGTAAGCCCGCCTCCCCGCCATGTCGTCAGACGAAGCGTAACTATTTTATAATCGATAGCAATAAAGGGGTGATGATTGAGCAGCTCGGATGCTTTCGCTACCCGGTCTACGAACGCAATGGCGTCCGTAAAAGCATCAAACCGATATTTCTTCGTTATCCATTTGCCATCCTCACGCTTCCATCCTTCGTTTGCTGACAAGCCTTCCTCTATTTCAACATCCGTTAGCTTCATTTCCAGCTATCCCTCCTTCATTTAGGTCTATTATACGATAAGCGATCAGATTCAATATGGTATAATTCGGATATTAATATATGGGACATTCATAGAAGGAGAGGTATTAGAAATGGGAATGATCGGATACTTGCAGCAGCTTCCAATCACACAGCTCGATTCGCTTATTGCTCGCGTTGACGAGCTTGGCGGCGTAATCATACACGAGCCGTTCGAGGAAGAGGTGCTCGACATCGACAAAGCTTGGCATGGCATTCATTTTCTGCTTAATGGCAGCTCCTTTGGGGGAGAAGAGCCTTACGTGAATGTCATACTCGGAGGCACTCCTATCGGAGCGGACGAGGGCTTCGGGCCAGCGCGGTTTTTAACGGCAGAGCAAGTGAAGGACGTCTCGGAAGCTCTCGTACAGCTAAGCAGCGACGAGCTTAAAGCACGTTTTGATCCCGCCGGGCTTAGCGCCGAATCGGTTTATCCGTCCGGCTCGGACTGGAATGATGAGGATGACAAAGAGTACGTGCTCAGCTACTACGCAGCAGTCGCTGACTACTATAGAAGCGCAGCGAGCAAAGGCTACGGGATGCTGCTTTATCTGCTTTAAGCTCTTTGATTATCGCAATGAGGAAGAGGAGGAATCGCTTTGCCTGAAACAAGCCATGCCGCGTATTATTTCGAAGATGACGGACGCATTCCGAACCATCCGAGCTATCCGCTTATCGTTTATAGAGGCGCTCTATCCGATCATACCGATGAAATAGAAGCTGTTTTCAACAGGAACAATTGGAGTAACAGCTGGATCAATGGCGTGTACGATTTCCACCACTATCATAGCAACAGCCATGAAGTGCTCGGCATATATAGCGGCTTTGCAGATCTTCTCATAGGCGGCGAGCAAGGCCGGACCTTTGCCGTGCAAGCAGGAGACGCGATTCTGCTTCCTGCCGGGACTGGCCATAAGAGATTGAAAGCGAGCAATAACTTTAAGGTCATTGGCGCTTACCCGAATGGGATGAGTTACAATACGAGGCGCGGAAGTCTAGCAGAACTCTCCGCTGATCGAATCGAAATCGCAAAGGTGCCGCTTCCTGACCGTGACCCCGTATACGGAACGGTCGGTCCTTTATTTGAGTTATGGAGCAATAAGCATCAATAGTCCTCATCGTATCAATCCTTTTCGGAATCCTTTAAGATGGATGTCTACAATCAGAATAAAGGAGCGGTTGGATCATGTTGGCAACCATGCAACGCAAGGTTTTTGAAACGATGGATGATCAATCTTTACTATCTGCCTGCTTCACGCCACTGATCCAAACATATAAAGAGGTAAGCAGCAAAAACGAGAATATAGCCGGTTTTTATGACAAGTTGACCTCCGGTCAACAAACCTTATTTATTTTCAAAACCTATTATAGTCATGTTATAGAGTCGGTACAGGAGCTATACTGGTGGAGCGCTTATTTTCTGGCTAACGGGGCGAGATGGACTGCGCTTAACGAGAAGATACTGGGGCTAGGAGATGCTGAATTATTATCACTTTTACAAGACGTTGAAACGATGCTTCGCACCCGCAACCATCCTATTCTTCTGGCTG
Organism: Paenibacillus sp. J22R232; assembly: GCF_056269165.1. Taxonomy (NCBI): domain Bacteria; kingdom Bacillati; phylum Bacillota; class Bacilli; order Caryophanales; family Paenibacillaceae; genus Paenibacillus; species Paenibacillus sp. J22R232. The sequence continues at coordinate 366,265 of NZ_JBWDNK010000002.1, read as the reverse complement.
ACATTACCGATATATCCCGTGCTGACCTGGAAACGGACACTGATCTTCGTATTTACTTCGAGTCTGCCTATATACGCTTCACCCAAGTCAGCGTTGGAACAATGGAGCGCTTAAGCGCAGCTATTCGCCATTCGCCTGAATCGTTTGTAACCTGGAGCTAGATGACCGTTACCTTATTCCATTTTTCCTTCAACTTCTTTTGAATGATTCGTTTTTCATAAATAGCTATACGGTCCCTGCAAGCCGAGAAAAAAGGGGTCGGTTTAACGATCATTTGAAGGACGTCGTCTATTCCACACGGAGCAACCAGTACAAGATCGCCTTGGTCGTCTAGCTTTAGGCCTAAAGCGGTCGCGGTTTCTGGAAACTTTGAAATGGCGTCAACAGAAGACAAATAAGGCGGAATGTTGTTCGCTAGATGCATTCGCGCCTGATTTTTGACGGACCAAGGCACGTATGGCATCCATTGTTTCAATTGGCATTCATGTTGTTTCTCGGCACCCTCGTCTTTATTCGACGCATCGTAATAAATGAAATCCACATCCGAAAGAGGCGTGCGTTCCGTAAACCCATGAAGCGTATCCCATATCTTAGAACGCACAAAACCTGCACAAACCCACCAGTCAGGGAGGTTCAACGATTGGGACGCCCTCAGGATGTCCATCATCCATTCATCAGCAAGAATAAGCCGAATAATATCCTCTCTGCCTTTAAGCAGCATATTGCCTCCCCCTTAACAAGAACATATATTCCCATCACATTAAAGGTGACTGGAGTTGTAAAGCTTGTCCTGCATTCTTTCCAATACCGAACTGATCCGTGACCCAGCCAAACCTCTGGCTGAACCCGTAGTTCCCAATCGGCTGTACCTCAACGAATAGCCGTTTTAACTCGTTTGCGCAACCTTCATTTCTTTGCTTCGGATATATGCCAGCACACGCCTGCGAGATCTATTAGAATGATCTCACGCGTTCCCCAAGGGCGCATTGCCGGTTCATTTGCCTTAACGGGATAGTTTTTCTCAACAATAACGGTTTGTATATGTTCCCACCAACCATCTAAATCCTCAACGACCAGCTCTACCATGTAATTTTCTTGGAATTGCTTATTGTGGAAATTTTGCAGAAAGAACTCCTGATCCCCCGCTCGATAGATGCTCAACCCATCGTCAGAGTAGATTTTCTCAAAACCGATATCTTCAAAGAAACGCTGTGCTCGTTTATAATCTTCGCCTGATGGGATAAATGGCCGAAGCTTCGTGACTTTCATAAGATCCCTCCTCGTTATTAGATCTAAGCAGCAGCATATTATCCCCAAGAGCTGCTTATTTTCACACAATTATACATCTAACTCTTTCAAAACACATCCTTTCCTATATGAGTTGGCGAATGATATGCTTCATTTCCCGGCGTTCGTGGTAAGTAAGAGAATGAAACTTGAAGGGAGCGAATGCAATGGAACAGTTGACTGATACGCAATTGAGAGATTTGAAGCATATGCTCATGGAGGAACAAAACGAGCTATCCGCTCATTTCGTAGGGAGCGAGGAAGCCAAGCGCAGCATCAACGGCCTGCCTGCCGCTGATACGGGCGAGCTTTCCTCGTATGATAATCACCCCGCCGATCTTGGAACAGAGACGTTCGAGAAAAGCAGGGATATGGCCATTGATGAAACGCTGAGCGGACAGCTTGACGAGGTGAACAGTGCACTCGAGCGGATAGAAGAGGGGCAATATGGCAGCTGCGACATTTGCGAAGCACCTATTCCCTTCGAGCGGCTGCAAGCCGTTCCTACCACGACGCGCTGTATAGAGCATGCCGAACATGCTGGAATTGCAGATGCTAGGCCGGTGGAAGAACAAGTCATGACCCCGCCGCCAGCCGGTGCCGGGGCGGGAAGGCAGAAGGCGGCTGGCCACTTCGATGAAGCCGATGCGTGGAGCTCCGTGCAGCAATATGGGAACGCCAGCGATACCGTAAAACCCGATGCGGATTAGCATCGGGTTTTTCTTGGCTTATTAACCGAGCGATTATATCAAAAAAAAACGAACGAGACCTAGAATCGCAAATCCGAAAAGCACGGTACCCCCGCCGATTCCCGTTATGGCACTCGTAGCCACGCCAAGCCTTTTGGCCAGCCATATGGAAAGGATAGAAATGATGACAAGCAAGGTACCCAACGCATATAGGCTTGAATCCTTGAATATATCCTTTAACCAGAAAAAATGAATGCCCACGATAAACAGAATCCATGGTGCTACATAATCGGTTTTTTTGAATTTAATGAAAAGAAACGCACCGACTGCAGCTAAAAAGAACTCGATGAATACGAATATTAAATAGCTCGTGAATGTGCCGGAATCGGATAACGCCGTAGCCTCCTGCCAATTTGTCACGCTTAAATAGATACCCACAAGGCTGACCAATAAAGGCAATGCGGATGCCATTCCAATATACTTGCGCCAGCTGCTCCGTGGATTCTCCTGTGCCCAACCAAACCAACAAAATCCAAACATGCCAAAGATCGCCGCATACATAGCATAATCCCTCAAGTACTCCATTTAAACGCTCCCCTCACGCTGCTCGTTTTCAGCTGCTGCCTTGCAGCCTTTCTTCAATTATGCCTTCCTCGGCCTACTCCAACTGGAACCAATCATAACAGAACTTCAGAACCTGCCCCTCTCACCATCCAAACACCTCGGCCGGCATTCCTTTGCCCGGGAGTCCTCCTTTAACCTTATTCGTTGCCCCCTTTCAGAATTCGTGCTCCTCCTGGTAGCCTAAGATAACGCGGCATGTCTCCCATGTGCCATCGACCGCTAGGCTTGAATATGCTGAGAGCAGGAAGCACGGCAAACCTGCTTCAAAGGAGGAGTCAACTTGAACCTAATGAACCAAAATTATGAGCAGCTCATCTTCCTCCAAGACCGTTCAATTGGCTTTAAAGCCATTATAGCGATTGACAATACGAAGCTTGGCCCCGCTCTTGGCGGCTGCCGGATGTGGCAATACGCAAGTGACGAGGCCGCTGTCTTGGATGCGCTTCGGCTTGCGCAGGGCATGACGTATAAATCTGCCGTATCCGGCATTCCTTACGGTGGCGGAAAGGCAGTCATTCTCTCCCATCCCGATCAGGGGCCGCGGCAATTGCTGTTTCGAGCATTAGGCCACAAAATCGATGAGCTGCAGGGCACTTACATTACGGGCATGGATTTGGGAACGACCGTCTCCGACATGGATTGGGTTCGTTTTGAAACGTCGTTCGTTACGGATACATCCGGCTCACTCGGCGCAGTGAACGAGCTTACCGCCAAAATGACTGCTTATGGCGTATTCCTAGGCATACAAGCATCCCTTAAGCGAGCTTATGGCAGTGAATCCATTCAACACAAAATCATTGCCGTCCAAGGTCTAGGGAAAGTAGGCTTCCAGCTTTGCCGCTTTTTGAAGCATGCCGGGGCTAAGCTGGTTGTCTCGGATATTAATCCAGCTCGGTTGCGTAAAGCCGTCGAAGAGTTCGGCGCAGATCCGCGCAAGCCCGGCGACATCCTATCCGTGCCCTGCGATGTGTTCTCCCCTTGCGCGCTCGGCGGGATTTTAAATGATGCTACTATCAGTAAGCTTAACTGCACGATCATTGCAGGCGCTGCCAACAATCAACTGCTGGAAGCCCGGCACGGCAAGCTCCTGCATGAAATGGATATATTGTATGCGCCCGATTATGTCATTAACGCGGGAGGCATAATCGTGACCTCCGTTGAGCTCGAAGGCGGCAATGCGTCTGCAGCGCAAAAGCACGTTGAGCGGATTGGCGATACCCTTACGCATGTGTTCCATACGTCGGACGCGCAAGGCATTTCTACAGCAGCTGCGGCAGATTGGATCGCCGAGCAGCTGCTCGGGCGCTAAATACATGAAGCTGCACTAGCAATCATGTCACTGCGACAGCCGTATTTGTAGCTGTGCTCTCACAGGCTGTCGCTGAATGATTTATGCCTAAGCCAAGCTTCTAACAATATGCTTACATAATCATCCAAATAAAACAAGGACCCAGCTCCAATTGGAGTTGAGCCCTTGTTTTATTGGTTCATGCAAGCTTCTGCAATCCGATTCGGATTAAGACTGAAGCGATTGTCTCACGATATCCTCAAGCGGGGTTAATGTGCCGACAAGCTCCCTTAAGTCATCCGAGGTTTGTGACGTCTCCCCATCCGCTACGCTTTGGTTGATTGCCGCCACCATGATGGCTACGCCCTCCGGCAAACCTGCCTGAAGAAGTAGGGCTTTCTGCTCATCGAATGAAATCGGATTGTATGCGACAGCCTTGCCGGATACCTTAGCGATTGCTGCAGCAAGCTCTTCAAAGCTCCATGTCGAATCCGTTGCAAGGTTATAGATTTGGTTCTCATGTCCTTCTTCCGTCAACACGACGGCACCAGCAAGCGCTAAATCGTCACGGCTTGCCGTATGCACGCGTCCAGCTCCAGCATTCGCAACTAACGCTCCGAATTGAACCGCTGCACCGACGCTTTGCGGACTTACGAAAACATCTGTGTAAAGCGGATTTCTCAGGAACGTAAACGGAACGCCCATCGTGCGGATGATGCCCTCCGTAAGCAAATGGGTCGCAGCCAGCGAAAGCTTTGAAGTCTCCGCGAATGCATAACCATAATACGCAATATGGCCAACGCGAGCGTCCTTTGCCGCTTTGGCCACATTCGCATGCTGAAGAATTCGAAGGGTTTCGTCATGAGCATCCGGGCTCGGTACGAATAGCAGCTTGGACGCGCCCGCAAAAGCCTTCTCAAGCGATTGGCGGTCGTTGAAATCGCCATAGCGAACCTCTACTCCAAGCCCGGCTAGGGCCGAAGCTTTCTCCACGTTTCTTGCAACGGCTATAATTTGGCTTGCAGGAACCTGGCGGTTAAGCAAATGCTTGATAACGAGACCTCCAAGCTGTCCAGTAGCACCCGTGATAACAATTGACATTGCTGAATCATCCCTTCATGTATAGATTGGAAAGCCAAGCACAAAAAAGATATACGGCTCGGCAGTTATTTGCTAGACTCTAAATATATTAGATACTTACGATATTAACAAGTACGCTTATTTTTCGTATATAGTACTAAAAAACATACTATTGGAGGATTACTCACACATGGCGAAGTATGGAGAAGATTTCATGAAATGCCCTATGTTCACCGCGCAAAGCCTGATCGGCGGGAAATGGAAGGTCTTTCTTTTATGGGCGCTGCATGACGGTCCTAAACGGTTTAGCGAAATGCAGAGGCTTCTTCCGGAGGTAACCCAATCGATGCTTACTAATACGCTACGCGATCTGGAGAAAGATGGATTGGTTCATCGTGAGGTTTATCGCCAAGTACCGCCGAAGGTTGAATATTCGCTCACCCCGATCGGTGGCAAATTAATGCCGATTCTCCAGCTCCTGCTTGGCTGGGGCACGGAATACATGGAGCATATGGGAACGCTTGACCTCGAGAATAGCGGTCTGGATCCTGCCCGTTGGGCAGCGATCAATAAAGGCATGGCTCAGTTACAGTAACCTGCGCACGTAGATGTTCTCTCCCTTTCTCCTATCTATCAAAAAATAGAAAAAGGCGGTTGTTCCCCCTGAAAGCGCCGATGCATAGGAAACAAGCCAATCATATAAATAGATGTACCGGTTTATCGCTATGAAGGGAAGCTGAGGCAACTATGGGCTGCTGCATCGGGTATGTCATTATTATAAAAAACGAAGGTAGCGTTAATTTTGGCAATGCTAGAATTTTGGAGACGAACGTAGAAGAGCAAGCGGAGGAAACCGCATCCGGAGGTGAAGAAACCGTATCAAGCGAAGAAGACGTTGATACGGCTATTCTAACAGGGAAGCAGTTGAAGAAAAAGAAGCGGAGCAGGCGCAGGAGCACGGCTGCGGGCCTAGTGCGCAGACAGCGCCAGAAATGGAAGCGATAGAGATGGGTCAAGCTTTGGAGCTTTGGAGCTATATGGCTTTGAAACTTTGGACCGAATAAGGGCTGTCAGTATCCAGCCATTAACCCTCTAAGCCGCCGGCAAGCGTATCCGCCACGATTTGCACGAACAGCTTCGCGCCTATGACAAGCGTACTCTCATCCAGATCAAACTTAGGGTGATGAAGCGGATGTATAATCCCCTTCTCCTTGCTGCCTACGCCGATCAATACCATCGCTCCAGGCGCATGGTCCAAATAGTAGCTGAAATCCTCACCGGCAAGGCTAGGCTTGTCCAGCAGAATGGATCTGCCCTTGCCGACTATCTTTTCGCCGGCATGCCATGCCAGCTCGACAGCCTTAGCATCGTTAATCAATGCTTTCCCCATGCGAAGCCTTACCTCGCATTCCCCTCCAAACCTTGCGGCGCATGCCGCCGCACAGCTTTCAATGATGCCCTTTATTCGTTCGACCGTCAGTGGCTCGAAAGCGCGATACGTTCCTTCTATTTCACTCGTTTCGGCGATAGCGTTAATAACGGTGCCGGCCTGCAGCCTGCCAAAAACAAATGCGGTCGGCTCGAATGGATTAACGGCACTGGCTACCGCGGCGCGCGACTCCACGGCAAAGTGTGCAGCCATCAGCAATGCGTCCGCGGCAAGATGCTGCTCGCCGTGATGGCCTGAACGGCCTTGGAACGATACTCGGAAATGCGTCGATGCAGCCATGGCATAATGACGGTGAACTGCGATTTGCCCGGCAGCCAGCTCCGGCCATACATGGAACGCAAAGACGGCGGACATATCATCCGCCGCTCCGCTCTCTACCATATCGCGGCCCCCGCTTAACAATCTTCCGTCAAGCGGGCTTTCAACCGCTCCCTCCTCTGCAGGCTGAAATACGAAACGCACCGTTCCGGCAAGCTGGTCGCGATGCCGGCTTAAGCCGAAAGCCGCAGCCAGCAGCATCGTCATATGGGCATCATGGCCGCAGGCATGCATCTTCCCTTCCATGCGTGAACGATATTCCACATCATTCCGCTCTTGGATAGGAAGAGCATCCATATCGGCGCGCAGCAGCAGGCTTTTTCCCGGTAAACGGCCTCGCAGCTCTCCAATGACGCCTTTTCCGAAATGGTTGCCGACATTGCGCTGAACTTCCAGGCCATATTGCTCCAGAAGCTCTGCGACTCGTTCGGAGGTTCGCTCAACGCTATACAACAGCTCAGGCTGGCGATGGAATTCTCTTCTTAGCGCAATCCAGTCCTCTTCCCTTTCGTCAAGCAGCGTATAAATCGGACTCGTATCCATGGGATCAGCTGTTAACTTTCTCGGCTTCCTTCGCGTACCGGTTGGCAGGAATCGGCAAACCTAAATTGCCGCGGAGCGTATCCGCTTCGTACTCCGTACGATACACGCCTCTCTCCTGAAGAATAGGAACGACCAGCTCAACGAAGTCATTCAAGCCGCTTGGAATGGAGGAATGAATAATGAATCCATCCGCTGCTCCTTCTTCATGCCACTGCTGGATCAGATCCGCTACCTTCTCCGGCGTGCCGATGAATTGGCCTCGCGGCGTAGCCGATTGCAGTGCAACCTGGCGCAGCGTTAAATTTTGCTCTTTGGCCGTTTGTTTTATTTTGTCCGTACCGCTGCGGAAGCTGTTGTGCCCGAGATCGCCGAGCTCAGGAAACGGCTCATCTAGCGGATATTGGCTGAAATCATGATGCTCGAAGAAGCGTCCCAGATAGTTCAACGCATTCTCGATCGTTACGAGACCCGCAAGCTCCTGGTACTTAGCCTCGGCTTCTTCTTCCGTTCGGCCGATAATCGGTCCGATGCCTGGGAGAATGACGATATCGTCAGCCGAGCGTCCTTCTGCAACCGCGCGATCCTTCACATCCTTATAGAACGCCTTTGCGTCCTCGATGTTCTCATGTCCCGTGAATACCGCATCTGCAGCTTTGCCGGCCAGCTTCTTGCCGCTCTCCGACGAACCCGCTTGGAATATAACCGGATGGCCCTGCTTCGAGCGCGCAATATTAAGCGGACCTTGCACAGCGAAATACTCGCCTTTATGGTTAAGCGTATGAAGCTTGGCAGGATCAAAGAATACGCCCGATTCTTTATCTCTTACGAAAGCGTCATCCTCCCATGAATCCCATAAGCCGCGTGTGACCTGCAAGTATTCCTCGGCGATTTTGTAGCGCTCGTCATGCGTCGGGTGGTCGGTTTTGCTGAAATTGCTTGCCGAGCCTTCGAGCGGTGACGTCACTACGTTCCAGCCTGCGCGCCCGCCGCTAATATGGTCAAGCGAACCGAATTGGCGCGCAACCGTAAACGGCTCGCTGTAGGAGCTCGACAACGTGCCGACCAGCCCGATTTTGGACGTAACGGCAGCAAGCGCCGACAATATCGTAATGGGCTCGAAACGATTGAGGAAGTGAGGAATCGATTTCTCATTGATATAAAGACCGTCTGCTATGAATACCAAATCGAATTTGCCTGCTTCGGCTGTCTGGGCTTGCTGGGTGTAAAATTTGAAATTAACGCTCGCGTCGGCCGGAACCTCAGGATGCCGCCATGCCGACACATTGCCACCCACCCCATGAATCAATGCACCGAACTTAATTTGTTTGCGATTCGCCATAATAAACGTCCTCCCTATTCACATCGATTTATTGTTCCAGTTCACGCTATTGCACCTGCAGCAGCGACGTTTCTTTTAATGAAAGACGGTAGCTCTTTACGAGTGTATCCCCGTTCTGGAGATCCTTATCGAACGCCCGCTCAAAGCCAAGCCGCTCATAAAGCCTAACGGCAGAATCCATCATATCCGACGTATGGAGATGCAGCGTTTCGGCACCCCATTCCGTCGCAAGCTTGGCGCTTGCGCGAATTAGCTCGGTCGCGACGCCGTAACCGCGTGCTTTTTTCGACACGGCAAGGAGGCGAATAATCGGTGAATGAATATTCAGAGCGGGCAACCCGTACGCTGCTTCTGATGAATCAAACAAAAATACGCTGCCGACTACCTCACCGTTCAGCACGGCTGCCAGCCTGGCCTTTGTTGCTGCTCCGTCGATCGCTTCGAGAATGCTTTCTTTGTAGCGGCTCCACGCTTCCTCAGGCAGCACCTGCTCATATTGCCCGTAAGCATCCAGCAGCACCTCCCGGATTGCCTCGCGATCCGCAGGCGCGGAGTCCCTTATCACAACTGCATTGTCCGACATGCATCTCACCTGCTTCCTTTTACTATGATTGCAAGCGGCAGCCGTTTAAATGGCGTTGTTTGCTTTTGCCGACTCTGCTTCGCTCTGCTTCACCCGACGAATTTGCCCCAAATGACCTTGAACATGCGTAACGAACGCCGGAACGATAGCCGCAATCGCGACATGCTCGCCTTTGAAGTTAACGCCTGTTTTGCTCCATTCCTCATCAGTAAGACGGTTAAACAACAGACTGTTATATTGTACAAGCGCACGGGCAGCTGTCAGAATATCTTTCGCATCGCCCTCGTTCGCCTTCTGACCGCTCACCCATGCATCCTGATTGAAGAGGGGCAGTCTCGCTTCTGAGCCCGACAATATTTCACGAACGCGGAAGGATACGACGATGCTGTGATCCACGAGATGAGCAAGAACTTCGGTTACGCTCCAGGATTCCGGCGCAGCCTTCCATTTGAGCTGCTGCTCCGTTAGTCCCTCTATTTCTTGCTCGATTTGATCATACGCCTGTACATACGCTTGAACATTGACAGTTGACTGGCTCATGTAAGCTCCTCCTTGTGAATGGGGCCAAATAGCTCCTCGTTATTGATTGCTGAACCGGCTAAGCTCGAATATGCGCAAATCATAGCCCGTTTGTTTTTTTTCTAGTTTATTAGCCAGTATCTCACCGACCACGCTGGCAAACTTAAAGCCATGTCCGGAGAAGCCTCCGGCAAGCAGCACATTCGGATGCTCCGGATGTACATCGATAATGAAATCCTCATCTGGCGTAAACTCGTATTTGCACACTGCGCTCTGAAGGAGCTTGCCTGCCGCGCCTGGCACAAAAGCCTGCAATGCCCTGCGCAAGTCATCCTCGTCTTCCGGATAAGCGCCGAACGGCGCGATCGGCTCGCCGGGCAACCATTCTACGCCCGTATCATGTCTGCCGATCTTAATTCCCGCGCCGTTAATGCTTGGGAAGCCGTAATACCCGCCTAAAGCTCCTCCCCAAGTGAAACCAGGGAATGAACCCGCGTCGAATGCGGTCGAGCTTGTTTCAAACCATCCGACGACCTTGCGTACGGCGCGGATCGGAAGCTTCACGTGATTGGACAGCATATGGAACCATGCCCCTACGGTAATGACAACCTGTGAAGCCGTATAGGCCGCTTCCTTCGTATATACAGTAACGTCGCCTTCATCGGCCTTGATATCTGTAACAAAGGTATTGACGAGCAGCTCCGCCCCGGCGAGCAGCGCCTGCTGCTTATGTGCCGTTACGCATTTCTCGCTGTATAAGTAGCCGGCGTTCGGCTCATACATCCCTTGAAACGAATCGTCCAGCCGAATGCCCGGAAACCGGCGATTGATTTCATCCGCTTGCAGCAGCTCCACCTGTACGCCATTCCCAATTGCATCGCCAAGCCTGCCCTCATAATTGTAAAAGCTCGTTTCTGCCATGTTCAGCACACCTGATCGCTCCAGCAGCTTCTCTCCGGTGGCCCGCTCCAGTGCCAGCCACTTCTCGTCCGCCCTAAGCGCCATCTTCACATAAGTGTCTCCTCCATGGTAAGCATGCCGGATTAAGCGCGGCTCCCCATGATGGCTTCCCATGTTATGCGGCGGATTGAAAGCATCGATGAGCAGCGTCTTCGCTCCGCGGGCCGCAAGCTCATAACCGGCACTCATCCCCATGGAGCCCGCTCCTACCACGATGACATCATATGATTTCGAGATGCTCTCGTCCTCCCGGCAAGCGTTCATCCGCCAGCTTGCGCAAAGCGTCCGAAGCAAGTGCTGCGAAGAATGACGCTGCGATCGGCAATGCTGCCTCATCCAGATCAAAGGCCGGATGATGCCATTCCTGCGGTCCCGCCGTACCGAGAAACACGAAGACCCCAGCGGTTTCCTTCAAATAGAATGCAAAATCCTCGCCAGCCGGAGACGGCTTTGGCTTCACGACGGTAAGTCCCAACGCTTCTGCCGTTACGGCTGCCTGCTCCGCCCAACTCTCGTCATTGACGACCGCCGGCGGTCCCTCTATCCATTTCACGCTCGCCTTCGTCGCGAAAGCAGAGGCAACTCCGTTCACAACCTGCTCGAATCGCTCCCGCACGGTAAGGCGTACCTGCTCGTCGAACGTCCTTAGCGTTCCATCAAATACCGCTTTATCCGAAATAACGTTCCATGCCGAACCGGCATGGAGCCTGGTTACGCTAATGACCGCACTGTCCAGCGCGCTTACGCTGCGGCTCACGATCGATTGCAGAGCCGTAATGATATGCGCTGCCGTCACAATGGGATCGAGGCCTGCTTCCGGTACAGCAGCATGGGTTCCGCGTCCTTCTACTTCGACAACGAAACCGTCTGCGGCCGCCATGAGCGGGCCATCCTTGATGCCTATCGTCCCGACCGGCAGGTCAGGCTTATTGTGCATGCCGAACACAGCCTCTACGCCTTCGAACGCGCCGCTCGCAATAATCTGGCCTGCACCCTTTGCTTTTTCCTCTGCAGGCTGGAATAGAAACCGTACGGTGCCGCGAAGCTCCTGCTCGCGCTCCTTGAGCAGAAAGGCCGTTCCAAGAATCGAGGCGGTATGGAAATCGTGGCCGCAGGCATGCATTTTCCCGGGGATCTTGGACGCAAAAGCTAGTCCCGTTTCCTCCTGAATCGGCAGTGCGTCTATATCCGCCCTCACCGCAACGAGTGGTCCTCCGTGCAGTCCGCCAACCTCCGCAATAACGCCGGTCTTTAGCCCGTAATCGACAATTCGGATCCCTGCATCGGACAACCAGTCGCGTATGGCAGCCGTTGTCTCGAATTCCTCATGGGAGAGCTCCGGGTGCTCGTGCAGCTGCCTACGGATCCCTACCAGCTTCGCCTCGATTGCTCCAGCCGAGAAGCCGCTCATACCAATTCCCCTTCGAACGCTTCCTTCAGCAGCTCGAATGAACGGATTCGTTTCGCGAAATCAGGGATAATCGTCGTAAAGACGAATTCATCCACGCCGTATTGCGCTTGAATTTCGAGCAGGCGCTTGCGAACCGTCTCCTTGGTTCCTCGCGTAATGTCGGCGTCTCTCTCTTCCGCTGTGAAGGTCTCACCCGCTTGGCGGGCGAATTCCTTCGCCTGGTCAAGCGAGCCAACGTTGACGGTTTTACCGCTCGCAAGCGTAACACGGACGCTCTTGAAGTGGCCTGCCAGCGCATTCGCTTCCTCCTCCGAATCCGAAGCAATAACGGACAACGCCAGAATCGTTTTGGGCTCTCTCCCAAGCGAGCGGTTAAAGTTGTTTCGGTACGTTTCTATCGCCTTGCGTGCCGTTTCCGGGTCATTGTTAATAAATAGCGCAAATGCATATGGATAACCCTTCTCGGCAGCGAGCTCCGCGCTGGATATGCTCGTGCCCAGCAAATAGATGTCAGCTGGTTGAACCGGCAGCGGACTTGCTTCCAGTCCCGCAAGCGGATGGTCTTCGCCCGTCTTATCATGCAGCAGCTGCTCCAGCTCCGTCAGCTTCTCCGCCAAGGTCGCAGCCTCCGCTACGCCTTTTTGCAAAGCTTTAGTCGAACGAGGCAACCCTCCCGGTGCGCGACCGATGCCAAGCTCCACCCGTCCAGGTGCCAAGGAAGCCAGCACATTGAAATTTTCCGCTACTTTATATGGACTGTAATGCTGGAGCATGACGCCGCCCGAGCCGATACGGATCGTCTTCGTTTGAGCCAGCAAATAAGAAATAAGCACCTCCGGCGATGAGCCTGCCATGCCCGGGGAATCATGATGCTCGGATACCCAGAAGCGTTCGAAGCCCAGCGTCTCCGCGAGCTGCGCCAGCTTGACGGTATTTCCGAGCGCTTCCGCAGCCGTCTGGCCGGGAAATATAATGCTTTGATCTAGAATGCCGAATTTCAGTGACATATTGATCCGCTCCTCTATGCGTTAAATAGAATAAACACCCTCTGGCGTGATTCGCTTCAAAAATTGCTTCGTGCGTTCTTCCTTCGGGTAGTTGAATATCTCGTTTGGCTTGCCTTCTTCCACGATAACCCCGCCATCCATGAACACGACATGATTCGCGACATCCTGGGCGAAGCCCATTTCATGCGTGACGATAATCATCGTAATGCCTTCCTTGGCGATTTTGCGGATCACGCTAAGCACCTCGCCGACAAGCTCCGGATCCAGCGCAGAGGTCGGCTCATCGAACAAGATGACCTCCGGATTCAAAGCGAGTGCGCGCGCAATGCCAACGCGCTGCTGCTGTCCGCCCGACAGCTCGCTCGGATAGGCATCCAGCTTGTTGCCAAGCCCAACCTTCTCCAGCAGCTCCGCGCTTTTCTTTCGCGCCTCCTCCTTCGGAAGCTTCTTCACGATGACGAGACCTTCCATTACGTTCTCAACGGCTGTCTTATGCTTGAATAGGTTGTATTGCTGGAACACCATCGCGCTCTTCTGACGGAGCGTATGGATATCCTTCTTGTCCGGACGCTTGCAATTGACGGTGAAATCATCGATCGTAATCTGGCCGTCATTCGGCTTCTCCAAATAGTTGAGGCAGCGCAGCAGCGTCGTTTTCCCCGAGCCGCTCGGCCCGAGTATGGCTACGACTTCGCCCTTCTTCACGGTAAGATCGATCCCTTTAAGCACCTCGTTGCGTCCAAAGCTCTTCTTGATCTGCGTCAGCTTAATCATGAGACACCGCCTCTGTTATAAAGGTTAAACCGCTTCTCCGCTAATGCGGTAAGCCGCTCGATAATAAAGGTCAAACCCCAGAATATAATGGCAGCCGCCAAATACGCCTCAAAAAACTTCCAGTTCGTCGTGGCGACGATCTGCGCCTTCGCGTTGATCTCCACGACCGAAACGGTAAAAGCAAGCGTCGACCCGTGCAGCATTCCAATAACCATGTTCGATAGGTTCGGCAGGCTCGCCGAGAAAGCTTGCGGCAAAATAATTCTGCGCATCGCCTGCGAGGTCGTCATGCCGATAGAGTAAGCCGCTTCGATTTGTCCGCGATTTACAGCCAGCAAGCCCGACCGCACTACCTCTGACATATATGCTCCCGCGGTAATGGAGAATGACAAGTAAGCGAACCCGATCATTGGAATGGAGACCGATCGGAACGATAATCCAAGCGCTTCGGCAATTCCGTCAACGATGATCGGAAGTCCAAAGTAGATGAGCAGCAAATGCGTCAGCATTGGCGTTCCACGGATAAAAGTGACGTAGGAGGCTGCAATTTGGTACAAGACAGGAATCTTGTATAGCCTGACAATGGCAACGACAGTACCGATGACGAGGCCGCAAAGCACGGACACCGCCGTGATCGCCAGCGCCGTCGGGATAGCGGTCAAGAGCTGCAGGAATGCCGTCCATATGAATGCAAAATCAAGCTTCATTTTCCCTTCCTCCTCTGCCAAAGCCCGGTCCTGCTATGAACCTGAATCGTTTCGTTATTCCTTTGCGCAAGCGCGGCTCCTTATCCTCGGCCGCTAAGCGGCGTTCATGCCTGAGCAGCTTATTCTCAATAAGGTGGAACAGCTTCTCGAGTCCAAAGCTTATGACGAAATAGATCAATGCGAGCGAAATGTAGGTTTCGACGAAATGCCTGGACATAACAGCGAGTGTCTGCGACTTGCCGGTTAACTCCATAATGCCGAGCGAGAAGGCAAGGGAGGTATCCTTCAGATTCGCGATAACCAAATTGGAGAATACCGGAATCGATATGGCCATCGCTTGCGGCAGGACGATTCGGGTGAATGCCTGGAAACCGGTCATGCCGACCGAGTAAGCCGCTTCAACCTGACCTCGGTCAACCGCTCCAACGGCTGCACGGATCATTTCCGCCAAGTAAGCGCCGCTGTGAAGCGCATAGGTTAAAATAACGAAATACAAGGCGGGCAGCTTGGCGACATCTACGTTAACGAGCTTCAAAATCTCAGGCAAACCGTAATAAAACAAAAAAAGCTGGATCAAAATCGGCGTTCCCCTGAAAAAGGAGAGATACACCTGCGACAATCGCCTTAGAATCGGAATCTTATAAAGCTGGGGAAGGGCGACGATAAACCCGACGCCCAGCCCGATTACGATGGAACTCACCACGATAAGAAGAGTGACTTTCAAGGTAGGAAGCAGCTTTACTAGATACTCGAACACATAACTGATATCAAATGGTTCTCCCATCCAGCCATCTCACCTTTCTTGCGCAAGCTTATTTTTCTTCGGAAGTAAAGTCATTGCCCAGCCATTCGGAGCTAAGCTTCGCCAAGGTACCATCCGCCTTCAGCTCTTTAATCGCGCCGTCAACTGCATCGGATAATTTCTGCTGGTCCGGGTCATTCTTGCGGAACATGAAGAGAATGTCCGCTTCGCTAAGCGCTGGCCCTACCGCTTTCAGCTCTTGCTTCGTATCCACTAGCGATAGCGTGAAATCTGCTGCAAGGAAAGCGTCTACGCGTCCTGAGGTTACTTGCGCAACGGTATCGTTGGCACCGCCGTTTTGGTACACGATTTCAATCGCGTTGTTGTTTTCTTTGTTGTAGTTTTCCAAAATTGTCGATTGTGCGCTTGTTGCTGTCGTCAGTACTTTTTTGCCCTTCAAGTCATCAAGCGTTTGAACGGTATCATTATCTTTCGCTACGATAATTTTGTTTCTCCAGTGTGCGTAAGGCTCCGTATTGAACAGGTACTTCTCTTCACGCTCCGGATTTTTCTCCATTTCGTGAGCAACGAGATCGATTTTTTTCGTTTCCAGGCTAAGCAGCAGGTTCGTGAACTCAAGCGTCTGAATATCGAATTCATAATCAGCAAGACGCTTGTCGATTTCTCTTACCAGCTCTACGTCGAATCCGGTCAGCTTGCCGTTCTCGTCAATAAAGCATACGTTAGGAAATTGTGTTCCCGTGCCCACGACGATCTTCGTTACTGCCTTCGATTCGTTCCCGCTTGCCGCTTCCGAGCCTGCATTATTTTTGTTGCTGCCGCAGCCTGCCAGCGTTAGCGTCAATATAATGGCAATGGATAAAAAGAATGCTTTTTTCATGTTCATTTCCCCCAATAAAGTCGTTTTTTATAAATCCTTATAATTCCTACCTGTTAAGTAAGGATTAGCGTTGAATTCACTTTACCACCTGACTGTCGTTTCCGTCAATCCCATTTCTTATAGAGATCTTCTATAAGTAAATTGATTTGTCCGATCGGCCCTTCAGCTAACAAAAAACCGCTGCTTCAGCAGAAGCAGCGGACAAAGTATGTTTAATCACACTATTTCAATCGGCTTTTCTGACAATATAACTTTACCATGTCAGCAGCCGTCCGGATAATAGAGCTTTTCTATATATGCTTTTAAATTGCCGATAAGCGGAGCTTGGCAGCTTCAAGCTGCTTGCCTATTTCTGTAATGGCTTCTACGAAAGGAAGGTGCTCGCCGTGATGGGAGATCAGATTGGTCTGTAGAGAAATGCCTTCGGTTTCCGGCACCCGGATTTGATAAAGCTTGCCGTCATGGATCTCCTGCTGGGCGCACAGGTCAGGTAGAAAGCCTATGCCTGCTTTTTGAATGACCAGTTTTTTGGCCATTTCGGAGTTGTCCGTCTGAATTTGGATATTGGGCGGCAAATCAAGATGCTCGAATATACGGTGTATGCGCAGCCAATCCAATGAGCCGCATTCAAAGAACACGAGCGGCTGCTCCGCTATCGCTTCAATCGTTAAATTGCCTGTCGTTAGAAATGGATGGCCGTCATAGGCATATAGCCTAATCGGGTCCTCATAAAACTTGCTTGACTGCAGGCTTGGATGGTTCACATTGCGGACGAAACCGATATCGACGTCCTTGCCGAGCACCTTATTCATGATTTCATCCGTCGTGCCGGTTACGATCTTGTAATGCGTATTCGGGAATCGCTGCTTCAAACGGGGCAATAGATCAGGAATGATATAATTGGAGACGGATACGGTACAACCGATTCGGAATTCGTTCGGCAGCGACTTTTTCTGATTGATGTGCAGCTTGCCTTTTTGATAAATAAGCAGCAGCTGCTGCGCATAGGGTAAGAAGCGTTTGCCATCCTCCGTAATTTGGATCTGCTTGCCTTGCCGGTCAAAAAGCTTGCAGTCGAGCTCCTGCTCAAGCGACTTGATCCGGGCAGTTACGGAAGGCTGTGACAAATACAACGCATCGGCAGCTTTGTTAAAGCTTCCGCAATGAATGACGTAGACGAATGCCTCAATATTTTCAATGTTGATTTCGTACACCTCCCCGTCCTTTTAAACCGACTAATCCAATAAGAATATATTAATTTAAAATAACAAATGATAGGGTCGCCTGTCAAATAGCAATACAAAAGCCGGTCATGAACTGCGTTCACGTACCGGCTTTCTTATGGTTAGTCCTTGTTATTGATTACCCAAGTCCTTGCCGCCAGCTTCCGCTTAACGCGGAAACCCGCTGCGGCCGATCTCGGGCGCATTACCGTCTTTCCTTAATTTCCGTACCAGCGTTCTCATGTACGGGATTACCCAGAAATCCAAACCGAACTTGCCGGCGTTCGCTCCAGCCGCGAATACGAGCACTCCGATCAGCAGCAGCCATGGATTAGTCGATACCGTTCCAGCAAACATGAACATGAAGTTCATGAGAAGCCCGAAGAAAGCAGCGGCTGCCGTGAGTGCTCCGACAATAAGTCCAAGTCCTACCAGACACTCGCCGATTGGAATCAAAACATTGATGATTTTGGCATTGGGCAATGCGACATGCTCCAGAAACGCGGTAAACGTCGGATAGATGAGTTCATTCGTGCCTTTGTCTACTACGGGATTGCCAATGGCGCCTTTCAGGAATCCGCTGGCGTCGAAGCCTCCCAGCTTATGCCAGCCGGCGCTTAGCCACTGCCAGCCAAGATATACGCGCAGCACCAGCATTAAACCTGCAGCATACTTGTTTTCGCTTAGCCATTTGATTACCATGACGATCAGCTCCTTTTTATTTGTCTACACCGAAATCGTTTCAATTAGATCCTTCAGCTTGCCTGCCGAACGATGCAGCAGCGCTTTCTCTTCCTCCGTAACCTTGATATCCAGCACCTCTCTTACGCCCTGCCGATCTACTACGCAAGGCACCCCCATGTAAACGTCGGACAAGCCGTGGTAGTTTTCTACCAGCGTAGATACGTTGAGCACAGCCGACTCATTGCGCAGAATGGCCGTTACAATGCGGTCAAGAGCAAGTGCGATTGCATAATAGGTGGCGCCTTTTGCTTCTATGATTTCATAAGCCGCATCTCTCGTATGAATAAATATATCCGATTTTTCTTCCTCGCTCAGTGCGATTGACGAGCCTGCAACATTCGCTAAGCTCCACACAGGAAGCTCCGAATCGCCATGCTCCCCGATAATATGGGCATGAACGCTGCGCGGATCGAGCTGCAGCTTCTCGCCAATTAAATAACGGAACCGGGCGCTGTCGAGCAGCGTGCCGGAGCCAATAACGCGATTGGTCGGCCAGCCCGACTTTTTCCAGCAGAAGTAGCTCATAATATCGACCGGATTCGTGGCAATAAGCAGGATTCCGTCGTCGTTGTATTTCAGCACTTCGGATACGATGCTTTCATAGATCGCGACATTGCGCTTGAGCAGATTGAGCCTCGGCTCGCCAGGCTTCTGCGCGGCTCCTGCGGTAATAATGACAATGTCGGCGTCCTTGCAATCCTCGTAGCTGCCGGCCCATACCTTCGTATGGCCTAGAAACGGCATGCCATGATTCATGTCGAGCGCATCCCCGACTGCCTTGCCCGCGTTTGCGTCGATCAGTACCAGCTCATCCATCCGGCTGCGCAGCAGCAGCGTATATGCTGTCGTAGAACCAACCGCGCCTACTCCTATAACGACTACCTTCGTTTTTTTCATGTTTACTCCACCTCTTCAAATGGTTTGTTTACGAAATAATACATAACACCCATGAGGACCGAGCCGCCGAGCAGATTCCCAAGCGTCACCGGTACCAAGTTATGAATCATGCCTCCGAGCGATATCGTCCCCGGGTGATGGAGGACGAGCGCAATGGCGAAGGTGCAAAGATTGGCAATGCTGTGCTCATAGCCCGAGATAAAGAAACAGAAGACGAACAGCATCATGGCGAACAGCTTAGGACCGTCTCCGCGCAGCGACATCGGTACAAAAAACGCTAGGCATACGAGCCAGTTGCAGAGCACGCCACGGAAAAACAATTCCAGAACCGGTGCATGAAGCTTTTTTTCCACTACGCTGAGCAGAAACCCATTGACCGACGCATCCTTGAACAAACCCGTCGACCAGATGAGAAGCGCAAACGCGACTGCGCCCAAGAAATTGCCAGCGTAGCTGGCGCACCATAGCTTCACTACATTTGTCCAACGCATCTTGCCCCGCAGCGCCGTAAACGTGTAATAGAACGTATTTCCAGTGAACAAATCTCCTCCGCCATATGCAATGAGGATGATGGCCGCGCCGAACGTAATGGCTGCCATCGGGTACGTTAACGGACTGTGCGTGACGTAAAAGAAGCTGCCCGTTTTGAAAGCCACGATAACCCCGAACCCGATAAACATGCTGGCAAGCATGGCTCGCAATATATATCTCAGCTTGCTTTGAAGAAATACTTTTTGTTTCTTCAAAGCGAGCTGCTCAACCCTTCTCAAAGGAATATGCTCCATCATTCAGCCCTCCCGCTTCCGTTGCTTTCTGCTGTACTTGGCTGCTCTTTCCATACTTTTATTGTAGGAGTTTCTCCATCATTTGTATGTCGGGGTTCTCCCTGAACTATTGCTCAGGGTTTATCCGTAATCTCTGCTTGAGCGATAGGGAACCTCCCTGAGCACCCTTTACACGACAAACTGCTCGGAAGGTTTCATATGATAGACGCAAAAAATGCCTCTTCGCCGACTTGGCTCAGAGGCACCCGCTATTTATTATTCCACGGTCATTTTAATTTCTTCATTCTGCTCGTCAAACGAAATCCGGAGCGACTTATTCTCCAAATACCATAGATTGTCTTGTTCCATATAATACGTAATGCCGTCTACGACGGTTTGAAGCCCGATCTGAATGGGCTCATCCTTTGTCACGCCAAGCGATAACCCCGGATGAACGCTGCCGCATCCGCCCAGCCTCACGTAAATGCGAATCGCCTCACCGTCGACAAGCCCCATCGCCTCTTTATAAAAGCCGCCCGCTGCATCCTCTACCTGTAATTTCATCGCGGTCATCTCCCTCCACTGCTTACTCTATTCCATCATTGCGAATATGCAGGGCGGTGTCAACCTTTTGCTTAGGATGCCTGTTCCGTATTGCGGCGTCTTTTCGTCAGATTGCTTGTTCCTTCTTGCAAACAATATTAGCTATATACGCTTATTCTTACAAGCTGGGCAAAGCTGGAGCCGTTCGTTTCCGCAATGACGACTCGCAATGCCTTCGCGCACAATTCCTGCTCCAGCCTCAGCACGTTCATCCGCTTCCGGTTGCCCCACTCCGAAGCAACAACCACCCATTGTCCCGCCACCATCGCCTCAATCCGGTACGCCTTAACCAAATCCGGCAAAACCTCGTACGGCGTGCGGTGATGATGCAGATTGATCAAATCCTCATTAACGTCAGCATTCCAGGTAAGCCGCAGCTCCGCAATTCGCTGTTCCCGTTCCCAATCGAGTCTCAGCCACTGTTCCCCGGATTCCGTTATATCCTTCGACATCCATAAATGCGGACCGCCATATGGCCGCACGATGCTGTCAACGGCTTTGGCTGGCGCATAAGCGCCCGTTTCCGCCTCCGCTTTGAAGCTAAACAAACGACCCGCCATATGCTTCATGCTCCACTCGATGACAGGCTGCCCCTCGTCATGATCCTCCAGATCCTTGCTTGCGTTCGGAGCCGCTTTCCGCTCGAAGGCAAGCACGCCTGGTATCGTCTGCTGTGCGATGTACAGCTTAACCGCTTCATTATGCAAGATGACGAGAAAAGCGTTTTGCGGCAGCTCCGGCAGCCATCCAAGTTCAAAGCTTGCCCATTGCTTCTCTCCTTTGCTCAAGGCTACCCGCGCCTCCACCTGCTTGCTCGCAGGCACATAGTTCTCCATCCGGCCCGTATCCCACACTTCTACATGAAGCTCCGTATCCTGCATAGCGTCTACTAGAAGTTCGACGCTCTCCAAGCCTCCGTCAACGGGAAGCAGCATGCCTACGTCATTAATCAGCGCATACTTGGTACCGCTTGCCTGGACTGCGGCGATATGCCGGAAATAGGACGATGCCGACACAGTCGCTTGCCGTGCGATATCCAAGCTATCCGCAATCGGGAGACCGATTATCGAGGCATCCTGCTTAAGCAGCGTTTGCTGAAGCTCTGCCAGCCGTTCAGCATGCAGTTGCCGCGGCGTCAGGCTGCTCCGAGCGCATAAAGCGGCGGCAGTTCCTGCTGCTTCTCCCATAACCGCGCAGGTTGCCATCACGCGCGTTGTACCGAAGGCAACATGGCTTGCGCTGACATTGCGCCCCGCGAACAGCATGTTTCGTACGTTGGCCGAATAGAGGGAACGGTAAGGGATATGGTAAATACCATCCGCATGCATATGCTTCGAGCCGCTTTCCGCCGCATACATCCCTTGAGGGGGATGAAGATCGATGGACCAGCCACCGAAAGCAATCCGATCCTCAAACGGCGTTTGAGCGATAATATCGTTCTGGTTCAGCACATAATCGCCGGTAAATCGGCGATATTCCCTTTTCCCCGGCAGCGAGCCGACCCACTCCAGCGTCATCGATTCCGCATCGAACTCTCCCGAGTTTTTGATATAATCCCAGATGCCGTAAATGACCGACCACAGCTCATCGCGAATTTGTTCGTTCGCATGAACCGTATCAAGCTCCCCGCCCCATTCAATCCACCAATAATGGCAGCCAGAATCCCCGCTTCGAATAACGCGTTTAACCGGAATGAGCGTCTTCGTGATATCTTTGGCAAAGCTCGGCCGCACGAACTTCACTGGATGCCCCGCATCCTTCGTATAGAACAGCAGCGTACTGCCAAGCGTTATGTCATCCGCGATTTCTGGTGCCCATTCCTCATCATGCTCATGCCTTGCTTCCCTGCCAATGCGGTATTTCGCGCCAGCTAGAAATCCAACGAGACCGTCTCCCGTACAATCGAGATAAATCGGGCTTTCGAACCGGATTTTACGCTCCGAGCCCATCATCCAGCCGGTTACGCTCTTAATAAGCCGGTCTTCCTCCGGTCCATCTGCCTCTGCTTCATGCACATCGGTATGCAGAAACAATTGGATGTTCGGCTCTGCCTTTACCAGCTCCAGCACGACCAGGTCCCATAGGTAAGGGTTGCCAGCAGGGTTCTGATATTGATTCTCCAAAAACAATTCACCCATAATGCCCGTCTCCCTGGCATAGCGGTTCGTTCCGTGGGCGGTTGCCCCGCATACCCATACGCGCACCTCGCTGCTGGAGTTGCCCCCGAGTACGCCGCGGTTGTTGATTAGCGCGACTTTGCTGCCCAGTCTTGCCGCCGATACAGCCGCGCATACGCCCGCTAATCCTCCTCCTACGACGGTGACATCCGAATAAACCGTTTCTTCTTTCATGCTTCCCATCATCCCTTCACCGCTGAGTTCGTAATCCCTTGCACGATAAACCGCTCGCCGATAATGAAAACGAGAAGCATCGGAACGATTCCCGCCGAAGCCGCAGCCATCATCCCGTTGTAGTCCACGTTATTCTCCAGAATGAAATTTTGCAGGCCGAGCGGGACTGTGTACAAGCTCTCGTCAATTAGAAAGACGAGCGCGTTCTCATAATCATTCCAGTGCCACGAAAAGTCGATAATGGCGAGGGTAGCAAGCGCGGGCTTGGCAAGCGGAAGGATAAGCCGGAAAAAGATCCGAATATGTCCCGCTCCGTCAATAAACGCCGACTCCGTAATTTCCAGCGGGATCGACATGAAAAACTGCCGCATCATGAATACCCCGAAAATCGTGAACATTCCCGGCAATATAAGCGCCCAATGCGTGTTGTAAATGCCCCAGCTGTCGAACATGAGAAACTTCGGAACGAACAGCACCTGAGGGGGAACCATCATCATGGACAGGTATACGACAAACAACGCGTTTCTGCCTTTGAATGCGACTCTTGAGAAGCCGTAAGCCGCGAGTGCGGAGAGGAATGTTGCGCCTACCGTACTGATCAAGGACACCTTTAGGGAGTTCAAATAATACGTGGCAAAGCTTTTCGGACCCGTCCATACCTTGATATGGTGATCCCATATCCATTGCGACGGAATCCAGCGAATCGGATACTCGAACACCTGGGCAGCCGTTTTGAACGAGGTGCTGAACATCCAAACAAAAGGCAGTATCATAATAATTGCAAAAAACGCCATGAGCACCGTCAGCCACCAGCGGCTTGTCTTCGTTAATAATTGCATGCGTTAGCCTCCTCAGTAGTGAACCCAGCGTTTTTGCCCCCACCATTGCACAAGGGTTATCAGCATGATAATAAAGAACAATGCCCATGATATCGTCGCAGCGTAGCCCATCTCGTAATAGCGGAACGCGTTTTTGTAAACGAATAGCGAGAGGATCATCGTACTGTTGCCAGGCCCGCCTTGCGTAATCGCCTGAATGATTCCAAACGTCTTTATCGTCATGATCAGCCCCGTAATCATCAGCAGGAAGGTCGTCGGGCTGACCAAAGGCCATACGATCTTATAAATGATTTGATAAGACTTCGCTCCGTCGATCTTCGCCGCTTCGAGCAGCTCGCCCGAGATTTCCTGCAAAGCAGCCAGATAGATGATCATGTTGTAGCCGAGCATAAACCATATCCAGATAATGTCGATTGCCAGCATGGAATACTCCGTCGTGGACAGCCAGCCGGGCGGATTGTTGACGCCGATTGCCAACAGTACCGCATTAATCGGCCCTTGCTTCGGATGGAACAGCAGCATCCATACGAACGCAACTGCGACACCGCTCGTAATATACGGCATGAAGTAGAGCGCTCTGAGCGTTTTTTTGAAAAAGAGCTTTCGGTTCAAGGCTAGCGCGACAAGAAACGCGAGCCCGATAGAAACGGGCACCGCAAGCAAGAATACGACCGTGTTCTGGAGCGACACGTAAAAAATATCGTCATGAAACAATCTCTTGATGTTATCCAGCCCGATGAAGCTCATTTTGGGCGCCATAAATTTATAATCCGTAAATACAAGGTAAAGCGAATAAATGGCTGGCAGAATAAAAAACAAGACGACGCCGAGCATATTGGGACCGATAAATAAATAGCCGAGAAGCTGCTGACGCTTCATCCAATTCCGTTTCATGGTTACACCTCACAGTCGGTTGATAGGTTCAGTCTACCAGCTGGCCATTCGAAATTGAGGTAACAGAACAACCGACTTCATCCCACAAATCCACTCAATCCAGAAGCTCTCGCCCGGCTGTTATCGTAGAAATGTTCTATTACGGTATTTAGGCTAAACGGCAAACTGTACATAAACTACACATAAACCAGACATAAACCAGATATAAATCAGACATAAACCAGATATAAATCAGACATAAACCAGATATAAACTGCACATTTAAATGTTCTTCCGATCGCCATTGCTCAGGGATTCCTTTGAATCAACGAGGTATGGTTGGAATCCCTTCACAAAAACGACCGCTAACGCTTCTTCAGAATCATTTAAATGCTCCGTTTACCACCAACCAGTTCATTACATTCGCTTGCCCACTATTTGCTGAAGAGCGCAGCAAGAGACCAAAATCCCATGAAAAAGCGGTACAGGGATAGCCCTCTGCACCGCTTTTTCATGGGATTTTCTTCTTTCTTTGATCGTGTGAACTGTTTCTTCAGTGAGCGAACCCCTCTTGAGTCTGCCCCCTTCAGACGTGCCTGTTTTCATGTGGTCTGGTGGTCTGGTGGTCTGGTGGTCTGGTGGTCTTGAGGTCTTGAGGTCTTGAGGTATTGACGCCTTACATCTTTACGTTCTTGCGTTCTTGCGTTCATACGTTCTTTTGATCCTCTTATCGCATTCATATGGCATTCTTATGCATCTACCGCATGGCAGCGGTCAATGCTCTTTATTTGGGTTGGCGGCAGTAGTGCCGTAGAGAAACACGTTAACCGCTTTCCGATAAATCGCAAGCGTCGATTCGTGGATAGGCGCGCGTTTTGATATTTCACCAATGCCGATAAAGAGGCCCTCCAGAATAAAACTCAGCATGCGGGCATCATCTGGATTTAGCTCGCCCGAGTCCATCGCTTCCTTCAAAATTCTCTCATTGAACTGCAGATGCTCCGCGTAATAGCGGCTAACCTCCTCTTGAACCTCACTCCGTCCCCACTCGCTGGAGAAAAATTCATCCATCGCTTTCGTAAGCGGATGATTCAAGTCATTGGCATCGAGATGCTCCGCATAGCCGTTCAGCTTCTCCTCGAACGTCGCATAGTTTTTCTCCTGCTCCAGCCACTGGCTTTCCCATTCGCGGCTCCATTCTTCGAGCAGATAAAGGAATAAGCCTTCCTTGCTTTGAAAGTGATAATAAATATTGCCTTTACTGCTTCCGGTTGCCGCGACGATATCCTCGATCGAGGTAGCCGCATAGCCTTTTTGCGAAAACAACGCCCTTGCCGCATCGGCTACTCGTTTTTTGGTCTGTTCAGTTTGCAGCTGCTTTTTGTTCATTGACACGGTTCCTTCCTCCATCAGCTGTTCATGGGCAGCACACGCTCCCGCATTGCTTGCTTCTTATAATAAATAACAATCGTAATCAGCACAATGCATTCTGCAAGCGGAACGGACAGCCAAACCCCATTTACCCCTAAAAATCCAGGAAGCACGACGATGAAAACCAGCATCAGAATCATTTCGCGCGCTGCCGTTATCCATACCGCCATCTTCACATTTCCAATGGATTGGTAATACGTCATCATCACGAAATTGATGCCCATGAATAGGTACGCCATTACGAATATCCGCAAGCCATTCTCCGCATGGACCGTTACGCTTTCGCTGAAATTGCCAAACAGGCTTATGATCGGCATGGCTGCCAGCTGCATGATTAACAGCAATACGGCTCCCGCTCCGAGAGCAGTCGCAGTGGCAATCCGAATCGTACGACGCTTCTTCTCTTCCTGCTTTGCACCGTGATAATAGCTGATGAGCGGCTGGATCGCCGAGCCCATCCCTAGAAAGGTCAGCAGCACTGTGCTGTGGACGTAATTCAGCAGCGCGAATGCCGATACCCCATCCGTGCCTGCTATCGATTCCAATGTCCGGTTATGCGATATCGTAAATACCGACAAGCCCACCTCGGACAGGAAGCTTGGAAAACCAATAATGATAATAGCCAGCATGATTTTTTTATTCCACCGGATACGGATTAGCTTTAACCGATTCGATTTGCTGAAGAAATGCGAAAGCAGCACCAATAGGCCCAGAAACGCGGCAAGGATCGTACCGTAAGCCACTCCGGACACGCCCAGGTCAAGCACATAAAGAACGAAGAAATTAATAACCACATTGGACAAAGCGAATGTGATCTGCGCCATCATGGCCAGATTAGGGTTGCCGTCGTTGCGAACAAATACGCTCAAAGCATTCTCTATCGTAAACACAAAGCCAAACAACAGCATGACGTTCAAATAGTCCGAAGCAAAAGGATACGTCTCCGCGTTTGCGCCAAGAGCGTATACCAACGCGTCTCGAAAGACAAAGGCAGTGACGCCAATGGCAAGCGTTGCAATAAAAATAATCGTAAGCGAATAGGAAAAGGCCGTGCGTGCTTGCTGCGTATCCTTTGCCCCCATATTTTGCGAATACAAGGTTGCGCCTCCTAGTCCTACCCAAAGCGACATCGCCACAAATAGCGTGTAGACTGGGCTTGCGATCCCAATGCCGGCTAGCGCCGTAGAACCGAGCTTATTCCCGACCATAATGCCGTCGATCGTTATATTCAGCGCAACGAGCAGCATGCCAAGCATAGAGGGAATCAAATACTTCAGAAATGATCTGCCAACGGATTGGTAATCTAACGGGTTAAGGGAATGTTGATCATTCATAGGTGTGCTCCTGCTCCATCTTTTATTTATACTGAACGTTCGTTTTGTATAATAACACAAAGAGGGATGTGTTTCAACTCTAAGCGGCTAGCCTTATTTGCGCAGAACCAGCTCTAGCGGTCCTCGTAAACGCCACGCCACGCCACGCCATCCCATACCGCATGAAAAAAGAGCTGTAAGCATCATATGCCTATAGCTCCTTATCTTCTGCTTGGAATGGCCTAGACAGCAAAAACGGAAGTTGAAGCCTAACCAGCGTACCGTTCTCCGAAGATTCGATGTACAGGCTGCCTTTATCCTTGAACAAGAGCCTCAATCTCTCCTTGATGTTTTTCAGCCCAATGCCTTTTCGTTTCCTTCCGTTTTGCAAAGCTGAAGACTGCTCGCAGCCAACTCCGTTATCCTGTACCTCAATAATTAAGCTTTGCTCCTCATGCTTATAGATTCGAATCAGGATGTTGCCTCCCTCGGTCATGTGGGCAATGCCGTGCTGTATCGCATTCTCAATTAAAGGCTGCAGAGCCAGCTTCGGAACGAGCACGTATTCAATCGTTTCATCGTATTCGTACTGAATGGAGAAACGATGGTTGTAACGCATCTGTTGAATATAGATGTACGCGCGAATAAGCTCCATTTCATCACGCAAATGAATCAAATCGACATCGGCATTCAAGCTCGTTTCCAGCAGTTTTCCGAGCGACATGCTCATCTCGGCAATTTCATCCTGTTCGTTGCGCAGGGCAAGCCATTTCATCGTGTTCAGCGTGTTCAACAGGAAATGCGGATTGAGCTGCGCGAGAAGCATTTGGAAGTGAACCGCGTCCTTCTCCCGCTCTTCGGCTTTCAACCGCCGGATCAAGCCGTTCATATCAGCCAGCATCGTATTAAAGGTGGTTGCGAGCTCAAGCACCTCGCCTTTATAGCGCTTCTCCGGCAGCCGAATGTTCAAATCCATGCGAACCGCTTCCCGCATTTTTTTCTGCATATGCGATAATGGCCTCGTAAAGCCATAGGCAATCATAAAGGCAATTAATATAAATGCGATGATAAACAGGAAAAAGGTTAAAAAGTATTGCTGCTTGAGCGTATATAGATCGTCAAACAAAATCGCAGAAGGAATTCGGTTGGCGATGTACCAATCAAGCGATTCCATATAGCTATAATTGATCAGCGCCTCCGAGCTGGAGTCGATGAGGTAGCCTTCAGGCTCCTTGCTCGCAACGATTTGCGCCATCACTTTCGCAGACAGCTGCTCGCCGTCAGCCCCTTGCGCAACTGGCTCGCCGCTGCCAGTCATAAGAAAATATTCCTGCCCGCCGGAGGAATTGTTCAGGATCGACTTGAACCAATACGAATAATCAATGCTGACCCGAGCGAGCCCATAGGGCTTATGCTGCGAATCTCTCAATACGCCATAGAGCGACAGCAAGGTTGCGCTTCTCGAGAGATCCGAGAACAAATAATTGTCGTCATTCGGCACCCATTGGTAAGGCGTGCCCTTCTGCAGCGTTTCGTCGAACCAGCGGCTTTGCCGCAGCGCCTCGTAATCGAGCGTCGCATTGGGCTGATACGAGGTATATACATGGCCATGAAGATCAAGCAGCGTGAAATACACGGACGGGTTATATAGGAAAAAGCTGTTGTTGATGCCTTTGAATTTTTCCTCCATCACATCCTTATTCTCCAGCAGGCGGTCAGCGTCAGGCGACTTGAGCAAATTCCGGACGACCGTATCCTGTTCCAAAAAGATAAGCGCTTTGAAAGCGATGCTTATCTGATCCTGAAGCGTGCGCTGCAGGTTCTTAAGCTGCTCATGGCTTTGGTCGCTAATTTTTTCTTGAATGACCGACTCTATGCGTTGGAAGTTGTACACATTCAATATGCCGAACGGCAGCAGGATCAGCAGAAAAAAAGCAGCAAACAAACGGTATTTCAGCTTATGCGGTATTAACTTTCGTATCCATTCTCCCATACTGCCTTATGCCTCCTTTTGCAAAAAACCGTCCCCAAGCACCGTTCGGCGATTAGGGACAGCTATTACGAGCTTGATGCTTATTTGGTTTGTTTCAAATAGTCATTATGCCGCTTGACCATATTGCCCGTCGTCTGCGAGACATCCTGGTTGCCCAAGAAATACTTCTCGTATTCTTGCGTAATCAGATCCGTTACCTCTTGGGGAAGCTCGCGAACATGCGTAGGCGTCTTATCCTCGAACAATACGTACATCAGCGATTCCTTGTCATACGTATCCGCTTTATCGCCAAGTAAATTAGTGAGCATTTCCGCTTGATCGGCATCCTTGGACGCTGGCAGCCTGCCTCCTGAAGCCATCGGCGCCATCCCGCCGTCTGCGTACCATTTCAGAAATTCCCATGCTTCCTTCGTATAGGAGGATTTGGCATTAATTGATATATAATCGCCCAACCCGCCGCGAGGGATGTAATCGGCTTGATTTTCTACCAAACGAGGAACCGGTGCGAAAGCGATCTTGAAGTCACGCGGGAAATCGGTGAAATTATTCGAGCTTCTCAGCAGCCAAGCCCCGATATTGAGCATAGGCGATTCGCCTGCAAGAAACACGTTTTCGACCGGAATCTTGGATGTGATTTGCTCGCCAAGCGGGGGAGTCGTCTGATCAGCCGTCATCATGCCGTTCAGCGTCTCCAGCCATTTCGTTACGCTAGGCGAGTCCAGATTCGACGTCCCATCCGCTTTGGTGTACCCTTCCTTGGTTAGGGCAGCGTCGATTGGATCGATAAACGGCTCCATATGCTGAACGAGCCCATAGCCATTCGCAGGCTTAAGCGTTTTGGCATACTCTCTCGCTTGATCCCATGTCCAGTCTTTCGGTACAGGAAGATTAGCCGCATCGAGCGCATCCTTGTTCAAAGCTACAAAAAACGCGCTTCTCGTCGTAGGCATGCCA
This sequence comes from Paenibacillus sp. J22R232, assembly GCF_056269165.1. NCBI lineage: Bacteria > Bacillati > Bacillota > Bacilli > Caryophanales > Paenibacillaceae > Paenibacillus > Paenibacillus sp. J22R232. Next base: position 336,058 of record NZ_JBWDNK010000002.1, on the reverse strand, counting down.
TAAAACTTTCCGTTCACCTGCCAGCCTTCCGCATTGCTGCCCATCTTCTCTAATATGTCGTAATCGGTGAACCCGCTCAAATCGAGCGCAACCCCCGCGTCAATGCGCTTCTGGGTTTGCGTCAGCGTGTAATTCACGAATAAATCGACGTTCTGGCCAGTGAGCAATGCCGTATCAAGCTTCAGGTTTCCGTCATCGTCATTAACGAAACGCACGTATTCAACCTGTACCTCGGGATGCTCTTTGTTCCAAGCGTCAACGACTGCCTGCGGTCCTGACTCCGGCGGCACGCCGCCCCACATCATGAGCTTGACCGGCGCAGCAGCGCTTCCGTTCTCTTTCGTTCCGCCGTCATTCTGCGGATTGCCTTCCTTTTCATTGCTTCCGCCAGCGCAAGCGCCCAGCATTCCGACCAGCATGACGAATGTAAGTGAAAGCGTTATCCATTTCATTGTTTTCAATGCGTTGACCCCCCGATTGTTCATTCGATTTGGTTGCATATCCAGAATAGCAAGCCGGAGGTTCTTCTTTTAAGGAACAAATCGATTGGATTCATGGAACAGAAATATGCATAACGGTTTCCGGTAATAAAGGTTGCCATGACGGTTTTGTTCTATCTCTTGCGATACTGGCTGGGCGTCGTGCCCGTGATTCTTTTAAATATTTTGATGAAATAGTTATCGTTCATAAAGCCTACCCGCTCACCGATATCCGTCACGGTCAGGTCGGTTTGCATCAAATACTCCGTTGCCTTTACGATTCTATACCCATGCAAGTAGCTAATCAGCGTCTGGCCCGTTTTCTTCTTGAACAGCGCGCTTACGTAGTTCTCGCCCATCATGACATATTGCGATAACGACTTGACCGAAATATCCTTTGCATAGTTTTCTTCGATATAGAGAAGTATTTTGCGCACCTCAGGATGAGGCGTTTTATCGAAAGGAATGGCCGCGGTGACAACGGGCGGTTCCGCTGCCTTCGCCTTCTCCAGCTCTGCGTTGATCTTAAGCAACGTTTCCCGCAGGTCCTTGACGCTCATCGACAGCTTCAATATATAGTTGGATGCCCCGTACTCCATCGCTTGGCGCATGTATTCGAAGTCGCCCATACAGGTCAGCATGACGAACTTGGACGTGCAGCCGGCCATTCGTGCTTCCTTCAGAAGCTCGATTCCGTCCATGCGCGGCATGATGATATCAGTCAGTACGAGATCAGGGGGATTTTCTTTGATCAGGGAGAGCGCTTCCAATCCGTCTCCGGCTTCGCCTGTCAACGTAAAGCCCATTTCTTCCCAACGAATGATTTCGCGAATGGATTCGCGAACAAATACCTCATCCTCTACGAGTAAAACCTTCCACATAGGCGCGCCCCCCTTTTGCACTCATTATAGCACCAGAGTTTTGGGAGCGCGCTGCAAATATGCAAAATGTATAGTTCTGTTCCATTCATTTGCCTGATCGGTCTGCCTATAGACAGATATGTTCTATTTCCGTTTCCTTTCCGTGCTGCCTGCGCCCACCTCGGGATGAACTTCCTCCGGCAGCCTTTTGGATGCGCTAGGAACCTGGCGTGGCTTCAGCTTGATATCATCGGATGAGCAAATGACGATGCTGACTTGCCCGCCATGCGCGTAGGCCCTAATCAGAACCGGATGATCGTATTTGTTCTGGAAAACAAAGTCCGGCCCATCCCAGCTAACGGTGGCATCCCGCCCGGATGGCACATATTTGACGTTACGGCTGTGGGAATACCGCTCGACGATCCGCAGTCCCGCCCGGTCTGCCGCATTAAAAAGCGTGGAAGAGATTTGGCAGATGCCTCCGCCGATATCCTCCGACATCTCCCCTCTCACAATGACGGGGGCACGCAAATATCCGCTTTCTTTGGTCCGCTGGCCGACGACCTTGTTGAACGAAAAGCGTTCATTGGGGAAAACCACATAGTTATTGATCGCTTGGGCCGCTAAATGAACATTATGAGTGCGGTTTTTGTTATTCGGATTGTAGTAGGTCGCATAGTATCCGATTTTTTTCACTTTAATTGCGGAGAGCAGCTCGCTGTCGACTCTCGGATAAACAACCTCCATTGGCGCCTCCAGCTGCGAAAACCCGCCCTCAAAGATAAAACGGTAAAACTGTATCTGCAGCGCACGCCGATCCAGCTTGCTGCCTGCATGCTCGGGAATAATTCTTCCCGCTCCGTCAAGCACAGCATTCAATGCCGGTTTTTGCACCCGTTTATCGATGTCAGCTATGCCCTTCTCCAGCTTGATATGATCGATTAGCGGTATGCCTGCTGACGAGTCGCTGTACGCCGCGCGTCTCAGCTCGGTTACTACTTGTCCGCCTTGCTCGATTACAAGCGAATCGGCATAGCCTCCCTGTTGAAGCATCATCATAATCGCTATAATCCAGTGCAGACCCATTGTCGATAATCTCCCCCAAACCGCAGTATTCGTGGTAGTATGATTCATTTCGTGACCCTGCATACATGCCGAAGAGGATGACTCCATGATAAGTAAAGAGTTTTCTTACATAATCAAGCGGCATCTAGCCAAAAATAATAAAAATCTAAATGAAATCGGAGGCAGCCTATGAAACAGGCAAGAACTAGCTTTATGGTCATTTTCCTAATCGCAATGCTATTGCTGCCGCTCTCGGAGAAAGGGCATGCGCAGGAACCCAGCGTAGTGCTTCACCACAAGCCTAAAAAAACAGATCAGCTGCACGATGTAAGCAGCCTCATCATGACGGTGGGCTCCTCGCGTCAAGCACCCTTCATAAGCGAGCTCTTCATGGAGCGCCCCGGGCTCGATCAGGCAATCCGCCAAGCCAAGCGTAAGCCGTCCGATCAAGCGGACTTTTATCCCGATATTTATATCACCCATCTGACTCCGGCAAAAGCAAAATACCGGCTTGAGCGCAGCGGTCAGCTCTGGGATGAAGCACAAGCGGCAAGCTTGGAGCTGCCCCCCAAGCTTGCCAAGCAGCTGATTGAACTTGCAGAAGGGCTGCGGAAGCAGCATTACGGCAAGCTTCTGACATGGCAGCAGTCCACCGGCATCCTTCCTAATAAAGCGATTTTTTCTGTGACAGAGCTCGAATCCGGTTTGACGTTCCGCGTGCAGCGGCGCGCAGGCAGCGACCATGCAGACGTTCAGCCCGTAACGAAGGATGATTCACGCATTATGAAGCAAATTTACGACGGAAAATGGAGCTGGAAAAGAAAAGCGGTGCTTGTCCGGGCGAATGGCACTTGGATTGCCGCCTCCATGAACGGCATGCCTCACGGCGGTGACGGCATTCCGGAGAACGGCTTCTCCGGGCATTTCTGCATTCATTTTCTCGGCAGCTCCACGCACAAATCCGACCGTCCTGACCCTGCCCATCAAATGATGGTACATAAAGCAGCCGGTCTCCTGCAGCCTTATTTCGATTCAGCCGACCCGCAGCTGCTCGCGCTCACTTTCGTTGAAGCGTTGTACCATAAGGACGAGCCCATCATCCAGCTGCTTACGGATCAGCTTCCGGAAGAAAAGCATGCGGCCTTTATCCAGCAAATGCACCAATGGGTTTCAATCAGGGTGCAGCTGCCTGATAAAGGAAAACAGGTACGCTTGCCGGAGAGCAGCAGCTTTGGCAGTGCCCTGTCTGCCGAAATGAAGCTGCCAATCACGATTCATACGGTCAGCGGCCAACGCCGCAACGGCAGCTATATTTTCCATTTCAGGCGCGCCTCCTCCCAATCGCCGTGGTACATCCAAGAGGTGAACGAGCAGCCGTAAGCAAAAAATCCCCCTAGCAAGGAGCAGCCGATCAACTCGGCTGTTCCTATGCTAGGGGGATTACTCAATTCCTGTCATTCTTGCTCCATCGGGGGTCGGGTGTCGGGTGCCGCGAGCTCGCTGCCGCAGCGAGGAATGACGGAAATCGTACGGCTATTCAAACTTTAGCCCCATTAGGGGGAATTCTGCAGCCTGGATCGCGCATCCGTCCCTTTTTCCGCTATTGCAATTAACAAATGCAGGTCTTTTTCTTGCTGCCGATTCGGCCCATTGCCTCGATCTTGCCGATATATTCCGATGCAAGCGGCACTTTGCATGCCGTATGGCCGACATCCACATGCACTTTGCCGACCGCCTCGGCGACTGCCTTCGCTTCCTCCGTTAGTGCCTCAACATATGCGCCGACCGAAATAACGAAAGTATTCATAACATAGCGGACCCAGTTGCGCTCGCCATGGATGGTTTCGCGCACTCTTGTTAAATAACTGCGTATCTCCTCCTTGTCGAGCGCTTCGTCCGGCGCAACCGATATATAATTGGCATAAGTGCTCCACCCGCTTACTGCGACCAATTCCTCAGGCGAATCAATCCACTCCACCGCCAATTCATGCGCATGCGGACTTTCCGCGGCCACTCTCGCTACCGTATACTCCGCGGGCGAATGCCAAGTGGCCTCTGCCACCCAATGCTGCAACTGTTCTTTGGTGATCATCTTCGGATCAACGCTAAGCCCTGCCAGGTACATCGCATCGTAGTTGCCGGATTCATACAGCTGCAAAGCGAGAGCTTGGTCTTTTCTCACATACTTAACGAGCTTCTTCATGTCTCCGATTTTGACGCCAAAGAACGGCTCTTTCGCGCCATGGCGAATATAAGTGCTTTTCGTCTGCTCACTGCCCATGCCTGCCAATGCCTGCATGATTTCTTCATAGGTCATCTATTGTTCACGCTCCTTAACATGTAATCAGCCTTCGAGCGGTTCGTTGTCATCATAGTGACTTTTACGATTCGGGATATCACCTTGCATCGCCGTTGCTACGAGACGCTGATCCGTTTCTTCTGTTCCTCTGCTTGGTTGCCGGGATACCTTTGACTCACATGGCATCAAGCAGCTCGGCGCGCAGCCTGCAGGATGGCTGTCCAGTCAGTGTACATCTTTATTTTCCTAGTCTAACACTTTATTTGCTTCGGACAAATGTAGTTTAGTCTTGGTAGGTTAGCAGCCGTCAGCTGATAGCCGTCCGCCTCAATGAACGGCAGCCCCGGATAGCCAAGCTCTCAGGGCCGCCGTTTTTATACCGCGTATGCTTTCCTATAGGCGGAAGGATTGATTCCGTTCCATTTCTTAAAGCTTTTACTTAAATGATGCTCATCGGTAAAACCGCATTGCTCCGCTATTTGCGCAAGCGTTAAAGAGGAATGGGCGAGCAGCTGCTTTACCTTATCCATTCTAAGATTGGCTGAATACGTACTCGGAGTGAGCTTGAATTCTCCCTTAAACAATCTGGTCAGCTGCACCTGGCTGATCCCCAATTCTCCCGCAATCGACTTGAGCGATCCTCCCGCCCCCGACTCTGCCTGCTGCCGAAGCTTATGTATGGCGAGCTGCAGCAGCGGATTCTCGCTATGCAATAAGCCGGATTCAGAATTGAAGCTTTCGACCTGGTAAGCGTAGAGCAAATCTCGCAGCAAATGGCTCTTGTATTCGTGCGCGGCACTAGCGTTTATGAATCGCGCCTCCCGAAGCAATGAAAGGGTGGACAGCAATCTTTTATGGTTAAGCAGTCTCAGTATCCCTTGCGGAACGGACGCTGTTGCTGCGCCGCCTTCTGCCTCTCGCGCTGTTTTCCAGCGAAAGCCCGCAAGATGAAAGGACAATCTGTTCGTCTGTCGATAGAAGGTAAGCTCCGGCGGACACAATACCATGTCCCCCTTTGTCGCTCTCTCGCTCGCGCCTCCCATTCGATAAGTAAAACTGCCTTCCTCAACGATAAATAACGCCCAATGGTCGTAGGTATCCTCCGTCTTCTGAAAATGCTTGGCGTCCTTTACATAAACATGGTAGAGCAGTTCCGGCTCGCTTAAACGCATGCTTGTCATCACCATCACTTCCACAGAATGAAATTATATACAAGAAAGATGAGAGTTACATACATTATAAGCGAATTAAGAGTCAGTTATAATTAAATTAATTACAAGTAGGAGGAATGAACAATGACGATTGCAGCGCTTGAACTGAAGGAGCTAATGGAGCAATTCCATGAACAGGGGTACTTGGTTTTACCGAATGTATTGCCGCAGGAAAAAGTAAACCGCTTGAATGCGGCCATCGATGAAATTATCGCGGAAGAACCGGAGTCACTCGCCCATAACATCTACAACAGCATAGCCCGTCATGACGAGCTTGCCTCTCTCATCGATCATGAAACCATCCTTCCCTTAATCGTCAATCTGCTCGGTTATAATATTCAGCTTCACATTTCCCACTTAACGGTGAGGCAGCCAAACCCGAACGATGTTCAGACCGCCTCCCATAGCTTCATCGATTGGCATCAAGACGGTCCTCATCCTAAGTTTCCAGCCATCGCTGGACTGACAGCCACTTATTATATAAAGGTTTGCTATATTCTGAGCGATATGTCTCAGCCAAACCGAGGGAATACCAAGGTTATTCCGGGCAGCCATAAGAAGCCTTATAACCCGAACAACAAGGATGTGCGGCAGCAGCTCGACGGAGAGGTTCAAGTGTGCGGAAAGCCGGGGGATGTGTTTGTTTTCGCCCAAAACCTATGGCATGCCGGCTCTGCAAACCAATCGGCGTTTACGAGAAGGCAGCTGTTTCTTGGCTACAGCCCGATCTGGATGCGGCCAATCGACTATCATCAAGCCGATGAGAGCCTACTGAAGGATGCCAGCCCCATACGCCGGCAATTGCTCGGGCAAATCAGCGACAACAAATTCAAATATTACGTACCCGAAGACACGATGGTGCCGCTTAAGTCGCTCCTTCTTGACAGTTAATAACGATATGAAAGGGACCGCTGCTCCGCATAAAGCGAGCAGCGGTCCCTTTTGCTTGGCAAACGTGCCAGCGTGTCAGTCTTTACGCTCTCATATGACCATAAGGATTCATGGCTTGATGACCTCGGTTGCTCCGGCGTTGGTTCAGGGACTGGTACCGGAGCAATCGTAGTCGTTGGGGTAATGTCAGAGACCCCGCTCAAGCGGCTTACTGTCGGCGCTGGTTACGCAGCTAACGTTGTCTACTCTATTGGCGTTGCTGCCGCACTTCGGATTGTCTCTGATGGCGTTTGCGTGGCAGATGATGTTGGGCTTGGCATTGGCTCCTCAGTCGATATTGGCGTCGCGGTTGGGGTTGGCGTCTCTGTTGGCATTGGCGTCAAAGTCGGCGTTGGCTTAACGGAAGATGCCGATGGTTCGATTATGGGTGCTTCTGCCGATATGACCATAGGCTTGAATAGGCTTGAACGCTTATTGGAGCCTATGCCTCCGCCCCATTCCAGCCAACCCTTGCGCCCGTTTCCGTCATTTTCGTTAATAAGCAACGACAGGCTGAGTATGCCGTCGCTTGGCATGATCGGAGCCAGCTCCGTCCAAGGAAGCGCTAGTTGATAGATGGTGTCCTTGCCGGTCTCGTCTCTCGTAATTTGCAGCTCGCGATTGGTCAGCGTCGTTCCCGCTAGCACGCCGGTCATCGCCATCCATCGATACAGCTCTGGCCCGCTTGGCGTTAGCGCCATCCCGTATTCGTACCACTCAGGCGCCTCGCCCGGTGTCCCTAAGGAAACAGCGAACTGCATGCTGTCTCCGCTCCACATCGCATCCCCAGACTTCGTCTGCGAGAATACATCATCATGGATTCGCGCGGAGAGATACAGATTGTCGCTGTCATGCGTCAACCATAACATGCCGCTAAGATCCTCGATGCCGTTATGGGGCACGACTCTGGAATGTCCCTCCTCAAAAAGATTAATGCCCGTGAGGTCCTCTACGTCTTCGAGCGAGCCGTCAACCTCTAGCGTGCGGCGCACGATTGGATTCATATCTGCCGCAGCGATAAGCTGAAGAGTGCCTGCAACGGTCATCTCGGTACCATCATCCAAATAAGCGGTAAGCTGATGCGGCGTCATCGTACGCTCCGGCAAAGCAGGCAGCGGCAAATCCAGCACATGCTGCGAGAGTCCGGGCAGAGCCGTATCATAGGTGAGCACTTGCGAAGCATCGCCAACCTGCCAATCGATCTGCGTCAAGCGGCGTTCCAGCGGCTTCGTATTATCGATGCTTACCCTTAAAAAGTTGCTGCCGTCCTTCCACACATGCTTGGCTTTAAGATCTTCTGATTGCCGGATCACAACCGTGTTTTTCAAGGCGCCTATCTTTTTGCCTCCAACGGCAAGCTCCGCCGTAGCCGTATAGGTTCCCGGTATTCCGATGCCTGGGAAAACAACCGTGTAGGTGCCCGGTGCTGCAACCTGCAATTGCTGAACGGCTCCTTGCAGCTGAATACGGGCGCTAAGCGGTTTTGCGGCAGACGCTTTGTACACGGACATCGTTACGCTTACCGCATCGTCGGTAAAGAACGGCGCGCTTGCAAGCATATACTTGCTGCTCTTTATGACCTTATTGATTTTACCTTTAATGAATAAAGGCTCTTTCGATGCCGTGACGTACACTTCGCCGTCCTTCGGGGTATACGTTGAAGATCGGCCCATCATGTCCGATACGGTGAGCGGCTGCTGCGTTTTTAAAGTAATATGGGTTTCCTCATCCGCCCCTGACCATAAAACATGAATGGACTGGCCGCTCTTCTGAAAGGTATAGCGGTAAATATCGTTCGCAACCTCTTGGCTCGCAAGCGCCGCTCCCGTAAGCTGCCTTGCCGCAGTGGCAAAGGCGACATAACCCGGCTTAGGCGTATAGGCACCAAGCGGATCTCCTCCATTGTGAATGATGCCGAAATTATGCTCATTGTATTTTTTGTCCGTACCGTCGTCCATCAGATCGTACCAAAATATTTTTTCTACGCCGGCAGCCATGCCGAGCACATAGGTTCGGATTAAATAGGCCGCTTGCGTATTCTCATCGACTCCTCGTGGATCAAGCTGCGTCGGCCAGCCAATCTCCGAAAACCAAAGGGGCTTCGTCTGCCCGTTGTTGTGCTCCCGCACGAGCTGATTGAGCGAGGCGACCTCCGCCAGCAAGCCTTCGGGCTTATCCGGATACCGATAGGGGTGGACGGATAAAGTGTCCATGTACTGAAGACCCCCTAGCTCGAATAAGTCCTCCAGCCATTCGCTCGGAATGCCCGCGGTTGCGCCGCCAAGAACGTTCAAATCCGGACGTACCTCCTTGGCAGCCTCATAGCCTGCTTTCAGCAGCTCGTAGTATACTTCCGCACGAGAGGCTGCCGGGCCGTTCCCGCCAAAGCTGGCTAGATTGAACTCATTCCACATTTCTCCCCATTTGATTTGGCTCCCGAAGCGGTTCAGCAGTGATTTCGTATAATTCGCGTATGCAGCATGTGCCTCCGGGGAATAAGGCGTTTGGAAATTATCATAAAATTGGTTGGAGAACGCGAACGTCATGAGCGGATCGATGCTGTTTTCCAGCAGCCCCTCCATATACAACGTAAATTTGGGATTGTAGCTGTAGACGCCTTTCTTCAGCTCAATCTCAGACCAGAACATCGCATCCCGTACGCTTTTGGCACCGGCATACTTAACTAGAGGAATCATCTCGCGGTTCCAGCTATGGGCGAAATGGGTCTGTACGCCAAATGGAGATTGTGCCACGGCAGCCAGGTCAAAGGAGGGCAGCGTGGCAAAGGTCGTTTCGGTTGTTTTCCGCATGGCCCCATCTTCATAAGAAGTAAGCTTCAGCCGGTAATAGCCATTCGCAGGTACAGGTACCTCAAGCCGCAGCTTGCCGCCTGTCACCGGCGTGCTTCCAGAAGCGGCCGGTTCCCCCCAGGCATCAAACGCCTCCCAGGCAATCGTATCGCCGGTCGTCAGTACCTCGAATATTCCTCTATCTGACCCCGGAAAGACATTGCCTACTTGCGTTTGCGCAATCGCAAGCTCCGGAGCCGCCGCCTTCACTCGCACATCGTCAAACCACACGGAACCGCTCTTTAAGCCCGAACGCAGACCCGCCCTCGCAACCTTCAATGTCATCTTCTTCAAGGATGGATGCCATGAGCCGTCATTGGCTCCGCCCCAGTGTGAATATTCCGCTCCGGTGTTGAATGCATTCACCGTTACCAGCTGCCAGTCTGCCGTTGGCTGCAGCGTGAGCTTCTGCGAGTGGTTCTGATTGGAGCCGTCCATCAATACGAGATAGATGGATGCCGCATCAGCCGTCTTCACCCAGAACGACAAGCTGGTTGCGTCAGCCGGAATAATCCGCTTGGTCAAATACCGCTCCAAGGCAACGTAAGAGCCGCCGCCGTTGAAATCGCCGGTCACCTTGGCCGATGAGCTGCCTTTTTTGGCAATCGCGCCGTCCCTGGTGAAGCTGCCCTGCGCGCCTGGAAACTCTGCACCGAGCAGGAAATCCCATACTTCGTCCGTGCTTTCATAATCTCCTGCCTGAAGCTCCACTAATGCCCCTTCCGCGCCAGCTGTCGACCTAAGGCCGCCCAGCGCGCCGGATGCCGTCATGGTTAATGCAAAGACGAGGAATAATGAGATCGCTTTTCTAACATTCATTTTCCATCCATCCTTTGCGATTCAGATCGGCGACTAACCCTTCCCGCAAGCATGACAAATTAACGCATGCGGGAAGAGCCTCCCCCTCTACTTCAAGTTTTGTTCGTTGCTCTCATACCATTCCTGCACGAGCTTCTCCACGTTCTCTCCGCCAAGCCGCTTCCATTCCTTTCTCATATCCGCCATGCCGTCCTGCGGCGACAATGCGCCCCCGCCAGTTACGATTTTGGCTTCAATCTGCTGGGCAATCGGCGCGAACGTTGCAATCAGCTGGCTTACCTCGGGCAAATCGGGATTGTAGGCGATATCCCTCCGATAGTTATTTTTCATGGCTGTCACGAGCCCATCCGCCTTAAGCTTCGCCTGCTCCTGGGAAATCGGATCCTGAGCCGCCATCACCGAGAACCATTCCGGCTTTGGATCCCATTCGTTCAGAATCGCATACTCTCTTGCATAAAAAACTTCCTTCCGGAATAGGTCGGCATCCGTCTTCTGCGGCACTTCTCCCACAAGCTTATAGTGGACATCCGGCTCGCCGATCCGCAGCGGCTCCCAGCCCGCTTCCAGCATCCAGTCCAGAAATTGGATGGCAGCCTCTGCTTTGTCTTCTTTCATGCTCGCGTTAAATGCGATGTACATATTGGCAGGTACTTCCTGGTAAAGACCGTTCCGGCCATAGGAGGAAGCGACAGGCTCAAGCGGAACCACCTTGGCATCCGGCACATTTTTCTTCAGGTCCACGAATTCCGAGCCCATCGTCCATGAGCCAAGATAAATGCCTGATTTGCCAGTCGTCCACAGCTGAAGCGAGCGCTGGAAATTAGTGTCCGTAATATATTCTTTGTCAATCAAGCCTTCGTCGAACAGCTGCTTCTGAAGAGCCAGCGAATCCGTATAGCGATCCAGTATGCGGCCAAAGGAGAGCTTCCCGTCCTCTAAATACCATTGGTTCTCATTGTTGAAAAAGAAGGCTCTCATTATTTGTACACCGTTATAGTTAAACGTAATCGGTACCGTATCCGCGCTGCCATTGCCATCCGGGTCGCCTTCCTTGAACTTGCGTGCAACGTCAAGCAGCTCCTCAACCGTCGTAGGCGCCTTCAGGCCCAGCTTATCCAGCCAATCCTGACGGATCATAATGCCGTGATTGGCTACCGTTTCCTGCCCGCGTACGCTGGCGAGCGCATACATTTTCCCGTTAATCGTGAGGAAAGGCTTCAGCTCCGGGTGCTTCTCCAAATAAGCTTTATAGGTCGTGCTGTATTTCTCGATATAGCCGTCTACGGGCTGAATGGCGCCCTGCGCCGCCAGCTGGCTAATGTAGCTCCGATCATATTCCCAGATCAGGTCCGGCGCCGCCCCGGATGCGATTAGCGTGTTCAGCTTCTGCTGGACTTGCGTGCGCGGCACCGGAATCCAGTTGACCTTGGCTGGCGCGTTGTCGTTTATCCACCTCGTCCAGCGGTTATTCTCGTAACTGCCTTCCTCCGCCTCTACTTCGCCCCGGTCCAGTATGGACACGCTAATTTCTTTTTTAGCTTCGGCTGCGGTGTCCTGTCCAGCCTTCTGCGTACTTGACGGCTCCGCTTTCTCCGAGCCGCCCGTGCAGCCAGCGAGCAATGCCAGCAGCAAGCTAATGGCGATTACCGTTGTGCCGATCTTCTTTTTTCTCATACCATGCCCATCCCCTTTGCCCCTTTAGCCTTTCACCGATCCGATTAAAACGCCTTTGACGAAATGCTTCTGCAGGAACGGATATACGCACAGAATCGGCGTAACGGCAATGATGATTGCCGCTGCTTTGATCCCTTCCGGCGTCAATAAAATCTGCTCTGCGCCTTCGCTGCCTCCTGCATGGTTAAGCAGGCTGGCATCCACCTGGTTGATCATCTGATACAGCTTCACCATCAGCGATTGATGCGAGCTTTTGGTAATGTACAGCAGGACCTGAAAATAGGAATTCCACCAGCCTACCGCATAGAACAAGGAAAGAGACGCGATAATCGGCTTGCACAGCGGCAGCATAACCTGCGTCAGAATCCGCCAGTCGCCGGCACCGTCCATTGCTGCCGACTCCTCAATCTCCTCCGGCAAGCCCTCCATGAAGGTTTTCATCACAAATAGGTTATAGGTGCTAATTAAGGCAGGAAGCCACAGTGACCAATATGTGTCCACCAAACCGAGTGACTTCACTAGAATAAAGCTAGGAATGATGCCGGATACGAACAGCATCGTGAACGTGATGAACAGAAGCAGTCCGCTGCGTCCCATAAGCCTGCGCTTGGAGAGCGGATAAGCCGCAAGAATCGTCATGAGCATATTTAGCGATGTGCCAATAAGCGTGATCACAACCGTATTGCGCATGGCAACCAGGATCTGCCCGTCTTCGAACAGGCGATTATAAGCATGCAGATTGAATTCGACCGGCCACAGCAGCACCTCGCCTGCCGTTATCGCTCTGCTGCTGCTAAAAGAAGCTGCGAGCTCATACCACAACGGGAAAAGAGCGAGCAGTGAGGAGAGGCCTAAAAACATGTAAAGCAACCCTCTCCCCATTCCTTCGGCGATCCAATATGCCCGCGATGTCCTTTTCATTGTCACCACAGCCCCCTCTCGCCGAATCTGCGGATTAGTTGATTGACAGAGACAACGAGAAGGAAGCCAATTAAGGATTGGAACAGCCCCAGCGCAGTCGTATAGCTGTAGTTCATGTTTTGCAGCCCGACACGGTACACATAGGTGCTGATTACGTCCGCGACATCAAGAACCGACTGGTTCTGGAGCACCAAAGTCTGCTCCAAGCCGACATCCATCATATGCCCCATTCGGAGAATCAATAATATAGCGATCGTGCTGCGTATGCCTGGCAGCGTAATATGCCAGATCTGCCGCCACTTGCTCGCCCCGTCGATTTTGGCTGCCTCATACAGCAGTGGGTCAATAGACGCCATCGCTGCCAAATACAAAATAGTGCCCCACCCTGCCTCGCGCCAAATGCCGGACAGCGTGTAAACGACTGGCCACCACGCCGAGTCCGCCATAAAATAAACCGGCTCTATGCCGAAAGCCTGCCTTAGAATCAAATTCACGACACCTGTGCTCGGCGATAAAACGGCAATGACGATGCCGCCAAGTACGACCCAAGAGATGAAATGCGGCAAATACAGCAGGTTCTGCACCGTTCTTTTGTACCATTCCTTGCGTACCTCATTAAGCAGCAGGGCAAGCAGGATGGGCACCGGAAATCCAAAAACAAGGCTGTACGCGTTCAGCAGGAGCGTATTCCGCAGCACCCTCCAGAAATCCACGCTTTGAAACAGCATGCGGAAATGCCGAAAGCCTACCCAATCGCTTCCCCAGATCCCGTCCGCAAACCGGTAATTTTTGAACGCAATGATTTCCCCCGCCATCGGAGCATATTTAAACAGAACATAAAACAAGATAATCGGCAGGAGCATGAAGTACAGATGCCTATCCCGTTTAAGCCGGATCCAGATCGTCATTCCCCCCTTATCCTCCGTTTACGCTTCGATCGTATCCGAGATGGGGAAGGTTGAAAATAGACATGTTCTGTGCCTAGTGTCTTTTGCTGCGAAAAGGCGGGTCTCTTTTTTTGAACAGGTGCATTCTTCCGCTGCCGCTTGCGTGGAATCCTGCTCCCTGCAAGCATTCACGGGCGATCGCCCGGTGACAGCTCCCGGTATTCGGTCGGTGTCTTTCCCGTATATTTTTTGAAGGTCCGCAGAAAGCTTCGCGTATTCATATACCCTACTGCCTCGGACACCTCGTTTACTTTAAGGTTGGTAGCTGCAAGCAAGGCTTTGGACGCATCGATGCGAGCCTCGATGAGGTAATCGATGAAATTTCGCTCGGTGTATTCTTTGAATTGCTTGCTTATGTACGTAGGACTTAGCTGGAAATGCTCGGCTAACCGATCCAGCGAGAAGTCGCTTTCATGATAATGGCTCTGAATGTAGCCCACCATCCGGTCAATGGTATCGCTCTTTCCCCGCTGGCTGCGCTTGCTCGCAAGCTTGCCTGCCAGCTCATTCAGAACGACGAGAACGAGCTGCTCCGCGTGCTTCCAGTCCTCCGTCTGCTCGATTTTCTCGTAGATGCTATCGAGATTTCCCATCGACTCCTCCGGTCCAATTCCGAGCGAGTCAGCGGTCTGAAGCGCTTTGACGATCAAGTCAAAGGAGAACTGGCGAATGAAATCCGGAGCTAGGCCCTGCTCCACCGCCTGCTCGAATGCTTGGCGGACCTCAACCCCCAGCTTGGCTATATCAGCCAGCTTAAGCATCTCCATAATTCGGGCCGTTTTCCGGCTTAGGCGATAGTATTGCTGGCTGTCGGAAGGCTGAATATCCTCAATCGAGATGACGGCATGCTGGCCGAACAGCAGCTTATACCGAAGCGCCTTCCGTGATTCGGTATAGGAGCTTTGAATGTCCTTGAGCGCCCTGACGCCCCTGCCTACGCCGGCAGTAACGACTAATCCGAATTGCTTTTTAATGATTTCAAGCAGCAGCTCTACCATGGCGAGCGCACGCAAATGGTGCTGTTCCGCATCCCCTTCCGCAAAGCTGAAGAGCAGCACAGCTCGTCCGCCGCCCAGGTCGATTGCCGCGCCCCTGCTTTCCTTTCCCATGAGCTCCTCCGCTACGTTGCAGAATACATACGTATACAGCGTCTCGTCCCGCGGGCTAATGCCGCCCTCCGGCTTGCCGATTTCCGCCGTACACACAAGATAACGCTCTGGGTAAAGGCGGATGCCCGTAAATTCCAGATGGTGCTGAAGCGCCTGGTAATCCGTTCGATAGCCAGCCAGCATGTCCATGATCAATCGCCATTTCAATACGGACTTCGAATCTCTGACATGCTTCTCCAGATGCTCCCGATCGAGCAGCATCCTCTCGAATACAGACTCCAAATAGGCAACCCCCGCCGTGTCAAAACCTTGCTTCTTGGCATCCGGCTGGTATGCTCCAGCAAGCCTCCCGACAAGGCGATCAAGCGGCCTAAACGTCAAGCGGTTAATGTAGAACAGCACGCCTAGCGCAGCGATAATCATGCCGCCCGCTAAAGCGAACAACAAATTGCGGGTAAGCCTAATCGGCTCATAGATCTGTGATTCCGGCAGGATGCTGACTACCTTCCAGCCTGTATAGGCGGAGGTTCTGTAGAATACCGTTTGCGGAACGCCGTCTTGCTTTATCCGCAAGGATCCGCTTCCTTCTGCTTCCAAAATGCTTTTCATATAAGGCAGCTGCTTTCGGTTCTGGTACAGCATCGTCTTGTCATCATGGCTGACGACATTCCCTTCCGCGTCGAAGACAAACAAATGACCGCTTGCGTTATTGTCATACACCGATTGAATCATGCTGTAGATGACATCCTCGCTAATGTTCACGGCCGCTATGCCGTTCCGGTAACCAGGGCGGCTGAGCGTCGGATAGGAACGTATAAGCGTGACAACGTTTTTCGTCGCCGTGCCATCCCACACGGGATGAGTGGTCAGCCATTTGGAATAGCCTGGCATCTCTATGTAATCATCCAGCCAGTTGTCGCCTTGCGAGATATCGTTCATATAAGCCTTCTCGGTCAATATATCCCCGTTCACGGCAGAATAAATGAATATGGAAGAAAAATTCGGATTCGTATTAATAAAATGCTTCAATTTGGTCGTTAGCGCGTAGTAGTTGCTATAGCGCTGGGCATCGTCGTCATAGCTGTCCAGCATGAAATAAACAAATTCAAGCTCCTCCATTAGCGCGAGCAGATCCTTTTCCGTCTGCCGGAAAGCCGCTTCCATCTTCTGATCCACTTGCCCGAGCAGTGCTAGATTCGTCTTCGTCAGGTCAGATTCCAGCCTGCCGACCGTGCCTTGATAGGATAGCCAGAAGGTGATCGCGATAATGAGCAGAACGATGCTTCCGTAAATGAGCATGACTTTTCCCGATATGCTTGCTTTCATCCGTAAGCCTCCTAACGGGATGAAACGATGCAAGCGGAAGCCGTTTGCCTGCACGTCCATCTATTTTAGGATAAGCAAACAAACCGAGAAAAAGAACCGAAGTGTCCTTGCGCGCAAACCGTTCAAGCCTCTTGAAAGGCTTTAAACGTTCATATGATATCAACATTCAGACTTGTACATGCAAATGGTAAACATGCTATAATTATGTGTGCGTTTACCCAACAATTAGATTGATAGAATAGAGACGTTGGAGAGGGGGATCACGATGTTCGCGAAGCGATTGAAGCAGCTGCGTAAAACGAGGAAATTGACGATGCAGGAATTGGCCGATTACTTAGGTGTTGCCAAAAGCACGTACGCGGGCTATGAATCCGGCTATCGACAGCCAACCATCGAATCCATCCAGACGATCTCGCGCAAGCTTCGCACGTCCGCTGATTATCTTCTGGGATTGACCGATTATCCGGAACCGCCTGCCGAGCTTAACCATAATGCAAAGGAATATTTAAATTATGAGCAGCTTCATTGGGACGGAGTACCTTTGGAGAGGGACGATCTAGAGCTCATTCGCAGCTTGCTCGAACGCGTTCTCCGCGACCGTACCCTGCCCAAGGATGAATAGTTAGCCTCCCATTAACAGCAGCAGCTTCGCTTCAAATTCACTTTGAAGCTGCAGCATCAGACTGCTGTAAGTTTGCTCCCACTCCTCGATATCACCTTGCTGTACCCCATCCTTTTCCGCACTGCTAATCAATCCTTGGAACTTTGCATTACAATCGGCCTCAGCATTCGACAGCCCGTCCATCCACTTCTGATTCAGCTCCTGGAAAGCATACGGATCTGACATATCAAGCTGTGCAACGCTTGCTTCGGCGCCTGCCAGTATCCCGCCCATATCCTGGGTGCATTTCGCTTGAACCTGCGCTAGCTGCTGCTCGTATTTCACAGCAGGGTTTACCGGTGGCTCTGTCTCGGCTGCTGGCTCTTCCTCTGGCTTTGGCGTACTGACCGTGCCCGGCTTCGTAGCCGTTCCTTTATCCGGCTTTGCCGTGCTTGCAGGCTTTGGCGTTTTAACCGGACGCGGCGTTTCAGCCGGCTGTTCTGTTTGCACGCTCTCCGTTTCTGGCGTTTGCTCAGGAGCCTCGCTTGAAGCAGGGAGCTCTGCGACCGGTTCATTCGGTTTGCCTGCTTGCTCCGTTTTCCCAGGCTTCGCCACTACGGCAGGCTTCGCTGTAGGCGGCGCTTCCGTCGGGATAATCGTGCCATCCAGCTCCGCGATCATAACGGGCGGCGCTCCTTTTGCGTTAACTACAAACGATTGGTCCGTCGTTTTGTCCCAATACAGACCACCCCATGCCAGTATTAAGATGACTGCTAGCGATCCCAGTATGACATTAACGGTGTCTGGTTTACTGAAACGCGGGCGTCTTTTTTTTCTTGAGTTTCCTTGGCTCATGCCAGTGACTACCACCTTCCGTTTTGAAAAAGCGTAAACGGCTAAAGCCGTCCTCTAGCGGCGAAACTAACGTTTCGCGTAGAAATATAGAGAAAGTTGGCAAAATGATATACTTTCCTATATTTTGAAAAGAAGCCAGTCCGCCCTCTCGGAGGAGAAGGTGAACTGGCTGCCTTTTAAGAACGCATAATTTCCGTAATAATCGTCGTTAGAAGCTTGTTGACCTTGCTCTTCGTCTCATTGATCGCTTTGTTCTTGAGCGCATTGGTCGTTTCAACTTTATTGATGGCATTCAGCGCTTCATTGCGGGCTTGAACAACCTTGACGATCAGCTCGGCTTTCTGCTCGTCATCCTTGGCAGCCTTCAGCTCCTTTTTGACAGCATCAAGCTTCTCGTCCAGCGCTTCGGCAATTTTCTTGAACTCTTCCTTCGGATCAAGCACGACCTTGTCGTTAACCAGCGTTACCTCCTGCTGGAATACGATTTTGGCCGAGCCTCCGTAAGGGTTGATCAGCGTCGCTTGAATGACCGCTTTGCCTTCCGCTACCTTCTTCGGAATCGTAACCTTACCTCGCGAGTCGACCGTGACATCTTTGCTGCCTGATACTTTTTTCCATCGCAAGATCGAAGTCGGAAGCTCTTTGCCCATCAGCTTCAGCGTGTATTCATGCTGCGTGCCGTTTGCCGAAATCTTGACGGAGGAGACAACCTCGGAGCGAACATAAGCAACGGTTAACGCGTTAAGCGCCTTTTCCTCGTATTTCAGCTTTACTCGGAATTTCAGGACGGTTGCATACACATCCACCGGCCTAACGCCTAGATTAAAGAACGCTTTGCTTAGCGCATAATCGTCCTTGGCCACTAGAATCTTGCCCATTGCCTCCGTTAAAACCGTATTGATTTTTTCTTTGTTGCCGAGTAGCTGGGCAAGGTCTTTAGCGCTCATTTTTGAAATCATAGCGCGCATCGTGCCTTCAACGCCCAGGCGCTCGTCGCCGTCACCGAACATGAGGACGAGGAAATCATCCATCGTCAGGTTTTCGACGCCGCCTGCTGCGGCAATCGTCTTCAGCGTTGCGCGGAACTCCGGATTCGTACGAATGGCTTCCAGCTGCTTTGCTTCAGGATCGTATTGAATCGATCCCACCGCCTTGATCATTTGGAACAAGCTCTTCTTCAGCTCTGCCTTGTCTATCTCGGCAGGCAAATGAGAGGCGATTCGGTTCCATATCGGATCGATTAACGCCTGATCCTTGGCAAAGTCCAGCTTTGCCATCTCGTCGCGCAGGTTGCGGACATCCTGCACATCAGCTGGGTCGCCTGCAAGCAGCGCCGCATGCAGCTTATTCATTCTGGCAAGAAACTCTTCAGCAGGGAAGTGGTCGCCCTCTCCCGCCGTTAATGTGATTTCCTTCTCGAATACGACCTTTGCTGTCCCGCCGTATGGATTAATGAAGGTAGCACGAACAATCGCCTTTCCGTTCTCCGCGTCGCGGTTCAGCGTAATGGTTCCGTTCGCATCCACCTTCACGCTTTGACTGCCGGATACTTTGCTCCATCTAAGCGCAAGCGCCGGCACATCCACGCCGAACACCTTCAAGCTGAGCTTCTGCTCGCGCCCGTTCTCGCTAACTTTAGCGGTCTCTACCGCTTCTGACCGCAGCAAAGCAATCGTCAACGCGTTAAGCGCCGGCTCGTCCTTCTTGAGCTGCTGCTGGAAATTAACCCAAGTTGCGTTAAACTCCTTCGCGGTAACGCCAAGCCCGTTCAATGCGGAGCTGACTTTATAGTTTTCCGTATCGCTTAAGAGAAGCCCTGCCTTCTGAAGCAGCAGCGCGGGCAATGCTTGCTTATCGCCAAGCAGCTGAAGCAGGCCAGACGGTGACAAGCCTGCAAGATGGCTCCGGATCGCTCCGTCTAATCCGCTACCCGCTTCTTCTGAACCAAAGAAGAAGACGAGGATGTCATCCACGACAAAGCTTGGCTCACCGCCCGCTTTGCCGAGCTCCTTCAATGTGGCCCGGAATTCAGGATTATTGCGAATGCTCTCCAGGCTGGCAGCCTGCCCATCGTAAGGAATCGATATCACGGCTTTGAATATGTTGAATAAGCCTTCCTTCAATGCGGCCTGATCTGCGCCTTCCGGCAGCTTCGCAGACAGCTTATTCCAGATCGGATCAATTAATGCTTGATCGTTGGCAAAGGTGAGCTGGCTAAGCTCGTTGCGCAATTGAATAATGGCTTGGATATCGGCTGGATCCCCTGCAGCAAGCGCCTCCTGCACCTTTTTCATGCGTGCTAGGAAAGTCTCCGCCGGAAACTCCGTTTCTTCCGCTGCTGCTGCTTTCAGCGTCACTTCTTGTTCATATACAACCTTTGCCGCACCGCCGTACGGATTGATTAGCTTCGCTTGTATCACTGCCGTTCCGCTTGCCGCATCCCCTGGAATCGTCACGACGCCTGTTGGCTTCACGGTCACGTTCGCATCGCCTGATGCCTTTGACCACTGCAGCACAGCCGGATAGACGGAAACGCCAAATACATTCAAGCTATACGCGTGCGTGCGGCCCTCATCCGTTACCTTCACATCCGACTTCGCTGCCGAACGGATATAAGCGACGGTCATTGCGCTGATTGCAGGCTCGTCCTTTTTCAGCTTAACCTGGAACTGCAGCACCGTTGATCTCACGTCCTGCGGCGTGATGCCGAGGTTTTCCATAATCGCGCTGAACTTGTATTGTCCGGTTTCTCCAAGCAGCTCTTCGGTTGCTTCGAGCAGGACAGCCGTTATCCCTTGCTTGTTGCCAAGCAGCTGAATCAGCTCTACGGGCGACTTCTTAGCCAGCAAGCTGCCGATTGTACCTTCGACCCCTTTGCGGCTGGCACCGTCACCGAAGAGAAAGACGAGGAAGTCATCCAGCCTAATGTTTTCATCACCGCCTGCCGCTGCAATCGTCTTGATTGTCGCACGGAATTCAGGGTTGGTGCGGATAGCCTCCAAATCGGAAGCGGCTGGATCATAGCGGAAGGAGCCGACCGCCTTGATGATCCGGAATAAGCTGGCCTTTAATGCTGCTTGATCTACCGTCTCAGGCAGCTTAGCGCTGATTTTAGACCAAATAGGGTCGATTAAATGCACATTTGACGCCTCATCAAGCCCAGCAATCTCATCGCGGAAATTTCTGACCTCCTGCATATCCGTGGGATCGCCTGCCGCAAGCGCGGCATACAGGTTTTTCATGCGATCCAGAAATACGCTGGATGGCAATTCCGCCTCAGCGGCATATGCCGTTTGGCTAAGTCCAAGCTTCTCCGCAAGCCCCTTTTGGCTTAACGGCAACCCGCCTAGCGACGCAGTGAGCATCGACAGCGCAAGCGCGGATAAAGTGATCTTTTTTCTAAACGTCATTTCGTCACCTCTGATCATCATTTTGGTCTAGAATTGCAGAACGGGCATTTGCTCCTTGACGCCTTGATTCAAGCTGGGACGGCCAACAGAATAATACACGAATTCAGTACCGAGCAAATCTTCCTCTTCAAATACGTTGCGGCCGTCGATTAGGATAGGACTGCTCAGCACCTTCTGGAGCGTCCCGAGATCAACGCGCGAGAATTCCTCCCACTCGGTCAGCAAGCATAACGCATCTGCGCCCTGTGCCGCCTCCAATGCGCTCAGGCACCAATCTACCCCGTTAATGTCATAAATAGAGCGGAAGTTTTCCGTTGCGATAGGATCATAGGCTTTTACCTTCACGCCATTATCAACCAAGTGCTGAATGATCTCGGCTGCCGGGGAATCGCGGACGTCGTCCGTGTTTGGCTTGAAGGAAAGCCCCCAAACCGCGATGGTCTTGCCATGCAGCTCGTGATGGAAAATCGTCTCGAGCTTGCGGATAACGTTGAAGCGCTGATCCTGGTTGACTTCAACAACCGAACGAAGCAGCTTGAATTCGTAATCGACATGCCCGGCTATCTGAATCAATGCACTCGTATCCTTCGGAAAGCAGGAGCCGCCATAACCGATGCCCGCTTTCAGGAAGGATGGGCCGATCCGCCTATCGTAGCCCATACCCTCAGCGACCTTGGTGACATCGGCGCCAACCTTCTCGCAGATGTTTGCGATTTCGTTAATGAATGATATCTTCGTTGCAAGGAAGGCGTTGGAGGCGTACTTGATCATCTCCGCGCTGCGAATATCCGTTACGACGATTTGCTCCGTAAGCGGAATATGCAGCAGCGTCATCACATCCGCAGCTGATTTCGAGCTCGCTCCGATAATAATGCGGTCGGGATTCAGCGTATCCTGAATCGCCGAGCCCTCTCTTAAAAACTCCGGCAGCGAAATGCTGTCGAATCGCTCTTTTGTGTATTCGCCGATTAAGCTTGCAAGCCGTTCATTCGTGCCGACCGGTACCGTGCTTTTGACCGCTATGATTTTGTAACCGTTCATTGCCTCGGCAATTTCGATAGCGGCTTGGTTGATGTAAGAGAGATTCGCCTCGCCATTCGGCAAAGGAGGCGTCCCAACAGCCAAGATAATAATTTCCGATTGGCGGACTGCATCCTGCAGATCGGTCGTGAAGGTCAGCATACCCGCTTCACGGTTCGATGCAGCCAGCTCTTTCAGGCCAGGCTCGTAAATGGGGATGCCGCCTGCATTCAATATGTCTATTTTGCGAGGATCCTTGTCTACGCAAATGACACGGTTGCCCAGCTCCGCATAACAAATTCCTGATACAAGCCCAACATAGCCCGTTCCGATAACCGTGATGTTCATGCCCATCGCTCCTTCATTCATTCAATTAGTTATACCGTGCACAATCCCAAAATTTCTTTCCAATCAAAAGCTAGCCGTACGATGTCCTCTTCAATCAGCTCCGTGCCGGTCTGCACCTCAATGATGTCCATCTCGGTTTCTGCCCGCAGGCTGTGCAGGCTTTCCCTTGATATCGTTAAAACGTCGCCTTCGCTCACTTGGAAGCTCTGGCCATTCAGGACCATCACTCCATGTCCGGCAACGATTGTCCATACTTCATCCCTAAGCTGGTGATATTGATAGCTTAAATTCCGCCCCGGCGCAACGCAGATCCGTTTGGTCAATACTTCCTTGCCATTTGGATATTTCAAGTAATCCAGCACGCGATAACGGCCCCAGCGTCGTTCCTCGTACATCGGCCGTTGATCGGAATGCTTCATGACTTCCTTGATCATCGGACTCGAAGCCTTATCCGAAACCAAAATCCCGTCCGGGCTGGCCGCAACGACCACGTTGGAAACATTCAGCAGCGTGATTGGAATATCAAGCTCATTGATGACATGCGTATTGACCGAGTCTCCGGTAATAATGCCTCTGCCGATCAACGGTGTCTCGATTTCCTCCGTCAGCGTGTTCCAAGTACCAAGATCCTTCCAGTCGCCATCAAACGGCAGCGCTACGATATGATTGGATTTCTCGACAATCTCGTAGTCAAAGCTGTTCTTCGGAAGCTTGGCGTACTGCTTCAGCATCTCGTCATACTGAATGGGCAGCTCATTCACGATCAATATGTTAATGAGGAAATCGAGCTTGAAAGCGAAAACCCCGCAGTTCCAAAGCGCAGCCTGTTCAATCATCGCTACCGCTTCATCTTCGCGGGGTTTCTCTTTGAAGCTGTGAACATTGACAAATATTTCATCCTCCGAAGCAGCAGGCTCCGGCACGATATAGCCGTATTTCTCGGACGGATAGGTCGGCTTGACGCCCATTAGCGCCAAATCCGCGCCTGATTCATTCAGTACAAGCTCAAGCTCCTTCGTTTTGTGGAAAAACGACTCCTCTACGAACGGATCGACCGGCATCACGACAACCGTCTCGTTCAAGCTCACGCCTTGTACCGAATACAAGTAAGTAGCCGCTAGTGCGATAGCCGGGAAGGTATCTCTTCTTTCCGGCTCAACGATAACCTCAATCTCGCTTCCAAGCTGGCTATGAATCATATCGACCTGCGGCTTGCTCGTTGCGATATAGGAATGCTCGCGCAATCCGGCGCTCGATAGCTGGCCCCATACTCGCTGAACCATGGATTCCCGCTCGCCTTCCGCATTTTTGAGCACCTTCAGGAATTGCTTGGACCTCGACTCGTTCGACAACGGCCACAGCCGCTTGCCTGAGCCTCCTGATAGAAGAACAATTTTCATAATGATTCCTCCCAATCGGTTTTTATGGAGCATAATCGGCCTATATCATAAAACGAGCAGCTTGCTTACTTTTTCATCACCAGCTGCGCCGATTTGATGCTGCTGGTCCATGTGTTGTAGTAATTGGAATTTTTGCCGTATGAATTATCGAGCAGCGTGTTCGGCTTGTCCATCAAGCAGGACAGGATATGACCATGCAGTCTTGAGGTTTGCACGACCCGGTAGCCGCTGAAGCGTTTGACTGCCTTATCGACCAGATAGTCCGAATATTTGCCCCAGATCGCCTGCATGGGGAGCGGTACGCCGCTCTTCGTCATCATCTGCCCGATCATCTTGATCGACCTTCTTTCGACGCGGTTGTAAAGTGACGCCCAGTCCAGGTAATCGCCCCTCCCCGCCGATTCAAAGCTCTCCTGCTCGCTTGTTTTCTCAATGTCAGTCCGGAAGAAGCATAGCAGCTCCTTGCCGGGTGTGCTTTTGGGCAATATTGGCCATAGCTGATGTGCCATGTCCGGCGATAAATACACGCAGCATTTATCGAATTTTTGAGCGGCTACGCCATAGGACAACGTGTCTCTTACGAATAGATGCACGTCCTTGTGGGCGTTGAATATCGCTGCCGTCCGGTCATACTCCGCATCCTTCTCGAAGAAGATCGTCTGCGGAAGAAGGACGATGCGGTGATTCGGATAATCCTTGACGATTTTCTCGCGCAGTTTCTGATGCACCGGATACAGATCGCCGAAGTTTCCTCCGCCCTGCAGCACAATGATCTGATCCATCGGTATGGCCAGCTTATCGGGGAAATCAAGAACGCTGTAACGCGCCGTGACGCGAATTCTATTGTCTTTGAAGAACGCCTCCGCCCCTTTCATGATCAGCAGATCGCCGCCGTTGTTATAAACCGGATAATCGACGTAATAAATACTCGAGCCAGGCGGAATCACCTTCAGGATTTGAAGCAGCTGTTTTTTCAGGCCCTCCATCGGGTGTACGTTCGATTCTACTAACATGTCAGCGCGCTCCTTTGCGTTGTTTTTTGTCTTTCAGTCGCTCGATAAGAAACTTGAAATCATTCCGGTCAAATAACATTCCGCGCAGTCCTACCCGGAATATAATCCGCATCGAAGCCATCGTCACCGCTAAACGAATGACAGCGCCAATCAATAGGGCTAACGCGATGCCGTTAAGTCCGTACATCGGCGTGAATAGGAAGAATAAGCCGATGGTTACCGCAAGCGCGATGAGCTGGCGCATAAGCACGAGTCCCGGGCGCCCCATCGCATTAAAGGAAGAAGCCAGTATCCATGACCCGCCGCCAAGAATACATTCGAAGGAGAGGAGATAGAACGCTCCGCTCGCTTCCAGGAACGGCGCTCCGAACAGAATGCCCATCAAGTATCTGCCAATGAACATGCTCGGAATAACGACGATGGTCATAAGCAGCATGGAAAGCCTGAACGCCCGGCCAACCGTTGCGATTATCGCTGCATTTTCCATGCCGGTTACCTTGGGAAACACGACATTCGTAATCGCCATCTGCACGACGTTGAATACGCGAGACAGCGCATATACAACCGTGTACAGCCCTAGCTCCCTTGCGGTCAGCATGGAGAGGATGATGATTTTATCAAACTGTGAATAAAGCGTGCCAAGCAGCTCGACACCGAATACTTTGCTTCCATAGCCGAACAGCGCTTTGGCAGCCAGCCGGTTGCCGAGGCCCTTCAGCCATTCAATGCGCAGCGCATCCCTGATGCTGTATAGGGACCAAGCCACGACGAGCACGCTGGTCACCAAAAAAACAACCGATGCATTCCGCAAGCTCAGGTCGCCCATTGCCCATAGCGCCGATAAACCGGCAAGATTAAACAATGGCACGCATAATCGCAACCCGTTGTATACGTTGAATCTGCTCGTGCTCTGCGCGAGCGCCGAGATGAGGTTAATCGCCAGCAATATAGGCAACATGAGCACCGCATACCATCTCGCAACCGCGATAATGTCAGCTGGGTAATTCCCGAGCCAAGTCGGCATCCATATCCAAGCGATGACGCCAACGATGATGCTGACCGGAATTTGAAACAAAAACCCTGCTCTTACAAAATCGCCCGCGCTGCCTTTATTTTGTTTCATGTTATAGATGAGAGAGGTCGGCAATCCGAACCCTACAAGACCCGCGAGCAATGTCGGCCAGAATAGAATAGCCGAGAACTCGCCTTTTCCTACTACGCCGAACATGCGTGCCGTCACGATTGAGGTCAGCGTGCTAATAACCATGACGAGCAAATTCGTTGCGCTTGTCCGCATAATCGTCTGAACGAGCCCGTTGCCTCTCCATGCCTTCGTAATGGCGAGCTGTGCCATAGCTGTACGTCAACCCCTGCCGTTATAACGCAGGATGCCGACTAGCGACCCGTTGCGGTAACATATTTTCACAACTTGGCGAATGAATCTTTTGAAGTGGAAGATGGACAGCAGCGAGGCACCGATGGCCTGAACCATCCGGATCACATGCTTCGCGACCATCATGAAGCTGCGATCCTTTCGCTTGACTGCATCGCTTACCCCTTGCCAGAAAATCCGTTTCAGGAACCATTTCTTCGTCGTGCGCTCCTTGGCGATTTTATGCTGTACGGACGCATGCGGCGTATAAAATACCGTATACCGCTCCCTAATCCGCGCAATCAGCTCGCTCTCCTCGCTCGACAGCAAATTCGTTCCGACACGGCCCAGATCCTCGCGGAAGGGCTTGAAATGCCGAAAGACGCTGGCACGGAATGCGACGTTCGCGCCATATGGAATGGCGGGAGCCGGCATCTCCTTCACCTTGTCCGCGTAATCCAGTATCGTAAACACCGACCGGTGCTCTTCCGGAATCCAGTCCGGCTCGGCAACCTCCCAGATCGGGTCGATTCTGCCTCCGACGCAGCCGATGTCCGGGCTGCTCTCGAACACCTCCACGATATGCCGAACCCAGCCGGGCGAAGCCAGCGCGTCATCGTCAAGGAACAGAATGTACTCGCCCTTCGCCTCCTTAATCGCTCGGTTGCGCGCAACCGACAATCCCAGCTTGTTCTCTAGCACGTAACGAACCCTTGCGCCGTGAAGCTGAGCGAACGAGCCCACCACTTCGGCCGTGTTGTCCGTCGAGCGGTTGTCGATCACAACGATCTCAATCTGCTCCGGCTCATAGTTTTGCGCGAGCACGCTCTCGATTGCTTCTCCCGTATCCTTGGCCCGGTTATGGGTACAGATGGCAACGGTAACCTTCATCTTTTATCCCCATCCTTGGTATACTTTTTTTATTTTTTGCGCGATCGTGCTCCATTCTAGCTCTCTGAGCACCTCTTCATACTGCGGCGTTTTATGTTCCTTCTTCACGTTCAAGGCCGCTTTCATCGCGTTTTCGAGGCCGTTATAGTCGGCTGGGTTGTAGCGGACGACCATATCCTCCTTGAAGTACTCATCGATAAAATCGTTATCCGGCATCACGATCAGCTTCCTGAACGATAAACCCAGAATCGCTGAGCCCGAGGTCGTAATCTCTTTGTATGGCATGACCATCACATCAACCGCGCTGATTAAATCCGCCACCTCTTCATTCGGAATGAAGCGCAGGTCCAGCTTAATATTTTCCTTATCCTCGACATGCTTCAGATAGGATTCCATCTGCTTGTCGGCTTTGCCCGCAATGATCAGATAGGATTGCCGCGATTTCATTGCGTTAAAGGCTTCGATTAAATCCTCGACGCCTTTATACGCCTTGATGGCGCCAAGGAACAAATAAACATCCGCGTCCTCGCTAATTCCGTATGCCTTGCGGCAATCGATCCCTTTCGACTTGTACACGCCAAGGTAATGGCCGTGCTTAACCACGAAGAGCTTGCCCGCGGGTACGCCGAACTCCCTCATCACCTTGCGCTTGATCGACTCGGAAGCAACCAGCAGCTTGCTGCAAAACTTGCAGATGAGCGTCCGCATGAATCGCTCCAGCGCCGGAAAAGCCACTTGATGCGGATACAAGTTGTGGATCGTCCATACGAGCTGTACCCTTCTCACCTTCAAATAAAGCATCGTCATAATGAATATGAAAGACTTTACGAGGAACAGCAGCAGATTGCGGTTCTGATAAGCATGATGCATCCAATGAATATGCACGATGTCACCTGCTTTGGCTTGTCCGACCTGCAGCATCAGCTTGCCATGCCTCAGATCCTTTACTTCCATGCCTTCACGGCTGAGCGAATCCGTCAATAAATCATTATAGAAATTAAGCTCGCTCGATTTCGGCCACATCCATACTTTCATCGCCCTACGCTCCCTAGCCTCGCCAGAATCATTGCTGCTTGTTTCATTAGTTATATCTGCGAATCCATTCATTCGAAATGTCCAGCTCGCGGATTATTTTGGCCGGCGTTCCGCCTGCAAGCACATTCGACGGAATATCCCGCGTCACGATGCTGCCCGCCGCAATAACGGAGTTGGCACCGATCGTCACGCCCGGCAAAATAACCGCGCCGCGACCGACCCACACGTTATCGGAAATCACGATCGCTTTGCCCTTCGACTGGTCCGATCGGTCGACGGGATGGAAGTTCGTATCAATTATGTTCACCATCGGCCCGATGATCGTGTTGCTGCCGATTCGAATCGACTGCGTACAGCCGATATCGAGCCCGTAATTAAAAAACACATTGTCCCCTACGATAAGCTCGGCATTGCGCTCAACCGTCACCGCGGACGGAAAGGGCTTCGCATGAAAGGAAACGTTTCTTCCCATGATGAGCCTTCCTTTGTTCTTCATGGAAAGCTTGCCTGCTATCCGGCCCAGCCTGCCTACCGAGCTTGTCTTGACCGACAGAACGGCAGCTCCCTTCAATACGGCAAGCAGCTTGCCGAAGCTAATCTGACTGGATGAGATACTCATCGGAACCCCCTGCTGCTTCCGGCTTCAAGCTTGGCGTTAACAGCTTCCGGTACGTATGCTCCACCTTGCGTGCGATCGTGCTCATATTGAAATCCTTCATGACGCTTTCGTAGCCTTGATTAGACATCGCTTGGTGATCCGTCTCACCGTCATACACGCGCCTTATAGCCTGATAAAGCTCCTCGACATCGCCATCCTTGACGATAAAGCCGCCTTTCGTCTCATGGATGATTTCCGGTGCCCCGCCGGAATCCGCTACGATGACCGGCGTCTCAACGAGCATCGATTCGATGATAACTCTGCCAAAAGGCTCATTCAGCGAAAAGTTAATCGTTAAGTCGCATTCCTTCATCACATCGAGCGGTTTTTGGCTGTAGCCGTAGAAGACGACATGATGCTCAAGCCCGTAAGACAGCACTCTTTCAATCATTTCATTGTAGTAGCCGTCCGATCCGTCTACGGACGCGTCGCCGACGATTAGCAGCTTCCAATTCATCCGGCTGCTGTCCGCAAGCTTCTTCACGGCCTCGATCATGAGATCATACCTTTTCCACTCGACGATTCGGCCGAACGTCCCGATCACGAGCGTGCCATCCTCCATGAACGTCCGGCTTTTTTTCGTGAGCGCAAGCTCCGGGTCTACGCCGTTGTAAATAATCGTCTTGTTGCTGCCCTGAATCGAATTCGCGACGAAATGCGAGATGCAGATGACCTGGTCGAAAAACCTCGGCAGCACCTGATTGAACATGCGCAAATGCGTATAATCGCGGTGATGCCAGATCAGCTTGCTCTTCGCCAGCAGCTTCAGCGGCGCCGTATACCACGGTGCCCTCCAGCCGTTGGCGTGAACGATATCGATGCGGTTTTTTCGGACAAAGGCCTTAATCTTCATAACCGTTTCTAGATAGCCCAAGCCAAATTTCTGTTTGATGCTGCTGAGCAGCAGCGGGAAATGCGTATAGTCGGCTCTTATTTCGTTCAGGTAGGAAGCATCCTGCGGGCTTAATAAAAAGATGCGGTATTTGGCGCTGTCCAAATAATTGATGAGATGAATGAGGCTTTGCTCAGCCCCGCCTTTTTTCTCGGCATGCGTGACAAACAAGACGTTGATTTTGCGATTGCTCATCTATAGCACCTGCTTTACTTGATAACTGGTATTCAAGGACTGAATGTAACCCTTCAGCACCTCTTTATGGTTGTAGTGCATGCGAAGAAACGCTTGAGATGAATCGAGCAGCGCCTTGGCGGTTTGCGGA
This sequence comes from Paenibacillus sp. J22R232, assembly GCF_056269165.1. NCBI lineage: Bacteria > Bacillati > Bacillota > Bacilli > Caryophanales > Paenibacillaceae > Paenibacillus > Paenibacillus sp. J22R232. The sequence goes on along the minus strand of NZ_JBWDNK010000002.1, from coordinate 305,749 downwards.
TTATCGAACAGCTGCTTGATTTTGCCGTAAAATTGTTCCGGACGGTCCGCGATCATAATATGCTCATTGTCGATTAAGCCCGTCCCTTCGTAACCAATGGAGGTCGAGATCACCGGCAAGCCGTTCTGGATCGCTTCAATCGTTTTCAGCTTGACGCCAGCGCCGTTCTGCATCGGATTGACAAACAAGTAACCGTTTCGGTAAATATCCGTCAGGCTCTTAGGCGTGTCATGAACGATTACGTTAGTCAGATCATAGGCATCCAGCCAGCTTAAGCTCTGCTTTCTGCTGTTGCCGGCAATAATGAATTTGTATTCCGGCTCCTTCAGCATGAGCGGATGAATATGCTCGAGATACCACTGAATGGCCTCACGGTTGTTAGGCATGAACAATGAGCCGATAAAGACGACATGCTTGCTCCGGAAGTCGCCTGCCTCGAAGCTTCCGTTCGTAACCGGAGGCGGCAGGAACAAGCTTTTGGCCTCCGGATTTTGTTTCTGGAAGCTTTCGAACTCCTTGCTGGAAATAAAGAGATACTTGTCGACCTTCTCCAGCATTCTTTTTTGCAGCACCGAAAATTTACTGCTTTCCATGTGATAGTACATTTTGTGGACGATGTTTTTCGTGCTTCTTGCCAGTGCCTTGAAGTACACCGCTTCATCGTTATGCACCCTTAGAATCGCGGTATCGTGCCTGATCTTCGGATTGTCGAGAATCGGGTACACATAGTCGCCCTCGAGCAGCACGTAATCATAATCGCCGGCCAGCTTGACATTCTTCAGCTCGCTCCGCGACTGCACCTGCATCGGAATGACGTGAAGCAGATCCGCCAGCTTGCTGCGGCGGTCACAGAGCGTAATTTCCTCCACATATTCGTATACGGCTTTCATTTCGTCCTTCGTCGGCGTTTGTTTGCCGCACACGAGCAGATGAATCTTCCAGCCTAGCTCGGAGAGCACTTTAATTCGCCCCCAAGTATCGACTCTGCCGCCATGGTCGGCGGGATATGGGAAATCACTGCAAACGACAAGCATTTTCATTTGGCTACCCCCGACCTGTTAGTGGTGTGAAGCTCGTTTTTTCCGAGGAAAAGGCTGATGAAAGCGAACAGCAGCCATACCTCGTATTTGATTTCCAATGAAACGAGCAGCATGGAAAACAAGATAAAGATAAGCGCTAAAAACAAAATGGAGCTCGATTTCACTTTTATAATCAGGTTCTTGGCCATCAGATAGAAGAACAAAACTGAAATTAATCCGCCAAACATGACCCATTGGAAAAAGCCCGATTTGACGCCTAGGTTTTTGTCCGAGCCCGAATATTGCAACAGCTCCCCCGCATTGATTTGGCTAATGCCAAACGTACTGTAATAGAAATGGGACATCATGCTGATGGAATCATTCACATACTTGTCGAAATACATGAGATAGGCTCCGGTTCCAACCCCGAGCGGGTTGTGAAAAACAGTTATCAGCGCAATAATGATCGTTCCCATACGCGTGTAGGAGGATGTGTAGTTTTCGATGTCATTGCTGAATGAGCTGAGCAAACCGGCCGAGAAGTTAGTAATGAACATGTACATGGCCAATACGACGGCAATCAGCAGAATGAAATTTTTCTTTTTGCGGAAGTCGAGAAACTTAACCATTGTGACGACCAGCGTCAGCAGAATAATGATCATGAAGCCCTTTGAGCCGGTAATGAACATATAAAACAGAAAGAAGCTAGCTGCGTAAATCATCGAAATCGTACGGGCGAACCCGCTTAAATACTTAGTCAAATAAACCATGATGGACGCATATACGACGACGATCGAGCCTGTCGTGCTGCTCTCTGAGGTCAGCATCCTTACCCGCCAATAGGGATTGTTTCCCGAGTGGAGATAGGTAAATGCGTTCGGCATGCTAATAAGCTCCAGTATCATGATGATAACAAGGAATGTAACGACCGCCAGAAAGCAGCCATACAGCATTTTGAAGCTTTTGATTTTGGAGAAAACGAGCTGCATATGCCTGATGTAGAGCAGGATTAGCACAAAATAAATGAGTACCTTTACCCCTTTGCCCATAAGTCCCTCAGAGCCAAAGCTGTAGCTGCCCTGCAAAAATTGAACGAGCAAATAAACGATTGTGATTAAGCTCAAATACAAAATGAAACCGAATATATATTTCTGAAGCATCGAGCCGTGCATGACCCGCTTATGCTTGGCAAGCAGCCCGATTTCACAAAAAACAAATAGCGGCAGCAGCATAATAATAGGTGTCCTGCCGATCTCGCCGATCATATTGACTAAGGGGAAGTCTTGATAGACGGTCAGCACGAGCAATACGATAAGATAAATCGCTAGAAATAACTGTTCCTTCTCGACTCTATTAGCTGATTTCCCCTTAATCATTGGATTGCTTTGCAAGCTGTGGCTCATCCTCTCTCCATCCCCGTGAATCTAGACGTATTTGTTGACGGCAGCCGCGTACGTGCCGCGTTTCTTCAAATATAGGAAAGTATATTATTCTGCCAACTTTCTCTATATTTCTACGCGAAACGTTAGCTTAGCCGCCAAAGACCGGCTTCAGCCGTTTACGCTTGTGCATGGCGTCCTCGTACAAGCGCTCGATATGGCTGTTCATTTGGTTCGAATGAAACTTTTCCTGAAAGATGTCGAGGCCCGCTTGACCCATTGCCGCAAGCGTATCCTTATCCAGGCGGTTAATGATCCCCGCAAGCTCTGACTTATTCTCGAAATCGAAAACATAGCCGTTTACGCCATCTTTAATAATCTCGGGCAATGCACCTCTGTTGCTCGCTATGACAGGCTTCTTATTCCGCAGCGCCTCAATGGCAACGATGCCGAACCCTTCCCAGCGGGACGGAATGATCACTGCGTCGCAGGCATTCATGTAGCGGTCGATTTGCGAATTGTCTACCCAGCCGAGCTTGACCGTATTTTCCGGGAAATGATAGTCGACGGCCTCAAGCACCGTATCGCCTACCAAATATAAGCTGACGTTCTTGAACTTGTGCTCATTGAACACCTCAAGCAGCAGATCGAATCCCTTCTGTCGGTCAAAGCGGCCAACATAGAGGAGATTGATCCGGTCAGGCTCGGTTTCAAAGGGAGGCGTATTCGATGGCGTTGTATCGGATACGCCGTTGTACACGATGCCGGACTTCTTGGAAGGCAGCCCGTAATGCATCGCCTTATCGTATTCATGCTTCGAAATGTTAATAATGTAATCGGTGCGAAGCGCCAGCGTCTTCTCGACCATCGCGAATATGCGCTGTTTCCAAGGCTTGATGTCCATCAGAAATGCCCAGCCATGCGCGTTATAAATGACGATCGGCCGGCGGCCCTTGAAAAAAAACAACGTTCGCAGGAAAACACCTGCGAACGTTCCGTGGACATGCACAATATCCGGATTAAACTCTTTCACGGTACGATGGATAGCTTTCATCGCTCGGACAAAATAGGCCGGCTTCCGCTTGTAAGGATAAAGGCTCAGCCGATCCCGGCTGATCTGCAGCGTATCCGGACTGGAGTTCTGCTCGGAAGCCATCAGATAAATATCATGTCGGCCCGATTGATAGCTCAGCACCTCGTTCAGATGCGTCTCAATCCCGCCTTTCGTAAACTCCGATATATGCAGCACTCTCGCCATAGTGTTTCACTCCTAATATGCGTCCTGGGAGCCCACGACCGCTCTCACCGTTCTAAACATAATCTTGATGTCAAACCAGATGCATCTTTTCTCGATATAAGCAAGGTCAAGCTCCACCATCTGCTTGAAGCACAAATTATTGCGCCCGCTTACCTGCCATAGCCCTGTGCAGCCCGGCGTCACCGACAAGCGCTGCTTGTCATATTCGGTATACTCGGCAACCTCCCGCGTTAGCGGCGGTCTTGGACCAACCAAGGACATTTCGCCCCGCAGCACGTTCAGCAGCTGAGGCAGCTCGTCAATGCTCGTCTTGCGGATCAATTTGCCGATCTTCGTAATCCGCGGATCATCCTTCATCTTGAACATTGCCCCGCTAATCTCGTTCTTGTCGAGCAGCTCCTTCAGCTTATCTTCAGCGCCGGTCAGCATCGAGCGGAATTTATACATACGGAACGGCTTTTCGTCTTTGCCGATCCTCGTTTGGTAGAAGAAGACGGACCCTTTCGGATCCTCCCACTTAATGAGGATTGCGATGACGACGAACAACGGGCTAAGCAGCAATAAGCCGAAAAATGAACCAACAATGTCAATCGTCCGCTTCATAACGGCATACATCGTAATCGCCTGGTTGGCATCCTGCCTCGAAACCGCGTTTGCGTAATAATCGGTTACGCCGACTACCGCTTCATCCTGATATTGTGGAGGCGTCATACTCGTTCACTCCTTCCAGCCAGCAGCTGTTTGCTTAACTCCCGTTCCATCAGGTCCTCAAGCTCAGACATCAGCTTAAACTTAAGCTCGTTGTTTCTAAGGGCGAAATCAATATTCGTCATAATAAAGCCAAGCTGCTCGCCGACATCATAGCGGATGCCTTGGAAATCGAAGGCATAGACGCCTTGATTCATATTCAGGCTTTGAATCGCATCCGTTAATTGGATCTCGCCGCCGGCGCCTTTTTCATGCCGTCCCAAATACTCGAATATTTCCGGCGTCAGCACGTAACGGCCCATTATGGCGAGATTGGAAGGCGCTTGCCCCTGGGGCGGCTTCTCTACGAAGCGGTTAACCTCGTACAGGTTGTCCAGCCGCTGCCCCGGATCCACGATTCCGTAACGATGTGTTTGATCCACGCCAACGGTCTGAACGCCGATTACGGATCGGCCCGTTTTCTCATATTGTTCGATAAGCTGCCTCGTGCAAGGCACGTCTGCCTCGACGATATCATCGCCAAGCAGGACAGCAAACGGCTCATCGCCGATAAAGTTGCGCGCGCACCAGACAGCGTGCCCGAGCCCCTTCGCCTCTTTTTGCCTTATGTAGTGGAGATTCACATTTGATGATTTTCTTACTTTTTCCAAAATATCGTACTTGCCTTTTTCTTCTAAAATATGCTCAAGCTCAAAGGCGATATCAAAGTGATCCTCAATCGCCCGTTTACCTTTACCGGTCACGACAATAATGTCTTCAACGCCTGATTCGATTGCTTCTTCAACAATGTATTGAATGGTCGGCTTATCGACGATTGGAAGCATTTCTTTGGGCATCGCTTTCGTTGCCGGCAAGAAGCGCGTTCCTAGTCCTGCTGCGGGGATAATGGCTTTTCTCACTTTTTTCATTTGATTTCACCCTATCCTATTATATTTTTTGGTTTACAGGGGCATTGAACCCCTCCTCACGTCACACCCTTGACGATTAACGTCTAAGGTCGGCTGACCCACAGCATGACCGAGTGCCTCCGGTGATAGAGGTGCAGGAGACATTACCTATCTATTTCTTGCTGACTAAGCCGGGTTAACCAATGCTAGGCGTCGGTTTTTTCCCCGTAATAGTAGGAATAGATATCAGAATGATTTCGGTTGATCTTATTCAGTACAACACCGATGAGCCTTGCCTTAACATGCTCGATTGAAGCCTTCGCTTTGAGGGCCACTTCCTTCTTCACTTTTCCGGAATCGATGACAAGCACGACGCCGTCGCTCTGCGTTGCTACGATCTGCGCATCCGTAACGGACATAATCGGCGGGGTGTCGATGATGATCACGTCGAATCTTTCTCTCGCCGTTTTCAGAAGCGCGGCCATCTGCTCCGATGACAGCAGCTCCGAGGGATTAGGAGGCGTTGGGCCCGCTTGGATAATCGATAAATTATCCGTATTCGTAAACTGGATGATATCCTCGAGCGCCAGCTGATTGAATAAAGCCGTCGTCAGGCCGGTGCGATTGGATTTGCCGAAAATATGATGCTGCGATGGCTTGCGCAAATCCGCGTCGATCAGCAGCACCTTTTTGTTCGCTTGGGCGTATGCCACGGCCATATTCGCGCAGGTTGTGCTTTTCCCTTCGCTCGGCTTGGAGGAAGTGACCATAATGACCTGCAGCTTCTGGCTAATCGTCGAGAATTCGATGTTCGTTCGAAGCATCCGGTAGCCCTCTGAGATCGGCGATTTGGGATTCAGTTCGGTAATGAGGTTCCATTTAGGAGTCAAGCGAGACATTCTGTTCCCTCCCTGCAATCTTCGTTAAAGGCGAGCTATTCGTCTTCTCCAAGGAATCCCGTTCTTCAAACTTCGGAATAGAGGTCAGAACCGGTACATCCAGCAGCAGCTCGATATCTTCCTCTGTTTTCACGGTGTCATCCAAGTAGTCAAGCAGGAAGGCAAGCCCTACACCCATCATCAAGGCAAGCATAAATGCGACGGCTACGTTCATCTTGGCGTTAGGCGCTACCGGTCCGCGATATTCCTTGGGATCGGCTTGGTCAAGGACCGATACATTGTCGACCTTCATCAGCTCGGGAACCGACTTCTGGAACACAATCGCAACGGCGTTGGCAATTTGGGCTGCTTGCTCGTACGAATCGTCCCTTACGGATATGGACATAACCTGCGTTTCGTTTACCGAGCTTACGCTCACCTTTCCGATCAGCTCGCCGTAGGTCACGCCAAGCTTCGGATATTCGTTCACGACCTTTTTCATCATTCGCGGTGTCTTCAAAATTTCTTTATAGGTTTTGATAAGTCCAATCGTGGAGTTAATCGAGCCAACGTCTATACTCGAAAGCAGCGAGCTGCTGTCCTTGTAATCGTTGACGATTAATTTAGCGGATGCCTCATATTGCGGCTTAATAAAGTAGCTGGAGTATATGCCGATGGCCAGACAGCTAACGGTAATCATCAAAGTTATCATCAACAGCCTTCTTCTGACGATGAGCCAATACTGTTTCAATTCCAAAATTGTTCCTCCATTACTATTAAAATCATTTGCGTTTTCAACGCCTTTAAAGTTGTTCTTAATGAATATTAAAATTTACTAATTATTCAAAACGCGAACTTTTGGGCGTCACTTATAAATAGGAGCAGCCCTTTTCGGGGGCTCCTTCAAATAAGGACGTAATTATTGTTTTGACGTGTTTATAAACTCATCTACGGTTCCGCCATTCATAACATGCTCCATCATATCGGAGGAGCAGGCTTGCAAGCCAAGCTTACCAAGAAGCTGCGATACCAGCTCGGCCATATCGATCGGTTCATTGCGCAGCCGACAGCCTACTGCCGTAAGCAGCTCCGGCAAAGTTCGCATCTCCGCTTGACTATCTTGCTTGAGTAGAGAAGGGTCCTCGGATAATATTTTCAAAAATTGCTTCAGCCTTACCCGCTTCTGCTCCTGATTTGAAACATTCATCTCTGAAACCTCCATTCATCAGCTTGCTCATATCCATTGATTCCTGGAACTGCTCTTGCCTCTCGTTGCACTCTAGTATGACACAGATGAAAATAATTCTTGAGGGAATAAAGACATGGTCGCCATTAGACATTCATGCTCATTTTGGTCCTGCTTTTCCTAAGTACGGACTCCTAATTGATGTGAATAGTTGGATATAAAAGGGATGATTTAGGATGTCGAAATTAAGTATTCTGACAATTGGAAGCGCTTTATGAATTTTCTGAGAGAATCCCACTCAAGACTCATTTCCGAAGGAGCGCCATTCGCCTCAATCCCAAGTAAAATAAAGGATTATCACATTTCCTAGCGATGCCGTTTCGCTAAAACCAATCAAAAAATCGGTTAAAATCTCGAAAAAAAAAGGGACTATTGACCAGCATCCTACTAAAGCAGGACAAAATGACTTGTCGACATTTTTCGCAATGGCCATTTACATGAATATTTTCTAATATGAGAACGTTATCTTTACAGCAAAAAAACAAAAATAACAAAATTCTAATCTAAAAACAGGCAAGTTTGGCCCTAAAAACGGACATTCATCAAGGTCAACAGCAAAATTGTCGAGGAATGAAATCGTTTCCCGAGCGATCCGTGTGTTTAGGCATCCACGATTCGGGATAAATATAAAGCTACGCAAGTACTGAAATCGGACCAATATCAGCCCGCCGGCTACCTCCAAAAGACTACTGCTCCCGCTTCCCCTAATGGCCTATGTTCAGCTGATTTTGACGAAAGAGGAGTGCAAGAATGGCGCAGCTTAACAAGCCCTAGACATGATATAGCGGGATCCCGATGTCCTTTTGAAAATGCCGGCTGCTATTTCGCAAGTAACCTGGGGTGAAAAAAAGAACCTTTAACTCCACTTATTAAAGTGACGTTAAAGGTTCTTTGCTCCATTTAATGAGGTTAGGCCTATTCAGGCTTGCTCTACCCGGATCGACCATTCCGGCAAGCCTATTCCATGACATATGCCAGCAGCAAAGCTGCTGTGTTAACGACTGCGTTCGCGTGCGTGCGCTCCATCCCATGGGAGGCATGGACGCCCGGGCCAATCAAAGCCGCACGGATGTTGCTGCCTCCTCGAAGTGCCGCTGACGCGTCCGAGCCATAATACGGATAAATATCGACCGCGTAAGCGATGCCTTCACGTTTTGCCAGCTCGATAAGCCGAGAGGTCATTGCATAATCATAGGGTCCGCTTGAATCCTTCGCGCAGATCGAGACATCCATCTCGGTTGTCGCTAGATCATCGCCGATGGCGCCCATATCAACGGCAATCATTTCCGTAATATCCTCCGGAATATAGGAGCTGCCGTGCCCAACCTCCTCATAGGTCGAGAAAATAAGCTTGAGCGTGCAGGCAGGCGTCTTTCCTTCCCGCTTCAGCCATTCCAGAAGGCCAAGCAGTGCAGCGACGCTCGCCTTGTCATCGAGATGCCGAGATTTCACCCAGCCATTCGCGATCACGCGCGTGCGCGGCTCCCATGATACGAAGTCGCCGGCGGAAATGCCTAGCTTCTCCGTGTCAGCCTTGCTCTTCACCAGCTCGTCGATCCGGATTTCCATATTCGCTTCCTCGCGCTTCCACTCGCCTGCATCCTTGAATACGTGAACGGATGCTTTGGTTGAAAGCACCGTTCCTTCATATTTCCGGCCATCTCGCGTATGAATGACGCAATACTCGCCTTCGACCGTATGCATCGCATATCCGCCGATCGGCGTGATGCGCAGCGTTCCGCTGGAGTTGATGGAACGAACCATTGCCCCAAGGGTATCGAGATGCGCAGTCAAACCGATTACCTTCTCCGGCGATTGCCCCGGAACCGTAATGATCCCGTTTCCCTTCGGCGTGAATGCAAGCGCGTAGCCCAGCCGCTTTGTCTCTTGCTCCATATACTTCATGGCTTCCATGCAATAGCCGCTCGGGCTAGGAATGCTCAGCAGCGTCTCCAGCTGGCCTAATATGTAAGTCCGATCAAGCTTCGGCGCATAAGGTGATGTCATCATATCGTGCTCCTTTATTTGTAGAGATAGGTTGATCGCCGCAGTCACTAAGTGACCGCTTGTCTATTTTATACGATTGTCCGCTCGGTTCCTAATCAACGATGCTGCTCGTTATAAGCTGATTTGTTTCAGAGATGCTTCCTTGGCATCGATACGCGCGGCAAATTCCACGTCATCCAGATCATGGAGGCTGAGGCCTAAAGCATAGCGCAGCGCAGGCACGTACATCTGCATCGATGATGACCAACTATAAACATTAATCATATATTCCAATTGATATGGATCGACTTCATTGATTATTTTCAATTTATCCCTGGCTAAACGGTAGTACATTCGGGCGCGTTCATGGTCAAAAAACCAGCACATATCGCCAAAGAGCTCGATACGCGTGACGCTTTCAGTTAAGTCAGCAATTCTGCTAACCGTTTCCTTGCTTTTTTAATCGTCTACCGTCAAATGCTCCAAGTATCCGTATATTCGCTTATGATCCTTATAAAAGCCCAAATCATTCCGCCTTGCGGTTAGCTCAGCTTCCTCCTTCAAACCTGCCTTATAGTAGAAGCAACTGCTACACTGGAGCGCATTAGCTGGCAAAAAGGTAAAAATATCATTCTTTTGTCCGCTCACTGCTAGGCAGCCACCTCCATTAATGGACCAAGTGGTTTCTGAAGAAATCGGCTTTCAACTACTCTCTAATCAGCGACTTAAACGAGCCAAGACTCATACCATTCAAATCCTTATAAAATGCCGCTGTCTCCAAATAATCGTGATTGTCGTAATGGATCTTTTCTTTGTCGTCTATTCGAAACTTGCCTTGGAATACGCCGGAAATGACGAACGCTTCCTCCGAAAGGACAGGGCCCTCATAGCGATGAAGAAACAAAACGAACCTGTCACTGTTATTGGTTGTGACTAGCGGTACAAAGCCTATTAATGAAATAACCTGACCGTCATAGCGTTCATCACCCTGTATGACTTCTTGCACTTCAACCTCCGTAAGAGAAAAGCCCGCTCCTTCGTATTCCGGTAGTTCCTTGAAGGCGCCTGTCAGCGTTATTTCCGCTACGAATTCAGAATCAGCTTTCAACGCATCTAGAAACGAATAAATATCGGCTAAATCACTGCTTGAAGCTGATGGCTTCACTTCTGCTTTCGAGCAACCGGATAGTGCAGTTAAGATTACAATTAGCAACACGATACCGCTTTTCAATTTTCTCACATCTTGCCCCCTCAAATATACATGATCTGTAAACTAGAGACGCAGCTGCGGGGGGATTTGTTACGTATGGCAAGCTTAGCTTCATAATTTCGAAGATACATATATGTGCACATGCAACCTATAAATGCGTTTTGAATTCAGCGATTCCTACGTCGGATAGATAGAAGATGGCTGACTCAAAGTCGTTCTGGAATTTCAGCTCCCACATGTTGCATCAAATCGTCTTAAAAAACTGCAGCTCAACTTTATCGTGGAGTTGGATGTTTTTCTCGAATTTTATTGGATTAGCGGACCGGGGTTACCTTTTTTTGGCCCCCTCCCCTTCTGCCTGCACACTAAAACGCGACAAACAGATCGTAGTAGCTGCAGTGTAACTCAGCTACTACAGGTGCTTTTCGACTAGCCTCGTTTGGTTTCCGCAATCGTGGAAGTTACGCTGCACATAGTGCAACGTAGCTCAGATATTACAAGTACTTTTCGAGTAACCTAGCTTGGCCTCCGCAATCGTGGAAGTTTCGCTGCACATAGTGCAACGTAGCTCAGATATTACAGGTACTTTTCTGGTACTTTTCGAGTGACCTAGCTTGGCCTCCGCTGTCTAGGATGCTACGCTGCACATAGTGCAACAGAATTCTTATAGGTGACAGCATTTAAGAAGCTACGTTGTACAAACTACAATGAAAAACAAAAATTCAAGTGAAATTCAATAGAGTTGGACGTTTCCATTGCAGAAACTGCAATGGAACGCGAGGGTGGTCGTGCTATGGAGGCAATACATTGCAAAAAGTGCAGCGTAGCTCAGATATTACAGGTACTTTTCGAGTGACCTAGCTTGGTTTCCGCAATCGCGGAAGTTACGCTGCACAAAGTGCAACGTAGCTCAGATATCACAGGTACTTTTCGAGTGACCTAGCTTGGCCTCCGCTGTCTAGGATGCTACGCTGCACAAAGTGCAACAGAATTCTTATGGGTGACAGCATTTAAGAAGCTACGTTGTATAAACTACAATGAAAAAACAAAAATTCACGTGAAATACAATAGAGTCGGACGTTTCCATTGCAGAAACTGCAATGGAACGCGAGGGTGGTCGTGCTATGAGGGCATTACATTGCAAAAAGTGCAGCGTAGCTCAGATTCTACAGGTGTGACTCGATTGACCTAAGTACAAAAAATGAAATGAGTTTAACCGGTTTTCTTCCTGTATTCCATAGAAACGCGGCCATTACATTTGACTACAATCGTTCAAACGATAGAAAAACGAGGTTGCTGCTTCGTTAGAGTTATTTTAATCATGCCATGCTTTTTAACAGCAGCCTATACACCCATAGGGCCCGTCTCAATCTCTTGAATGAATGCGAATTTCGCCGAGGCTGCAGGCCCCTTTGCCTATAAAAAATGCCCCAATACAGCAACAGGTTTTTATCATTTCACCTGCCTACCGTAAAGGGAGCATCTCGCTTTTGGGATAACCTATTCCTCGAATTTAATATAAACGATTCTGAGACTGCCCTATTCGTCGTATTTATCGTAACGCTTTTGGGACTGCCCTATTCGTCGTATTTATCGTAACGCTTTTGGGACTGCCCTATTCCTCCAATTTATCGTAAATGCTACCGGGACTGCCTCATTTCTAGAATTTATAGTTAATGCGAATGCAATGCTTACTCGGCTCCACAGCTGATCATCCAATAGACGCCGTATTTATCCTCCAGCTGTCCGTACATGCCGCCCCAGAAAACCGGCTCTAGCGGTTGAATGACATTGCCGCCTGCCACAAGATTATCGAATGCTGTCCTTCCCTCTGCTGCCGACTCAAACTCCATGTTCAGACTGAAGCCGTTCCCTCTCGTAAGAGGGCCAAATGCATCTGCCATAAAGAAGTTTACTCCGCCTGCATCAAAGCACATATGCATCACTTTATCTTTCATCGCATCATTCGACTCCGGTGCCTGATCATGTGTCATGATGGATTGGATTTGACCGCCAAGCGCTCCAATATAGAAATCAGCTTGCGCTCTGGAATCCTCCGAGATTATAAAAGGTTTAAGCGTTGCCACTCACAAATCATCCTTCCATCCATTTATTAGGTTATTCGTTACCATTATAGCACTTCAAAAGCATCGGCGTTTCTTTTGGATTGCTGTGTTGAGTATGTTGAGTATGTTGAGTGTGCTGAGTGTGCTGAGTCTGCTCAGTGTGCTCAGTGTGCTCAGTCTGCTGAGTCTGCTCAGTGTGTCGAATGTGTTGAGTTCGATAAACCTCTAAATACTCCCTTCGTTATCCTTCCATTCACGATTTCAATTCGTCTTGTCTGAATGATTAAGAATTCATAAGGGACGCTGCAGCTTTTTGCTCCACATTATTCGCGTTCGCCCCGATTCGCGGCAAGAGCACGGCTGCGACAGCAGCAATAGCGACGCCTAAAGCCCCGATCCACGTAATCGCCGATAGAGCAACCTGACCAACCACCAGACCGCCGAATCCCGCGCCTGCCGCCATAGCAAGCTGCATGACCGATTGATTAAGGCCGAGCATGACGCTTGCGGAGTCGGGTTCAATCGTAACCAAATTGAATTGCTGGGTCGGTCCGCTTGACCATGCCGCAAACGACCATAGCAGAAGGACGGCGAGCAATCCGGCTGTCGAGCCGGATACGAAGTATAGCAAGACCAGCATAATAATATGAAGAGACATTCCGCCAGCCAACGTTCGGGTAACGCCCCATTTGTCCGCGCTGTAACCTCCGAATTTCGAGCCGACCAAGCTTGCAACACCAAAGGCTAACAGCAGCGTACTCAGCAGCTTCTCGCTAAGCCCGCCTACCTGCAAGAGATAAGGGGAAATGTACGTGTAGGTGATCGAATATCCGCCTAACCAGAAAAACGTAATGCCTAAGCCTAAAAGAACTTTTCTTTTTCTCAGCAAGGACAGCTGCTTTAGCAGGGGTACTGGCTTGTCGCCTGCCATGCTGGGAATCGTGAACGCAATGACGGCTATGGCCGCAATCGCAATGAGCGCTATCCCTCCGAATACGGATTTCCAACCGTAGGCGCTGGCGACTATCCTTCCTAACGGCACGCCGACAATTAAAGAGGCTGTGAAGCCCATAACCACCGTCGCAATCGAGCTTGCTTGCTTACCCGCGGGTGCTAATCGGGCCGCGATTGTCAAAGCTGTGACAACAACCATTCCAGCCCCAAGCGCCATGACGACGCGCGCAAATACGAACAATCCGAAACCGGGCAATATAAAGGCTAAGAGGTTCCCGATCGTGAACAAGCCTAGCGCTGAAAGCAGCAGCTTGCGTCTATCTACCTTCGCAGTTACAGCCATCATAATCGGGGTTCCTACCGCGTATACCAGCGAGAATATCGTAATGAGCTGTCCTGCCGCACCGACCGTAATATCAAGCGATGCTGCTATTTTATCCAATATGCCCGAGATAATGTACTCCGAGGTGCCTACTAAAAAACTGACGATTGCCAAAATGTAAATCTTCCATGTGTTCGTCACAATCATTCCACTCCTTGTAATCTTGTAATTGAGTATTGATAATCTTCTTGCATTTACATATCTATAAATTTTTAATTAACGATATGATTTATTAAAATACATATCGCGATATGTCGATTTGTAAAGGCTAATAAAAACTGAATGCTGGAAAGCTAACATTCAGCTTGGGCTGCTTATATCTCTTGTTTAAAATAATCAGCGATCTCCCCGATAGCGTGCTCGTCTCTCTTGTAATACGTAAACTTGCCGATCCGCTGGGTCTGAATCAACCCTGCCCGCTGCAGCATGGAGAGAAACTGCGAGGTCGTGGACTGCGTCATATTCAGCTTCTGCGTAATTTGGCTTACGCACACCCCAATCTCTCTCATGTCAACTCCTTCATGGGGAGCAAAATGGTTTTCCGGATCCTTCAGCCATTGCAAGATTTGAAGCCTGGACTCATTGGACAGCGCCTTAAATACGTCAATTGGTCTCATACGGTTTATTATATCGATAATTTCCGATATGTCAATCTTAAAATAATCAAAACCTTATTTGCTTCCATTCAATATTTTTTCACGTTCATTATTTTCTCCCGTTCAATGGCGTTTCACTATCTTGCTATTCCATTCCCATATGCGTACATACGCATGCTCACGAGGTTATACTAATGGAAGAGGTGAAGCCCTATGACGGATAGCAGCCAAATGGAGAAATGGAATGCCGTTCTTCGCAACGATGCTTCCTACAATGACCAATTCTATTATGCCGTAAAAACGACAGGTATTTTTTGCAGGCCTTCCTGCAAATCCAGACCGCCTAACCATGACAATATCGCTTACTTCGACACCGCTGACCAAGCGAAATCCGCAGGCTTTCGCCCTTGCAAGCGCTGCAAGCCCACGAGGGAGCGTATGCCCGATGAGGAATGGATTGCCGCCGCGACTGCTTATGTCGACTTACACTATATGAACGTGCTTTCCTTGGAAGCATTGGCGGAAGCGCTTCATGGCAGCCCTTATCATCTCCACCGAACATTCAAAAGGATCAAGCAGCTTACGCCAGTGGCGTATATTCAGCAGGTTCGAATCGAAGCGGCGCAACGGCTGCTGCTTGACACGGACTTAATGGTATCCGACATCGGAGCGCGTGTCGGCCTGCCGAATACGCCTTATTTCATCACCCTCTTCAAGAAAAAAACGAATCAAACACCGGCAAGCTACCGGAAAGACCATCCCATAACGACTGGAGAGATGCTCGAATGACAAACACAAAGGATTTGCCTCAGCTGTATTGGTCAACGCTCGCTTATGAGGACTGGAACATTCATCTTGCAGCTACCCCGAAAGGGCTGTGCTTTGCAGGATCGCAAAACCAAACGTTCGAGGAGCTGGCGCAATGGATGGGCAAAAAGCTTCCAGGATATCGCTTGGTTCGGGACGATGCTGCGCTTGAGCCTTTTAGGTCCGAGCTGATCGAATATTTGCAAGGCGCGAGAGAAGGCTTTACCATCCCTTTCGATTACCAGGGAACGCCTTTCCAGCTTGAAGTATGGCAGGCGTTGCGGGATATTCCCTACGGCCAGACTAAGTCCTACTCGGATATTGCGAATCTCATCCGGCGTCCATCCGCGGTTCGCGCGGTCGGCACGGCCATTGGCGCCAATCCGATCCTAATCACCATTCCCTGCCATCGCGTAATTGGGAAGAACGGAGCCTTAACTGGCTACCGGGGCGGGATCGAGATGAAAACAAGGCTGCTGCAGTTGGAAAGCGCAGCGATTAGCCGCGAAGGGATCGGCGCGCATGGCTAACAGCCTTCCCCAGCGTATCGCCATGCTTGACTTCGATGCCATACGGCTTTCGTTGGATGAACACGGCTTTGCGAAGCTGCCTGCCTTGCTAAATCAAGCTGAATGCCGAGAAATCATGGAAGGCTATGGAAATGAAGAGCTTTTCCGCAGCACGGTCAACATGGCTAGATATCGATTCGGCGTAGGTGAGTACAAATATTACCAAGCTCCTCTTCCTGCATTCGTGCAGCAGCTGCGGGAAGGGCTATATCCTAGATTGGCCGAAGTGGCTAACCGCTGGCTTGGGCTGCTGGGGCAATCCCCCGTGTACCCGCCTTCGCTAAGTGAGTTTCTCGATCGCTGCCATGCTGCGGGACAAGAGCGCCCAACGCCTTTACTATTGAAGTATGAGGAAGGCGGCTACAACTGCCTTCATCAGGATCTATATGGTGACGTATATTTTCCTTTTCAAGCCGTATTCGCGCTAAATGAGAAGGATCGTGATTTTGCGGGCGGCGAATTCCTGCTCGTCGAACAGCGCCCGCGTGCGCAAAGCCGAGGACATGTTATCTCGCTCCGACAAGGAGAAGGCCTCCTATTCCCCACGCAACACCGTCCGGTCCCAGGTTCCCGCGGCTATTATAGAACGACGCTTCGCCATGGCGTAAGCACGATTGCTGCCGGAACCAGGTACAGCTTAGGCATTATTTTTCATGATGCAACCTAACGTTTCCTCTCGTGGCTGTTCATGCTACTCTTTAAGGAGGCAGGTGAATAGATGAACATAGAATATTCTTACAAGCAGCCCAAGTCGCTTCTCAATAAAGGAACCGGATTCCTAACCGGCTACAGCCACTCGCTTAACCCCTATACAGGCTGCTCGTTTGGCTGCTCCTACTGCTACGTTCGGAAAATGCCGGTTTCTCTATTCCGAGGCAAGGAATGGGGAAGCTGGGTCGACGTGAAACAGGATGCCGCGGCTGTCTTGCGCAAAGAACTGCTTCGCGCCCGCTCCAAGGGACCGGTAACGATCTTCATGTCCTCAAGCACAGATCCCTACCAGCCGATTGAATATAAGGAACGGATCACGAGATCCTTGCTGGAGGTTATGGTCGAGCAGCCGCCCGATTTCCTGCTCGTTCAGACCCGCAGCCCGCTAGTGCGGCGCGATATAGACCTGTTTTTAAAGCTTGGGGACAAGGTGCGCATTAGCATGACGATAGAGACGGACCTCGAACCCATTCGCAAGTTCTTCTCGCCTGATGCTCCTCCGATACAGGCCAGGCTGAAGACGCTGCAATTGCTTTCCGAAGCAGGCATTAGCACCCAAGCCGCTATCGCGCCTATATTACCGAGCAGTGAAGAGTTCCCACATAAACTGCGGCCGCTCGTTGATCGCATCTGCATCGATGATTATTTCATGGGCGATGGCAGCAGCGGAAAACGGAGCAGGCAGCTCGGAATCCATCGTTGGTATGAGCAGCTCGGCCTCGAGGAATGGCATGACCCGTCAGCCTATAAGCTCGTCCAGGAACGGATGAAGCAGGTATTCTCCGAAGAGCAAATCTATATTAGCCAGAAAGGCTTTGAGCCTTAAGCTATCCGTCGATGAAGCCTGATTTTCCTTCCGAACAACAAGCTTTGCTCAAGCGTAAACGGGTGAATCCGTCCTCTGGCTGCTAAGCTTACGTTTCGCGTAGAAATATAGAGAAAGTTGGAAAATGATATACTTTCCTATATATGAATACAAAAAGATGTTCAACCATTTGGTTGAACATCTTTTTGTATTCATATATAGTTAACCGTATGGTTAAACAACATGACGATGAACTCGATGCCATTTTCCATGCGCTCTCCGATCCGACGCGAAGAGAGATGGTTAGGCTGATGTCGCTGCAAGAGCGGACGGTGTCGGAGCTGGCCGCCCCCTTTGACATGTCGCTTGCCGCTGCCTCCAAGCATATTAAAGTGCTGGAGCACACGGGACTGCTGCATCGAACGGTTGCCGGCCGTACGCATATTTGCTCGCTTGACCGGCAAGCGCTCGCTTCAGCAAGCAAATGGCTGCATGTTTACGAGCAATTTTGGAATCATCAGTTCGATGCGCTTGAGCGCGAGCTGAGCAAAGCAGAAAAGGAAAAGCATTAACGTGTCTGTCTCTATTTTCATGCAGAACAACAAATACGATGCAGAAAAGGATGTTAACAAATGGCTAATGTGTCCCAGACTACGCTGATTATGGTAAGGCAATTCGATGTTTCGGCGGAACGCGTATTCGATGCTTGGATCAATCCTGTCATGATGAGAAAATGGCTGATGACGAATGAGGGTACGAATAAATTAGCCGCTAATGAGCCCGTCGTTGGCGGAAAATGGACGGTTATCGATGAGCGCGAAGGCGTTGAATACACGGCTACCGGCGAATACTTGGAGATTGAGCGTCCAACCCGATTGGTGTTTACCTTCCAGATGCCGCAATTCAGCGAGCTCATAGACCGCCTTACCGTTGAACTGAAGCCTCTCGCGAAAGGCTGCGAAATGACGTTCACGCAGGTCATCAACGTAGCGCAAGAGGAGAACTGGACGGAAGCCGATATCGAGAAAGCGCTTGGCGAATACAACAGCAGCTCGGAGCATGGCTGGAACCTAATGTTCGGCGGCTTAAAGGACATGCTATCCCTTTATGTGCTGATTCAGCAAATCGGTACTAACCGCATAGCGGAATCGGATGGTCAAGCCCTTAAGCAGCTTGGAGAAGCGTTTTTCAAAAACGAGTATGAGCATGCGATTTTCAGTCTACGTTACCTAGGCTATGTGGAGCACGAATCCGTTCTCTTCACGGATGCAGGCGTGCAATTGCTGAAGCTTCTGGCCCAGCATAAGGCTTAACCTATAACCTTTTCTTCCGTTTCATGCCGCGTATTCTGCTTTTCGTTTCCGGATCTACGCGGTATGATTCGGTTATTTTCGACAAAGCCTTGTTGTAGGTGAAGTCATCAAGCGTATTGTCCTCCAAGTAAGCTTGCGTTAATTCCGGTAGCTTAATGTAGCAAATAGAAACCGCCCACGCTACCGCCATTTGGACGTAATAGCTGCTTCGATCAGTCTGGTCAAGCAGCGCCAGCAATCGGTCCATGTACGCTTCTTCGATATAGAAGTTTAAAAGCATCACGACGCCAAACCGTATTTCATACGTTTGGCTTGACGCAAGGTAAGGCTGAATGAAGTCCCACACTGCAGCCTTGTTCGTTTTGGCCATTTTAAGTCCGATACAGAAGCTGTCGCATACTGACCAATTATCTATTTTGGGAACAAAATCGGCAATTCGCTGCAGAAGCTCCTCGGGCTCCGCTTTAATCAAGCCGATGACCATTCCCTCCAGCATGACCTCCTCGAAATATTCGCTCTCGGCATGCTTCAGATACGCTCTCCAATCGCCTTTCGCAATCGGTTTGGCTAGCTTACGCAGCTGAGGAAGACGAACCCCTAATATATTTTTTACGTTTGGGATAAGCGAGGAAGAGAACTTTCGGTAATCCTCTTCCGCGAGCGCGTGCAGCTGTTCTTTTATGTTATATTCCATCCTTCTACTCCTTGTCTTTATTCAAAGGATAATCTCCACAAATAGATGGATGCCACCGATCCATACGGTGAATAGCACTGGCGGTAAGCATCGAACTGCTCTTTGGTCAGGGACGGAAGCCCATACAATTTCATCATGCCCCGCCGTATCGCGATATCTCCCCAGCTGACAATATCGCCCCGCTCCATCGCGTGGATCAGCAGCATCTCTGCCGTCCATCTGCCAATGCCCTTTAGCGTCATCAGTCTCTGGATCACCTCGGCATCCGCGAGCTCCCGCAGCTCCTCCAATGAGAATGCGCCCGTCGAAATCGCCTGCGCGATATCGGTTATGCACGCCGCCTTTTTCATCGTCATGCCGCAGCTTTGAATCGTTTCGGTCCGCTGCCCGGCTATGCTCGCCGGCGTTATCGGACCAAGCCGATCCCGCATCCGCTCCCAAATCGTATGTGCCGCCTTCGCCGAAATAAGCTGTCCGACAATAGCATGGATGAGCGCAGTGAACAGATCGGGCATCGTAACGCGTTCGATCCTGCCAAGACGCCGAATAGCTTCGCCCAGCACAGGGTCTGCACCAGACAGATAGTCGATTTCCGTTTGTCCATATTCAAAATATTTCGTTGTGGCCGTCGGCATATCGTTTCGCCTCCCTGTACGATACTTCTAGCATAATATGCGTTCCTCTACTATACCAAATACGGAAACCCCAAATGGCGCCGCTTGAATAAAACAGCAAGATAACGAATGATTTTGCCTTCCCTAAAAATAATTTAAAATAAACGGAACGGGTGTGTCGATTAGATGATCGGCCGTTCGTCGTCTATATAAGATCAACGAAACATGAGTATGCCGTTATCGCTGCTCGACCAAATCCATTCTAAGATTTACTCACATGAAATAACACCAATACACGCTGTCACAACAGCAAAGGAGAACAATGATGCACACCCTTATATCAAAAGACGGTACGACGATTGCCTATGACAAAACAGGACAAGGCCCGGCGCTCATTCTCGTGGCGGGAGCGTTCAGCTACAGAAAATTCCCTGGACAGGTGCAGCTGGCTAAGCTGCTGTCCGGGCAGTTCACCGTTTACAACTATGACCGGCGCGGCCGCGGGGATAGCAGCGATACGCAGCCTTATGCGGTTGAACGTGAATATGAAGATCTTCAAGCCATGATCGATGCAGCTGGGGGCTCGGCATACGTGTGGGGTCTATCATCCGGGGCAGTGCTTGCCCTCCAAGCAGCAGCAAGAGGAGCCAGCATAACAAAGCTAGCTCTTCATGAGCCACCGTTCATCGTCGATGCTGCAGACCCCAAACCGCCGGAAAATTTTGTTCAACGTGTGAATGAGCTTACTCGCGCTAACGAGCGGGCTGAAACGATCAAATATTTCATGACCAAGGGTATGGGCGCACCTTCATTCGTTGTGAGCATGATGCGCATGATGCCAGGTGTCTGGTCCAATCTTATGGCCGTCGCGCATACGCTTCCCTATGATGCCGCTTTGCTCGATGGATTCATGGCCGGAAAGGCATTGCCATCTAGCTTATGGAGAAGCGTTACGATACCGACTCTCGTGCTCGAAGGCATAGAAAGCCCGGCTTCCCTGCGCCATGCAGCGCAAGCACTTGCTGTCGCCCTCCCTAATGCGAGGCTGCAAAGCAAAAAAGGCCTCGGTCACACCAAAAAGCTTCAAGCCAAACTCATCTCCAAAGAGCTTGCCTCCTTCTTTCTCGGGAATGGATAAGCCCGTCATACAAAAAATGAAATTGGGAAGGAAGAATCTATATGCAGCAATCTTTAGTTAAAACAAATAAAATCAGCCTAAATAATCTATTTCTGCTCGGAGGAGCCGTTTCAGCACCGTTTTTCTACTTCATCGCCATAGCTCAAGCCTTTACGCGAACGGGCTTTGATATTAGGCGCCATGCGATCAGCACGTTAACATTAGGTGAATTGGGGTGGATACAGAGCGCAAACTTCATCGTGACCGGATTGCTTGCCTTATTAACGGCCTTTGCCCTGCGAGATAGTCTTAAAGGCGGAAAAGGTAGCATATGGGGACCGTTGCTTATTGGAATATACGGGCTTGGCATGACGGCAGCCGGGTTTTTCCGTCCAGACCCCGGCCTATCCTTTCCCCCCGGTGCGCCTGAGGGTATGCCAACAGCGATGAGCGTAGGCGCATCTTTGCATTCGGCTGCTTTTTTCACGGCTTTTCTTTGCCTTATAGCGGCATGTCTCGTATTTGCCCGCCGGTTTGCCAATCAATCCGAGCGCGGCTGGAGCACCTATAGCCTAGCATCCGCAGTCATAGCTCCTTTGCTTATTGGGCTTGGTATGGGATTGAACACTTGGATCGGGGTCATTATGGGGATAGCAGGAATGATAGCCTTCGGCTTTGTTTCAGCGCTCGCTCTGCGGTTTCTCTCTAAAGCGTCCTAATCCTGCGTGAACATGCAAAGAAGGAGCAGCTGCCGCGGCAAATCTGCTCCTAAACGATGCTTCGATCCTCTTTTATAGCTTAAACGCGTCTTTTATAAACTGGGCTACTTCGCTTGGCGTCAAGTTTGTATTATCGATTCTCAGATAATGCTCTCTAGTTATCTCACCTTCCAGAGAATTCAACCGATATTTATCCATGGATGCTTTTAATTCTTTTTCTGAATGCTCAACGTTGCGCTTTGATGGCTTTTGCTCGAGTCTATGCGGGGTTTTGTTGCGTTCAAGCCTTTCTTCAAGGGTCGCTGTCAGCTCAACAAAATAAACGTCGGCACCGTTCGATTCAAAAATACGGCATGTTTCGTTAACAAAATCCCAATCCTCTTGCTGGTCAAACGCCCACACATAGGTAAATATCAACCCTTGCATTTCGCTCTTCGCTACCGCTTCGAATATTTCAAAACGAAAAAGAGAGGAGAGTCTCCATGTCTCTGCGCTAAACCCAAAAATCGGGTTGAGCATCTCCAGCGTCATGTGATTATGAAACAATTTCAATTCTGTTTTGCTGGCTAATTCATACCCGACTGTCATTTTACCGACGGCTTGCGGCCCATAAATCAATACGAATTGCATGGCTCTTCCTCCCCTTATTTGAAAATAACGCTATACGCTAACGAAGCTTACCCTTCCAATACGTCTGCCTTTAGCTCGCCTGCGATCTCCATCAGCTTAGGAATGACAGCCTCGTTCGTGCCGGAAACGTATATATCTCCGTCATAATGCCTGAACGGGATCTTGGCATCGCCGTAGCTCCACATGAAAAATTCGCCATTAATGGACATCGTAGTTTCGCCTTTCACCGTGAAAACCGATGAATACTCAAAGTCAGCTTTCGAAGCAAAATACTGTTTGCATTCCTCCAATGATATCGTGAGCGGCGAACCGCTCGTTTCCTGCAATGATCTAGTAATGCGATAGCGTTGACTCATGGATATGCCTCCTATGTAATTATCCGTTTGTTAATATAAAACGCAGTATTGCAACCGTTTAGCCGCAGCTTAAGCTTCTGAAAAGTATAAGCGAGATTGCCGGTTGGATCAATCCTTACGCCTCCAACTGCGATTCCATACATAACCGGAAAAGGAGAAGCTGCCGCGGCAGCTCCTCCTTTTTGGATCGTTGCATGTTATGAGCCGGACTACATCTTTTGAAGAATCGATATATGCCGCGGAGGAAAAGTATCCTTTTATGGTGCTGGTATGTAAATATCGATTCGGCTCTCTTCGCTGTCCAAATCGTTTATATCCTGCCAATATTCAAGATCAATGGGTCTAGTCCCGAAGCTGTTGTTTATATATTCATACGTAGCGCCAATCTGTGATTCTGGGCCCTTATGTACGATTTTGATGTATCGGCCGGCTGTTATGGTGTGGCTTGTCATACCGCTTGGCAAGCTATCGGGTGCGCTCACTGCTACTCCGATTACGTGCTGGAACGGTACATCCGGCGTCCATTCGCCTTCATGAGGATAGATTTGATTCAAATATATCCCTGTTCCTACCCTATTTTCAATTTCAGCACTTCGTTTCTCTAGGTCTCTGCGCAGCGCTTCTACGATTTTCGAGTCGAGCACATGGTTTAAGCTTTCCGTTATAGTGAAACCAACCAGCTTGATCTCTTCTTTTTCGATAACCTCGGACTCATACGTCTTCATCTTATATTCCTCCTTATTATTCGGAAAGCAAGCTATTTCAATGATGGCGGTTCTCCTATCACTATACGGCTTTTCTCCTGCTAAGCCAAGCCCCTCTCTACCTGGCTGGACAGCACATAGCCCGAGAATGCTAGCGTATCGGGATCGTTATGAACTCAGGAATGGATGTCAAGAAGGGTATGCCCCTTATAAAAGGATCCTCTGAGCCTAACCTGCTCATAAGGCAGCAACGGGTTCGCGATACGTCGCAGCATCAGCTCGGCTGCGCGTTCTCCAGCCTCCCTTACAAGCAAGAGAGGTCTTGTCATCCCTGGAAAATAAGTATTCTCCTCGTTCTCCATCCCTACAAGCGACAAATCCTCAGGAATCTGTAACTGAAGAAAGGCTGCAGCGACATAAATCCATTCGGCCACGCCTGGAATTGCGCCAATAACAGCCGTATATTGGCCGGAGCTCAACCGATCGCGCAGCAAAGACATCCACGCGGCGCGATCCGCCGTGGAAATGGTGATATGGTTAACCGGATCGGCCAAGCCCGTCAGCCCCAGCCTGTCTGCTGCTGCTTCGAAAGCTTGCCATCTTAACCGAAAGCCGCGCTGAGGCTCAATTTCTCCCACGTATAGAATTCGGCGATGACCGCAGCGGTATAGCTCGTCCATCGTCCGATGAGTCGCGTATTCCACATCCCAGATCACGCTGTCTACCTCTGCCAGATCGGAAGGATAATTCAACAGCACCTTGGGGATGTTCAGCTTTAAGAGCGCCGTTTCCATCCACTCCGGTATGGCGGCGGTTAGAAACAGACCATCTGCAAAAAACAAACCGTTCTGCTCCAGCCATTCCGCGAGTTCCGCTTCATTCGTCAATGCGGCTGGTACCAGCAGCGGATATAAGGAGTGTCCGAGCTCGTTCATCCGAAGCTGCACGCCTTCCAGCTGCATCCGATGAAACAGCGAATCCCCGATCAGCAGCATCGCAAAGCGCCGCGGATTCGTGTTCGCCCAGGCTATACGCTCCGCGAACATGCCCGATTCCTGCTCCTTCGTGCGGTAACCATGCTTGCGCGCACAATCCGCGACCGCTTTGCGCGTCGACTCGGACATGCCCGGCAAACCACGGAGCGCTTTTGAAACCGTATGGATCGTCAAGCCCAGCTCATCGGCAATCGTATGTAAAGTGACGGTTTTTTTTCTCGGCATGGAAGAGCCCCCTAGCGCGTTTAGTTATCTTAATTGTAACAAAAATGAAACTATAAAATAGTGCCATTTTCTCCTACACTGAAAGCAAATGCAAGCGGCCAGAGATGCATTAAGCGTCATCAGCGCCCAATCGAGAGGGGATAATCAGCATGTCAAACAAGGAAATTACGATGCAGCGCATCGTTCCCGTACACGCCTCAGTCGATGTTATTGTCGTTGGAGGAGGTCCCGCCGGAACGGCAGCCGCAATAAGCGCTGCCCGCAGCGGATGCAAAACGATTCTGCTGGAGCATTCCGGCCAACTAGGAGGCATGGGCACGCTTGGTAATGTGAGCGTCTTCATGGGCGTAGGCAATGTAACGGGAATTTACCGCGAAATGATCGCGGAATTTCTGCCAGCCGCGCTTCCGAGCTCCCATCATGAATCGATTTGGCCGCAATACTCGCCTTTTGAACTGCGTCATTATTTGAATCAGAAGCTGGAGAAAGAGGGCGTTGACGTCTATTACCACACCAGCTTCGTGTCAGTGATGATGTCAGGCAGCAAGGTTACCGGCGTCATCGCCAATACGCGCGAAGGACTCCGCGCCTTCGAAGGAAGCGTCGTCATTGACTGCACGGGCGATGCGAGAGTTGCCGCCGAAGCAGGCGTGCCGACCCACTCGGGACGCAGCGAGGACGGCCTCACGCAGCCGATGACATTGATGTTCATGATGCAGGATACGGGCAAGCCCGTAACGCCTTACTTGCCGGAGGATTGCTACAAATATGAATCCATCGAGGAACTGCCGCAGGGGCGTCATTTATATTGGGGCGGCATGGGAGATGGCACGCTGCTCGTGAACATGACCAGGGTTAGAGGAAATGGCGCAAAGATCGAGGATGTTAACTTTGCGGAAAAGGAGGCGCTGCGGCAGGTGTTCTCCGTCGCCAACTACTTGCAGCGGACCAACCATCCGAACCATATTTTGTCCCATGTGCCTGGCCAGATAGGCGTGCGCGAGACCAACCAGATTGAAGGCCGCTACACGCTGACAGAGGACGATCTGACCAGCGGACGCCGCTTCGAGGATGTAGTCGCACAAACCAACTATGAAATCGATATTCACAATCCAACCGGCGGAGCGAACACGGATGAGCGGAAGCTGGAGGGTTATGACATCCCTTACCGCTGCATGCTTCCACAGCATGTAGAAGGCTTGATTGTCGCTGGGCGCAGTATATCCGCCACTCACGTTGCGATGTCTTCCATGCGCGTGCAGGCTACCTGCTATGCGCTCGGTCAAGCAGCTGGCGTTGCCGCCTCTCTTGCCATCGCCGACAATGTGCCTGTGGCTGACATTTCCATTCCGCAGCTCCATGGGAAACTAGCCGCGCAAGGCGTCGTTTTTATTCAGTAGGTTTATAGGCATTGAAGCGATTAATAAGCAAAGCCTCGAAATCTTCTCTCTCGATTAGAGAAAGATTTCGGGGCTTTGTTTGCTATCTAAACGTCGTTAAAGTAGCTGAATATCTGCTTCACAAGTTTAAATCAATTAACTTGCATTTTGCTTTTGATTGATTATTTGCTGTGTGGTTACGTGCTGGTTGTTATAAAGCCTTCTTGCCAATTATTATGATCCAATTCGTATTTATCAATATGAAATCCATCCACAGATTCCTGAAATCCTGATTTTTCCTTATATATTTCGATGACATGTTCTGCTTTTTCTCTTGTTGTCACTTTCGACACCTGTCGCCATGCAAACCGGCTTCAATACACTCTGCATCCACTTGCGTGCCAGGGTATAATCAAGGCCTTCCATTGCTCAAAACATTACAATTTATGCATATGATTTGATATGAGTATTTTAAATTGATTTAAAAAAGCTTATCAAAAACTATTTCAAAGGTCTGTCAACAGGGATAGCTATGTTGCTTCTCACAAATACATATGCGAGGTATTTGAGTACTTCTCTACCATCGTCAGCTTCTGAAAGTAACATAAGGAAAAGCATCTTCCCATCCGACGAAGTACTTCTCAAAATGCTTTATTTCTCCACCATGGGCGTCATTCGCAAGTGGACAGGTTGGCTCCAGAACTGGAGTCAGATGCTTCTCCATCTCTTTGTTTTCTTCGCAGATCAAGTCGGACACCTTTTACGCTAAGAGGAATAGCTCTCTCGGGGGCTTCCTTTAAAAAGAGTCTAAACAAATTTTTTGACAGACCCTGACCTAAGCATGGCAATTCGAGTGAAGTTGCGCCAGTTGTTAGAGCAGAAAGGAATATCTCAACGGGAACTGGCAAGATTAACAGGGTTACTAGCAAGCACAATCAACCATCTTTGTTCTGACAATGTTGACAGGGTTTACTTAGAGACATTGGAACTCGTTTGTAAAACACCCAACGTCAGAATTGAAGAACTGATAGAAATTGATTGAGCAAGCATACCGCCCACGGCGACATTAGAATCTCTGCATTCATGTAAAGAGTTATTCGCCATCTCACCAATCCCCTCTAAGAAACAAGAATCCCCCGAAATCGCAGACCGCCAACGGCGTGTCTGCTGTTTCTTTTTCATGTGATTCTTAGCTTGATTCTTCTTTATTGAGTATTGTTAATGATTATTATTAGTGAGACTCTCTGACGGTTGGCAACAGACTTTATGTCTGCCTTTCAGACTCTCAGTCTTGCATAACCGACTCTGCGTCAAATCCGTGGACACTTTGTCTACAGCCACTGTTTTCTAGCCATCAACAGACTGTATGGCGGTTGTCAGGACAGAGAGTCTGATGAGAGAACAGACTCGTCATTATTGTCCGTTCTCATCGGGCGGAAATCGCTTGCCAAACTCGATTCTCAGGAATTGAACATAGCTGTCCAGTATTTCCTTTTCGGCAAACTTCTCAAATGGCAGTCGTCGTACATTGAGTTTTTGAAGTTGAGCGATAAATGCCTTGTACTCCTCACTCTTGATGACTTCCTGAACCCACAAAGTCATTTTCCTTTCATTAACCTGCTTTCGAACACTGCCAATAAACTCATGCGTTTTCTCGCTTATCACCAATAACGGATGGCAGTGAAGATAGTTCGGCAAGTAGTAGGTTTTGTTCTTTCCCTGACTGACAAGAATCAGCTTCTTATCAGCCAACTCCTTGATGTGGCGTTCTATCGTCTTGGAACTACTCCCGACATTTCGGGCAATCATCTCATGGGTCGGGTAACACTGAGCCTTGTCGCTCATATAAGCGATAAGGTCAACCAGTATCAACTTCTCGTACTGGCTTAAGCCGTAACAACGATGGATTTTATGTGGTACTTTGGTAAATCCCTTGTGAAGAGACGTGAACTCGCTTTCTTGACTTACCTTGTCCATGTACTCGTTAGCCGCATGGCGGTTTTGAATCAAAACGAAATCAGTAGTCCTTGTTGTCATATAAATCCCTGCCTTCTGCGTATTTGATTACACTGCCACACGGCGGCTATGAAGTCAGGAAGGCGGCTAGCCTGAAACGCATCCTTACCTGTATTTGTCAACTACTCGTCAGCAGATTTCTTTCTTACAATGTAACAATCGCTGTAAAGGCCGGTTCAGTTGCGGTCAGAATCAAAATGCTTCAAGTTTGCCGCCCCTACTATTAATTGTCGTGCTATCCATATAAGAAGATGCGACTTCTGACCTTCTCACCCTTTTATTCTACAGTTGCGAGACATATTGAAAAAACGTGAGAAAAAGAAGATAACAAAAAACAGGTCAATTATGGTGGTATCTGACCATAATCAACCTGTTTTACGTAACGGAATAGTGATATTTAGGTTATAAAATTAAAGTAATTAATGTGCGTACAATCGAAATGGAGAAATCTTCATACGGGTACTACATGGATTATATGTGTTATTGGTTGAATGATAGGTTCATTCGACACTGGTTAGCCTCCACCAATAATAATTTAACTAATAGTTGTATTTCCACATGCAAAAGGTTACTTTGAAGCATCTGCTAGATAAACATTAAACTTTCCCATCTAGCCATTTGTTTGTATAGTACTTATTGGAGTTTATGCGAAGTTCATTGCGATAGTCTACTATGCTCCCTTTATTAATAGACCTATAAGAATTTATGTCCGAAGTTCCATCATCTTCCCACTTGCAATATGGGCAAATATCATAACCTGCTCCTTCAAACGCACCATAAAGTTCGGTTAAAGTTTTAAACCCACAACAAGGACAAGAATATAACTCTTCTACCTCACCAATGACTTCTACTTGATATCCAGAAATAGCATGAACTATTTCTGCTAAAAAACCATTACTAACACCTTGAAAATCGATTTCTACCTCATTTTGTTCCTTATTAATGATTGACGTTTCTTCTTCCAAATACTCGGATAAATCTATCTCTTTTCCTATTATGTTACGTACTGATTCAATTATTTTAAACGCATTTTCTCTAGTTATATTATTCATCTTATTAGCCCCTGTTCTTTTAATGTCTGAATCACCATATCATCAGGACGACCATCCCATTTATAAAATGATTTAATTTTACCTCCTTTCTCTGTTCCAACAAATATAGATTGAGTGGATGGCTCATATCTATATACATATCCATTCGTAGTCGTCTGTACAATACTATCAGAATTTCTAGTACCAAATTCATAAGCCATATCAGAGTATTCTTTAGATGATTTTGCTCCAAACTCCGTACTACCATGTTTGTCAAAATGTGCTTTTAATTTTCCCTTATTCCATAAATCAGCATTCTTCGCTGTTGGTTGCCACACGGAATTACCCGCACCCTTAACAGCACAATTATGCACCCAAACACCAAGATTGGACACAAAATAAGAATGGAAATCCGCAACCTCAAAATTATAAACAGTTGCTTCACGTGGCTCTTTTTCAATCTTATCTATTGCCAGTTTAGTACCGTCACTTGAAACAAGCAAATCGCCAACTTTCAGGTCTTTGACGAACGTCCATCCTTTGCTATCAAGCCAAAATGGATGTTCAGCAGTAGCTTCTATAACTTCATCACCGACGTGAACCTTATAGATTTCGTCAGCTTGTTTTTGGAACAGCCCCACGACCTCTTTATATGCCACTTCTCCGGTTTCGTCAGACTTAGCGAGAACCTTGTCCCCTACCTCGATATCCTCGATAGGTTTTCCCCCTTCGTCTGTCATAACCTTAGTACCCGCTGTAAAGCAATTACAAGATACTTTCTCCAATTTCTTCATCAGTTTTTTTAACTTAGGAGCAAATTTCAATACCGTCGCTAATGCCCCGCCCGGTCCTGGTACTGCAACAGATTGCAAAATGTCTCCGAGCTTCACACCAAACTTCTTAACTTCAGCATCTGTTGGTTTTTTTGTGAAAATATACTTAATATTATTGAACACATACTTGTATGGCTCTAATGCGGACTGCGCTACTCCAGATGCAAGCTGCCCTATCGTTATTTTACCATTAATAACCGATAGTGCTAATTGACCCATGCCCAGGTAAGTATTAAAGTCAAACATATCTTTAATGCTATTCCCTACCGATTTTGCAATTCCAGCGGCTAGGTCATCGAATTGGCACCATTTCATATAGCCCGTTGGATCAACGAAATTAACTGGGTTGTTTTGTACATAAGCATACAAATTCAAGCCATCACCGCGATAGGTGTCTTCTTGCGTAAAGCGGCCGATTTCCAGAGAATAGTATCTAGCACGCAAATAATAGTCCTCAGTAGTAGAATCATATTGCTCGCCTGCGTACATAAATCGGTTACGAACTTGCGTCTTATCCTGAGTTGTATTACCAAATGCGTCATAAGAATATTGATTAACGACATATCCTGCAGCATCCACAAGTTTAGTAATATCGCCATGAACATTGTTCATGTAGCTGTACCAACGATTTTGCGGATCTTTAGTCGCTACCAGATCATATCCTCTTATATAACTAGCCAACTTATTCCCATTACCGCTCGTTTCGGCGATAACTTGTTTCACTTCACTGTTATCATAGACAAAATCCATTTGAATGCCACTTTCGGAAATACTCATTCTGGCTCCGGCAGGATCATAGGTGTAACTCATCCAATCACCGTTACCCATGTCGGACGTAACGAGCTGATTAAACCCATTGTACGTATACTGATTCGTACTTTGCACGCCTATTTCTTGTAGCATATTGCCGTTTCCATCATACGAAAAGCTAGTTGACCCCTCTCCTGACACAAAACCCGTTAAGCGGTTATTAACGTCATAGGTATATGATGTTGACACACCATTGGAGGTTTGAACTGTCCGATTTCCTGCAGGATCATGTTGGTAGG
Source organism: Paenibacillus sp. J22R232 (assembly GCF_056269165.1). NCBI lineage: Bacteria > Bacillati > Bacillota > Bacilli > Caryophanales > Paenibacillaceae > Paenibacillus > Paenibacillus sp. J22R232. The sequence continues at coordinate 274,613 of NZ_JBWDNK010000002.1, read as the reverse complement.
ACTCAATATTGTTATCAGGATTCTGAACCTTTACTAGCTGCTGCAGCTTGTCATAGGAATAAGACGTAATCTCTCCATTCTCATTATCAGTCAATACATTCCCGTTCTTATCATAGGAGTATGAATGCTGCTCTAGAATATTCCCTTGGCCATTCTTACCAATGACCCCCGTAATTTGCCCATCATGATCATATTGCAGAGACAATTGAATACCATTCGTATGCTTAATCTTAGCAATGGATTCATTCGGGTTATATTCATAGCTTGCGACATCGATTCCATTATCTTTGACTTTAGATAATCGTCCATAAGCATCGTAAGCATAGCCAGTTGTAGATTGGTAAGCATCCGTAATAGCAGTAATATTTCCATCAAGATCATATTGATAGGACGTATACGGTTTGCCATTTCGAGTTTGATTAGACAAGTATCCATTATTCGTATAGCTGTAGCGATCGATAACCTTATCATTTATTTCTGCAAATAATTGACCGTTTTTGCTATATAGAAACTCCTCTTTCTCACCCGTTTGCAGCACAAGCCGTGATGTTAACTGATCATCCGAATTGTAGGTATACTGTGTAAAAATCAGTAAGCTCCGTAAGCAGCTTACTGATTTCACGAATGGAAATTTTGTTTTAAAAAAGGGGCAGTCGAGGCTGTATACGCGGTCTCATCCAAACAGATGGAACAAGATAAAGCCAGCAAGCTTCACATGCAACAATAAATGCAAAACACAATTCAGCTGCTGCTTAGAATAACTTTGAAAATATGCCTTCCTTCTACTTTAGTAAGGCAAGATTACACAACAAAGCAGCCCTCCCTAAAACCAAGGAAGGCTGCTTCTGCTGTTGAAATAAACATCTTCATATCCATTCAATATAACGAATCCCGAACTACTTTTATCCTCGCAGGATAATCCGTGATGACGCCCGATGCCTTCGCTTCGAATAAAGCCTTTCCGTCCGCTTCACTATTGATGGTATAAGGATAAACCTTAAGTCCCTGCTGCATCGCTTCAACAATATCCTCAGCGTCTAACCACTCATAATTCGGATGCAAGGAATATACCGCCACTCCTGATGATGCAGCCATAAGCGAATGACTTTGGAAGTTTGCAGAGTACAATAAACCGATTCGCAGCTCGGGGGTCTGCTTCTTGAGCTTAACCAATGTTTTGTGCTCAAAGGAAGAGACCACAACATGCTCCAGCCGGCGGTATTGCCGCACAAGCTCCATTAAACGCTTCTCCAGAAGCTCGCTGTACGAACATTTCACTTCAATATTAAGGAACGTCTCAGGCTTCAGGACAGAGAACACTTCTTCTAGCAACGGAAGCTGTTCGGCTTGAAATTTAGAATGAAACCAGCTGCCAGCGTCCAGTTCTTTCAATTCGGGTACGGTCAGGCCTTCAATTCGTCCTGATCCGTTGGTCGTTCGATCCACAGCCGCATCATGGCACACGATAATTTCTCCATCGGCTGACAGGTGAATGTCGAGCTCCATCCCTTCGGCACCTTGCTCCTCGGCTAATAGAAAGGCGGCCATCGTGTTTTCCGGCGCTTCTCCAGATGCGCCACGATGCGCGATAATGATCGTTTTTTGATTCATGCCTGACCTATTTTATGCATACGCGGCGGATAATGAGTCATAATGCCATCGACGCCAAGCTCGATTAGCTTCTGAATGCCTGCTTCTTCATCCGTCTCACCTACGGACCAAGCAATGACTTCAATTCCATCCCTATGACAGGCTTCGACCAGCTCTTCGGTAACAGCAGTTGAATACGGATGAATTTGTTTGGCCTGAAGCTTCTTCAAATACTCCGCTGGTCTGTATAGCTGGTCGACTGTCGTTACAGCAGCGAACGAAACACTCGGATATTGCTGGCTAAGCTCGTAGATATAATGATGGCTGAAGCTTGAGATGCTGCATTGCTGCTCCAATCCATGCTCCATGATCAATTCAGCAATCGCTTCTCCCATGCCCGGATATAATGCCGCCGTTCCCTTCATCTCCACGATAAGAGAGCGACCTGTTTCCTTCGCCAATTCCAGCAGCTCTTCCAGCTTGGGAATCGACTGAAAGCCTATTTCATCCGCCTTTTCCGTCTGCCTTGGCTGGGATACAAATAGCTGTGCTACGGCAGCAGTCTCAGGATTCATATACGAATGGGAAGCATTGTAATGGCTTAGTTCTTCATACGTGAAGTCCCTTATCTTGCCTGTACCGTCCGTTGTACGGTCGATCTGCTCATCATGACAGAGGACAACGACATTATCCTTCGTAAGATGGGCATCGACCTCAATGCCGTCTGCACCTGCCCCAAGTGCTTTCCGATAAGCCAGCATCGTGTTTTCTGGATAGATTCCGCTATAGCCCATCGCTGCAATATTTTTAGTTCGAAACATTGTGTGCCTCCCTTTCTCTTATTTGCCCATGCTCGTATTATAATCTTTCAGTGATTTGCCAACCTGAGCCGAGAATTTATCTACCGCTTGCTGCGGCGTCTGAACGCCAGCAATGACTGCATCCATATTTTCCTCGAAGCTGAGACGCGCCTCAGGCATTACCCCAAATACGGCACCCTGCGTGTAAGAATTGTTCGGATAAGCAGACTCCTGCTCCAACGCAACTTGAATGGCCGGATTGCCTTCCAGATACGCTTTCACCACCGCCAGCTCGTACGATTTTTTGTTAATCGCAATATCGCCTGTTTTTAACGTCCATTTTGCCTGTACCTCTGGCGAAGCCATGTACTGCATAAAGTCCCATGAAGCTTTTTTCTTAGCCTCATCCGCATGATCAATTAACCAGAATGATGCGCCTGCTAGCAAAGAACCGCCCTTTTCGGTTTTCTCCAGCATAGGGAAATAGCCTACGCCCAGCTCGAACGCACCGTTAATGGCTTGCTTTGCATAATTGTAATAGCCGGAAACAAAGGGAAGCATTGCAATCTTGCCCGCTGTAAAGGATTGATAGCCTGAAGATAAGTTTTTCCCAAAGTCAACGACGCTTTCTTTGTCCGTGAATGCTTTCCAGTTCGTGAACACGTTCAGCAATGCCTCATTCGCATCTGCATCAAGCCCCGTTGCCCTACCAGAACGACCATTGTCGCTATTTACGTAGAATTTGCCTTGTCCAGCAATTAGCTGCTCCATAAACCAGCCGTATACCGCAATCGTTGCGCCATAGCGGGTAACCTTGCTGCCGTCTTTAATCATTAATTTATCTGCATATTCCTCAAACTCTTTGTAAGTGCGGGGAGGCGCATTTGGATCAAGGCCAGCCTCTTCAAACGCCGTTTTGTTGTAGAACAATAACGCTTGTCCGTAATTGAACGGCATGGACCATAATTTGCTATCAATCGTATAATAGGATCTAGCCATGTCGTTTAGTTGATTCAGGTCGAAGTTTGATTCTTTGGCAAAATCCTCAACCGGCAAAGCGTAGCCGCTGTCAATCATATAGCGGGTTCCCGCTTCATACATATGCAGCACATCGGGACCCGATCCGCTTGCCATGGAAGATTTGAACTTCGTCAGCGTTTCATCGTATGTCCCTTGGAACTGGCTTGTCACATGAACTTTGTCTTGCGAATTATTATAGTCCGCAATAATTTCTTCAAGCGACTTATAAATTTCCCCGGTGAACGAATTCCAAAAAACAATTTCAGTCGGTTTTCCATTGCTCTCCGGTACAGCCGCATTGGTGCCTGAATTCGTTCCTGCATCCGTGCCTAAATTCGACTCGTTCGCTACCTTCGCGCTGTTACCCGAGCAAGCAGCAACCATAAGCAACAAACCTAGCGCTATTAATAATGCAATTCCTTTTTTCATATCTTTTATGCTCCTGTCTCATATAGGGGATTATAAATAGGAATGATTAGTTGTTTATTGCCTCATTAACTTCTAAATGCGTGCTTGATTCTTGAGTACCGCGCTTAACAATTCAGGATTGTGCGTAATAATGCCATGAACGCCGTAATCCACAAGCTGCTCATTATAGACCCGCGTATCCGTTCGCCCCATCGACCACACAAATAGCTCAATGCCATTTGCTCTGCAGGACTTAGCGGTTACGGCGGTATCCTCTGCGCTAATCAAACAATTTTGCAGGGCTGCTGCTCCAAGCTCCTTCGCATATTTCCCAGCTTCGAACAGCTGCCCCACGAACATAATGGAATAGGAAATGCTAGGCTCCTTGACGCTCAGCTCGTGAATATAAGCATGATTAAATGAGGAGATATAGCATCGTTTCTCTAATCCATGCTGCTTAATGAGCTCGCAAACCTGCTCGCCGATTCCGGCATTCGCACCTTCATGGCTTTTTATTTCGATAATCAAAGAGGCTTTGCCCGTTTGCAGAAGCGCGAGTACATCCACTAGCCTAGGTATCGGTTGAAACGTTATGTTCGTCAGCATCCTCGCATCTACGGCTGGAGTAAAGGATAAATGCTCGAAGCCTTTGGAGCGATAGCCACTAGATTGGAACTCACTGCGGCCCATAAAGCGCGAGGCTGCATTAAAGCGCCTTAGCTGCTCGTATGTGTAATCGCTGATCGCGCCTGCGCCGTCTGTCATCCGATCGACTTGATGATCATGGCTTACCACAACAACGCCATCTTTGGTTAGCTGGACATCGACTTCCAATGTGTCTGCACCTGCTTTGAGCGCTTGTACAAGGGCAAGCATCGTATTCTCAGGATATGCGGCGCTGAAGCCCATCGTGGCAATATTTTTAATGGCTGTCATCTGGTCCATCTCCTCTCTCGTCATTCCTTTCATCTATAAAATAAAGCGGAAATCCCATTATTCATCACTCTGCCCTCGCGCATCACCTCCTTTCCTCAGCTAACCAACCCCAATTTCTATGCTTTAACGGCACCCGATGAAAGACCGGATATGAGCTGTTTCTGGCCTAAATAAACCGTAACGACCATCGGTAGGAACGTGATCGACACTGCTGCCATAATCGGACCGTAGGTTGTCGAGAACGTGTCACTCATCATCGATATTCCAATTTGAACCGTGCGTTTACTAATGTCGTTCGTAACGAGCAGCGGCCATAAATAATCATTCCATGAAAAGATGAAGTCAATAATGGCGCAAGAGCTGATCATCGGGCGATTGATCGGAACAACGATCTGGCACATGAACCTAAAGTCAGAGCAGCCGTCCATTTGAGCAGCTTCTCTCAGCTCAGAAGGCTGGCGCATAAAGCTTTGCCTTAAATTAAAAACAGTGAAGGCCGACGCGGCCGAAGGAATAATGAGTGCCGTATACGTGTCCATCAGATTCAATTGGCTGATGATCGTGAAGTTCGAAAGTACGATTGATTGTGCCGGGATCATCATCGTAGATAGAACCAGGTAAAACAAAACACTTTTTCCTTTGAAGTCAAAGAACGTAAATGCGAATGCTGCCAATATCCCGACAGCGAGCTGCAACAGGGTTATCACCAACGATACAAACACTGAGTTCGAGAAAAACCGGAGCAGCGGCACCATAGAGAAAGCATCCGCATAATTTGCCAGATGAATCGGATTAGCGAACAATTGAATGCCTTCCTCGTACATTTGTGCCGGTGACATGAGACTGATTAAAAAAGCATAAATAATCGGAAAGGCTACAATGAGACAGACAGCGATATGAATCAAAATCCACATGGAGGAACGAAGTTGCTTTCTCATATCAATACGTGACCTTCTTCTCAAAATAAAATTGAACGCGCGTGATTACCATAATAACGAGGAATAAGAAAACGGATTGCGCGTAAGCGAGCCCGTATTGGCTTTTCCTTAAACCATCCATATAAATGCTGTAGCTCAATATTGTTGTACTGTTATAAGGGCCGCCAGCCGTTAAAACGTGAATTTGCGCAAACGCCTGGAAGGAGACGATCGCATTGATGATAATGAGAAAAAACAAAGTCGGAGATATGCTTGGCAATGTCACAATGAGCTGTTTCTTCCAATAACCCGCTCCATCGACGTTCGCTGCCTCATACAGGCTGTTGTCTACCCCTTTAATCGCTGCCAAAATAATAATGTAGTTCAACGAGGCATTCTGCCACACGGTAATCACGATGACCGCTGCCATAGACCAGCCAGAGGAATTAAGCCAATTCGTATCGGTTCCGAGCAGCTGATTCAATATTCCGTTCATCGGATGCAGAATGAAGTTGAATACAATGGCAACGGCTGCGGAGGAAACAGCCATCGGCAATGTGTATATGGTTTTGAAGATCGAGCCCCCTCTGACATCCGATTGAGCAAGCAGGGCAAGCAATAATCCGGCAATAAGCGAGGCGAACATCACTGCCGCAGAAAACTTAAACGTGACCAGAAGCATCGAATAGAACGGAGGAGCTGTGAAAATAGAATAATAGTTGTCCAATCCCACCCATTTCACGAGCTGACCCGCCGGTGAGGTTAAGCTGAAGCTGAGCAATACGGTTTTAAGGAACGGATAATAAACAAATAGCAGCAGCAAGCCTACGGTAGGCGCTAGATATACATATGGTTTTAAGAATCCGCTAAAACGTCCTAACTTTTGTGTGAGCATGGGTCATTTACCTCTCATCTCTGGAATGATCTGTTCTTACCAAAACCTTGCGTCTCCGATGGATACGTAATCAGCTCCGCTGGCGAGCATCTCCCTTATCTCTTCCTCGCTGCGAATCAATCCGCCTACGATTAATGGGTGATGAATCCTCTCCTTCACCTCTCTAATCACGCGCGGCATTAAGCCTGGCATAATCTCCACTTCATCAGGATGCGATTGCCCAACCATCTTGATCGCAGATTCAACGGCGGCCGTATCGATCGCAAAAATCCGTTGGATGGAGCGGATTCCCGCTTTTCTTGCCGCGGCAATCGCATTGGTTTTGGTTGAAATAATGCCGTCAATGGAAAACGTGTCAGCCAAATATTGAACGGCAGAATTATCCCTGCCAATGCCATTAACCATTTCAATGTGCACGTACACTTTTTTCCCTGCTTGATGCAGGTCGCGAACGATTCCAGAGAGCTTAAGGATATCGCCAGTCATCAGATTTACTCGCTGCACACGGCTTTTCAATACCGCACCGATTTGTTCGGATTTCGTGATTGATGCAATAATAGGAAGCTGGTTCATCGTATGTTCAGCCATGTTTTCTCCTCCTCAACCTTAATGCTTATCACTGTAAACCTCTTTTGTTCGCGAGATGTCACGCCCATATTAATAATCTGCAAGCGTGTTGAATGGCATAACAAAAAACCCAAACACGGAGTTCTGTCTTTGACAGAACGTCGTGTTTGGGTTTTCTCGTGGTCTCTACCCTAAATATGCTGTTAGGATGACTATAACGGTGAATTGTTATCGCAATATTCGTGTAGTATGAAGAATATGTGAAGCCGGCTTGCATAAGAAAACCGGCAAGACCACTCCTGCGGTCTTGCCGGCACTTGGCCATTCACTTCACGATCGCTTTATTACTTCGAAACCGACTTAAACCAGTCGTTCACTTCCGTCGTAATTTGATCGCCGCCGTTTGCTTTCCAATTCGTTACGAAAGTATCAAAGGCGTCGATCGGCAGTTTGCCGTAAATGATTTTGTTGAACGTTTCCAGCTCCGACTGGCGAAGAAGGCTCCACTTGGTAATCATGGTAGGCGTTGCCGCTCCCGTAAAGTAGTTCTGCTTGCGAATATCGATTTGCGACATCACGACTTTCGCGGAATACCAGTTTTCCGGCTTGCGGAATTCGGCAGTCTGCTTCTCGTAAGGCGTTTCTGGCGCTGCGCCGTCAGCAAGCTTAACCAGCGTTTTCATATAAAGATCAGGAATGCGTGCCGGGCCCGTAATAAACGCAAATTCGTTATTGTAGTCTTTAATTTTGTCTTTGTTGTTCGTTGGCTGTCCGTCTACCTCATCCCAGTCATAGCCTTTCGCGAAGCCGAACTCGTATGCCCCGCCAGCCTTAGGGTTAGCCAAGTTGTCCAGCAAATAGTTGTAATAGATGAAAAATGCTTCCGGGTGCTTGGCATCCTTGTTAATCATAAAGCTGCTGTTCACGCCTGAATTTTGCCATTTCGTTCCGATTGCGCCATCCGGACCTGCCGGGATCGGATACGCTTTGTATTTGGAGCCTGCTACGTTCTTAAGCAGATCCGGTGCCGGCCAGTCCGGTACCCAGTTCGCGCCCGGCAGGACGCCAGCTTTGCCGTTTGTCCAAATTTCAGCTGTCTTGCCTTCATCCCACAAAGCCGCATCCGGGTGAATATAGCCTTTCTCCATCCATTCCTTCAGCTTGGCAAGCGCTTGCTTCGCGCCTGGGTTAACGGAGCCGTACTCCAGGTTGCCGTCAGCATCCTTGTTCCATTGCTCTTCCACTGCACCGTATGCGCCGAAGAGCCAGTCAAGCGAGCCCATCCACGTATTCGTGTTGTTTTTCAAAGAGATCGCAAGCGGATATACGTCCTTAGCAGCTAATCCGTCCGGATTCTCGTTTTTGAATTTGTCCAAAATGTTATCGAGGTCCGCAATCGTCTTAGGCGCCTCAAGGTTCAGCTTCTCCATCCAATCCTCGCGCAGCCACAATAACGTGTCATCGTTGTCCGTATATTCAAGAATCGGCACATTCCATTTCTTGCCGTCCTTCGTGAAGGGATACCAAAGCTCGGGATGCTGCTCGGCGTGGTCTTTCCACGTTTGGTTCGCATACTTGTCGAACAGCTCGTCAATCGGCAGGAATTGTCCGGAATCGATGAGCTGGTTCGTTAAGATCGAATCCGTCGGCACGAATACGAAATCAGGCAGCTTCTCGCCTGAAGCGATTGCAAGCTGAAGCTTTTGCTTGTATTGGTCGTTGCCTGCCGGATACCAAGTATCCTTATGCTTCATGCCGAATTGCTCCAGCATCCAGCGGTCGTGGACATTGTTTTCCTTGCTGTCGCCGTTCGTGTATTTCCGCGGCATGATGACCGTGCTGATGTCAATCGGAGGATCATATTTGCCTTTCGCGAACGCTGCATCGGCTTCCGACGAGGTCCCTGTATTCGAGCCGGTATTTTCCGAGCCTTTATTCTCATCCTTGCCGGCATTCCCGCTGCATGCGCTGACGACGAAAGCCATTGCTACGAGCAGTACTAATGATTTTCTAAGTTTGTTCATGTTTCAGTCCCCTTTGAAGTAAGATGATCACATAAGCTACTTTACCAAGCAGCAGGGGATGCCATCTATATGACTTTGTTAGTTTCCATAGAACTCTGTCATGTTGTTAGGAACCGATCCGGTAATCCTGCGGCGTCACGCCGAACTGGCGTTTGAACACTTTTATAAAGTATGCCGGCTCCAAATATCCGATTTCCGTGCTGATCTCATAGACCTTTTTATCCGTCGTTTTGAGCAGATGGCATGCGCGTTCCATGCGAAGCCGCGACACGTAATCGCTTATTCCTTCGCCGGTTTCGATCTTGTAAATTTTGGACAAATGCGTCGTATGCAGGTTAACGTGATCGGCAAGCGCGCGCAGCGATACGTCCAGATGCAGGTTTTTTTCCGTAAAAGCCTGCACCTTCTTCACGTAATGGGAACGGATATCGTTAACCTCATTCGCGGTTCCTACCTTCAGCTTGCCTAGCCCAGACATCGACCAATTGCGCAGCTTGCCGATCGTAGCGAAAGCTTCCCCGCTCTGAAGCAGCTCCATGTCCTCGCCTAACAATTGCTCGAGCTTATGGCCGTTGCGATGGGCATAATGGGTAAAGGATGAAGCAATCAAGAAGCCCGCCTCCATGCAGTGCTCCCATGAATCCGGCCATTTGAGGTCCAGCTCCTCGAATACATGCGCAAGCTTCTCCTCAAGCGCATCCCACCGCCCGGCTTCGAGCAGATTGCTGATCGTGGGCGGACTATGGATCGCATCCAAAGCCCCTTCAGACACATGCTGCCCCAATTCGCTGGCCCGCATGACGAATTCCCGTTCATCGCCGACGATCTGGCGAAAGGAGGATGCGGCTTTCCGGTAAATGTCGGCAAGCTGTTCGGGAAACCGGAATGGCTCCGTAATGACAATAGAAAGCGAGCCTCTCAAATATTGCTTCACTTTGGCCTGCAGCTGCACGGCCAGCTTCTCGAGCAGCTGCTCCTTCTTCATGTCCTGCGACTCGTCCTTGAACTGCAGCAGGAAGGCCAAATATCCGTGCTCCTCCCTGACGCCCCATACTTCCGTGAATTCGCCGAATATTTCTTCCGCAATGTTAATAATCGCATATTCCATCAGCTGCTGGCCGTTGTTCCGGTATTGGCCGAACTCCTCCTCAAGCCGGACGAGAAGCAAGGCACAATCCCCGAATCGGATCGGCAAATGATAATTTTCCAGCTTCCGGCTCCATTCATCGGCAGGCAGCTTTGCTCCCCGCAGCGCATCCAGCAGCAGCTGCCCCCGCAGCAGCGGCAAATTTTCCCGCAGCGCATATTCCGTACGCTCCTGAGAGCTGATGCTCTCCCATTCCGCCTTCAATTGCTCGATGGCAGACTTGACCGCTCCGAACAATTCCTCGTCTGTCGGCGGCTTCAGCAAATATTCTACCGCCTTGTGGCGCAATGCCTCCTTGGCATATTCGAAATCGGAATGGCCGGATAAAATAATGCATTTGATTCGCTTGTCGCTTTCCCGAATTTTCTCGATCAGCTCGATCCCGGTCATCTCCGGCATTAATATATCCGAAATGACGATATCAATCGGCTGCGTCTCGATAATCTGCAGCGCTTCCCGCGCGGAATACGCTTTGTGAACCTGCTCAATGCCGAGCGTATGCCAAGGCTTGTGCATCGACAAATTGTCTACCCAATGGGCTTCGTCATCAACGATGATCATCTGCATGTTGTGTTTCCCCTTTTATGTGAAGTGGATGGCGCGGCTCTTCCGGAACGGGCATCTGCCAGATGATCTCGGTCCGGAAGCCTCCCAGCGGCGATTTGGTGAAATGCAGGCAGGAGCCGTCTCCAAACTGATGCATGATGCGCTGGTTCGTATTCCATAGCCCGCAGCCCATTTCCTCCTGCAGCGGCTCTTTCATTTTGCGGTTAAGCGCCTCCTGCTGCTCCGGCGTCATGCCGGGACCGTCGTCATCGATGTAAATTTTGCAAAAGCCTTCCGACACTTCGCCCTTAATACGAATCTCGCCCGACGAATAGGTTTTGGCAACCCCATGAATGACGGCATTCTCCACAACGGGCTGAATCAGCAAGCGCGGCACCTGCTGCTTCAGCATCTCGTCTTGAATATCGATGGTGTAGTAAATCCGCTCGTTGCGCAGCTTCTGAATATCCAAGTAGTTGACGATGAGCTTAATCTCTTCCTCCACGGAGCCCGTTTGCCGCTCCATCCGCGTCGTATAGCGGTAATATGCGCTCAGGTTGTAGGCCATCGATACAACGGCCTCCTGCTCCTTCATCTGGGCCATGTTAATAATATAACCTAGGCAGTTATAGAGAAAATGAGGATTAATCTGCGCCTGCAGCTGCTTCAGCGTCGCTTCCCTTGCCCGCAGTTTCTCGCCAAGCACCTTCTCGACCAGGTCCTGGATTTGCCGCGACATTTCGTTGAACCGGTAAAAGAGGAAGGAAAACTCGTTGCTTGCCTTTTCTTTTATCTGCACGGAGAAATCGCCGCGCTGTACGCTCTGCAAACCGCGAATCAGCTTAATAATCGGACGCTGCACGTTGCGGTAAAGCAGCACCGAGGCGGATATGCCAACGGCGAACAGCAAGGCCATCGACAAATAAAATAAGTTCCGGCTGAACGACATCGGTCCGAGCATTTGGTCCAGCGGAACGCTATCAACCAAATACCAACCAAGCTGCGGCGACTTCACGGCGCTCACCAAATAGTTCTTATCCCCCAAACGGACGACCTCTTGCTCGGTTCCCTCCAGCTGCTTGCCGTCCAGAAAGGCGACCAGCTCGCTTGCCAGCTCCTTCGAAGCGCTCCGATTCAGGATCGGCGCCTCGCCTTGGCGGTAAAAGATCGGGTCGCCTTGCCCGCCCGCTTTGTACGTATCCAGCATATTCTCGATATTCTCATGGCCAAAGCTCGCCTGTACGACGAGATTGCTGCCTTTAAGCGCGCCTTGATGGCCAAAGGAATCCGTATAAAACCAATGGAATGATTGCTGATCGTCCGGGACGCTATCCCTGCCGTCTCCGTATGTCCATGCTCCCGTCATATTGTCGTTCAGGTACGCCTCGTCGTATTTGATCGTATCCTTGCTGTTGGATATCGCTTCTTTGTTTTGCTGCGAATAAACCGTATACGTGACGGGCCAAATGTTCGTAATCCCCGACTGCAGCATCATCTTCTCCTGCACGACGTACCTCGTCTGCATCCGGTCGTAAAGATCATCCCATATATTTAAGCCGTTGAATTTCTCGACATTCGGGTCCTTGGAGAACGTAATGACGAAATCGATCGTTTGATTGATCCGCGAGTCGATCTGGCTCGATAGAAAGGAGAGCTGCTTCATGTTGGAGCCCCGAAGCTCCTTGCTGATCGTATTCGTTGCGATCTCATTGGAATACGTGAACAAGATGATGATCGGAATGAATAGGACCAGAATCAAAATATTCATTTTCACGAAAAGGCTGTACCTCGGCCCCATCTTCTTCTTCACGTACGCTGCGCTTTGGCGTAGTACCATATTCCGATCCTCCCCGGCTGATTCTGCCTAACAAAAACCTATGAATCCTAACATTGTCTTATAGTTTCGTGCGGATGCACTTTGTTACTATTTATATCAGGGTTTCAAGTGTTACACAAATATGATTTTACGGAAAGGGAGAACTATGGACTCTAATACCCTATTGCAACCAAACCCTAAAGCTGCTCGGAAATCGAAAAAGGACAGCGGCTACAAACAGCCCTGGATGCTTCATCTAATGGTGCTTCCAGCCGTTCTGCTGGTCTTCGTTTTTTCTTATCTTCCCATGTCCGGACTTCTTATGGCCTTTCAGGATTATAAAGCCGGGCTCGGCATATCCGGCTCGCCTTGGGTTGGGCTGAAGCATTTCCGCTATATGCTTGAGAACGAATATTTTCTGCAAATTACATGGAATACGCTATTTTTTGCCTGCTCCAAAATCATTATGAATTTGGCCATTCCGTTTATCTTTGCCTTGCTGCTTAACGAGGTGCGGAATATGGGACTCAAACGCTCCATCCAAACGCTCGTATATTTGCCCCACTTTCTTTCATGGGTTACGCTCTCCGGCATTCTGATCGACGTGCTTGCCCAGACCGGCCTAGTCAATCAATTTCTATCGGGCGTATTCGGCATTAAGCCGATATTCTTCCTCGGAGACGGCTTCTGGTTCCGGTTCACGATTATATTCAGCGATGTGTGGAAGGAATTCGGCTTCAATACGATCATCATCCTCGCGGCGCTTGCCGGCATCAATCCGGCTCTGTACGAAGCAGCCGAGGTCGATGGGGCAAACCGGATCAAGCAGACGATGCATATTACGATTCCGGCGCTTATCCCGATTCTTATCGTTGTCGCAACGCTTGCGCTTGGCAACGTGCTCAACGCCAATTTCGACCAAGTATTCAACCTTTACAGCCCGCTCATCTATCAGCAAGGCGATATTATCGACACCTTCGTATACCGCGAGGGCTTGCTAAGCGGACAATTCAGCTTCGCAACGGCCGTTGGCTTCTTCAAATCATTCATTAGTTTAATTCTAATCGTAATCTCATACCGTTTAGCCTATAAATTCGCCGGCTACAGGATCTTCTAGAAAGGGTGAACGCTCATGTACCACAAAACCGTATCCTACCGCCTATTCAGCATCTTCAATAATGTGCTGCTCACCGTCATCTCGATCGTCTGTTTGCTGCCGCTCTACCATTTGCTGATGGTGTCGTTAAGCTCGTCCGCTCCGGCGAATGCCGGGCTTGTCACTTTCTGGCCAGTCGGCTTCACCTTTGAGGCGTATGCCAAAACGTTCGAGAACGCGAACTTCCTGTCCTCCCTCTGGGTATCGGTGCAGCGGACCGTGCTCGGAACGGCATTCGCCATGATCATCAATGCCGTAGCGGCTTATGCCTTATCGAAGGACACCCGTGTCTTCCGGGCAAGAAACATCTATCTATGGTATTTCGTGGTAACGATGCTCTTCAGCGGCGGACTCATCCCAGGCTATATTCTCATACTCAAGCTGGGTCTTATGAACACGCTCATGGCCCTTATTCTTCCAGTAACGGTATCCGTGTATAACGTCATCCTGCTGCTCAACTTCTTCCGCACCGTGCCGAAAGAGCTGGAAGAAGCAGCCTTCATTGACGGAGCCAGCCACTTGAGAAGCTTCGTATCCATCTATTTGCCGATCTCCATGCCAGCGATTGCCACCATTTCCCTGTTCACGATGGTCATGCACTGGAATGCTTATTTCGATGGCTTGATCTATATCAAGGAATCGATGGACCTGCCGCTTGCCAGCTTCCTGCAGACGGTTATCGTACAGGCGGATATGAGCAAGTTCGATCCGTCAATCGTTGCCAACAAATCGCAGCGTACGCTTCGGGCCTCGCAAATTTTCATCGGCGCGCTGCCTATTCTGCTCGTGTATCCGATCCTTCAGCGTTATTTTGTCAAAGGCATCGTCATCGGCGCGGTGAAGGAATAGCATCAGCCTGCCATCAAACGTAATGAAATCACTTATATAATCAAGAGAGGTTGCGAACAACATGACGAAACAAACGGAGCAGCAAGCCAAACAACCAATCAAGCGGCAAACGGGCTCAACCGTTTCTTTGCCTGATTTGCTGGCACAAATGACGCTGGACGAGAAAATTGCCCAGCTGATTCAATTGGCCGTCCCTTTCTACGAAGGGGCAGTAGACGCCGGCCTCATTACGGGTCCTATGGAATCGCTCGGCATTACGGAGGATACGGTCCGCAATAGCGGCTCCGTGCTTGGTATGGCCGGTGCAGCGGACACCATCAACGTCCAGCGCATTCATTTGCAGAACAACCGCCTTGGCATTCCGCTGCTTATGATGGCAGATATCGTGCACGGCTTCAAAACGATCTTCCCCGTGCCGCTTGCGATTGGCTGCTCTTGGGATTTGGAGCTTGCAGAGCTTAGCGCCGAGATTGCCGCAAAGGAAGCAGCCGTATCCGGCGTTCACGTGACGTATGCGCCAATGGTTGACCTTGTGCGCGACCCTCGCTGGGGGCGCGTGATGGAATCAACGGGAGAAGACCCCTATCTGAACGCCGAGTTCGCGCGGGCTTTCGTCCGCGGTTTCCAAGGCTCCGACCTTGCGGGCGACATGGACAGAGTGGCGGCATGCGTCAAGCATTTTGCCGCTTATGGCGCAGCCGAGGGCGGCCGCGACTACAACACCGTCGACCTCTCGGAACGCCAGCTTCACGAGTTTTATCTGCCAGGCTACAAAGCTGCGCTGGACGAAGGCTGCGAGATGGTCATGACCTCGTTCAATACGGTCGATGGCATCGCCGCGACAGGCAATGCCAAGCTGATGCGCAAGCTGCTCCGCGAGGAATGGGGCTTCGACGGCATACTCATCTCCGACTGGGGAGCCGTTAAAGAGCTGATCGCGCACGGCATCGCAGCCGATGAATCCGAGGCTGCGGCCAAAGCATTGAAAGCCGGAGTCGACATTGAGATGATGACATCCTGCTACGCGAAGCATCTCTCCGAGCTGGTAGAGAACAAGGAAATCGAAGAAGCATTAATCGACGAAGCGGTTATGCGTATTCTGACGCTGAAGCAGAAGCTCGGTTTGTTCGAGAATCCTTACCGCGCGGCTGATCCTGAGCGCGAGAAAGAAATCGTATTCTGCGACGCTCACCGGGAAGCATCGCTTGCGCTAGCCGTTAAATCCTGTGTCCTGCTCAAAAACGAAGGCGCGCTACCGCTTCAGGCGAGCCAGCGGATTGCGGTAATCGGTCCCTTCGCACGCAGCGGCGATCTGCTTGGTCCTTGGTCATGGACCGGCTCCCATGACGCTGTCGTTCGTTTGGCAGACAGCATGAAAAGCAAGCTACGCTCGGAAAGCGAGCTTCTCGTCGCTGACGGCTGCGGGATCGAGACCGCAACCGATGCGCAGTGGGAAGAAGCGCGCGCGGCGGCTGAAGCCTCCGATGTCATCGTCCTTGCGCTCGGCGAGCATTCGGATATGAGCGGTGAAGCGGGCTGTCGCGCGAACATCCAGCTGCCAGCGGTTCAGCTCGAATTAATTCGCAAGCTCCGTGCGCTTAATAAACCAATCGTCGTCGTGCTCTTCAACGGACGGCCGCTTGACCTGCATGGTGTTTATCATGAAGCAGATGCTGTTCTGGAAGCTTGGTTCCCCGGCAGCGAAGGCGGCAATGCGGTTGCGGATTTGCTATTCGGCGATGCTAACCCGTCAGGCCGCTTGACCATGTCCTTCCCATTCAGCGTCGGTCAGGTGCCCGTCTATTACAATGCTTACAACACCGGACGCCCGCAAGGCGCGGCCGATGCCCAGGTGCGCTACGTATCGCAATACCTCGATATTCCGAACGAGCCGCTGCTGCCTTTCGGCTTCGGCCTTAGCTACACGGCGTTTGAATACAGCGACGTGAGAATCTCCTCGGAGCAGATGGTTATTGATCAGCCTCTTGAGGTACGCGTGAAAGTAACCAACATCGGCAGCGTCGCAGGCGTTGAAACGGTACAGCTATATGTGCGTGACTTGGCGGGCGAGGTTGTACGGCCGGTTAAGGAGCTGAAAGATTTCCGTAAAGTGGCGCTAGAGCCAGGCGAGTCGCAAGACATGGTATTTACGCTGTCGGAGACTCAGCTCCGTTACTACCACTCCGACCTTAGCCATTCAAGCGACAACGGCGATTTCACCGTCTTTGTCGGTCCTAATAGCAGAGAGACGACGCCATTGTCCTTCCGATTAACGAAATAAAGAAGCTAAAGCAAACAACCAACATGCCATTGCGGCGCGTTGGTTGTTTTTGCATATTTCGATTGCCTCATTATCGAGGCGGTCGGCATTCTCTATGCCGCTGCCGATTTCCCCTTCTTTTCATAAACCCGGTACAGAACGAACCCGAACAGCATGCCGGCAAATGACATGGCAGCGATCGTTAAGTATAACGTTTTCGCACCGAATAGGTCGTAGAGCGAGCCTCCCAAATAAGAGGCTATTATGCCCGATACGCCGAAGAAAAGCAGCGCCAGCACGGTCTGGCCGGTAGCCCGCCACTCCACTGGCACGATCCGGTACAAATACTGGATCGCTGCGGAATAGAAGACCGGGAACGTGAGCAGCTGAAGAATTTGCAAATACGCCAACATATGCGGATCGGTAATCCATGCCGAGATAAAAAACCGAATGAAGAAAAAGGCAGCCGAAATGGCGATCAACAGCATCTCCTTGCCCTTGCGCAGCCACCAAAAGCTTAATGCAAACACGAGAATCTCGCTTCCCGCCGCCAAGAAGAAGGCTAACCCAACAAGCTCTGGCGCTCCTCCGAGCTCCCGGATGTATATGCCAAGGAACGTATCGTTCATCCGTGCCGGAACGGCGCAAATAAAGATGAGCAAAAGGAACATCAGCGTTTCTTTGTTGCTAATAAATTGCTTTAGGCTGCTTAACGTGACAGGCTTGCCTGTCACCGGAACGTCCGGCATCAGCCAGCTGGTGGCAAAGCTGATAACGCCAATCGCAACGAACAGCAAAGCGAGACTGTTCGCCCCGAAATAAGACATCACGTAGCCCGTGAGCAGCGACGTTACCGCGTAGCCTAACGCGCCATAAGTACGTATCGAGCCGTAGCTGACGCCTGCTGCTTCGGATATCGAGAAGTTAAGGCTTTCCGTCAACGGGTCAATCGGCATGAGGAAAAAGTAAAGCAGCATCGCAAACAGGATAAGCAAAACGAAGCTGCTTGAGCTGTAGAGCATATACCCCGTAATGCTGGAGATCACGAGCAGCAGCAGCAATATTTTACGGATCGTCTTCGTTCTGTCGCTTATGATTCCCCATAGGGGCTGTGTGATGATGGTGACAAATCCTCCCGTGCCGATGATGAATCCGATTTGGGCCGGCGTAAGGCCCTGCTCGTCCAAATAGACGGGTAGAAACGTAATAAACATGGAAAGCAAAGCAAAATAAAGAAAATTAAAGCTTCGCAGCAATCTTAAAGCTGGCATACAATGAAGGCTCCTCGCTGTTCATGGAATCCGCTGCGCCTAGCATCCGAATTCCATTCATTCGTTGATTGAGATTATTCATTATAACAGATAAATAACAAAACCTTCACGAATTGCCTTTGCTCGAAATGCTCCCGGAGCCACATTGAGCGATTTTCCAATATATGCTACTGTGAATCTATGATAAGCATGCGGTATCAAGAAGAAACGGCTTTGCCGTCCTCTGCAAGAGGAGGGGATCCGTTTCTCGTAGAAATAGAAGAATCCCCTTTATCGCGTGAAACCTATAAAGCCTTATATTTTCGCATACTAGGAGGCATCCCTTTGAAAAGCTCAGTTACGCAGCAGCCTGCAACAAAGACGGCGGCATCATCGCAGCAGTCCCGTACTCCCAACTCCGCCCAGCCCATGCAGCTGATGACTTCTCCATCCGGAGCGATCTCCTCTTCCCAGCTCATGCAGCTCCAGCGAACGGCAGGCAACGGCGCAGCAAGGCAGCTGATGGCAGCCAAATCCTCTTCTATGCCGATTCAGCGTTTGGAGGAGGAAGATATAGCGTCAAGAAGCGATAAAACAAAACTGAAAAAACTAAGGGAGCTTTTCGGCAAAAAGCTAGGCATCATGTCCGAGCTCTATCTATTCAATGATTTGACTTTTGACGACCTCTTTAAAGCAGCTTCCAGTCTCGACGATTTGGAAGCAAGGATCACAGCGGTTGCCGCAAAGGCAGAAACCGCCAAAACGGCCAAGCTTGCTTCTGAAGCGGCAGCGGCAGCCGCTCCGCCGCCAGCCCCTAAAGCAAAGGAAGAATCGAAAGAGATGGCCGTACCAGCGCCAAAGAAAGAGAAAAAGAAAAAAGAGCCAAAGGAGAATCTAGCGGCACTGCTGTTCACCGGCGGGACAAAAACCGTTCAACAGGCAGTAGAATATACAACCGCAGCGACAAATCCGATCCTCCAAAATTGGATTGCCTCAAAGCCTGCTTCGGCAACCATTACGGAAGGCGGAATACACGTAAGCCAGGACACCGTATACATTTACGCTACCGTAAAAATTCCGGATAACTCCACGCCTGGAGTGCCGCGGATTAATGTATACAATATCGAAATCCATTACCATCCGGTGCCTACATCGGCGAACTACCTCCATGTGAAGAAAAGCGCCGGCTCCGATGCCGGGAATATTATCGCACCTACCTCATGGCTTATACCAAGAGGCAGGGACGCGCTGCGCGACGCGGTCGCTGAGTGGAATAACGCCTACCCGGATAGGCCATCTCCGCATGCATGGTAAGGAAGCGTTCATCGGTGCATGATTGCAGCACGAAAGGGGAGCCCGTTCGCGCTTCCAGCCTACAATTACACTATTGGATTAAGCAGTAGACGCGAAAAACGGAGGGTCAGCAAGCGATGATCGCTTGCTGACCCTCCGTTTTATTGCGTTCAGCTCCGACTTGCATCTAAATAATGAGTACGAACTACTGTTGCTCCCAGTCCTTATTTGCGGTCTTCCGGCTTCGTCATGATCCAAGCATGCTCCGAATCATTAGTGAATTTCCAAGCACGCGTAGGCCCCGCCATTACGTTCAAATAATACACTTCATAGCCCGGAGGGGCGGATACGGGATGGTAGCCTTCCGGCACGAGCACCGTTTCACCGTTCTTTACGATCAACGTCTCGTCCAGTGAACGGTTATCGGTGTAGACCCGCTGCACGGCAAATCCCTGTTCCGGCTGGATTTTGTAATAATACGTTTCTTCCAGCAGCGACTCTTCCGGCATGGCGTCACGGTCATGCTTGTGGGGCGGGTAGCTGGACCAGTGTCCCTCCGGCGTAATCACCTCCACAACGAGCAGGCTGTCTGCAGGCTCGCTCTCTGGCAAAATATTATAAATCTGCCGCTCCAAATTCCCATAGCCCCGCTTTTCTTGAGCGGAAGCCGATGGCTCGATAAGCCGCGCCTTAAAGCTGCCTTTGCCGGGAGCGCTGCAGATCGCAAGCTCCACCGCAGTCTCAGCCGTCACCTCGAAGCTGTCTCCATTCGGAACGTATACCGAGTAAGGCGGTTTGTTCTCGAATACGCTCATCCGCTCTCCGACGTGATCCCAGCTCTGCTCCTGCGTGGTTACATTCGCGATGCCGGACAAAAACACGAGGCAATATTCAAGGCTGCCGGTATCGCGCAGCAGCGACTGGCCTGTTTCAAGCTTTGCTACCTCAAACCCGACGTATTCCCAGCCTGCGGATTCCGGTGAAACAGCAAGGACGATGCCGTCACTGTCCGGTGCATTCGGCCTAACGATTAACCTAGACATGGCTCTCCATCCCTTCCGCTTCCCGTTTCAGCTGCGCCGCCTCGCTAAGTTTGACCGGACGCCCGAGCTGATGCGACAGCTTGGCAGCCAATGCGATCATCTCCGCTTTAACGCCATCCTCGCCCGTAACGGGAAGCGGCTGCCCGTCTGCCAAGCACGCTATGAACTGCCTCGTTTCATCGATATACGCTTCATTATAGCGCTCGAGAAAGAAATGAAGCGGTTTGTCCCGCGTAACGCCCTCCGCCGAACTAACCTCCGTCGTGTTCGGATGGTCATTGCCCGCAGCGACGCTGCCTTTGGAGCCGAACACTTCGACGCGCTGATCGTAGCCATAAGCAGCTTGACGGCTGTTGTCGATGACGCCAAGCGCTCCGTTCTCGAAGCGAAGCGTAACGATTGCCGTATCAACGTCGCCGTATTTGCCGAATACCGGGTTGATAAGAACGCCGCCTTGCGCGTATACCTCCGTTACCTCGCTGCCCGTGAGATACCGCGCCATGTCGAAATCATGGATCATCATGTCCATAAATATGCCGCCGGACACTCGGATATAGTCCTCATGCGGTGGATTCGGGTCGCGCGAGGTGATTTTCACGATATGAGGCGTGCCGACCGAGCCAAGGAGCACATGCTCGCGCACCCGTTTGAAATTGTGATCGAATCTCCGATTAAAACCGATCTGCAGCTTGATTCCCGCTTCTTCCGCCGCTTGAACGGCTTCTTGGGTCCGGCCAATGTCCATGCTGAGCGGCTTCTCGCAGAACACATGCTTGCCTGCTTTCGCCGCCTCTTTAATCAATGGAACATGCGTGTCCGTCGAGGAGCAAATGAATATCGCGTCGATCGACGGGTCATTGATAATATCGGAGCTGTCCTTCGTTACCTTGGCAATACCCCGTTCGCTCGCCCATTCTATAAGCTCTGGACCTGCGAACAGATCGCTTACCGCTGTAATCTGTACTTGTGGCAGCCGGAGCAGGTTGTCGGCATGAATTTTGCCGATGCGCCCTGCTCCGATAATGCCGATCGTTACTTTCTTCGTCATCTCGCTATTCCTCCCGCTTCGCTATGCCTGCATGAATGTATAAGTGGACAGCCTACCAACGTGCCGTCACCATTTTTTTGCGCGTGTAGAATTCAACGCCATCGGTGCCGTTCGCGTGGAGATCGCCATAGAATGATTTTTTCCAGCCTGAGAACGGGAAGAACGCCATTGGCGCCGGTACGCCTAAGTTAATGCCGAGCATGCCTGCATCGATGGTCTCGCGGAATTGCCTTACGCTGCTGCCGTTTGTCGTGAACAAGCAGGCGCCGTTGGCGAAATCGGACTCATTCGCAATCGCAATCGCCTCTTCCAGCGTAGCTGCGCGAACGACGGCCAGCACGGGAGCAAATATCTCGTCCTGCCAAATTTTCATGCCGCAAGCGACGTTATCAAAAATCGTAGGCCCGACAAAGTAGCCCGCCCCATCGGCAGCCGAATCCTTCCGCCCATCGCGAACGAGCAAAGCACCTTCCTGTTCGCCGGTTTCAATATAATGAAGCGTTCTTTCTTTATGGGCGCCGCGAATAACCGGACCGAGAAACACATTTTCTGTCATGCCGTTGCCGATCGTAATGCGGTTGGCGGCATCTGTCAGCTTGCTTACAAGCTGGTCGCCCACTTCTCCGACCGCCACGACGACCGCGCAGGCCATGCAGCGTTCGCCCGCCGAGCCGAAAGCGGCGCTGACGATTTCTTTGACGGCAAGCTCAAGATCAGCGTCAGGGAGCACGATGGAGTGGTTTTTCGCGCCAGCCAATGCCTGCACGCGCTTGCCGTTCGCCGTTCCGGTTTTGTACACATACTCCGCGACCGGCTGCGAGCCAACGAATGATACGCCGGCAACATCCTTATGCTCCAGAATGCCATTCACGACATCACGGGCCCCATGCACGATATTCAGCACGCCGGCAGGCAGGCCCGCTTCATCGAACAGCTCTGCAAGACGTTCCGCAAGCAGCGGCGTGCGCTCCGACGGCTTCAGCACGAAGGTATTGCCGCATGCAATGGCGAGCGGGAACATCCAGCAAGGCACCATCATCGGAAAGTTGAACGGGGTGATCCCTCCGATCACGCCGATCGGATAGCGGTACATGCCCGATTCGATATGCGAAGCAATATCCGGCAGCTGCTTGCCCATCATCAGGTTCGGAGCACCCGCGGCGAATTCTACGCATTCGATGCCGCGCAGCACCTCGCCATAAGCTTCGTTGTAGCTTTTCCCGTTTTCTCTTGTGATGAGCTGAGCCAGCTCCTCCCAATGGTCAACGAGCAGCTGCTGATATTTGAACAGCACGCGTGCGCGCTTCGGCACAGGTGTTTTGCTCCAGCTTTGGAAAGCGGACTTTGCCGCAGCAACCGCTTTGTCGACATCTTCTTTCGTAGACAGAGGCACATTCGCAATCGTTTCCTCCGTCGCCGGATTAACAACCGCCTCCGCTGCGGAGGTCGAAGCCTCCACCCATTCCCCGCCGATCCAGTTTTTTAATGTTTTCACCATTTTGTCGCTCTCCTCTCGGCTTATGAAGCTGTAATTTCACCGCGCTCGCAGCGCTTGATATAGTCTTCTACCTGGTCTGTTGTTGGCATCGCATCCGAACAGCTATGGCTCGATATAACGATGCAAGCCGCCGCGCTGCCGTATTCCATGCTTTTTTCCAGCGTCCAGCCCTGCATCACGCCGTATAGAAATCCAGCCGCGTACGAATCTCCCGCTCCGAAGGTTTTGATAACCTTCGCTGGATAGCTCTTGGCACGATGCTCCGAACCATCCTTCGTGTACGCGATCGAGCCTTCCTTGCCATGCTTGATTATCGCAATCTTGGCGGAATGGCTGAACCACTTCGTAGCCGTCACCCGGTCATCATGCTCGGGATTGGATTCGAACATCTCCATCTGGTCGAATTCTTCGCGCGTTCCGATGAGAATATCGCATTTCTCCGCCGCCAGATTGTAATAAACGGCCGTCTCCTCCGCGGATTTCCATGTATAAGGGCGGTAATCCAGATCAAACGCAATAACCGTTCCATGCTTCTTCGCATATTCAAGCGCTTGGAACACCGCCTCCCGCGAGGGGCTTTGCGCCAAAGCCGTGCCCGAGATCAGCAGCAGCTTGGCTTGCGAGATCAGCTCTTCGCTTACCTCCTCCGGCTTCAGCAGCAAATCAGCGACGTTGTCGCGGTACATAAGAATGCTGCATTCGGACGGGCTTTTGATTTCGGTAAAAGCAAGCCCCGTCACCGCGCCCGTGTCGTCCACCGATACGCTTGACGTATCGATGCCTTCGCGCTGCAAGTAGCCGGCAATAAACCGGCCCATTTGATCATTGGCGATTTTGCCGATAAAAGCCGTTTTCTGACCGAGCCTCGACATTCCAATCGCGATGTTCGCGGGCGAGCCTCCAACGTATTTCGTAAAGGTCATCGTCTCTTCCATCGGGCGGTTAATTTCATTCGCGTTCAAATCTATGCACAGCCGTCCAATGGCCGCAAAGTCAAGCGTCCTACCGGCTTCGAAAGTCACATGCTGCATGCCTCATCCTCCTTATGTGATTTTAAGCGACTTCAAGTAGTTTAATGCTTGCTTCGCATATTCATATGCCGGATGCTCGGCAGGGTCCTGCTCGCCTTCCAGCATCGCCCAGCCGTCATAGCCGCGGGCTACTAATTCGCCGATGATCGGTTCAAAGTCAATGCAACCGTCGCCAGGTACGGTGAACACTCCGTTGCGGATGCAGGTTACGAAGTCCGCTTGCTCGGCGCGCGAGCGATCCAGCACATTCTGCCGAATATCCTTCAGATGGACATACGCGATTCGGTCATAATGCTTGCGCAGCACATCCAGCGGGTCAGCTCCGCCGTAATAGGCGTGGCCGGTGTCGAACAGCAGATAGACGAGCGACGGATCAGTCAGCTCCATCAGCCTGTCGATTTCATCCGGGCTCTCAACAACCGTTCCGCCGTGATGATGGTAGGTTAGCTTCAAGCCGTATTCCTGCGCGATCGCGCCGGCCGCATTTAGTCCTTCGGCTAGATGCTGCCAGCCTGCTTCGTCGAGGCGAAGTACTTCCTTCTCATTCGGCGTCCGCCGCGCATCGAAATGCAGCGAGCCTCCACCTTCGCAAGTGCTGATCACCGTGCTGCCCATGCCTTGCAAATATTTCGCATGCTCGCGGTAAGCGGCCAGCTCCGACTCGCGGTAGATCGGATCTGAGAACAAAACCGTTTTCCACTGCGAGGTTAAGCGGATGCCGCGCTTCGAGAGCTCCTCCTTCAATACGTCCGGGTCAGTCGGAAACCTGCATCCCATCTCCGTCCCCGTTAACCCAAGCAGCTGAATTTCATCTACGATCTGCTCGAAAGTCGTATGCTCTCCGTGCTCCTTGACATCCTCGCCTACCCAGTTGATCGGGTGAATGCCTAGCTTGAAAGGATAATTGCCCATTCGTGATTTCTCCTTTGCTCCCGTTTAGATGAGTTTGACCGAATCGATCGTATCTTTCATTTCCTTATGGGCTTGCGTCACTTTATCGCTAACGGATACTTCGGGCACGCCCACATTCCACCATGATTCGTAGCCTCCGGTGTTCGTGCCCGGTACGACCGAAATTTCAATTAATGTCGTCCCTTGCTCGTTCTTGGCTTGCAATAAGGCGTCTTTCAGTTCTTCCGCCGTCGTTGCTTTATAGGCAGCAGCCCCCATGCTGCGCGCATGCGCCGAGAAATCGACCGGCATATAGCTGCCCGTTAAGCCGCCGGATTGTCCCGTACGGTAACGGAACTCATTGCCGAAGCCGTCGCTGCCATGGCCTCTTTGCAGGTTGTGTATGCATTGGTAGCCGTGGTTGTCGAGCAGCAGCACCGTAATTTTCCGTCCCTCCTGGATGCTCGTGAGGAGCTCCGAATGAAGCATCAAATAGCTGCCGTCGCCTAGAATGGCATAGACGTCCTTATCCGGCTCTGCCAGCGCGGCGCCGAACGCTCCGCTAACCTCGTAGCCCATGCAGGAAAAACCGTATTCCATATGGTAGGTTTTCGGCAGGACCGAACGCCATACGCGGTGAAGGTCACCCGGCAGGCTGCCTGCCGCGCAGACGATAATGGCGGAATCGTCTAAGCTCTCGTTGATCACGCCTATCGCTCTCGTCTGCGCAAGCCCGTCTTCGTGCTCCGCAGCATACAGCCGGTCAACCTCCGTATCCCATTGCTGTTTTAGCGCCGCAACCTCGGATGACTCGTAGCTTGCATGATAGTCCAGCTCAGCCAACGCGTTCCGAAGGCCTTTCAAACCAACTTGCGCATCGCAGGCAAGCGATACGCCGCCCAGCTTATGCGAGTCAAAGGCGCTGACGTTCAAGTTGACGAATTTAACCTCTTCGCTGCGGAATGCCGATTTGGACGAGGTCGTGAAATCGGAATACCGCGTGCCGACGCCAATGATGAGGTCCGCTTCGGCGGCAAGGCGATTGGCAGCAAGCGTGCCCGTAACGCCGACAGCTCCCGCATTCATCGGATGGTTCCATGGCAGCGAGCTTTTTCCCGCCTGCGTCTCCGCTACCGGAATGCCGAACGCTTCGGCGAATGCTGCCAGCTCCTTCATGGCGCCTGAATACAGCACGCCACCGCCTGCAATGATAAGCGGCCTTTTCTTCTTCGCGATCAAACGGGCCGCCCGCTGAAGGGCTTCCGGCGCAGGATGGCGACGATCCAGGTAATGAACCTTTTTATCGAAAAAGGCTTCCGGATAATCGAACGCTTCCGCCTGCACGTCCTGCGGCAAAGCCAATGTGACTGCTCCGGTCTCCGCCGGGTCCGTCAAAACGCGCATCGCTTGGATGGCGGCTTGCATCAGCTGCTCAGGACGCACGATGCGATCCCAATATTTGCTTACGGGCTTAAAAGCATCGACCGCGGAAATCGTATAGTCCGATTGGACTTCAAGCTGCTGAAGCACGGGATCGGGCTGTCTGGACGCGAAATTATCGCCAGGCAGCAGCAGCACCGGGATACGGTTGACTGTCGCAGTGGCAGCTGCCGTTACCATGTTCAAGGCTCCTGGGCCAATCGAGGACGTGCATGCGTAAATTTGAAGCCTATTTTTTTGCTTGGCGAAAGCGGTTGCAGCATGAACCATGCCTTGCTCGTTTTTCCCTTGAATGAAGCTTAGTTCTCCAGGGCTGCGCTCAAGCGCTTCGCCGAGCCCGGTCACGTTGCCGTGGCCGAAGATGCCCATAACGCCTTTTACGAATTTCGATTCCGTTCCATCTACGGACACATATTGGTTATCTAGAAAACGCAGCAATGCTTGGGCCATCGTCAACCGGATTTTATTCATATATAGCAGCCTCCAATAGCAGGTATAGCGCTTAACTTAACAAGGTTAAGCGCTTAATTGACCTTAATATACACCAAAATGATGACTCCGGCAATCTTTTTATTTGATGATCATCAAGCGTAAACGGCTTTCGCCGTCCTCTATGGCATAAGCAGTCGTTTCGCGGAGATATATAAACTCGTTTATACGTGAAAACATATAAAGTCTTATCATTATAAAAAGGATCGGACAGCGGGAGCTTCCCCGCAATCCGATCCTCATATGAACCAAGCCTCATATTCTAGCGTTTAATAGCCGTGGATTGGCGAATGACAAGCTCAGGCTGAAGCACGATCCGCCCGTCATTCTTTACACCCGTTTCCAGCATTTCTATCAGCGAATCGACTGCCAGCTGCCCCATCTGCTTCGTAGGCTGGGCAACCGTCGTAAGCGGAGGATCCGTCAGCTCTGCCAATATCGTGTTATCGAAACCAATGATCGATACGTCCTCCGGTATCCGCAAGCCAAGCTCCTTCGCCGCTTTGAGCGCACCGATCGCGAGCAGGTCATTGCAGCAGAACAGTGCCGTTGGCGGGTTTGGCCCGCGCAGTAGCTCCCCCGCTTGCGATTTGCCGTCCTGAACCAATTCATCGCCGCAAATTCGAATCATGTCCGCTCCAATGTTCAATCCTGCCTCATTCCATGCGGCTACAAATCCTCTAATCCGTTCCCTGCTGCTGCTAACCTCCTCATTCTCCGACAATAACCCAACCTGCACATGGTTTTGCTCCAGCAGGTGGCTCGCTGCAAGGCCCCCTCCGCAGTAATCATCGATAATAACGGTTTTGGCCGCAAGCTTCGCTTCGCGGGCTATGACGACAACAGGCGCTTTGCCCTTCATCAGGCTTGCCAGCGTGCTCTTGTTGGCAATGCCCGTTCCGATAATCATGCCGTCCACGCGCTTCTGCTGCATTAACGATAAATATCGTTCCGCCCGCTCCTTCTTATTGTCCGTACTGCATATAAACAGGCTATAGCCCAGATGATGGCTTTGATCCTCAACGGCACGCGCGATCTCGGCAAAAAACGGATTCGAAATATCCGGTACGAGGAGTCCCAGCGTAAATGTTTTTTTTCCCGTTAATGCCGATGCAATGACACTCGGCTGGTAATTTAGCCGCTCCATGACCTGCATGATTTCTTGCCTGCGCTGCTCGCTGATTTTGCCTTTTCCGTTAATGACTTGCGATACCGCAGCAATGGATACGCCCGCCTCTCTAGCCACATCGTAAATCGTCATTTTCATGTAAGTTCCCCATTTTGCGGTTGTATAGGTTTCCCCCCATTATGAATACCGCATGCGGAATTTGCAAGAAAGTTACAAAGGCACTTCGGTTATTTCAACGTAATCGACTTCTGCCACGTTCGTTCCTTGCCTTGCTCATTGCGGAATGTGAACGTTACCTTGCCTTCCTCGCCTTTCATGGAGTCGGGATAGAAGAACCCTGAGAATTGCCCATTGCCGCTAATGTAAAAGCCATCCTCGCCATTCCCGCCATGCGCTATGGCTTCCTGGACCGTATTGATCACTTTGCTCTTGTCTGAGCTCCATTGCATTTCGGCTAAAGCATAGCCTTCGGGAAGCTTTTTCACGACGAAATCAAAGCTGTTTCCTTCGCTTGGCTTAGGCGTCTGGTCAACAATAATAAGGATATCATCTTCATTTTCGGCCGGGCCGCCAGCATTGACAGCATTCGTGTCCTTCGCGGGATCGGCCGGCTGTACGTTCGCGTTATCGGCATAGCCGTCATTTGATTTCACGCCGCAAGCGCTGGCAAGGAGCAGCACGAGCATGCTTGCACATACATATATTAATTTCATTTTATTCATGGGAAATTCCTCCGTTTTCATATAAGGTAAAAGTAAAGACGACGCCTTCCTCCGTATTGGCCGCATTAAACTCGCTTCCGTGAAGCTCCAAAATATGTTTGACGATCGCAAGGCCGAGCCCGGTTCCTCCGGATTTGCGGTCGCGTGAACGCTCCGCCCGGTAGAATTGGTCCCAAATCCGGCCAAGATCCTCCTCGGCGATTGGCGGGCCAACGTTCTCGATTGCCGTCGTTACTTTTCCGTCTAAAGATTGGCGTATCCTAATCGTGATCACACTGTTCTCATTGGCATGACGGATCGCGTTGCTGAGTAAATTAAGCAGGACTTGCTCGACCCGCCTTGGGTCCGCCATGACTTGCCCAGCTCCCTCTCCTGCTCTCTCCAGCCGAAATTGCAGATGCTTAGCCTGAAGCTGCTGCGTGAACGAATCCAGCGCCTTTAGGGCAAGCTCATGTATGGAAAAGCGTTCGAGCTGGAGCCGGACTGCTCTGACCTCGAATTTGGAGAGCTCCAGCATATCCATGATTAACGCATTCATTCGATCCGTTTCTTTCACGATTAGCGAGAGATAACGTTCTCTCTTCTCGCTCGCAACCCCATCCTGCAGCCCCTCCGCGAAACCTTTCACGATCGCTAGCGGGGTTTTCAGCTCGTGGGAAATATTCGCGACCAGCTCTTTGCGAAGCTGCTCCAAGCGCTGTTTCTCCGCTATATCCTCTTGCATTTGACGATTCGCTTGCGTCAATTCGCTCAAGGTAGCATCCAGATTGCGCGACAATGCCGTCATATAGCGCGACAAATCCCCGAATTCATCCTTTGCGCTTATTTCCTTCGCCTCGCTAAAGTCCAGCTCGGCAAGCCGCTCAGCAGTCCGGCTGAGCGCAACCAATGGACGGGAGACGATTCTGGAATAAACCAGCGAGAGAATGACTGCCAGCAACACGATAATAGGTACCATATAGACCACATACCGCTTCAGGATGCCGACCGCTTCGCCAACAGGCTGCAGCGAGGTCATAGCGAACAAATACCGTTCCTCATTGCCGTCCCCGGGCAGCGGTTGAATGAGAACCGCATATTCGACACCGCTCCATTTGTCGCTCCATTCCGTCTGCTGGGAATATCCCTCGCTTACATGCATCTCCAGCTTGCCGTCCATCGTTATCCAGTCACTGAGCGCGGCATCAATCAGGCTGTCCTGGTAAAAGGGATTGTTCGACCTGTCCACCGGAAGCAGGAGATCCGTTATGACGCCTTCCACTCTCACAAGCCCGGCTTCGGGCGTTTGGCCAGCTGGCTCAATATCCAACGGATGAAGGACCGTATCCTTCTCATCCATAAAGATGCCATCGACTGCAACCTTTCCCCCGATAAGCAAATCCTTAGGGAGATCCTCCGTTGTCGTTCCATCCGTTGGAATTCGGACCGTAACGGTTTTGTTTCCGGCTTGAAGCTGGAAGTAATAAGGCTCTATCGTTATTCGTCTGAAGCGGCTGCTCAAGATGGAGGTGCTTGCGTCGTTATCGTTCATGAATGCGCCGAGCAGCTTGGAAACCTGCCTGCTTCCGCTTCCCTCCGGCTCAAGCTGCTCGGCGAATTGCTTCATATTGCGTTCCAGGACATGAATTTTGGATGAGCGATAGAAATGCTCGAAAAACAACCCTGCCGTAATCACCAGCAGACTGAATACGACGATGATGAGAAGAGACGTTACGACGAACAGCTTAAAAGCAACGCCGCGTCTTCTCATGCTTCTATCCCGAATTTATAGCCTGCGCGGATAACGGTGCTAATCAACCGTCCCTCGTCCCCGAGCTTGGCTCTTAATTTCTTAATATGGGTGTCCACCGTGCGCAAATCGCCCATATAATCGTAGCCCCACACCCCGTTCAGAATAAAATCGCGGTCCAGCACCTTGCCGCAATGCTTCATCAGAAAGAGCAGCAATTCATATTCTTTCGGCGAGAGGTTAATCACGCTTCCCGCAACCGTTACCGCGTGTGATTGGCGGTTGACCGATAATTCCCCATAGGCAAGCACGGCCCCTTCCCGACCAACCGTCCCTTCCTTTCTTTTCATCAAGGCGTTGGCCCGGGCAACGAGAACCCGGGGGCTTAACGGCTTAGTCACGTATTCGTCTGCGCCAAGCTCGAACCCCATCATTTGGTCATCATCCTCAGCCCTTGCCGTAATCATAATGATCGGGATATCTGATTTCTTCCGGATGCGCCTGCATACCGACCATCCATCCATTTCCGGCATCATAATATCGAGAACGATCAAGTCAAACGCATGCTGTTCAAAAATCTCAAGCGCAAGCCTCCCGTTTTCGGCCTCATGCACCTCCCATTGCTCCTTCGCGAAGTAGTCCGTTATTAACTCACGCAGCAGCATATCATCCTCGACGAGCAATATCCTTCGATTCATCCTTGTAATTCCTCCGTATCCAGACGACAGATCAGTCTATTCTCCAATGACGTCCGCGACTAAAGGAAGGTTGTCGGTCATTACCGGCCGCTTCCTTAAGCCTTAGTATAGCGATCACCTGTGTACGTCATGTGTATTTCAAATGAATGTTGGCTCTGAATGCACAAAGCTGACACCGAATTAGATTCGGCATCAGCTATTGGGGCAATACTATTCATGAAACAAAAGCTTCTCAGGCAAACATACCAGTTTTGTGCCCATTAGTCCAATATGCAGCTCACGCCTTGGACAGCGGCTGTCTACGCCAAGCCCGAACCGCGGGCTTGCACGTTTCTAGTTCAAGGTTAAATGACCGCCGCATTAAAGGCTGAAGTCGCAGCAGCAAGCGCCGTTACCTGATTATCCACGGCAGTCTGAGCGACCGTCGGATCGTTTCTTACGGCTGACGCTTTTTTGATCGCTTCCTCGAATGCGTGATGCGCCGTTTGCGAAACGTTTCCAGCAGCCGTTCCAATCGTTTTGCTTGCTAGCAGTCCTTTAGCGGTGGTTAGGCTGCCGGAAAGCGCAGCTTTATTGCTTGCCGCAATGGACCCTACTAATGTGTTGTTCACGGCCAGAACGTTATCGCTGCCGCGATCGTCCATGAATTGAAGCACCGAGCTATCGTATACGTTATTGCTGATCACTTCTCCGTACGTGCTCTTCGTCAACGTAACGCCTACTTTCAGATTCGAGAGCCGGTTGCCTTCAATAATCGTATTCGTTACGTCGCCCGTTCCCGAACCGTCCGATAAGGTCGAGTGACCGTAAGCCATGAGCCAAATGCCGCTAAGCGGTGAGGTCATTTTGATCGGATCCGTGCCCATTTCCAGCGTATTGTCGCCAGTAATCGAATTGCCGCGAATTTCTAAGCCTAGCGACATCCTATCGGAGAACTGGCCTCCGGCTATGAAACGGCCCGTATCCACGCCGATTCCAACCGTATTGCCTCTGCGTGATACGCCAGTTAGCGTATTGCGCGTTACTCGAACGAAATAGTCGGTAACGAGCGCATTGGTCGAGCTGTTAATAACGCCCCATGTCCATATGCCCCGCGAATCCACTAGGCTGTTGTTCGCCACGACCGCATCATGCTGGTTTCCGAATAGCACGATGCCGTTTGCGGAATCCTCCACGTCATTGTTGTAGACGGTGAAATGATTGAGTCCGCTCAGCAGACTGAATCTGCTGCTGCTATCCGGCACTACGTCAAAAGCATTTTCTACCGTAATCGTATTGGTTGTCGGATTAATGCTTGATACCTTGCGTTGCTGGCCGACACCGCGTCCATTCGTGATACGCAGCGTAAGCTCCCCGAAGCTTATCACTGGATTAACAAGCGTCGATATTGCTGCAACGGTGACCGAATCTTCATCCGCCGTCAACACATCGCCGAAATTAAAGTTTCCGTCAGGATTCTCGGAAGCAATCGCTTCACCGTCGTTATGCACGTTCCCTGCATCGCCCGGTCCTTCGACCCGGTTATTCTCTACATAAGCATCAGATCTGGCAAAAATGCCATGGGAATCACGGTTATATTCATTATGGATGACAATATGGTTGTTCTTATAAAAGGCATACGATGCCAAGCTGTGCACGTAGCCTTCCGAATATTCATGATAGTTGTCCGTCATCGTCAAATATTCATTCAACGCCGTAACCGTATTGGTGGCCCACCAGCCGCTAAAGTGGTTGTTTTGCAGCAGCACTCTTTCTTTTGCGACGAAAAACAAGCCGATTCCTCTTCCTATCGTTCCCGCATTTTCCCATGTGTAGTCGATCGTCACGTTTTTGACGAACAGCCGGTTCGAGGTTCGCAGCGCTTTGTTCGAGAAAGGCTGTCCATCGCCCCATTGCTGGCCGAGCGACATGAACATATCCGGCCTCGTTTGCTCATCGGCCAGCAGCAGGCTTAGCTTCGCGACTCCCTGCAGCTCGGCAACACCGCCTTCTGAATCCGTGTCCTTCGAGTTTATGAAATTTTCTCCGCTTCCTGTATAATACAGCTTCGTGCCGTTCTGGCTTTGCCCTTCGAGTACGACGCCCGTACCCACATCAATCGTATCGATATAATAATTCCCGTTTGGAAAATAGACAACGCCGCCGCCATCGTCTTCCGCAGCGTCAACTGCCGCCTGAACCGCTATCGTATCGTCGGCAGTATCAGAACCGTTTGCCCCATGCGCGGTAACGACATTAATGCGGTTCGACCAGTCGAAATCTTTGGCCCAAGCTACGCCTAGCGCGAGCGGATCGTCTCCGGGCGCCACTATTTCCAGCTTTTGACCGTTATCCAGCGCCATCCAGTTCAAACCATTGTCATTGGTTATTTCTATGTCATAGCTGCCAAGTGGCAGGGCATCGCCGATTTCGAACTCGGCATGGTACGGATTCAAGCTAACGATATCCTGCTCGTAAGTGCCGCCCGTTCCTTTTAGCCTAACTTTGGTTGCCGTCGCGGCGCCGAACTCGCTGCCCTCGAAATTCCGTCCCACGAGCTCGATATGAAGCCCGCTGAACGCCTCGTATTCCGAAATAAACAACGGACGCGCTGCGTTAAGCTTGACCGGAGCGCTCCAGCCATGGTCATTCTTGACCCAAAGGTTGTACACCCCGGCAACGAGGTCGGAAGGCATCTGGGCCGTTACGTAAATCCCATGCTCCGCATCGGTTTGAACGATAGCCGGCAGCAGCGCTCCTGAAGACGGAGCAGACGGGGAAGCGCCTGTCGTATCCTTCTCAATGGCAATCTCAACCTCGTCGGCATTCATCGCATGTCCGTTAATGGTGAAGGTTTCGCCTTTGGAGATGGCGTCGGATACTTTGAATATGACCGGATTGTCATTGCTTTCAGCCACGTTCTCGAATTGAATCCAATCTACGATGGCTCCGTTCGTGAAATAAAGATAAATATCTTGAACGCCGCTTGCTCCGCTTAAGGAAGCCCCAGCCGTTTTTACCGCGCTCCAGCTCGAGCCCGATATCTCAGCCGTACCGAGCAGCGTGCCGGTCTCGCTTCCGCTTCTGATTTCAACCGTGCCCGTATAGACGGACTTGAACGATATTTTGAACCGATTGTAGCCGCTGCCCAGATTTACGTCATCAAAGGCGATCCAAGCATGGCCGCCCGAAACCAATATCTCGCTGCTGCTCCATGAAGACACGGGAACGGCTCCTGTAAGCGTAATGCCGTCATGGTCATAATCTTCTGCTTCGATCTTCAGCGGAGGAGCCGATTCGAATTCGATCCAATCCAGGATCGCTCCGTTCGTAAAGCAAAGATAGATATCCTGCACACCGCTAGCTCCGGTGAGGGTTGCCGTCGCTACTTGAGCCGCTCCCCAGTCGGATCCCGCGATATTAACCGTTCCAAGCAGCGTTCCGGTTTCGCTGCCGCTTCTGATTTCCACAGTCCCCGTATAGTTCGTTTTGTAAGCTAGAGTGATGGTGTCGTAGCCGCTTGCGAGATTCACATCCTCGTAGGCCACCCACGTGTAACCGCCGGAAACAAATATTTCATTGCTGCCCCATAAGGACACGGGAACGGCAAACGGATTGGTAACCCCTTGCGCGTCATAATCTTCCGCTTGGATTTTTAGAGGCGTGCTTTCAGAAGCATATGCAGATTTCATAGGTGGAACAACCATTGCGCAAGTTACGATTAAGATCATGGACATCATCATTGCAAACGCTCTTTTTTTTCTTCTCATCAAATAAACCTCCCTCAAATCATGAAATACTTTGGTCGTACGTCCA
The DNA here is from genome assembly GCF_056269165.1 of Paenibacillus sp. J22R232. Classification (NCBI taxonomy): domain Bacteria; kingdom Bacillati; phylum Bacillota; class Bacilli; order Caryophanales; family Paenibacillaceae; genus Paenibacillus; species Paenibacillus sp. J22R232. The sequence continues at coordinate 239,626 of NZ_JBWDNK010000002.1, read as the reverse complement.
AACGCGCGGAACCCTCCGCGGCACAATCGATCGCTCTTTCAAATATGGACATCACCTCCTTTATAAGTTCACGATCCGTGAGGATATGATTAATCCCCTGGAATCACGCATGGCGACATAAAATGATTTCGTCTGCGCCGGAACTCGGAACCGAACTTCCTCTCCTTCAATAATTGCTTGCTCTCGCAGCCAGTCCGCCAAACATTCATTGCCGTCCGCAGAATAAATATCGCCATGCAGCGAGTAAAAGAGCGTAGCTTCGGCTACGGTGATTCCGTGCGGAATCGAAAGGGTCAATGCATGTACCGTTGGATCCGGCTGCCGAGCAATGGAAATCAGAGGTTGATCGCCATTCGTAATGCTGTTTGCAAAAGCGTAAATTTCCTCGCGAGACCACCCTTCCCGATGACCATGCGCAAAGCCATTGATTAACGCTATGCTGGCGCGGGCGGTATGCAAATAAGAAAGCGAGGTTGACTCCGCGGCAAAGAAACGGTCACTGTCCGAATTCAGCCATAACACGGGCATCCCGGCATTGCCAAGCCAATGCGACGGCTCCCAGAATAACGCGCCGGGATTGCTATGGAACGCCAGGCTCAAGCAGCTGTGCTGCCCTGGCATGTACCCGGAGCCATAGACAGGAACGGCAAAGGCGAATCGGTTGTCCAGCCCCATAACTATGCTGGATACGATGCCTCCCCATGAAATACCGGTGAGCCCGATTCGCGAAGCATCCACGCATGGATCCGATCTGAGCAGCGAATGGGCCAGCATGACATTGGAAATCGCATGGTACATCCACTGGTTCTCGATTGCCTCATCCGTATCTTCCAGGAAGCCGGGCCTAGGAAGGCCATTCCCGTGGGGCTCTCTTTCGTCGCCTCCCGGCTTTGTCGGCCTATTCCCTTCCAGATCGATGGCAATCGCGGCATAACCTCTGCCGTTCCACTCCGCCACCCAATCCGCGAAGGCCGTGCCGTCTCCACCGTGCACCAATACGACAGCAGGAAACGGGCTCCTTTCATCCGCATGGAGAGGATAACCGATATAAGCAAACACATTCGTTTTTTCATCGAAATACGGCAAACCCTCGTAATAAATCGCCTTTATTTCCCCTTTGTCCCACTCAGCCTCTCGATATGTGGCCGGGGCGGTCCATACCCGCTCGTTTAGCTGCACCATTTACGGTTTACCTCCGGTTTGAATTGTTTTGCTAGATTCCTATTTGTAATCGCTTTCATATTATCTCGCTCCTAGTATATTCCTTCTGTTATTCCTTTTATAGTCGATATAGTGAACAGATATAACGTTATGTGGAAGTATTCCAATGGAATTGTCCGCTACACGTCCCAGCATTTTTCCCAAAATAAAAAAGCTGGATGAACCACCAGATTCTTCCTACAAGACCGTATGCATGAATAACCATACCGGTTAGCCTTTACTCGCTCTCGGCAGCGCCAATATAGATAATATCAGGAATTTCTTGCAAGCACGTCTCTCTGTACATGCTCGGGGTAATGCCCAAATGTTTGCGAAATACTTTTCCGAAATACGTGGAATTAATGAATCCGCATGCCGCGGCAATCTCCTGAATGGCTAAACTTGTCCCGCGCAGCATATGCGACGCTTCCTCTATCCGTCGATGCTGAAGGTAGGCCCCCGGCGACATCCCCTCCATGCGGGTAAACAAGGAACAGAAATACGTTCGGGCCATTCCTGCCTCCGCAGCCATTTCCTCCAATGTAAGCGGAGTCTCATAACGGCTTGCAATCATCCGTTTTGCAGCTTCGACTCCCTCATGACGCGGCACGTTATTCGATTTTGGTTTCATTTGCCACGCCAACAAGGAAACGACCCAATCATACAGCCGAACGGAGGCCTCAAAAGGATCGAGCAGTACGCCTGCTTCCAGATCAGCATACATGCGAAAAAGCTTGGCAATCGGTGCAGCATGCTCAGTTATTTCCGCCACATGCCCAAACCTCCCAATCAGCCGCTCCCAATGCATGAACGCATCTTTGCCGACGGCCTGCACCCACAGAAACTCCCAGGGCTGACCGCCATTATACTCGAACGAATAGCAGTGATCACTAGGAAAAGTAAGCCAGAAGCCCATGCCTTCTTGAATTTGGTAATAGCTTTCGCCTATTCTTAGCCTGCCATTGCCCGATATCGTATATTGAAACATCGCTGCCGATTCGGTACGTTGAAGCCCGTCCCACCGATAAGCTACGGAATCCACTCGCGAAAATCCTAAATAATCAAGCATCATCAGTGGACCTGCCTGTGCTTTGTCGCGAAAGGAGAAAACCTGCTCATTCATAATATATGACTATCCTTCCCTTAATTTATTGAGATTGTAAGGAATATAGCTCCATGATAGCATAATTTAAAACGATAGCACGAGGGGGAAACTTCATGAAAAGAACGTTTGCAAACAGTTTGATCACCTTGACATTGGAAGGCGGTGCTACCGATTTCTGGTTATACCAACCAAGCAAGGATGAATCCGCCATAAGCATCGCTGCTCCCATATTCGAGGTAGACGGCAAAGCCGTTACGCTTGCTTTGAGCAACATGCGCGAGGCAGCCGATCCTCGTCTGCTAGCCAATGGCTCCACGGAATATATCTGGGAAGGAACCGCAGCGCAGGATCCTGATCTGACGCTTCGGATCTATTTCCGAATTCCCGAGCATAATCCCGTTGTCCGCTTCGCATATGAGCTGTACAGCACGGCTCCCAAAAAGCTGACCAAAGCCTTCGGGAATGACAATATCTCCTATGCCTCATTTACGGTAGAGGAGGAGGCTGAGGTTACCGAAATTTTGCTGTCCGACTATAATGAGATGGCGCATACTTATTGCTTGGCCGAGCGTCTGATCGGAAGGGAACAATTCGATAATAACCAGCAGGTTATGGGTCCGCTTCTAACCTCGGAATCAGCCGGCCGCACGCTGCTGCTGGCATACGAGCATGGATCACAAGCACCTGACCTGTATTTGAGCTTCCGGCTTCAGGAGAATCGAGGCATTACGATGGGAGCCGTTAAAGGGAATTATTGCAGCGGCCATGATCTTCAGACAGGCTATCGCACTCTCTGGCTGCAGGTTGCCGCCGTTCAAGGCAACCGGGATGCGATGGCCGAGGCCTACCGGACCTTCGTACTCAAGCATTTCAGCGAAAATGCGCAATCCCGCAAGCCTTATCTCTTTTACAATACATGGAACTATCAGGAACGCAACCGTCACTGGAACCGCAAAAAATATTTGGATTCGATGAATCTGGCACGCATCCTGGAAGAAATCGAAGCAGCGCATCGGCTAGGCATTGAGGTATATGTCATTGACACGGGTTGGTTCGAGAAAACGGGGGATTGGAAAGTGAACCTTGAAAGGTTCCCGGATGGGCTCGCTCAGGTCAAGGCGAAGCTGGATGAGTATGGCATGATGCTCGGACTCTGGTTCGATCCGGGAGCGGCTGCGATTACGAGCCGGATGCTGGCAAGAAACCAAGTAAACATATGCTCATGGGAAGGCGAAAAGTCCAAGCCCCATCCGATCTGGGAAACCGAGGAAAGCGTCCGGCTTTGCCTCGTCAGCTCCTACGCCGATGACTTCGCGGATGCCTTGATTGAGCTTGCCCGTACCGTTGGCGTTCGCTACTTCAAATGGGACGGCATCGGCCAGTATGGCTGTGAAGACCCTTTTCATCAGCATGGCACAGCCGAGAATAGCGCCGCGGAATGCGCCTCTAATTTCGACTTCCAGCTCAGCCTGCGCATGGCAGACATCGTACGGAAAGTGACGGCTGCGGTTCCCGATGCGATCGTAGATTTCGACGTAACCGAAGGCTATCGCTGCTTCGGCCTTGGGTTCCTTGAGGCAGGCAAATATTTTCTAATTAATAACGGGCCTTATTATCCGAACTTCGATGTACCGCGCGCGGAAAGCGACGGCGAGTTCTACAACTCCAATGTGTTCTTTCATCCCGGCGCGGCGCGCTCTTCGGTATGCAGAACGCCGCTTGGCTATGATAAATGGATTCCATCCGTGTTATTCCTTGTCCATTACTTGCCTGATGATCCCATTGAGAATCAGAATATTTCTGCAGCCTCTCTTATGCTCGGGCATAACGGCATATGGGGAGACCTTCCCGCCATCTCCGAAATAGGAATGAATCATTTGTCGGGTTTACTAAGCCAATATAAGCAAATTCGAGACGATTTAACCGAGAGCTCCATAAAGCAGTTTGGCAGCGTTGGCCAAAATCCGGAAATATACGAGAAGCTGAATAAGGAGTCCGGACGCGGTGTCGTCACGCTGTTCGCCAATGCTTTCGGCAAACCTTGGGTTCAGCCGCGGCCGGTTGCATACCGCTACGTAACGACCCGGCCCGTGGACAAAAATGTCTCATTCCCCCCGAATGTGCAGGTGTCCTTCGACGCGCAGAGCAGAGCTATTATTGAAGCTAGGTTCAAAAAAGCGGATGCTGCCGTTATTTTCTTTGGCGTAAAGGAACAGGCCTGAAATGGATAGGCTATCCCAAGAACATCCGGGATAACCGCGGGTTTGCCCCCTTACCATTCATATGGTTAGCGTGATGCTGCTTTGAAACTTTTACTTTACGCTTATTAAGCCCTACAAAGTAAAAATGCACCTTCCGCTCCACTTTTTATAGTGGTGTTGAAGGTGCTTTTGTGCATATGATAGGATTGTCTGTCTCTGGTTTCCCTTTTTGGGAAACCCTTTTTCATACCCGGCCAAGTTAAGCTCTGATCCTGTATATCCGTTTATTTTTTGAAAATGCCGAATGGCGCGCCTACCGGCAAAAAAGCCCGTCCGAAATGAGCATTGAGTACGGAAGCGCCGCTACCGTAAAAGGATACGATTGCGATTCCGAGCTCGGCATAAGCCGCCATCGCATGAAATATGTCCGGTGCGACGCCAAATGCGTCTAAAGTTAATCCTAGAAATAGGAAGTCAATCAGCACGAATATAATAAACAATACTTTATTCGTTTCCATAGCGCCAAGCGTCATGAAGAGGGTGAAAATCAAATAACCCAGAAAGGCAAAACCCAGCTGCTTGCCGTCCGCATCCCCCTGCAAGATCGGGCCAAATACGCCAAGCTTGACCATCCAGCTGCAGGCAACCGCCAGCCAGAAAAAGGCATACGCTCCGAAAGCTGTCGTACCGAAAGTATTGTTGCGTTTCGAATCTTGAATGCAAGCGAACAATTGGGCGAAAGCGCCCAAGAAAATAGCCCAAGGAATAATCAAGCTGTAGCCCTCCGTAATGCCCAGCTTTTGCGATGAAGCCACAAGCGTCACCATAGCCAATCCGAATAAGCCGATTGCGCTCGGATCTGCGTTCACAATCTTTACCTGCTGCGTTTGAATACTCTGCGATGTCATAGAAGCCTCCAGTGAATTAGATGATACATAGTCCTTGCCGAAGCAGCGACATAGCATTATAGCACCAATGAATGTTTGATTTCAAGCTGTTTAAGCTAGAGCTGACGAACTAGAAAAAACGCATCATCCTCATATAAAAACAAAGCGAGCGGGGGCTCTCCCCCGCTCGCTCTGTTTGCAGCGCCTTGCCGCTTATTACTCGTAAATAACGGCTTTAACTTCTTCGCTGTCGATATTGCTTTTGTCGTACCATACGAACCCGCTGTCGATTTTCGGTTCAACCGTTTCGCCTTTAGCCGCAGCCACTGCCGCTTTGACGGTTTCGTAGCCGATGCCGACTGGGTTTTGGGAAATCGCGCCCGCCATCAAACCGCTTTTTACCGCGTCGATTTGCGCTTTGCCAGAGTCATAGCCGATTACCGTAATTTTGCCTACGGCTTTTGTTTCTGTTACTGCATTAAGGATACCGATTGCGGAACCCTCGTTAGCTCCGAAGAAGCCTTTAAGGTTCGGATATGCCTGCATAATCGCTTTTGCAAGGTCAGTCGATTTCAGGTGGTCGCCGCCGCCGTATTGAATGTCAACGATTTTGATGTTAGGGTATTGCTCTTTTATACGATTAACGAATCCATCCCGACGGTCGATACCTGTGCGGCTCGTTTGGTCGTGAACGATTACGGCAACTTCGCCTTCTCCGCCGATCAGCTCAGCCATTTTGTCGGCAGCCATGCCAGCTGCGGCAACGTTGTCCGTCGTTACAAGGCTCGACGGGATGTCGCTGTCTACGCCGGAGTCGAATGCGATAACCGGAATGCCTTCGTCTTTGGCTCTTTGCAGCAAAGGAATCGACGCTTGGCTGTCCAGAGCGGCGAAGCCGATTGCGCTAGGTTTCTTATCAAGCGCTACTTGCAGCATTTCGAGCTGCTTATCCACTTGCGATTCCGTTTCCGGGCCTTCAAACGTAATTTCCACGTTAAATTCAGCAGCCGCTTTCTCTGCGCCGATCTTAACCGCTTGCCAGAATTGGTGCTGGAAGCCTTTGGAGACAATAGGTACGTACATTTTTTCCGCAGAGACGTCCCCGCCTGCGTTTGCCGCTTCCGTTGTCGCCGCCGGAACGTTCTTGTTGCCTCCGTTGTTACTGCCGCTGTTAGATCCACATGCGCTGACGATAAGCGCCAACGATGCCATCATTACGAATAATCCCTTTTTCATGTTCACTGCCCCTTTTTTTCGAGTTGTAAAAAATGAATGCCGTTGTCTTGCAATTTCGCAGCAGCCTTGCCGTGCATTAAGCTTTGCGCCGGCGCAGTATATCCGCATAAACGGCGAGCAAAATGACGAAGCCTACAACAACCGTCTGCCATTCCTGCGGCACCGACAAGATACGCAGGCCATTGGTCAGTACGCTCATAATAAGCGCGCCGATGACAGTGCCGACGATCGTGCCCTTGCCTCCGCTAAGCGAAGTGCCGCCGATTACGACGGCCGCAATCGCTTCCAGCTCGTAGCCCATGCCAAGCGAAGGCTGGGCCGAGTTGAGGCGCGATGCCATCAGAATGCCGGCAATCCCTGTGAACAGGCCGGTAATCGTGTATATCGCGACCTTCCAGTTGCGGACGTTGACGCCGGAAAGACGTGTAGCTTCTTCGTTGCTGCCGATCGCGAAGTTATAGCGGCCGACAATCGTACGGGCAAGCAGGATGCTTCCGACAACCGCGGCGAGAAAAAAGATAAGCACCGCGTTCGGAATTTCAAAGCCGGGAATCAAGTCTCCTAGGAGCGAGCCCTGCGAAATTTCCATAAATACTGGCGTATCTGTAAAATAAACCGGCTTTGTGCCCGAGATGACCAGCGCCAAGCCCTTGGCGATCATCATCATGGCCAGCGTCGCAATGAAAGGAGGTATGCCGAGCCGCGCAATGGCTAGACCCGATATTAATCCGCATACTGCTCCTGTGAGCAGCCCGCCGATAATCCCAACTCCTACCGGCAGTCCCCACATCGTAATGAATACACCTGTCATGACCGAGCTAAGCGTCATCACCGTGCCTACCGAGAGGTCGATGCCCCCTGTGACGATAACGAACGTTGAACCTAGCGCCAACACTCCGATTACTGCGGTCGAGAGCAAAATCCCGACCAGATTGGAGAAGTGGAAAAAGTTGCTTGACGCAAGGGAGAAAAAGATAATTAGCAAAATCAAACTGCCAAATGCCAAAAACTGCTGTAATCCCGCCTTAACCGCGAACTTTGGCTTCATGGCGACGATTGTGGTCGATTCCTTCATTTTAAAATTCTCCTCCTGTTCCGAACCTAGCCGATTCGATCTGTCGCATACGTCATAATTCGTTCTTGCGAAGCATCTTGATCGTTGACGAGCTCTCCCGTAATTCTGCCTTCGCACATCACGATTATTCTATGACTTAGCCGCAATATTTCCGGCAGCTCCGAACTGATCATAATAATCGACTTCCCATCCGCGGCAAGGCTTTCGAGCAGCTTGTATATCTCGCTCTTGGCCCCGACGTCAATGCCCCGCGTTGGCTCGTCGAAGATTAAAATGTCGCAGTCTCTCGTCAGCCATTTGCCGATGATGACCTTCTGCTGGTTTCCTCCGGACAGAAATTTAAGCCTTTGATGAATGCTCGGCGTCTTGACGCGCAGGTCCTCGACAGCCTTGGTCGCTACGTCAGCCATCCGTTTGTCGCTCATGAAGCCGGCCTGCGTAAAGCCGCCAAGCGATGCCATCGCCACGTTCGTCTTGACGTCCATGTCCAGCAGGCAGCCAAAATGCTTCCGGTCCTCGGACAAATATCCGATGCCGTGCTTAACCGCCTCATGCGGTCCATTGATGTTCACCTTGCGGCCATGAATGTAAATCTCCCCGGCGTCGATCGGGTCAGCTCCGAAAATCGCCCGCGCCGTTTCCGTTCTGCCCGCGCCGACGAGTCCGGCAACGCCGAGTATTTCCCCTTTGCGCAGCGAGAAGCTTACATCGCGCAATACGTTTCTTCGCGATATGCCGCGCACCTCCAGCACCGTTTCCTGCGCCTCCGCCGACTTGCGGTCGGGTTTGGTGGGTTGATAAATTTCCCGTCCTACCATCATTGCGATAATCCGGTCAACGCTTACATCAGCCGCCTGCACCGTATCGATGTAGGTACCGTCCCGCATAACCGTAATGCGGTCGGTGATTCGCTTCAACTCCGCCATCCGGTGGGAAATATACACGATGCCGACTCCTTTTTCCTTAAGCTGCTCGATCATTCGGAACAGCTCCTCGATCTCGGAATCGCTCAGCGCCGCCGTTGGCTCATCCATAATCAGCACCTGTGATTCGTACGAAATCGCTTTAATGATCTCCACCATTTGCTGCTTGGCAACCGTCAGCTCCGAGATCAGCGTCGTCGGCTCGATGTCAAGCTTCATCTGCTTCAGCATTAAAGCCGTTTGCCTATTCATTTCCTTATCGTCCAGGAAGAAACGAAACGCCTTGCGCGGCTCCTTGCCGATAAAAATATTTTGCGCTACCGTCAGGTCGGGAGCCAGATTCAGCTCCTGATGGATCATCCCTATACCCAGCTTCTGGGCCGACCGCGTATCGGTGATCTGCACTTCCTTGCCTTGATAGAAGATGCTTCCCTCATCCTTGCTGTAGACGCCTGTGAGCACCTTCATCATGGTCGATTTTCCGGCGCCATTTTCGCCGACGAGCGCATGCACTTCGCCTGCCCGAAGCTCAAAGCGGCAGCCCTTTAAAGCATGAACGCCCGCAAAATGCTTCTCGATTCCCTCCATGCGTACAATCGCCTGTTCCAACCCCGCACCTCCTTCATCCTCTTGGTTCCTGCTGTTATGGATAACTTTACACGGTCCGCCTGTCTGCTAACATGTGATTTCTTCCTGTAACAGTCGAATAATTTATCCGATTAAACCCGGTTCGGGCACAAAAAAAAGCGGGGCCGCAGCCCCGCCGCGTTCCCGCTAATTGTTTACGAAAGGAAACAGCAGCTTCTGGTTCTCCTCCTCGTACATGTTCTGCTTCGTAATGACGAGCGAGCCCGTGTCGATTACCTTCGGCACCTTCCCGCCTCTAACCGCCTCTACGGCCGTCTTCACGCTTAAATAGCCCATTTGGAAAGGGCGCTGAATAACCGTCGCCTTCATCACGCCTTCGTCGAGCAGCTTGATCTCGTTGACCGAACTGTCGAAGCCGATCAAGCTAACCCGGTCCTTGAGCCGCAGCTCCTGAATCGCCCGGCCGGCTCCGACCGTCGTCGGCTCGTTTAAGCCGATGATTCCGACAACGTCCCGCTGCGTCTCCAAAATTTCCTTCGCCATCAAATAAGCGTTTTGCTCAGAGCCTTCGACATAATACGTATCGAGCAAATCAAGATTCGGGTTGCCGGCCAAAATCGCCCGGACCCCCTTCTCCCGGTCGATATGCGAAGCGGCATTTTTGACATAGCTGATGATCGCTACCTTGGCAGCTCCCGGAATTTGCTCCTGCATCGCTTGACCCGCTTTTTGGCCGGCGATCACGTTATCCGTAGCTACAATGCTATGCGCCGTGCTCGAATTGATGCCCGAATCGACAATGATCAGCTTGATGCCGCTTGCGCGAACCTTCTCGGCAACGGGAACGAGGCGGTCGAAGTCGTTGGCGGCAAGCACAATCGCATCGGGCTTATCGCGGATCGCCTGCTCTACGAGCGCAATCTGCTCGTCCACATCCGTCTCCGTCTTCGAGCCGGTCACCTTGACGGCAGTCTCGAATTCCTGCGCCGCCTCCTGCACGCCGTCGATCAGCACCTCCCAGAATTCGATCGTCGCGTCGGTCGATTTGATGATCACTACGATATTAACCGGCTCCCCGTTCGCCAGCCATTTGCCCCAGCACGCCAGGCCGGCCGCAAGTATAAGAAGCAGCCCGACAATCGCCAGCGTCCGCTTATGCTTCCATATCATCGTTTGCCTGCCTCCAATAATGGCGGATACTTGGGAAACCGGATGTAGACGGTCGTCCCTTCGCCCGGCGCGCTTTTGTAAACGAGCCCGTATTGCGCGCCGAAATACAGCTTAAGCCGTCCTTGCACATTGCGGACGCCGACGCCTCTGCCTTCCTCTCCGTCATACAGATTCGTCAGCAGCTTGGACAGCTTATCCTCGTCCATCCCATTTCCGTTATCGCCGACAATCAGAATAATGTCCGTCTCCGTTTCCTCCGAGGAAATCGTAATGAGGCCGGGACCGCGCTTCATCTTAATGCCGTGGTAGATCGCATTCTCCACAATCGGCTGCAATATAACCTTGATCGTCTTGTACTGCCTGACCGAATCGCCGATTTCAATTTGATAGTCCAGCTTGTTCTTGTAGCGCATCTTTTGAATCTTCAAGTAATTCGTAATATGCTCCAGCTCCGTCTCGATCCTAACGAGCTCCTCGCCCTTGCTAATTGACGCGCGGAACAGCTTCGCGAGCGCCGAGGTCATCAGCACGACCTCCTGGAACTTCTTGCTCTCCGCCATCCAGATAATGGAGTCAAGCGTGTTGTAAAGGAAATGCGGATTGATTTGCGCCTGGAGCGCGTTCATCTCGCTTCTCCGCTTCAGCTCCTGGTCGCGGACGACCTGCGACATCAGCTCTTTTATTTTGCCCACCATGATGTTAAAAGCGCGGGCCAGCCTGCCGATCTCGATCGTCGTCGGAACGGGCACCTGAATGTCGAAGTTGCCTTTCTCCACCTCTTTCATGTACCCTTGAAGCTGCTTGATCGGCTGGCTCACCTTCTGCGACAGAAACAGCGAAATGACAATTGCGATTACAACGCAGATCAATCCCAGAAAAATAAAAGAAAGCCGCACCTCGTTCTGGTTGCCGACTAATTCATTGACATAGGAAACGCCGACGATTTTCCAGCCGAAGTCGGATTCCTGTACCGTATACATTCTGCTGCTGCCGCCCTCGTTGCTTGTGAACGTGCCGTTATTGTTGCTCAGCACCTCGTCTATTTTTTCGGTTTTCAGATTGCTGTAAATCAGCTGCTGCTGGGGATGGTACACGATCTGGCCCTCGGAATCGACGATAAACAAATACCCTCGCTGGCCGAGCCGGATATCTTGAAGCATATCGTTCATGACGCTGAAGTTCAGGTCGATGAGAAAAACGCCTAGCTTCTCGTTTTCCTTGCTGACCAGCTCCATGCTCAGTGAAACGACCCATGGATACCGGTCCTTGAACACCGGCTGGACATGCGAAGGGGAAATCACGTAGGCACCACCCGCCTCGCTCGCATTACGGTACCAGCTCAGGCTCGGAATTTCGATGAACGGGTTCAGCTCAAGCCCTTTGCTGCCCGTTACGAACTGTCCGTTGTAGCCGAACAGGCTCACGGAGGATATGTCGGCGCGCGAGACGGCCATCGACTCCAGAAAAGCGACGACGGCCTGCTTGCTGGCCGCTTCCTCCGTCGGATCGTCATATGCGTCTTGCGACAAATATTGCTGTACGTACGGATTTCCGTCCACCATATCGGAGATGTATTTCATGCCGTTCACATACGATTTGATATTGTTGTTCACTTGCTTCACGAGCTCGTTCGTATAGGTTTGCGCGTTCGACTGCACCGCGTCCTTGGATAAATAATAAGAGACAACGCTCATAATCACGATAGTCATCAGAATAAGCAGCACAAACGCCAGCACCATATTCGTTTGGATGCTGCGAAACCGGGAGAAGAATGGCAGCTTCATCCTTCTTTCCCCGTCATCTTGTAGCGGAAGTCGGTCGGCGTGTCGCCGGAATGCTTTTTGAACGCGCTGCTGAAATATTGCGGATCGCTGTAGCCGACCGCGTAAGCGATTTCATAGCTGCGCATGGACGTCAGCTTCAGCAGCTCCTTCGCCTTTTCCATCCGCTCATGAATGACATATTCCACAAAAGTTCTGCCCGTATTCGTCCGGAACAGGGTGCTGAAATAGCTGGTGCTCATCGACACATGCTTGCATACGATTTTCAGCGACAATTCCGGGTTCATATAATGCTTACGGACATAAGCCATCGCCTTCTCGATCTGCAGCATGCTGTGATCCTCCCGCATACTCCTGATGACCGTTACCGCTTTGCCGCACAGCGTCTTCATCCACGCCTCGATTTCGTCCAGCGCTGCAAGCTGGCTGATTTCCGCTACCGGATTAGACGCTTCTCCGAAGACAAGATCGGTGTCGCTCTCCATCTCATACAGCGTGTGCATCAGGGTAAGCACAAACCGCTGCAAATAAATATAACAGACGTCGATTGGAAAAAGCTGCTTCCGGAACGTCGAGAACAGCCTGCCGATCCATTCGTCCATCTCCTGCGGCGTTCCCGTCTTCAGCTTCGTGATCAGCTCGTTTTCCCAGGCGATGACCGGTAGCAACGCCGGCCGCTTGTGCCGCTCCATATCCGAAATGCGAATAATTTCGTTCGTGCCGATGACAAAGCGGTAATCGAGCGCCGACAGCGCGGAACGGTGTGCCAGTGCAACATGATCCTCCAGCCGGCAAGCATGGCCGATGCCGATTGAGGCCTTAAGCGGCAAGTAGGCGGTTACCGCAGCATGAATTTCCTCCGCCGCCGTTCCCGCTTCCTCGGCCAGCGTTTCGGAATCGGCTCCGGGCAGCAGCACGAGCACGCGATTCTCCCTGTCGCGGAACACCTCCGTCCCCTTGTGCTTTTCCGTTATTTCCTGGACGATGTTGAAAATCGCGAACCGGAACAGCTCGTCGTCGTTTGGCGTAGGCGGCTGCTTCAATTCGAGCTCGTCAACATCAATGGCCAGCTCGATCAGCCACGATTGATTCCAGTCGAGCTGATAATAAGCACAGCTCTCGCGCTTCTGCTTCGCCGTCATCGATGATGTGACCAGCCGCTCCAGAAAGCGCTCCTTAAGCAGCGGCATGCTTTCCTTGAGCTGCCGCTCAAGCTCCTCGTAATCGCGCTTATGGCGGTTTTCAATGTCAAGCTGCTGGCCGATTCGCAGAAAAATCTCTTCCATCTCCGCAGCCGTAACCGGCTTCAATATATAATCCGCCACCTGCATCTTGAGCGCCTGCTGGGCAAACTCGAACTCGTCGTAGCCGGTCAGGATAATGACCTTCACATCCGGGAAACGCAGAGCCAGCTCGCGCGTCAGCTCGATGCCGTTCATGAACGGCATCCCGATATCGGTCAGCACGATGTCCGGCTGCTCGCGCTCGACGAATTCAAGCGCCTCGATGCCGTCCTCGCAGGCGCCCACACATTCAAAACCCATTGCTTCCCAATTCATTCCATCCTGAATCGCTTCGCGAACGAGCGTTTCATCGTCGACAATCAACAACTTGTACATGGCGCATTCACCTCGGTGTCCCGCGTTATTTAAATTTCACGATCGCATTGGTAAGTTTCAAAGAGGCCTGCTCCAGTTGCTCCGCCATAATCGCAAGCGCTTCCGTTTCTTGCATCTGTTCTTCCGAATAAGCATACGCTTCCTCCGAAGCCGCCGCCGTTTGCTCCGCGACAGACGCAATGCTCTCTATCGCCAGGAGAGCGCCGTCGCGCGACTGCTGCAAGCGGCCAGACGCGCTGCGTACATTCGCCGACTGGGAAAGCATTTGCTCAAGCTGCCGCTTGACGAGAACGAAGCTGCGCTCCGTTTCCGCCACGGCGTGAAGCTGCTCGTTCATGACCTCGACCGAGCGGCCGGCCTCCTTGACGGTAGCCTTCGACCTGAGCAGCACCTCCGAGACCGTATCCCCGATTTGTCCCGACGCAATCCGCGACTGCTCCGCGAGCTGCCGGACCTGCTCGGCCACCACGGCGAAGCCGCGCCCCGCGCTGCCCGCTCTTGCGGCTTCGATCGAGGCGTTGATAGCCAAAATATTCGTTTTTTTCGAAACATCCGTAATCAATTGGGTTATGCCGGCAATCCGGCTAAGCTCCGAATCGAGGGAGCCGATATCGCGATGGGTAAGCAGCAGGGAAGCATGCACGGCAGCTGCTTTGTCGTTCAGCCTGTACACCGCCTCCTCCGCGCCATCGCAAATATCGTCGATGAGCGCAATCGATTCCGAGATCGTGCCTATCCCGACCCCGATTGCATTGATGTGGCCGGACAAGCCGTTCATGCTCTCCGCGCTTTCCGCCACATCGATCGCCTGCTGGTTGGACCCTTCGGCGATCTGCTTGATAACGCCGACGAGCTGGCGCTGATTCCTGCGGAACTTACCGGATACCGACGATACGATGCCGGCCTGCTCCCGCATGTAGTCCGAGGAAGAGCCCACCCGCTCCAGCAGCGCCCTCAGCGTGCCAACCATTTCGCTGAAGCCCGCGGCAATCGCGCCCATTTCATCCTTATGCCGCGAATGCACCGTCACATGCAGCTCTCCGTCGTTTACCCGCTTCATCTGCTTCCTCAGCTCTCTGCCAGGTACCGATACGCCGAGCGAGATCAGGAAGGCGATCAAAGCGGATGCGAGCAAGCAGCCCGTCCCGATCATGAGCGTCGTAACGCGCAGGCTATCGATTTCCGCCTGAATGAACGCTTCGGGAATGACCGCCGCCACCTTCCATCCGTTCGTCGTAATCGGCGCGTATGCGATTAGCGAAGGCTCTCCCGACATTTGCCCGAAGTAAGCCTCGCCCCCCGGCGCGCTTCCGCCAGCCACCCGTGCCGCAAGTTCCCCATCCGGGAACGGACGGTTGACCGGATAGAGGCTCTTGTTCCGGCTCGATATAACGCTGCCCTGTTCATCCAATATAAAAATTTCCGACGCATTGCCAAGGTCGATGCCCTCATAAAGCTTCGCGATATGATTTTCCTCCAGCGTGATGACAATCACGCCAAGCGGTTGGCCGTCGATGGCCGAACGTATGGACTTGCTTATGGAAAGAAATGCTTTGCCCTTAACCGCATCGTCGATTAAAAAGTAACGATAGTCCATTCCGGCCTCGGTCGCTTGAATAATGGATTCCAGCTGCCCCTTGTCCAAAGAGTTGTAGCTGCCGAGCGACGTTTCCCCGTCAACTTGGACCGTGACGCTGGAAATGTAGGGCAGCATTGACAGCTTGTGCGAAATCTTTTTGTTAATCGCACTTGAAATCGCAGATTGCTGGCCGTCCGGCGTCTTGAGGCTTGTCAGGCCGCTCTGCACATCCTCGCCGGAAACGATATCCTCCATGACGAACTGAATATGCTTGAACTCCAGATTAAGATTCGAGCCGACTTGCCCGACTACCTGCCTGGTATACAGCTCGATCTTGCCGCTGAGCGCCGCGCTGGACTGCCGGTAATTGACAACGCTCACCGTGGCGATTGACGCAAACAAAATAATGGTGAAAAAGAGGGTTAGACGCGTTTGTATCGAAGAGAAGCGTAAGATGCGAAGATTGGATATTTTATTCCATAGAGAATGCTGCTTGGCTGACGCGTTCACCGTTATCCTCCTTCAAATCGTCTCAATAGCATAGCGCTTCCTTGAGCGGGATAAATGACCATCCGCAGCATAGTAGGGATTCGATACGGTTGATTTGTTCGATGTCGTTTGCGTTTTTCACTTTAATGGGTTTAATCATTGTAATCAGCCCCCTCCTGTATAAGCGTTGACCGCTTGTTTGAATCCGCTTTCATTTTCGCTTCGGATTTTCCGGCTTTTCTTCAAGTTCATTATACAGCCGTTCCTCGCCTCCAGCCCATGTATATTTATCCCTTTTTAGTCGAAATATTTTCGGTGTGCGCAGCGCCCGAAAGTACTTTGAGCCAATCATAAAAGGCCTCGTTCCTACCAATTCCGTCAATATTGCCAGCAAAAGTTTACTTTCGTCTCGTAGAAGGCGGACAGGCGTACGCTTATACTGGATGTATTCGAAAAATAAGGAGCGAATCGTCCATGATTCATGCAAAACACAGAGCCAAGACGCTTGGTAAGCTAAAGAAGCTGGACGAGGTATACACCTCACTGATCTTTTACAAGGCCGAGGAAGTCGCGGTCGTTTTTTTTGAAACCGGGGAGCATCATTATCAAGTACCAGGCGAAGTAGAAGCGTGGCAATCGGCGGGAAAGGGCAGATCTTGGGGCAGGGAATGGGGCTCCGCCTGGTTCAAGGGACGCTTTACGGTTCCCGAGGCGCTGCACGGGCAAAAGCTGTTTATTCGCGCGCAAACGGACGGCGTCGAAACGCTTTTCTGGGTAAACGGCAAGCCAAGCGGCATATTCACCCACAAGCATGAAGCGGCCAACCGTGGATCCCATCACACGCTGCTGCTGACGGAGGAGGCGGAGCGCGGGATGGAGTACGAGCTCGCATTCGAGGCTTACGCCGGTCATCCTTGCGTAGGCACGCAGCCGTATCAGGTAAGCGAAGCGAATTTTACGGGCGAGCAGCGTTATAACCGCACTTTCCTCTCCATTGAAGTGATGGTGCGCCGCGACGATGTCAACGACTTTGTGTTCGACCTTCGCACGCTGCTGCAGGTGGCGGGTGGCGGGGCCGTCGACCCGTTCCGCAGGGCAAAAGTGGAGAACGCGCTGCTGGAGTTGTTTCCGCTGCTCGTTCAATCGCCAGACGAGGTGTCCGAGGAGATGTGGCGGCGGCCGCTTGATAAGGCGCGAGCGATCATGAAGCCGCTGCTTGACCGGAAAACGAGTCCTTCCGCTCCCATTGCCGGTCTGATCGGCCACTCGCATATGGATACCGCGTGGCTGTGGACGCGCGATGAGACCATCCGCAAATGCGCGCGAACCTATGCAAACGCACTGAGCCTGATGGACCAATATCCGGAGTACACCTTCATCCAGAGCTCGGCATTCCATGCGGAGCTGATGCGGCGGCATTACCCGGATATTTTCCAGGGGATGAAACGGCGCATCGCGGAAGGGCGCTGGGAAATCAACGGTGGCGTCTGGATCGAATGCGACTGCAATCTCGTATCCGGCGAGTCGCTCGTCCGGCAATTTTTGGTCGGTCAGCGTTATACGCGCAAGCATTTCAATTATACGGCCGATATTTTCTGGCTGCCGGACACGTTCGGCTACAGCGCGGCCATACCGCAAATTATGGCGGGGACAAGCGTGCGCTATTTTCTGACGACTAAGCTATCCTGGAATGATACGAACCACTTTCCGTACGATACGTTCTATTGGCAGGGACTTGACGGGACGAAGGTGCTGACGCATTTCAATACGATCCATTGCTGGCCCGACGCGGAGACGCTCATCGACCGGGTATACGCGCCGCATAACGCGATTGCGCACAAGCATGTGAACGACCGACGCCTCGTTTCCTACGGCTTCGGCGATGGCGGGGGTGGCCCGCAGTACGAAATGCTGGAAATGGCGCGTCGCGCGGCCGATCTAGAGGGTGTTCCGAAGTCGGAACATACGACGGCAAGCCGGTTCATGCAGGAGCTAGAGGCGACGTCGGTCAATCCGCCGCTCTATGTCGGAGAGCTTTATTTTGAAGGCCATCGCGGAACCCTGACGCAAATGCACCAGATTAAACGCAATAACCGCAAAGCCGAATTCGCGTTGCGGAATCTCGACCTGCTGGAGAGCATCGGCGCAGCAAACGGAGAGACGCCGAATCGTGAGCGGTTGGAGGCGCTATACGAGCTTCTGTTGATCAACCAGTTCCATGATATTTTGCCGGGAACGTCGATACCGGAGGTGCACGACCGCGCTATCCGCGAAGTTGGCGCGGTGATCGGTGAGGCGCAAGCGGCCGCTGCTGCGATTTTGGCGGGAACGGCGAACGGCGCGGAGGACGCGATAACGGTCTGGAACCCGCTGAGCTGGGAACGGGACGACACCGTTGCCGTAGCAGGCATCGGACAAGGCTGGGTGCCAGCCGACGCGGCGCTTAAGAACCAACGGATTACGGACGCATTCGGCCGCGAAAAGCTGCTGATCGCCGGCGCCGCTGTGCCTGCGATGGGCTCCATTGCGATCCCGCTGGCCAACGTCCCGCAAGCGGAATACGCGAGTTCCTCCCGTTTCCGGTATGATAAAGCCGCGAATATTCTGGATACGCCGCATGCGCATGTCCGGTTTGACGAATTCGGCTATATCGTCTCGTTCTTCGATAAATCCGCAAGGCGTGAGCTGCGCGGCTCGGGCCATCCGCTCAACGCGTTTCTGATGGGCGAGGATTTGCCGGGCGCCTGGGACAATTGGGACATCGACCGCGATATATTCGGCAAGCTGCACCTGCAAACCGGACTGCTCGCTCGCGAGCTTGTGAGCGATGGCCCGCTGCAATTCCGGATACGCAGTGAGTACCGGATCGGCAAGCTTTCCTTGCTCACACAGCATATGGTTTTCCATGCTAATACGGCCCGGGTTGATTTCGAGACGGTCATCGACTGGAAGGATTCGCATCAGCTGTTAAAGGTCGGCTTCGATACGGCTGTGTATGCCCATAACGCCCGTCACGAAGTGCAGTACGGCCACGTTGAGCGGCCGACGCATACAAATACGCCGTACGATCAGGGGATGTTCGAGGTATGCGCCCATAAATGGACCGATATATCCGAGAACCGCTACGGAGTTGCGCTGCTCAACGACTGCAAGTACGGCATATCCGTGCATGGCTCGGATATGCGTCTATCGCTGCACAAGGGCGGCACTCACCCCGATCCGCGCGGCGACATCGGCGTCCATCGGGTAACGTACGCCTTCCTTCCGCATGCCACGGGCTTTAGCGCTGAATCGGTCATTCGGCCTGCATATGAATTAAACGTGCCAATGCTGACCGTACAGGGCCAGAGCAGCCGCCCGACCGATTCGTTCCTGTCGATCGACGCGCCGAATGTGATCGTGGAAGCAGTGAAGCCTGGCGAGGAAGGCGACGCATATATCGTCCGCTTATACGAAGCCGAGCGTTCCGCGGTAACCGGAGCCTCGCTCACATTCGGAGTAGTACCGGCGCGCGTCGCCCTTGCCAACATGCTCGAAGAAGAACTGGCTGAGCTGCCGCTGCTGGACGGCAGACGCGTCGAGCTTGACTTCGGTGCGTTTGAAATCAAGACGCTGAAAGTATTTTATTAATGGCATCAATTCTTTTACTTTGATTTATCCTTATCGTAACCTCTTCCATCAAATATTTTCTTGACGAATGCATCTGCTTGCTTATCTGCTAACATACGCTTCTCGCGTATGTCAGCAGAATGAGGCGGTTGTAAAAGCCAGAGCGAGAAACCTCAAGCAATTTGGCAGGGATAACATGTCATTCGCGCCATGGCTTGTTGCATGGCATCCTGAATAAGGTAAAACAAGCGCTTAGGCTTGTGCCTTTTCCCGCTGCTAATTATCTCCTTAAAGTGTTTCTTGCTCTTAACTCACCCTCAATATTGACTAGTTATACAAAAAGGTACCCATACGCTAAACCCTTTTTTCAAAGTGTCCAACGTATGGGTACCAGTCTGCTCTTCTCTTTTCTGCTTTGTTATTATTGCGCTGCGTTGTAGATATTGTACAGCATTACCGCCGCTTCTGCGCGCGTAGTCGGCGCATTAGGCTGGATTTGCCCGTTATAGCCTTGAAGGATTCCGCTCTCGATCAGGTAAGCAATGCTTTCCTTTGCGTAATCGGCTACAGCGTTGCTGTCCTTGAAGTCATTCAAGCCGGCAGACGTCTGTCCAGTCAGCTTTTTATTCGCTGCTTTCAGCGCCTTCTCCGTCAATACGACCATTTCTTGTCTGGAGATGGGTTCAGTCGGCAGGAAAAGGTTGTCTCCTGCGCCGTTGGCGATGCCAAGGCCTCTCGCCGTAAGCAGCGCTTCGCTGTAATACGCTTCGGCAGGAACGTCGGCAAATGCTTCTCCCGCCTCGCCCTTCATCTCCAGCATACGCATCAGCAGCACTAGGAAATCTGCTCTCGTAATCTGCTGCTTAGGCTCGAACGAATTTTCCGAGATACCGTTAATGATGCCTTTGGACGCCAGCACCTCGATCTGGTTTTTCGCCCAATCCAGCGGCGTGATGTCTTCAAACGTTTTTTGTACGTACGCTACGACGAACGTTCCCGGTTCCACAGCATTAAAGATGACTTGCCCGGTAGCCGCGTCGTACTTGCCGCTCGTTACCGGCCTCGCTTGACCTGCTTCGTCAATGGACCAGATGACGATATGCTCAGGGTCGGCCAGCTCTGCTGCGCTCGGCTGATACGGAATTTGCATCGCAATCGGTCCAGACCGGTCATCCCATGCCAGGGCTGTGCCGTCGGACCAGGCGGCCAACGTAACCGCCGGACGATTGCCAATTTGCTTCTTGATCGTTTCGCTCAACATACCTTCTTCCGGTACCCCGATGTAGAACTCTACCGTATCGTCGGCAGGCTTGCTGCCTTGCAACAGATCAGTAGGTATGGAAATCGAAGCCAGCGGCGTTTTAATTTCAATGGTTACAGGCGCCCTCTCGTCGCCAAGCACGGATGCCGGGAGCTTCTGTACGTAAGCCTCCGCGCCTTCCGCGTTCAGCTCGATGCTGACGGTTGCATGGCCTGTCGGGTCGGCTTTCGCTGCCGCAATCGCTTTAGCCAAAACATCGCTGTCGACAGATGCCGTTCCGATCTTAGTCGTCTCATCTACGACTACTTTCGGTTTAATCGGAACCAGTGTGCTGGTCGGCGGCAGCGTCGGAGGTACGGTCGGCGTTACGACAGGAGTCGCCGTCGGCTCTGCCGTTGGTGCCGTTGTCGGCTCTGTCGTTGGTTCCGATGTCGGCTCCGTAGTCGGTTCCGGTGTCGGCTCTGTCGTTGGTTCCGATGTTGGCTCCGTAGTCGGTTCCGGTGTCGGCTCCGTAGTCGGTTCCGGTGTTGGCTCCGTAGTAGGTTCCGGTGTCGGCACGACTGAAATATTCAGTTTAACGGTTGCCTGCGAGGAGAGCGCGGAGGCCGTTGCCGCTAGTCGTACCCGCAGATCGTCATTCGGAGAAACGGACAGATCAAGCGCAGCCGTGCCCGCAGCCAGGCTTCCCGTAACGGCGGACCAGCTCTCGCCTCCGTCGAGACTGTACTGCATGGCTGTCGTAGCGCCTTCAAGCTTCACTTGCGACATTCCCGCCGCCGAGTCAGCTGTAACCGCAGGGGCTTCAGCCGGAGCAGCAATCGTGGCCAGCAAGCTGTTCAAGCTATGATTATCCGCTGAGCGCAGGTACACTTTGCCTGGACCGAATGCAACCGGCGTATTGCCCGCGCTTGCCGAGCTCCAATTGCCGTTGGTGCCGTCAGTGGAGTCCATGCTGTATTCCATGTCGGCAGTTGTGCCCGAAATTTGGCCTGCCGCCACATTTATGCCCGTACCGCTAAAATTATCCAGCGGCTGAACGATGAAGTAGTCGACGTTCGCGCCCGAATCGCCATTGTTAAGCTGCAGCTTGACCGTTGCGCCGGCAGGAATGCTGACATTGGTCCTAACGGTCGAATAGGCTCCACTCCAAACTCCGGTGCTAGGGAAACCTACGCTCTTCACGAGTTGATCGTTGACATAAAGGCTCAGCTTGCTGTTCGTATTGGCCGTCGTATAGCCGATCACCAATTGTCCGCCTTTGCCCGTACTTGTGAATGCCATCGACGAGCTGCCCGGCGTTGACAGGCCGGTTACCGCTTTGCCGCCGGAAGCCGCTCCGTCATCGGATGCGTTAGCCGCGACAAGCGTCCCCCGCTCCGCTTCATACAATTGTCCGGCAACCGTCTTGAGCAGCTTGAAGTTGCCGTGGTTGGCCGCTTCCCTGACATAGATGCTGCCTGGTACCAAGGCAATCTGCGTATTATCGGCTTTCGCAGTCGCCCAATTGCCGTCGGTGCCGTTGGTCGAGTTTAGGCTGTACTCCAACAGCGAGTTGGTGCCTTTAATGAAGCCTGTGGCTTCATCGAAACTTACGCCGACCAAATCTTGCCCCTGGACGGTAATGTAGTCGAGGTTTGCGCCCGAATCGCCGCTATCCAATTGAATTTTGAGCGTAGCTCCCGCAGGAATAGCCTTTTGCACCGTTACCGTCGCATACGTCGTATTCCAGCTGTTGGTTCTTGGGAAGCTGATGTTGCCCGCGTCCTGATCGTTGATGTATAAGCTCAAACGCGCATTGCTGTTGTCCGTCGCATAACCGATCGTCAGTCTCGAGCCTTGCTGCACGTTGGCAATCGACACGGAATCTCCCTGTTGCGAGAAGTGGTCGACCGCTTTGCCGCCCGATGCGCTCCCATCGTTCGATATTCCGACCGTACCCGATCTTGTGCCGCTTTCCGTTTCGTACTTCTGCCCCGCGAAATTCGGAACCGTGCCTACCAGAGCAAAATTGGTATAATCGCTACTATCTCTGACATATACCTTGCCTCCGGTCAGATAGACGGAAGTGCTGCCGGCTTTCGCCGTTGTCCAAGTGCCGTCAGTACCGTTCGTGGAATTAATGCTGTATTGCATATTGACTGACGTGCCATTAATCGTATTGCTCGCGATATCAAGCGCCACTCCGCTCAAATCCATTGAAATCATCGACATCGAGTCAAGGTGAACGGGGCTGTCACCGGCGTCTAGCTGGAATGTTACCTTTGCTCCGCCTGGCACGCTCACCGGAACCGTTAGCGTCGGATATCCGCCTTCCCATACGCCGTTGGTCGGGAATACGATTTTTTTGCTGAAATTGTCGTTCACGTAGAGACTGATTTGGCCCGGATTGCTTGCCGTCGCGTATTTGAAAATAATTTGCGATGCCGACACCGAATTCGCGAAAGTCAGCGAGTCGCCTTGCGAAGCAAGCTTCACTGCGATGCCGCCGGAAGCAGCACCGTCGTTATACTTGTTAGCCGGATTGTTGGCCGTGCCGCTCTCTGCTTCGTAAGTTGTGCTGCCGTCGCTCAAATAAATGCGTACTGAAGACATTTTGTCGTTCGCATTAGGGCTTGGACCGGACGGGAAATCCGCATCCGACGTATACAGCCATTTTGTACCCGTCAAATTGTCATTGTCATAAACCGCAACCGTATAGCCGGCCGGAACTCTGACCGAAGAAGCCCAGTTGTTCGGAATATTTGCCGCCGAAAGCTGTGCGGTCGTATACGTGCCAGGGGCAAGCGTTACAGCAGTCCCGCCGTACGAGCCGTCTGCATAGAAAGTCGTTGCTGTCACGCGGCCGCCCGTAGCGTCCAAGCCCAGCTTCGAGTTGGTCCCGCTCAACGATTTGACCGCATTATTCACCGTTCCTGTAAGCTGTGTGTGCGTGTAGGCTTCCAGCGTCTTCGCGACGCGTTCCACAACATACACCGCTTCTTCTTCCGTATCGAACGAGAACTCATTGTCCGATGTCGTGATGACGATGGAGTCGTCCGCTTCGTTTCTGACTTGCAGCGCCTCGGTTCCCCAAGGGTTAATCATTGTCGCTTTGTTGCCATATTGGCTCTTGATGCCGACATATTTAATTTCGTCCGCTTCCTTCTCGGAACTTACAAGGAAGCCTCCGCTCGCAAGTAGTGTGAACTTGCTCACAAAGCTTGGATCTCCCGTCGGCATAGCCGGGAAAACCCTTATTTTGTCGTTATAGCTTTGCAGCAACGATTCGTTAAGCGCCAGCAAATGCACGCCCAAATATTCGAGCTCGCCGTTCGTGTTAGTCGTACGTCCGTTCGGATAGTTCTGATAGCGTTGAAGCATCATTCTCATGCCCAGATACGCTTCGTCGCCAAGGCCGAGGCGAGCCGCCTGAATCGGCGCCGGATCCCAGACGTTATTGCCTGTGTATTTATAAGGACGCGTATTGTAGTTGTTCACGAACATTTGGTGATCCGGGTAGCCGATACCGCTTACACTATACGGCCATACCAGATCCAGTATGACGTTTTCGTTGTTCCGCGCCGGGGACTCGGGTAGATCATGCGGTAAATATTGAGTCGGGTTGCTCGGATCGACCGGGTACGGAGACAGATTGTCCAGCACGTTCTGCCAGTCGTCGCGCAGATCGGCGTCCAGGCTCAGCTGTTCGCTAGTCTCGATAACGACCGGGAACAAGTTGCGCACCGCAGCCAAATCGGTAATCGCATTTTTTACATCCCAGTGCTGTTCATGCACATTGGATGAAGGCATGTAGTACTCGCCGGAATTGCTGTCCAGCTTGAGCATACCTAAATAAAATTTTGCGGCTTCGCGCATGAACGGATAAGCCTTTTCTCTCAGGTAATCCTCATCATTCGTATACTTGTACTGCGCGTACATGTTCATCGCAGCTTCATGCCCGGTGGATAGCGTGTCCTGCGTATAATCGCTGCTGATCGTACCTTGCGCGCTGCCGCTCCAGCCCATCGTCTCCGGCACCCAGATGCCGTCAACGCCGTACCGCGTATTTGTATACGTTTTCAAATAATCAAAATTGCGGCTGTATAAATTGTTGAAAATACCGACCATTTCCGCATGGTTGGACGCAAGGAACGAGTGGTACACGTCCCGTTGGTTCCAGTACCAGTAAGCATGGCTCCACTTGCTGACGTCGTCGTCCTTGACAGCGCTGAATACGCCGTTGATAAAGTGGTTTGGATAATTGCCGAAGCCGCCTGCGCCGATAAAGTACGTGCTCAGGTAATAGAACGTTTCCATATAGTCCGCGTCGCCGGACGCGTTGGAATACTGTACAAATGATCTCTCCCAGAAATCATGCCACCATTGCTTGTAATCGGACAAGGTGTCGGCATACCCCTTGGCTGTGACGCTCGCCAATTGGTTTTTCGCTTCGGCGACCGAATCGTGGCCCGGAGCGTTAAGTCGACTCGCCGTAGAGATCCAGATCGTGTAGCTCGACGAAGGTTTGATATTCAATCTTACCTTGCTGCCGTCCACCGTCTGCGTGGAGAAGTCCGCTCCTTCAACCGTAGCGGCCATCGTATAGCCGAAGTTGTCCGGATCGGCCTGACCGCGGCTGAAGCCAACGATCTTGTTCGCTTCGTCCGCGAAGGGGGTCACGTTTCTCCACGTATTGATGTTTCTGACGTCGCCGCCGTTGAAGGTGCTGACATCCCACAGGCTCAAATCCAGCGAAACGCTGGCGAGGCCCACACGGCTGTCTTCGACGTGAATGCCGATGACTTCCGAATCAGGATCGCCCAACACCGTGATTTTGCGGTTCGAATCGTACTTGGTCGTCAGTGTACCGTCGTACAAGGAAAGCCTCTGCTCATAATCGGCGTAGGCCGTATTTAAGCCCGGATTCGTATGCAAATGGACAAGGCCTTGAGACGCGAACCCTTGCTGCGAAGCGTCGACACCGGATAGTTGCATCGTCATGCCGTTTTCCGTATCCCACACCATCGCGCCTACACGGCCGTTGCCTGCAAACAATGCGCCTTTCGGATCGGCAATCGGCGCTTTATAAACAATATCATGCTTGGACAGATACGAAGCGTAATCGATGTCCAAGGCGCCTGCGCTTGCATCGAAACTTTCAGTAGCCGCTTCCGCAGCGGCAGCCTTGCCAGCCGGCAGTCCGGAGGTGATAACAAGGCAAAAAGCGAAAAGCGAAATAAAGGACTGCTTTACTTTTTTATTCTTAAAAATCTTCATGGCCCAAGAGCCTCCCTATGTAATCGTCTTTGGTTATTTACCGCAAATCGTCGATTTCACTTCTAAAATGTTCTTCTACTGGAAGAATGGCCGTTATACAACCACTGATTTATAAAACGCTTACAATTCAGGTTGGCTATTGTCGCTTACGCACGCGCATACATGGCTCTTCCCGTCACCACCGTTCAAGACGCTCTTCCTTTCCCTATATGTAGTGGGCTTATTCGTCATAACCTCCTATGGTGTTTATATACCTAATCATAGTGTTTCGACAATTAAATACAATGGAATAATATACTCAAACAGTTTAGAAAGTTACGATTGCGCTCAAAGCGAAACCCGGAAAGGAGATTTCCTGCTCGTTGGAAATTCCGCCCAGCCAGGCGGTCCCCAATCATAAAAGAAAACGATTCAGCAACACGGCCATTTTAAGATCTTGCTCCATTGCTTTGGACTTAAGCCCGCTATCCAAAAAACGCTACTGACAGCAGGATGTCAGTAGCGTTTAAGCATTCTACAAAGCTTTGCTTTATGAGGCAAGCACTTTATTGCGCTTTAGTTCAAGAACGATATAAGTAAACATTCAGTCTTTCGCATTAGGGCTCCCCTTCCAATTCCGCCAGCGCAAGCCCGCATACACCATCATTAAAAAGAACAAATAGATGCCGCAAGTGATTAATAGATTGGAGAGACTTGAAAACAACTGATTGCCCATCACGGCAAATACAAACATGACCGGTATTTTTCCAATTAAAGTAGCAAGCACAAAACTACCAATAGCCATCTGGCTGATTGCGGAGGCCGCATTGACCGCCTGAGCGGGTACGAAAGGAATAAGGCGAGACACAAATACGGTCATGAACGCATTGCGTTCAAAATGGTGCATGAACCGGTCCATCCTCCGCGATCTCGCGATGAATGAGCGTCCCCAATCCTGGAGCAGGGTTCGTACGAGCCAAAAGGTTAATGCGGCAGCTACTGTTGAACTGATTACATTAATCAAACTGCCCCAAATCGGCCCGTATTGCGCGCCCATCATCGTTGCTATAAATCCGAATGGGAAAAACGGAATAGTTGCCGTAAAAACAGCAAGCCCAACCATCCAGGGGAGCCGCTTCATTCCATCTTGAGCGATCCAAGATAGAATGGGCTCCTGATTCGCTAGAACAGCTGCAATCACTGCCGCATATAGGAAAATAACGGCTCCGACCTTAATCATTTCTTCATCCCGTTTCTATTATATTCAAATGAACAGCCTCATCAGCTTCTAAGCCTCAATAGCCTCATACTATTCAGAATGACAAGCAATGCAGCGCCAGTATCGCTAATGACAGCTAACCATAGCGTCAAAATATCGGGGAAAATAAGAATGAGCGCAGCTGCCTTAATCGTTATAGAAAACCAAATATTTTGTTTTATGATCTTTAACGCTTTTCGGCTAAGCTTTAAGGTATGCGGCAGTTTCTCCAAGTTATCAGCCATTAATATGATATCCGCCGTCTCCATCGCCGTATCGGTTCCTGCGCCTCCCATAGCGATGCCTATGTTTGCTGCAGCGAGTCCCGGAGCATCATTAATTCCGTCTCCTACCATTGCTACCGTATACCCTTCTGTCTGCAATTGCTGTATGCAATTCACTTTGTCTTCCGGTAGCTGCTCTGAAAAATAACGGCTAATGCCTGTTTGAGCAGCTGCTTTCCGCGCCGCACCCTCATGATCACCCGTCAGCATCACCATTTGTTTAACACCTGATTCTTTAAGTTTCTCGAGCGCTTCGAGCGTTGAACGACGTACAGCATCCGCTACGGTAATCACGCCTAATATCTTCTCACGGGTACCAATAATAACAAGGGTGTTCCCTTCCTGCTGAAGCTCTGCAAACCTAGCTTCTGCATTTCCAAGAGGCGTGTTTAATTCTTGAAACAGTCTTAGATTCCCTGCAAAATATTGACTGCCATCCATGAGGGCTCCAATACCTCTGCCCACCATATTTCTAAAATCCGCAGCCTGCAAGGAAGCATATCCTTTTTCTTTGGCATACTGAACGACCGTTTGGGCAATCGGATGGGTGGAGTATTGTTCTAGCGTCTGTGCAACAGCGATTAATTGCTCTTCGCTTGTTTCAAATGCAACAACCTGCGAGACACTAGGCTTCCCTTCTGTTAAAGTGCCTGTCTTATCAAAGGCGATGGCAGAAACGGTGCCTGCTATTTCTAAAAAGGCTCCGCCTTTAATCAAAACGCCGTTTTTTGCGGCATTGCCAATTGCAGACACTATCGCTACGGGGGTTGAGATCACAAGCGCACACGGACAAGCAATCACTAACAATTCCAATCCTTTATAGAACCAATCTCCCCAAGACCCTATACCGAGGATCGGCGGGATCACCATGAAGACAAGCGCTGCAACGAACACGATCGGTGTATAAATGCGGGCAAATTTATCGACAAAGGCTTCAGTGGGCGCTTTCTTTTCTTGTGCTTCTTCAACCAAGTAAATGATCTTGGAAAGCGTCGTATCCTTGAATCTTTTTGTGACGGCAATCTCCAAAGCGCCATGCTCATTTATCGTGCCAGCGTAAACAAGATCTCCCTCATCCTTATCAACCGGAATGGATTCCCCTGTTATGGGAGCTTGATTGACGCTTGACGTACCGGCAGTAACGCGCCCGTCCAACGGAATTTTATCGCCAGGCTTAACGACTATAATCTCTCCAATTGCAATATGATCCACTGGCTTCTGTATCCATTCAGCCCCTTGTTTCACATAAGCGGCAGGCGGAGCAAGATTAATTAAGCTTCGAATGGAATTCCGCGTTTTTTCAATGGATCTTGCCTGCAGCAGATTGCCTAATGCAAACAACCATACAACCGTTGCCCCCTCGAGCCATTGCCCAATTGCTACAGCGCCGACCACAGCTACAGTCATTAGTACATTCATATCCAATGATCTGCTTTTGACCGCATAATACGCGCTTCTTGCCGGTTTATATCCGGCTGTCACCATACAAACGGCATAAAGAATGACAATGAATGATTCGGATACGAACGTGTGGGAACCAAGGAAGCCCAGTACAAGAAATAAACCCGATAAAACAACGTGGTTAGCAAAGCGTTTATCTTGCTTCATTTCGGCGTTCCTATTGTCACCAGCTAACGTCGCTTTGAAACCCGCTTTTGACACCTCGTCAATAATTTCATTAATCGTGCCAGCATGATCAATCGTCATTATTCCTGTCGAGAAGTTCACGCTGATACTACTCGCAAGCCCGTTATGCTTAAAATGATTTTCAATCGTCTTTGCACAAGCTCCGCAATCCATGCCCTCGATCAGATAGCTCTGAGTCGTCCCCTGAACCATATTCTCCTCCCTTCTCACCCTTTAGAGCAGCAATCCCATTCATCATTTCTCTCGCATGCAGCGACTTCGTCCTCTACTTGATGGAATACGGCATCCATTACCTCTAATAAAAGAGCAATCTGATCATTCCTCAAGCTGTAGTAAATGAATTTCCCTTCTTGACGGCTAACAATAATGCCGCAGCCTTTCAAACACGCCAAATGCTGAGATATGTTGGACTGGCTTCCGTTTAGCGCCTCTACGATCTGAGAAACCGTTTTTTCCTCTTTTTTAATCGATTCAAGTATTTGAAGCCTTGTTTTATCACTAAATCCACGCATGAATTTGGCCTTTATGTCATATGGAGCTACCGTCATTATTCATTTCCCTCCACTTCATATTAGCTAAATCTAATATGATGATTATATTAGCATTCGCTAATATATGTGTCAACAAAACCGTTTTTGCCATCTCATTAATCAAAGCGGGGGATTTCACCTATACGCATAAAAATAAAAAGAGACCTCCATTTCAGGTCTCTTTCATCAATGAGGCTTATTCGAATGCTGATGTTTCGTTCAAGACTCCGGGTACCGCTCATTCAGAAATACAATGGATTGAAGAATCAATTCTTTCAGAACGTCAACATCAATGTCTTCTACCTTGTTGACATAGACGCATGCTTTTCCCGAGGTATGCTTGCCGAGCTTTTGCAGCAAGGCAGCTCTTTCGTTGTCACCGGTTGCGAAATATAAGCTTATTTTTGCTTTTCTCGGCGAGAAGCCCTCCAGCGGCGCATCCCCTTCATGGCCTGTGTCATAACGGTAGTGATAGGAGCCGAAACCAATGATGCTCGGTCCCCACATTTTAGCTGGATGCCCCGTCGTTTCCGTAAATATATCCAACAGCTTATATGCGTCCTCGCGTTTCTTAGGATTCTCGATGAGATCAAGAAATTCGATTACGCTGTTGTCGGTTTCTTTTGTTTTTTGTTCGTACATCCGTTACAGGTCTCCCTTCTGCAATTGTCTTATCGTTTCGCTCATACATGCGATCAACATCTGGGTTATGGATGTCATGTTATCCTTTTTTTGCAAAGGACAGCCCCTTCTCTTTGAGAACCTCATTCAAAATCCTTATGGCTTTCGGTCCCAGGCCATGCAGCTTCAATAAGTCTGCTTCCGTCACTTTTGTCAGTTGTTCGAGCCTGTATAAACCCGCATGCGAGAGCGCACGAGTCGCCGGTTGGCTTATCTTAGGAAAATCGCTTTCTTGGTTTGTTTGGCTGCTATTGTCCATGTTCATACTCCTTTTATTATATAGATTCAGCAGGCTCAAGCCCTAATTGCTACTTCTTTGCTATCATTATACCTGTTTGTTACGCAAAGTAAGAGCTGCTCACGTTACATTTCAGCTTTTTTCAAATTTTAGCAAATGAATAACAAAGAGCAGGAAGCACCCCACCGGGCGTCTCCTGCTCTTTATATGTTGACTCTTCCCTATATTCGTTTGGCTTATTAGTTCAGGAACTCCACTAAGCTTAGTAGATTGTGAACCAAAGTTGCGGTTTCCGCGCGTGTAGCATTTCCTTGCGGATTTAAGTTTCCTTGGTTATCCCCGTTCATAATCTTCAATTGCACGAGAGTCCCGACGGAGGATAGCGCATATTCAGATACGGATGCCTGATCGCGGAAGTTATCTAGAATTGAACTGCTCGATTTCACATCGCGCTTAAGATAAGCAAGCACGCGAGCGAGAATAACCGCTTCTTCCTCGCGGGTAATTTTTTGGTCTGCTTTAAAGCTGCCGTCGTTATATCCGCTGATGAATCCGCGTGAAGACATTGCGCCTACGGCTCCGGCGTACCATGCTTCATTGCCGATATCAGAGAACTTGACTGCGCTGGAATCCTCATTCAAGCCAAGCCCCTTTGCAATCATGGAAGCAAATTCCGCACGGGTGACATGACCGTTTGGCTTGAATATTCCCTCTTCGTATCCGTTAATAATCTTCTTGTTAGCCAACGTTCTAATTTTATCTTTCGCCCATGAGGTGTCAATGTCCGAAAGCATGCTGGCGTGCTCAATAATCGTATAAGTGGAGTTGTGATCTACTTTAATAATAGCTACCGGTTTGCCGTCAACCTTAGTGAAAATGGTCGGTACCGGCGTTACGGAGCCATTCTGATGGAGAAGAACGCCAACCGAATTAGTCGAATCTACCGTTGCATTCAAATCAAACGAACGTTTGATATACGTACCTCTAAAATCATTGAACGCATAGGTCTTGTCGGGAGTAACCACTACAATGGAAAAGCTGACTACAGGAGCGATTGGCTTGCCACCCGCATCCGTAATCTGTCCAATTACAGTGTCCGTAGGTACGGTTTCAATCGTTATTTGAAGTTCGGCATCCTTAGCGACAGACTCAATAAACCCCAGTGCTTTGGCTATAGCTGCCGTGTCTGCAAAAGCAGCAGGCATTTCATACGTCACGCCATTGCTTTGGAACACGATTTTCGACTGCTCATCTTTTTGTTTCATAACGGCAAGCAATCCAGGCGTCAAAGATACGACGGCACGACCATTCTTATTCGTAACTGGAACAATTACCGCTTTGGTCTCCTTGCTATTCACCAGTGCAAGAAGCTCTGCTTGATTCACTTTGGTTAGGGTATCGCCTGTACTGCTTGTAGAGTATTGTACGGGAGCTACTACAACGCCTGCGCCTAACGCTTCAATTAACGATTTTGTTGCGCTTGTCATTTCAAAAGCAGGTGTCGGCAATGCGGTTCCCGGATTAGTAACGGATTCTGCAGCTAACGGCATAATGGTGAGGTTGAAGATTTTGGTTTCAACGGCATCACCTTTTGTCAGCGTGGCTGTTAAGGCAACCGTTGCCGGACCATCAACGAAAGCCGGACGCGTCACTGCTCCATTATTGGCAAGTACGTTCGGTTTTGACGAACCCCAGCTAATCATCACACCGTTTGAGGCAAGCGGAAGCTGCAGGCTTTGAGTGACCGAAGCTTCTGAGTCGCCGCTAGCATAGGTTGGGTTGAGATTAGCTTTTTCGAGTTGAATAAGTTCCGAATCAATCCCTATTACCGAAACATTGAATACTGCTGTATCGGTAATTGAATTTTTGACAATGGTAGCTGTTAAAGTAACCATAGTTGTAGCAGAGGGTCTATTTACAATGCCAGCATTAGAAATAATGGCCGGTTGGCTTGAAGACCAGGCAATAGAAGTCAATTGAATGGCATTCGCCTGCGGCAGCGTCATATTGCCTTTAACATAGCCTTCCGACTCATCCGTATCATATAGAGGCGTCAAGCTCGCTTTCGTATTCGCTACGCTTTCCTCATCCGTGACTGTTCCTAGCACAGTCACGTCAAAAGTCTGCGTATCCATAGCCGATCCTTTCGTAATCGTAGCTGTAAGCGTAACATTCATGTTTTGTGCACTTACAGGCCTATTAACGACTCCGTTATATGAAACAACTGAAGCAAGATTTGATGTCCAAGAAACGGCTGTATCGAGTGCACCCGTGGTATCTAGCGTAAGATTGCCCGTTACGTGACTAGCCGAGTCCCCTGTCATATATCCTACTGCTATATTTCCTTTAGCGAATGCGACGGCTTCAAGATCAGTCGCTTCCTTTGGCGCAATGGTCAGATTGAAGGTTTTCGTATCAACGGCCTGGCCTTTCGTAAGCGTAGCTGTCAAAACGACATTTGCCGGACCATCAACGAAAGCTGGTCGCTCCACCACGCCGGCATTGGTCAGAAACGTCAGGTTAGAGGATTCCCAACTAATGGTTACGTTATTAGCGGTACTAGGAAGCAGTAGGTTTTGAGTGACCGAAGCTTCGGAATCGCCGCTAACATAGGTTGGATTGAGACCTGCTTTTGCTATGTTAACCAGTTCCGAATCCGTTCCGATTACGGAAACTTGAAAGGATACGGAATCCGTAACTGCATTTTTGGATATCGTAGCCGTCAACGTAACCGTTGTTGTAACATTGGGTCTGTTTACTGTTCCTGCATTCGTAATAATCGTTGGGTGGCTCGAATCCCAAGATACGTTGGTTATGTTGATGACATCCGTCAATGGCAATGTCAAATTACCTTTTACATACCCTTCCGATTCATCCGTATCATAAAAAGGCGTCAAGCTCGCTTTCGTATTCGCTACGCTCTCCTCGTCCGTTAACACCACGGTAGGCTCTGTTCCGATAACCGTAATAACAAACGTCTGCGTGTCTATCGCTGATCCCTTCGTTATCGTGGCGGTAAGCGTCACGTTCGTGTTGGCGGCTTGTCTTGCGACTTCACCTGAATCGGTAATGACTGCCGCATTGTCGCTGGACCATGAAATAGAGGTATGGTTTATGATATCGGTAACCGGCAACGTCATATCGCTTAATACATAGCCCATGCTTTCATCCGATTCATAAAACGGAGACAGGCTTATCTTCGTTTCTTCAACGCTTTCTTGATCCGTAGCCGTACCGGAGTATTGGGATAGCGCAAAAAAGTCGGCAGCGTCCGGTCCCGTGATGGCGATCTGGCTTGTTTTACCGATTACGCTGGAGGTAAGCCTAAATGCATTAGGAGATACTGCATCGGCAATAATATCGGTTGTTGCTAGCATGGAGGCATCATTTAGTAGATTCACAATGCCCTGCATATCAACCATATTCTGATCCAGAATAATATGTACAGTATGTTCCGGCTCGGCTGAACCGTCGCTGATCGTAAATGTTTTGGCATTGGCTCCCGAAAAATCAAAACTCGAGAGTAACTTGCTAGTTGCCTCTGCTGCAGTACCGCTCCCAATGCTTGTTGCTAAGGCCAAACCACTAAAGCTGGACATGATTATGGATAATGCCAAAAAACTAGACAGCATCCTTAAACCTTTTTTGCGAAATACACTCATTTTGCGTATGCTCCTCTTAAACTGTCATGAAAAATGAATAGTGAATCGATCACTTTTCTGCTAGATAAGTATAGCATGCCGCTCCTCTACTTCTTATCTATTTTTGTCGAATAGTGTCATATCATTTTTAGGCGATATAAAACGAGACATTATCTGTAGGAATGCTCCTTTTTCTATCCATTAATACGACCGTTTGTATGCGTTCAAATCATTATTCGAGATACATGTCTCGCATAGATCCAATTGAACGAAATAAAGGCTGCCGAGTTTTTCTCGACAGCCTGGCTACATCTTATATAGTCCCAAATCGTGTGATTAACCGCTTTTCACGGTTGATCCTCATTAGCAAGCTGGGCTTTGGCACGACGGACCATTTCCCTGACCATGGAACCGCCAATTTTACCGCCAATATGGCCAACTGATTCCGTACTTAATTCGCCATTGTCGCTAGACTGTAGAGGTACGCCAAGCTCCTTGGCTACTTCATATTTCACATCATCCGGCCGATTCGGGTCAACGGCATAGCCTTCGCGCCTCATGACTTCCGCTTTGAACGTTTGCATTTCCCGTTCAACCCCCGGCACTGCATACCTTCGTCTTCTTGCCATTATGATGCACTCCCTGGATGTTTTTCCTCTAGCATTTGCTAAATTTGTTTTTTCATCCGTATATGTGACGATTGTATTTCTTACCATGCTCCCTCCACATAATCAAGCCATTACAAGCTAGCCCGAAGGTATCCGCATTAGCTATCAGCTCAACCTCATTTTGGCGGGAGCAAGTTATTAACCGTAATTCAATCTATTTTCCTTGTGGACTCTCTAACCTTAATCCCATGCGGTAAAATCATGCGATTTGATCCACTCATTGTTCCCTTCAGTATTTGAAGCAGCATGGAAGCAGCTTCGTAGCCGAGAGAATAAGAATCCGTATGAACAACTGTTAAAGCTGGCGGTACTAGTTCTCCCATATTATCCTGGCTAAAACTAACAATGCTCACATCGTCAGGCACCTTTAGCTTTAATCTTGTCAAAGCACGAACCACTTTTAATGCTGAGACATCATCTTGCACAAGGATTGCAGTAGGCCTTTCAGCCGAATTCATCCATGTCCAAACGATAATATCTTCCTCGTCCTTTTCGGCTGCCATACACCAGTCTGGATTCGGTTCAATACGCGAGCTTTGTAAAGCCAATTGGTAACCCTTCATGCGATCCGACTGGACAGCGACGTGAACAGGAGCGTGAAGTAGGGCAATATTCCGGTGGTTCAGCTGAATCAGGAAATGTGTAGCATCCCATGCTGCCTGAAATTGATCGTAATCGACGGCATTGATATCTGCGTGCTCCATATGACTTCCAATGAAAACAAAGGGGATCCCATTCAAAATTAATTCGGATATGACAATATCCCTTTCACTTGAATAAAGGAGGATAAGGCCATCCATGCTTCGTCCTTTGTATCGGGACTCAATTATTTGCAATACATCCTTCTCGCTATTCCCAGCTAGCAGCAATACATTATAGCCGCAATGTTGCGCTGACGATATGATTCCTCGCAACGCTTTAATGGAATTGAAGTGCAAATTTGCTGCTGGATTAGGAAGCAGGACACCCATGTTATGACTAGCCTTTAATGCCAAGCCTTTTGCGTGTAAATGGGGTTGATAACCGTGTTGATCTATGATCCCCATTACTTTCAATCGCGTTTTCTCGCTGATTCTTGAGTCGTTGGAAATGACTCTCGACACGGTCGCAATAGAAGTGCCGGCGAGCTCTGCAATATATTTGATTGTAATTGCCATAAAGTCAACCCTTAACCGAACCAAGCGTAATTCCCTTCACGAAATACTTTTGGAAAAAGGGATATATAATCAATAACGGAAGCATGGATATGAAAATTTTAGCTGCATTTAACGTCTGATTGGATAAGCTCGTCAGCCGTTTTGCCGATTCCGCATCTACTTTGGACGGGTCAATGACGAGAGTGACTTGGCGTATATAAGATTGCAAAGGATAGTTTTCATTTTTGGTCATGAGCACAAGTGCTTGGAAAAACTCATTCCAATGCCCGACAATCGTAAACACTAGAATCGTTGCCAAGACCGGGGTAGAAAGAGGCAAAAAGATACCAAAAAGGATGCGCCAAGGTCCTGCGCCATCAATTAATGCGGATTCTTCCATTTCCTTCGGCAAATTTCTAAAGAAATTCATAACCAAAATGACATTAAAAACAGGTAGCCCTCCACCCAGAACGAGTCCCCAGATCGTGTTGATTAAGCCAAGGGATTTCATGGTCATGTACCATGGGACCAAGCCGCCTCCGAACAGCATGCAAAAAATGAGCAGCCACATAATGATATTTCTCGGCTTAAACTCTTTAGAGGTTTTGGATAGCGGATAGGCCATTAATAGTACGATAAAGAAAGTAATAACGGCACTATATAATACACGCTGCACGGATATGAAAAATGATTTGAAAAACTGGCCATCATCAATGA
Source organism: Paenibacillus sp. J22R232 (assembly GCF_056269165.1). Taxonomy (NCBI): domain Bacteria; kingdom Bacillati; phylum Bacillota; class Bacilli; order Caryophanales; family Paenibacillaceae; genus Paenibacillus; species Paenibacillus sp. J22R232. Next base: position 202,868 of record NZ_JBWDNK010000002.1, on the reverse strand, counting down.
TCGTTTCGTAGGAACCCAAGGTTAACCCTTGCGGCCAAATAAAAACTTCACCCGCAGCCACTGCTGCCCTGTCGCTCAAAGAAACGACTAGCGTATACCAAACAGGCAGTATGCAAAGCAGCGTAATGATGATAAGCAAGAATATGTTGAATCCATTAAATAGCCTAGATGGAACCGAGCGTTCTTCTACCATGATGATCACATCTTTCCGTTAAAAAATTCTGTAATTCGCAAACCGATAGGCAAGCCCGTAAGATACTGAAATGAGAACGAGACCAACAACAGACTTCAGGAGGCCGACGGCAGTCGCAAGACCATATTGCATATCAAGCAAGCCGGCTCGATAAACCCAAGTATCAATGATATCGCCCGTTGAATAGACCGATGGATTGTAAAGATTGAATATTTGATCGAACCCAGCATTCAGAATATTTCCTAAGCTTAATGTGCCAAGCAAAACCGCAACCGGCAATATGCTAGGGAGGGTAATACTCGTCAACCTTTTAAACTGGGAAGCTCCGTCTATCGCTGCTGCTTCGTACATTTCAGGGTTAATGGATGTTAACGCGGCAAAATAAATAATAGCTGCGAAACCAAATTCCTTCCAAACGTCACTAAACACGACAAGCCAAGGAAAGATATCCGCATTAGCGAAAAACAAGGTTGGCTCTACGCCAAATAGAGAAAGAATCTGGTTAATGGGACCTGAGTAAGATAGGATATCCAACATAATTCCTGCCACGATAACCCAGGATAAAAAATGGGGCAAATAGACAATGGTTTGAACGGACCTAGTAAACAGCCTGTTTTTCACTTCATTTAACATGAGCGCAAAGATGAGCGGGAAAATCAAGTTACCAATCATTTTTAACAAGGCAATGAAAATCGTATTTTGGAATACTTGTTTGCTATCATCCAGTTCGAACATATACTTAAAATTTTCCAAGCCGATCCATTCGGACTTAAATATGCCTAAGCCTGGGTTGAAATCCTTGAATGCCATTAAAACCCCGTACATGGGAAGCAAATTAAAAAAGGCAAGCCACAGCAATCCGGGTAGGAGCATCAAATAGTAGTGTTTATAAATACCTCGGTTAAGCATATCTCTATCTCCTTAAAAGGATAATCAAGGCGGGTGAACGATCCACCCGCCTTGATCATTCTGCTTTATTTCAACTCATTCACTTCTTTAGTAATTTGGTCTCCGCCCTGTTCATTCCACTTTTCAACGAAAGCATCGAACTCTTCGATCGGGGCACTGCCCATAATAATTTTCAAGAAGGTCTCATCTTCGATTTTCTTTAAGTTGGTCCATTTTGTTTGCATGGTTTTGGTCTGTGCCGTTGCAAGACTCTTCACATAATTGATGTCCGCATCCACAAACGTTGAACCGCCATTCAAATGTGAGTAAAGATGGGTGAAGAAGTCGGGATCTTTTTGTTGGTCCCAATATTGAATGTCATAGTTGTCAAAAGGCTCTTTTTTCACATTCTTCACATGGGATGCAAGCTCATAAGCAAATCCGTAATTGAGTTTGTCCACATCTTCCAGCTTCATTTCGCCTGTAAGAACCTTTTGCGTGGATTTCACGGCATATTCCAATTGATCGCCATGACCCATAATAAGGAACAATGGAATTTCCTGGGAAGTCAATTCTTTGCCCACCGCTGTTTTATAGCTTTCTTCTTTTTCCGATACATGAATATTAAGCATTTTAACGACAGCCTCTGGGTGTTTGTAGGTTTTCTTCACAACGATGTACGAACTACCCGTAGTTTGGTTAGAGTTAAATTTGCCCGACTCATCCACTGGCGCCGTGTATGGTCTCCAGTTGGCATTCGGATCGTTTTTCATGGAATCCATAAGGTTGTACGGTGCCCACCATGGACCGAAGAAAATACCTGCTTGACCGCTGGTTATTACCTCTTGCGTGCTTTTTCTCAAACCGATCTCTTTATCCAGAATGCCGCTCGCGTACCAATCCCGCAGCTTGACCAAAGATTCCTTCGTCTCAGCAGTAGTAGAACCGTATACGGCATTCCCGTCCTTATCTTTTACCCAAATGCCCGGATAAGCATTATTGGAGAAGAACACAGGCGAGAAATTCATGAAATGGTCGCCAGAGGTAAGGAAGGTAGAATAAAGAGTTCCGCCTTGCTGGGTACCCACTATGCCTAACGTTTTGTCTCCACCCATTTTATTATCGATAAAAGCTTTTGCGATTTTTTCAAGATCCTCTAACGTCTTGGGAGCTTCCAAGCCTAACTTATCAAGCCAATCCTTACGAATCCACGTCATCGGTGCCGAAGGCAACGTTGTTTCAGGCAGGGCATACAGCTTGCCGTCAAAGGTAACGCCTTCGAGCAATCCTGCATTGGATTCATAGATTTGCTTCAGACGGTCTGCCCCAAACTTATTGTATACTTCCGTCAAATCCGCCAGCTGGTCGGCTTTAACCATTTGTCTTAGCTGCGTTTCGTTAACCAGCATGGCATCGGGCAAATCATTGCTTCCGATGGCTAAGCTTACCTTTTGGCCATAATCGACAGTCGATGCTTCCCACTCATGTTTGATCACAATGTTATAGGAGTCCTTCAGCCAACGCGTATACAGGTTATTCTCTGCTGTATCCTCGCCCTCGTACTTGTAAGTCGGATCAATCCCCCTGCCTATCGCTACTTCAACCGGCTCTGGAAATTTCTCCAATGGATTAACTGCCACGTCCGTCTCTGGATTGTTGCTTGGTTGGCTGCTTGATTGGTTGTTTGGATTCTCATTTGGCGAGTTGCTGGCACATGCGCTCAAACTCAGCGCAACAACCAGCCCGACCGCCAAGGTTTTGAAATTCTTTTTCATTTTCTTTCCCCCTACTGCAAATTTAAATGAACGTCTTTCGCTACAACTTGATTATAATACCTCGAAGAGGTGATGCGTGTTAGAGGATACAAGAGGGATAGGTCGAATATACGATGAAAATAAAAAGACGCCCGAAAACTGTCTACCCTGTTTTCGGACGAATTTCTACCTAGCATGCAGGAGCTCAAAAACGAACCTATCACACTTGTTTGTTAGCCTGTCTATAGTCACTTGGCAGAATGCCAATATGCTCCCTAAACAAGCGGCTAAAATACTTTTCATCATTATAGCCAACCTGTTCGGCAATCCACTGAATGGTTTTAGTCGTGTTTATCAAATAATGCTTGGCTCTTTCCAAGCGAATATCACGCAAATAATCCGTATAGGTTTTGCCTACGATTTGTTTGAAGCATTGGCTGAAATAACTGCTGCTCATATTGACGATCTGCGCCATTTCTCCTGCCGATAGGGATTGATTCATCATTAACTGAGCCATATTAGCCGCCTTCGCAATGCTGTTCTGAATTTCCTTGGAATATTGGGGCTTGCTATTAGCCTGATGGATGGCATCCCTTACGTTGCGCAACCAGCCTTCAAACTGCGCATAATAGGCGAATGAATCATCCATTCCAATGGGATCAATCAATATTTGCTCATACAATCGATTCCATTCATCCGACAAGGAAAAGAATAATCTAGTTAATCTTATTGGCGGAAGCTTTATGGCCTTCAGCTCCTGAAGCATCGTTTCGAAAATGTGATCCTCGTAGATCCAATCCGGTGACAGCCACTTCCGCTTCAGCTTGTTCAAGTCGTAATCGGCATTCTCTCCTAAAGCTGTAATCCCGCCATTATGAACAAACGGAATAGACTGCAATGGACTATAATCGTAAAAAAATTCGTTCCTTCGATAGACGCGAGTAAGCTGCACGATTGATTTCCGATCCAGCTCTTTCAAATCACGAAAGCAGATGATGGCATAATCAGCACTTGAAGCTATAGAGTCCGGTGGCAAATAAGTCATTCCCCATACCCCTACATCCAATTCTATGGCGCCTTTGGGCAGCGTGAAATCCATTGCCGAGTCGTCGTTTTGCCCATTCAAGATGTAGATCACGTATAGTTCATCGACTTGATCGAATTCATCACGTTGGCTGTCGTACCCTGTGGATTTTTTCGAATCGAATAACGATGAAATTCTACCCAGCACATCTTTGAATTGTTCCTTTTCCAGTTGTGTCTTAGCGATATAATCGATAGCTCCAATCCGAAGTGCCTCCTGCACGTATTCGAAGTCCTGATGCAGGGTCAGTACGACAATTTGGATACTCGGATGTATCCTTCTTACTTCCTTCATCAATTCAATTCCCGACATGACCGGCATGGACAGATCTGTAAGCAACAGATCTACCTTATTCGTTTCCAAGAACTGCAGGGCGTTCTCGCCATTGTTTGCCTCCCCTACAACAACCATCCCAAACTCCTGCCAGGGCATAAAGCTGACTAATCCCTTACGAACGATTTTCTCATCATCTACAATTAATACCTTAATCATAATTGTTGTTCACCTCTAAACACAGGCAAGCTCATAGAAACGACGGTCCCTTTACCGATCACGCTCTTAATATGAAACGTTGCTTGCTCTCCATAATTGGCTTCCAGTATGCGTTTGACATATTTCATTCCGATGCCCATCCCTACTTTCTGGCTGTCCATGGAATCATCATTCAGTAATTGATCGATTTTATCCGGCAGCATCCCGGCGCCGTTATCCTCAATCGTAATTTCAAGCTCATCGTTTAACCGTATATCCACATGAATATATCCATTATCGCTTACTCCGTGATAAAGGGCATTCTCAACTAAAGGCTGGAGAATAAACCGTGGAATCGACAGCATCATCGCATCGTCATCCACATCGATATCCACATCGAATTGAAAATCGTACCTGATCTTCTGAAGCTGCAAATATTCTTTTAGCGCATCTATTTCCCTTCCAATCGTGGTAGCCTCACCCGACTTGCCAAGATTGTATTGCAGGAGTTTATTTAAAGAAAGCGCCAGCTTGTCGATTTCCTCCTGCCCATTGATCATCGCGAGCCAATGTACGGTGTCTAGCGTATTCATTAAGAAATGAGGGTTAATCTGATACAATAGCGTTTCAACCTCTAAATTCGCTCTTCTCTTTTCTTTCTGTTCAATTTCTTCGTATAATTCCCAAATCTTTTTTTTCATCGCTCGGATCTTAAACAGCAAAAAATCAAATTCAGGTATATGGGTTAAATCCGTATTCTCCTTGGAATTGGATTGCACCAGTGTTTTAATTTCCATATTGAACTTCTCTAGTGGCTTGTATACCATTCTTGACAATAATAAAGCGAGAATGACTGCCGCAAGCTCAAATATTAAGAAATAAACGGTTATTTGAAAATACCATTGGGTTTTTTCCTGGTTCAATACCTCTTTTGGCAATATGGAAACGATGCTCCAGCCTTGATTGCTCGTTTCTTTATGCCATATATATTGCCCATATGATCCTGACACGGTCTCGGCATTTTCGATGGGAAACATTCTGTTTAGCGGAAATTGCTCTTGGTCCTGGCTGAACGTTATTTTACCTTCATTATCAAGAATAAGCAGCCTTCGTGACTTATTGGAAGGATTGTCGGAATCAAATAATTTGGCGGTGGCATTAAAGCCTGTCTCTATGTATAAATAAACGTCTTGATCCAGCCAATTCACTTTACGCATGGTGCTAAAGACTAATTGATTAATCGATCTATTATTGCTTTTGTGAGGGCCGAAATAAGTAATCTCGGGATATATCGCCATAACTGGCAGCTGTTCCGGATTAAAGGGATCTCTGACTGGAAAATTCTCAAAATCATACTCTTTGCTATTCTTGAAGTAATACATCGTTAATCCTATATTTGGGTTGGAGAAGGTGATCACGTTCAGCTCGCTCTTCATCTCGTTTCGAAGCCTTATCCGCTCGAAAGGCTCCGTTTCATTTTGCAGCTGCTCAAGCAGTTTGTTCGTTCCGCCCCCAAAAGTGATTTGTTGCAAAACATGGTTTAAGTTGTTTAATGTGTTTTCCATCGTCAGTACATCTTGCCTTAAGTTGCTCTGGATGGAACCCTCGACTTTATTGACAAGTATGGAGTTAATCGTAAATAGCGATGCAAGCCCAAGACAAATAAACGGAACCAGAATAATGAGTATGAATATCGTAATAATTCGATTTTTAAAAGTGAGCTGTCTATAGCGTTGTAAGAAGTTTAGCTTCATGGTGTCTCCCCCCAATCTCTTGAAATTTTATCACGGATCGTACAGATTTAATAACAGAAAAACAATAACCCCAATTACCTTGCGGTAATGGGATTATTGTTACATCCGCTAAGTATTCAAAACGGTGGAAATAACTTTTGCTGCTTCAGCGCGTGTAAGTAGAGAGGTTGGTTCAACTGTGTTATCGCCCGGTGAAAACATTGGACCTGTCGGACAGATCCCGAGTGCCCTTAGGCGGATTAACAGTCTCTTAACCGTTCTATTCCATCTTATAGCTTATTGAACAAATTCAAGATGGCTTGCGCGGTTTCCGCGCGGTTGGCGTCAGACGATGCATCAAAGATTCCGTTTCCTTTTCCTTGCAGAAGTCCTGCAGCGATGGCTTTATTCACTCCTTCTACTGCCCATAAAGTGATGCTTGAGCCATCCTTGAGACCGGCTGTTTCTTGACCAGTCACTGCAATTGCACTGTTCTTGTACTCATAGGCACGAACGAGCAGTGCCGCCATTTGCTCACGGGTGATTTTCGCGTTTGGATCGAATTTGGTCTCCGTTACTCCCAAGACAAGCCCTGCTTCATAAGCAATCGCAACTTCTTTCGCATACCATTGGCTCGCTTGAACATCGTCGAACGGAACTGAGCTTGCCGCATTCGCCAAGCCTAACGCCCGCACCAGCAAGGATGTGAATTCAGCGCGGGTTGTGTGTCCATTTGGCGTGAAGCGCGTATCGCTTGTGCCGTTAATGATATGCTTCGCAGCCAGCACCTCCAGCGTCCGAGAAACCCAGTGGTTCGAAGGAACGTCCGTGAATGACTTCGCGTATTCCAGCACTGCATATTTGCTCAGATGCGCAAGCGTAACCGTCACGGTATTCTTGGCAGCATCTACGCTGCCTCCTACATATTCCCACTCTTTGCTTGCTTCATTGTAATAATAAATGCCTAGCAGGTCTTCATCGGCATCATTGCGATAAGGCAAGGCAATTTCAACTCCGCCACCTGTATTACTGATCTCGATGACTTGGTTGTCATGCTTCAGCTTAACGGTTATGTCATAGACCACGCCTGCAACTTCTACGTGCGCTTGACCACCTTGGGCTGGAGCATTCGCCATATCGCCGGCAGTTACTGGCGCTACGGTTACTTCAATATTTGCCCCGGACGGATTCCCCGCCTGAGCCAGCCATTGCTTCAGCGTATCCGCTTGAATCGTTAGAACCGCATTCGCGGCTTTCACCTGCAGGGATAGTCCGCCGATATCCCGTACGGGAATGGACTTCGATGTGATACCACTGCCGAACTCCACAATCGCCTTGTCTCCATTCTTAATTACATCTGTTGGCGCCGGCGTCGATGGTCCTGGATGGCTAGGGGGATTCGTTGGCTCCGGATTGCTTGTTGCCTGGCCGCTAATCGTAATCGACTTCGTTCCCGCGATGCCCGAACCATCGGCTGCCGTCGCCTTCACCGTAACGGTGCCGTCGCTCACTGCAGTCAATAAACCCGACTCATCGATCGTTGCGCTTCCCGTTCCGTTCTCGGCAGACCAGATGACCGCTTTGTTCGTTGCATCTGCCGGCAGCGCCTCTGCTGTTAGCTGAAGCGTACCGCCTTTAGTTGTGATCGCGTCATGGCCGTTAATATTTATCGTTTCAACAGATATAGCCTCGGTCTCCATAGACATAACGATTACCGTAAAGGTTTTCGTATCCGTCACTTCGCCTTTCGTTAATGTTGCAGTCAAAGTAACAGTGGCGTTTGCCGCACCTGCTAATGGACGAACAACTGCGCCATCTGCATGAATGATCCCAGGATTGTCGCTTGACCAGGAAACGGTGACATCATTTAACCCCGTTGTTGGCAGTGTTATGTTTTGTGTGACATGAGCTGCATTGTTGCCTGCAGCATAACCCACTTCGAGGGCTGCCGCCGCCGCTGCTACAGTGGCAATATCCGGATCATCCTTGAGAATCCAATGAGCATAGAAGCTGCTGACGGATGCGGTCGACCAGTTGCCCTCAAATACTCTGACGCCGTCACTGTTGTAATACTGTTGGCCGTTTCCGCCAGTGTTCGCGTAGAAGCCTTGGAAAGAATATTCAGCCTTTTCAGGGCGGGTGATTCCTAGTGGCAGCTTGCCGCCATAGTTGACCGAAATGCTTTCCGTACCGCCTAACCCGCTCTGAGGATCCAGCGAAATACGGTAGGTATCCGCCGTAAAGCGGGCGTACAATGTCAAGTTTCCGACAGAGTTGGCTGCAACGCTGGTTCGCTTTGAGCTCGGCAGGAATTCCGAGTCGGTATACCAGCCATTGAAACTATACCCATCCTTGGGGCTTGGCTCGGCCAGGTTAAACGTCGGCGTTTCAAAGGTATAGGCGACTTGCTGGCTGCCTGGCATAACGGCAGATCCGCCACCGTCCTTATAGGTGATCGCGTAAGATAAAGCATCCCACTTGGCGAAGAGCGTTGTCGCCGCCGTCACGCTATCGGAGCCAAAGCTCCACGCATTATTATAGGCCGAATCCTTGTACCATCCCGCGAAAGTATATCCGTTTCTGACTGGCTGTTGCGGCGCAGTGATGCTGCTGCCGCCAGCCACGTTAGGGATGGACATGACCGAACTACCGCCCTGAGAGTTGAACTGGACGAGGAATTTGTCGGCTTCCAGCTGGATCCAACCGGCATAGAGAGTCATGGCGTAAATATGACCGTCGCCGAGAGTGTTGACTACGGGAGCGTTGAAACTATACTCCTGCGTGAAAGTCGAATCGGTATACCATTTTCCGTCGAAAAGATAACCGCTGCGAGTCGGGTCGGTTGCCGGCCGAATCGCCTTTTCCCCTTCGCGAACATATTGATTGACGACCGAGCTTCCGCCCGATGTGTTGAAAATCACGCCATTGCGCCCCGGCGGGAATACGTTGCTGCTTGCGAAGCCGATATTGTTGCCTGCGGCAAAGGTCGTATCCCAGTTGGCGCCAGTGTTGATGCCATAGCCCGAAGCTCCCGTACCATAGAAATATAATTGCTCATTATTCAGCATTGAAGCGGTAATCGCCGGTTGACCGGATTGTTGACCAGTGCCCGAGTTGTTTTGGGTATTGAAGATGATTCCGCCTACGGCAGCCCGAGGCATACTAATCTTATACCAATGCGTGTCGACGCCATTGTATTTCAGTCTCGTCATCGTACCGCCAGGCCATCCGCCGAACAACTCAGGGTTGTACGTATAGGTCCTCACTCCGAAGGTGTGGGTACCCCAAGCTTGGAAATTCGCATTACGATTGATCGACAAATATACATTGACATGCGTTGGCTCTGCGACCGGCGGAACGACCGCTCCTACAGGCTCGACTCTTGTGTAGGCAAACGCTTTGGTGATCCAATCCCCATCGACTGTCCTGCCCACCAACGTAACGGTAATCGGCTCGTTGTAGTTGCCGTTCACGGTGATGATGTCATTATGAGCAAAGCTCACAGCATCGCCGTTATTAATAGCGTAGCTGGCACTCGTCACATTGATGGCGGACATCCTGAGCTTGAGCTGATTGCCGGTAAAGCTGTTACCGGCGAGCACATCGTCATCGCTCGGCAAAGCAGCCAGAACGGCGGAGGTTGCGACCTTCTTCTCCATTAGAACCACAAGGCCGGGGTTGCTGCCGGTGTCAGTGTTATTAGCTTTTGCAGGATTTCCTGGAAGGGTACCACTGATTCTGCCGTTTGATACAGTAAAGATGTTGGCCGGATTCAGTGCATTAGCATAGAAGCCATCCTTTAAGAAACTCACAGGCACACTGCCTAGAACGCGGTCGGTTGTACTGGTGTTGAGCAGCACCGCGCCTCCGCCGTCCGCGGTTGTGCCGCGCTCGATCATGACGGCATTGTTACCGAGGCTTACCAGATTCTCGTCCCGTCCCGCCATAGCGTTGTGGAACTTGTTGACCGCCACCACTTCGGGATGGCTCCACTGAGGCCGGTTATTGTCTACGTTGTCTGCAGTCAGTACGCTGGTTCTCTGGCTGCCGTCAGCGTTGACATTACGGGCAAAGAAGAGGGGGGATGCGTCCTTGCGGGCGGCAATAATGGCCCAGCCCTGTCTGATCTGCTTCGGGCTGAAGCTCAGGGACTCTCCTTCGTTGTTGTAGGTGTCGTGGGATTCCACCCAGGGTACCAGTTGGTCGGCCGACAGGCCCTCGGCCGCGTAATCCGCCCATTTGTCGAGACGACCGATGTCCCCCACCTCGAGGACGCCACGTACATCATGCCCGTACTTGGAAGCAGTCATGTCGATATACTTGGCATAGCCTTTCATCCTGTCGTTCTTGGGATCTCCCCCTTGCAGCACCTCGCCGTACTGGAAGTTCACTTTGCCATTCTCCTCAAAGTAGGCTTTAGCGGCGCCGGTCACATTTTTCACATAATCGCTTTTGAACTCCCCATCGGGATAACCCGCGGCAATGCTCGCCGGGGAAGGGGCGTCGTCGTCAAGCTCGATGTGCTTGATGGCGTCATAGCGGAAGCCGCTCGCGCCAGCGTCGATCATGTCCTTTAAGTATGCGATGTAGGAATCTTGAACAAACTTGGAGCCCGTGTTCAAATCCCTTAGCCCGCTGATCATATTCGGCTGGGTCAGAAGAAAACGGTCATTATAGCCTACGCTGCCGCTCACATTGTGGAAATAGGCGTTGTCATTCCACGGGGCATCCGAGTTGCCGGTACTGCCCATATGGTTAGGCACCACGTCGACGATAACCTTGATGCCAAGCGCTTTGGCGGCGGTGGTCAGGCTGACAAATGCATCCCTGTCGCCGTATCTGTTGCCTTTGCCTCCAGCGAGCATGTTGCTGGGTTGATAGGCAAAATACCAGTTGGCCCCAGAGGCGCTGCCCATGATGGGAGAAGTCTGTATCGCCGTGTACCCTGCGTCAGCGATAACCTGTAGGTTTTCCTCTATGACACTTAAATTCCAGTCAAAGGCGTGCAGGATAACGCCATCACGTATGCGATCCGGGATGGCGCTGTTCGCTTTGGTGGCCCCCGCCGTTACCGGTGCATCCGTTAAAGATTCGGCCTGAACCGTCGGCATGGTAAAGACCGAGGCCATCAGCACCAGAGTGAGAAGCAGACTGAGGAAACGTTTTCGGTTCAGCTGATTTGTTTGTTTCATGGAAATGTTCAATCTCCTTATTGATAAAATGTTATTGATAAGATAGGAATGATTCGTAAAAAGGGAATTTCACAGAAAACGATTTCACGAAAAATGTAGACCGTTACTTAAATACTGTGCCATGAACACCTCCGCCTTCGTAAAAAATAACCGGGTGTAACCGCATTCAAAAGGGACTAATCCATTACTTCAACATTATTGCGATGCTCCCAATTCTTCACCGAAATTTACATATAGCCCGTGGTGAATATATTTCCTCCTTAAATATACCACTGCTGAAATTTTTCCAAGGTAGAGATCGGTTGCGAGAGTAGGCGATTATTATGCAAAAAACAAATCCGTTCCGAAAAATATCTATCTTCTTTTCATTCGAATACCTAACTTAACCCGTGCCTATACTTGTTCTTAAGCGGTTTATTCGTTCATCGACTGAATGCAAATATAGATCTGCCTAAATTCAAAAAAGTCCCGATGTATATGAATACATGGGGACTCGCTTTGTTGTTTTAAGATATGGCCCGTATCCCAACGACCATTGCGGTTAATGGTCCCGACCTTACGCCGGCTAAAGAAAAGTCTAGGCGGGAAACGGCGCCAAGACTGCTTAAAGCAATTCGCGCGAGCATCAGCTTAAAGAACTGCACTCCTTAAGGCGCTCCAAGCCAAATAAACGCATACAGCTGCTACAATGAAAAAGGCGCCAGACACCTTCTTATTTCTCCGCATCTTTATTCCATATGAACCGAAGAAGATTGCCGCTGCTAATTTAGAAAGGCTTTGATAATAAGCATGGTCCGAAAAATAGGAACCGCTAAGTACTATCGATAGAAGCAAAGCGGTTAGAAGCATTATTTTGAACCACATCGGTTCGCTTAAAAATTGCCTATATATCGCTTTAATAGGTTGCATAAGAGGAAGCTTCCTTTCTCATTTAACTTACATCTGTTATTATACTGCAAGATTTGAGACTAAAACGAAAAAACCTGATAGATCAATGATCTTGATCGTACCAGGCAGCCTTTTTGACTCACTTATAAATAATCTTTACATACTAAGGATAGCTAGACAAAACCTATCGATTCCTAGATCATCAGTATTCAGTTCATGAGCGCCATCAAAAACTTCTAAACCTATGCGGTCCTTTATTTTCAATTGTTCATAGGACTTAGCCACTTTATCCATCTCTTCAAGCGCAAGCACAAAATGAAACAATTCATCTCTTTTCCCAATCTCAATATGCAAATATCGCGGACAAATTAATCCACCTATTTCTGCATCCAGAAAGGTGTTTCCAGAATTAAACCACGTAAAGTCAGGCAAATCGTATAGAAATCGGTTGTTGAAAAAGCAAGATGAGTATGCCGCCTTGATCCGAGTATCCACAGCGGCTGTATATAGCGTATAAAACCCTCCATACGATAATCCGATCATACCTACTTTGGCAGCGTCAATATCTTCCCGTGATAATAGATAACCTAAACTCATCTGAATTTTATGGATTTCTACAGCGGCAATGGAACTGCCAAGCTGTTTCACCTCCGCTGCTATTGTCTGTTGTAAAATCCAACTCATCCAAATACTTTATTTGCCTCTTGGGAACATCGACAGTAGCTTCTATCATCCAATCCGGGTCTGTAATAATCCAAAGCTTTCCGTCTCTTATTCCCCAAGGCTTGCCATCCGTTGTACGGTATAACACTTCTGCCGTACTTGTCGCATTGGGATTAAGCACCTGTACCTTTGTTCCATCCTCTAATTCCGTATATTCGTTCGTAAAATATTGATCAATCTCTGGCAAATCACCAAGGTTTTTACGATAACCCATGTAAACAATATTTCGTTTGCCATTCTTCAGACTTCCCTGAGCTAGCAAACCTGCACCGTAGAGTGTCGTAGCTGGATCGTCCTCCAAGCTGACAACCATAACATTCGTTGACGCACCGGGATCAAAGGTTGGAAGAACCCATTTATTATCAAAGGTTTGCAGCACAGCTGTCCCTCGATAATCATCGCCTGCAAGCACGATATTACGTCTATTTATCATCCACCATGACTCACCCGCTGGATAAACGAAATACGGCTCCGGTTTATAGCTTTCAATATGGTCAATAGATTCAAGCGTAAGAATACCATCCCTATATTCCTTAACCAATCGAACTGCACCGGTTTAGCTGTATAATACCCATAAGCCTCTTGACAGGAAGTGTAAAAATCGCAATTAAATAAAAAGTCATATATGCCTTTACTACCCGTATCCAAAAGTAAGTCAAAATGATTAAACATCGTTTCTTTATCTGGATAACCCTTTTCCCCAGATTGATATTTGCGTTCCATATTTTCATCCAGCTGAGTCTCCGTCGTTAGAAACCATAAGGTTTGTGCCGATTGCTCAGCAAGAGAAAACGTATACCCCGAAACCTCTCTTACACGATACTGAGTGTCGCCATAGATCTCTCCTCCAATTCCCGCAAATCCTCCATTCTGTTTATCATTAACAAAATATTTCCTCGGTGTTGATACATGCTTAAACACGACAGGTACGTCAACGACACTTGTAATCACGTCTGATAATTTCATCAGATAGTCGTTATAGGATCCTTCTCTGAAATCCACAAAATCATCCCACAGGATGCCGCGGTATGCATCTGCCGTATAAACAGCGCTGGGGTTTTCCTTATCTACCAGATACAGCTTATTGTCCCATATTTTCCGATTTGAAGAGCTTGAATCCATCACTAACAAAGGGATACACTTAATCGAGCAAATTACAGACTATTTGGCTGCAAATTTAAGTGAAGTATTATCTATGACTCACATTATGGATAGATTTCAAATTTCGAGCACTCATTTAGGAAATCTATTTCGCAAGCATCACGGAGTAACATTTGTCGATTATTTAACCGCTCTGCGCATTGATAAAGCGAAGGAGCTTATGAAAATTCATCCCGATATGCCCCTAAAAGAAATTGCCGATATTACAGGATATACGGATCGACACTATTTCACCAAAGTATTTAAACTAGTGACAGGCAAATCCCCGACAGATTATAAAGAGCAGCTTCTTCATGAAGAGGTAGGTGAGTAAAATAGGCAATTCATGGGCGTGTTTGTTGTGAGGAGGCTCAAGAGCTGAGTTAAGGCAGGAGGACTTCAAGGGCATGTATAATAATATTCGTAATAAACGTAAACCTGTTTGACAATCTATTAAGTTAGCATAAGCGAATTAAAACCCGCGGGAGCCATCTCCTTCCAAGATTTGAGTCAATGTTACAAAAACGAAGGAGCAAGCCGCCTGTAATCGTTTAGCTCCTTCGTTTTTAGCATCTACCAACGCTTCACAAACAAATTGTGCGCACGAGAGCTCTTCGCACAAAATAAAATACTAGGCAAACTATTGCAATTTCAAATAAGTAACGAGCCCGTTATCCTTTTATACTCATCCATTAACAGCATACCGAACACTATATAAACCTTCTAATTTGGTCGAGGGCTTATATGATTCTAGCTGAGTAACTGTACGTCCTTCGGGTAAAATAACATTTGGATAAATACGAGTTTCAATAATATCATCTGTTATCGATAATATTTCAACAACTACTTCCACAACTTTCCGATCCCCCAAATTAAACACGATAATAGGTATTTCATCATCAGGTCCATAAACAATATCTACATTTCCGCTGCCTGCTAATACATTTTGAAACACCATACGATGCACATAGTATACCAACTTAGGCTGCCCAAAGTAATCAATTAAAGGTTTTTGATAGGTTCCTGTGTTTGGGCCACCGCGCAGGCAACACCAGGAAAAGCCATCATAATCAAGCCAACGACTTTTACGGATTACCTCATAGGCTTCAAAAGCTTGCCATGCTTGACTTGTCTTCCATTCATTAAATTCCAGGGTGCGTCCTATGGAACCTTCTTCATATCGCCATTCATAACTTCTAACCTGATAGGTGGGCTTGCCCTTATGAAGATCCCAATTGGGTTGACCCGCTGTTTCATCGTGTTCAAAATTAAAATATGCTCTATATTTACTGTCAATAAAACTTTGAATATACGATGTTGTATCCATATAAGCAGGTAAGTTTTGTTTCTCGACATTTGGCCATTGACGAAGCGCAGGCCAATCATTGCCATACCCTAAAATATAATCCATATTGCCTCTGCAGATTAATGGTGCAGTCCAGATTGGATCACAATTATCGACTGGATTTCCTTCATAGTCGATGGTTCCACTATCATTATAGGGATTTAATCGACGGCTATCTGCTGAAGGAGATATCAATCTGCTAGTATCCAAAGGTGTGATGATATCATAAATCTTGTGATACATCTTCATTACAGTATTCCAATTTTTCCATGAGGGATGATTGGATGGCTGCCATATAACAATTGAGCAATGATTACGTACTTGTTTGATACAGGATGCCATACCATAAAGATCCAAGTTAGTTGCTGAAGTCAGCCTTAGCCATGCAGAAGTCTGCCAAACTAACATGATTCCTAATTGATCTGCATATTCACAAACACGAGGATCATTTATTCCTCCCATTCTCTCATCATGTACGCTCATTCTAAAGCCATTTCCGTTCATTTTACGTACCATAAGCATTTCTTCTATATAATACTCCGCTGGTGGACACTTTTCCCATGCAGCAATGGTATCCATAGGAGGTCTTGCCCCAAACAATAGAGGAGCCCGCAATAGTTCAGGCTTTCCGTTAATCCTGAAAATCCCGCCTTCTTGGCTTACAGTCCGTATTCCTGTTGTAAGGACATAATCGTCACATTTATTATTTTCGCTATCATATAATTCAACGACTACCTTATATAAATTCGGATGATCGCTTGTCCATAAGTTCGGAGAAACAATCTCCAAGTTCCCTTCCGTTATTTCTGTCAAATTAGCATTGGTAACGGTTGTCCAGTTCTCTTGTGCACATATAGGTCCATCCTCAGGAAACCACGGCATTATTTTTACACATAAGTTATGATTAGTAACATATGAAGAGCTTAGTCCTTTTTGCGTTTTTACAGAAATTTTAACCTTTTGGATTGCAGCATATTCATGAATAGAATCTGTCCATGTGAATACATCTTCAATATAAATACTAGGGAGAAGATCTAAATGCATACGACCTGCAAACCAGCCTGTATACAAATCTGTATGAGAATGCGTCATCTTTTCTGAGTCTTTAATTTTATCGCTGAATACTTTTACCGCAATGAGATTTTCGCCTGCCCTTAAGAATGACGTGATATTCAGCATACGCATATATTCATCTTTAATTAATTCTGCAAGTTCTCCATTGATATAGATTTCGCCGCCAGGTGTTAGACTCTCGATATATAACTCTGCATAAGGAGGTACTTTATCTATGTATACTTTCTTTCGCATGAGAATATCTTGACCGGCATATCGCTCTCCGCCATGAACAATTGGTAATGTTCCCTTTGACCATCCGGAATTGTCATAATCTAATTGATTCCACCCATCTGATAGGATTGGTGTTGTAAAGTCCTCATCAATATAGGTTTCAATACTAAACGGTTCAAACTCATTCTCTGTAAGCCGTTTATAGCTTACACCCCATACACGTTCTATTTTTAATCCTTTCTTGCCGGATACTACCCATTTTGAAATGTTATCTTCGGTTAAGTCAGAAAATTCAATAAAATCAGCTGCTACGTTATCATTTAAATAGAGATTATATTTTCTATTCACAAAATCAAGTTCAATTTTACATGTAATTTCACCATTGATTATAGGTAATGTGATTTTCTTGCCATCCGTTATGTAATACGGATTTTTTTCTGAATCAAAACCGATGGTTACAGCTTCACCAAGCGAGAAAACAGAATCTTCAACAGAACATTCGGCCTTAAGTGTCCACTCTAAAAAGCAATTCCAATCCTGTAATGGCAAATCGATATGAAAAGAAGTTTCATCGTTAAAGCAGAGACATTTCTCGGTAATACAAATATTTTTATTTTCTTTCCATTCTTGATTTTGCTCACTTTGTCTTTTTTCTTTTCCAGATCCATACCCCACCCAGGTCCATTCATCCAAAACGATTCTTTTTCTATGCTCTGGCAGGGGCTGAGATTTTATTTTCCCTAAAACAGCGTTTACTTCACTTGCAGTAACAATTGGGTTATATAAATCAACATCTTTAAGATTCTTCTCCATTTGATTGGCATATTCATTGAGAAACGATATTCTCTGCCTTGTATCAAGTACAGATGTTTCTCCTTTAAAATCAGTTTCACCGTTTGCTTTAGTGTCACGGCTGAAATATCTCAGTTCAAAACTCTTCGATATTGTTTTCATTTCTTAAAAACTCCCTTCGTCCTCCTTGATCTGCCTTTTATCCATTGTAAGGTTTTTCGTCTCCTCGGAGGATGGATAAAAACATTTATTTCATCGAGAAATCGCTCCACTTACAAAGCTTAATTTTTCGATGATTGTTTTTTTAAAAAGGGATTGATATGATTGCACAAACATCTTATACCAAGAGAAAACGCTCAAGGAGAAGATTGATCTATGGCGGTTAACTTGAACGATATTACATTGAAAATACTATGGGTATATGACAAACCCACCCATCAGGGTTGGAACGGACCTCGTATAAATACATCGATCCACAGCTTCTACTGGATTCACAAGGGAAGAGGTCAATTTATTACTGAGGCAGGCTCATTCGAGGTCGAATCGGGTATGCTCGCTTATCTCCCGCCTGGCCAAAAAGTGCGCATGATAGCAAATAATGAATTTCCATTTCATATCATTATGGTACTGTTTGATTGCATTGCAGTACCTTATAAAGACAAACAATGGGAGGAGCTATATAATCTCCCCACGCTAGGGCTTCCATTCCTAGAAAGGTTTGAAAAACCATTGGCAAGTCAAATCGATAATCTCTTCGTTCAATTAAATAATCGATTTATTCCGGATGTACATAGCATTGAAATCGAATGCAAGTGCTATCTACTCTCCCTGCTCTCCAAACTTATTAACTCGGATGAAGTGACAATCGAAGATAACAATGGCAAGTACATTTATGGAAAAGTTAAAAGTCAGCTTGAAATGTTTTTCCATATGGACATTAAAATCGGCGAGTTGTCTAAAAGTCATGCTGTATCCCCATCCTATCTAAGAAAACTATTTGTGAGGTATGCTGGCGTTTCCCCAAAAGCTTATTTAAACCAACTTCGGAATGAACATGCACTCCATTTATTGCTGCGTTCAAAGGAAACGATTAAAGAAGTTGCTGCCGAGTGTGGATACTCCGATGAATTGTATTTTAGTACGATATTCAAACAAATGAACGGCGTTTCTCCTAGTGAATTCCGCAAGAGACACTTTGCTCATAAAGCAGAAGTCGCAAAATAGAGATGCTGCTATTAACAACATCTCTGCAACTATTGTAATGATTATAAGAGATTCGAAATACCTTGCAGATACGCACAGTGCACTTCCACCTTTATAAACCTGCCTTCTCATAAAGCAAATCAAGTAGCAGACTAACTGCCTCGGCCCGCGTCGCTTGGGCGAGCGGAGCAAACAAATTGCCTCCCCGCCCCTGCAACAGCCCTTGATCGACCGCTAGCATCACCGAAGACTTCGCCCAGTCCGGAATCTTCGCCGTATCCACGAAGCCGGGCACAGCTCCGGTTTTCGGTTGTACGCCCAGCGCGCGAACGATGATCGTCGCCAGCTCCGCCCGGCTGATCAGCCGCTCCGCCCGGAACGTTCCGTCTTTATAGCCATGGATGAGTCCGAATTCCTCTGACGCTGCCACGGCCTCGACTGCCCAGCCGGGAATTTTTCCGCTATCAATAAAGCTCATGCCTCCCGACGACTCCAGTAGAAGCGCCCGAGACAACATCGTCGCGAACTGAGCTCGGGTTATCGGACGACTCGGTCCGAAGGTGCCGTCCCCGTAGCCAGACACGAAGCCGAGCTCCACTGCCGTGCGGATTTGCTCCTCCGCCCAGTGGCCGGTTATGTCGGTCAGTCCGGTACGTTTTTGTTCATCCGTGAATGCAACGTGATCCTCTAACTTCGAACTTCCGATTGCGAGGGAGGAATTCACCAATTTCACCTCCTTTAGCATAACCGACGAATCTCCACCGCGAATGCGCTTGAAGTTTAATACTGCCAGCTTGGCGTCGCCGTTTACCCCAGCAGCACTCCCCACTTTCGTATGTGCCAGCAGGATTTGACTTCCTTTCCGCATCGGCTCCAGCGTAAAACCGCTTATGTCCGTTTGTGCCCCGATCAGCTCCAGTCGGAGCGGGTCATATTCAAACACCAGCTCATAGGCGTATACATCCTTCAATCGCTTACCGAGCACGGTTACCGTCAGCAGTCCGTCCTTCTTGACGGCTGTCAGATCAAAGCTCGCCTCATCGAAGTCCGTCGTTTGCAGCTCCGTGGCCCGCACGACAGCAGACGGGGATGCACATGCAAACGACAGCAATAACACCGTCAGAGCCAGCCAGATTCGTCTCATGAATATCAATTCCTTCCTTTCGTAAACAGGACGGGAGGAGACGTTATTCCGCCTGCCTCCCGCACTATTGATATCGATTTTCGATGTTCTCTTTGCTACGCCACTATTCCATCAGCCACTCGTCCAGAATCATCTGGGCAATCGCAGCCAGAACGACAATATCGATATGACCTTGCTCGAACAGGTCAGCTTTCTCAATTTCGCTCCAGTTCTCGTCCTCATCCGTCACGCCATAATATTTGGCGATTATCGACAGATCCTTGATCGTCACTTTGCCTGCGCCTGGGACGAGGGTGATTATCTGTGCCGTGAACGTCTGTAAGGCGCTGTTCAGCGTCTCTGTCGCTTGATTCACCTGCGATTGGTTAGCAGAGCCACTGCTGTTCACCGCTTGCGCTGCTTGAATCTCAGTTACCAGCGCTTCCTTCGCCGCCTGCGTATACTGCCCCACCTTATTGCCTGCCGTGGAGCGATTTAATTTCACTTGTGCTGCCGCGATGGCCCCCTGCAACGCCTCTTTATCGACCGGTGCTCCCTGAATGACCGTACCCTGATAAGTCGTCACGGCTGCCGCCAACTGCGTAGCTGCTGTATTCACATCGGTCTGCGTCGCATTGGCATTACCACTAATCGCTGCCGCCGCCTGAATAGCGGCGAGGAAGATTCCTCTTTCGTGAGCCGGATATTGTCCCGGCGCGTTCCCTTCAGTCGTGCTGTTGTACAAGAGTTGCGCTTCGGAAATCTTATCCGCCAGCGCCGCCTTGTCGGCCAACTTTACTTCTATATCCAGCCAACCGTTTGTCACATCAATGATTGCACTTTCTGATTCAAAGGAAATCTCGAAATCCGAGAGGGACACGCGGGTAGTGCCTGCTTCGGTGTCCTCCAAGACGTTGCCATGAAGTGTGAGCAGACTGCCCCCTGCGGTAATCGGGACGCCAAAGGTTCCAAGAATCATATAGATCTGTCCTTGATCCGGCTTTACAGCCGTGCCTAGCACTTGCAGCGAACCGTCAAGTGATGTCACTGCATTCTCGGCAAGCCTGGTCTTGCCTTCATGCTCGATCGTGTCGAAACCGAACTTCTCCGGGTCGTAGTTCACAATCGCCTCAAGCATCGTAAAGCTGCCTTTCAAGTTGTTCAATCCGACCGTCAGATCAAGCGTCCGACCGACGTAGGCTTCGGACGGGCCTAGCAGGCTTCCATCGCCATCCAGCTCGCTCGGTCCGGAACCCTCACCGGTCGTAACGGTCGAAGCGTGCGCTGACTTTAGACTCTCCAGCGCGCCGTTCACCGCCGTCACCTTGTAATAATAAGTCGTCGAAGCGATTAGACCGCTGTCGGTATACGATGTGCCCGGCAGCACGGTAGTGTTCACTTTCGCGTACTCCCCGTCTGCCGCAGCAGCGCGATATACATTGTAGCCGCCCGCGCCGTTCACCGCGTTCCAGGACAGCTCCACGGAATTCGTCGTCGTCGTTCCCGCTTGCAATCCCGTCGGAGCCAGATAAATCGGCGGTTCACCTTCTTCTTGAACGATGACATTAATCGAATCTTCGAATATAAATCCTCCTGGCAAATTACTGTAAGAATCGACCTCGATTGAAATTTCCGCTATTCCTGGCTGAAGCGCCGTTACCACGCCCGTATCAGGATCTACGGAAGCAATCTCCGGCTCCGTTGAATTCCATTTGACCGAACGGTAAGCGGCATCGCCTTGGAAGATCGAGACATCCAGATCGATCGCCGTGCCTGGCGCCACATCGATGCCTGGACCCGTTATCGGTTGGTTGTCATGGCGATAAATCGCAATACCTTCCACGATAATCGGCGACTTCACATCGATCACCGCGCTGGACGACACACCATTCACAGCCGTGGCCGTAATCGTCACCTGCTTGCTTTCTCCTTCTATTCCATCATGAATAAACGTCGTCACGTTGCCGCTCGCATCCACGGTGGCCAGAGTCGGATCACTTGTAGTCCACTGCACGTCTTGCGGCGCATAAGAGGGACTTACCGCCGCTTGAAGCTTATAGCTATCCCCCATGATGACCGTTGCCGAGCTTGCGTTCAAGGCCACATCCGTAACCTGCGGCAGGAAACGGCCGTGAGCTTTGAATTCCCGGATATACAGCCATTGATTTTGAGGGTTTGCTTCAAATATCTCTACCTTAATCCATCTGGCTTTCGTGCCTGCAGGCAACGAATGGGAGACTTCGACATTAGCGCTAAATTGGGCGGAATTATCCACTACTTTCGTAAAATTAGTCGCTTGGGCGTAATTGCTTGTATTCGATTCAGAGACAGAAACGTTGTAACGCTGTGCTCTAAAGAAAATCATGTCGATTGCTTCAATCTCTGCAAGCTGCCCCAGGTCCACCCACCAAATATCGGATTGATTCGCTCGGTAACCTCCAGGCGTCCATCCCGTGGCAGGATCGTTGTCCAGAGCATGTGCAGCCGGCGTTGCAGCCCGATGACGATTCGATCCCGTGCTCACATAATGCTTCTGCAACTCGTCGTCCACCGTTACGATGGAAGTTCCCGTCAATCCTCCATCGGCAGCAGTAACCGAGATTATCGCTTCTCCTTTGCCCTTCGCGATTACGAGCCCGTTCTGATCGACGGTTGCAATCGATTCGTCAGAGGAGGACCATGTGACCTGCTTATTGTCTGCAGACGCAGGCTGAATAACGGCTGACAATGCAGTTGTCAGTCCCGCTGTCACCGAAACTGCGCTTGGGTTGATGGTTATGGTTTCCACCAGAATACGATCGGCAATCACGACATCGATTGATATTTCCGCGCCGCCATCCACCGCACTTGCAGTCAAAGTAGCCGCTCCATCGGCAACCGCGGTAATGACACCGTTGTCGACCGTAAATACATCGGTATCGCTGCTATTCCAATGAATAGCCGGATTATCCGCATCCGCCGGCAATACAGTAGCCTGAACAACTGTATTTTCGCCTGCGCGCAACCGGATCAACTCATGGTCCAGCACGATCGAGCTTGTCTTCACATCAACAACCGTCACTTTGACGGAATCGTTCAGTCCGCCGTCGATCGCCTCGACGGTAATGTGCGCTTGGCCATTCCCGACTGCGGTCACGAGTCCCGTCTCGCTAACCGTTGCGACGTTGTCATCACTACTTTCCCACATAACGTCCTGGAATGAGGCATTCGCGGGTTCAATAGTAGCCGCCAACTGCTTGGTGCGGTTCTTCTCCAGCTCGAAATCGTCTTCGTTAATCTGGATTTCCTCAATCGCGATTTTCTCCGCGTTTAATTGAAAGCTGTTTGTCGCGTTCCCATCCGCCGAAGTTGCCGTGATCGTCGATACACCATCCTTCTTCACCAATAACGTAACGCCTGTCGTGATATTCGTCTGCTGGATCAGCTCACCCGGCGTGGAGGTTTCTGCTGCTTCGCCTATGAAGGACGCCACACTCGGGTCGGACGATGTGAAAATAACGTTGCGATTATTGGCAGCGGACAAATTCACCGCGATGCGGATCCGATCGCCTACGACAGCTTTCTGGCTGCCCGCTGTCATGCTCGGATTCGTAAATGTCACCGATTCGGCAAGCTGCGCTGCCGTTACTACGACTTCACGAGTGGCCGTCAGCTCGCCCAAAGTTACCGTAATGGTAGCCGTACCTGGCTTGAAGGCAGTTACGATTCCTTGCTTGTTGATTTGTGCTACGCTGCTGTCGCTTGTTTCCCATTTCATGTTGGTATATACGAACTGATTCATCGGTTGAACAGTAGGCACAATCTGTTCGCTCTCGCCTTCGCGCAGCTGGAGCGCCCCGGACGGTACGCTAATACTTTCCGCCTCAGTCGGTGCTACCTCGTAGAACTGCGCTTCCCAGTTATGAGACACTTCCCCCCCGAGCGGTTTGCTAATCGCTTTGCCTCTCCAGAGATAGGCGTACAATCCGTCGGACGCATGCCCATCGTAGGTGAAGAGCGTGCGGGAATCAACACTGTTGCCGTACTGTGAGGTGCTGGATCCCGGAAGCCACGGGCTGAACCATTCGTCATGACCGTCTCCCTTGGCAATCCATTCCGCTGCCCAATAGAAGAAGCCGAGCTGCGCTCCATGCGGGTTAGGTACATCCCGGAAAGCTTGCATATATTCAATGAGCCAATTGTATTGACCGCGTTGCGATACTTCATAATATTTGTTTTTCATACCGGAACCGTTGCCGCTTGGATCGTAATTTTCAGAGGTATGCATCAGGCCCGTTTCCGAAAAAACGACATCCTTGCCCTGCCACTTCGTCAGGTTATTTCTCAGCATGAGCGGAATCGACTCGGTCGGTCGACCGCCATACAGCGAGTAGGCTTCGCCATCCCAGTCCATGCCAAGGTTCTCGTTCACACCGAACCATTGATTGGTATAGTCCACCAAATAACCGTTGTTCAAATGAATGAAGCCGCGAGTCGTCGGCGAAGCATCCTTCATCGCCTGATAGGAGGCGTTGACAAGCTTGGCGAAGCCGTCCCGGCCGGTAGACCATATTTTCCCATCCGGCCATACGATGCCGGAATTTTGTTCGTTGCCCAGCTTGACGGAATGCGGCGGCACTCCGGCATCCGTCATTGATTTGATGAGATCGTGCGTGTAGTTGTACATCGTTGTCTGGAGTTGCTCGAGATCTTGACCAAACCACGAGAGCGGCTTCCAGGCTTTGCCCGAGCTCATCCATGTGTCGCTGTAATGAAGTGACAGCTCGAATTTCATACCATGCGCTTTGGCCCTTTGCCCGAGCTCCAGTGCCTGTTCCTTCCCAAAGTATCCTGGCCACATTTGCAGTGGAACATCTCTGGTTCCCAAATGCTCCAAATCATTGATATACGTAGGGGTATAGGTTACTATCGGAAGATCTTCCCTAAGTCCGGCCTGGTATTGTTTCCAATCACTCTCTTCGTAAACGTAGTTGCCGGACTCTACGAAGAACATGGACGCTACCGCATTCACGCCGCGATTCCGAATAATCTCGAAGAAGTCTTGTTCAACACCGTTGGCTTTATACTTACCGCCATAATCCTCAACGAGGGGCAGGAACGATACGTCAATGCCTTTGACGATGTCGTTATTGATCTCGAACACGTTGATACTGTCCGCATAGCCGAATCCGCCATCCTCGGCGATCTGCTCAACATAGATCGTTGCACTTGTTTCGTTCGGTCCCGTGCGGAATGAGAGCGGAAGCAACGTGTAATCCGTCGTGGCCGACGGAGCGGACCTTGTCTCCTCAATACCGTCGACACCGATACGCAGTCGGTTACTGCCAGCCGACACCTTGCCCCTTGTCGTCACGATATAGTCCGTATTCGGTTTCACGGCCACCGTCTGTGCGACTTTGGCGCCAGCCTCCAAGCGCGCGGCATACGTACCCGAATCTGCCTGCCCCGTCACTACGCTGAGGTTCCCGCTGGTTTGCCAAGAAGAGACATCGCCTCTCTCAAACCCCCAGTTCTGCAACGGGTTCTGATCTGAATGTTCCAGATAGAACTGGACATCGTCAACTTCCAGAGTCATTCCCGCCACCGCATCCTTCAAATAGAAGCCGATCGTAGCTTCACCGTTATATACAACAACATTCCGAAGTGTGACCAAGTTCCAGTCCGTGTTATTCTCAGCAAACAGATTCACGAACGCTCTCATCGCTGGCGCACCTGTATTCCTAGCCTCCATGAAAGCGGCCTCTTGAATGGATACGCTGGATGGATTAGGATTGTTAGTGCGTATTCTAGCCGTTAACGTGTATGTCCCTTGCTCAAGTCCCGTAAACTGCTGATATATGCCGACGGCCGGATTATCGAAGGTCCCGGACCTAGTAACCGATTTCAGTCTTGCCGAATAACCCCCCTCTGTCCCTCCGCTCTGCGTCGTTGTCGTGCCTCCCGACTGAATCGCGTTCCAGTCGGAAGGGACAACAGAAACAGCTTGATCCGTCTCGAACCCAGGATTCAACGTCAAATTAGCCGTGTCACCCGCCGCAGCGCTTACCCTCTTTTCTGGAACAATCAGCCCGCTGCTTGCCAGCAAGATGGCTAATAAAGCAATCATGATACGATGCAAATTCTTCTTCATATTGATCATATTCACTCCTTTGTACTGAATATTTTTCAAGTTGCAACTAATAATTAAAGCGCTTTCAAATTTTTCCTCCCTAGAAAACCACGATATTCTGTGTTTATTCTTAGATGGATCCTTCCGGCTACGTTCCATCCCCCTAATTTAGTATGGTTTCACTTACAATTATAGGAATTGTAACTTGTTTCATCTAGAATATTAAAATCAAGGTTTACGAACCTTTTGAAATCTATCTTCATTTTTCTCGGAACTCGTTCGTTCAACTCATGAGAAAAACACCTTCAAGTTGTCATATTACGACATGACTTAACGGTGTTCATCCTCGTCTCTTACGCTCCATTATTGTCTCTTCCTATTGAGCTATCTCCCAAGCTTTCTTCAGCATTTCTCTCAATTGCAGGGATTCATGCCATCGGTCAGAAATTTCCCGAGAGCCGTTAGTTTCAAAGTATGTTATCGCATAATCCGGCGGTCCTAATTCACAAACAACTGGCAGTGATGTGTTATCTGATGTTGCGTTTGCAATCCAGTGCCGCATGCCTGATGCCCACCATCGAACGTAAGAATTTACAGCGGGATGGAGTGGGCTTCCACTGTCACCACCAATTTTTGACTGGATTTGCTGTCCTCCGGAGATCCGTGCATGAATGCTGCCGGTTCTTCTGAGTAATTGCTCAAAGTAAGGCTCGGCTTGGTCCCAATCGGCTTGCGAAACCATTTCACCAGCTGTCACGTAATGCGATAAATCAATCGTTAGCTTCAAGCTAGGAATCACATTTAAATAATCGATGGTACGGAGCAAGTCTTGGGTGATTGTACCTCTATGCGTTTCAATGAAACATGGAAAATTTGCAGCAGTGGTTACTTCAACCAATTGTTTCAATCGTGTAATGGCTTGGTCTTCCGTCATGTAATAGTCTCTGACTTGTGCATTCACATAGGTTGCCCCTAGTGCTTTGGCCTTCTGAATAATGCTAACTATTTCGTCTGCGCTAGTCGGGAAGGATTGCACCCCGTAGCTCAAGGAATACCGTTCAAGAAATTTTATCCATTCATTGGCGTGGCCTTGTTGTGGTAGGCGAGCGAACACACCGGAAAAACCCGCTTGAGCAATGCGCTCGAATTTCTCCTCCGTGCTCCCGTTAGGTGACAAGCCCGACATCGCCCACCACGACATTTGGATATCAAGACTCAGAGCATTAAGCCGTTGACTTCTGCTTATTCCGGATTTCACTGCTTCTAACATTCAGCCCCCGACATCTCATTTGTGAACATGCGCTTATACTCTTTAGGTCCCATCTTTTCGGCCGACGCAGGAATATAATGAAATTGCAACGCTCTTCGGCGCAGATGGGAAAAATTCGAAGGTGTCCCGTGGTAGAGCATGCCATGGAAGAACAACACGCCTCCTGGCTTCAATGGCACCACAACGTCTCGTTCTACAGGCACTTGGGAATCGCATAATTGCCAATCCCTAATAGCATAATGAGGCGTGGCTCCTTCTTGATGCGAGCCTGGAATGACGTGCATGCAGCCGTTCTCTACCGATGCTTCATCTAGAGCGATCCATACACCAACAGCAGCTTTAGTGTACGTAAGGTTGCCATAAGCCATATCTTGGTGCCAAGGCTTCTCTCCTCCACCATGCGGGGGCTTGAGCAGAGCCATATCTTGAATTAGCTTAGGCTCTTCTCCAAAAATTCTTGTAACGATGTCAATAATAGCCGGATGGTATGCAATCTCATGTAATCGTTCCTCAACGTTCACGAACTCGTATATTTTACGTAAGGCCAACTCTCTTTCCTCAATTGTTTTTAGCTCGCTTTCCGTTTTTACAAACTGTAGTTTTGCTCCTTTGGAATCGACCATTCCCAGATGCATAACAGCATCAATGCTTTGCGTCACTTCTTTTTCGTTTAAAATGTTGTCCGACGAAATGAAACCCTGCTGTTTGTACTCACGTATGACATCATCTGTAATATCAGTTATACCTTTTAGACTTACCTGCACTTTTTCATAATTATACAAAGCCCTGTTAATTTCTTCTGCACTCAATTCTAGACTTGGCATATACAATACCTCCCAATGAATTTATGACATTATCATATCTAATTAAGAAGGATAGTTGGATAGACTCAACGAATTAATATTTGGACATAAATACTAACAAGCTAATGTAACGGAGGCATTCATATGGCAAAGGAATCAACCTTGTACAACTGTTTTTTTGCATTAAGCGGCATCAGCGGCAAGGTGAAATGCGAACCTAACTGGTCTTGGCAGCCTGCGCCCTTTGATGACTACGATTTATGGTATTGCATCTCGGGCAGAGGGGATATGTGGATTAACGAAAAACATTATCCTGTGCAACAAGGTGCTTTTTTCATTCTGCGGCCAGGTGATAACATGCGGGCAGTGCATGATCCCCAAAATCCAATAACAGTAATCTATTGTCATTTTCAGTCATATCACATGGAGGATGAAGCGAAAACAGTTCTCCCTTTAGGAGAGGATCGTTTTGTCTTTGTTAAGGATACGTATCGTTTGGAGCCGTTGCTGCAACTTTTGGTTGACCTTGCTGCCTGGAAGAGTCAAAGGGAAGAAGAAGAATTCGATTTATTGCTCAAATTGATACTCACATGGTGGGAGAGAGAACGGCACCGGCAGCATGAGACTACGCAGAATTACCATTATGAACATATCGTTCAGCAAGTGCGTAATGAGATACAGATTAGGTTGTCGGAGCCAATCGATTATCATGTACTGGCGGCAGCAGTAGAATTGACCCCGCGTTATCTGAGTATGATTTTGAAGCGGTATTCGGGGTTATCTTTGAAGGAAACAATCACCAAGATCCGGATGGAGAGGGCTATGCATCTGTTGACTGAGACGACCATGTCGGTTACAGAGGTGTCCGAAGCACTCGCGTATTCCGATATCTATACATTCAGTAAATTATTTAAACGCTACTATAATTTTTCGCCAATGGGTGTACGTTCTAAGAGTAAGGTATGACGGAAACGAGCTCAGAGGGGTTAAAACTAGCGAGTTGGGAGAAAGAAAGAGTGCGTATGATATTTAATACTAGGTTTTCACTTATGATGAGCTGGCGGAAAGATAGCGGTTTTCGAAATTAATCGCAATCAGCTATCTTTTAATGGGTATCGCTAATTCTTCACTTATGTTCGATGTTTATTTATCACATACCGTAAAAGGTAAGCAAACGATCATGTTCAGCTTTCGTTATTGAAATGACGGAACCGTGTCGCGGCACTTCCGGCAGCTTGAATGTCTCCGGCATCGTCCATTCGCCCGAATCAAGATCGTTTGTCTCTAACGGCAAGTATCCCCTTAAACCAAATTCGTCGATAAATAAGTACCACTTATCCTCCAAGTTTGACTTGAAAATGATCGGTCCTTCACCTTTAACCATAAATTTCTCTTCCACATTATGATTGATCATTGTAAACTCGAGGTCATGGAAATGACTTCCTGACTCCTGAAAGACATGATCTCCTTTGCTGAATCGGTAGATCCGCCCGTTATGCCGAATCATGCTTGTATCGATTACGGACTGGCCGTAATCCATAAAGATTGCCGGCTCGCTCAATGTAGAGAAGTCCTTCGTTGTCGCGACCAACACTTTATGATAAGGTTCCTTGTCAAGCGAGCCTGCCTCATCCTTCAAGAAGGATGACCAAAACACTTGAAATTCACCATTCTCACCACAAAGCACTTCAGGCGCCCATGCATTACCGGCGTCCGGCGGTGCAATTTCAATCATTGTTTGCTCTGACCAATGAACTAAATCTGCTGACTTCCAGACCATAATAGAACGGCTTCCTGCATTCTTAGCACGTATCCAGTCCCCGTTGCCGTATATTTTCAGGTCGGTTGCAATTAAATAAAATCCATCTCCTGAAGGCGTGCGGACGATGAACGGATCCCGAACACCTCGCTCTCCCAGTGTGGAGAAGAGTATCGGGCGTCCACCATTCAGCTCCTGCCAATGAAGAGGGTCATTACCTACACTAAGCGCGAAATGGATCTGTTCACCATCCGGATGAAATTCACCTTTGAAGTAAGCGAATAAATAGCCCTCGTATTGTACTGTCATATCAAGCCTCCAAGTACCTAGAATAATCAATACTACCTTTTGACACTTACTTGATACCCGTCACTGCCTTGGCGATAAATACGGCGCACTTCCCGATAAGCAAGCTTGGGCTTGCGATATTCGTTCACCAATCCTTTATTATTAAAACTGCGGGCACGATCGCGGAACATGCGCGCATCGCTTCGGATGTCGGCAAATTGCCAGATATACGTTCCGACGATATGACGATCTTCTCTGAAAATCGTCAGCGACTTCTTCAAAACATCTGCCTGATAATCCTCACTGAACAATCTGCGTTCTTCCCATCCCGTATCTCCGAACACGCCGGCACCTCCGAATTCAGCAAGAATGACAGGGATGTGGCCCGCGCCTACGCTTTCTGCATACGCATGGTAATCGCTCATGAATTGGGCAAACTCCTCCACTTCGCCATCGTACCAGCCATAATACTTGTTGATTCCGATGACATCAAACAAAGCCAGCGTACGATCATCCAAAGCCTGATGTGTAGCATAGGTGACGAGCCTGCTGTCATCCATCTCGCGGACACGATCGGTGAGCAACTTTGTGAACGCAAGACCTTCTACCGTATTCGTATCGCATTCATTATGAACGGACCAAAATAACACACTTGGATGATGGAAGTTCTGCGAGATCATTTCCTCCAGCATGTGAATGGCCCTCTCGCTTACTAACGGATCTGTCATATGCGGGACGTGATACTGCCAGAGCGGAATCTCGCTCCAGAAAACAATGCCTCGCTCGTCAAGCAGGTCAAGCCAATAAGCGCTTTGAGGATAATGGGACCCTCTTATGCTATTGCAGCCCAATTCTTCGATAATATCCAAATCTTTGTCCATCAATTTTGGCGGGAACGCAAAGCCCCACTCGGGATGTTCTTCATGTCGGTTAACCCCTTGAATATACAGCGGCTTCCCGTTAAGCAAGATTTGCTTGTCCTTAACCTCTACAGTCCGAAACCCGATGCGGTCAGCATAATCATCGTTCCCCGCAATCACATGAACGGCATACAGCTCAGGTTTCTCAAGCTCCCACAGAAGCAAATTCCGCCACTGTTGCCGGACAAGAATCTCTAAATATTCCTGATCTTCTGGCCAAACCTCTTGGGCCGTATGCACAACTTCACTATTCAGCGATATCGTAACAGGAATATTTTTACTTACGCCTGAAAGTTTGTGAAGACGCACGGAAATATCAACACTCGCATCATTTCCGTTAAGTACATATTTGATTTTCACTTTATCAATATACATGTCCGGCAACATTTGAAGTTCAACCGGACGCAGTATACCTCCGTAATGATACCAATCCACGCGTGCAAGCGGGATCGACTGCTCGTTATGAGCATTGTCCGTACGGACCACAAGCGAATGCTCGCCAGCCGACAGCTCAGGCAAAATCACATCGAAGGCTGTAAAACCGCCATAATGCTCACCTACATGCAAGCCATCAACATAAATATCCGCCTGTCCGCTAACCGCATGAAATATAAGCTTCGCAAGTCCGGAAGACCTGATCGTAAATGAAGTCCGGTACCAGGCTACCCCTTCATAATCGTACAATCCCATTTCATTGTTCCAGCATCCCGGAACATACATTTTGCGAGGGTGCTCGGGGAACTGAGTAAACCATTGTTCTTGGATTCCGGTATTGTGCGCATCCACAGCAAAATCCCAGTGCCCG
Source organism: Paenibacillus sp. J22R232 (assembly GCF_056269165.1). Lineage (NCBI taxonomy): Bacteria > Bacillati > Bacillota > Bacilli > Caryophanales > Paenibacillaceae > Paenibacillus > Paenibacillus sp. J22R232. The sequence goes on along the minus strand of NZ_JBWDNK010000002.1, from coordinate 171,098 downwards.
TCGAGCAGCACACACTCTCGTTTAACATGTTGCGAAAACGTACGAATCATGAATGTTCCTCCATAAACTTATTGTCAGACAGCGCTACGGCTACTCTATCAATTATAGGGACTGCAGCTGGCTTCAACTAGGATACTAAAATCAAGGTTTCCGAATCTTTTGAAACCTCTTCTTCATTCTTGCTCAATGTCTTGTTGCCAACTCAACTCTCTCTAAACTCATTCGGGCTCATATTAAAATACCTTTTGAACATCTTCCTAAACGACTGCGAGTTTTGATAACCAAGCTCTTCCGTAATCTCATATATTTTTTTCGTCGTATTTTTGAGCATGTACAGCGCTCTTTCCATTTTCATACGAATGATATAGTCGCTTAAGCCTTCACCTGTCTCCAGCTTATAGATTTTCGACAAGTACACGGGATGCAAATTCACGGAATCTGCGATGGATTTAACGGAAACGTCAGCTCCTAAACTTTTTGACAATAAAGCTTGTACCTTCGAGACGATATAACCTTTCGTGTATTGATCGTTTTCCGCCATTGTATCCTCTAACGCGTTCAACGTTGAGAGCGTCCATTCCTTTAATTTAGCAACAGAGTTAAGCATCCCGCGATCCATTAACAAATCATCGTTTAATTGGTCAATTTGGGATATTCCTTGTCCTTGCTTATGCGCAACATATAGGAAGGTATTCGTCACGGAGAAGTAAACCTCGTACAAGGTCTCAATACTGCATGCCGATCGCAGCTCTTGGAAAATATCCTCTAATTTGCTGCGTGCCGTCAGCCACTGCTTGGACTCCAATAAATTAATTAATGTAGGCGGCTTATATAGACTTTCCAAGGAATAAATGGTCTTCTCACTCATTGATTGAGAAGAATCCTTATAGGTTACAGCTGGCTGATGATGGCTATTCATCAAATAATAGTTGCTTAATATAGAACGATACTCTTGAGATAGCTCATTAGGGAAAACAAACCATCCTGACACGACAATCGAAATATTCATATTCAAATAGTTGCTCACACTTTTCTGAAAGCTATTAATCCGCTCTTTAAATAACTCTGATCTTCGCTGAGGGGACATATAGATGCGATTGACTCCGTCTTGCTTAACTTGTATTAATAGCATCGAGCAATTATGCGGCGTTTTACTGTGCAGCACATGAAAGGCGTCCTGAAACGTTTCCAGAGCAATATTGCCAACAGCATATTCTATTAATTTCAATGATTGCTCATCATACGTGACATTATATAATTGGAATAGCAACAGAACCGTTTCCTCATCCGTATTTAGCGCCACCTCATATTGCTTGAATTTCTCTTCCACACTTGCGATTGTCATCGTTCTGCCCAGCAATAAATCATGGAACAAATTCGTAATGAGCACATTATAATTGGATTTGAAATTATAGCTGATTTTATGATTTTTTTCTTCTTCGTTCCATTCATCCTTCAACACGTCAATGGCATTAGAAATGCTTCGAATCATATCCTCATCTTTGACAGGCTTTAGTAAATAATCAAAGGCTTGCAGCTTTAACGCTTTTCGTGCATATTCAAAATCCGCATAGCCCGTTACAAAGATACAACGAATATAGGGCCAACGACTGCGTAGCAATTCCACCAACTGAAGGCCATTCATTCCAGGCATTTGAATATCCGTAATCACAATATCTATCGATTGATTTTCCAGCAGCTCAATCGCTTGTTCAGCACTGTGTGCTTCATATACGTGTTGCACTTCAATTTCATGCCACGGAATCGTTTTTTTAATGCTTGCCGTAATGTGTGACTCATCGTCAATGAGTAAAATTTCAAACACAGCCTTCTCCCACTTTCTATATAGAATGCTTCCAAATCAGCTCTACTCGTAAGCCACCTAGCGCTGAGGCTTTCAATTGCACCCCCGTCTGTTCGCCATATCGCAGAACAAGCCGCTGATGAACGTTCCACAAGCCGCAGCCCATCGTTTCCTCCATAGGGTAATTCAGCTTGGCTTGTAGCTTAGCCCTCTCGTCCAAACTCATTCCGATGCCATTATCCTCAACGATAAGACGAACCTCATCATCATAGATTTCTCCCGTAATTTTTATGATGCCTTCATCCGTCCTCGGTTCCAAGCCATGCAGAACTGCATTTTCTACAATGGGCTGTATAAGCAATAGCGGAATCTCCATTTTTTGAATATAGAGAGGAATATCGATGTGATAAGATAAGCGCTTTAATCTTAAGTTTTGAATTTCCATATATACCTTAACAAATTCAAGCTCTTCCCTAAGGAGAACATATTCTTTTTCTTGTCTCGTTGTATAGCGATAATAGCTTGCCAGGTTTTCGGTCATTGCCACTACAGCCCGCACATCATTAAACTTGGCCATACTTGTTATGAACGTAAAGCAGTTATAAAAAAAGTGCGGATTAATCTGTGACTGAAGCTGCTTTAGCCTCGCTTCTTTTACATGCAACTGCTCCAGGTAAACCCTGCCGAATAAATCTTGAATTTGCTCTGCCATTCCGTTAAATCTATGAAATAAATACGTAAATTCATTATTCCCTTTCGCTTTAATGCGCACTTCGTAGTGGGCATTTTTTATTTTTTGGAAGCTTTTAACGAGCTCTCTTATTGGCACTTGCACCTGCGAATATAAAACATAGGCGACTACAAAACTCATAAATAATAACCCGCCGACTGTGAATACAAATAAACGATTATTATAATCAATCGGCCGCATAATTTCTGACAGAGGCACGTAGTCAATTAAATACCATCCATTCAATGAAGACTGAACGGAGCCAATCCAGTACGTCTCGCCATTTAGCTCAATCTGATTGTTTGACACCTTATTCTCTTGCCTATCTAGTGCTTGAATGAGCTGATCAATTAATTCAGCATTAGCTGTACTGTTCCTAATGACATGATCTCCGGGTTTATAAAAGAACGGATCACTTCTGCCATCACTTTTGAATTTATCCAGTATATTAATAATATTAGAGCTATCGAAGGCAACTTCAAGTATGATATTAGGTATCGTCGTATCATAATTAATAGGATAAGGGGATGACACTTTTATAGAAAATTGCAACTTCTCGTCGGCCGTTTCTTGAACTTGCCACACATAGTTTTCATGTTCAATATCCTTATTATATTGATAATTATCAACTCGTGCCGTCGAGATCACTCTTCCTAGTACTGGACTATATACATATATATTACTGCTCCAATTGGAGGAGTTTTCATGGATTCCTAATTTCACTTGTATATCCTTAATTAAATTAATGGCGTCCAATTCTAATTTAGGCTTTGCACTAATCAAATTTTTAAGCTCTGCTATTGCAGGATCAAACATTAGCAATTGCGGCCATAAAGATAGCGAATTAATTTGCGTATTCATCTGATTTTGAAAAAATATAAGCTGATTATTATTGACTGAATTTAATTCAGATTCCAATATTTTCATACTCGTTTTATTGTTGTAATAGTACAAGCTCAATATTGGAATTAAAATAATGGTAAGCAATAATACAATTTTTCTAAACAAATTAAATTTGGGCATATCGATTCACCTGTTCTTATAGAATTGGATAAATCACTACGATACTATAAGAGTAACCCTTAGTGAAATGATGAGCAATGCATCATATTCTCATGACATGTACTATATTCTGATTAAGAGAAGATGTATGAAGATTGCTTGCACTCATTTGAAAAACACCTTCAAGTTGTCAATGGAAGGATCATTCTTATTCCAGGAAAAATACTTTATCGGGTGAGGCATTTAAAGTCTTATTTTAAAAAAGAAGCGCCATGTGGCGCTCCTGATAGCAAGTTCTATTACTCCGAAAATACGTCGATTTACACACTGCTGAGTCCTTCAGTTTAGTTATACTTCAACCGAGTATATATCACTTCTTGCACCCGAAAATATAATCCTTGGCGCGCTATTGTACACGATCCACCTTCCTGTAGGATCACAAATAGCATGAGGATGTGAATACTGACCAGTCATTGATGTAAAGTCTGTGCCATGTTGTGCGATGATCTCAATGTTAGGGTTTTCCTGATCGAAATAAACCCACATCAATAGACCATCCAGAATATTCCCGTCAATAATAGCTGCATTTTTACCTTGCATCGCAGAAACATGACCGTAATGCTTCGCGTCTTTAAAACTGTATTCTCTAATCGGATTACCATCCAATCCAGCCAAGCCGATGTACCATCCGCCCTCAGTCGTATTATTTTTCCATCCCACGTTGTTTATGATTCCGTGATACACGATTCCTTTTCCATCCCAGGTCCATGCGTTATGAGTCTGGAAATTCTGTTTCTCGTTTGTTTTTACTTCTGTTAAGCTCCCTTCCGATATCTTATAAATCCAGACTCTTCCATGCTCCCCTACCCTATTGCTAGGACTCGGACCTGTATCACGGCAATACATCAATAGATCAGGGTCTATGGGATTGTACATGAGATGACCTGCCTTCAATCCATCTTCTGCAAACAAAACTTCTGGTTGGCTACCTATCGGTTTAATAAATATTTGATAACTTTGTCCATCATGTTTTTCCGGATGCAGCACATTGACTAAGTACACCATGTTTTCCTCGTCTGGTGACACGGCTATAGATTCTATAAAATATTTACCATCTACACCTTCAACAATGATCTCTTCTTCCAATGTATCAATATGAACCGCTCTAATTTGTCTTCCTACAAGATAATAAGCCCACCTGCTCTTTGGTGCTAATACCGGCCCAATGGGTATGCCCCTTCCGTTTCCAAATTTATATATTTCTTCAAGGCTGCCTATACCATCTATAGGCTCTATAAGGCATGTGATATCTCCTGTCGGCAAATGAGCCTTGTATAATGCACTCTTTCCTTCTCTGACCGAAATGAATATTACATATTCACCATCGTCGGTAAAAGATTGCCCCGTATGATAGGAAGGAATTGTATTGATCATCCCTTTTGTAGTAATCTGTCTTACTTTTCTTAAGGTAACTGGGTCATTGTATAATTGCGATTCGTTCCATACCGTTCCTTTCACGCACGTATATCCTCCCTTATCATGCTTCTAAATTTTAAAAAATGCGATTTTTCCAGCCAAGCAGCTTGGCGATCGCCTCGACATAATAGTAATCGCCATAGATAAGAGATCCATCCACATACATCTCCGCCGGCTTATGTCCCGTCGCTCCATTCAAGATCGAGTCACGCGACAAATCGTATACAGATGAATACTTTTCAGTCAACGACGTTAAAATGTTAATTGCGCCATCCCGATACAAACTGCGTTCCACTTCAGGCACTGCCTCTGCCAATTCCAACAACCCGGATGCAGCGATCGCCGCTGCAGAGCTATCTCGTGGCTGTCCTTCCCTAGAAGGCAATCTGAAATCCCAATACGGGACCAGATCTTCCGGCAGATTCGACAAGAAAAAGTGGGCAACCCTCTTAGAGGCTTGTAAATAACGGGCATCTTCCGTATTCTTATAGGCATTGACAAATCCGTATAATGCCCAGCCTGTTCCGCGGCTCCATGCTGACTCTGGTCCGGCTCCTTGACCGCCAAGACCCTCTATAAATTCGCCCGATTCCGGATCGAAGCTGACGATATGGCGGGACGATCCATCTTCCCTAATAAAATGTTTCAACGCCGTATCCGCATGACGGACCGCAATATGCTTATAACGAGGGTCCCCAGTCTCCCTGCTCGCCCAGAACAACAAAGAAATATTCATCATGCAATCAATAATGGTCCATCCGTTCAAATCCCCATTCCATGCACGAATAAACTGTCCCGCTGCATTATATCGGCCAGCCAAAAAATTCGCCGCTACTATTCCCCGACGGTAAGCGTCCTTGTCATTCGTAATCGTATGCTTAATAACCGCTGTGGGTAAGAACTGAAAGCCTACATCGTGATGGATATCATCCGTAAGATTGATAAACCATGGCTCTAGAACTTCATCCCAATGCCATGCGGCCTTCTTATAATGCTCTTTCCCTGTAAGGTCATGTAAGATCCAGAGAATGCCCGGCCAAAACCCGGATGTCCACCAATCCGTCGGCATTTCATCGTATTTCCCATCTCCACCTGCGAAATGCGGCGATTTGTCACCTATGCTTTTGATCATTGCATCCACTTTTTGCTCAAGCTGCCTTCTAAACTCCATATCGAATATCAAGCCAGTTCTCCCCCTTATCCTTTAACCTTCTAACGCTTTCACTCACTCTTTAACCGAACCTACCACTAGCCCTTTTACGAAATACTTCTGCAGGAAGGGGTATACCACAATAACAGGCAGCGCACCGATGAAAATTTGAGCTGCTTTGATCGTCCTCTGAGAGAGCAAATCCATTTCTCTGGGATCGAGGCTCATCGAACTCATATCGCGTTGAATAATGACCGTTTGCAGGAAGGTTGCTAACGGATAATCCGTAGAATTCGACAAATACAACAGACCATCAAACCAGGAATTCCAATGATAGACAATGCTGAATAAAGCTAATGTCGCGATCGCTGGCAATGAAACGGGCAAGTATATACTGAACATGGTACGGAACTGACTTGCTCCGTCAATCAGCGCCGCTTCCTCTAATTCCTTGGGAACTCCCCTGAAAAAGTTTAAAAGCAGGATCGTTAGCCACACATTTACTGCATGAGGCAGCACCATAACCCAAAACGAATCCATTAATCCCATTTTTTGAATGACAATATAAGTGGGAACAAGACCGCCGGTGAAAACCATCGTAAATACAAAAATCCACGAATATATATTCCTTCCTTTAAATGCATTTTCTTCCTTGGATAGCGGATAAGCAGCCAGGAATGCTAAGAATAGGGTTAATCCCGTTCCAATTACGGTTCTTTGGATAGAAACCAGAATAGAGTTAAGAAAAACAGGATTGTTTATCGTTTTCTTATAAGCTTCAAGATTAAAATCAACTGGCCATAAAACAACCATGTTACCGTCTGCCGCCGCCTTTGAACTTAAAGAAACAGCAAGTACATGGAGTAATGGGATAATACACATAATTGCGATTGCAAGCAGCGCTGAATTATTAATAATCGTAAAGACTCTGTAAGATGCACTTTTATAGTACATTTCCCGCTTCCTCCATTCTAGAATATTCTGTAATTTGCTAATTTATCTGCCAAACGGTACGAGATAACGATTAGAATCATGCCAACAACCGACTTAAACAATCCGATGGCCGTTCCAAACCCCATCTGGCCGCTTAATATTCCCATTCTATACACGAAGGTATCGATAATATCGCCTTTTTGATATACGAGAGGATTATACAAGTTGAATATTTGATCAAAACCTGCGTTTAAAACACTGCCAAGCGACAGTACACCCACAACAACCGTAATAGGAATCATAGATGGAATCGTAATATAAATCGTCTGTTTGAAGCGATTCGCCCCATCGCAAACAGCTGCTTCGTACAAAGAAGGATTCACATTAGAAAGCGCTGCAAGAAAAACGACTGTCGCAAATCCGAACTCCTTCCAAACATCTGTTACAATGACCGTGAATCGGAACCAATTGCCATCGCCAAGGAAGAAAACGGGTTTGATGCCGAATAAATTTGTAAGCAGTTGATTCACAATGCCCCCATCGGTAGATAATATATCTGTGAGAATGCCCCCAAGAATGACCCATGACAGAAAGTGGGGAAGGTAGACGAGTGTCTGGATCGATCTTTTAAGACCTTGCTTGCGAACCTCGTTCAAAAAAACAGCGAAAGTAAACGGCGCCAGCAGATTAAAGAACATCTTCATCACCGCAATAATAAGCGTATTCCAAATGACCTGAACACTGTCTTCACGTTCAAATAAGTAAGTAAAGTTCTTAAAACCAATCCATTCTGATCCCAGAATGCCATTCCATGGTTTAAAGTCCTGAAAGGCTATAACCAAGCCAGCCATAGGTAAATAAGCAAAAATGATCAAAAAGATAAGGGAAGGTAATATCATGAGATGAAAATACCAGTATTTCTTGATGTTATGCATCACTTCGCTTCATCCTCCAGTCTTTTTCATTTAATTGGTAAGAGAGAGGGGAGTCCCACCCTTGTTGGACTCCCCCTCCGACCTAGCCTTTATTTCGTACTTTGATACCATTCGTTAACTTCTCTTGTAATATCATCCCCGCCTGAGGATTTCCAAGTTGCTACAAATTCATCAAAAGCCTCGGGACCCTTCTTGCCATATATAATTTCGTTAAAGACGGTTTCCTCAAGTTTATTTAAATAATCAAACCTTGACTTCATCGTCTCCGTTGTAGGCCCTACAAACATGTCCTTCTTCGAAATGTCTGCCTGCTCCATTAGCTTCTCAACAATATTAACAACTTCTTTGGTATAAAATTGAATGGCCTCTCTTCCGGCTTTATTGGTAGGCTCTTTGCCGCCAGCCATACCCAGCACCGAATTTACAAATAGGTCGGGAATTCTCGCTCCGTCACGTACGAGGAAATACCTCGTTGCATTTACCCCACCCCCAGGAACATCATCTCCAGTAAGTACCTTTCCATTCGCATCTAGTACATAGTCATAACCTTCAAAAGTACCATGCTGAAACTCTCCACCCGCCTGCGGATCAGCGTAATTTTCAAACATATAGTTTTGATACGTAAAGAATGCTTCTGGATTTTTCATGTTCTTATTGATAAGCGTAACATCAGTTACATAATGCGTTCCATGACGCATAGCCGTTCCGTCTGGACCTGTAGGAATATAAAGAGGCTTCCATACAGCATGCGGTACATTCTCAACGGTTGGTCTAAGAGTCGAGCCAATCATCCAAAAAGGTCCAGGGATGATCCCCGCTGTTCCTGCCACTGCTGGTTCAGGGACTTTATTCTCGTCCCACAATGCCGCTTCATTAGGAATGTAGCCCTTCTCATGCCATTCTTTTAACTTCACTAATCCATCCTTCATTCCCGAATGAATGGATCCGTATTCTAAAGAACCATCTCCAGCTTCGTTCCATTGTTTCGGAATCGTACCGTACGCCCCGAAAATCCAGGACGGATCGCCCCGCCACGTCTTCATGGAAGTCTTCCATCCAACGCTTAATGGTGTCACCTTTTCAGGAGCCAATCCATCAGGATTGTTATTCTTAAAAGCTTCCATGACGACTTCAAGCTCGTCAATCGTTTTGGGCAATTGCAAACCAAGCTTATCCAGCCAATCCTGCCTGATCCACAATAGATAATCGGAGTTATAAGCAGCATCTAGAAGAGGAATACCCATTCTTTCGCCATTACGCGAATATGCAGTCCATACGCCTGGATCTAAATTCATAGCTTTTTTCCATTTGTCATTGGCATATTGATCGAATAGGCTTCCCACTTCTCTAAACATCCCGGATTCTATCAGTTCAGATGCTAGTAGCTTATCTCTTACGGTTACAATATCGGGCATTTCTTGGCCAGAGGACATCGCCAGCCTTAGTTTCGTATTAAATGCGCCATTCGTGTCGGTGACAGACCAAAGGGTTTTCACTTCAATACCTAATTTTTCCTTTGCCCATTTTGTGGCTACATTGTTCTCAATCGTCTCACCATTCTTAAATTCAAGAGTCGGATCTACCCCCCATACAGTCGTTATCGTAACAGGCGGATCATATTTTTCCTTGTATTTTGACTCACTAACTCCTTCTTCGCCAGCAGGATCGGTAGTTTTCACTGTGTCGTTCGGCGAATTATCTTCCTTTGAAGCACAACCGATCAAACTCGCCATAATAAACAGCGCAAGCATTATAAGAAATAACTTCTTTTTAGTACCGCCTTTCATTCTAACTACCCCCAAATTTAGTATTGGTTACTCTTTCAAGTATAGGGACTGCAACTGGCTTTAACTAGGATATTAAAGCAAAGCTTTCCGAACCTTATTCAATCTATTTTTCAATATTTACGCATCCATTGCTTCATATTGTCCTTATAGCTTCCATAAAAAACGTACTTGTACTTAATGCAACTCGTTTCGTTTCGGATTATTCCCCTGATTTCACCGAAGCTACTGGAGCCGCAACTTCTTTTTTTGAATTAACGGTATAAATATTCGGTTGAGCTGTTGTTGTTATTCCAGTACCAAAAAGAACCTGGGATGAGTAGGCTGGTTATATGCAGCGTTTTGCCAAGCTACGCTTAATCGATATACCGGATCATGCATGAAAGTGTAGTTAATCCCATATTTCAACTACTGCTGGACCGCTACACGTATATTTCAAAACACGTTGCGAAAGTCGTCATAACCCTTAGCGAGCTCCGTTCCACCAAACTGTTGGACCTCAGCTCAAACTCGTCGTTCAGAAAACACTGCAGTACTTTAAGTGCAGGAGATGAGAAGAGATTACTGAATAGCTTCTCAAACGTTGGAAATACCTAATCCAATAAGCTCTCGAGTTTAGCTTTGCCTGAACATACAACGAAGTTATGAACTAATGTTGTCTTGTTACATGCTGTAGCTCGGTATACAATTGCTCCCATGTTCGATGTGGTGTTACATCGCCTCGATAGTACATGTCGGCTAAGTGCCATGCATCTGCAGCGTCGGTTTTTACTTTTCGCAGTTGCATATTTCTCTCACTGATTTTTAAATTTCCGTCACTCCCACGATGATTCCAAACCCATAGCTTCGCTTGTGATACGAGATTCCTGTCACAACCAACTCAAACATGGTCATTGGGGGAATGAGAGAACTATTTTCACGACGGGGTACACCCCAATAAAGTCCACGTTCTCTCGGCTACCGCCATCATATGACGCCTAAGAAAAAAGGCCAACCAGAAATCTCTGGTTGACCAAATAATACGAAATAAAGTCCTAGAATACCGCTGTTTGATTAATCTCACATTTCAAGTTAGGATTCCTGTAGCGAATTAATATACATGTCCAAATTTCTTCATGCACATACTTGGTATAAATATTAAAACTATTTTAGTAATCGCTTTGAAGTTCTTACAGTAGCAAACCCTTGATTCATAAGCATTTATTTTAAATCAAGGGCGTCCCCCTAAATCTTATAAGCCTTCATCGCCTTGCGAAGCTCCTTAAACGTAGGACGCTTGCCGTACATCAGTACGCCTGTGCGATAAATTTTCGCAGAAACCCATACCGATGCGTAGATCGTTACGAGCAGCAGCCCGATCGAGCCCAGCACCTGCCACATTGGCGGATCGGTCAAGCCTAATCTTAACAGCATAACGAATGGCGAGAAGAATGGAATGAACGATGAAATCTGAACCAGCATGCTGTCCGGGCTTGAGATACTGAAGATCGCGATGTAGAAACCAGCCAGCGAGAGCATCGTGATTGGCAATACCGCTTGACCCAGATCCTCGGTGCGGCTGACGATTGAACCTACCGCAGCGAACAAGGTTGCAAATAGGAAGTAACCTGTCAAATAGAACAGCACGGAGTACATCAGAAGCATCGGATCAATCTGCGACAGATCGATGTTGAACTTTTCAAGCATTTCGTTATTGTGCGGCAATTTTATGTTTATGATGATAACGAGCACATATACCGTAATTTGAATCAAGCCTACTAAAAACATGCCGACGATTTTGCCGAACATTTGCTTGAGCGGTGATACGCTCGTAATGAGCAGCTCCATTACGCGCGAGCTTTTTTCTGCCGTAATTTCAGACGCGATCATTTGACCCGTAATCATAATGGCCATGAACAATAGAATGACGATGAAGTACACAAGTCCCATGTTAACGGCTTGCTCTTCCGGCGTTTTGCCTTCGCCGAGGTTGCCTGCGCCATCCGTAGCCGAGATCTGTACCGATGCAATCTCAATCGGCGCATTTAGCAGCGCCAACTGCTCGGAGCTCAAACCTGCATCCTTTAGGACGGTTCCCTGGCGAATGACTTGCAAGCCACTTTGGATAGAGCTCGTTAGCTCGAATGCCAGCATTTTTTCGGATTTGTACGTCATTTCCGGAAAACCGCTGTCTGTCATTTTACCGAAAGCTAGATAGCCCTTAATATCTTTATCCGTAATGGCCTGCTTCAGCTGCTTCTCATTCTCGGCTTCTGAGCCCTTATCTTCATAAGGAACCAGCTTTACGCCTGGCTTCTCCTGCGCTTCGAAATAAGCTTTGAGCTTGTTGCCTGTCGCCGAGCCTTCTGATTGCGCCGATTGAACATAACCGATGCTCGTAACCTTATCGCCACTGTTGAACTGGGAGAAAATATAAGGCAGATTAATACCAATCGTAATAATGAGAGCAATAATAAGCGTTGTTACCAAAAATGCTTTGCCTCTGAATTTATTCTTTAACGTAAAGCCAACTACGGTCCAAAAACTATTCATGGCTGTCACCACCTACTGTTTTAATAAAAATTTCGTTTAATGTCGGTTCTTTTATCTCAAACCTCGAAATATTTGTTTGTTTAAGCGCATGGTGGAGAATGTCCATGCCTGCTGCTTCGCTTGCAATGCCTACCTCGTAGCCATTCTCATGACGGGTCACCTTCGTAACGCCATTTAGGCTTTCAAGCCCGGTTACTTCATTATCTGTGCTGAGAATAACGCGCTCTTTGGGAAACTGTTTTTTGATGTCTTTCAAATTGCCTTTCAGCACGACATTCGAGCGATGCAGGATCGTAATATTCCGGCATAGCTCCTCGACATGCTCCATCCGATGCGTCGAGAACAGGATACTGCTACCTGAATCCCGCAGCTCTTTGACCGTCGATTTCAACAGCTCCACGTTGACCGGATCGAGACCGCTGAAGGCTTCATCCAAAATGACGATTTTCGGTGAATGGATGACGCTTGCGATGAATCCAATCTTCTGCTGATTTCCTTTAGACAGCTCCTCCACCCGTTTGTTGTAATACTCGGGTACATCAAAGCGATCTAACCATTTCTTTAAGCTTTGATCGGCATCCTTCTTCGACATGCCCCGCAGCTGACCCAAGTAGATGAGCTGGTCGCTAATGCGCACCTTTGGATACAAGCCTCTCTCCTCCGGCAAATAACCCAAATTGCGAAGCTGCTCCTTGCTGTAAGCTTTCCCGTTGTACAGGATGTTGCCTTCGTCCGGATAAATAAGGCCAAGCACCATCCGCATCGTAGTCGTCTTGCCTGCTCCGTTCGCGCCAAGCAAGCCATAGATTTCTCCCTCGCTTACCTCGAAGCTGATTCCGTTGACGGCTGTTTTATCCCCGTATTGTTTAACGACTTTTTCTACTCTTAATGGATGCATTGTATTGTTCCTCCTCTATTAGTTCCTTCTTGTATGCAATCGGTCCTGCTGCAATAACGCGCTCATGATTTCATCAAGCTCCAGTGCCTGCCTGCTGACAATCTGATATCCTTCTGCTGCGCACCATTCCTCTGCTTCGGCCGCCTTGTTCGTCGTAATCCGGAAAGTTGTCGCTCCAGCATGCTCGACTCCGCATTGTCCGGGCAGCTCGGCTGCTTTCTTCGACGTAAGCTCCGCCCCGCTAACGAATACCGTGAACCAGCTGCTGAACAGCTCATCCTTCTCGTACATCCCAAGCACCCTGCCCTGCGCCATAAAAACGATGTAATCGGCTAGCCGCTTTACTTCTTCAATGATATGGGAAGTCATCAGAATCGTACAATCTCCTCGATCCATGTAACGGTGGAGCACCTCAATCATCGTTTTCCAGGCAAGCGGATCAAGTCCTGACGATGGTTCATCCAGAAGGAGCAGCTCCGGTCCATGCGCCAGCGCCAGCGCAAATTCAAATTTGCGCCGCATACCTTTTGACATTTTTCCTAGCATTAGATGATCCTCCACCTCAAGGATATGCAGCAGCTCCCGGTAACGGTTAATATCCCAGTCATCGTACCAGAACCGGTGAAACTCCGCTTTCGCGGCTCCAGTCATATTGTTCTCGTGGGAGGAGGATTGATCATGCAAGTATCCGATCCGTTTCTTCAGCTCTGTGTCTATTCCTTGATTGACATTGCAGCCAAGCAGCTCGATTGTTCCTTTATCCGCTTTATCCAGATCGAGCATCAGTCGGAACGTTGAGCTTTTGCCGCAACCATTTGGTCCAACAATAGCTGTAATATATCCTTTTGGAATACTCATATGAAGCGGACCAAGCTTAAAATTCGAACGGCTCTGCTCTACGCCGTCTAGTTGAATAGCCAACGCCTCGTTCATCATCATGTCCCTCCGTTATTCGTAATGTTTCGATAATGCTTCCTGGAATATCGTCTTCAACTCATCCTCCGTACACTGCACGCGCTTTGCGGCAACGATAGCCTGCTCCAATGCCTCAACGACTGCAGCAAGCCGGTGCCGGTCTCGCTCTTGATCGCCTACCTGCGCTACGTAGGTCCCCGTCCCTTGCCTCGTTCGAAGCAGGCCTTCAGCTTCCAAATCGTTATATACGCGCTTCACCGTAATGACACTGCATTTGACTGTTTGCGCAAGCTCTCGTATGGACGGAAGCAGCATCCCCTCCGCCAACTGGCCGCTGACAATTAAAGCTCTTAGTTGAACTTCAATTTGATGGTAAAGCGGCTCAGCACTTTGTTCGTTGATCTGTATCGGCAGCCGCATAAACCTCACCTTCTTCCATTCTCAATTAACTATGCCCGATAGCTGCGGCTCTCCAGTCGATTCTCAATCCGATTGATCCCAATCAATATGGCTACCACACAAACGGCAATGGCTATGATCGGCAACCACCAGCTACCGTCCTCAATTGCGTGAAGGGTAGCAGCTACCATAGTCCCGCCATTAAATGTAGTAAAGCATACGGTGACGATTAGCAGTATTGCGATATATATGAGATTGGAGAAAAAATAGGTTTTACCCGAATGACCGATTTCCCAGTATACATAGATAATGGCTATTGTAAGCGAGTAACCGAACCAAAACACAGCGTATTGAATAAAGGTGGCAACCGATAGTTCCGCTCCCATGCTTCGCACTAGTACGAACTGCAAAATAAAATAGACAAGATGGGCACAGAACAGAACGACGCTCAACTGTATAATTCGTCCAAGTGCGATTTGCCTTGATGAGATCGGCAATATGCGCCATAATACCATCTTTCTTGTATAAGAATCTTCTTTCCAGTAACGCATCATCGTTTGATTAATAACAAAGCCAAGAATGGGCAAGAAAGTAAGATATAAAAAGTCCGTCGCCCAATTCATCATCTGGTCGCTATCACCAATAAGAACGTTGTTCATCATTGGAACCGTAAATAACAATAAATATCCGACAAACAATAACGTGAATAGGCTCTTCCAGCCATCTCTCGCAAGCTCATGCTTTGCCAAATACCATGCGCCTTTCCATAATCCCACAGCACTCGCTCCTTTCATTGCTCACTCTCTATACTGTATATATCCTTATACACAGTATATTCACTGTATACACAGTTGTCAACCCTTACCATAAAAAAAAGAAACGGCTTTGCCGTCCTGCAAGAGGATGGTATCCGTTTCTCGTAGAAATAGAAGAACACTTTATCGCTTGAAACCTATAAAGCCTTATATTTTAAAAAGCCATGCAAGCGAAAGATTGCTTTATCGCATGCACAGCTTCTATGGTGTAACCTATTCATTGCTTATCCAAAAATCGCATCAATAACCGGCTTCGTATGGCCGCCTGGATACATGAGGTACAGCAGCACATAAACCATTGTCCCTGTTATCGCAGTAACAAACCAAATCATCGATGTTACCTTACCCCATTTGCGATGCTTCGCAAACTTTTTCTTATAACCAAGCGTTAGCGTCGTAATGCCGAATACGGCAGCTACCGTAGCAAGCACGATATGGAATAATAGGAAAATCAAGTAATAAGGCTTCAAGCCATCCGGCCCGCCCCATGATGTATTGCCGACGAATATCGTCCGTGACACGTACACGATGAAGAAAATCGTCGCAGATACCGCTGCGTAGAACATCACCTTTTGATGTTCTTCCAGCCTGCGTTTAATGGCAAGCCTCCAGCCTACCGCTACAAGAACGGCACTCAGCACGATGAAGAAGGTACTAATTGTCGGCATAATATTATAACTGTTCAACGTTACCCCACCTATGATTAACATAATGATTAGTACGTCCTAAGCCGTACCGGTATTCGTATTCGGCAAATCATCCTCTGTATGCTCACTTTTGAACCATTGCTTGAAAATATAGACGAGGATCACCCCGTACATGATTTCCTGTACGAACTTCATCACAATACCGCCAAGCTGTTGGTCCTCAACGACATCCATCAAATTGAAAAATTGCGGTCCGCTAAAGCTGTCCAGCAGCCTTGTCGGATCACCCGATACGCAATATCCCATCGCGGTTACCCAAACGTTGGGATCGCTATAGATTGCATACATAGACGTTTTGGCGAAAATAATAAGTGCGCACGCCGGTGTAAGCAGCATGCCGTTCGCGAATACATACGCCATCCGCTTCAAGTCGGTCAGTCTAGCCCACTCTGGAACTGGAACTGTAATCTGCCACCACATCATAAATGACGTGATTAGGAGAATCAAATAATAAAGACGATGCACGGCGAAGTGCGTCATCACATAGTCATGGACAACAGGGACATGATAAACAGAGAACAAGACATTAAATAACACAAGACACATAATCGGATGCATCATAAAGCTTAATTTCCGCCAGAATGGAGCGGAAAACATTTTGATCCACAAAAAGCTTGGTATTCCTAGCAGTACGAGCGGCGGAACAACTAAATAGGAGACAGACATATTGATCATATGAA
The DNA here is from genome assembly GCF_056269165.1 of Paenibacillus sp. J22R232. Lineage (NCBI taxonomy): Bacteria > Bacillati > Bacillota > Bacilli > Caryophanales > Paenibacillaceae > Paenibacillus > Paenibacillus sp. J22R232. The sequence goes on along the minus strand of NZ_JBWDNK010000002.1, from coordinate 154,338 downwards.
ACGTAAACATGAGATGGCCTAATAGATTAAAAGGACCACCGTGAACCAAATACAACATAACGGCAGCCGAAACAAACATCGTTTTCTGCATTGCTGTCGCAGCAGGTGCTTGCGGAGCATGCTTCTCGCGCCATGGACCGATCAAATAGAAATATAGAATGACAATGGCAGCCATTCCGAATAGAAACATCGGGGTCCACAATTCCTCGAAGCGAAAATATTGTAAGCCAAGCATCGTGGAAGCTCCTTTCAATTACGCTAGCTTTTTGAGAAAAGAGGAGGGACCCAAGCCTCGGGACCCTCCTCTCCTCCATCAAAACAATGTATTACCACCAAGCCCAATATTCAGCCATGATTACACATGTGAATACGATGAAGACGCCTGTCAGAATGCCGATAATGGCGAATGTATGACCGCGATCCTTCATATGCATCCAGAATGCCATCTGAACGAATACTTGAAGAACGGCTAAACCGATCAAAATAATGTAAATAAAATCTTTGTTGATCTCGCCGCTGATTACGGTCGCGAATGCGATAAACGTAAGCAGGACTGAGAAAATAAAGGCGATGATATGCTTCTTAGGTCCTTCGACCTTATGACGCTTGGGGCTTTCCTCTGTGGCTGTGTGATTGCTTGCCATGGAATTAAACCACCTTTCCCATCAAGTAAACGACGGTGAAAATGAACACCCATACAACGTCGATAAAGTGCCAATACATACCGGCTACATATACCTTAGGTGCGGTAACGACAGTCAAGCCTTTTCTTGCAAGCTGAATGATAATCAACGTAATCCAGCAGATACCGAACGCAACGTGCGCTCCGTGGAATCCTACAAGCGTGTAGAAGGAAGAACTGAACGCGCTTGTCGTAAAGCCATGGCCTTCATGCACGTAATGCACGAACTCATAAATCTCCAGTCCAAGAAAGGCTGCGCCTAGCACTACGGTAATAATGAGCCAGTTAATGAGCGCCTTCACTCTATTCGTATGCAAAGCATGAACTGCGAATACGCTCGTTAAGCTGGAAGTCAGCAACAGGGCTGTTGCAAGCGCAACTAGCGGAAGCTGAAACAGCTCATGTGCTGGCGGGCCGTCAAGCACTTGGTGGCGGAGTGCAAGAAACGCTGAGAACAGCGTTCCGAACAATACCGTTTCCCCACCAAGGAAAAGCCAGAAACCTAATACTTTATTGCGTCCCTCGAGGGTCGCCTTTTCGGGCTCATGAGGCAATTGCCCCTCTACATGCGAATGCGCGCTCATGCTTTCCCCCCCAAATCTCTAAGGATTTCTTCTTCTTCAATGTGGAAGCCGTGATCATCGATTACTGAACGAAGGAACATGCAGCCAAACACGATCAGCAAACCGACAATTCCTACTGCGTAGCCTGTTTTGAATGATCCGAACAGGTTGCCCCAGTCGTGGGAGTACATGAAACCAAGTCCTGCAATAAACAATCCCAGACCCATGAAGAATGGCAGGATCGAAGGCGATGGCATATGGATCGGACCAATTGGTTCCGCAGGCGTCATGCCTTTATGTCCATCTGTTTTTTCTTTCCAATAAGCATCGTAACCGCGTACTAGCGGAGTTTGCGCAAAGTTGTATTCTGGCGGCGGGGACGGAATCGTCCACTCAAGCGTACGGCCATCTTCCCACGGATCTGCTGGTGCGTTTTGCGGCTTGAAGGCCGTAATGACAACGTTAAGCAGGAAGAAGATTGTACCGAAGCCCATCAAGAATGCGCCGACTGTACTGATCATATTCATTTCATTAAAGCCGAGACCGTCCAGGTATGTCCAAATACGACGAGGCATACCGAGCAATCCAAGGAAATGCTGAATGAAGAATGTTAAATGGAAACCGATAAAGAATGTCCAGAACGTCAGCTTGCCAAGTGCTTCGTTAAGCACGCGTCCGAACATTTTTGGCCACCAGTAGTGAAGGCCAGAGAAAATACCGAGAATCAAGCCGCCTACGATAACGTAGTGGAAATGCGCTACGACAAAGTACGAGTCATGATACTGGAAGTCAGCAGGCGCTGCCGCAAGCATAACGCCCGTAACGCCACCCATTACGAAGGTTGGGATGAAACCGACCGCGAACAAATTCGCTGAAGTGAATTTGATCGAGCCCCCCCACATCGTAAACAGCCAGTTGAAAATTTTGATACCTGTCGGTACCGCGATTAGCATTGTTGCAATGGAGAACAGCGCATTCGCAACCGGTCCAAGACCTACTGTGAACATGTGATGCGCCCAAACCATGAAGCCCAAGAAGCCGATCAGGATTGTAGCGAACACCATCGAGCTGTAACCGAACAAACGCTTGCGTGAGAATGTGCTTATTACCTCGGAAATAACGCCGAAGGCCGGCAGGATGAGGATATAAACCTCAGGATGCCCGAATATCCAGAAAATATGCTCCCAGAGAACTGCGTTACCGCCGCCAGAAGGATCAAAGAAGTTTGCGTCGAACAATCTGTCGAACATCAATGCCGCAAGACCGACTGCAAGAGCCGGGAATGCGAACAGGATAAGCGCGGACGTGATGAATGCCGTCCAAGTAAACATCGGCATCCGCATAAATGTCATGCCTGGAGCACGCATGTTAATAATCGTTACTAGGAAGTTAATCCCCCCGATAAGCGTACCGATACCGGCAATCTGCAAACCGAGTACATAATAATCGACGCCATGGTCGCCGCTGTAGGTGGTGCCCGCAAGCGGAGCATAGGATGTCCAGCCCGCATCTGGAGCGCCGCCAGTGAACCAGCTTACGTTAAGCAGCACGCCGCCGAACAAAAATGTCCAGAAGCCAAGCGAGTTAACGAAAGGGAACGCAACGTCGCGCGCGCCGATCTGAAGCGGTACGACCGCGTTCATTAAGGCGAACAAGAGCGGCATGGCCGCGAGGAAGATCATTGTCGTACCGTGCATCGTAAGCAGCTCGTTGTATGTATCCGCGCTAACGAAGTTATTAAGCGGCTTCCATAATTGAACCCGGATCAAGATCGCTTCCAAACCGCCGACAAGGAAGAAAAAACCGCCAGCGATCATATACAATATTCCGATTTTTTTATGGTCAACCGTTGTCAGCCAGTCCATCAGACCGCTGTAACGCTTGACCGTATGCGTATGCGCATGAGCCAAAGTAGGTACCTCCTTCAATCACCGATAAATTATTGTTCGTAGTTAAGCTTCAGTTCTGATAAATATTTAGCAATACCTTCAAGTTCTTGCTCAGTTAGATCAATTTTACCCATTTGGTTACCCGGTTTAACCTCATCCGGATTTTCGATCCAACGGTGCAGGTTGTCATATACTGAACCTTCATTGGAATATTGCGGATCATCGGTGTTGACAAGGATACCTCCGACAGTCTCACGGCTACCTATACCTGTTAGGTTAGGATATGCCGGTCCGCCAAGGTCGCCAACTGCGTGGCATGACAGACATTTGCTTTCAAAAGCTTTAGCGATTTCAGGGTCGCTTGGCAAAGCTACAGGTTCTTGAAGCGCTGCAACCCAGCGGTCAAAGGAGGACTCGTCCACCGATTTGACCTTAAAGTCCATCAATCCGTGGGAAGGTCCGCAAAGCTCGGCGCATTTCCCTAAGTAAACGCCTTCTTTTGGCGCCGAGAAGTACATCGCATTTACGTTAGCACCTGGGTTTGTATCGATTTTACCAGCAAGCGACGGAATCCAGAACGAGTGAAGCACGTCTGCGGATTTCGCTTTAACCGAAATCGTTTTCCCTTTTGGAATGATAAGCTCCTGCGCTGTTTTAATACCGTAATCAGGGTATTCGAATTCCCACCAGTATTGGTGCGAAGTGACGATAACCTGAACCGCTTCCGGATCTTTACTGTAATCTTTGGCAAGGTTAAATACGGATTGTACAGTCGGTACACCCAAAATGATAAGCATGATGATCGGAATGACTGTCCAGATGATCTCAAGCTTATGATTCCCTTCCACTTGCTTAGGAATCGTGTTGTCTCCCCGACGTCTGCGAAACCGAATAATAACATACAAGGAAATCCCGAATACGGCAACAATCACGATTAACATGATTCCAATTGCCAGCTTCATTAGTCCGAATTGCTCTTCCGCTACAGGTCCCTGAGGATTCAGCGTCGACAAATCGCTCCGCCCGCAAGCCGCTAGCACCAATACCATCATGGCCATAAGCGGCGCAAGCCGTTTTACAAATCGCCACCGTTTCATCATTAATCAACCCCACTTTTGACGTTTTCGCAGCTGCCTGATTTTCACGTGGCATGCGGCTGGCTGCGTGTTTCACAGATGTTATTACAACTCCTGCAACTTAAATCACTTTATTAAATATAAAGTTGAAGCCCCTATTTGTCAATGTTCCACAGAGAGTTCACAAATTGTTCTCAAAGCTGTCAAAAACGCATCAATTCAACGTTTTTTCACCTACTTTATCGTTGTGTTCCACCCATCTGCATGGCATTCTCTCTATCCTACATTGTGCACCAAACCCATGGTCAATTATGTATGCTTCCGCAAACGTATATTTACGCTCCCTCGGCAAAAGCTAATGCTATTATCGTATGAATGGGGGTCCACTTGAAATGGTGAAAAGAATAGCCTCATTATTACTGTCCGCCGTACTCTTGGCGGCTGCGACAGGCTGCAACTACGAAGAGCTTGCCCAGCATAGCGACACCGATTACGGAAGCCGCCAAGCAGGCGATCCGAAAATGCTGAGCGGGAGAGCTTACGGCCCGGTGTCCGGGAACAAGCATCAGCATGATAATTCCTTTTTCGAATACAGCTCCGTCATTTCGCGAAAAGTTACTGATCTTAACGGCATCGCCTCCGCAATCGTTATGCTGACCGATAAAAACGCATACGTTGGCCTCATGCTGGACTGGACAGCAGTTGGCACGCGCAATTCAGGCGGCAGAAGCGAGCAGGACAACACCGGTACCAATGAAGGGGTCTATAACCATGATACCGGCAGTCCATCCGGCAACAGCCGTGCGCTTGTGTCCCCGTACAATTCTTATTTCTCGGTGAATGATATTAACAACCTGTCCGCTGAGCTTAAGCAGACCGTTGCGCTCCGGGTACGCGAGCTTGCGCCCGCCGTGCAGGAGGTTCATATTTCCGCGAATATGGAGTTCATGAATTATTTCAATGAGTTTGCCAAAGAAGCATGGGGCGGAAGGTCGCTAATGCCTTGGATCGATCAATTCAATACGGTCGTGAAATACCATTTTGCAGGCGGAAAAGAAATGCCGGCTCCGATTACGCAGCCCGGCACGTACAGTCCATCCGAGTCACAAATGGATCAATAAAAAAATCTCTTCTATTATATATAGCAAAAAAGGCTCTTCTGGCGAAGAGCCTTTTTTGCTATATATAATCAGCGTATCCACTTATCAAATTAACGAGCTGGCGCGAAGTCTTTTACCTCTGCCAGAATGTGCTCGACCTGCGCAAGCAGCTCATCGGTCAATGCAAGATCAACCGCTTTTATATTTTCCTCAATTTGCGCTGGACGGCTGGAGCCGATTATCGCCGAGCTGATGTTAGGCTGGCGAAGCACCCATGCGAGCGCAAGCTGGGATAAAGTAGCATCTACCGTTCCGGCTAGCTGCTCCAGCTTCTGCGTAACCTCAAGCACATCCTCGCGCAGGTAGCTGTTAATGACGCCATTCGTCTTTTCATTGGCGGCACGGCTGCCCGCCGGTGCAGTTTGTCCAGGTTTATATTTGCCGGTCAACACGCCTTGGGCTAGCGGAGAGAAGACGACCTGCCCCATGCCTGCTTGCTCGCTGGCTTGTACAACACCTTGCTCAATATAACGCTCGAACATATTGTATATAGGCTGATTAGAGATCAAAGGACGAAGGCCAAGCTCTTTCGTTATCCGCGATGCATCCGTAATTTGACCTGCTGACCACTCACTGATGCCTGCATATATAATTTTGCCCTGCGCCGTCAAATCATCAAGCGCGCGCAGCGTTTCTTCAACCGGTGTGTCTGAATCAAAGCGATGGCATTGATACAGATCGATATAATCGGTACCCAATCTCTTCAAGCTCGCCTCGCATTGCTCCATGATATGTTTTCTGGACAAGCCCCGATCATTCGGTCCAGACCCCATCGGAAAAAACAGCTTTGTAGCAAGCACATAGCTGCTGCGCGTATAGTTTTTCAAAGCAGCGCCCATTACCTTTTCGGCTTCACCGTTATTGTAAGCGTTAGCAGTATCGAAAAAATTAATGCCAAGCTCGTATGCTTTATGAATGCAAGCCTGTGCGGTTTCCGCTTCTGTCGCCGTTCCGTAAGTCAACCAGCTGCCTAGTCCAAGCTCGCTCACTTTAAGACCGCTATTGCCAAGCTTTCTATATTTCATCGCTAACACTCCTCTTCTACTCTTCCAGTCACTCACAAGTAGTAGTCTATAGCAGATTGTGTTTTAATGTAAGTAGTGAATGTTTTTTCATTTTATTATCTTTAGTATATATACTATACTTGTTTTTAGTAATGAGCGAAAAGGGGTATGAGGTTATGAGCGTACACAATTACATCCCGAAAGAGCCGGTAAGCATTGAATGCAATATCGAGAAAACGTTGGATGTTATCGGAGGCAAGTGGGCATTTCTTGTGCTGAGGGAGTTGTTTTGCGGGACCAAACGTTTCGGAGAAATCCAAAAGCTTATTCCAGCCGTAAGCCCTCGCGCCCTGACAAGCACGCTTCGCCATTTAGAGGACAAAGGCGTGCTTGAGCGCAAGGTTTTTCCTACGGTACCTGTCACTGTTGAATATACGTTAACGCCCAAAGGCGAGGATCTCCACCACATCCTGAAAGAAATGAAGCTGTGGTCGGCTAGATGGACGTAGCCTACCGTTTTAAGGCTTGGTCTGAAAGCGTTTTAACGCTCGTTTGAAACCGGTCAATTGCCGTTTGGTATACGCGCCGATCACTTTCATTCCGAGACAAGCGTTCAAGGCGGAGCAGCTCCGCCTCGAATTGCTCCACTAGCATCGCTACTCGCTCCCTCGGCTTGGATGAAGGGCTTGCCGGCTGCTTGCCCTCATCCCCCGTCTGAAGAAACAGCTCATCGTTGCTGTCAATCTGCGCCAGGAAAATATCCTTTTCCTGAAGATTTCTTTTCTTCAGCTCATGAAGCAGCCATTGCCGGTCATGTCCCAGCTGCTCCAGAATTTCATCCTGAATATCTCCATCCATCATAACCGTCTGCGTTTCCTGCTCATGGGCTACTTTCCAGCCAAGAAGATCCGGCGTAATGGGCTGATATTCCTTCTTTAGCAGCACATTGACCTCGCCGCTCGACTCCATGACGGCAAACTCTACGTCTGCAACGCGATAGACATCCTTCTTCCGCAGCTGCTCGAGCATTTCATCTATGGTCAGCCGTTCCTTGTGCAAATTCTTTTTGAGCATTTGGCCATCCTTAATGAGTACGGTTCCTTTGCCATCGACAAAATCACGGATCCGTTTGCTTTTCATTGTCACGAACTCCATCGCAACCGAGACGCTTACCCATACAGCTAGAGATACCATGCCCAAATACCATAAATTATCGAGATCAAGCGACACATACGCGGCTATGTTGCCAATAGATATGCCCGTTATGTACTCGAACAACGATAGCTGCGATATTTGGCGCTTCCCGAGCGCCTTAGTCAGCGCAAATAAGATGACGATGGCAGCCAATGTACGAATTACGATCTCCAACCAATTTGGCATGTCTATTCCCCCCTTCCAATCCTAGAGTGTCCAGAATAGCCAAAGTCATTCGTTTTTCAACTAACAGTTGCATTTTATGATTCGATGTAGTAAGATATAAAGAATGTATAATATTTAACCCCAGCAAATCCCCAGTAAGATTCAATGTTTTCCTCAGATTTTGATTTCTTTGCTGTTAATCCCAAACCTGTTTCGTGATGTATTTCTGATTCACACTGGCGCGGTCACTGGAGCCGCGAGGACGGAAGAGAGGTAGGGCTTTCGTTGTTTTAGGATACGAGTTTTAGACAACTTGGTACACATGCTGTTTGCTGTTAACAAGGGGATTCCATACGGCCTTTCATGCTAGCAAAGGTCCGGTTAAATATACGATACAACCAAGGGCTGTCCGGCTGGCGCATTTATGCGTCAGCTGGACAGCCCTATCCAATTTCCAAGCCTTTATTCGTTCGGACAGCCGCTTGCCGCCAAATGGCCCGATCGGTTTATTTTGGTATCCAAATAACGCTCGTTATGCTCGGACCGGTCTCCCCACAGCGGAATCCGATCTATCACATCCAGTCCTGCAGCCTGCAGGGCATCCAACTTTTTCGGGTTATTCGTTATAAGCGCAACAGGCTTGGCACGCAATGCCTTCAGCACGCGAATCGCGTCCCCATAGTTTCTCGCATCATCCGCAAAGCCAAGCTCTACATTCGCTTCTACCGTATCGTAGCCTTGCTCTTGCAGCAAATACGCCATCGCCTTGCTAAACAAACCGATTCCTCTGCCCTCATGGTTGGCCAAATAAAACAAAGCACCTGCGCCTTTCTCCGCAATCATGCGCATCGACTCATGCAGCTGATAACCGCAATCGCAGCGCTTGCTCCCAAATATGTCACCCGTATGGCAAATGCTGTGCATGCGGATCCAAGCTTCCTCGGCTTGTTCGAAATCGCCGTACACAAGCACGCTTGATTGCTGCATCTCAGCAAGATTGCTGGCAGAGAGCTTCTGCACGATTTGCTCCAGATCATCGAGCTTTTCTTTGCAATTCAGCCAGCAATACCAATTGAATAACGCCTCCCCTTCACCCAGCTTGACTGGCAGCTGGATCGGACCCACCAAATAAATGATACCTTTTCCGCTCTCAATGACTTTTATTTTATGATCCACGATGGATACTGCTTCTGTTTGCATGTCGATGTGCTCCTGACCTGTTTATAATAGTTGTTTGGACTATTATGTTCGGCAGGGATGCCGGCTATGCTAAGCTGCGTAACCTCATTAACGGATCATCTTACCGCACTGGCACCGCTCCAGTGATCCCGTTTAATGGCCTGCCGCTATCCATTTCACCATCTCATCGAGATGCTTCTCCAGTGTAATCGGATTATAGTGTTTTCCATAGATATATTTGGGCAGGAGCTATTCCTCGTATATCATCTTTCTAGTCATTCCGCCATCGACAGTGATATGCGTACCTGTTACGAAATCATTATGAGGATCAGTCAAATACAGACATGCGCGCGCAATATCCTCCGGCCTTCCTACGCGCTGAGACGGGTGCTGCTTATGATCCTCCCCGCGCAGCTTGCCGTAATCACCGTTTTCTATCCAGCCGGGACAAATCGCGTTAACGGTGATCCGGTCTGGCCCTAGCGATACAGCCATTGCATGCGTAAGCGACAATATGCCTCCCTTTGATGCGGCGTAGGCTTCGGAATTCGGCTCTGACATCATGGCCCTCGTGGAGGAAATGTTGACGATCGCCCCGCCGCCGGTAGTACGCATAAGCTTCGCCGCTTCCCGAGAGCATACAAACGTCCCGCGCAAATTCGTATTTACAACGCTGTCCCACTCCTCGATATCCAGCTCATAGGGTGATTTCCATATGCCAAAACCTGCATTATTAATGAGAATGTCCAATCTGCCTACTAATGTCTCCACGTCCTTCAGCAGTTTCGCAATTTCCACGGGCCTGCTCATATCCGCTTGGATGGATAAAGAATGATAACCGGCTTCCTCCAGCAGCAAGCCTGTTTTTTCGAGCCCCTCTTCATCTCGATCCGCGAGTATAGGCAGCGCTCCCTGCTCTGCGTAAGCTAGCGCCAGCGCTCGGCCGATGCCTGCGCCTGCACCCGTTATTAGTACATGTTTACCCTCGTAGTTTAATGTCATTGAAAGTCCTCCTCCTTCATTTCTTGCTTTTGATAAGAGTGTAAATCAAATCATCCAAGAATGGAAATCGTAGGCTGCTAGCGATGGGCAATATACCTGTCGTTCATGGTACCTTGCGCATGTAAAGACAATAGAAACGACTTATGTGCCGATGCTTATCATTTGTTGCAAAACGGTGACGAATCGTCAGACTATTTAAACAAAAATCGAAAAAACGTATTATTTGCCCTTGCCATCCATTTCAAAAAAGAATATGATAAAAGCAAGAAAAGGTTGTGAATGTTTTCACATTGTATCGGTGGTTGTGAAATAATTCACGTTGTAAAGGGCAACTGCATCGCAGCATGGCTCTTACACCTACAAATAGGAGGCGTTTTTTATGACAATGAACATAGCAGTAATTGGATGCACTCACGCAGGTACCGCCGCGATTACCCAAATGGCTAAGCTATACCCTGAAGCCCGCATTACCGTATATGAACGGAACGATAATATCTCGTTTCTATCGTGCGGAATCGCCCTTCATGTCGGCGGTGTCGTGAAGGACGCAGAACAGCTGTTCTATGCATCGCCCGACCAGCTTGCTAAGCTTGGCGTTATTACAAAGATGCGTCACGATGTGCTTGCTATCGACACGGATACAAAAGAAATTCAAATCCGCAACCTCGTCACTAGCGAGGTATTCACGGATAGCTACGACAAACTAGTCGTAACGACCGGCTCGTGGCCGATCATTCCGCAGATGGAAGGCATTGAGCTCGAAAATATCGTATTATGCAAAAACTACAGCCACTCGCAAACCATTATCGAAAAAGCTAAAACCGCCAATCGGATTGCCGTCATTGGAGCTGGCTACATCGGCATAGAGCTCGTTGAAGCGTTTGAGCAGCTCGGCAAGCAGGTCACCCTGTTTGACAATATGGAGCGCATTCTCTATAAATATTTGGACCGCGAGTTTACCGACCTGACTGAAACGGCACTCGTCGATAAAGGCATTACCATTGCAACTGGCCAGACCGTTACTTCGTTCGAGGGTACTGCTGGGCATGTAACTACCGTCGTAACGGATGCTGGCAGATACGAAGCCGATTTGGTCGTCCTTTGCATCGGATTCCGTCCGAACACCGAGTTGTTGAAAGGTCAAGTCGATATGCTGCCGAACGGAGCCATCATCGTCGACGATTACATGAGAACGAGCAAGCCGGACGTATTCGCAGCCGGTGACAGCTGCGCCGTTCATTATAATCCGACTGGACAGAATGCCTATATCCCGCTTGCTACCAACGCTGTCCGTATGGGAACGCTCGTTGCTCGCAATTTGATGCAGCCAACCGTGCGCTATCTCGGAACGCAAGGCACATCGGGTATCAAAATCTACGATTACAATATCGCTTCGACCGGCATGACTGAAGTGGCTGCCCTTGCCGCCGGCATGAATGTGAAAAAAGTCACAATCATTGACAACTATCGCCCTGAGTTTATGCCCACCTATGAGCAGTTTACGCTGAAGGTTGTATACGAGGCAGATAGCGGCCGAATCGTCGGCGCACAGGTGCTGTCGAAGATCGATCTTACGCAGTCGATCAATACACTCTCGGTTTGCATCCAGAACAACATGACGATGGATGAACTAAGCTTCGTGGATTTCTTCTTCCAGCCGCACTACAATAAGCCATGGAATCTCCTCAACCAAGCAGGACTGCAAGCTGTATAAAACAGGCAAGAGAGCAGCGCATCCGTCTTTCCAGACGGGCGCTGCTCTCTCTTTCGGTCATCTTATAGCCAATGTTGTCCTCGCTTATTCGGCTTCCACCGTGAATGGAACGATGAAGGTCTTCCCGCTACGCTGGAATTGGCCCCATATCTTATAAATGCCGGGCCCCGGGAAGCTTGTGGTAAACCGAGCGGTTGGCCCGCTTGCATTATCGTCTGTCGGATGGACATGCAAATAACGGCTGAGGTTCTTATTCAGAATGACGACATGCCCGATCGCGCCCAAATAAGGCTCTAAATCGGTAATCGGTTCCCTCGTTTGCTCATCGCTTAGCGTAAAGGTCAGATCTACGTCCGCTCCTGATTTAAAAGCAGACGCATCGAGCGTTACCGTTACGCCTTCCAACGTTTTGGCCAGCTCCTCATCCTTCACTACCGGTATTTCCGCTTCCTTGGAGCCTGCTGTTTTTATTCTCGACGTCACCGTTAGCTGCGAGGAGCCCGTAGGAATGAAATCGGCAAACAGCTTGTACGTCCCGCTTTTTGGAAAAGCTGCATGCACCTCGAACTTCCCTTTTCCAACATAGTCGGGATGGATATGCATGAACGTCGACAGATCCTCGCTAACAACGATAAGGTGCATCAGCTTCTCATGGTTCACATCGTATTTCTCGATTGGCTTCCCGCCTGCGTCATATAAGAATAATTCGATTTTTGTCTCTTCGCCCGGCTTAGGCCGCTCTGGCGAATACCGCCATTCCAAGCGTACATCAGCGGCCGGTGCTTCCTCATTGCTCGAGCCGTGCCCGCTGTGCTCGCTATGGCTTCCCGCTGTACTTGCATTGCCGCTTGCGGCGTGATTGCTATGCCCATCCTTTGCTTCCGCTTGATTGCTCGCGGCATGCTGCGCATGCTCATCCTTTGACGCGCTTCCGCAGCCCGCCGCGAGCAAGCCCAGTAGGATAATGGCTGCAGCTGTCGTTCCCTTGCGGCATTTGTTGACCGATATCCATTCCTTATCCATCTTCACTTATCTCATCCTTTGCAGCCTGAGCGCATTCAGAACAACCGATACCGAGCTTAATGCCATCGCTGCTCCTGCCAGCCACGGTGCAAGAAAACCCGCAGCGGCAATCGGTATGCCGATTACATTGTAAGCCAGTGCCCAGAACAGATTTTGTTTAATGTTCGCCATCGTTACCCGGCTCATCCGGATCGCGTCCGCTATGCTGTTCAAATCGCCGCGCATCAGCGTAATATCGGCAGCCTCGATCGCTACGTCGGTTCCGCCGCCGATTGCCATGCCGATATCAGCTGCCACCAATGCGGGAGCATCATTCATGCCGTCGCCAACCATCGCAACCTTGCGGCCCTCCGCCTGCAGCTCCTGTACCGCCTTTGCTTTCTGCTCCGGCAATACCTCCGCAACGACCCGCTCTATGCCTACCTCTCTAGCAATCGCCTGCGCGGTCCGAGCATTATCGCCGGTCAGCATAATGACTTCAAGCCCCATTGCCTTCATGCGGGCAACCGCTTCCGCGGATGTATCCTTCACCGTATCCGCTACCGCGGCAAGCCCTGCATACTCGCCATTCACGGCGATGAGCATAACCGTCTTGCCCTCGGATTCCAGCTTCTGCTGGTCTGCCTCAATAGCCTTGATGTCAACGCCATGCTTCTCCATCAGCCTTCTCGTCCCGATCAGCAGCCGTTCACCCTCCACTACTGCCTCAATGCCGAAGCCTGGAACCGCTTCGAATTGCTCTGCTTCCGGCAGTTCGATCGAACGTTTCTTAATTCCTGCGACAAGCGCCTCGGCAACCGGATGCTCGGAGCTTTTCTCCGCGGACCCGACCCAGCTAAGCAGCCGTTTCTCATCAAAACCCGGTGCCACGCGAATATCGGTTAATTCCGGTTTGCCCTTCGTAACGGTTCCCGTCTTGTCTAGGACGACCGTATCGATGCGATGGGTGCTCTCCAGATGCTCTCCGCCTTTGAATAGGACGCCTAGCTCAGCGGCCCGGCCCGAACCGGCCATAATGGACGTTGGTGTCGCAAGTCCCAGCGCACAAGGGCACGCAATAACGAGCACCGCGATTGCTTTCTCCAGCGCATTGCCCAGATCACCCGGTTCGATGATCAAATACCATACCGCAAATGCAATGACCGCCAGAAGCGTCACAATAGGAACAAATATGCCGGAGATCCGATCGGCAACCCGCTGAATAGGCGCTTTCGAGCCTTGCGCATCCTCGACGACCCGAATGATTTGGGCGAGCGCGGTCTCTCTGCCTACCTTGGTCGCTTGCATCCGTAGCGCACCGTTTTTATTGATTGTCGCGCCGATTAGTTCATCGCCTTGGCGCTTGTCGATTGGCATGCTTTCGCCAGTGAGCATCGATTCGTCTACTGTCGACGCGCCATCCAGGACGATGCCGTCAACCGGTATTTTTTCGCCGGGCTTTACTAGCAGTATATCCCCCGTTATGACATCCGTAGTCGCTATGCGGAATTCCGCGCCGTCCCGGACAACGAGTGCCATTGGCGCTTGCAGCCCCATCAGCGTCTTAATGGCTTCAGAGGATCTGCCTTTCGCGAGTGCCTCAAGCAGCTTCCCGAGTACGATGAGCGTGATTAGCACAGCACTTGTCTCATAATAAAGCTCTGCCTCATGTGCGCCGTGACCGGCTGGGTTCAAGGTTCGCAGCGTTTCGTACAGACTGTAGAAGAACGCCGCAGACGTTCCAAGCGCAACGAGCACATCCATGTTGGCAGACCCGCTGCGCAGCGCCTTGTATGCTCCTACGTAGAAAGGCCAGCCTATAATAAACTGGACAGGCGCAGCAAGCCAAAGCTGGAACCAAGCATTCATGAACAGCATGGGCACGGGCAAGAAGCTTGTTAGAGAGAAATGGCCCGCCATCGCCCATAGGAGCGGCAATGAAAGAAGCACGGCAACGCTTAGCCGAGCCTGCTGTTTTCTAATTTCTTGCTTCTTGTAATCTGCAGCGCTGTCATCAGAATCATCCGATTGTTTGATCGTTCCATAGCCCAAGTCGATAATTTTCTGCTCCAGCTTCGCATCGTCGGTTACGAGCGGATCATAATGGACCGATGCACGCTCAAGCGCCAGATTGACGCTTGCTTCGACGCCTTCCATCCGGTTGAGGCCTTTCTCGATTCGATTGGCGCAGGCCGCGCATGTCATTCCCGTTATTTGAATAGTCGTTTGTTTGCTCATCCTTGACCACCTACTGACAATATACCCTAATGGGGTATATGATTTTGTAAAAAAAGAGAGGCTACACTCAGCCTCTACATGCCATATAACGTGCTTTTTCCTTACACGACGTCGTAGCCTTGATCCTCAATCGCCGCTTTTACAGCCTCAATCGTTACTTTGCCTTCATCGTATTCTACAGTTACCTTCTTGCTTGCCAAGTCAACCTTGCCGACTGCTCCCGCCTGACCCACCGCTTTCTCAACCGCGCTGACACAGTGCCCGCATGTCATTCCTTCTACCTTCAATACTGTATTTGCCATCCTATATTTCCCCTCTCTTATTTCATCAATTTGTTAACCGTTATCAGAAGCTCGTCAATGACTTCGCTCTCGCCCGCTTGAATGCGCTCCACGACGCAGCTCTTCAAATGGCCTTCAAGCAGCAGCTTGCCTACGCTGTTCAATGCCGATTGTGCGGCAGCGATTTGATTCAGCACGTCGTCGCAATACGTATCCTTCTCGATCATCGCCTTGACCCCGCGAATTTGCCCTTCGATTCGATTCAGCCGTTTCGTTAAATTATCCTTCGTCTGCTCCGAGTGATGGCTCTTGCGCGGTGCTGCCGGATCGTGGCATGCTGTACCGGCATGCTCATGGACCTCTTGACCTGAAATGCTATTGTTCATCCTACATACCTCCATGGGGTATCTGTTTCTGAACTTAGAATAACATACCCCCAAGGGGTATGTAAACCGCTTTTTATATTTTGTTTTTAGATTAAGGAGCAGAAGCTTTAATTGTAGGAAACAATATGCTACGATCCTCGTAAACACAACTGTAAAAAATGACTAACCGGAGGAAAGACAACTTATGGATTATTATGCTCATGTCAAATGGTTTACAGACGTCATCGCGGAGAAAGAATCGATTGCGGCCGTCCTTTCTCCTTTCTTCATGACGCTGGCTGTATTCGTTGCGGTGCTGCTTGCCGTACTAACCCAGCTGCTGCCTGCGCTTTCCAAATCCAAGCTATCCACCCGTATTGACAGCGAGCTTGATAAGCTAAGAAAATACTCCATGATTATCTTAAAATACGGAACGGCCGCATCTCTGCTTATCCAAGCCGCTTCCGGCACGCTTTTCGCCCTCGAGTTCGAGCTGACGGGCGGCTGGCAAACCATCCTCATGTGGATCGCGATCGTGCTGCTGCTTATTCCGCAGCATTACGCAACGAAGGTTGGCGCGCTCGCCATGCTTGCGTTATTCATTGATACAGGCATAGAAGCCGGGCTATTCCACATGCTGGATTACGGATTCTACCTGGCTATCATCGGCGTGCTCCTTCTGGAGAGAACCAAGGAATCGAGATGGGGCTTCCCTTTGCTCTACTTAGGAACGGGGCTTTCGCTTTGCTGGGTTGCAGTGGAGAAATGGATCTACCCGACAATGGCCGAAGATATTATCCAGAACCACCAGGTACCCACCTTCGGCTTTGAACCCGCCGTATTCATCGTCATGGCCGGCTTCATTGAATTTGTCGTTGGTTACTTGCTTGTGGTAGGCATATTGAACCGTCTGCTGTCGGTCGTATTGACGCTTATCTTCATCTCTACCACGATGCTGTTTGGCATGATGGAGCTTGCGGGACATTTCATGATCCATATCGTGCTCATCCTGTTTATTATTGAAGGAGCCAGCTTCTACAAGCCGCCCGTTTCCATGCACCGCACGGTAGTCGACCAGATGGTATTCGTTTCGCTTAACTTTATTTTTGTGCTAGCAACCTTCGTGCTCATTTATTACCGCTTCGCCTAGGTTTGCCTAACAAAGTGAGGAGGAATTTCTATCCCTGCCATTATTAATTTTGCCCACCGCGGCGCAAGCGGCTGCTGCCCCGAGAATACGCTTGCCGCCTTTCGGAAGGCGCTTGAGCTTGGCGCTACAGGAATTGAAACCGACGTTCAATTAACCAAAGACGATCGTATAGTCGTCATCCATGATGAATCCTTGGCACGCACCGCAGGGCTGAACAAACTCGTGAAGGAAACCGATTATGCCGAGCTTGCTTCACTGGATGCCGGAAGCTGGTTCGCGCCAGCATTCCATTCGGAGCGCATTCCGACGTTGGAGCAGCTGCTTGAGCTGCTGCAGCCAACGGAAACCATTCTCAACATTGAACTGAAAAACGGCATCTTCCCCTATGAAGGAATGGAAGAAAAGGTCATTGCGCTCGTTCGTGCCTACCGTATGGAGGAACGCATCCTTATCTCTAGCTTTAACCATTATTCGCTTGTGCGCTGCAAGCAGCTTGCGCCTAAGATCCGTACTGGCGTGCTCTATATGGAGGGGCTTTACCGCCCATGGGAATATGCAGCATCGCTGCAGGCAGAAGCCCTCCATGCCTACAAATATGCCGTAACGCCCGAATGGATAGCAGAAGCAGCCGTGCACGGCATCGCCTACCACCCATTCACCGTCAATGATGCGGCAGAGATGGAACGGCTGATCGATGCTGGCGCTGCCGGCATCATCACCGATTTCCCTGATCGCCTAACCGAGGTGCTGGCAAGGAGAGGAGCGTAAGCGGAATGAAAAAAACATGGCTGCTCGGGTTTGGTTTTTTCAGCATCAGCATTACATGGGCTCTTTATAACGCTTTTGTTCCGTTCTTTCTGGATAAGTTTTTGACGAGTACCTTCCTCATTGGCTTCATGATGACGATCGACAACTATTTTGCCTTGTTTTTGCAGCCATGGATCGGCAAGCGCAGCGACCATACGAAGAGCTTCCTAGGCAAGCGAATGCCTTATCTGCTCATCGGCATGCCGCTCGCTGCACTATTCGGCGCGCTTATTCCTTGGCATACCAGCTTGCTTACGTTGGTACTGTTCATGGTGCTCATGAACTTATCCATGAGCCTCTACCGTTCTCCGACTGTCGCTCTGATGCCGGACATTACGCCAGGAAGCAAGCGTACGCAGGCGAACGGCATCATTAACTTCATGGGGGGGATCGGTTCCATAATCGCTTTCGGCGGCGGCGCCATCCTCTACGAGAAACATCGTTCCCTCCCTTTCCTAACGGCTTCCATCCTGACGCTGATCTGTCTATGCATTCTCCTTCTCACGATCAAAGAGAGGAGAGACGCTATCTCTGATGCCCCTTTGGAAAAACAAGAAAAAATATCGTTTAAAAGCCAATTAAACCGTCCGACGCTTTTTCTATTGGGTGCGATTTTTTTCTGGTTTCTGTCCTACCAAGGAGTTGAAGCTTTGTTCACCTTATATGGAAAAAATCATCTTAACCTTACGGAAGGGCAGTCTTCATTCTCTCTAGCCTTTTTCTCGCTCGCATTTGTGCTTGCCGCTATTCCGAGCGGGCTTCTAGGAAGCCGATTTGGTAAAAAAAGAATCATTTCCGTTGGCGTTATCGGCCTTATCGTCATTTTTGCCATGATTTCGTTCGTCGAAGCGCTGCTCCCTCTTCGTTTGCTGCTGCTCGCAGGCGGCATTTGCTGGGCATTGATCAACATCAATTCCTATCCGTTTATCATCTCGCTTGGGAAAGAGAAAAGCATCGGCACGCGTACCGGCATCTATTATTTGATTTCATCGCTCGCGGCCATCGCTTCTCCTCCGCTGATGGGTGGTCTGATTGATATAATGGGCTACTCGATCTTATTTTATTTCTCATCGGGAGGTATGGTTATTGCCCTTCTTTTCCTGCTGGGAGTGAAGGATAAGGGGCTGGCAAAATCCTCCGAGGACACGGCAGCTGCTTCAAGCTTGTGATTCGGCAAGCGTAAACGGTTGAAGCCGTCCTCTGGTGGCTAAGCTTACGCTTCGCGTTGAAATATAGAAAAAGTTGTCGAAATGATATCTATCCTATTTTTCAAGCAGAAACGTCTTTGTCGTCCCCTGCAAGAGGAGGGCATCCGTTTCTCGCAGAAATAGAACTTTATCGCGTGAAACACATATAAAGTCATATATTCAAACAAAAAAGTCCGGCTGCGCGTCGCTTTGGCGACGCAGCCGGACTTTTTATTGGGCCAACGTTAGTGGATACTGCCTTTGCTGAACCCGCCGCCCATCACGTCGGATACATGCTCAATGGCGATAAACGCATTCTCGTCAATGGATTGCACGATCGCTTTGAGCTTAGCCAGCTCGAGACGGGAAACGACGCAATAGATCATTTGCGTCTCATCCTTCGAGTAGCCGCCGCGCGCTTGGATCAGTGTCGTGCTCCGTCCCAGACGGTCAATGATTGCCTGCGATACCTCTTCGTATTCCGCCGAAATAATCGTAACCGATTTGGACTCATCAAGACCTTCTACGACGATGTCAATCAATTTGATCGCGATATAGTATGTAAACATGGAATACATGGCCGAATCCCATTCAAACACAAAACCCGCCACTACGAAAATGACCACATTGAAGATCATAATAATTTGTCCAACGGGCATGCGCATCTTTTTGGATATGAGGATCGAAACGATTTCCACGCCGTCGAGTGAACCGCCGAACCGAATGGCAAGACCCACGCCAGCGCCGAGGATTAGCCCGCCGAACAATACCGCCAGCAGCTTCTCTTCGGTAAAGGCATCCACATGGTGCAGAAGCGATGTTGTCACCGACATTACGATGATGCCGTATAGCGTTGAGATCGCAAACGTTTTGCCGATTTGCTTATAACCGAGGATGAGGAACGGTACGTTTACGATAAACAAGTAAACGCCCAGGGGCAATGGCGTCAAATGAGCCAGCATGATCGAAATGCCAGCGATGCCGCCATCGATCACGTTGTTCGGTACGAGAAACAATTCCAAGGCTACGCCCATTAGAACCGATCCAATCGTAATAAATATAAACCGCTTGAAAATTTCTAAAGATGATAACCCCTTATGTACCTTTGCCAACAGTTCAACCTCCGTCTTTTCATCATTCTATCCTTTGACTTTAGCACAAAAATAGGATTTTTTCAAAAAGGAATCGTTATTGTTTCATGTAAGCGCCGCATATCCGCCACCTGAATCCGCCACAATAATGACATGCCAAACTTAGAAAAAGGAGGCTTTCGATGAAACTGCCAGTTCTCGTCATCGTCTACGGGATCGCGAATTTCCTATATGATTACATGATGAACCTGTTAGACGGCATGACCTATCGCGAGGCATGGCTCAGCCTCGGCACGTATTTCATTATGCTGACCACCGCGGAGTATGTCGTGCTATTCACCGCCCTGCTGATTCTTATTGGCAGCATGTTCGCCCCGAGCATCAAGCAGCGGCTCGCTTCTTCCGCATCCATGCAACGACTAGCAGAACAATGGGGATTGCCGTCTGGAAAGGAAACGCCACGTAAGGATTAATCACATATCCCTCGATATAGTTCTCTACCGCATTCTCCGCAATCATGATCGAGGAGAAAAAAACAATCATGCCAATCGGAATAACTATCTGCCGAATACCTTTCAATTTCCACAAATCCGATACTGCCGCAACCGCAGCATAGAAATACACGACGGCTTTGAAAAAATAACTGATAACCAACGTCGATAAGGAAATGCCGTCCATTTTCTGAATGAAGTCGCCTATGTTAATTTTGGACGTGGTCGCAAGCAGCGGGATCGTTGAACGGCTAAGCAGGTCCGGCCCCAGCACGGCCGTGTTGAGCGCCATTGTATAGCTAAGCACTAAACCGGAGAAGATTGCCGCAAGCGTGACAATGGTTACGACTGGCCTGGTGCTTGCCGTTTGCACGTTCGGGAAAAACATCAGGACGACAACCAGCTCGGCATAAGGCAAAAAGTAAGTAAGCGGAATCGTATTAATGACCGTTTTCCACCCTGTCTCAAGCATCGGAAGCAAGTTTTTCACATCGATGATGCCTGAAAAAACGACGAATAAATTGCCGATGACGCCTAGTATCGCCATGACGATCAGAAAGGTTACGATTGTACGCGACATCGCTTCAACCCCCTGGTAAACGATATACATCAATGCTATCGCCATTAACGCAAGCAAAGCAATGAGCGGCGTCTCGTCATACACCGCGGTAGACATGACATTGCCTATCCCGCGGAAATTGCGGACCGCTTGATACATGAAGTGGACGCTGTAAATAAAAACGAGCGGCTTCCCTAGGTAGGGACCGACTATTTTCGGAATGAAGGCGGTTAAGGTATCCTTAGGATAGAGGGTATAGAGCTTTCCGTACACGAACAGGATGCAAAGACCCGGAACGAGACCGAGCAGAATAGCGAGCCAAGTGTCCTGTTTGGCGTTACCGCCGACGCCAAGCGCTATTACCCCTCCCAATTCGAACATGACCATGACGCTGAACAATTGAAGCTTGCTGATCTTACTTGCTTCCATAAGCAATCACCTTTAACCGTTTATTTCGATATATTGCTCAAATAGGATTTATTCCGCAAGCCCTGGTGACGGATTTCAGTATGTACGGTGACCGTTATCTCACTCTCCGCAAATACGCTATTCCAATTGTCCTTACGCTTATTCCATTGCTTCGGATGCTCGCGCCTCAGCATTTGCCCTAAACCGAGCATATCGCACTTGTCCGACTGAGCCTGCTTGATCGCAGCCTCCACCTCGTCGCGAATGGTTTCGGCCCATTCCTTCTCCAAGCTGTCTATGCCGCCCGGTTTCGTCATATCGAAGGGCACTTGGAGCTCCGTTATGAATCCCTCTGCATCAATATGAAAGTGAAAGCGCGGCTGATCGTGATTGAATTGCGTCTTCACCTTCGTTTTCCCTCTGCTTACCTCGATGCTGACGGCTTTGGGTTTGCCCAAAGCATCAATCGTCATGACGGAGCTTTCCATTTTGTTTCGCGCCCAGATTACGCCCCGTGCTAACCTACCGTCCAGCCATTTCTTTAATTTCCCATCCTGCATGACCGCCATTCCGCTAATGTTCAGACTGGCTGCCGGATTGGTCTGCTCCACATTCGCTTTCTTTGGCGACATTTCCTTATTCCCGACCAGCTTAACGCCGCTTACAAGGAGCACATTTTCTTCCGACACCATCATGTTAATGACATCATCGATATATACGGTGAAATTTTCCGACCAAAGGCGCGAGCTGTACGTCATCTTTCCCATAACGGCATTAGCCGGAAGCTTCTCCATCGGAGTGAGCGTTCGAACCGCCTGCTCCGCGTCTCCTCCACGCGCTACCAGCACCATTGCCGTTAGCCGCGTTTCGCGGGACCGGTCAAAGAAATCGAAGATTTCCTGCATGCCTGCTTTCGCAAGCGACTCACCAATGACTACAAGGCGAATATGCGCAAAAAACAGCTGTCGCGGCACCGATCGGGACGTTTTCCTTATCGCTTCATAAATAGAGCTTCCCGTTCCGCTATAAACCATGACCGGGGCGCCATATGCGCTGCCGCCCGCAACGATGCCCGGCGCCACCTGGCCTGAATTCGCGATTTGAAAGGATACCTTATATTTGTTTCCGGGTGCTTTGTCAATGCCGATCGCCATAACGATAGCAAGCTGCTTAGGCTCCCGGCTGTTCCAGCAGCCCGTCAACGGCAATGCAGCGACCAGTAAAATTAGCATATAAACGAATCTGTTTCTCATGCTCATCCTTTTCCTTGTCCACGCTTGAGTTGGAACGTAAAATACGGCAAACCGATCGATTTCAAGCTGGACAAATGGGCCGTCAAAATAAATAGGCCGATCAATATGCCGAACAAGCCGAATACGCTCGACAGAATCATAAGGACAAATCGAAGGATGCGCACGGATATGGCAATGTTGAACGCCGGTGCAGTAAAGCTTGCAATGCCCGTCGCGGCCACGATAATGACCATTGCCGCAGATACGATTCCGGCCTGCACGGCTGCTTGACCGAGTATTAAGGCCCCTACAATAGAAACTGCTTGTCCAACCGCCCTAGGCATTCGAACGCCAGCTTCCCTCATCAGCTCGAAGCTTAGCTCCATAAGCAGTGCTTCAATAATAACCGGAAACGGGACGCCTTCCCGCTGTGCGACCAGACTGATAAGCAGCGGAGTCGGAATCATTTCCTGGTGAAACGTGATCGCGGCAATATATAATGCGGGAAGCAGCAGTGAAATCAGATAACCTACATAACGTAAAAGCCGAATGAGAACGCCGATATCGGATAGCTGGTAAAAATCTTCGACCGATTGGAAAAACTGAAAAAAAGTAATCGGGGCAATGAGCACGAATGGCGTACCGTCAACAATAATGGCAATTCGGCCATCCATCAGATGTCCGACAACGCTATCTGGCCGTTCGGTATCGTAAATCGTCGGGAATGGCGTCAGCTTCTTATCCTGCAAATGCTTTTCAATCGTGCCGGATTCCAGAATGCCATCCTCGCGAATCTCATTTAATCGTCTGCGGAGCTCCTCTACGGTGCTCTCGTCAGCAACGCCATGAACGTACATCATCGCGACATCTGTCTCTGTTATTTGCCCGATCGAAAACATTTCAAGCCACAAGCTTTCGTTTTTGACACGGCGCCTAACCAAGGAAACATTCGTGCTAAGCGATTCCGTAAAGCTGTCCTTTGGTCCCCTGATCGTAACCTGCGTCGTAGGCTCCGTAATGGTGCGCCATTCCATGCCCTGAGTGAATACGATAATCGCTTCGCTGCTTCCTTCGAGAAAGATAATCATATCTCCCGAAACGACCGCTCGGATTACCGCTTTCCAGTTTGAAGATTTAGCGGCACTGCCTACTAGCGAAGCTTGAAGCATCAGCCAATGCAATCGGTTGCGATGCTCCGTTTGCTCCGGAGCAAAGAGCCTGTTCTCATCGAACATATGGGCGATTGCATCATCGATGGCTTGGCGATTGGAGAGGTTGGCGTTGTACGCGACGGCAGCCGTTAAGCGTGGTTCCTTATCCCTATCGTATTGCCGGATCACATAATCAGGGCTTTGACCCGTAGCCTGCAGCAAACGGTCGATATTGAGCTTCAGCCTCTTATCCAGCAGGTCCGTTTCTCCTGCCGGCCGATCAACGATGTTCTTTTCCATTCCATCACCCCATGAGTGAGTATTCCCGGGAATAAATGGGAGTATGCGCGAATTTCCCTCGTTAGCCAAGCAGCATGGCAAAAGGTGAAACGGCTATCGCCGTCCATTAGCGGCGCGGCGCGTTTCATTCCGAGCATTATAGAGAATGCAAGGTGAATCGGCTATCGCCATCCAATAGCTGCGCAGCGCGATTCATTCCGAGAATTATAGAGAAAGAAAGGTGAAATGATATCCTTTCCTATATTTAAAAAAAGAGCCGACCCTGGCGACTTCTCGCCTTGGGCAGCTCTTCTGCTCTCTTGCATAACCTTTGAAATGTTATTCTACGTAACCGGCAAGTCCCTTATCCATCAGATAATCCATTTCCGCATCCAAAATGGATTCCACAACCAGCTCGTTCGACTTCACGTCCGGACGGCTAAGCACGTAATCAACCAGCTCGTCGCCGTCAATTTCGACCTCGCCGTTTTTGTCTTCCTTCGCATTGTTGATGAACGCTGCCTCATGCTTCAATACCAGCTTGATCAACTGCTCATCCGCGTTTGTCTCGCTCGCTATATGCTTCACAAGCTCTTGCTCATTTAATTGCTCACTCATCGTTTGTCATCTCCTAATCGTTGCGCTCGTCTCATTGTACCACAATCAATTCCCCAATATGAGCAGGCGAAGCTAAGCCTTTTGTAAAAATGTGTTGCCGTGAAGCTCGTAGTAAAGTCCTCGTCGGGCAAGCAGCTCCTCGTGATTGCCGCGCTCCGCGATTTGGCCGTCTTTAATAAAGAGAATCTGGTCCGCATTGCGAATCGTGCTAAGACGATGGGCAATCACGAAGCTTGTCCGTCCCTTAAGCAGCTTCTTCATGGCTTCTTGAATGTGCAGTTCAGCCAACGTATCGACACTGCTCGTCGCTTCATCCAAGATAAGGAGAGCGGGATCGCCCAGTATGGCGCGCGCAATCGTGATCAGCTGGCGCTGGCCATGGCTTACGTTGCCTCCCTCTGCCGTCAGCTCTGTCTCGTAGCCATGCGGCAGCTTGGCAATAAAGCTATCCGCGTTCGCTTGCACAGCCGCTGCTTCCACCTCTTCATCGGTCGCATCCAGCCGGCCGTAGCGGATATTCTCGCGAATGGAGCCCGTGAACAGATGAGCATCCTGGAGAACGATCCCAAGCTGGCTTCTTAAGCTATTTTTGTCCACCTCGCGAATATCCTCGTTATCAATCAAGATTTGACCGCTCTTGATCTCGAAGAACCGTCCGATGAGATTAATGATCGTTGTCTTTCCCGCTCCCGTTGGGCCTACCAGCGCAATCGTTTCTCCAGGCTTTGCCGTGAAGCTAATGTTCCGAAGCGCAGCCGTACCATCCTTGTATTCGAACCGTACATCGCGAAACTCGACCTTTCCGGCAATGGTACCCATCAGGGCAGCTTTGCCTTCCGCTTCGTATTCCGACGGCACCTCCATCATTTCGAATACGCGCTCGGCTCCAGCAATGCCCGACTGGATTAAATTATATTGGTTGGCAACTTCATTAAGCGGGCCGCTGAATTGCCTGGAATAACCGAGAAAGCTAATAATTACGCCGACGGTTGCCTGATCGTGAACGGCTAGCCAGCCTCCGACGCCTGCTATGATCAAGTAGCTGATATGGCCGAACATATTCATGAACGGTCCCATCGTGCCCGAGTAGATTTGCGCTTTGATCCCGACCTTCTTCAGCTTTGCATTTGCAGCAGCGAACTGCTCGGCCATCCGCTCCTCCTGATGGAACAGCGCTACGACCTTCTGCCCGGACACCGTCTCCTCAATAAAGCTGTTAAGGCCGCCCAGCTCCTGCTGTTGCCCTTTGAACTGCCGCTTCGTTACTTTGGCGATCTTTTTCGAGACGAGTACGATAACCGGAATGACGATAAGCGCTACCAGGGTAAGCCAGCCGTTTAACAGAAGCATCATCGTGAACGAACCGATGAGCATGATGACGCTCGAAATGATTTGGATCAAGCTTTGGTTAAGCGTATTCGTTACATTATCGATATCGTTCGTTGTGCGGCTCATCAGCTCGCCGTGGTTCCTGCTGGCGAAGAAAGGAATTGGCAGCTTCTGCACGTGGCTGAATAGATCTTTGCGCAAGCCCCATACCGTTCGCTGCGATACCTCAGCCAAGAAAAAGGCCTGCAGCCAGCCGACCAAGCTTCCACCCGCATATACCGCGAGCATGAGCAGGCATAGCTGCAGGAGACCGTCGTATTGCTTGGCTACTATATAATCATCGAGCGCGATTCCAAGCAGGTAAGGACCAGCCAGCGTAAGACCAGCCGCCACTATCGTAAGAATAATAACCGTAATCAGCTTAGCCCGTTGACGAAGCAAATAATGGCCGATTTTTTTCAGTGTTGCCCACGTATGGTTCATCTGTTAAGCTCCTTGCTGCGATAAGGCCAATTGCTGATAAAGCTTGCTTGTACGAAGCAGCTCCACATGCGTGCCTATCGCTGTAATACGGCCTTCCTCAAGCACCATAATGCGGTCGGCTTGTTGAACGGAAGCAATTCGTTGGCCAATAATGAGACAGGTGCTGCTCTCCATAACGGTCTGAAGCGATTGGCGGATCAGCGAATCGGTATGGAGATCGACTGCGCTCGTACAGTCATCTAGAATGACTATTTTAGGCTTGAGCAATAAAGTTCTAGCGATGGACAAACGCTGTTTCTGTCCGCCGGAGAGGTTGACGCCGCGCTGTCCAAGCTCCGTATCGTAGCCGTTCTCCAGCTTCATAATGAATGAATGCGCTTCGGCGGCTTTGGCAGCAGCTTCAATTTCCTGCTGGCTGGCTTCCGGCATCCCGAAGCAGATATTTTCTCGGATCGTGCCGCTGAAGAGATGCGCCTGCTGGAGCACCATGCCGATCTGCCCTTGAAGCTCCTCCGGAGCGATCTCGCCAATTGGGCGCGAATCGATACGAACGATGCCTTTAGTCGGGGCGTAGAAGGCTGGAATTAAACTGACAAGCGTCGATTTGCCCGCTCCGTTCACGCCTACGATGCCAATCGTCTCACCCGGCTCTGCCGTGAAATCAATATCGCGAAGCACGGCTTCCTCTGCCTGCCCGTCGTAGGCGAAACTGACTTGCTCGAATGAGATCCGCCCTTCGCTGATCGGCTCGGCCTTGTTCGCCAAGTCTCCACGTACGCGCTGCTGATCCTCAGCCAGCTCCAATATTTCATTGATTCGGTCAGCGGACGCCTTGGCACGGGAAATCGCCATCAGCTGGTTGCCAAGCCCCAAGGTTGAGAATAACAGCTGGGTGATATACGTTAAAAAAGCCGCTAGGCTGCCTACCGATAAGGCCCCCTGTTCGGATAAAATACCGCCGTACCATAGCGCAGCCACGATGCTAAAGTTTAAAATAATCGACATAAGCGGCGTATTGAGCGCCACGATTTTGGCCGCCTTCAAGCTCGCTTTGAGCAAATTGGAGTTCGTTGTTTGAAAGCGCTGCTCCTCGTAATCCGAGCGTACAAATGCTTTGACGACACGGATGCCGGCTAAGTTTTCCTGCATAACGGTATTCACCTGGTCAAGACGCTGCTGCATCGCGGCAAATAAAGGAACCGTAATCCGGGTCGTAATAACAAGGAAAGCAGCCAATATAGGTATCATGGCAAGCAGAATAATCGATAGGCGCGGGCTGATTGTGAATGCCATAATCAAGCTGCCGGCAATGATGAACGTATCCCGTGCGAATACGCGCAGCAGCAGTAGGACGAGGTTCTGAATTTGCGTAATATCACCGGTTAGGCGCGTTACGATCGAGCCGGAGCCGAAGCGGTCAAGCGAGCGCAGCGATAGGGACTGAATCTTTTGAAACAGCTCTTGGCGCAAATCCGCCCCGAAGTTTTGAGAAGCGATAGTCGCAAACACCGTACAGCCTACGCCGGCAAGTAAGCCGATTAATGCAGCTATAAGCATCTTAGGTGCCGTGTCCGTAATCGCTCCAAGCTGACCTGCCACGATGCCATCATTGACGATTGTCGCCATAAACCTTGGCTGCAGCAAATCCATGATTACTTCAAGCAGCATGAATAACGGCGCCAGCACGGCAGGCCATTTGTATTTTTTTAGAAATCTAGCAAGCTTTAGCACCTGTGCACCTCAATCTCTTGTTGTTTGGTAAAACCGCCAAGAAGAAACGGCTTCGCCGTCCTCTGCTAGAGGAGGGTATCCGTTTCTCGTAGAAATAGAACAATACTTAATCGCGTGTTACGTATAAAGCCTTATATTTAAATAAAGAGGGCAGCGCCTCACGCACCCTCTTGCTCGTTTCATTATAGCATCCTTGGACGATCCGGTACGCGAAAAAATAAGAGCTAGGCTCGTTTTTTCTTGGCAAAGCTGGTAGAATGAAAGGAAATAAAAGCTGTGCGTGACTGGCGGAGCATGGGGAACCATGAGGAAGCGCACAGATAAACGGCCGTACGCCTGGGCAAAGGTAAGGGGACATTCCCCTTGCCTTTTTACGTTTTCTGACCACGATTCGAAGGAGCTGGAGTAGAAGATGACAAACCCAATGATTCTAGACGGAAAGCGCGTTGCAGAGGCAATCAAAGAGCAATTAAAAGCGAGGATAAGCACGCTTGCTTCACAAGGTACCGTGCCATGCCTGGCGACGATACTTGTCGGGGACGATCCCGCTTCCGAAACCTACGTCCGAATGAAAGGCAACGCCTGCAAGCGGCTCGGCATCGAATCCAAACGCATTCATCTGGATAAGTCGACCTCGACTGAACAGCTGGTGGAAGTGATCGCTCAGCTCAATGCTGACCCGCTTGTTCACGGCATTCTGCTGCAGCATCCCGTACCGCATCAAATCGATGAGCGCGCAGCCTTCGAAGCCATTAGCATCCATAAGGATGTAGACGGCGTAACGGCGCTCGGATTTGCCCAGAATGCGTTCGGCTACGCCGATTATCCGTCCTGCACGCCGGCTGCCATTATAGCCATTCTCGATTATTATCAGATTCCGATTGCAGGCAAGCATGCTGTCGTTATCGGACGCAGCCCCATTCTCGGAAAGCCGGTATCGCTTATGCTGCTTAACCGTGACGCCACCGTGACAACCTGCCATTCCAAATCCGAAAACGTGGCGGAGATGCTGCAGCTTGCCGATATCGTGGTCGCTGCGGTCGGCAAGCCAAAGTTCATACAAGGCGAATGGATACGCGAGGGCGCCGTCGTGCTCGATGCCGGTTACAATCCCGGAAACGTTGGCGATGTCGATTATGAGGCATGCCTTGCAAGAGCTAGCGCAATTACACCGGTACCCGCCGGCGTTGGTCCCGTTACGATCGCGATGTTGCTGAAGCATACGGTTGACGCAGCGGCAAGATTAGAAAGCCATTAACTGTTAAGGTGCGGCTCTGCTTCTACAATGCGGCTCTAGCCGTGAAGCCTTCTTTTAATCTCGTTCGCGAGCAGCTGCTTCTCCGATTCAGATATCCCGTCCGCCACCAGCTTGCGTGCTGCAATTGGAGCAATCCAAGGCTCGATATGTGGATAACCGATGCCCGACAGCTTCTCGTATTCCTCCGTGAATAGGCGAATGCTATTTTCTCTCGTCGCCTCCAGCATCACGCTTGCTTCACTAGGCAGGTGCGGGGGCAATATCGCATATCGAATCATGATGATATATTCGGCTAAGTCTGCTTCAGGATTTCCGGACGAAGCATTGTTCCAGTCAATAACGACGGCATCATGTTCTCGCAGCAGTATATTATTCGGATTCGGATCGCCGTGGCATAGCTGGTGCTTTACAGGCAATTGATCCAAAAGGGCAATGACCGCTGCTTTGTCAGACTGGGACAAATATGGCGCGCTAAGGATATCGTGCTTGATGTTTTCCCGCTGGTTTGGCATATTGGATGCCGAATGGCTATGGATTTGATGAAAAAGCCGTGCTGTCACTCGTGCCTCGATGCAATCGTCGGACTCATGCAGCGGTTTCTGCGGCCCAGGGCGTTTCGCCGCCCTGTCGAGAAATCGCTCCATGATCGATTCGCCATAGATACGTTCGAACACAATACCCGGTTGCCCCTCTATATCCACCATCTCAAAGGGCTGGGGAACAGGCAGTCCGCATTCCCAGGCGATTCGGCAATGATGCAATTCTGCTTGCAAAGCTGCCGTACTCGTATTGGGCTTCGCTATTTTGACAATCTTGCTCTCGTCCTCCCATGCAAATACTTCCGAACATCCGCCTTCTCCAATCTTATCGCCGAAGCTATTGTTCATCATGCTCGCTCCTTCACCGAATTTAACTAGCGGGACATGCTAATTCTCGCAGCACCTGGGACACTCCTCACGACTGCTGATAACTTACGGCAGCAATCAGACACTGCCTACACAGAAATGCATAGTATATTCCCTCGCTGTCTGCTGCTTGTTCCATATCCACTTGTCCGATAAACATCATCGTCTCCGAGCAGCAAGGACACGCAGCATATTCCGCATCCTGAACCCAGGCGGGATGACCGCCAATCTGAGTGCTGGATGCCTCATGCATCCAATTGGCACCTTCGTAGGTTCCCATCCGTTGCTCGGATAGCCGCAGAGAACGCCATGCCCATTCTTCATCCGGTTCCGCTTCTGGCAAGTATTCGGGTACGGTATTGTATTCGCTCCACGAATGACTACCATCCAGCCCTACTTTCATGAACACGGTTCCGTAGCAGTTACAATGTAGGCAGGCAGGTATCCTTAGCGCCTCGCCAGACAGCTTCATAAATTGTACGATCGGATGCTGCAAATCGTAATGAAACAGCACCGTCAAATTACTGCCGCACCAAAGACATTTTTGCTCATCCTTCTGCAGGGCTATGACCGCCGTTTGAGCCTTGTCCGCTTCCCCGATCTCTTTGCATACTTTAAAATGATAGCTCTCGCGGTGGAAAAGAAGCCGCTTCCGGCCATTGTCATCCAGCTCCCAACCGGCTTCATGAGCATAATGCTCCGGGGGCACATATAACGTTGAAGCCCATTGGGGCGGAGCTTGTCTCCAATTTGCGAACAACCGAACAACCTCTTCATCACCAATCCAAGCCAATGCGAGCAGAAGATGATTGCGATTAGCCGAATCTTGCTCCACTTGAAGAATCAGCTTTTCCCGGATAGCTGGGCTCGCTTCCTTATAGAGGATGCCTGGGTATAGCTTTCCATGGTTGAAGAAGGCATCAACCCCGCGCTCGATCCCGGCATTTGTAAAACATAGCAGTGAGAGCAGAATGGACTCCGCTTGATCAAAGCTTCCTTCATCCATCAACGTGATTGCGTAGCTCTCCAAACGACTCCGTTCTGTATCAGATAGCTGATGATACAGTTCCTGCGCGCTTATCGGGTATGGTTGTTCATTCTCAAGCGGATTGTGTTTCCGCGGTGTGTGCATGATTTTGAGAATTTCGACCGGATCCGTCATACCTGCGTACCGATCGACATCTTTCCGATTTTGCAAAATATATGTTTTTTCTTCCAATGCCAGCTTCTTCTGATGGCAGGGCATACAGATCCCGCCAGTCTTTAAAGCAGTTGCAGGAAGAATCGTTGCCGCGCAGCCAGCGGTTTGACAGGGCAAGCGCTCGCTCATCGTATCCTCTCCCTTTGTGATTCAGTGCTCATGATTGATAGAAATCAACTCTCTTGAGTAACCTATTGGCTGCTACAGATAAATGATTTCATCAACGATATTCTCCAAATAAAGAGTGCTATCTGATGGGATAATCATTATTTTTTTATTGGCTCTCAAAACTTCAGCACAATGCTTCAAACGTGCACGATTAATACTTTTCCATGCTGAATCAAACCATGGAAAACAAAACAATTTCCTGGAATGGGCTAACCCAATAGCTACTGATGCATTCCATCGCTCATTGCTTATATATTGTATTGATCTGTCCATTCTTGAATCGGAAAGATCTAACAGCTCTATCAACTCACCGACTGAAAATGAGCTATCCCCTTCTTTTAGCTGCTCAAGTATCGTTTTTCTATTTATACTCCGTATCCACCTTCCGGCTTTAAGCCCCTCACCGACGTAGACACTATTGGATTCCAATGATCCGCCGTTCGCTTTCTCACCATTCATTATGATCGTGCCCGAATATTTTCTGGCCCTGCCCGCCAACAAATAGGAAAGCGCCCAAGCGCCACCTCCCGGTTGGCTTATGATTCCATACACATGAGCTTCTTTGAAGGAGTAGCTAAACGAGCTAAGCTTATCTGGCATAGGTTCCATATTGAAAATGTATGGCTTGCAGTAAGCTGAAATGTTCTCCAGTGACACTTCTGTTAATTGATTCATTTTTATTCGGTCACCTCAACAATGCGAACTATTATTGATTCGGCAAATGCTATCCTATTTATATCTGTACACTCTTTCTGAATAATGAATGATTCATTTTGTCCCCACCAATGATCCTCTGGCCACATCTATCCTATTTTCAAATTTTACCACAATGTGGTTATGCAGTCAGTTGGCTGCTTAAAGATTATTCCTCTGCTTCCAGCCAACGCTTCACTTTATTCTCCATCTCAATATGTAATTTTTCTGTTCTTCCAGCGTCCCGATACATCACCTTCAAGTATTTCTCAGGGAACATTTTGTTCAAGGAGGACTGATATAAACTCCCATCCTTAGGCTCCGTATATTCGATTACAGCGTAACCCGCTGCTTTTTCCTGCAACCGAATGACAGCAGGCAATGAATGCCCCGCTTGATTTTCTAACCCAGAGGACCTATTAAACCCGCCAAAATAGGAATGCAGATAAACAGTAAAGATACCGTTTGTTTCGCTCGCTCCATATACGTGATGAACCTCAAATGGCTTTTCTATATGAGAATAGACGGATGAATATTTTTGAATGATATAATTTGAGATAGCTTCATTCATTTCATTGGAAATATGAACCGTAGATTCATTCTCTTCATATGCAATAGAGCGCTCATTCTCGCCACCTTTATCAAGCTTAATTCTCTCATCCTCTTTACAAGCAGTAAGCACGAACATAATTGTAATCATGAATAACATCATTTTAAACCTCACGCAAATCCTCCTTATGAACGCTTCTACAACTTCATCGCGTAATTGCAAAATGAGCCAAAAACGCTTAACCGTATAGACTCTCATACCATGGTTTAAGTTTCATTTTTGGGTAATTTATTCAACTAAACCTTCGAAAATATCTGTTTCACATTCTTATCCGTCCCTACGCATACAAAATCACTTCACCCTCATTCCCTCTAAATATGATGCTCTGTTTAAACGTGAACAAGGACGTAAACACATTTGTGCTTACGCCCTTGTTCATTTAGACTTTTCGATTTCCTTTTATTAAAATGAGTATTTCAATCCTTTTTGCCCTGCATGATCTCATTTTATTAAATATAGCTTCGAGTATCATTATTCCTGCCAAACTTATAGACGGCTATTAAAGTGAAGACCACTGAGAAAGCAATCAAAATGACCAGGTTCAAGGATAATTCGCCAAAGGATACTCCCTGCTGCAGATCGCTAAAGGTATCCAGCAGCCAATACTGGGGAAGAAAATGCGCAAGCTGCTGCATGGTTTCCGGCATGAGAACAAGCGGGAACATGCATCCGGACAACAAGCTGCTAGGAATGAGGATCATATTCTGCATGCCGCTAGCCGTTGAGGAGCTGCTGGAAAATGCCACGATGACAAGTGATAATCCGATTGCCACCAGCGCAAATAACACAAGAATGAGGAACATGCTCCAATAAGGAATACCCGGGTCAACATGGAATATAGTCATCATGATCAACAGCGTCACTGCAATCTGCAGCATCATCATCGTTAAATTAACGATGATATTAGATAAGACATAGGTTCTAGGGGTAATCGGTGAGGATAGAAGGCGATAATAGGTTCTATTCTCTCTTTCCTTGATAAGAATGCCCGATAAATTCGAAGCTGACACCAGCATGAGGATAAGCAAATATCCTATCGATTGATTGGTTTTGTTGAAATTAACCGATTGATCCTCCACTTTCAGGGCCGAAAGTTCGAATCCCGGTTTTTCAAAGCCGTCATAAAGGGTAATAAACTTTGCCTCATTTCCATGAGCTGCCCTGCCGATCGAAGCCATATTGTTAATATGCTGATCCAAGGATGCCTTTACCTGTCCGGTAACCTGCGCCCCCTTAATCGATACGATCTTAACATTCGCGGGTTCGCCAGCAATCAAGCCCTGTGCGAAACCTGCTGGAAAAATAATCGCTGCATCCAGCTCGCCGGAAGCAATCCTTCCCTGTATCTCAGTCTCCTCAAGCTCAATGACAAGCATGGAATCCTGCCTGCCCACCGAATCGATCATGCGTTTAGTAATCGTCTGGCCTCCATCATGATTAACAATGCCCATTTTCAAATCAACTTCTCCCGTGCCTCCTTGGACTAGCGTCGCGAGCAGAATACCCATAACGGGAAAGACGAAGTATATAAATAGATTCAAATAATTTTTAAAGGTGGACATAAACGTTTTCCGGATCAGCCATAAAGTATCTCTCATCACTACAACCCCTCCCTTCTGCGCATCATCACTAATGCGATGCCAAGCAAGACAACGGCAAAGCCAATATTCAACAGCATGGCGTTAATGGTTGCTGACATATTGTTTGCGTAGATCATTTCAAGAATAGCGGCATTGGACCATTGCAGCGGAGAAAGCGTACTGAGAGCTCCCATGAATCCAGTAGCCTCCTCGACCGGGAAATATGAACCGCCGAGAAATGCGGCCAATTGGATAATAATCATAACAACGGTGCCTGATGCATTCCCCTTAATGATGTAGCTTAACCCGAGTCCCAAGCTCACGGCGAAAATGATTTCAGTAAAGAGCGTTAGGAATACGAGACCCAAATGGTCTCCCCAATAGGCATTAAACATGTATTTGCTAATTAGGACTACGACCATCGTGAGTATCATATTCAGCACGACAAGCCCCGCTAGCTTACCCGCGAAAATTTCAATTTTCGTTACCGGCGAAGCAAGCAATCGGACAGCAGTATTCCTTTTGCGTTCGCCATCAATTAGTTGTGCAGCCGTCAAGGCGCTGTATAAAATAATCATTGTCGTAATCGCTACGGCAAAATAATCCATGGCACCCGGTTTCCTTGTCGCATTCAGCGATTCTTCCACGACATAGCTTTTGCTCTCGCTTCCGCTCATGATCGCATCGGCTTGCTCCGAGTCGGTACCTGCTACTTCGGCTGCCAGACGGTAACGGTCTGCAAACGCCGTGAGCACGCTCCCCGCAATGCCGCTTTCAATTAAGCTCTGACTGCTGCTGTAATATTCCAGCCCACTGTCCGTAATCTCGGCGTAACCGACATACCGGTTATTTTTCACTTCCGTTTTCCCATCCGTCTTCTCGTCTGCCCTCTCGAGCTGAATGCCCGCTTGGCGCATCTGCCCCGTGAAGTCATCCCAATAGCGTGAGAAATCACTCGACGAGCTATTGTTCTTATAAAGCACCTTTATCTCTCCAACCGTTAAACTGCCGTTAAAGGCATTCGTAAGCGCCGTTCCCAAAATAAGCATCGTTACTAGCGGCGACACTAGCAAGAACAACAGCATCTTGGGGTCACGGATAACCTTTAGTTCCTTGAGCATGATTCTGAATACGTTCATATCCACTACACCCCCTTATTCCATCTATTTTATTGGTCCCGTAGGCTTCTGCCTGTCAATGTCAGGAACACCGTCTCCAAGCTAGGCTCATTCTCTTCCACTGAACGGATTTCCAGATTGTCTGCCATTAACTGTTGGATAATGCGGTTCAAATTATTGACCTCGGAATCAGAGGTCACTTTCACGATCCGATCCTCCACTTCAACCCGGTTTACGCCCGGTATTCCCTCCAGCTTGCTCCTATCGAGATTTTCCGCTGAGCGCAACTCAATGCTTATATTTTTTTGATTCGTAATGATAGCTTTCAGCTGGCTTTTCGTTCCTTCCGCAATAATTTTACCGTGGTCGATAATGGCGATCCTTGTGCAGATCTCCTCGACCTCCTCCATATAATGGCTCGTATAAATGATCGTACAGCCTAGTTCATTCAATTTTTTCACGGAACCAAGAATGTAATTGCGGGACTGCGGATCGATCCCCACCGTTGGTTCGTCCATAATAAGCAGCTTTGGCCGATGGGCGATCGCGCAGGCTATATTCAATCTTCGCTTCATGCCGCCTGAGAAGTTTTTCGGATAGCTTTTGTGCTTATCGCCAAGACCTACGAATGCTAGTGCCTCAACCACCCGTTCCTTTAACTCCGCCCCTCTGAGTCCGTATAATCCGGCAAAAAAATGAACGTTTTCGTATGCGGTCATATCCTCATAAATAGCCATTTCCTGCGGCACAATTCCGATGTTCATCTTCGCGAATTTGCTATGCTTAGCAATACTTTTGCCAAGAACCTCGATTTCTCCCTTGGTGACCCGAAGCAACGAGGCAATCATATGGATAGCCGTGCTCTTGCCTGCCCCATTCGCGCCTAGAAATCCGAATATCTCGCCTTCCTTTACAGACATCGTGATATTGTCCACCGCTATGAAATCCCCGAATTTTTTTGAAAGCTGCTTTATTTCAAGTACGTTCATTTCATCACACTCCCGTTTCGTCTTTCGGATAATGTAATTGTAATAAAAAAGGATGCCCCTGTGACAGTGCACAAGTTCATCCTTAACCCATGAGAATCTTCCTATGTCATGATTGCGAATCTCATTTTATCCGTGAGGAATTAACGTAGTGACACGGAAGCCTCTTGAGCCATCGACAATAATCGTGCCATTTACGCTTGCTGCCCGTTCTTCCATGCCCATTATCCCAAGGCCTTTAATCACCTTCTGTGCTCCCTGCCCGTTGTCCGATACTTCGACCTTAATCAAGGTTCTCAGCACCTGGATATGCGTCGAGACGACGGTAGCGTTCGAATATTTCATGGCATTGGTCAATGCTTCTTGGGTGTTCTCCTGAATGACCTTCCACTGAATCGGAGTGATATTGTCGACATTTCCTTCATGAGTGAGAGAAGTCCGCACCGTATGCTTCGCAGAGAATTCATCAATGAATAATTTCATCCGATTCATCCCAAGCTGCTCTGTTGGCGGCTTCATATTTTTGAGCACAAGGCGGATCGTCTCGATTCCGTCCTTGGAGATGTGAATCGCATTCTGCAGCAGCTCAGCCGACTTGTCCGGATTCGAAGTGAACAAGCGTTTCGAAGCTTCCATTTGGATCAATGCGCCCGTCATCGAGTGTCCGATCTTATCATGAATTTCCTGGGACAGCCGGTTCCGCTCCTCCAGCTTTATCGTATAATCAGACTGTCTGATATATTCTTTATTCTCATTCAGACTTTTAGTCAACTGCTGGATGTGCTCATGCCTATTTTCTAAATCTGCTTTGAGGTCTGTCATTCTGCTTATGTACGTGTTAAGCAAGAGGTTATATAGGAAACTAATCATCACGATGAGACCGTACGTAACTAAGATGGACTGAGCATAGTGAGCTATCCAGATGAGCGGAGCCAGCATAAGCACTAATATCATTCCGCGTTTACGCAGATATATAGCAAATAGCTCGTAAATGTTCAGAGGAAGCAGGAGTATAAACACCGGATGAACATAGGAGGAGGATACTGCAGTCGCCAGCAGGGCCAGCAGAAGCACGGTCGACTTGCTGCTAGCCTTTTTCACGATATGGATGGAAATATTCAAGCATAGGTAGAGAAGGATCGACAGCATATACCATGGTGAAATCGAGCCCATAGATTCATAGGATCGAATGGCTGCATAGCTTAAGAGGACCGCTTTCAGGCCCATGCTCCAAATCTCTACAGGGGTTCCTCTTTCCCTCATTTAGTCCACTTCCCCGGTTAGAAAATAAATCGCGATCTGTGTACGGTGCATTAGACCCTTTTTTCCCAAAATAGAAGTAATATGATTGGCGATCGTACCTTCTGAAATAAACAGCTTCTTCGAAATTTCACGGTTAGATAGTCCCTTTGCGATGAGAGACATAATGTCATATTCCCTATCGGTAAACAAGCCTCTATCGATTTTACTGCCTCTATCCATCTTCTTATCTTTGTCCTTGTCCGCGAGCAAACTAGATTTGAGCTTATCCAGCACAGCATCCTGCAGCACATTATGCCCGTTGTATATCGTGATAATGGCATCCCGAATCCGCTCTGGATCATTATTTTTCAGCAGGTACCCCTTCGCTCCGTTGCTTATCGCATCAAGAATAAACGCCTCATCATCAAAGGTGGTCAAGATTAGCGCTTTGGTTCCTGTCTGCTCCGAAATCAGCTTGGTCGCTTCCACGCCATTCATATTGGGCATTTGCACATCAAGCAGTGCCACGTCTACTTCGTTCTGCAGGCAGAAATCTAGGGCTTCTTGACCATCCTGAACCGATGCCAACACCTCGAATTCATCAAAGGTGGTCAGGATGATCCTCATGCCTTCACGGACAAAAGGATTGTCATCGGCAATAATAACCTTTATTTTCAAGGCTAATCACTCTCCGTTCATTGCTGTTTAACTGCTCCATCACGTTTATTTGAGGCGGAGCAAGATTGATGAATAGTCTGTTGGGGCATTCGTTCCACTCCGACAGCCTATTCAAAAGCTATTAGTGCTTCCGTATTGAAGTTTCACTTTTTTCTTCTGAAAAGTATAAAGATCAACCGAGCAACTACAATAACCATGATAATGCTGAGAATAGTGATGATTATTGAAGGGAAGTTAATGCTCATGAATGGGTCTCCTTCTTTCGACTTGAATTAGTTATGCTCATCGAGAGGCGCCTTCGCTAGTCTAAAATACGAACCGTTCATGCATTCATCGGATTGTATATTGTATTGCTTTAACGTCTCGATATTTTGGTAAGTGAAAAGCTTGTAATCCAAATGGAGCGATCCGAAAAGACAGGATTAGTACAAGCATTACAATCGTTACATTAAGATGAGCTTTCGAACCATTCTTCTGCTTCTGTCCATGCATGACGCATCATACAGTTCATGCCTGACTCCTCTAATTTGTTGGTATTTTAGCTTTCGTGTCCCGATAGCTGCACACCAATTTCACTGCCTAATGTGAAGCCCAGCTTTATGTGCAAACTCTTTGAACTTTTCGAATTTTCCATGATCTTTGCAGTATAGTGGAAAGCTTAAATCATAGTTTCCTAAAAGCACTGCTTCAAGATCAGGAACATAGAAATTTGAAAAACATAATTCTCTAGTAGATAACATTACAAGGAAGGAAAGCGTGTTGAAATCGCTTATTTTATATATATCGGATTTGTGACGCAACAATTTTCTGAATGTTTGGGTTTCCGAATCATTTAATCTCTTTAGGATTGTTTTTATGATTTCTTTTTTATACGGCGAACCATCTTCAAAAGGAAAACGAACATTTACATAAATCGCTTGGTTCTTGTTATTTGATTTGTATATCAATTGAAAAAAATCAATAAAATTCTTCACACACTATAACTATTTAAATAGGAAAGCAGCTCTATTTTTGTAACGTTGTGGTTGAAGCTTCTACATGATCAAAAGTTTGTTACCATACAAAAAAAGACACATAGGCTCTGCTCCCTGCGCCTTATCATCCTTTTATTCTAAAAAGATACGGTTATACACTAGTCATTCGATGATGAGCCACCATCAGAGCTCGATGAATCATAGCTGCTGTTGTCATTGCTAGAGTGTGCACGGTCATTATTAGAAGAAGAATCCCTCGTATTTTGCCGCCAGGAATCGTTGCTCTGTTCCGCAACCTCCCAATTATCTTGATTATCATCTGCCTTTGAAGACGAGATTTTATCTATACTTGAAGCAAATAGTCCGGGAATAATTTGTCCTTTGCCATTACATTTACCGCAGGATTTGTTTCCAAAGAAGCCGCTAACTTACCTGTACCGCTACATTTTTTGCATATTTTCACGAAAACACGCCCTCTACGATTCTCTATTGCTTACCATAATTTCTATATGTTATCACAAGATCACGGCTTTCGGATACCCATATTTTACCGTTCCCGTCCACTGAAGCTGAATATTTTGTAACTACAACAATTCCTATAATAAGGATTTTTCCCTTTCCGGTTCAAGCTCCTTAAAACAGCAATATATGACTCATTATTTATTCGCGATAGCCGCAGACCTCCCTTTTGCTATCTTCGTTTTAACACTACTTAATTAGCGTTATCTGTCTGTTAGCTTAACGTATTTTAGTTTTGAAGGAATTCGGCAGATACATTGGTGTTGTTCCAATCCACATTTATTGTGTACGAGCCAGGCTCCAATTTTGAAAATATCTTTAGATCTGTATAATCCTTACCAGGCTCCAAATCTATGTAGTCTTTTACTGCAACCCCACCTTCGTCTACCACTTTGTTGCCTTTTAACAACTTATAGCTTGCTCCGCCAATTACAGTCACTCTTTCTTCACTTTCATTTTTAAATGAATAGATTATTTTAGTATCGGCACCTACGTTTTCCACCTTAACAGAGCCGACTAAATCAGATTGATTTGTATTACTGTTTGAAGCTGTTGGTTTATTTGTAGAAGTCTTCGCGTCTGTTGGGGCAGTGTGTATTGGTTCTGACTCAGTAGTTGATGTTGTACAGCCTGCCAAAATCATGCATTCGACTAAGACTAACATTATGAAAATGCTTTTCATTTTCTTCATTACTATCACCTCGTTACAATCAGACGGACACGTTCATAAATAGGTTGCTGTAAGTCACTATTCAGCTAACCTTTCCATTCGTACAACAAGGCCTTTCATTTGAATTAATTGAAAAAAAGAGCTCATCAGCTGATGAGCTCTTTTTTCTGTTTCCCTTGAATGAGACTAATACAATTTTCTTGCTATGCGTTTTTGTTAAACCATATTCAGCTTCTTTAACATACGGTACAGCAATTCAATACTTTCTGCGCGAGTTGTTTTTTTATCAGCGTTAATTTCAAATACTTCCTTTTTATTAATAATACCTTCATTGAGCATTACATTTACTGCCTGCTCCGACCACTCGTCATATCCCTGAGCAGCATCAAACTTTTGAGTACTGCCTGAGCTTTTATCATTATATCCACCATAGCTCAGAGCACTGTTCAGAACGAAGAGCATTTCTTGCTGTGTAATGGTTTGATTGGGTCTAAACGTGCCATTCTCATACCCATTTAGAAGACCGGCTTTTACAGCGGATGAAACACTATCATAGTACCAAGCACCCTTATTTACATCTGATAATTTAGTTTCTTCCGCAGTTGGCACAATGCCTAATGTTTTAATCAGCATAACTGCGAATTCAGCACGAGTGACAAAAGCGTCAGGCTGGAAAGCACCACCTGCATAACCCTGAACCACCATTCGGGAAGACATGGTATCTATAGCAGCTTTGGCATAGTGGGATGAAGGTACGTCTTTAAAGCTTATTTGTTTAGAAACGACCGCATATACAGAATTCCCCTTCCGATAAATGGTTGCAATCACTCTGTTTCCTTCTTTACTGAAGGTTGCAGGAACAGGAGTAATCGCCCCAGTTATCGAATTTATTGTTATTGCTGCTAAGGACTCCATCGCATGGTTATTCAAATCAAAAGAAATGATATGCTTTAGGTATACATTGGTATTATTAATTTCTTCTACGGCACCATTCGCTCGTTCAACAAATATTGTAAAATCATACTGCGGCGTTACCGCCTTTGCACCTTGCAGGCTCAATGGTTTATTAACAAGATTAGACGCTGAATCGACAATCTTTACTTTGATTCGATCGAGTTCACCTATACTATGCGATTTGAAAATGGATGCAGGTATAATGAAACCTGTATCTACGCTTTCAATATAAAAAACCGCATTCTCATTTTTCTTGGCCACCTTTTGGAATTGACTTCCCGTCAGTGTGACTTGCACCTCATCAACTTTCTCTTTAACCTTTAACTTGACTTCCTCAAGCTTGCTTTCTGGCTTCTTGATTTCTGCATCCAATAAAGAATCGTCAATATTGACAAAACCCAGATTTTTCCCATTCGCATTTTTGGTAATAACGACCTGTGCGTATCCATTTTCGGCATTTTCAGACGGATTTGGAAGAACAACTCCGCCTGGTACTGTACCGCCACCGCCCGGTGTTATTCCGCCACCGCCGCCTGGCGTTGTTCCGCCTCCTCCATTGCCAGGTGTTGTTCCGCCTCCACCTGAAGAGCTGTATCCCTTTAAGACAAGAAAACTTTCACTTTTACCTACTGATGTCACGGACACATATAGAAGTCTATATAGGTTATCTAAATTTAAATTGCCTACGACAACGGAACTACTTCCATTTGCTACTGTATTTTCTCCGTAAAGCTCACCATAAAGATTATATACTTTGACAACATCGCCCACTTGAAGCCCCGTTACAGTAACTGAGTTGGCTGCCCCTGTCGCGTACGTAACAGTAATTTGGTCTGCATTAGGAGCGAGAGTCATACGATCTGGTATTTCAGTCAAGAAATAACCAGGAGCTTCATCGCCAGATTGATCTACCAATTGAACGGAAAGCATGACAGCCCCTGCGGGAATATCCGTACCGTTAGGAATAACAAACTCATTTTTAAGCTTCCCTGCCGCTAATGGCAAACCAATTTGCTGCAATTTCTCACCCTCTTCATCTACAAAATGAAGAGTATAATAATCACCTGCTATTACACCAGGCGCCTCTTCAAAAGTTACCTTTCCACCGATTTTCGATGGGGATGGATCGGTATCGTTAAAAACAACATCATCTACATAATAAGTACCGTAATCCCATAAACGAAATAACAATTTGGAGTTTTCCATATGCATGTCTTGACCAAACTCACTTGAAACAACGGGTACAATGGCCATTTTTTTCACTTCGGGCGGCAGCTCCCTCGAAATGTCCCTCTTGTAAGTTCCGTCAGACTGACGATCAAATTTGAAAATATAGTCCTCATAAACGGAAGTGACCTGCTTATCAAAAGCATCATAATATTTCACTCTATAACCACTTACCAAATGATCAATAGCTCCCGGTTGGAATGTAATCGAACCACTTACTTTTTGAGTTTCTTCATTTGTATCCATGAAATAGGCTTCTACCGGACGAAGTCCATTCTCATAATTAGTTTTAAACTCTTCATAACTACTAGATTTATAAAGCGTATAATACGTTTCATTTCCTGCTGCTTGTTTTCCGTCAGCCGCGAAAATCATTACAGTGCCGTCATTATTAATATGTCCGTAACTCGCCGTAAACGGAAGTCTCAATATAGGATTAAATGAATCCCTGTCAAAAAATGCATTGCTAGATAGTACAATTTTCCCTTTGGCCGCTAAAATAGGAGTAAAATACATATCTAAGTATTGGCCATGAACATGACTCAAATTAGCTGCATCAAATCTGGTACCGGCAAAATAAACAAAATTCTCATCCAGTATAATATCTTTATGAATATTAGAATATCCGTTGGCTGTTTGCTGGGTCACTTGTCCAGCTGCAGTATTCATCATATAGAGTTTACTTCCAGTTGAGCGCGTTTCTCCGATGTATAACGTGGATCCATCAGGGCTGATCGTTAATCTCGGACTGCTGTATAAATTTTCATAGCTGGAGTAAGTGGAATCATACACACTAACTTTTGCCCAGCCCTCTTGATTCGTATAGAAAAATTTCCCTATTCCTGCTGCAATGTCGTTAGTTAACTCACCAACTTCAAGCTGCGTAATAGGTGCCATAAACTGGCTTTCATTCTGCGTATCGATCTTTGCAATATGAGAGCTGCCCCCCAAAGAGACATACAACACACCATCTCGAATGTCCACATCCGAAGGCTTAGAGCCAATGTAACGATCCCCTACAACCTTAAATGATGCTGTGTCAATCTGCAGCAGCCTGCTTGCTTCCGTTGATACCGCATATAAATACTTCTCTTCTTTTCCTAGAACCCAAGCATTAAGGTTTCGATTAAATGTAATTGCACCCTCACGATCCTGGTATTCGATAGCTCGCTCCGAAGAGTCAAGCGTGAACGTTTCTTTCGTAATGTTAGAAGAATAAGAAGAAGTGCTGTATACTGTTCGCGTACTGTCACTTACCGCTGTTCGCCGATAATTAGAAGATGAAGATGAAACTGCCACCACTATTTCTTCTTTTTTACTAATAATGCGTTCATTGGAATACACATATGTATCATCAACGGTTAATGCTTGTCCTGAATAGGTGGAAATAATGGTGCGTTCGTCAGGATTTATACGGAACATGCCATAATAAATATCGCCATTGTCTACATGAAGAGCATATGCATAGTCTCCATGGTACGGCTTTAACGACCATAATTTGCTTCCATCAGTCGTACTGTAAGCATTTAGTAAGTATGCGGAAACACCCGTTTCACCCGCATAAAGTACATGCCTTTCCTTATCAATTGCTAGCTCTGGCTGATATATGCTCTGTTCAATCAGAATATCTGTATTGCTGCCAAGGTCTTTGCGGTAAATCTCAGTCCGCTGATTTCCGCCGGCATAAAACAGAATCTCACCATCCAGAGCTAATC
Organism: Paenibacillus sp. J22R232; assembly: GCF_056269165.1. NCBI lineage: Bacteria > Bacillati > Bacillota > Bacilli > Caryophanales > Paenibacillaceae > Paenibacillus > Paenibacillus sp. J22R232. Next base: position 109,810 of record NZ_JBWDNK010000002.1, on the reverse strand, counting down.
GATTGGGCTGAATTTTCGTATTAATGGTAGATGCTACGATCTTTTGGTCCACATCCACTACTGCAATAGAAGTAGCACCGCTTAAAGCCACATATAATTTATTATTAACAAGCTCCATGCCCGTAGGTTTTGATCCGACGGATAGCCGCTTTTCGATCTCCATTGTTTCTTTATTGAGAAACAATAATTCATTGGTTGACGTTCCCGTTGCATAAATATACCCTCTCTGTTCATCCATCTCCAAACTGTTGATAATGGAGCCAGCGTTAATGGTTTTGGAGGATGATAGTGAAGAAACGGCATGTGCTTGTGTGACTGGAAAAACTTGAGCAGGACTAAAGATGGAGACCAAAAGCACTGTAATTAGCATTACGCTCCATCTTCTTGTAGACTTCAATATCATTAAAATTTCTTCCCTTCCAAATAAATAGAATATTTTCTAGTCTTATCTAAATCTTTAACATTCTTCGTCTATACAAACAATTCCTTCCTTTCAAATATAGATTTATAGATTCTTACAAAAATTAATATAATTTCTTATCATAAAATACAAAGAGGATATTCAATACTTTTGAACCATATCGTTTTATCTACTTTGCATAGTGAACAAAAAATCTTAGCCATTTATTTGAATCCAACACTTTTGATCATTTTTCCGTAATAAAAATGGCCGCTTCCGGCTATTCATCCCGGAAGCGGCCATTGCTTAACAAGCCTTTTTCATTTACTGCCTAAGTCACTTATTTATTTCAATAGTAATATTCATTTTTTTTAACAATTCATTGACCACATTCAGCGCTTCATCTCTTTGCTTGTAATCTAAAATACAATATCTAATCATATCTAAGTTGGCATTTATTTGTATTAGTTCTTCTGTTATATCGTCAGGCATTGTTATCCAAGAATAATGATATTGTAGTCCTGTGATACTGTATGTGCCTTCAATAAACTTACGACAAGCTAGCTTAAACTCATACAAACTATCATTAATTGGCGCCCAATCAGGGTCTCTTTCGTCCTGCTCTGTTGGCTTCCTAACATATTGAGTCGCGGTTTCCTCACAAGCGCCATATCTCAGATGATTCTTTTGAGCCTTTATCAATGGGATCTTATTGGCTCCAAGATCATATTCATTCATTTTTTGAAAAGGATCATCTTCCCAAAAACATATCTGACAGACTTCATAATCGCCGTCACTGTCTATCGTTTTGTAACCGCAACATGGGCATGTATATTTTTTTATCACTGGTTCAGACTTTCAGAAAAGCCTGTCCGCCAAATCGGGTATAGCGGGCTCCAGCCGTAATCCTGACGGGCCTTCCTGTTCGAAGCCCCTCGCTCCCAAGCGTTGCTGTTCGAGTGAGTTTCCGGGATAGGCGCTCCTATGGCTTGTGCATAAACCGGGAGCCAGTCCATTCCTCTTGCCGGTTCATCGTCCACGATATTTACTGTTCCAGAGGGCCATTGCAAGGCCAAAAGTGCTGCCTCCGCCGCATCCTCCACATGAAGAAAAGAAGTGACCCCTTTGGTTGCAGGAACCTTCATTTGTTGAATTTGTTCTGCCATAAATCCATTATGCTCGTACCAAGTGCCTGGACCATAGAACATTCCATAGCGTAAAATGACATATTGCGGTATTTCCGTCACAGCACTTTCCAATGCCAATATGCCCTCAATTGTCGATTTCCGTGGTTCTTCGGCTGCTGCATGCAAGGATACATTTTCGGTTGCCGGTCTCTCTCCCGGTTCATATGCCCAAGAAATGCTTTGTGCGATGATGCGTTTGACACCTGCCGAAAGAGCGGCATCTACTACATTTTGTGTTCCTTCTCTACGTATCCTTGTATTGTCTGAAAAGTTACGACTACTCAAAGAAGTCAATTGATGAATGACAACCTCGGGTTGAGATTCATCTAATGCTGATCGTATGGCCTCGCGATCAAAGACATCAGCGACTATTGCTTTTGCTCCTGTATGCTCGATGATGGATTTCTTACTCTCGCTTTGCGTGAGTCCAATTACTTCATGACCTGCACGTATCAATTTTGGAAGCAAGAAACGTCCGACAGCTCCGGTAGCTCCAGCGACAAAAATTCTCATGAGCCTTTCCTCCCCTTAAATCCGCTTGATTAGGAAAAATTATACACTGTATCAAAATATAAATAAAATACTTGTTCATTCTACTTAAACGATGTTATTCTCACGCAATCCTGACCTTTAGCTTAACCAGCCGTAGCGACGTTCCTATTCGGCCGCCCTACCCCTGAGTCGGTTCATAAAATCCACAAGAGCTTTGGACATCCATTTTTTCGGATGCATCACAAGCTGAAGTTCCAACCGGATTTAGTCGTGAGCGAATGGCAGAACCGCCAGCTCTCCTCTGCGTATCTCATCCTCTGCCGCCATTCGCGGCAGGATCGCGATGCCATCGCCGGCCATTACGCAGCGTTTGATTGCTTCCGGGTTACCGAGCTCCAAACCGATGCGGTATACGATTCCGTTCGCCCGCAGCACCTTTTCTAACATAATGCGGTAGTTGCAGCTGTCCTCGCTCATGAACCATTCCCTGCCCGCCAGATTTGGCAGCTCCACTTTATCAAGCGCTGCAAGCGGGTGGAGCGGATTCACGATGAGTACCAATTGCTCTTCCCGTATTGCCCTCCACTCGAGTGCTGGATCGGAGGGATTGTTAGCGAGAATGAGGCCTAGATCCAATTCGCCTTCTCTGATTTTGTTAAGTATGGCGTCTTCTTGACCAGTCTTCAGCCGGATTGCCAGATTGGGATAGTCCTTGCGCAGCTGCTGCACGTATGGCGGGAGAAAATAAGACGCAACGGAATCAATGGTTCCGATCGACAGCGTGCCCCCCTCTTGAAGAGTCAGTTTTTCCTTGGATTCTTGGTACAAATCAAGCATTTGTACGGCTATGCTCAGTAGCTCCTCACCTGCCGAAGTGAGCCGAAGTCCTCTTCCGAACCGCTCGAATAGCTCCACTCCGTATGCTTTCTCCAGCTTTTGAATTTGCGTCGTCACGCTGGACTGCGCATAGCCAAGCTCCTCCGCTGCCCGGGTGAAGCTTTGGCGAAGCGCCACCTCTCGAAAGGTTTGCAAGTAGATCAATTCCATCGTTCACAACTCCTCATCAATATTATTGATGTTGTATATCAATTATTATAGATAACTATGATACTTATTACTATGCTACAGTTACCTTATCGCCACATTTTACGGAGGTGTTAGCATGTTAAGGGAAGAGCATTTAAGAGGAATATTCGTGCCGGTCGTAACGCCGTTCTTGCCAGATGAGTCGCTGGATGTCACATCTTATGACCGCTATATCACGGATTTATTGACTCATGACATTCAAGGGTTGATCATCAACGGAACGACGGGAGAAGCTCCAACGGTCTCGTGGGAAGAAGTCCGAGAGCTTATACAGCGGACGAAAGCCGTCATGGCAAGGATAGGGAAATTCCTTCCGATAGTCGTTGGCACTGGGACGAACGATACGCGTTCGACCGTTAACCGGACTAAGCTAGCAGGAGAGCTCGGAGCGGACGCCGCGCTTGTCGTCGTACCGTATTACAGCAGACCATCGCAAGCGGGTATTTTCGAACATTTCAAACGCGCCGCGCAAACAGGCTTGCCTGTAATTTCGTATGAAATTCCATCCCGTACGGGCGTGCACTTGAGCGTGAACACGGCAGCGGCAATTCTTGCGCTGGACGGGGTTATCGGAATGAAGGACAGCTCCGGCGGGCTCGAGCTGTTATCCGGGCTGAAGAGTCTTGGCGTCACGAAGCCCATCCTATGCGGGGAAGATGCGAATTTTCTCGCGATGCTGAATCAAGGGGCTGCAGGTGGCATATTAGCATCGGCCAACCTCAGGACGGAGAAGTTTCTGGAGACGTATCGGCAATTCCGAGACGGCAATACGGTTCAAGCAGCAAACTCATTTCATTCATTGGCTCCTCTTATCGATACGCTGTTCCGGGATTCCAACCCCGCTCCCCTCAAATGGCTGCTCTCGCATCAAGGCATCCTAGCGTCGGCTACCCTCCGATTGCCGCTAATGCCCATAACCAGGCAGTTGGAACAACAACTTATTAAGGGGCTGGAAGGCCCGCGTGATCAGTGACGGCGATTAAGCGACTTGCTTTGTGCGAGAAGCTCGTATCATCCTAAGGAACTTGGAGGCTGCGCGATCAGTGACAGCGATTAAGTGACTTGCTTTGTGTGAGAAGCTCGTATCATCCTGCCCCATTCACTCTATGACGTCAGCCGATACCAGCCGGCTGACGTCATATTTTTATTAAGATGTTAGCACAGCTGCTTCAAATCATCACGGAGACCATATCGTGGCGATAGCGAATTCATTTATTAATCTCATTGCATTGTTTACGTATGGCATCATACCGTTTCCTTTTGAGTATCATGATTTTTTGTTATGCCATTTCAACGCAAGTTGTTCCATTTCACTTACAAATGCTTTTTTTGCTGGGCTATATTCACTTGTGTTATCGAAACGCGCCGTTAATTCTTCCTTAAACCGACTGTACCTTGCGACTTCTTCGGGATGACTTCTTAAATAATCCCTAAATACGATATGCCGTTCAATTTGCGGGTCATCCATTTGATAACAATGAATATGGTGACTCCTTTCTTCACCACCTTTTCGGAACAACCTTCTTCCAGGGATACCCCATTCTCCAGCTACGTCATAGCCAAGCAAATGCATTTTTTCATTATATAAATCGACTTTGTTCATATCATTTACAATGCACATCATGTCAATGACAGGCTTAGCTTTTAAACCTAGCACTGAAGTACTTCCGAAATGTTCGAAACCTACGATATTTTCCATAAATATAGTTTTCAGAAATTCAGCTTCGTCTTGGAAACTTCTTACCCACTTTTCATCGAAATCACTTAGCCTTACTTTCATAAAGCTCCCTCCTACAATCACCAAATGGTAATATGAATATTTTCCGATGTGTTCAAGCACTTCAATATTAAAACGGAACATGCATGAATTCACAAGGCACTGGATGAATATCTTAATCATTGAGGATCATTGAAAATGATCGTTGATATATCCCTGTCTCAGCATATGCCCCGTTAGAACTAAATACCATGCCGAGAACAATTCTAAAAAATGCTGCCGTATATGACTGGTTTGACGGTATTGAACCGACTATATAGCAAAATAAATGAACGGAAAGGCGGAACAAAAGATGGCGGAAAAAGAAATAACCGAATTGCAGCAGCAAGTTTTGCAGAAGCCTGCTCTAAAGAGGGTTCTTTGCAGCTACTTACCTGTTGCGAATTTGGAAAACGCTGCTAAATGGTATAAGAAGACTTTTGGTTTAGCGGTAAGAAAACGTGAGCCTGATGGAGCTATCCTGATTTTAGGAGATGGACAGTGGTTGTTTCTTTTGGAAGCCATTCCTAATAAAACGGCAAACTTTTTCACCAACCAATGGGAGACTGAGAACTATGAAATGTTCTCATTAACATTTGAAGTTGAGAATATTGTTGAACTACATAAGAGGCTTCGAGAAAATGGTGTTGATGTCGAAGCGCTAACTGACCATGATAGCTGTGGTCTGCAGTTTAAGTTCAAGGATCCAGACGGAAACAAGTTTAACGTGTGGCAAGACATTGTGAAATAACAACAACGTAATAGACTCGCCCCACTTATAAAAACAGCGGTAGCCTTGGACTCGTGCAACGTCCTAGACTGCCGCTGTTTGCTGAGCTAGAATGCCCGATAGCATAATGGCTCTCAAAAAATACCTATAAATAATATAAGAGCACCTGCCACCGAATGGAGATGCTCTACGATTGTAATCCTAACTAAAACGTAAACCAAATAGGGAGTACTAAGAAAATGATCGTAACAATCACGCTCATTGCGAGCATGAACTCACCAATTCTATTACTCACGACAGCCCCAAAATCGTTTACATGCCTTCTGGAAACGAGTACTGCCCCTAACCAGAAGGGCACTGAAGCTAAAAACGTATAATGAAAACCATCGGTTCCGTTTGAGTATAGATCCAGTCCCAATATTTTAAAGATCGAATGGCTGACAATCATATTATTCCCAAAATCCCAGTTTATTAAGATTCCTGAAAGCAGAAGCACTAAAGAAAACGTCCCAAAACCAACACGTTTATTTAATGTCAACATGCATCAACCTTTCCGCAGGCATTTATCCATATGGTACCATATTATCCTATTTGATGATATACATAGTGGGAAGGTACTTATAACTATCCAATACGATTAATTCATTATTCGAACATGAGCTTAAAGCTCTTACGTAATATGCTTCTGCATGATGTCCAGGCCATCCGCATGAGATGCCGTCATTGACGTCGCCTTCTTATTGAGATGACAAGCAAGATAACCAATGTTAGAGCGACTGCAAGAATGATGAGCGGTATGACGAGCTGATTTTCTTCTTCTTGATGTACGGTAGGTATTTTTGGCATGACCTCTTGTGGGATTGTTATCTTTGAGGGTTCATTGCCATTTTCGAATATGTAAATTGCCTTTGTGTTCGCCTAATTCAACCTACGGCTCTTCCTACTTTCAGCCAACACGTTATTTCTCCCAAAGCTCGACCAATCGACCATCAGGATCTTTAATCCAAATAAATCCCCCAAATTCACTAATCTCTTTTTTCTTTGCAAGAGGTACACCCATTTGTTCAAGATGCTCAATAGTCTCGTTTAGATTATGCACTTGGAAATTTAACATCACTTGTTGCTCTGTTGGAAAATAACTGTCATTCTCCGTAAAGAAAGAAAAAATAGTCTCGTTTCCTAATTGGGATTTTATCATTGTACCGTTCCAATTTTCTATTTCAATCTTCAATACTTCACTGTACCATTTTTTCGTTGCCTCAAGATTGTTTGTCCTCCAAAATATTCCTCCGAAACCCTTGATCATCGTATCTAACTCCTATCTATCATCAAATTTTTAGCTATCTGATTATATAAACTAAACATGCCTCAGTCACATAGTCATACCACTTACGGATCGCTGTATTCTAAACAACGCTAATTAAATGGCTAACGGTGGTGTCTATGCCGCTTTCCTCTTTGATTTCACGAATCACGCCATCAATTAAGTTCTCGCCAACTTCAGAATTCCATGCAAACCCTGTGCTTTCCTGCTTTCGTGATTGAATAGCTTGAAGATATACGATTGAGCTATTCGATCCGTTAACTTAACGGCCGCTTTTGCTAGCATAATGTGAAAAATATATTGGTTTATTTTACACTTTTTACAAGCTTAGCATAGTCCTATAATGGAATTAATTCATTTTGGACAATCGAGGTGTCACTTGGACGAGAATATGAAGTCGTGGTCGGAATATTTCATCGTAAATAAACGGAACCTGCAGCCAATCTTATGGGATGATCCCTATCGGTTAGACCCTCAGGAGTACGCTACGATCGCCCATTCCATACAGCAGTTCCAAATCGGGGAAAGCTCGGAAGGCAAGTATTTGATTGAATCCGCCAATCGGTACTTATCAGGCAACCCCGACAAGAGCTATTTGCAAGCACTAATCCAATTCGTTCACGAGGAGCAGCGGCATGCGAAGGAATTGGCCCTGTTTATGAACAAGCAGAACATCCCGATGATACGTAAGCACTGGGTGGATCAGATATTCCGAAAGCTGCGGCGTTTTGCCACTTTGGAACAATCCATCACAGTACTGCTAACAGCAGAAATCATTGCGGCGGTCTATTACGATGCATTGAAAAAGGCTACGAAATCCCGCAGCCTGACCAAACTTTGCGAACAAATTCTCCGTGATGAGACAAAGCATATCGAATTCCAATCCGACGCTTTAAGGCATTTCGCTAGGAAACGCCCGAAAGCCATCAAACGCCTCATCCGCTTCAGCCGTTTCTTCCTACTATCCGGAACGCTTGCCGTCGTATGGTTCTATCACGGGAAGGTGTTCCGCGCGGGAGGTTATAGCTTGAAAGCTTATTTAAAAGGGGCTTTAGCCGAACATGAACGCTCAGAGCATATAATAGAGCGGCGTATGCATCAGCCCTATTAATCGTCCAGTGAGAATAAGCTATATCACACAACTTTGTTGATTCGCGCAAGAAAAGCGTCCATAGAAAAGTGCTAAGTCTGTTTTATTAGTATTAAACGAACGTCCCCTAATACCTTAACAATTTTATGAATCCAATATTCATTCATTGATCAGAAAATCGCCTTGTTCGGTCTAATTACGGACAGCCTCAAAAGAAGATATGCAAAATCAGCAAGTCACCTAAGCTATGCAAGGCTATCATTTCTATTCATCACCTATTGACGGCTCCGCCTGAAGACGGAGCTTCTTTTCATCCGCCAGATGGTTAAGACACAATGACCTATTCCATATAATGAAATCGATACGATGCTGAAAATCGATCTAATTATAAAGGAGATATTTTATGATGAAAAACATACGCAAAAAAAAGGATGTCGGCATCTATGGCTTAACTGCGAAGTGGTATGATAAGAATTCTCGCAAAAGTCGAATGACTCAAATGAAAGAATATGCGAATGAAGTTGAATCTTTAGTCGGCAAAAAAACAAATATTTTGGAAGTGGCGCCTGGGCCGGGTTATTTGTCGATCGAACTAGCCAAGAAAGGGTTTAACGTGACCGGAGTCGAGATAAGCCCGGACTTTGTGAAGATTGAAAAAAACAATGCAAATGAAGCAAATGTTTCGGTTGATTTTAAAGAAGGCAACGCATCTAACCTGCCATGTGAAAATAGTTTTTTTGATTTTATTATTTGCAGTGCTGCATTCAAGAACTTCAAGGACCCGGTAAAGGTATTGTCTGAAATGTATCGCGTGCTGGTCGAAGGTGGAACATCCCTAATCATCGATATGAATTATGAGGCATCATCCGAAGACATTAACAATGAGATTATACAGACAGGAATGAAAGGATTCGACAAGCATTTTGTGAAATTTGCATTTAAAACTTTCCTAAAACAAGGCGCTTACACAAAACAAGATTTTGAGTCCCTTTTAAAAGAAACTTCGTTCAAGAACTATACTATCAAAAAAGAGGGTATCAGTTTATTTGTCTATCTTTATAAATAGAAGGTTCTTCCGGTACTCATTTGTTTTCGCTATACGTTGTTCCATCGATTGCTCCATATTCTCCTCTGCAGAAGACAAAAAATCGTTTTATAGCCCTCGGCTTCAATTATATAGTGGAATGGCCACAGTGCCCTCCCATCCAATATCGTCTCCCGTTTGTTCAATGTACACCCCTCTTCAAAATATGCATTGACAGGAATATTCCAACTCAGGTATATTTGATGCATGAACAAAAACTTTTTCCATCTGGAGGGAAATAAAGAATGAATCAGGAAGTTACAGCCTATATTGAGAATTTGCCAGAATGGCAGTCCAACATCAGCTCCACACTACGTAATCTGGTGCATGAGACAATTCCGACGGCAGAAGAACGCATTCAGTATAAGAAGCCGCATTTTCTGAAAAATGGACATTATGCTGCCGTAATTTCGCCATCTAAAGATGCGATTGCCTTTATGATTATGAACGCAAACGGCATAGATTTTCCAAAAACATTCGATGGTCCTGCAGAACGGAAGTGGATCAAATTACGCGAGGGAGACTCTGCGGATCTTTCATTGCTGTCAGAGCTTCTGAAACAAGCTTCTGACACGTTATAAAAGCCATAATCGGTAACAATACTTAGATCTGAGGAGGATTAAGAATGAGCAACCCAAAAGGAGTATTTCTGAAACGTGAATTTAACGCTCCGCGCGAGCTGGTGTATAAAGTCTGGACCGAGCCTGATCACTTCGGCAACTGGTGGGGCCCCCAGGGATTCACCCTTGAAGTCGTTAAGATGGAGGTACGTCCAGGTGGAATGTTTTTCGGTTGTCAGAAGTCGCCGGACGGACAGCATGTCATGTGGGGCAAGTTTGTTTACCAAGAGGTTCAGCCGCCTGAGAAGCTAACATGGGTCCAATCTTTCTCTGACGAAAATGGCAACACCATCCGCGCTCCGTTTAACGCACAATGGCCCCTTGAAATCTTAAACATCCTTACGCTTGAAGAAGTCGAAGGTAAAACGATCCTGACGCTTCAAGGCGGACCACTGAATGCGTCCGATGAGGAACAGGCTGCATACGATGCAATGGCACCGATGGCTGCACAAGGCATGGAGGGAACTTTCGAGCAACTGGCCAATTATCTGTCCACACAATTATAAAAAAAATAATATCAACCAAACTTTCCGCGTGCCAATATTGGTACGCGTTTTTTGTGTGACAGCTATTCTGTCCGATACCTTAACGATAGAGGGAGCAGCTGCCTCGGCGGCAGACTACACCGATCGCCGAACTATCGTTTCTCGTTTCTTTAACAAGTCCATGTTTGCTAAAAATTCTCGAACGTCTTTCGGTGTCTTTAAAATGATTACTTTCTTTTCATTTGATAGCCTTCGAAGTTTTTCTGAAATCTTTGGCTTTTGTTTTTCTGGGTATTCCCAGACCCATTTCAGAAATTCTAGACTGAGCCTTTCTTCGCAACCCTCAGCCATATCTGTTCTCTTTTTGTTGCGGTACTGGAATCTTCTCTTCATCACGCGGATAATGCAAATCAACCTTGAAAGATCTACAAATATGATTGTATCTGCCGCCTGTAACCTAATGTCTATAGTGCCCCCATAATTACCATCGATAATCCAACTGTCACGGCTTATGAGCTCCTCTTGAACAGCTTTTTGCTCGTTTTTAGGCGTGCTTATCCAACCCGGTTTCCAAAAGATTGCATCTAGATGATGAACTTCAATCGATAAAATTCCGCCTAGCTTGCTAGCCAGAGTTGATTTGCCTGAACCTCCAGAACCTATAAGTACAATTTTTTTCATATTGCTCCCCGCCAATGAATCTTATAAACTGATGTTTCCTTAATTATATAGTTATCACGCTAGCCTAGCCGCTTATGCAACTATAAAACCTTGACCGTGGCAACCTCTTTTCCAGCCCATAATCTAAAGGTGTATCCACTGACTAGAACTTGCGAAGGCGCCTCATTGACTGGATAACGTATATCCGCAAATCCATTTTACCAATTAGATATTTGTGACATTCACAACGTAAGGATAAACCTCTGGCGAGCATGAATAGTTACCGTTACAAGAACCCCAACATCATTCCCCCTGCAGCACCAGTTAGCACGATTACCCATGGGTGAATCTTCCAAAAAACCAGCATGACGAACAAAACGACTGCCAGTGCAAAATCCATCGGATCCAAGATCGCGGTGGTCCATAACGGATCGTATAAAGCAGCTAATAAAATACCAACCACCGCTGCATTAACTCCCACTAGTGCTCCTTGTAATTTCGAACTCTTTCTTAGCCCATTCCAAAACGGGAGCGCACCGACAACAAGAAGAAATGCGGGCAAAAATATTGAAACTGTCGCAACGACCGCTCCAGACATGCCTCCAGCCATAGCCCCAAGGTAACCCGCAAATGTGAACATTGGACCTGGTACAGCCTGCGTAGCCCCATAACCTGCCAAAAAATCCTCCTGGCTAACCCAACCTGTAGGTACGACTTCACGTTCTAACAATGGGAGCACGACATGCCCTCCACCAAACACCAAAGAGCCCGATCTGTAGAAGCTGTCAAACATCGCTAGCCAGCCGTTTTCAGCCGATTGTCTAAGAAGCGGAAGTGCAACTAGGAGACCTATAAATAAAACTAGACAAACGACGGCGAAGACTCGACTGATTGCAATTTGAAGTTCAGGAGTCCCCTCCGCAGCTTTCTTTCGATATAGCAACAACCCTACAACACCTGCCGTAAGGATGATAAGCACTTGGCTGTAGGTTGTTTGCCATAACAATGTAATCGCTGCAGCGATTACAGCTATCGTGACTCTTTCTCGATCCGGAGTGAGCTTCTTCCCCATTCCTAGAATAGCGTGAGCTACAATCGCTACGGCTACAATCTTTAATCCATGGATCCACCCTGCACTACCAATATCATAGCCTTGAAGCAGGAAAGCAAACGCCACTAATGCGATGACTGAGGGCAGCGTGAAGCCTAACCATGCTATTATCCCCCCCAGCAGTCCCGCCCTCACAATACCGATACCGATTCCAATCTGACTGCTGGCCGGTCCCGGGAGAAATTGACAAAGGGCAACTAAGTCGGCATAACTTCGTTCATCCATCCATTTTCGACGGCGTACGTACTCGTTATGGAAATAACCAAGATGTGCGATCGGTCCCCCAAATGAGGTGAGCCCCAGTTTTGTAGACACAATCAGCACTTCTAGAAGATTCCCGACTTTCCCTTTTTTCTTATCTTTTAGTGCCTTTTTTTGACTCGTATCCATATAGACGGATAACTCCTTCTCCTTGTTCTCCTGTGCCCGTTTTGGCGTTTATTCAAATTCATATCCTACATCATGCCACAGGTTTGCTGTACTTAGAAAATCAAAATGCAGATGAGAAAATCCGTAAATATAACAAAACGAAATTGAAATAAGATATCTAAAGTTGATTTTATTCTATCTTGATCATCCTTTCTAACTCAACCCTATTTACTTAACATTAACAAACGTAATCATATCTATCTTGTCTTTTCATTTTATTTATTAAGCTCTTAACCCGTTAACCTAATTACCTGTAATTCTTAAGCCCACATATGAGGGAGTAATAATCTAAAGTATTTGATAAATGTGTTTGGTTCTTCTATTGCCAATAAACCTTCAAAAAGCGGCTTTTTACTCATATCGTTCTTTACAAAGAGACTTAAGAATTTTTTCGTGTCTCTAATGACATCATTATTTTGAATCCCTGTCAGATTAACTGACTCCTTTAATTTTTGATCTATGTCCCGAAGTATTTCTTCATCTTTTCTATGGTCGAGTAAAATACCCCAAGAAGTTGCTAATTCAGTCCAGTCCCGTCCTTTAAAATCCATCTGTTTCCTCCTCTTAGTAAACTATCATTCGCCGTTAGCAAAAACAATTATAGTAATTAAACGTTCGTTCTAGATTATTAATTTTCAAGATTAATTCGAGTCGGAGTAACTACATAGTTAACTGATTGGTTCTCTTTCCATAATTTTTAAACTTCTGATGGACCAATATTGATTCCTAGAAATGATGGGTCCAAAAATATTTCTTGTATATTTAAAAGAATTGGAAAAAAGAATAAACTGATAATCCCATATTGCCGTAATCATCACCACTTCGTTTACAATATCGGAGTTTTATTCAGCGGTTTACTTTTAGCTCAAAATAAATATGGCTTTCAGTTCATACGATCGTTCGGGGGTACGCTGCATGTCTTCAGCGAGAAGAACACGGGGATCAAGATGGCGAGAATCTCTAGTCTATAGAATCGATGAATCGGGACCGCCGCGCTTCCGCTCGGTCATTCACATTTGGGCGCTGTGCGCGTATCATATCGGGATATGATTTTGATTCGCGGAGGCATTCACATTGGGATACTACGTAACAGTAGAGCCGGGGGTAAATCTCTACGTAGAGGATATCAACCCGACAGGAAGCAAGACGATAGTGTTTCTTCATGGCTGGCCGCTCAGCCATGACCAGTTCGAATATCAGTTCGACGTGCTGCCGGGTATGGGCTACCGCTGCATTGGCATCGACTGGCGTGGCTTCGGCAAGTCGGACCGACCCTACGACGGCTATAATTTAGAGAGGCTTGCGGACGATATCCGCGCCGTCGTGGATACGCTGCAGTTGAAAGATTTCGTGCTCGCCGGACATTCGACCGGAGGAGCGATCGCGATCAAATACGTTGTGAGGTACAATGGCGGCGGCGTATCTCAGCTCGTACTTATCGATGCGGCGGCGCCGCGCGGCTTCAACAAGGAGACGGCCGCACAGATGCTGAAGCAGACGTTGAACGATCGGGCGAACATGATGCTCGGCGTGACGGACATTTTCTTCTTCCGGTACATCACAAAGCCATTCTCGGACTGGTTCAATCAGATGGGCATGCAAGCCGCTGGCTGGTCGACAGCCGCGGTCATTGTCATGCTAAGGGACCTCGATTTGAATGCTGACCTGTCTCGTATCCAGGTGCCGACCCTAATCGTGCACGGCATTCATGACCTGGTCATTCCGTTCACGCAGGCGGAGGAGATGCACCGAAAAATTCCCCATTCGCGGCTTGTGCCGTTCATGTACAGCGGCCACGGCTCGTTCTACGACGAACGTGACAAGTTCAATCAGCTCATGCAGGAGTTCGTCGGGAATGCACCGCAATGAACGCCTCGCCGCCGTAACCGTAATAGCACGACGACAGGCAGCTAGCATGAAGCTGGCTGCCTGTCGGTCGTTCTCGATCAGATAGGTAACTTGGATCAACAAAAAGTTGTTGATTATTGATTTCCAGCTGTACACTGGACCAGCCGATAGAATGTAAATCGTATGAGAATAGCATCAATTGTCCTAATCGAGTAGCTAACTTGATAAATTCTTCCCCCCAACCACTATCAATTGATATCTCTTGGAACGAACCAGTAGGGGCAAATAAGAATAGGAGTTCACATATTGCATTATCATCTCCGGTTTCAAGCCGCTGTTTGAACTTATCCAAGGTTATTAATACATCTTCAACGGTCTCGAAACGAGACCATGTGACATCAGTATCTGGGGAATCTATAATTTTTTTCAACTCACTTACTATACTTAATGTGCCATGAAATTTATGCAGCTTATATCAACCCTCTCGACCTCTTTTGCTGAGTATCTTCTATAACTAAGTATTCTTGAAATGATAAAGCTATCCTTCCCTCAAACCTGACAAAGCTGCCGATCAACAGTTCAGCAGCTTCATTCACTTTGGTTATTCATCTAAAGTTCCTCGTTAGCGAAATCAGAAAGTATTGGACAGAATTTATCAATCCAAGATAAGTTCTCTCATAAATGGAGTAATTGAAAAACAATCGTCTATCTCTTCATCAACTAATGACCAATACAAGATTGTTTTCCTATGCAAATCAATATCACTAATTAAATGTCCCTTTAACTTTTCCCAAACTCCTTCCTCGATCTTTCCTACTGCCAGTGCGTCATCAAATGACGATATGATCAAGCTCATTAATGCGAATTTTTCACTTAGGTTTAGATCAGCACTTTCATAAAATGAGATAAATTCGTTCACTCTCGAAGAATCTGCGCTTTCATGTTCCCAATCTTGCGAATATTGACCTAATTGGGTTAGTTCCAGTTTTCGAGTCAGACTTTTGATTGCCTCTTTAGTTATAAAAAACTCGTTTTTGTCACACAAGCGGTTTCCCCCGTTATATGATTTCATTAGACCTATGTATACGAATGGTGTTTTTCAATCATTCGAGTTCAACTAACGTTTCCAGTCAGTTCAATAATCATTATTTTATTTGTATTACATCATCTTTCAAATTCAACATATCCCAAAGGTCTATCTCTTCTAAGTCTGAACATCCAATAATGATGTCATATTGACTATTGGTTTCATTAAATTCAGTTATTACGCCAGTTACATCCAAGGATTTATTAAGGGAGACATGGATTTTCATTCCTTTGTTTATCTGCCCTTCTAACAAAACACCTTGTATGATAAAAGCAATATCTGTCTTCAATGTTTGGGTTACTTGAAACTGTGCCATAAATTCCTCCGTAATCTTACGACTTAAAGCTTGAGCTATTTATTAGGTGAACTAGTTCAACTATCCTGGCAGTTAGTTGAACTTTAAAGTCATTGAAACCTAATTTTCTTTCTTGACCTCATTGATGGGACAACGGATGTATTGAGACTCAAAGATGAATTCAACTTCAATTTCAACTTCAACTTTAATAACCATTTTAATGCTTCCCCTTCAACCTATTGCAGATAACATAATCTTAACATATTGGAAACTACCAGTTAGCTCAACAAAAAGGCAGCCGATGTTATTTGGACGGCTGCCGCGTTGTTGTTATTCAGATATCATTGCCCGTTAGGATTCATGTAGGGCGACTTTCTCATAGTGCCCTGCCGCCTATTTTAAGTGTCGTAACTAACCAAATACGGCTGTAGCTCCGTCTGGTAATAGCCGATGCTGTACTCGACGAGCCGACCCTCGATATCGTACGTATGCCGTTGCCGCACGAGCAGCGTCGTCCCTGCCGGTATTCCGAGCAGGCTCGCGGTTTCGTCCGAAGCCTCGCCTACCGAGAAAGCATCGCGGAAGTTGTCTAGTACGATACCTTGCTCTTCCAGCAAATCGTACAACGACTCAAACCGCGACTCACCTGCCGCCTGCTCCGCCTCCGACAATGCAGAAGCATCCAGATAATGCAGGATGTGAATGTAAGGCCGGTCATTCAGCACATACAGCCGTTCGATGCGGATCGCCTTCGGTCCGAGCAGGCTGTGCAGCTCCGTCCCGGACTCCAACCGCTCGTAGGTCATCGAGAGCAGCCGTTTCTCCAAACGGTAACCCTCCTCGACCAGCAGCTCGGTGAACCGCTTTCCCTTGGAGAGGCGCGAGACCGGCGTGTTGCTGAGGACGATGGTGCCGATGCCGCTTTTTCTCTCGACGTAGCCTTCCTCCGCCAGCTCCCTAATCGCATTGCGCACCGTCATCTTGCTGACATTGAACTCCTTCTCCAGCTGCGGCTCCGGCGGGATATGGCCGCCCAGCGGATAGATCCCGTGCAGGATGCGGTCCTTGACGATCTTCTTGACCTGCAGATACAGCGGGCCTTTCTTGCGTGTAATGGCCATCCCGGCCCTCCCATTCTCCTGTCTTCGTCTTACCTCTCTATGTCGCCGGCCGTGCGGGACATCGCCTTCACGACATCGGCCTCCTCCGCCATCGGCGTGTCTCCGTGCACCGTGTGCGCTAATACCGCTGCTGCCGTCGCATAATCGACCGCGTACTGCGGGTCATCGCCGCGCAGCCGGGAGTGGATGATGCCGCTCGCGTACGCATCGCCGGCACCGACCCGGTCGTACACCGAGAAGGTAGCCGGCTGGGCGAACCAGAACGCCTCTTCCGTATATAGATAGCCCGTCAGCGTATGGGTGTTATCCCCATTGACCTGGCGATGCGTGCCAGCGACCAAACCGATCCCATATTGTTTCGCCGTTTGCGGTATGAGCTCCTGCAACTGCGCCATCCTGTCGGTGCCAAGGCTCTGCATGCCGAGAGTAAGCATTGCGTCCTTCTCGTTCATAAAGACGATATCCGCCAGCTCCAGCATCTCGCGGTAATGCGGCGCTGCCGCCTCATAGCCGCCCTCGCCCCAGAGCGATACACGGTAGTTGCAGTCGAAAATCACGATGCCGCCCTGCTTCTTGACCTCTCGTGCCAACTGCTTGATCTGCGTGCGCGCCAGCTCGTTCATTGCCAGCGTGATGCCACAGAAGTGTACCGCGTCCACCGAAGCTGCGATCCGCTCCCAGTCTCCTTGGGCGTGGGGCACGGTGTTGAAGCTGCTGCCGAGACGATCGGTGTAGGTCACTTTGCTGGGACGGATTCCGAAGCCATGCTCCAGGAAATACATCCCGATATACTTGCCGCCCCGGTTCACAAACGGCGTCTGAATACCCAGCTTACGCAGATATGAAAGCGCGGCGTCGCCGAGCGGATTGTCCGGCAGCGTGCTGGCCAGATACGTCTCGTGCCCGAAACGGGACAGCGCCGATACGACGTTAACCCCGGTCCCCGAAAATGAATAAGCAAGATTGCTGCTCTGGGACAGCGTCGTGAAGCCCGGCGTCTCGAGGCGCATCATCACTTCGCCGAACGCGGCAATTCTAGACATACCGATCAACCAACGCTTTCAGCTCGCCTAGAAGCGTCCGTACATCCTCCGCTCTCGTATCGCCGCTCGCTGAATCGATGATTGACGAGTATACGTGCGGGATCACCTGAGGAACGCCAGCCTCCAGAGCGATCTCGAGGATCTTGCCGAAGTTGTCCAGATCGATGCCCCCGGTCGGCTCAAGCGCGAAGCCTTCCTCGCCGCAAGCCTTGGCAACGGCGCGGTATTCGTCTTCGCGCTCCAGTCCCTGCATCGGGAAATATTTTAGTGCATGGCCGCCCATATCCCGCACCAGCGCGATTGCCGCTTTGACCGGCACAATAGCCTTGTCATCGATGGCTGCGCTGAACACGCCAGTTGAGATGTTGACGTAACCCGGTCGGCCGCAAGGCGACACTAGCGCGTTGATCCAGCTCTCTCGACTGCCCAGGTTGGCGCTGGTGGCGCCGACGGACGGGAAGATTTGGTTGATGTGATTACCTTCATAAGACTTTACGATCTCCGCCACGACCGAGCCCTGGCGGTTGTCGCCCGCGCCTAGACCGATTGAAACCGCATCCTCGATAGCTTCGCCGTAGCGCTTCATCGCCGTTGCCGCCGTCTGCGCATCGGGATACGCCTTGGAAAGCACGCCTACGACCACATAGCCTTCCGCCGCTTCGTATATCTCGCGCGCATTGTCGATGCTGCCTGCCAGCACGTTGAGCGCTGCTTTATTCTTGTACAGCCGGTTATAAATGCCTGCCATTAGTGTTTCCCCCCGATAATGTCTTGGATGCGTGTAATAATCACCTGCAGATCGTCGCCCTGGAGCGAACGCGGATCGAGGTCAAAATACCCCTGCGCCAATCCATAGTCCCGTGTATAGACCGCAATATCACCGCCGCGCAGCCCATCGTTGACCGCCCGTGCGGAAAGGCCTGCCACCGCTTCGTCAATCTTGATGCGTCCCCGGAAGATCGCACGGCCAGCCTCGTCCTGGACGATGCTGACGATTACGCCCGGCAGCGCGCCTAGTACATCGAGCGCTGCCAGCGCCGCGCGCTCTTCCTCGCTCTTGTCTTCCTTTACAAAATAATCGTCCAACGCCTGCAGCAGACCGAAGATCGACTCCTTGCCTACCTTCATGCTGCGGCCGATGCCGTACAACTGCGCCTTCACCCAGCCGACATAGCTGGCTTTGCCTGCCACGATACCGGAGGTAGGACCTTCGATCGCCTTGGAGCCACTGTAGATAACCAGGTCGGAGCAGGTAACGTACTTACGCAGATCCTCCTCGGCTGCAGCGTCGACGATCAGAGGCACACCGCAGCGCTGCGCTACTTCCCAAGCATCCTCAACCTTGATCATGTTCTTCTGGACGCAGTGGTGCGACTGCACGAACAGAATCGCCGCCGTTCGCTCATTGATCGCCATCTCCAGATGCTCCTTGCGGCCTTCGTTGGCGTAGCCGACCTCGACGAGCTTGCCGCCGCCGAGCGCGACCATCGTCTCCACCGGGGCGCCATACTGGACATTATGTCCCTTGAACAGGATGATCTCGTTATTTTCTGGAAGTTCCTGGTGAAGCTTCAGACTGGCCCGCTTGTCGCCATGCGTGACAACGCCTGCCACGGTCATGGCGATTCCGCTGGAAGCGGAATTGACGACAACCGCGTCTTCGGCATGCAGCAGCTTCGCCACGTACGCTCCGGACTTGTCGACCAGGTCGGCCATCTCCACATAGCTTTGACCGCCTGTCTTCACCGCAGTCATTACGCCGTCGGTAGGCGCAGAGACGCCGAGGATGCTCATCCGGCCGCTGGCATTGACGACTCTTTTCAACCCGTATTTAGCATGCAAAATATGATCCATCGATAACTGCTCCTTTGACTTGAATATAAGTGTCCGCCGTGCGCGTCTCTCCCTCGGAATCAATCAGCGTTTTGCTGCCTTGCACGACATCGAACAGCGTCAGATCGGCCACTCCGCCGACCTTTAGCCCGCCGAGTTCCGGCCTTCTCAGCCATTGTGCCGCTTTGACCGTAACCGCATCTACAACCTCCTGCAGACTGTAGCCGAGATAGAGAAACTTGCTCATTACATCGGCCAGACTGTAGACCGGCCCGCTGAGCCGGTTTCTCTCGTAGATATCCGTGCTGATCGTATGCAGCGGCAGTCCAGCCGCTCGGGCTTGCTCCGCCACGCGGAATGAGAAGCTCGCCGATCCGTGGCCGACGTCCAAATGCGCGCCGCGAGCTACCGCGTCCAGTAGGGCGGGCAGCGGCAGTCCTTGATCGTTGAAGAGGTTGTTTGCTTTGCCGTTCAAATAGTGGGTAACAATATCTCCCCGTGCGAGCAGCGCCATCACCTCTTCAATTGCCGGCGGACCCGAGCCGATATGAACCATTAGGGATAATCCCGTCGCCTCCGAGAGCTGGCGGGCGCGTCTTAAGGGCTCGATGCCCTGCTCCTTCACCACGCTGCTGCTGATCCGCGCCTTGAGCCCAACGATGAAGTCCGGGTACGACCGGAGTGCCTCCCGTACGGCTGCCTCATCGATCCATGCCGGATTTGACAGCTCGTCGATGCGCTCCAGACCAATCCGGGAAATATTTAGAAAAGCCAGCAACCGGGTAACCGCCCGGCTCCCTCCTTCCTGCAGCTCGCCGATACGGTCAGCGCCGCAACTGCCGGCGTCGACGATCGTCGTCACGCCTTGCTTCACGCCGATCTCGTCGATTACGTCGCCGTAAGGCTTAAGCTCGCGGAAGGCATGCACGTGCATGTCGATCCAGCCGCTAGATACGCATCCTCCCTCGGCGACAACCTCGCCATCGCCCGTCCCAGGAGGGGAAATCGCGGCGATCTTGCCGCCATCTATGACAATATCGGCTGCAGGTCCGTCCAACCGTTTCATATTACGCAGTACAGTACCCATGTTCTTGAAGCGTCCTTCCCTTCTATGACAGCGTCCGTACGTTGTCCAAATATTTCTTCGTCAATAGCTTAACACATCCTAGCATTGAAATAAATATAACGTTATAATGTTTAAATAACAAAAGCTAGCTGAATCCTTCCAAAACTTTATTTATAGAGCACAAGCACTAGAAAATGAATTGGAAACGTCTTCACGCCCCTGTTGTCTGCGACAGCAAAACGGCAGCGGCTAAAATGCTATACTAATCTATAACGGCAAGCAGTACTTATCTCCGGGAGGTCATCGTGAAATTATTCGTTAAGCCATCCAGCATGAACTCGGGCATTCGCTTCAATTGGAACCGCTTTAAGTCCAAATTGCTCGTGACCTATACACTCTCTTATATTCTCATCTTTTTGGTTCCGCTTTCAGGCGTCACCTTCATCATCTATCATAACGCAACGACCAATCTTCGCTCCGAAATCGAGCAGTCCAACGTCAACCAGTTGAGCCAGGTGAGACTCTCCATCGACAACCAGATGAACAACCTGCTGGAGACCGCCAACACCATCTCATTCGACGAGCATCTCACCAAATTCATGGTATCGCATCCGTACTACAGCAGGGATGCGATTGCCTCGCTGGCGCGTTACAAGACCAGCAACACGATGCTCGAGGAGCTGTTTCTCTACTATCGCGGTGACGATAAGATCTACACCAGCCTTGGGATGACCGATCTCGATCTCGTCTTCGGCGACATGTTCCGGTTCGAGCGCTGGCAGCCCGAGGAGATCAAGCAGGCCCTCAACGAAACGTCTGTCACCACCGTACGTCCGGCCGAATACGTCACCGTCCGCTCGCGCAATGAATCCAAGCTGGCTGTGCTCTTCCCGATCAAGACCAACGATCCGTACCCTTATGGCACCATCCTCTATCTCGTGAAAGAAGAGCAGCTGACGGGCGTCATGGATTCGATCTTGAACGACTTCTCTGGGAGCAGCTATATTTTATCCGGCACCGGCGATGTGGTTACGGCCAACTACCGGGGCGATGCCTTGCGCGGCCACGATTTGACGTCGCTGATCGAGCTTAAACCTGGCATTCACAACATGGAACTGGGCGGCGAGCGCTATTCGGTCGTTACGGTCAAGTCAAAAATCAACGACTGGACTTACGTCACGGCCATTCCAAGCTACCAGTTTTTCGAGCAGGTCGGCCAGATTCGCACGATCATCCTGCTCGTTTTCGTCATTACGGTGCTGGTCGGCATCGCTGCGGCGATGCTGCTCGCCAGACGGCAATACCATCCGATCCGCGATTTGCTGGAGTTCGCTTCGTTGCAAGACGGCACCAAGGAGAAACCGAACAGCCGCAACGAATGGGACTGGATCAAACAGACGATCCATGATTACCACGCCCGCATCGACATGCAGGAGCCGTTCGTGCGCAACCAATACCTCATGCTGCTGTTCAAGCACGGCAAGCCGGACGATCCGGAAATCGAGCGGATGATCGTCCAATCCGAGCTGGAGCTGCCGGAGCGTGCCTGCTGCTTCACGATTATCCTGAGCTTGGACGAGCAGAGCCGCGATGAGCAGTCATGGGAGGAGCAGCAGGCGCTGCGCGCTTGGCTCAATCAGTTGGATCTGCCCGAGCTGCAAGCTCGGATCTACGGCGTCGAATTTTCCGTCACCCACCAGTTTGCCCTCATGGTGACGCTGTTCCCGTCGGAGGAAGACGACGAGACGAGCCGCGTCAGCCTGGTCGTCGACGAGCTCGACGACCGACTGGCGCAGCGGCTGCCAAGACGGCCTAATCTAGGCGTCGGCACCGTATACGGCGATTTGTCCGGATTGAACCAGTCCTTCCTCGAAGCCGCCTCGGCGCTTGAGCAGCGGAGGCTGACGATCAGCGGACGGATCGCTTACTTCGATGAATTGACGGAGCCTTCGGCGGCCGTCTCGAGCGAGAGCTACTGGATTCCGAAGAAGTCGCTGCTCAAGTTGGAGCAGAGCCTCAAGCAAGGCAACGAAGCCACGGCGCTTCAACTGATTGCAGGAATGATGGAGAAGCTGAAGCAAGAGAAACTATCGGTCGGCTTGCTTCGCTGCCTATGCTTCGACGTGCTCAATTCCCTGTTGCGGACCGCCGCCGAGCTTGGCATGGACGAGGTGCATGGCGAGATTTCGTCGCTGCACGCTTTCGAGACGCTTGAGGGGCTGGAGAACAGACTCAACTCGCTCGCGCTGCAAATTTGCAGCGAAGCCACGCACCAGACCGAGACGGTCCAGCCGGCGCTCATGGATGAGATCGTCACTTACGTCACGCAGAACTACGCGGACTATACGCTCAGCTTGGAGCATATCGCCCTCAAGTACGATATTTCAACCTCTTACCTGAGCCGAACCTTCAAGGAGAAAACAGGCCTTAACTTTACACAGTACATCTGGCAGTGCCGGCTTAAGGAAGTGATTCGCCAGCTCATCCACACCAGCGCGCCGCTCAAAGAAATCATCGAGCGCGTCGGCTATCTGGATGCACCGAATTTTATCCGCAAGTTCAAGAAGGAAACCGGCCATACGCCCGGCCAATATCGCAAGCTGCACAGCACAGGCGGTTCAGTCTCCACGGAGGATTAACTCCTTAGCTTTCAAGAAGATTCGGCTTCTCCGTCCTCCGCAAGCGGAGAGTATCCGTTTCTCGTGGAAATAGATTAATACTTTATCGCGTAAGTCATACAAAGTCTTATATTTCAAGTTGAAACGGCTATTACGGTCCTTTAGCGGCACGGCGCTTTTCATTCCGAGAAATATCGAGAATCTATAGCCTAACCATATACTTTCCTACATTTCTACCGTAAACGGCTGACGCCGTCCCTTCGAGTAGAATCAATCATTTGGCGACGATAGATAAGCAAAATATAATGGACGTGCATACATTCGCATCCTTCAACAAAAGGAGCTGTCCACCGTTGTTAGACGTTCAGGACAGCTCCTACTTCTCTATCAGCTATTTGCGTATTCAACGATAAAAGCTGAAACTTTACGATTGCCGGCTCGAGCTTACTTGTTATTTCCCCTTAAACCTTCGGCTCGTTCAAAATGTACTCCACCAGTTCATCCAGCGGAACGGTCGCCAAAGCGATCGCCGTATCTGTCACGCCGTAGTAAATATAGAGCAGACCGTCCTTCACGACGTTGCCGGTCGGGAAAATGACGTTCGGGATTTGGTAGCCGAACTTCTCGTAATACGTCTCCGGCTCCATAATGAAGTTGTGCGTCCGGGCGATGATCTTCTCCGGATTATCCAGATCGAGCAGCAGCGCTCCGACCCGATAAACGATCTTATCGTCTACGCCATGGTAGAGGACAAGCCAGCCCTTGTCTGTCTTAACCGGCGGCGTCGACCCTCCGATCTTCCGGGATTCCCAGGCCATGTTCTCGGCTTTGGCCAATAGCTTCGGCGCTTCCCAGTTGATCAGATCGTCGGAGTACGTAATCCACATGGCCGCCTTCTCTGTGCCGTACGCTTCGCCGACATATTCCTCCGGCCGGCGCAAGAGGGCATACTTGCCGTTAATTTTCTCCGGGAACAGAATATTGTCGCGGTCATTAATGTCCAGTTCGGTCGTATCCGCAACAAACTCCCAGTCGACGAGGTTGTCCGACTTGGCGATGGACGAGCGGGTCAGCCAATGCCCCTCCTGTTCGCCCCAGCCATCCGGGTACTTCGGAAAAGAACGTTCCGGAACGCCCGTGTTCGTCGGATAATAATTCATTGCGCAAGGCCGAAGCGCATAGTTCATGTAGAATATGCCGTCGATCTTGACGACGCGCGGATCCTGCACGCTGCCATACGGGAAGCCCAGCTCGTCGGGCGTCAGGACCGGCTCGTCCTTCACATGGGTGAAGCGCACGCCGTCCTCGCTCTCCAGCAAGCCAAGGTAGTTTTTGCAGGGGGTAAGCGAACCCGCGGTCCGCTCGATCATATAAAATTTGCCCTCGTCTATGATGACGGCCGGATTGAACACCGTCGCCTTCCGCCATTCGTATTCGCCGGGAACTACAATCGGGTTGTCGGGATGTCTCGTAATTTTCATGGGATTATTCCTCCTGTGCAGGCGCACTGTTAGTAATTTTGATGGTCTTGACTTCATAAGGCCGGAAAGTAAGATCCAGCTGCCCGCCTGCTGCGGTCAGCAAGCTGGTCTCATCCTCCAGAAGATTGACTTGGGAGATGGGCGCCGAATCCGGCAAGCCGAGCAGTACCGCCGTATCGCGGCCGCCGCCGGACTCGTACATGCGAATGATGGTTCCGCTGCCATCCTCGGCTTTTTTGATCGTATCGAGATGAACATGCTCGCTCGCAAAGGACAGCCAGGCATGCGACGTGCCGCGAATTCCCGGATGGGGGTCGGTGGCAAAAGCCTGCAGCGGCTCGTTCAAGTCCGCCGCCTCGCGGACAACGTGGCTCTGACGCCAGTCTCCGGCATGCGGATAAAGCGAATAAGTGAACGTATGCTTGCCGCGGTCGGCCTGCTTGTCCGGCCATGCCGGCGCGCGCAGCAGCGTGAGCCTCATCACGCCTCCATGGATATCGTAGCCGTATTTGCAGTCGTTCAGCAGGCTGACGCCATATCCGTTTTCCGATAAATCGGCGAACCGGTGTCCGCACACTTCGAACTGCGCTTGCTCCCAGCTCGTATTGCGGTGTGTAGGACGCGTAAGGGCTCCGAACGGAATCTCGTAGGTCGCCTGAGTCGCCAGAATGTCCACGGGGAACGCCGCCTTCAGCACTTTATAATCCTCCTGCCAATCGGCCCGGGTAATAAAATCCACGCGGCCGGTATGCTTGTAGAGCACCATGTCCTGCTCAACGATAGAGCGGCCGATGCGCCAGCGGAAGCGCAGCACGTCGAGCGTCTCGCCTTGCACCGCCACGGACCTCTCCAGCAATACGGCCTTGCCGGCAGGCTGCTGCTCGAAACGGGAATCCAGGTCCCAAGCATCCCATTCCACCGGTGTATCGTGGAACAGCTGCAACTCGTTGGCCCGTTCGCCGTCTGGGATCAGCTCGCGGCCCGCCGTCTTGTCCAGCCAGCTTGTAATCTCGCCATGCTCGTTGAATTGCAGCAGCCAGCGGTCCGTTTCCCATGCGTCCGGGAACGCGTCAATGCCATCTGCGGCAGTTCCGGAAGCTTGCCGATCCGTTTTCGGTCGAAGCCAGATGATCCGGCAGCCAAAGGCGGGCACATCCCTCACCTGAACGGCCAACGTCGTTAAGCCCGCCGCCTCGTCAACCGACCGGACATCGCTCGGCAATGCGCCTTCGTCGTCCCAGACCTCCATGCCGGCCAGTCGACTGTCGCCTTCAAGTAGGACGATACCGGTCCGCGCCCAGCCCTGGCTGTTAAAGACGGCGTATGGCCTGCCCTCTCCCTCGGTGTTCATCTCGGCTGCCAGCGCCGAAAGTCCCTCGTCCAGCGCCTGCTCGCCTAACTGGAACACTCGCTCGTATTGCTCCCTGGAGGTCGTGTATACCTCGGGAATAGCCGTGCCCGGGATGATATCATGGAACTGGTTGAGCAGCATCAGCTCCCAGCCTTCCTGGAGTCCATCCATCGCCGCGGACTTTGCACCGCCGAGCTCCGCGAAGCGGCTCCAGATTTCCGCTTTGCGGTACAGCTGCTCTGCCTTGCGGTTGCTGCGCTTGTTGTAAGCCTGCGTGGTGAGTGTTCCTCTGTGCAGTTCCAAGTAGAGATCGCCGTTCCACTCGGGAAGCACGGGACGCGTCCTTCCAATCTCAGCGAAGAAGACCTCCGCCGTGGAAAGGCGGCTGGCCGGTTGACCGATCATCAGGTCCGCCCGCTCGATATTTTCCAGCATCTCGTGAGTAACGCCGCCTCCGCCGTCACCGTGGCCGTACAGCAGCATCAATTCTTCATGGCTGTCCTTATTGGCGAAGGCCTGCCAATGGCTCTGCACATCAAGAGGACGCGTATGCTCGTTCAACCCATGGTTCTGGTAAGCTACCACTGACGTGCCATCGATGCCGACCCAGTTGAACAGGGTGTGCGGAAATACATTCGTATCGTTCCAGCCCAGCTTGGTGGTCATGAAATAATCAATGCCGGCTTGCTTCAGAAGCTGCGGCAGCGAGGCGCAATACCCGAACGTGTCGGGCAGCCACTCGATCGTCGATCGTTTGCCGAATTCCTTCTCATAGAAGCGCTGCCCGTAGAGAATTTGCCGCACAAGCGATTCGCCGGAAGGAATATTGAGGTCGGGCTCGACCCACATGCCTCCGACCAGCTCCCAGCGCCCCTCGGCCACCCTTGCTTTGATCCGTTCGTACAGCTCCGGATAATACGCCTTGGCGTAAGCGTACAATTGAGGCTGGCTTTGCGAGTAGGTGAAATCGGGATACCGGTCCATCAGCGCGCAAACGGTGGAAAAGGTGCGGCCGACCTTGCGCTGGGTCTCCTTAAGCGGCCATAGCCAGGCCACGTCGATATGCGATTGCCCGACCATGTGCATAACGCCGTCGCGGCCATCCGGCGCCTGCTCCCGTCCCGCAGCCTCTCTCAGGCTTTGCTCGACCGAAATGACTCGTTCCGCATCGTGAAGTTTCTCCTGCTGAGGATACAAAGCGTCCATAGCCCTCTCCAGTGCCCGCTCTAGGCGTATACGGCGCATATCGCTCTCGGAAAGCAGCACTGCTGCCTCATGCACCATTCTCACGCTATGCAGCAAGCTATAGACCGGACGGTTGATCAACGCAAGCTCGAATTTCGCGCTTTGCATCGGCGGTCGAACCGGAGCCTGATTATTCAGCTGATCCACAGGTTCGGGGAATGGATCAAACAACTCGATGTCAAGCAGCAGCCTTCCCTCTTGCGCCTCTGGCAGAGGGATAAACCAATGGTTGCGGTCAAGCCCGTGGTAGGGCAATCCGTCGATGCAGAGAAGGCCTTCGCCGGTGCCATAGTACAACAATGCCGTATCTTCCTGCGCCCAGTCCGCGGGAACCGCCAGCGACTTGCTGAGGAAATAAGTCGTGCCTGCTCCTCCCGTGAGCCGGTCGACCTGGCTTTCCTTCTCCCCCTTGGCAATCTCTTCATAGACCCCCTGAGCCATGTAACGTTTCTCCCGGATAGCCCATTCCTCGATCAGCCTCTTTTCCAACCACTGCCCGCGGTCAAGAAATTGGATAAAACGCGCAAAACGTTTCAATATGGTCCCCTCCTTCTGATTAATGCCTCACAAGCCCCTGCTTACTTAGGTTTGAAAGAAAAACTCTCCGACAGCAGAAGCCTCGGAGAGTTTTCAATCGATGATAAGGTCCGGTGCTTAGTTGGCCTTCCAGCGGTCATAGGCTGCTTGGTAAATCTCAGCCATGCGTTCGCCGCCCATCTTTTTGATTGTGCCGACATACTTGTCCCAATTAGCAATCGGCTCGGCGCCGGTTACGAACTTGGCTTCCATCTGACGCACGTATGTGTTGAGGTCGGAGGTCATGGTCGTAACCTCAGCCTGTTCTTCCGGCGTCAAAAACAGCACAGGGAACGGGATTCGTGCGCCGCGGTCGAGAAGCTTGGTCTTGGTCTCGTTGGCGATCCAGGCGTCCACGTCGCCCAAGAGACCCTTGTCGATCTCTGGAAGGTTGATCGTCGGAGCCGGGATACCGTAGTTCGGCGTAATTTTGGAGCGATATTCCTCTCGGTCACCGCCGTCAGGCACAGGCAAGTATTCCTTTACGTAATTTTCTTTGTCCGTATATTGCCACAGGATGCCTTCCGGTCCTTTGTTGAACATGGTTGCGCCTTCAACCGAGTACGAATAGTCAATCCAGCGCATGGAAGCCTCGGGCGACGGATTCGAATTCGAGATAGCGAATGCGCCGGTGTTGATGCCTTTGTTCTTGGCGATTGCCGGCTTATCCACGAAGTCGCTCACTACCGGACTGAACATGGGGTCGGATGTATTCGGTTCTTCGCCCATCATCTGGAAGGCGGTCCAGGCCGAGAACAAGCCCACCTGGTTGTTGCGCGCCTTAGCCTCGCGCTGCTCTGACGTTTGCGAGAAGCTCTCGTGATCCAGCAGCTCTTCGTTCCATAGACGGTTCAGATAAGTCAGATATTCCTTGTAGCCCTCTTCCATCGGCGTATAGTGAACTTTATCGCTGTCATCGATATAAATTTCTTCTTCATGGATGCCAAAGGCACCGAGAAGCCAGGTGCGGATATCCCGCAGGCTGTTGCCCGGAGAAGCGGAGGACAACGGAATTTCATCGGCCTTGCCATTCTTGTTCGGATCTTCTTCCTTGACCCGCTTCAGGTACGTAAACAGCTCTTCGGTCGTTTCCGGCAGCTTGTCCATGCCAAGCGCTTTTAGGAACTCGCCGTTGTACCATAGCGGATTGCGGTACCAGGGCTGGTTGAATTCAATGACCGGCAGCGCGTAAATGTGGCCGTCCGGCGCGGTGATCGATTTGCGGATATCCGGGTTCTCTTCGAGAAGCTTTTTAATATTAGGCGCGTAGCCCTCGATCAGATTCTCAAGCGGAACGAGAATGCCCTGTCCGCCATAATTCATCTGCTCCGCCGGGGTCAATCCCGCCGCATAAAAAATATCGGGATAAGTACCGCTGACGAGCACAAGGCTTTTCTTCGTCTCAAAGGCGTCCTTAGGCGCGTTTTGGAACTCCATGTGAATCCCCGTCAGCTTCTCCATTTCTTCAAACAGCGGCATCTTGTCCCAGTTCTGGATGCCGACATCAGGTCCCATCATGGTGAGCGTCATCGGCTCGTTAACCACCGGGAAGCCTTCCTTGCTCACTTTGTCCGCGGTCTTGCTTGGTTTGTTACCAGCATCTTTCTCTTCTGCCGAGCCGCAGCCAGACAATAAACTAGCCAGCATCACGCCAGCAAGCATCAGACCCAACCCTTTTTTTACTGTTTTCATTTACAAGCTCCTCCTTTTGGTAAAAAGCTATTGGTTCCTATAATAAACGAGTTGGTGGGGTTTCCCTAAATTCGGATATACATTGAAGAAAAAAATGAAAGCCGTATAGGGAAAGACCCAATCATCGGTTATTAATGCATGAAATTGCCGTCGTTCCGTATGACGACCAACATTCCGCCAATTGCGGTTCTGCCTATACATAAGGTGGTACCGGTCTGCCAGTACATCGGGTGGTGCTGGCCCGCCGTTCGATTGGTGGCTTCTTTAGGCAGCTAAGCCGGCGGGAAAGCCGGCCCTCCCCTTAGCCCTTCACCGATCCGATCATCATGCCTTGCACGAAGTAGCGCTGCAGAAACGGATAAACGGCGATGATTGGCAGCGTAGAGACAATGATGACGGCGTATTTCACCAACGAGGCGACCTCTGCCTTAGAGGCGGCCAGCTGCGCCATCTCGCCGCTTAGCGCCGCTCCGTTCGCTTCCGCGCCCATCTGCTGGAGCACGAGAATTTGCCGGAGCACCATCTGCAGCGGAAACTTGGTATCGTCATTAAGATAGATCAAGGCGGGGAAATAGCTGTTCCAGTGCCCGACGCCATAGAACAGCGCCATGACGGCGATGATTGGCGCAGACAACGGCAGCACGATCTGGAAAAACAGCCTCATATTGGTACAGCCGTCAATATGAGCAGCCTCCTGCAGCTCCTTAGGGATCGTAGACTGGAAGAACGTCCGGGCTACGATGATGTTCCACACGGATGCGGAGACCGGCAGGATCATCGCCCACATCGAGTTGATCATGCCGAGATCCTTCACGACCAGGTACATCGGCACCAAGCCGCCACTGAAAAACATAGTAATCAGGATCAAAATCATAAAGAACTGGCGGCCAAAAAAGTCGCTGCGGCTTAGCGCATACGCAGCCGGCAGTGTCACCGCCAAGTTGATCAAGGTTCCGATAATGGTGTAGAAAATCGTGTTGCGGTAGCCCATCCATATCTTGGCATTCTCGAAAACGAGCTTGAAGCCTTCCAGCGTCACGCCTTTAGGCAATAGCCACATCTCGCCGGAGTTCACGTACTTGGGTGTACTAATTGATGCGCTGAGCATGTAGATCAGCGGGTAGAGCACGACGATGAGCGCCGCTGTCAAGAAGAGATAGACCAGGACAAGAAAAATCTTGTCCCCTTTGGATTCTTTAATTGCCGATATCATCGATGTGACCTCCTATTACCACAAACTGTTGTCGCTTGTCTTTTTAGCGATTCGGTTGACCGTTATAAGCAGGATTGCATTAACCACGGAGTTGAATAAACCTACTGCCGTAGAAAAGCTGAGCTGATTGTTCAGCAGACCTGACCTGTACACAAAGGTCGATATGACATCGGAGGATTCGATGTTCAGCGAGTTTTGCAGCAGCAAGATTTTCTCGTAGCCGACGCCGAGGATATTGCCCACGTTCAGGATCAGCAGGATCGAGATCGTCGGGATAATCGTCGGGATATTGATATGAAGCACCCGCTTGAGGCGACTCGCGCCATCGACGATGGCCGCTTCATGCAGCTGAGGATCGACGCTCGACAAGGCGGCAAGATAGATGATCGTGCCCCATCCCGCGCTTTGCCATACGCCCGAGAAGACGTAGACCGTCTTAAACCAACGCGGATCCTCCAGAAACGAAGCCGGCTCTAAGCCGATCCACTCAATCATTCGGATCAGGATTCCCGAGGATGGACTCAGGAACGTGATGATCATCCCCGCCATGACCACGATGGAAATAAAATGCGGCGCATAAGTAACCGTTTGCACGCTTTTTTTAAAAGCACCATTCTTGATCTCGTTGAACGCCAGCGCCAGAATAATCGGCAGCGGGAAACCAACCGCCAACTCATACAAACTGAGGCTGAGCGTATTCCACAGCAAATCCCAGAAATAATAGGAATTGAAAAAACGTTCGAAATGGTCGAAACCGATCCAATCGCTTCCGGCTATGCCCTTAGAATCGCTTCCGGCTATGCCCTTAGATGGAAGGAAGTTTTTGAAGGCGATCTGAACCCCGTACATCGGTACGTAATGAAAAATAATGAAATACAATAAACACGGTGCGATGAATAGGTAGAGCTCCCAATTGTGCATGATTCTTTTTCGCCAGGAGGTTTTCTTGATTCCCGGCTTTGTCTGGAGCGACAGCTCATGACTTGCTTTCAAATCGTATCTTCTCCTTTCTTTTGGCTCAGCCTCGTACCGCCCTCGCAGGACGGCGGCTGATGTTTCTTAAAGCAAGCGCATTCATATCCGTCTTGCCTAGCTCATACGTCAAATTGTAGGAAACATGATGGCTTTGGTAAATATGTCGAATGTGCATTGTCATGCCAAAAAGCCCGTCATAGCAAGTATGACAAGGCTTTCATCAATTGAAGCGCGATCCCCGAATTGTCATTGTCAGGAGCAAAATGTGTTGTATTTTACCTCACATTCCACCTTCAAATGATACATATTGTGCTTTGCTGCGGGGTGTGACATCCTTTCTTGAGAACGATTACATCTCTACAGGAGGTTGTCCACCCCATGACTGTACCTGCATCCATAACTCAGTTCCTTGACCTAGCCGATGAGCGGCTGGCCCACCGGCCCAAGCTGCAGCGGCTGTTCCGCAACTGTTATCCCAACACGCTTGAGACGACAACCAAGCTGCTCGATGACGGCACAACCTTCGTCTTCACCGGCGACATCCCGGCGATGTGGCTGCGCGACTCCACCGAGCAAGTACGGCATTATCTGCCGCTCGCCAGAGAGGACGAAGAGCTCCAGCGCATCCTGAGCGGACTGATTGCCCGCCAGATGTTCTATCTGACCATCGATCCGTATACCAATGCCTTCAATGAAACAGCCAGCGATGCGCACTACCGAGCAAGCGATGACTGCGATTTGAATCCTTGGATGTGGGAGCGCAAGTATGAGCTTGACTCGCTCTGTTTCCCGGTACAGCTGCTGTACTCCTATTGGCAAGAGACCGGGCGCACCGATGTGTTCACCGATACCTGCTACCGTGCGCTTACGTCCGCCGTTAATCTCATGATCACCGAGCAGCGGCATATGGAACGGTCGCCGTACCATTTTATCCGCGATACCCATCAGGAAACCGAGACGCTGCAAAACGACGGCCGCGGCCTTCCCGTCAACTATACCGGCATGACCTGGTCCGCTTTCCGCCCGAGCGATGATGCTTGTCTATTTGGCTACAACATTCCGAACAATATGTTCGCCGTAGTAGTACTCGGGCATATCCGTCAGATCGCCAGCGAGATCTTCAAGGACGAACGGCTGGCCGAGCGGGCCGAGAAGCTGCGCAAGGAAATCGACTTCGGTATCCGCGCCTACGGCATTGTGAATCATCCTAAATATGGCCCCATCTACGCATACGAGACGGACGGCTTCGGCAATTACTGCCTGATGGACGACGCCGGTACGCCAGGGCTCATCTCGATCCCGTATATCGGCTACACCGGCACCGACGATCCAGTCTATCAGAACACGCGGCGGTTTGCGCTGAGCTTTGACAATCCGTTCTACTTTGAGGGCAAGCATGCGCGCGGCATCGGCAGCCCGCACACTCCGGGAGGCTATGTATGGCATATGGCTCTCTCCATGCAGGCGCTCACCTCCGACGACGACAACGAGATTCGCGAGCTGATCGACATGCTGGTGAACACCGACGCCGATACCGGCTACATGCACGAGGGTTTCCACCCCGACGACCCGACGGACTTCTCTCGTCCATGGTTCGCCTGGTCCAACAGCCTGTTCGCCACCCTAATCGTCAAGGCGATGGATCGCGGATTGGTGTAGTAAATATAGCCTGACGTGCTCAGGACTAGCCGCAACAACTAGCCCTAGCCCGATTGTTTTATCATTCTGCCATTAGCGATCATGCATGCATAACCCAAACAGGCAGGCCAAGTGGCCTGCCTGTTTCTTGTGGCGAATATGCGGTACAACTGCACATGATCGGGTTATTTGCTTATTCCGTAATCTCCGTAAACAAGGTTTCTATCGGCGTTCGAGGTTTTTTTTACTATTTGTGCTGCCCTCCGCTTTCTCCTCGCTCGTCATTGTTTCCCCTCAAACGGATACACGAATCGTTTCTCTTGCTAAGATTACGTTATGCCATTCCTGTCTCATAATAGCGGTCAGTTCCATCCGTTGCAGCGGGTTTATATAATGCCTAATTTGAAGGTCCGTATACCTCAAACTCATAAATTCTTGCTGCAGTGTTTTGGGTTTGCGTAGGCGTCGTAACGTTTAACTTGATATATCTGGCCGATACTACAGTAATCTTGTCTACTGTAATGCCGCCCGTATTGTTAGTTACGTTTACTGCCTGCTTCCAATTCACACCATCAGCGCTAACCTGAATATTGTAAGCCTTTGTGTTGTAGGAGGCAGTCTCTCCGCCTTCCGATGCGTGCTTAATGACAAATTGGTTCACTTGCTTCACGGAGCCGAGATCTAGCTGCAGCCAACGGCTGCTGGACAGAGAGCACCATTTGTCATTACTGTTGTAGCTGCCGTCCACGGCTTTGGTAGCGGTTTGCGAAGCGTTGCACGCACTGTCAGCCGTTGCAGACTTATTTAATGCCACATTTGAGGGTCCAAATACCTGAAACTCATAGATTCTAGCAGCAAGGTTTGCGGTTTGCGTAGGTGTCGTAACGTTCAACTTGATATATCTCGCTGATACTGGAGCGATATCGTCTACCGTCAAGCTTTTCGTATTATTGGTCACTTTGACTACTGTGCTCCAATCCTTGCCGTTATTACTGACTTGGATATGATAAGCCTTCGTGTTATATGCGGCCGTCTCCCCGCCTTCTGCTGCATGCTTGATAATAAATTGGTTCACTTGCTTCACGGAGCCAAGATCGAGCTGCAGCCAACGGTTGCTGGATAGGGAGCACCATTTGCTATCATTGATTTCGCTGCCGTCGACAGCTTTGGCCGCGGTCTGCGAGGCTTTGCACACGCTGTCGACCGTCGCTGGTTTATTCAATGCCAAATTTTGCTGCTCGAATACCGCGAAATCATATATTCTTGCCGCAGAATCTGAAGTTTGCGTAGGTGTCGTGACATTCAATCTGATATATCGCGCCTGCGTGTCAGGTATGTTGTTTACCGTAACGCCACTCGTATTATTATTTACAGTAACTACCGTATTCCAAGCAGTACCATTGCTGCTCACTTGGATGTTGTAAGCCTTCGTGTTATAAGAAGCAGGCTGTCCGCCTTCCGATGCGTGCTTAATGACAAATTGGCTCACTTGCTTCACGGAGCCGAGGTCAATCTGAAGCCAACGGTTACTGGACATGGAGCACCATTTGCTGTCGTTGATCACGCTGCCGTCGACTGCTTTGGCCGCATTCTGTGAGGGGATACACGCGCTGTCAGCCGATGCGGGTCTATTTAAAGCTAAATTCGGCGAGCTCACCGTTATCGTATACGTCACCTTACTCGCCCCAGCCTGCGGGCTGACGATGATCTTCATGCCTGTCTCTAGCGTCGTCGCCTTCGTTATCCCGTCAGCATTGTAGATTTCGAACGTTGCATTCGCCGACGGCGTGATCGCTGCCTTCAGCGCAGCTAACTTGACGCCACTCGCGACAGTGATTGTCTCATTCACCGTCCCGCCAGTACTTACCGTACCGATCGTCGAGGTCAATGCAGCATTACCGCATTGAGCATTTGTACTCGAAGCCACCCACTTCGCATACAACGTTAGGCTATTAGTAATTGCATCTGAAGCATTGTATCGTTGCGTCAGCGCACTGTCGTAATACCAGCCTTCGAAGTTGAAGCACGCCTTTGTCGGCATACTCTGAAAAACCACTTTACCTCCAGATCTCACAAATTGAGGTGGGACTACTGAGCCGCCGTTGGTGTCATAAGTCACCACCAGTTGGCCGGATGCGTTACCGTCATCGAGTCCGGCGAATGCAGGAATCCCTGCTGTCATTAACGATAGGATGATAGCTGCCACCATCAAATAACCTCTTATCTTTGCTGCAACCCTTTTACTTCCCTTACTAAGTCCTGAACCTTTCATCATTCGTTCTCCCTTCTACTACCCTAACGATTAACGCTCTCGATACCGCAGGCTTTCCAACAAAATAACCCTTACGCTTCCGTTCGTACAACATCGTATAGTCGCATCAACTGGCATGGCATGAAGAGGCAGAGCGTTTCAGAAGAATACGGACTGTTGCATCATTCATCATGTTATTCACAAAACGCAGAATCATGCTTTGTTATCTAAGATCTGGAACCGTATGTTTAGGCAGATAACGGATTGCAAGATGAAGCGCGACAGCTCAAAACAAAGGAGATTGAACGGATTTGCGAAAAGAAAAATAGCCACAACGTTCTATTTTATGCAAAAAAATACATTGTGAGCCACTGCTATCTTAGCATAATTAAACGTGGACAACTAGAGTCATTTCATGACACTGCTCCGAATAGATGGACGCGAAGAAAACCTCTATAATAAATCATAGAGGGATTGTCGCTTCCCGTACCAATCCTTGTTTTAAGCGGTCCAGCTGCAGAAGATGGTGCCGGTAGTGCATTTCAACAAGCAGAAACCATTCCTCCGCACACAATCCACCGAATCTCGGATGGGACACTCTATTTTGTTTGGACACTTTTTCAAGGGTAGGCTCAATGTCATGCATTCTCTGGATGACAGTGCGCAAGCCTTCAATTAGCTGCTCTTTGCTTTCCGGCTGCTCCGGAGTATATTGTGGGGAAGGCGGAACTTGAATACGAATGGGCGGGAAGCTTCCTTGAGAAAATATAGCCGCGCCAACCTCTGTTTTTTCCGTTCGAGGTACCTTGGGATCTTGGCTTGGCATCAGGCATTGATCAATATTACGAAGCTGCAAATGAAGCGCCGAGTTTATGAGATGTTGCAGCATCTGTCCGATTGACCACTCGTTCTCGCTTTGCTTTTGCCTCAGCTGCTCCAGACTGAATTGATCCAATTCATGAATATAATGTGTCGCCGTTTCCTCGAATCGTTGTAATGCTAACTTTGTTGTAATCATCCTACACCATCGCCTCTAATCATTTTTTTCTCTAACTATACAAAAACGCTACTGACACCATTATGTCAGTAGCGTTTTAACGTTTTTTCCAGTTCGTTTCTAACCCGATTTCGGAAGGATTCCGGCTCCAGCACAACCACTCCGCCTCCCCAGCCGAGCACCCAATGCAGCAATTCCTCAGGCTGCCGAACTCGTAAGATCACAAGCAACCCTTCCGTATGCTCCTCTATGGTTTCTATATAGAAGTTGTTCGATTCCCTTACCTTATCCGCAATGTCGGGTTGGACCCAGATGCGCACACGGACGTCGCGATCGTCTGGAGGCTGGTAAACATCTAAAAGAAAATCTGCTGGCAACCTAAATCTATCTTCCAGCTCGGTAAGCTCCGACATCCGGGACAACCGGAAATGACGGATGTTTTGACGCAATTCACACCGTGCAACGAGTACCCATGACCCTTGATGAAGCACAAATCCATAAGGAGCAACCGTACGAACACTTTGGCGGTTCCCATCAGCCTCGGCAATTCTTTTGGAATAGCGGAATCTTATTTTTCTTTCCTCCAGTATCGCTCGACGAATCGCTTCCAAGTATGCCTTCTCTTGTATTCGTGCTATATCTTCAGCAGAAGCAAACAATCGAAAGCTCTTGCGAATCCGTGATGCCTCACTTCGGATCGGTTCCGGTAGGATGGCTTCAATCTTCCCTCTAGAGGTTCGAGACTTACTGCCATAGTGAACATCAAACCAATGCTCGATAAAATCTGTCCCGATGAGTAATGTCACCGCTTCTTCCACCGTGAAACTGACTGGCGGCAGGAAATACCCCTCCATTAAGGAATATCCCTGCCCTGGCGCTCCTATCACGGATACGCCAGCTTCACTCAAAGCCTGAATATCCCTGTAGATGGTTCTCACGCTTGTTTCAAATGTAGCGGCTAAATCCTCGGCTCGTAACACTTCATTACGCTGCAGCTCAAGCACTATCGCTAACAAACGATCCGTTTTGTTCATGCACTGCACCCTTTTCCGAGAAATTGTTTATACCAGAGTTGTTCTTATCAGGCTTTTTTACAAGAGAACAGAGAGGTCATCCTATATCACATGTAAAGTATATCACTAGGGTATCCTGCCAGTTAGCATAATGAAGTACAATCAGTCTAAACTTTATTTTCTTCTGATTTAGAAGATTCCCTTACCGCCGCTTCACAAACCTCACTCCCGCGCGCAGTCGGAGCAGCTCCCGGATTCCGTCACCGATAGCACGGATGCCGGGCTCGATGAGTTCTTCATCTACCTGCGAGACGCTCAACCGGAGAACGTCCTCTTGGCGGAACTCCGGAAGGTACATGCGCTGGGCCGGATCGACCCTTACGCCGCGTTGCAGCAGGTAGTCGGCCGCTGCCTGCGCCCGGAGCGGGGCCGGCATCCGGATCGTGGTATAGAAGCCGGAGTACGACCGAGTGTAAGTGGTTCCCGGCGGCAGGTGCTTGCGGTATGCTTCCTGCAGCAGTACCGCTTTGCGGCGATATATCTCTCGCATCCGGCCGATATGGGCGGCGAACATGCCGCTCTCTAGGTACACCTCGAGCGCCCCCTGCGTCAACAAAGGCGTATGTACGTCAGCCGCGGCCTACGCCCGCAGGAACCCTTCCCGCAGCCCGTCCGGAAGCACGGCCAGCCCAAGGCGCAGGCCGGGAAGCATGACTTTGGAGAAGCTTTTTACATAGATGACACGCCCGGACGGATCGTATGCGAACATGGGGTCATTCCTCGGATCACCATCCAGGTCGCCCATGTAATCATCCTCGACGATGTACACGTCATACCGCTTCGCCAGCTCGACCATGTGCTTCCGGGCTTCGTTCGTGTGGCTATACCCGGTTGGGTTGTGGAAGCGCGAAACGGTGTAGAAAAACTTGACGTCCCGGTCCCGGAACAGCGCCTCCAGCCGCTCCAAATCCATGCCGCCTTCCTCGTACGGGATTCCGTGCACTTCGCCCCCATATCCCCGCAGCGATTCGACCATACCGGCATGCACCGGCTGTTCCACGACGATGTTCCCCTTGCCGTTCGGAAAAGGCAGCCCTACCAGCAAATGCAGCGCCTGCTGAGAGCCAGTCACCACATAGATGCGCTCCGGCGCCGTGAACACCTGCAAATCTCGCAGATGCCGGGCCAGCTGGAGCCGCAGCATAGCGTGGCCCTGCCCCTCCGAGTACGTAAACATATCCTCGCGGTACCTCTCGATGGCCTCGTTCATGCAGTGCTGGAAGTCCCGGTATGGCATGGCGCCTCGGTCGGGGCCTGCCCACTGGAAATCGATGACGCCTACCTCCCCCGAGCCTCTCGATTCATCCCCGCCTGAGCTGCGGTGCGCGATGTAATAGCCGCTCTGGGGAACAGCATAAATCCTGTGCCTCTTCTCAAGCTCCCCGTATGCCCGAATCACCGTATTTCGGCTGCAACCGAATGCTTCCGCCGCTTCCCGGATCGATGGCAGCTTGTCCCCCGGCCTCAGCTTGCCAACCTTCATCTCCCGCAAGAGCTGTTCCACAATTGCTTCATACAGCATTTCCCCTCGCACTCCTTCCTGCCAACTGTACGGGTACAATCACCGCAAACAGCGGTACAGCCCAGCCGTACATTCCTATATACTCAGTGTTGTCGACACGAGCCTTGCTGTTTTGCCATTATGAAGAAGACCGAGGAGGAATGCAACTTGAATACCTGTAGAAAGAAAAACCGAGTCGTCCTAGCGATCGTCACCCTGCTATTCGCTAGTGCAACGGGTAGTGCCGCAATACCCGTAAATGCCGCCATGAAAGAGATGAAGCTCCCCTGCAAAGAGCTGTTCCATGACGTGCAGGGCACCTTGGTCGTCAAAAACCTGAAGACCGACCGGGTCTATGTCTGCAATTCCGAACGGAGCCAGCAGCGGTTCACGCCAGAATCGTCATTCAAGGTGCCGAACGCATTGATCGGCCTCGAGGTGGGAGCGGTGCGGGACGAATATGAAGTGAAACGGTGGGACGGCGTCGTCCGGCCGTTCGAGGTGTGGAATCTGGACCATACGCTTGCTTCCGCAATGCGGGCATCCGCAATCTGGTATTACCAGGCGATGGCCCGGGACATCGGAATGGAGAGGATGAGGAGCTACGTGGATCGTATTCGTTACGGCAATATGGATATTAGCGGGGGCATCGATACCTTTTGGCTGGACAGCTCGCTGAAGATTTCGGCGGAGGAGCAAGTCGGCTTCATCAAAGATCTGGTGGAGGAGACGCTACCCTTCAAGGAGCAAACGATGAAGACTGTCAAGCGCATCATGATTGATAATGAGCAGGACAACTATACCGTACATGGCAAAACCGGCACGAGGCTGTCCGACATGGGCCTCGGCTGGTATGTGGGCTATGTGGAGCACGGGAAAACCAACTGGGTATTCGCCGCTAACGTGGACAGCAGCGGGACGACTGCCAAGACGATCACGCTAGAAGCCTTGAAGTGCCTCCACATTTTGTGAGCCACGGTATCATTTATGCGATGCTGTTCGCCGAATGCGGCACGTTCGAGCTGTGGACGTTCCGGAAGGGCTGACCGCTCAAGGTGAAGCTTGGCTGGCTGATGCGAGATTCAACCGGGCGGGACGCCATGCAGCCTACCTGCTTCTGTTGCCGGCATTGAATACGCTACTGTACAAGGCCATA
This sequence comes from Paenibacillus sp. J22R232, assembly GCF_056269165.1. Lineage (NCBI taxonomy): Bacteria > Bacillati > Bacillota > Bacilli > Caryophanales > Paenibacillaceae > Paenibacillus > Paenibacillus sp. J22R232. Next base: position 69,296 of record NZ_JBWDNK010000002.1, on the reverse strand, counting down.
GCCGTGACGGGGATTGAAGCCCTTCTCTAATCAGCGCCAGGTCAGAGCAGACATGCGGTTTGCATGTCTGCTGCTCCTGCTGGCGGTTCTCGGCGTCGTGATGCTAGCCGTTTCATGATCACCTAATTGTAGACTTAGCCATATGACGGGCAGGATAAGTCCCGTCGCCTATTTACAAACCGATGGTCGGTATTTATAATGAGAATATAAATTCTCATTCATCGACGAATAGGTTGTCAAAAAACACGGAGGGATTACTTTGAAGCAAAAGGAACGTAGACAGCAGACAACTAAGCTGCTCCTCGATTCGACCAAAGAGCTGATACGAGAAAAAGGGTGTCACTCTGTCACGATGAAAGACATCATGGGAAAATCGGGATTGTCAAAGGGCGCTATTTTCCATTACGTGAAAAGCAAGGACGAGATCTTTGCTTGGGTATTGCAGGAGCGACTCGAAGAAACAAACGAACATTTTATGAACGTAGTTGAACAAAACGAAAAAACGTTCGATGGGCCCATGCAAAAAATTATTGACAGTCTTTCAGTACTGGATGATGCTCAGGCCGTAACGAACAAGGTACTGATCTATTTACTCGGAAAGGAAGATGAGCCTATCGTCGCAGAAGCCCTCACTCAATATTATGAGCGTTCTGTGCATTTATCCAAACAATGGATTTCGACCGGCCAACGGCATGGAGTTATTTCGGAAACGATTGATTCGGATAAAACAGCCGAAATGTTCGTCCTACTGTCGCTCGGCTTGCGCGTCCGCTCCTCAATTCCTTTAGCTTCGGTCTCTTTCAATACCCAAGATTATTCGTCGTTTATGGTCAATCTTTTAAAATTTCGATAAATACAGAAAGAAAGGTCATGCTTGCCGATTATGCGTTTACGCTCCCAGGAATCGCGATCATCATTGTCTCGGGTGTTGCGATGGCCGTTCAGGCGAAAATGCCGCTTTCTGGGCTTAATTGGCTTACGCTGCCGCTGATTTTGTTTGCCGTTACCGGTGTGGCCTGATTAGCCTTCTCATCCCGCTGCAGCGCGGAATGATCCGCCATGGCGCTCAATGCATCGAAAGCGGAAATATCTCCAAAGAGTATCATCAAGCGTCCAGCTATTGGGCCATTTTCGGAATTGCCGCGACATTACTGCCGATCATCATTTTATTTCTCATGATAACGGATAGCTTTTAAATGGAGGGATAAAAATGCTACCTTTATTTGCGCTTGTTGTTTCGTTTTTGCTATTCCGGGTTCTCGGGCTGTTCGGCTGGTCTTACTTCGATAATTGGCATTCTCCGCTTCAGGGAGCAGTGGCCGTCATGCTGCTGCTTACAGCTTCCGCCCACTGGGGAAAAAGACGGCCTGATCTCATCCGGATGATCCCGGCTGCTTTTCCAAAACCGAATTGGATTGTGACGGCAACCGGGTGGCTGGAAATTGCGGGAGCCATTGGCATCATGTTCCCCGCAACCTCCCGAGCGGCTTCCATCTGCTTGGCGGTACTACTGGTATCTATGTTCCCTGCCAATGTAAGGGCAGCCCGGGAAGGATTAACTATCGGGGGGAGACCTACGCCAAAGCTGCTTGTCCGTACATTACTACAGCTCGTGTTTCTCGCGGCGGTTCTCTTAGCGGGTTAAGTCTGAGGCTTGCTCATGCAGCTCCGTTAAATAACGATACGTTTGATTTACAAAGGCAGCGCTGGCTCTTTACACGCTGTCTTTTCTTTATAACCGAACAAGTCAAAAAAGCAAGTTACGTTCAACGATACTAAACTTATGAGGAAGTTAAATGCCGTTGTAATGGATTAATTTATATATCGGTATGCTGTTTACAATCGCAATTTTTTATCAGTCGGAAAGCATCATTTAAAGGACTAAGCATGCTATCCCTCCACTAACCTAATAAGGCTACCAATCTTACCGGTAGCCTCGTAATCACGATCTTCATTTTAGCGGTTAAATAAAACAATAGCTTTCCGAATTTCGCTATTACCGCCAAAACGTTGAACAGTCTGCCTTATCCAAAATATTGAACTCGATCATCTTCTCCAGCAATGAGAAATCAACCGGGGCATTCCATTTGATACGCACCAATTCCTTAGTGTGATCATAGCCAGCCTGTACAATATCATCAGAAAAACGATTAATGCCTGCCTTCTCAGGGGCAACCGCCAAATGTTGTTTAGCTGCGCTAAATCCAATAATAAAAGTGCCGTGATCAGTAAACATAGGCTGATTCCACGCGATTTTAGGCACTAAATTCGGATATTTCTTATTGATCCAACCGAAAATCTCTTCCGCTCGTTCCCGATGCTGCGGGTTAGCAATACGTTCTAAAAATTCCGCGAAAACTTCCATACTGCAGCCTCCTAAACTATAAATAATAGTATTTGTTTTGCTTCCATATTCATACCCCTATATTACTACATTCATAAGCCTATTCCGTTTTCATTTCTTTCTCTTTTTCTTTGTTGTATCGATCTATAGCTTCCTTTGCCATATTCGGTTCATCGCCTTAACTAAAGCGTAAAGCGGATTCTAATCCACACGCTGTACAGGAAATCTTAATACCGTTTTCATCTTTGACATTTCTGTCTTTCGAGGATCAGATAAATAAATTTCCCGATGAGTCTTGTCCGCTCGCGCATATCCGTTTTCCTTGCAGAACGCTTCCATCCTTGCAAAGCTTTCCGGTTCATCGTCAAAACTTCCGATATGCATCATTTGGCAGCTTAAGCCATCATTCGCTTTTTTGAATTTTAATTGCTCAAGGTATGGATTTGTCTTTTTCTTTTTGGTCTGCTCTACGAATTTTGCGAATAACTCATCAGTAAGAAAGTCCGGCTGGCGAATCATGATCGTATATTTTAAATTACTTTTATCCGTTGCCGGCTTTGACTTATCAACCAAGTCCCAAATTCCCTCAAGCGGAAAAACGGTATATTCATAATAACCGACCGGCACATCATCACTTTTATATGACATTTTCACTGCATAAGCTACGCTATACAATGCTTCTGTCACCCGCGCGAACTCCGCTCCATTAGGGTCGCCCGTTCCACTAATCATAATAAAGGGCATCTCGGTAATCTCTATGATTCCTGGGGTCGTTTTGGGCACATAAAATGATTTGTAATCCTTTTTATATTCTATTTTCCGGCTCATAACTAATCTCTCCTCTATACGCAATTGATATAAGTATAGAACGAGTATGTGGACAGCAATATGTCTAGTTTCCGCATCTCTCCTGCTCATTCATCCCATTCAACGTAATACAAACCTCGCCGGCAATTAGATGTCACGCTCCAGCAAATATCGCCCCGTAAACTGATCCGTAATAAGCACGTTCGTATAGCCTCCGCGCATTGCTCCATATATCCCGTTTACCTTCTTCGCTCCGCCCGCTACGAGAATTGACTGTTCCTTGCGCTTCAGCTCGTCAAGACTAATGCCGATTGTACGCTCATTAAGCTCCTCTGAGCAAAGTGCGCCTGTTGAGTCGATATAGCGCGAGCATATGTCCCCAGCCGCCTTCGAGCGAATGACCTCCAAATCCGAATCCGTGAAATAATTGGCCCGGATCAACACCGAATCCTCCGTTGGCGCCCCGACGGTTACGACCGCGATATTGGAGAGCTTGCCCAGCTCCAAAATATTGCGAATATGCCGATCCGACTCGATCGTCCGCTTCACGACCTCATGATCGACCAGCGCTGGCAAAGGTATAAAATACGGAATCGTATGAAACGCTTTTCCGAATAAATGAACAATTTCATAGGCATACGTATTCGTCTCGGAATGGCTGACCCCGCCGTTTAGCTGAACGACTTTTACATCGCGAACCGGCTTGTCCTTCAGCTGCGTCGCCATTTGAAACAGTGTCGTTCCCCAAGTCGTCGCGATAATGTCACCATCCCTAACCGTATCATAAAGATAGGCGGCAGCTGCCTCGCCGATGTAGCGCTTGACGATACTGTCCTCGTATTGGGGAACGGAAACGATAACGGCCTTTTTCAACCCGAATTTGGATTGCAGCCGCTCGGCAAGCACAAAGTTGTTTTCGTTAGGGTGCACGATCTTAATCTGTACGTAGCCCTCGTCCTTTGCCTGCTGAAGAAACCTTGATATGGTGGGCCGTGATACGCCAAGCTTCTGCGCAATTTCCTCTTGGTTATAATTTAATTCATAATAGAGCCTTGCTACGTCAATCATCTTGCTAAGCTTCTCATCCATTCGGTCATCCGCCATCCAAGCTCAACTCTTTCTGTGTATAACTATCCGCTCTCCTCATTTCCACACAAACTATAGCAAAGCAGCATGAAAAATACAATCATGCAATCCGTCCTTTCCTTATAAAATAAAACGCCCCGTCCCACTCATTTGAAGTGGAACGGGACGCATAGCTTTAGATCGAGTTTGCAGTCAGCCTCTTTATCATATAGCGCTCTGTTTATAATTCAGCGCTGCTAGCAAGAGCGTTACGACCTCTGCTCTCGTCGCGTTCGATTGCGGAGCGAAACGGTTGCCTCCCATGCCTTCAACCAGACCTGCGGTCTGAGCTGCTGCAATGTAAGGATGTGCCCATACCGGAATGCTGCTTACATCGGCAAACGTTGGCTTCGCATTGGCATCAACCTCTATGCCAAGAGCACGTACGAGAATGACGGTCATTTCCGTTCTGGTCAGCGCACTTCCTGGCCTTAACGTATTGTCCTCGTAACCCGCAATGACTTTATCTTCGATGAGCTGCGCGAAGAACGAGCGGGCCCAAGCAGGAACCTTTCCTGCATCAGCGAAGTTGAGCTGTCCTCCCGTTGCTTCCAGCTTAAAAGCGCGGCCGACCATTGTGATGAATTGCGCTCTAGTCGCTTCATCGCTCGGCCTGAAGGTACCGTCTCCGAACCCGTTAACGAAACCAAGCGTTACGGCCTCATCAATCGCTTTCGCAGCCCAGTGACTGCCCACATCGCTGAATTCCGTGCCTTCATTTCCGCCAGGCGTTGGCGTTGGCGTCGGTGTCGGTGTCGGCGTTGGTGTCGGCGTCGGCGTCGAGGTTGGTGGCGTTGGCGTTGGCGCAGTTACGCTCACGTCAACGATGCGTCCCTCGACCGCAGCTTGTATCGTTCCGAGATTACTAATGTGCTCAAGGAATACTTCATAATCAACGATGTTCAGCTCATGCTGGCGTCCTGCATCCTTCGCCTGCTTCATGGAACGGTAGAAATCTCCGCCATTAGCCATAAACGAGTTGGTTGCCACAAAATAATAAGCGTTAACGTCGATCGGACTGTAGCTGCCATCCGCATTTTTGACCTCTACCTTGATAATTCGGCTCCCTGCCTGGGTCAGCTGTCCGTTCGCATCAAGTACTTCCGGCTGCTTCTTGCTGTCATAGTAGAAGCGCATGCCTGACACCTGCGGGAAGCGGCCTTGACCTGTTTCGATTCCGCTCACGCCGTTCTCAAGCGCCGCAATAATTTCTTGCCCGGTCATCCGAAGCGCCGTCAGGTTGTTGCCGAACGGCATAACCGTCAGCAGCTCGCCAAGCGTAATGTCACCGTCTGCTTTACCGTCAGCGGTTTGCTTAATGGATGCCCGAATTCCGCCGCCGTTCTGAATGGCTATGAATCCTTTGACTTCAAATTGTTTCAATTCCGCGCTGCTGTCTACAAAGCTCTTCACCTTGGCAATCATGCCGTCCGCCATCAGGTTTCCTAAATTGCTTTCTTTTGCTCGGACGGAAGTACGTTCGCCATCCAAAAACACATTTGTTTTCCCGATGATTTGTTTTTGAATATCGGCAACACCGTTGCTGTAAGGCTTAAGCATCTCGACAGCCGTTGCGTCCGCAGCGTAGCCGCTTACTGTCAGCAGCTTGCCGTTCCATGCCGTCAATACACCTGTTTGGTCAAATTCAAGATCCAAACGTCCCAAGTAATTGCCGTATTCCTCTGCCTGTACGACCAAGGTTGGCTCGCTATCTGCACGGAATACAATTGGAGCATCTACCTTGGTATGGCTGTGTCCGCCGACAATTACGTCAATTCCCGTAACGGCTTCAGCCAATAGTTTATCGAACTCATTACCTAGATGAGTCAATGCAACGATCTTATTGATACCTTCCGCTTGAAGCATTTTGACCGTCTCATCGGCTTTGTCGATATAATTCTCGAATACGACGTTTTCTCCAGGGGATGCAAGGAACTTCGTGTCCTCGGTCGTTAATCCAAATACTCCGATCTTCTCGCCGTCCCTCTCCAAAATAATCGCATCGTAAATTTTCCCATCAGCAGCCGGGCTTCCAACCGCTTCATTAGATACAAGACCGCTCAACTCAGGCTCTTTGCTGAAATCGATGTTCGAGCTTACGAACGGAAATTGTGCTTGTTTAACGAAATCTGCTAGCACGGATGGGCCTTTATCGAATTCATGGTTGCCAAATACCATAGCATCATAGCCGATGTAGTTCATGAATTCCAAATCGGCAAGGCCAAGGTACTTGTTGAAATACAACGTGCCAGAGAACACGTCGCCTGCATCAAGCAGAATGGAATGATCTACTTCTTCGCGGATGCCTTTGATAGCCGTTATTCTTTTGGCAACGGCATCCAGATGCGCATGCGTATCATTGACATGCATAAGTGTCAGCTTGAACGGGTCATCGTCTCCGCCCGGAAGCGGCTCGCCAAGCAAATCGGTGATCCGTCCTTCCGTTACCGTGTTTATCGTGCCTAAACCGGTAATATGCTCCAAGAACACTTCATAATCAACGATGTTCAGCTCATGCTGGCGTCCTGCATCCTTCGCCTGCTTCATGGAACGGTAGAAATCTCCGCCATTGGCCATAAACGAGTTGGTTGCCACAAAATAATAAGCGTTAACGTCGATCGGACTGTAGCTGCCATCCGCATTTTTGACCTCTACCTTGATAATTCGGCTCCCTGCCTGGGTCAGCTGTCCGTTCGCATCAAGTACTTCCGGCTGCTTCTTGCTGTCATAGTAGAAGCGCATGCCAGACACCTGCGGGAAGCGGCCTTGACCTGTTTCGATTCCGCTCACGCCGTTCTCAAGCGCCGCAATAATCTCTTGCCCGGTCATCCGAAGCGCCGTCAGGTTGTTGCCGAACGGCATAACCGTCAGCAGCTCGCCAAGCGTAATGTCTCCGTCTTGCTTGCCTGCCGCGCTAATCTTAATCGAATCACGGATCCCTCCGCCATTCTGAATGCCTACAAAACCTTTTACGTCATATTGCTGCAATTCCGGTGTGCTGGTCACGAGACTTTTCACTTTAGCGACCATGCCGTCAGTCATCAGATTGCCCAGATTCGTTTCTTTGGCGCGTACAGACGTGCGAGCGCCGTCAAGCAGCACATTCGTTTTCCCAATAACTTCACGTTGAATATCGGCGACCCCGTCACTGAACGGCTTCAGCATTTCCGTCGCTTCCGGGTCTGCAGCAAAAGTTGCAATGTCCAGCAACTTGCCGTTCCACTTCGTAAGCACGCCAGCTGCATTGAATTTCAAATCCAGTCGGCCCAAATATTTGTTATATTCCTCTGCCTGAACGACCAGCGTTGGCTCCGTTTCGGCATGGAATACTTTAGGCGCATCGACCTTCGTATGGCTGTGGCCGCCTACGATAACATCGATACCGAGTACTTGCTCAGCCAGCACAAGGTCAAATTCATGTCCTAGATGCGTTAAGGCCACGATCTTATTAATGCCCCTATCCTGCAGCATTTTGACCGTTTCTTTCGCTTTGGCGATATAATTCTCGAAAATAACGTTCTCGCCCGGCGATGCAAGAAACTTCGTATCCTCGGTCGTTAAGCCGAATACGCCGATTTCCTCTCCGCCTTCTTCCAAAACGATAGCATCGTAAATTTTACCGTTCTCAGCCTTTTGTCCTACCGCTTGGTCAGCCAAGAATCCGCTAAGTTCCGGCTCTTTGCTGAAGTCGATATTGGAGCTTACGAATGGGAATTTCGCTTTCTCTACGAAATCTGCCAGTACGGAAGGACCTTTATCAAACTCATGGTTGCCGAATACCATCGCGTCATAGCCAAGCTTATTCATAAACGCCAAGTCCGCTTGACCCAAATATTTGTTAAAGAACAGCGTACCCGAGAACACGTCCCCCGCATCAAGCAGGATCGAGTTAGCCGAAGTGCTGCGAACCTGTTTAACTGCCGTGAACCGTTTGGCTACATTGGCAAGGTTGGCATGCGAGTCATTGACATGCATAATCGTTACCGCTAGACCAGCTGTGAAATCCAGCTGCGCGAGCAGCGGATCATGATCGCTTACCCGTCCATGCTCGGCTGCAAAATCAGCGTTCACATGTACGACATCGATAACAGCGTTTTGGCTCGTCTCCTGATCTACCAAAATGTGATCCAGCGTTTGCGAGTTGCCGTCGTAGATATATGAATAACGTTCGGAGACGTCCAGCTTATCAACCAGATTCGTTAGCTCCGAGCCTTTCAGCTTGTTTAACGTTCCAGAGAACTGAAAATCGTTAAAATCGCCCAATACGACGACGCTTGCTTCAGAATCCTTTGCTTTCAGCTCCTGAACAAAGCCGTGTATCGTCTCCGCTTGTTTCGCGCGTTGAACCTCGCTGCTGCGGATTACCGGCTGAATACTTCCCCATGGCTTGCCGTCCCCGCCCTTGGAGTTCAAATGGTTCGCTATCGCGACTACCCGTTTTCCGTTAAAAAGAAATTCCGCAACGAGCGGCTTGCGCGACGCGTTGAAGGTAGTAGCGTCTGCGGAGCCGATCCGTCCTGGGTTTTGTGTCAAGCTTCCATCTGCGTCCACAGCTATGGCTGACTCAAAATCTCCCTTGATTCCAGGAGCAAGCGTAACGCGATCGGCCTTGTACAAGAAGCCTACGCGGATGTTGCCTCCTGGCGCGCCGCCGTCCTTGTTATTCTCTGGAGCGATATCCGTATAGGAGTACGTAGCCCCGCCTTTGTCTTTTATCGCATTGATAAGTGTTTGGAAGCTTTGGGAAGCGTCAGTTATGCCGCTATCCTTCTCGCCGTCATTGTCCTGAACCTCCATCAAACCGATAATATCCGGCTGCTTCATGTTCGTAACGATAATCGAAGCAATTTTGCCTGCTTTTACTGTATCTGCCGCGCTGAAATTCTCGACGTTAAACGTAGCAATCGTCAGTTTTTCACCATCAGGCTGGATAGTAGTAACTTTCTGCGCGTTCGTGCTGCGCGTAATTGCCGGCAATGCCTCCGTTGGCAACAGCTTGTACAAATCGCCAGCGTATTGAATGACGCCAACGATGCTGCCGTTGAATGCATCGCCTGTTTTAATCTCTTCGCCTGCCGGCTTCGAGCCGCCAATGAACAGTTTCTGAGGATTAAGGCTGCTGTCCGTGCCGTCCAAACCGTTGCCTTGAAGCACGAGGCCTCCGGCGGCCGTCCGAATAGGGTTTTTCGCAAAAGCGCCGTTATCGATCGCTACTGGAATTACCGCGTTCGCATAAGGACCCGTAATCGTCGGTTTTATCACCTCAACCAGCATGCCTTCTAGGCTTTCAAAAAAGTCGATTGCGTCGACCTCAGGATTAAACACGCCAAAGCTGTCTGTATCGATCATGCTCGGTATGATGCGCTCTTTCGTTTCATCGGCATTTTTTCCTAATAAAGTCGCCGTAGGAAGTACGTTGTTGCCGGATATCTTTTCAATTGCAGAAGCATTGATTTGAGTAACGGAGAGAGATGGGCTGTTGCCGTACTCCTCCACCGTTCCCGCAACGGAAACAGAATCCTTCACCGCTAAACCATGACCAGGCTTGTACACTTGAATGGCTTCCGATGTATTTGGATTGTCATCCTGCTTGTCATCTGGCGTCTGCATGTAGAACGAGTTCGTGCTGACGGAAGTGATGATGCCTGTTACATGAGATACTTTCACATTATTATAAAGGGATGAGTGCGCTTCGCCTTGAATCGTGTGGATGGCGATGCCGTCCGTATTCGCGAGCACCTTATACGTGAAGACTGCAACTTCGCTCGTCTCGCCGCTAGCCGTTACGACCGCTTTGATTACTGTATCCTCGTTCACGACGATTGGTGCCGCATAAATCGTTCCGATTGCCGCGGCAGGCGTGGTTCCATCCGTTGTATAACGAATGACTCCGCCTGCAGCCAGCGTGTTCAGCTCAATAGCCGCTCCTTCATTGATATTTCCGGAAGGAATGCTGGCTTGCACGGTCAGCCTCTTCTCGACAATATCGAGCGGCGAGCGAGGCAGTACCTCAAGCCCAACGCTGGAGTGATAGGTCATTACTCCTGTTACCAGCTCGAATGTTTTGCCAGCGACAAACGCGGCATCTGAGGAATAGATGATTATTTTGCCGCCGCTTACCGTGTCCGTTGCCGTAACGACACCGCCTGCCGCGCTTTCAACGGTTATGTTCTCAAGCTGTACGAGACGGCCCTCGAACTGGCTGCGGTTTTCTATCGTTTTGCCGAAGCTTGTGGAATCTACGCTTGTCGGCGCAGGTAACGCTGAGGAGCCTGTAATCTCCGTATTTTCTACGGCAGCCTCCAATTGAAGCAAGCCGGAAAATTCGGTCAGCTTGCCATAGGCTTCAATGAGATTGCCGGGCTTTGCCTCGGTGCTGCTTGGAACACGAACGATAATCCCATTATTCGCATCTTGTACGAAAAGATTGACGAATGCGCCTGACTCAGCCCGATGCGTAACGATTCCGCTTAGCGTAGCATTCGTGCCTATTGCCGCTGCGCGAGCATCGGCGATCGTGCCAAGGCTCGATATGCTGTATGCAAACTCGCGTAACGGACTGCTTGTCAGCCCTTCTTTTGTGGCGTAAGCATGAACCGTCGTCGGCTCCGTTACTTCGATTGCAGAGCTCTCTGGCTGGTACCAAGTGAAATCCTCGGGATCAACCTGCGTATCACCTGCTCCGTATACGCTGTAGTACACGCTCGCCCCAACGGTCGGGGTGGATAGCTTAATGACCGTGCCTGGCTTTACGGCTCCCGGAGCGATATCCGCCTTAACCGCTTCGACTTCCACCGCAACTACGCCGTAAGACGAATTGCGCGGGTCGGGAGTCGCGACTTCAAAGTCCGTGCTGTTGTTATCCGTATCGAGGGCTCTATCGCCTGGAAGAAGCGATTTGCGTATTGCCGCTTTTGTTGAGCTTAACCCCCCGGCTGGTGCTGTCTCCAAGGTGTCAGCGACACTCGCCGTCCCGTAGCCGACTGTATCCACTACTGCGGATGTGCTGTTATACAATCTAACCTTTCCGTTCGAACCGCTCATATCGATCGCTGTTGAACTCAAATTCGGCGAGCTGAGATCCACTGTGCCGCTAGTTCCAGCTTTAAGCTGTATTAAATAATATTGGCCTGCTCCGATCTTTCCTGTTAATTCAAGCGTATTCGAAGCGTTCCTTGCCGGATAGGCTGTTGCTCCAGTTGCTGCATATGCGATATACCATCCCGCGAGCGATACCTCGGATGAAGTAGGATTGTAAAGCTCCACGAAATCATTTTTGATTAACGCTCCGCTGTTTCCCCCGCCGCCGAATACTTGCGAGATGACGATATCGCCTCCCGCCGGGGCAGCCTGGACGGAGCCTCCGATACCGCTCAGCGTGCTCCCGGCAACGAGAACAGCTGCAAGCAGCATGCACGCTTTCTTTTGTATTCGTTTAACAAGCTTCTGCATTTTATTTCTCCTCTCTCACTCCAGAAATCATACATTACCCTTAATATGCCACTGTAAGCGTAAAGAAAATTTGTCATCGCAATATCAGTGTGAAATTAAGTTCTAGTAAAGTTGCACATTTGTTCATGAACGGTAATAAAAATCCCCTTTCTCCAATACATGCATGACATCCTGTAACAGACTATTGCATTGATGAAGGCAGGGGATTATCGCTTTGGGCCCAAAGCAGCTAAAGCCGTTCAAACCGAATGTAAAGTAAACTGACATTAAACTTATTGAGAGTATACATTGGAACTATTTCCCTGTCAATTAGTAGAAGGATGTGATTTGATAGGCTGAAATGTAAGGCTATAGACATAAAAAAATGCCATTCACAAGACTTATTACGTCATGTACATGGCACTTTTTGCTCATTTCACTAGAGTTGGATCGTTAATGCGAACAATCCCTTTCTTCAAGCCTCATTCGGCACCCCAGCCGCCTTCAGCGACGCTTTCTCGCCTTTCTGAAGCTGGTACATCTTGAAATACCTGCCTTCCAGCGCCATTAGCGCCTCATGGTTGCCGCGCTCCACGATCTCGCCCCGATGCAGCACGAGAATTTGATCGGCCTCGCGGATGGTAGACAGCCGATGCGCAATAACGAGCGTTGTCCGCCCCTCGCTGACAACGCGGAGCGCCTGCTGGATTAGTCCTTCCGTCTCACTGTCAATGCTCGCAGTCGCTTCGTCAAGTATAAGTATGGATGGATCGAATGCTAGCGCCCTTGCGAAGGAGATCAACTGCCGCTGCCCCGAAGACAGCGTGCTGCCGCGTTCTACCACAAGTTCATCGTAGCCGTTAGGCAGCTGCTCGACAAACGGCGCGGCGCCGACATCCCTCAGCACGCTTTTGACCCGTTCAATCGTGATGTCTTTATTGTAGAGGCTGACATTGAATTTAATGTCCCCCGCGAATAAATACGGGTCCTGGAGCACGATCCCCATATGCTTGCGCAGCTCTTGCTTCGAATAACCCGATATGCTGCGTCCATCGATCGATATCGTCCCTTGATCCGGTTCATAAAATCCGAGCAATAGGTTCATGATCGAGCTTTTGCCCGAGCCCGTATGCCCGACCAGCGCCACGGTCTCTCCCTTGCGCGCCTCGAATGAAATCCGTTTCAGTACGTTCTCGCCTTCTTTGTAAGCGAAGGTCACGTTATCGAATTTGACGGCGCCATCCGGTTTTTGCACCAGCTGAACCTCTTCAACCTCCTTCCCTTCCATATCGAGAATAGCGAATACTTTCTCTGCGGATACGAAAGCACGCTGCGCATTCGTCAATTGATCGAAGATCCCGATAATCGGTTGAAAGATGCGCCCCAAATAATCAATAAACGCGTAAAATACGCCATACATAATAGCCGTTTCGAGAGATTGGCGGCCAAAATACCAAATAACCATCGCCGTAACAAGCGCGCCAATCGTACCTACGATATTCCTTGAGGACAACGAAAAGACACGGAACTGCTTGATCTGATTGACATATCTGTCCTCGTTAAGAACCTCGAATTCCGCAAGCGTCACCTTCTCGCGGCGGAAAGCCTGAATAATGGGCATAACGACGATGGATTCATTAATCATGGCATTCATATCGCTAAGCCTGGCGCGCATGACCGTAATATACTTTTTGGAATATTTCAGATGCACGACCATAATCAGCGCGAACAGCGGCGGAAGCAGCAAGCAGAACAGCGCTAAACGTACATCCAATATAAACAACGCCGTGAAGATGCCTAACAGCTGCACGAAGCTCACGACGAAGGTAGCCATGAAGCTCATGAATAAATCACGCACAGCCTCCGTATCGTTGGCGATTCTGGAAACGATTTGGCCGATTGGCGTATTGTCGAAGTACCGGAGCGGAATCCGCTGAATATGCCGCATCAGATCCATGCGCATGTTCTGTATGATGCGCAGGGCAGTCGATTGCAAAATATAGGACTGCGAGAAATTCCCGATGCTCGCTACGAGCAAGAGCCCCATATAAAGCGCAAGCAGCCATAGTACCGGTGCCAGCTCTTCGCCTCCCGCAGACAAATGCTTGTCAATAATCGTTTTTATGATAAAAGGACCGCCAAGCTCGGCTCCTACCGCGCAGCAAAGAATAAGCAGGGCGCCGATAATTCTAAATTTATAGACGAGAGCATATGCGAATAGTCTTCTCGCCGTCGATTGCTTTGGCATGCTAGAGCCTCCTCATTCTTCCAAGCTTGCTTCCATTTGCTGCCTATCCCACTGTTCCTTATACCAGCCTCCGAACAGCATAAGCTCATCATGTGTTCCTTCTTCGATGATGCGTCCTTCGCTCAGGACGATAATCCAGTCCGCATGGCTGACGGCCGAGAGGCGATGGGTTGCGATAAAGGTCGTTTTCCCCTCGCGCTCCAGCCTGATGTGGTGAAGGATTCGGCTTTCGGTACGGGCATCTACCGCGGACAACGAGTCGTCCAGCAGCAGGATCTCGGAGTCAACAAGCAAGGCGCGCGCAATGGCAAGCCTCTGCTTCTGCCCGCCAGATAGCATGACGCCGTTCTCGCCGACGACCGTTTCCAGCCCTTGCGGCATTTGGGCAATGTCCTCCGTGAATGAGGCCATCTCGACGGCGCGTGCAATGTCCGCTGCCGTCGCGTCCGGCTTCCCAAGAGCGATATTGTCGCGGATCGACTTCGAGAGCAGCAAGTGCTCCTGCGGTACGTAAGCCACCCAGCGCCTTATCTGATCGATCGCGATTTGCTCGATTGGGAAACCAGCGATCATGAGCAGCTCCCGTTCCACCGGATACTGGCGCAGCAGCTGCTTCAGCAGCGTGCTCTTGCCGCTTCCGGTTTTTCCTACGATGCCAAGCGTCTGTCCGCGCTCCAGCTGAAGCGTGATATCCTCCAGGGCTGGCTTGGTTGCAGACGGATAAACAAAGGTCAGCTTCCGCATCTCGATGCTTCCCGGCACGTCAACTTGCGCCAGCTTTTCCGCGTCTTTAAGATCCGGCTGCTGGTTCAGAGCCGTATCCAGCCGATCGGCCGAGGCGCTTCCGCGCTGCAGCACATTAATAAACTCGCCGAAGGAAATCATCGGCCAAATCAGCATGCCCAAATAAATATTGAACGATATCAGCTGCCCAAGCGAAATCTCATCCTGAAAAACAAGGTAAGAGCCATAGCCGATACCGATGGAGTAGCTGATTCCTACGATCAATGAAATAATCGGCTGGAACATGGCGTTGAGTACCGATACTCTTTTGTTTTTGAGCATAACGTCATTCGTAACGCGATTAAATGCATGCAAATCGTCATTCTCCTGCACATAAGAGCGGATTACGCGAATGCCTGAGATCGACTCCAGCGCGTGGTCATTCATCTTGCCAAAGGAGGCCTGCGCGTCCAGAAACCGGGTTCTTACCTTTTTGCCAAGCTTGCTGATCACGACCGCCAGCAGCGGAAGCGGTATGAGTGCCGCGATCATCAGCTTGTAGCTGACTAGCGATACCATCATAATGACAACGACGGACGCGCCAACGAGCGTGTTGACTAGCGTCATGACGCCATAGCCTGCCGTTTGCCCGATTGCCAATATATCATTTGTTGCAAGCGCCATTAACTGCCCCGTGCTGTTGCGTTGAAAGAATGCTGGCGTCATCCGCGATAAATTCGCGAGCAACCTTCCCCGCAGCACCTTCTCAATAAGCGCCGAGTTGCCGAACAGCGTCGTTATCCATATGTAAACCATCACATAGAGCAGTACAGCTAGACCTATGAGCAGAAGAACCGTTTGCGTTAGACCCGATGAAGTCAGCTCACCTTCACGAATATGATCGACCGTTCTTCCGATTAAATTAGGCGGTATCGTAGAGAGCAAGCTAACGAGCGCCATAATGCCGATTGCGAGCGCATAGCTCCCCCACCGATCTTTAAAAAACCACCGGAGCCGATTAACAAAAGACATGAGATCCCCCTTTTCCTAGTACCAGCTTTCAGTATAGCAGTATTCTCTAGACGAATTCACCTATTCCTTTTCCCTCGGCTAGCACAATTGGAAAAGGAAGCGGCAGCCTGCGCCCGCTCCCTCTCCGAATGGTTACAACAGTCTTCTAGGCGGCTTGGATAATCGAAACGGCAATTGGACATAAAGCAGCTCTAGAAGGAAAGAGAACGCGCTCATTGCCATAAACAGCAGCAGCAGGTAGTTGCCAGTGTTCAATAAAAACGGATATAAAATCAGCTGCAGTAATTGAACAAACAGAAACAGGTTTCTCCGCAAAATAATCGAATCCAGCAGCAGCTTCTGATGATCCTGTCTTGCGATTTCCGCCATGCTGCTGCACAGCCAGAAAGCAAGCAGCGCATGCAGCGCCAATATCGCTTGCATGTACATATGCACAGCTAGCGGAATAGCCGAGAAATCCTCATATGAAATAGGGGGTATTGCGAAGTCCCGGGGCATGCTAAGCAAAACAAGGCACACCGCTGTCCATTTGGCTTTATTGCATGCAGGATGATTCCTACCAATTGTACGCAACGCGAAGGCAACCATCATATACCCGGCAAAATCGGGCAATAGATCAATGGTCACGATACGAATGTCGATAAGAACGAGAACAAGTCCCCAGCCAATCGCGCGAAACGAACCATATAAGGCAGCCTTCAATGCAGCTCACCGCCTGACCGGACAAGCCGCTTCAGCTCAGATTCCGTAAAGCTTGCGCTTCGGTTTATACGAGCGCTCTCCATTACGGATTGCCCATCTTCCATTTTGAAATAAAGCAGCAGATCGGAATCATAAACGCCAAAAACAGCATTGTCGCCCGGTATTGTCCACTCATATTCAAATGACAGGCCCTCCCCTTCGGAGAGCTCAAGCGGAAAATCGATATTTTCGATCGGTACCCCGGATAAACGCACCGTCAACCACCGCTTTGCTTCAGCACTGAAGGAAACGTCCGCTCTGTCTAAATCAGCAGCTTGCGTCATTCTCATATGAATGCTTCCTTCGCCGTTAGAAGAAGCACTTCCCCAGGTGGATGCAACAATCCCTTTCTTGTCGCCCCACTCAATATTAATGCTGCCGATCGGCAGCTTCTCCGCGCCTCCTTTGTCGTAAAACACCGTAACCTCTCTAATAACAAGCGGAGTTTGATTGCCCGCTCCGTACGTTTGGTCCGGCCTCCATTCGGCGTATGCCATATTTAACATTTGATGGGAGTAGGGCATGCCCGCATGAACCTGAAACCGAAGCTCCGGCAGCTCCTCCACTTGGATTTGCATAACCTTTTTAGAACTATTTTTGTTTTCCAGAAAATAGAGATTGATCATATGGCCGTCATTTCCGTTCAAGCTGATATCATGTTTTAGAAATAAAGGGGCAGACAGCTGCATGCTTTGAAAATACCAAATATTCCAGCCCCAACTGCCTATTATCAGCAGCAATGCCATTACACTCAAATAAATTCGCTTCAACCGCTTATCCCCTCCGCTTCACCTCTTATTTTACCACTATTTAGGAGGATCAGGGAGCGTGCAGCGCGTCTTTATAAAATAATAATTGTTCTTTATAACGAATATGATATGATCATTTTATAGCCTATGAACGAACTTGCATGGAAATCCAATCCGCTCCCGAGGTGAAGCGCATGACTGTCTCCATTAGCGTTATCGTGCCCATATACAATGCCGAGAGGTGGATAAGCATCTGTCTAGACAGCATTATCAACCAGCCATTTCGCCATATCGAGCTGCTGCTCGTCAATGATGGATCCACCGACCAAAGCGGGGCGATCTGCGAGGCGTTTGCTGCGAGAGATTCACGGATTAAAGTGATGCATATGCCTAACCGCGGAACGAGCAGCGCGAGAAATATCGGATTAAAGGCTGCTACGGGCAAATACATCTCATTTGTGGATGCGGACGATGAAATTGACGATCTGTTCTTCGTTAAGCTTTATGCGGCTGCGGAACAATTCGAATGCGAGGCTGTCATTTGCGGGTACCAATCTTTGCAGACGAAGGAAGAAAAACCGCCGCAATTCACGCTTCACGCCGTCATGAGCGGCAAGGAGCTTGTGCTCAGCGCCGAACGGGCCCATTCCGGCAACGAGCTGTGCTTCGTGTGGCGCTGCCTTTTTCTGCGCAGCTTCATTATGAAGAGGAATATCAGATTTCAAGAGGGATTAACCATCGGAGAGGATACGATCTTTTTGCTCGAGGTCGTACTAGCCGCCAATCGCGTCTATGCGATTCCGGATCTTCTATACCGCTATAATACCGATAACAATGCAAACAGTCTAACCCGCTCCTCCTTTAAGCCTCATTTGGAGAAATGCCTGATTTTGCAATATGAGCTAAGAAAGCGTCTTTCTGACAAATCCGGTTTGCTTGCCAATGACAGGTACAGAGACGATATGGCCTCCTATTACATTAGCGCGATCCGGTCCATGCTGATTACGAATATGCGGAACAGCCCGGATGCCGCTACCAAAGGGGATATGAAGCGTATCGTCCGTCTGAAGATGATGACGGACAGCACCAAGCAGCTTGGCTTCGCCCACAAATGCGGCAGCCTGAGAGAGTATGTTTACTACATCGCATTCAAATACAAGCTTGCCGCCTTGCTCTTTCACTCGGAATTCGGCAGGCATTCCAAACGTTCGAGACGTCTCGGACTGTTCCCCGGCTTATTCGGTAGAAGCAAGAGCGGCATATAGGTCAACGGTTCGACCGGATCCTACGCTAAATCGAATACGTCGTTTCACTTTGCGAGCCATGCTTGTCGCGCACGAGTATCCGATCCAGGATCAGCTTCTCGAAATATACGAAATCATTGTCACGCTCGCGCGGACGATCCAGCGTGATCGCCACATCGAGTGCGATATGCCCGTTTTCAATCAAAATAACACGGTCAGCAAGGGCAACGGCTTCGCTGACATCATGCGTTACGAGCACCGCCGTGAACTGCTGCTCCGCCCAAAGCTCCTCGATGAGCTGCTGCATATCAATTCGGGTTAATGCATCGAGCGCACCAAGCGGCTCGTCAAGCAGCAGCAATCTCGGCTCACCGACAAGAGCCCTTGCCAACGCGACGCGCTGGCGCTGCCCGCCGGACAGCACGCCCGGCCACTCCTTCGCGCGGTCCTGCAGCCCCACTTGCCGCAGCGCCTCCAATGCCTTTTGCTTGTCTCCTGATTTGACGCCAATCGCAACGTTATCCACGCAGCGTTTCCAAGGCAGCAGCCGCGCATCCTGAAACAGCATTCTCGTATCCTCGCGGATGCCCGTTACTACGGCATCGTCTAGCTTGATCGCTCCCTGCGTCGGATCTTCCAATCCCGCAATCAGCCGCAGCAATGTGCTTTTACCGCAGCCGCTTCTCCCGACAATCGCAACGAACTGCCCCGGAGGAATATCAAGCTCCACTCCTTCAAGCACCTGCTTAGAGTCAAATTGCTTCCCTGCTTTTTGTACGAGTAACCTCGCTCCCGCTTGTGTGGCATGCATGCGTATCCGCCCTCTCTGTTAACGTTTCACGTAATTCGGATGCCATTTCAACAGCCATTGCTCTAGCAGCTTCGCTGCCGTATCCGATAGTTTTCCGAGTACCGCGTAAAGTATAATGGCCAGCACCACTACGTCAAGCCGCATAAATTCACGGGCATTCATTGCCATATAACCGATGCCCGAGTTCGCGGATATGGTTTCCGCAACAATCAGCGTCAGCCACATAAACCCAAGCGCATAACGCACGCCAACCAGAATCGACGATAACGCGCCCGGCAGAATGACATCTCGATATAATGCATAGCCGCGCAGGCCGTACACCTTCGCCATCTCCACGAGACCAGGATCAATGGAACGAATGCCGTGCACGGTATTTAAATAAATCGGAAAAAACACGCCAAGCACGACCAGAAATATTTTGGCCGTTTCCCCGATCCCGAACCATAAAATAACGAGCGGAATCAAAGCCAGATGAGGGACGTTCCGTACCATTTGAATGGAGCTATCCAGCAGCCGGTTCGCCGTCTGCGACAAGCCGTTCAGCAAGCCGAGCAGAAAGCCTATGCCGCCTCCGATAGCAAAACCAATAAACGCACGGCTCGTGCTGCTGCCCATGTAATGGAACAATTGTCCGCTTCTTGCAAGTTCAACGCCCGCCTCAGCCACTTTAAGCGGAGTTGGGAGCGTGCGGCTGGATATCCAGCCGAGCTCCCCGAGCAGCTGCCAAACGATCAATATGAGAACCGGGACGATAGCAGGCGCGATACGGCTGTTTAAGATTCGAGTAAACATAAAGATGCAAGCCCCTTCCGTTTAAATAGCACTGCCTGATTGGGGCCGTTTATTGTAAGCGACCAATTCACCCGACGCTTGGATCCCCTCGTATAGCGTTTCTCCTTGCGGCGCCAACGGCAGCCTTGGGAACAATAGCTCAGCGGCGCGGTAAGCCTCCTCGAGATGCGGGTATCCCGATAAAATAAAGGTATCAATACCCAGCTCCGCATACTCCTTAATTCGAGCAGCAACCGTGTCCGGATCGCCTACCAAGGCTGTCCCAGCCCCACCGCGCACAAGCCCGATGCCCGCCCATAGATTCGGAGAAATAACCAGCGAGTTTTTGTCGCCTTTGTGCAATTCCCCCATGCGCCTCTGGCCAACCGAATCGTATCTTGCCAGGATTTGCTGCGCCTCGGCTATCGTTTTCTCATCGACATGGCGAATAAGGCTTTCGGCCGCATCCCATGCCTCTTCTTCGGTCTCTCTCACAATGACATGCAGTCTGATGCCGAATTTAACCTTCTTGCCGCTCGCTTCCGCTAGCTTGCGAACATCGGCAATTTTTTTGGCAACCTCGCTAGGCGGTTCCCCCCATGTCAAATAACAATCGACATGATCGGCTGCAATCTGCTGCGCGGCTGGCGAGGAGCCTCCGAAATAGATAGGCGGGTACGGCTTCTGAAGAGCGGGGAACAGCACCTCTCCCGACTCGACACGAATATATTTGCCGTCAAAATTCACTTCTCCGCCTTCCATCATCCGCCGCCATACCGACAGGAATTCATCCGTCTGCTCGTATCGTTCGCCATGACTAAGGAAGATGCCGTCACCGCCGAGCTCATGCGGGTCGCCTCCGGTAACAACATTGACAAGCAGCCTGCCGCTTGAGAGCCTGTCGAACGTTGACGCCATTCTCGCAGCCGTCGAAGGCGACATAAGACCTGGCCGAATCGCAACGAGAAACTTCAGACGCTGGGTAGCGCCGATTAACGAGGATGCCGCAACCCAAGCATCCTCGCATGCCTTGCCGGTAGGAACCAGAACGCCATGGTAGCCTAGACGGTCGGCAGCCTGTGCGATTTGCTTGATATAGTCATAATCAACTGATCTTGCGCCTTCTGACGTTCCCAAATATCTGCCGTCCCCATGTAAGGGTATGAACCAAAATAATTCCATCATCATGCTCCTTAATCCTCTGCAGGGTATGAGGTTTTATTTAACTACCGCGTCGCTTACTTTAATGGCAGAAGGGATTAATTCCAGTTTCAGGAACGTATCCGCAATGCTCTGCTGGGCTTCCAACGTTTCGTCGCTGACACGGATAACACCCCAGCCGCGATGGGAGAGCGCTTGCTCAAGCGGCGCCGTATCGAGACCTAGCGCAGGAGCGAGCAGCTTCGCAACCTCAGGCTGATTGTCCTTTGCCCAATTATCCGTCTCTTCCAGCTGCGCGAGAATGACATCGATTGCTTCCTTATTCGATTTCGCAAAATCTTTGGATGCCAAGTAAAACTCATAGTTTTTCACGAGCCCTTCCCCATCGGCCAGCACGCGTGCTTTGGTAGCTAGCTGCGCAACCGAGTAGAACGGCTCCCAGATGACCCATGCATCCACATTGCCGCTTTCGAATGCAGCCCTAGCATCAGCCGGCGGCAAATAGACAACCTCTACGTCACTATAAGCAAGGCCTTCCCGCTCTAGGTATTTAACAAGCAAATAATGTACGTTGGAGCCTTTGTTCAAGGCGATTTTTTTGCCTTTCAGATCCGCCGATGATTGGATCGCGGAATTCTCAGGCACTAGAATGCTTTCCGCCTTCGGGCTTTCTGGCGAATGGGCCAAATACGCAAGCGGTGCGCCGGCCGCTTGAGCAAAGATCGGAGGCGCTTCACCCGTGTGTCCGAAGTCGATGCTGCCAACATTCAACGCTTCAAGCAGCTGCGGGCCGCCTGGGAATTCCGTCCATTCTACCGCATATCCCGCTTCCTTCAGCTTCTCGTCGAGACCGCCGCGCTCCTTCATGATGTTCACCGAAGCATATTTTTGATAGCCGATCCGAACCGTCTTCGCTTTCTCTCCGCCCGCTTCCGAATCATTGCCCGCCTCGTTCGCACCGCAAGCCGATAGCACCATCATTGCAGCTAAAACGAGCAGAAGCCCCACTCTCGCCAAACCTCTTTTTTGCGTAACCGTTCCTTTATTCATCTCTAATCACAGCCCCTCAGCTTTTTTTAAAATCGTAATAACTCATAATTCCTATTAAGTTACTTTGTTTTATGTACATCGAAATTATCATTTGCTTCTAAGACTGTCAATAGAATGAGGAAAGACGAGGAGCGATGAGGAGGAATGAGGAATATGATGCCGTTTTTTTGCATTTATCAATTGAAGTTTAATGGTCCATAGCTTATCATTATACATAATAATTCCTATGAATTAACTATGATTTAGTCTGTCACATAGAAATGGAGAGTTCAACTATGATGAATGATCGCTTGAATCTTCTCAGCCTGCAGGAAGCGATGGACCTGCTAGGGATCAGCCGTGCCACCATCGACCGCTGGCGCAAGGATAAGCAGCTTCCTCATATCAAAATAGGCAAGGAAGTATGGATCGACGAGCAGCAGCTTCAAGCTTGGATCAAGCAGCATGGCATTTCCGAGCCGCAGAATCCCGCTACCCCGACGATCGTCCCGGATGATGCAACCGTCGTTACGATCGGCTATCAAAGCGGGGCAGCGCTGCTCTGGAGCCCGCTCATTATTAAACAGCTCGGTTTATTCGAGGAAGAGCTGAGGCGCATGAACCCCTCGAAGCGCTACCAGGTCCGGTACGTAAACGCTCCGAACGGCATGGAGCTAGTCGAGGAGCTTATCGCTGGACGGGTCCACATCGCCTCCGTCGGCGATTACCCGATTATAGCCAGCCGCGCACTTAGCCAGATCCTTCCCCGTTTCCAACCGCAGGTCATCGCTTTCGACGGTAAAACCGGAAGCGGCGGCGGCATATCGCTTGTCGTTCCGACTGGCGGCAAGGTCGACCACATTGAAGCGTTATCGTCCCTATCTATTTCCACGGTAGGCAACTCCAGCTCCTCATACCGGCTGAAGGAATGGATGAAGACCTACGGCCTGCATTCCGAGCCTATCGTTCATCGCGGCATGGGCGACTGCCTTAACGGCATCATTGAAGGGCAGGTTGGTGCCAGCATGCTATGGGAGCCCTACCTAAGCTGGGTGCAATCGATCGGCGCTGGCGTCCCCCTCCTCTCCGAAGGAATCGGCGGCGATTACTTGACCGGGCTCGTAACCGATGGCAATTGGTCAAGAGGCAACGAAACCATCGTTATCGCTTATTTGAAAGCCCATTTGAGAGCACACGAGTTCATCCGCCATGATCAGCAGCGCGCGGCCGAGCTGATACACAAAGCCAGCGGCTTTCCCCTTCCGCTCGTCGCCAGCGTACTTACGCAAATCAGGTGGGATGCATCCATCTACAGCCGCGACCTGCAAACCTTGAATCGCTTCAATGAAGGCCAGTCCGATTGGCTTTCGGCGCATAAGAAAAATAACGGCGGCTTGGAGTTCAACAAGCTTTATTTGCAGGAAGCCGTGGAATCGTTAAAGCTGCCCATCCTCACCGACTCCCCTTTGCCTGGCGAGTGGTCAAGCGACAACCTTTATTAAGCAAACAGAACGAATAGCCGCACTGCAAATGTACGGCTATTCAAGCGTTCCAGAAGCTCCGCTCTCCCCCTTATCTCTCATAGAAAGCCTGCTCGAAGCGCGAAATACCGGCACTATCACATTAAAAAGACCGTCTCGGTTGGCAAAATCGCCTTCTGAGACAGCCATGGTGTCATGTTTCGGCTACCGTATTCCATCCGTTCCTGCCTGCAGCTAGCTGCTGCATGGCTGCGCGCTTTGGCTGCGCATAACCGACTGCCATTTGCGGTACAATTTCCACGCCGCGCCATTATCAAGCAGATCCTTGCAAATATAAATGCCTTCCTCGATCGAGCCCACCTTCTCCGCCAATTGTAGCCTTACAGCCGCATTGAGAAGCACTTGATTCGCAAAGGCGAGATGCCCGCGCCCTTGCAGGATCGCTTCGGTTTCCAGCACCTGCTCCGCCGGCGTCCAGTCCTTCTCCGGCACCGCCGTCTCGAGTCCGTAAGCATCCGGATCAATAACGTTAAGCTGCGATTGTCCGTTCTCCACGAAATAAGTTCGGGTTGGCCGCTCGATAAACAGATCCTCCGAACCTTCCGTGCCCTGAACAATCAGCGCCTTTTTATAGTTCAGATTATTCGCCAGCTTCGCCATCCGCTCAAAAACAGTGTTGTGGTAAACGCCGAAAATGAGATACGGTGAATGGGCGTAATCGATGAGCTTCTCCGCCGTATTGAGCACCGTGCGCATGCCAAGCTCAACCCGTATCGGGCGCAGCGCCTTTAGCGGCGGACACCACTCCTCGGCAGGCACGTACAGAACGCCAGTCTCCTTCGCCGCCTGAACGATACGGTCCCTTGAGAGCAGGTCAGCGTCAATGTCCGATTCCATCAGCAGATCATGCAGCGTAATCCCCCATTTGGGCGGCAATGAGGCTGATCCGTGCAGCGTGACCGGAAGTCCTGCGGCTGCCAGGACAAACGAGGTCGCGAACGTGGCGTAGAACGATTTCTTCCTGCCGTCATAAGGGCCCGCGCAGTCTAGCCCTTGCTGAATCGGCGCACGGTATGCATGCTTCCGGCAGACATTAACGAATGCTTCAATTTCCTCAACGCTTTCCATTTTAATGCGTTCAGCAACGAAAAAGGCGCCTATTTGCGCCGGTGTCGCCTTAAGCTCCAGAATGGCGGTTGCTGCCTGCAGCGACTCCTCATAACTGAGATCCCGCGCTCCCCTTTTTCCCCGGCCAACTTCCTTTAACAGGTTGATCATCATCGCAAAGCCCCCTTATTTTTGATCCTGAAGGATTTGATAGACCTTAACGATTGATGTAGCCACGTCCACCATGCGTTTCCTCTCGTTCATGGCTTGCTTGCGCAGCACATCATAAGCTTCCGCTTCAGAAATATTTTTGATTTTGCACAAAATGCCCTTGGCCATATCAATCCACTTCCGCTCTTCAAGCCTGCCTTCGAGCTGCTTCCGCTCGTTCATCCACTGCAGGCGCTCAAAGCATTGCTTGGAGCCGAAATGAAGAGCCCAGTGCAGCTCTTGCTCGCTCATGGATGGGGTAAGTATGCCATCCACCTGGATGTCATCCTCGCAGAATGCCGCTGACTGGGATGCCGCCGCTGCGCTGCACCACCAAAGCATCGGCACCGTTTTTTGCTTCAGCAGCCTTCTTCCCCATTGCTTTACTTCATTAAGAGGGACGTGAAGAACGACTGCGTCTGCGCTGACCATTTGCAACTCAGCCTTCTTCTCATCCACTGCGCGGAGTACCTGATAGCCGTAATTCTCCAATACATATTTCGGCGTTTCTTTCTTGGACAGCTGATCTGACTGAGGGTCCGCCATTGCCCCCTCGGTTGCCGTACGATGATCGACCACTAACAAAGAACGCATTTGGAAGCGCCCCCTCCTATTTCGACTTTTTGTGAACACAGCACAAGCCGATACCTTTGTGATTATATATAACATACAAAACAACTTATTGTCACTAACCAAGTTTTTTCACCGTTTTTCATGTTAACTATCTTGACACGAACCTGTAAGCCGTTGTATATTTACCATATCAAATTCATATCTTTCACGAGTACAACGGTGTATTCGTTATAAGCGGCAAAGAAGCCTGCTTTCGATTTCCAAGGGGACGTACGTTTTCCTATGGGTCGAGGCAGGCTTTTACTTCGTTTTCGCATAGACAGAGACTGAGAGGAGAGAAATACAATGACTACAACGAAGAAAAAATTAGTACTCATCGGCAACGGAATGGCGGGGGTTCGGGCAATCGAGCACTTATTAAAACTTTCTCCGGAGGGCTATGACATCACAATCTTCGGCTCAGAGCCTCATCCTAACTATAATCGAATCATGCTGTCTTCCGTTCTAGTAGGCGGTGCCGATTTGCAGGAAATCGTCATCAACGACTGGGAATGGTATAGAGAAAATAACATCACGCTCCATACTGGCCACAAAATAACCAAAATTGATACGGACCGCAAGAGGGTTATCTCACATCTGGGCATCGAAGCCGCTTACGATACACTCATCATTGCGACAGGCTCTAACCCGTTCATGCTTCCGCTTCCAGGCGCTGACAAGGAAGGCGTCATTGGTTTCCGTGATATCAAGGACTGCGAAATCATGATGGACACTGCGAAAAAGTATAAAAAAGCGGTCGTCATCGGCGGTGGCCTGCTCGGACTTGAAGCCGCCCGCGGCTTGCTCCACCTCGGTATGGAGGTACATGTCGTCCATATCCATAACCACTTAATGGATCGCCAGCTTGATGAGGCCGCTTCAAGAATGCTGCAGCGTGACCTCGAAGCACAAGGCATGCAATTTCTATTGAATAAACATACAGCAGCGATCAAAGGCAAGCGCCGCGCAACGGGCCTTGCTTTCACTGACGGAACTGAGGTTGACGGTGATCTGGTCGTTATGGCGGTTGGCATACGTCCTAATGTTGAGCTTGCTAGGGCAGCCGGTATCGAGGTTAACCGCGGAATCGTTATTAACGACTTCATGCAAACGAGCGTGCCCGAAATTTATGCAGTCGGAGAATGCGCTGAGCATAGAGGTATCTCCTACGGCCTCGTAGCTCCGCTTTATGAACAAGGTGCCGTTATGGTCAAGCATTTGGTTGGCATAGAAACGGCAGGCTATGCTGGCTCGGTAACCTCAACCAAGCTGAAAGTATCCGGCGTAAATGTATTCTCTGCCGGACGTTTCGCAGATACGCCAGGCACCCGTGCTCTGAAGATTCAGGACGATCTGGCTGGCACCTACAAAAAAATCGTGATCCAAGACGGCAAGCTCGTTGGAGCTGTCCTCTTCGGAGATACGGCTGACGGCGCTGAGTTGTTTGCTTCTATTAAAAGCGGCGAATCCATCGCAGGACGCGAAAAGGAAATTTTGCTTGGCATTTCCTCCGATCTGCTCGGTCAATCCTCTAGCGGCAACAGCCGGCTTGAGTCCATGGCCGATGATGAGATCATTTGCGGTTGCAATGGCGTATCCAAAGGCGATATTGGCGAGGCCATTCTGAATAAAGGCTGCAATACGGTAGGAGCCATCAAAGCGTGCACAAAAGCATCCGCCTCCTGCGGCGGCTGTAAGCCTCTTGTCGAAGGGCTTCTTCACTTATATGCTGACGATGCTGTTGGCGAGCCGGTGAAAGAAGGCATTTGCGGCTGTACGACCCATACGAGAGATGAAATCGTCGCGGAGATTACGCGAATGAACTTGAACACGACGAAAGAAGTCATGAACGTGCTTGGATGGAGCAACCCTGAAGGGTGCACGAAATGCCGCCCTGCACTCAACTACTATCTGGGCATGATCAATCCAGAGGAATACGTTGATGAGAATGAGTCACGGATTACCAACGAACGCTTCCATGGCAATATCCAAAAAGACGGAACGTATTCGGTCGTACCGCGCATTTACGGCGGTGTCACCTCCCCGGCCGATTTGAAGAAAATCGCTGAGGTCGCAGAGAAATACGATGTGCCGATGGTGAAATTCACCGGTGGCCAGCGTCTCGACTTGCTAGGCGTTAAGAAAGAGGATTTGCCGAAAATGTGGGCAGATCTCGATATGCCCTCCGGTCATGCTTACGGCAAAACGCTGAGAACGGTCAAAACCTGCGTAGGCTCCACCTTCTGCCGCTTCGGCACGCAGGATGCGATCGGTATGGGTATCAAGCTGGAGAAGGCGTTCGAGGGGCTGAACGCACCAGCTAAAGTTAAGCTTGCCGTATCCGGCTGCCCGCGAAATTGCGCGGAGGCAACCATCAAGGACTTCGGCGTAGTCGCAATTGACGGCGGCTGGGAGCTCCATGTCGGCGGCAACGGCGGCGTGAAGGTCCGTGCAACCGATCTGCTCTGCATCGTGAAAACAGAAGACGAGGTCATGGAATGGTCCTCCGCATTCCTGCAGCTCTACCGTGAAAATGCACAATGGAACGAGCGTACCGCACAGTGGATTGAACGTGTTGGTCTGGATTACGTCAAAAAAGGACTTGAAAATCCGGAAGACCGTCTCGCTCTCAAATCCCGTATCGATAAAACGCTGAGCCTGACGACCGATCCTTGGAAGCAAATCGTTGAATCGGATGAACTCCGCAAAAACTTCGAGCAACTGAACAGCGCCGTTCCGGTACAGCTGTAGCAAAAGTTGGATGCGTACGTTATCCAAGTCAGCATGGATCAACTAAACTTTCCAGGAGGGAAATTCACATGACTACAAAAATGCTCGTAGCCAATCTATCCGATATCGACGTAAAAGGATCCCGCCGCATAAAGGTGCAGGATATTGAAATAGCCGTATTCCGCTTGACAGACGGCAGCGTGCTTGCTGTCGAGAACAAATGCCCGCATAAGGGCGGTCTTCTATCGGAAGGGATGGTGTGCGGCACAGCCGTACACTGCCCTCTCCACGACTGGAAAATAGATTTGCGCAGCGGCAAAGTACATGAACCGGACGATGGCTGCATAACGACCTTCGAAACGGAAATCGACAGTGAGAGCGGCTCTATCTACGTTACGATTTAAGGATAATGCTCGAATGCCCGGAAGCCGTCTATTATCTTAGATTAATGGTTAGCTAAAGACATACCTCCATCGCTTTATTGCAGGATCCCAAAGCATTGGACACTAAAACGGCTTAAGAGCCGGAGGGAGCATCCTATGAGAAACAAAACAGCAGGCAAGGTTTATATAGTAGGTGCAGGTCCAGGCGATCCTGAGCTCATTTCCGTAAAAGCGATGCGGCGCATTCAACAGGCTGACATTATTCTCTATGATCGCCTTATTAGCAAAGAATTATTAGCATATGCCGGTCCCCATGCAGAACTTATATATTGCGGCAAAGCCCCCGGCTCACATGCGATGCCCCAGCATCTTATCAATGAAGCGCTGGTTCGCTTCGCGCAAGATGGCAAAACGGTCGTACGTCTCAAAGGGGGAGATCCTCTCGTCTTCGGAAGAGGCGCCGAGGAAGCTCTAGAGCTCGCTACATGGGGAATCGAGTACGAGATCGTTCCCGGTATCACGTCGGCCATCGGCGCAGCTGCCGCTGCCGGGATTCCGGTTACCCACCGTGAATACGCCGCTTCCTTCGCTTGCGTAACCGGGAGCAGATGCCATGGGGACAAAACGCCTATCCGCTGGGACTTGCTTGCTCACGGCGTCGATACGCTTGCCATTTATATGGGGGTGAGCGAGCTTCCTGCTATCCGCGAAGAGCTGCTGAAGCATGGCAAGTCGGCAGCAACGCCCGTAGCGTTAATTGAACGCGGCACGACGAAAAGGCAGCGTACCATCGTTGGCACGCTTGCGGATATCCACACGCTTGCCGTGACGATGAAGCTCGCTAACCCGGCACTGATTATCATTGGCGAGGTCGTACGTGTCCGCGAGCGGCTTATGCATGCGGAGCAGCATGCGGTAGCACTCATTGGATAACAGCATGATGACACATAATCGGATACCTTCCTTTACATGGAGGCGACAGCGGCAGCACTTGCCATTGTCGCCTTCTATTGCGTGCAAGCTTGGCCGCCAAGCACGCTTCTTCCCTCCATTTCCTTTGTATGGTCCCCTTTTTCCTGTATACTAGAAGCTTCAATTCGTTTTTATAAAGGATGCGACTCCACTTGGAACCAAGAAATGCTGTACCGTTATATTTATATACTTATGGCTCTAGGCTGGAAGAAACCGAGCTATGCTACTTGGAAATGCGTTCTTTTTTCGATAAGCAATCCGAATCCGGGCTGTTGATGAGCGAAATTGCCGTACACCCTGATCGAAGCCCCTTCATGAGAGAGCGGATTGAGGTCCTCTACCAAGGTGAGCAGCTTGCGGATATCCTTGAGCAAGTCAAGCAGATTGAGCTTGGCGATGAGACGTTTAAGGTTATTTTCGTCAAAATGAGTGATCTTTCACCCGAGGATAAAATCGATTTCGATCAGATGCGCTTAGTGGAGAGAGAGATAGGCATTTATATAGAAGGAGAAGCCGACATGCGGAATCCTGATCGCATCTTCGGCCTTGTTTATTGGGGTGGGCGTTTCTACTTCGGACATTATATAAAGAGCAAAGCGGTCTGGCTTACGCAAATCCAGAAGCCCCGCAGCTATTCCATTGCCCTTAGCACCCGGGTTGCGAGAGCCGCAGCCAACATTGCCGTACCGCTCCCAAGCGGGAAGACTGCCATCGACCCTTGCTGCGGAATCGGGACCGTGCTGGTCGAAGCGCTATCGATGGGGATCAATATCGTCGGAAGAGACATTAACCACTTCGTTGTCCAGGGAACGCGCGAGAACTTAGCGCACTTCGAACTGGAGACATCGGTCGTTTGCGGTGATATCGCTGATGTTACCGAGCATTACGATGCGGCGATTCTAGACATGCCCTACAACCACTTCTCTACGACAACACCCGAGAAGCAGCATGAATTGCTCGTACATGCCCGCCGCATCGCTGACAGAGTCATCGTTATCACGGCAGAAACGGTCGATGCGTCCATTGCGGAAGCTGGATTCACGATAGTCGATCGCTGCACGACGCGGAAAGGCAGTTTTATTAGGCAAATCCTCGTTTGTGTCTAATGGAGGCCGATGATTAGGATTGAAAGCCGTTCCATGCCAGCCATGAGGCGCAGGCAGCCGTCCATTCCTTCGTATGCTCCTCACTCTCGGCCAATCCCAAGCCATGGTGGCCTTTCGCGTATACATGCAGGTCAAAGAGCACGTTATGCTTTCGGAGAGCGGCCGCAAACATCAGGCTGTTCTCAACGGGCACGGCTGCATCGTCCGACGTGTGCCACAAGAAGGTCGGAGGCGTATCCTCCGTTACTTGCAGCTCGCTGCTTAGCTGCCTTACCATGAGCGGATCCGGCTCGGTCCCTAGCAGGTTCGATCTTGATCCTGCATGGGCATACGGATCAAGCAGCGTGATAACGGGATAGCAAAGCACGAGCAGATCGGGACGGGATGACTCGCGTTCAATCACATCCTCGGCCTCTTTATTCCCCGCATCATAGCTTGTGCCTGCATTAGAAACCAAATGGCCGCCAGCGGAAAAGCCCAGCAGCCCCAGCTTATTCGGGTTGATTCGGTATTGATCTGCTTTGAACCTCACGGTGCGAATGGCCCTTTGCACGTCAAGCAGCGCGCACGGATATTCATAAGGCGATACCCGGTATCGCAAGACAAACGCCGATATGCCTAGGCTGTTCAGCCACTGCGCTATCGGTTCACCTTCATGATAAGCTCTGCCGCCGTAACCGCCGCCTGGGCATACGATAACAGCCGGCGCATGCTCTCCTTCGACGAGATAAGGCGTAATTGCCGGACAATCCTCGTCCTCATTGCTGCGCGCGAAGGGCGCCCCGTGCATCCACAATAATTGCTCCGCCACTTGAATAACCCCCTAATTACTCGTATGTATCTTCATTCCTGTTCCATTATATACCTAACCGGCCAGGCCAGCTATCCGTTATTAAGCAAGATGAAACGGCTATCGCCATCCTCTGTGGCAAAAGCAGTCGTTTCGTTGAGATAGTATAAGCATGTTTGTATGCTACAACTTGTAAATTCATATTTAGCAAAAAAAGGGCTTAAGCCTTTACCGGCTTAAACCCGTGTATGCGATGAATGCTCATGAGGTCGCCGAAGCATTACCTCTTGAAAGAAGTAATTCCGCCTATAAAGCCAAAAAGCGCGCCGAGCACCGACCCTGCCGCGACCTCGCGCGGGTGATGTCCGAGACTTTCCTTAAGCCTTTCACGCCTGCGCTTATGATAAATCCCCGGATGCTTTCCGGCAAGCCGCTCGACATCCTCATCCAAATCATTCACCTGCACCGCTATTTCGCCTGCATGCCTTCGAATATTCATTGCATCATACATAACCACAATGCTAAGCATCGCCGATATCGCAAATTCAGGCGTTCTCACGCCGTATTTCGTAGCGGTATATGCAGTTAACGCCGTAACGCCGCTTGAATGGGCACTTGGCATGCCGCCCGATCCAATGGCTCTGCGCAAGTCCCAATGCCCCGTTTTCGCGTAATGCAGCGGCAGCTTTAGCAGCTGAGCCGCTCCAACGGCAGCAAGTGCAGTCACTAGTCCTCTATTTGACACAGCCGTCACCTCCATTCCTTCTGCTTCATCATTTTGTCCTATTGAAGCAAAATCATGTAGCCAGGAATCGAGTTGTCCATTACGCAAGCTGTTGGCAGATATGCGATACCGCCCCGCCCTAATCGAGCAGCAATTGAGCACTAATCCAGCTATGCCATAACGATCCTACTTCATATAAATAAAGCGTTCACCCGGCGCGAACATGTGGAACTTCTTTGCAGGATAGTGACGCTGGATATAATCGACGAAATAAGCCGGGTTCTCATCATTGTGCGGAAATAAACCATAGTGCATCGGAACGAGCATATCCGCGTTGATTTGCACCGCTATTTCTACGGCCTCGCGATAGTTGCAATTGCCGACAATGCCTTGCCCGCCGCGCACGAAATCTCTTCCGTTTATCGGCATTAAAGCAACATCGACTTGCTTGCTCCGCAGCCACTCCACAAGCTCCGGAAACCCGACAGTATCTCCGGCATGGTATAAGGTTAGACTGCCCAATTGTGCTGCAAATCCAAGAAATTTATGCTCGCCCGCTTCATCCTGTTCGAATTGCTCATGCTTAGCGGCAAATGCCTCCAGCCGAACGCCATCGGCAAGCTGCAAGGTTTGACCATCTGATATTCCGATTAGCTGCTCATCCCGCAAGCCCCATTCCTTCAATAAGCGCAAATGCGCTTTAGGAACGATAAAGCGCGTTTTCTCCGATCCGGCAATCACCTGCAGCGTCTGCTTGTCCATGTGATCCTCATGATGATGGGAGCAGACCACAAAGTCCACGTCGAGGCAGTCCGCAGGCTGCAGCGGTGATTCGAACGCACGCGACCAAGGCGGGCCGCTCAGCTCGTATACCCAATTCGTCAAATACGGATCAAACAGAATCGTTGTCTTCTTCCATTTGACTAGGAAACCCTCCTGCCCCAGCGCCCATAACGAAAGCGCATGCTCAGGCAACTCGGTCTCCATAATTTGCTTTACCAATTCGGGGCCGCCGTTATAGATTTTCACGACATTCATCATCCCTTCTCTTCCATAGGTTGTAGACGGAGCTCTTTTGTAAACCACAGCTTGTAGCTCAACAAGCTTAAAATAATGCTCGTTACCGCAGCAGAGCTGGCGAATGCAAATACGATTAAAATTTGGTAGCGAACCGCTTCAACTGGATCGGCTCCGGCAATAATCATGCCTGTCATCATGCCGGGAAGCTGGACAAGCCCCACCGTCTTCATGCCGTCTATGGTTGGAATCATGCTCGCTTTGACCGCTCGTTTCATGACATCCTGAACCGCTTGCCTGGCGGTCGCTCCAAGTGAGAGCAGCGTATCAATCTCGCCCCTTGCCGTACTTATTTCTCTTCTCATCTGGTTCAATAATAATCCCGATACGACCATGGCGTTGCCGATTGTCATGCCGCTTAACGGAATGATATATTGCGGCGTCGCTTCAATGATATTGAATCCGAGGAGCAGTCCCATCAGTAGCAGCTCAGTCGAACCGATAGCAATCGCGATTCTCCATGCAATACCGCGCAGGCCTGATCCTCTCTTTGCCGCATTGTGTGATGCGACCCCAATCATCAGCAGCAAGATCAATGCGATAAACAATGGATTGCTTGTTCCAAAAACAAATTGCAGGACATAGCCGACCAGAAGAAGCTGGATCGCTGAACGGATTGTGCCTACGGCAATATCCCTTTCGAGACCGAGCTTCTGCCATACGGAAACAAGCATCGTTATCATCACGAATAAGAGCGTAAAGCTAAGAGCTAGAATGGACATGCGACTGCTCCTTCTGCATAGGTGAAGCGATATAATCTCTCGCGAGCTCCGTTTCGGGAAGCTCGAAAAAACGCTCGGTTCGGCTATTTTCGAGCAGCGTGCCCTCGCCCATGAACCAGACAGACCCGCTCATCTGGCGGGCTTGCTCCAAATCATGCGTAATCCAGATAAGCGTTGTGCCTGCTTGCTCATGCCATTCCCGCAGCACCTGCTCAACCATTTCCTTGCTTCCTCTGTCCAGCGAAGCGGTAACCTCGTCCAGCAGCAGCACCGCTGGATGTAGGAGCAAGGAGCGCAATAAGGAAACCCGCTGTTTTTCTCCGCCTGAGAGCTGTTGCGCGTTTTTGCCTAGCTCCAGATGATCAAGCCCTAACTTGGGCAGTAATCGCCGGACTAGCTTCTCGTCATAAGGAATACGGTGCAGCATGCTGACCGTACGCAGGTTCTGCTCGATGCTGCCTGGCAGCATGACTGCTTGCTGTGCGACGTAACACATCTTCTTCCGCCATTCCTTCGGATCCGAGCCTTGAAGCGAGACGTCATGCAATCGAATATCTCCCTCATCCACGGCTTCAAGTCCGGCAAGTATCCGAAGCAATGTGCTTTTTCCTTGGCCGGATATGCCGAGCAGCGCAATAATGGCGGGCTCAGCAACCTTGGCGGAAACATTTGAAAAAAGAGGGCTATTCACTGGTCCGCCTATTTTTTTCTTCAATTGACTGAACTCCAGTATAGGCTTCATCATTGCCCTCCTTTTCATTTTCTTTCCATTATAGCGCGATTGCGGCTGATCGAAAAAGACATGCAATACAAGCGAAAGGTCAGCTGCCTCTTGTTCAAATCAGATAAACTTAACATGAGTACGCCGTTATCGCTGCGTGATCAAAGCCATTCTTCCGATCGCCGTTGCAGCCAAATGGTTTTGATTCGTTAACTTCATATATAGTAACCATTTGGTCTGCAAAAGCGAACATTGCATTTCTCCAGAACGACTTTGTTCTCTCCGCCCGCGCAGCTCATTCGTTTTTTCAACTCTATCTCAGGACGTTAACTTTTACAATAAGAGGTACTGGAATGAGCGTCATAATTGTCCATTGCACCTCAGCAGAAAAACGTAACCAAAACAAAAAGGAGAACCGTAAACATACGGCTCTCCTTTTTCTGACTCAAACCTATTGCTCTTTTTGGTTATCTAAAAAACAATAATCCGATTAATTCTGCTAACCCTAATCAATGCTTTGCAACGGCTTAGCTCAGTCCAGCTTTCGTCAATCCGTACTGCACATCAGCAGAACCCGGTACATATTTGAAAGCGATGTTTACACGGTTCCAAGCATTGATTGCCATGACCGAGAACGTCAAATCCGAGATTTCTTTTTCGGACAATTGCCCGCGTACACGGTCATAAACCTCATCAGATACACCATGCTCAGGCAATTTGGTCAAAATTTCAGTCCATGCCAGCGCAGCCCGTTCACGCGGAGTGAACAGCGTTGATTCGCGCCAAATCGAGATATGGTAGAGGCGAAGCTCGCTCTCGCCATGGATTTTGGCCTGCTTGACGTGCATGTCCAGACAGAACCCGCAGCCATTCATTTGCGATGCGCGAATATGAACAAGATGAAGGATTTCCGCTTCAATAGAGCTATCCTTTTCAGACATGCTGAATCCCATCATTCCTTTGAAAAGCTCCGGCGATTGCTGCATATAATTTAAGCGTTGTGTCATTGTTGTATACCTCCTGATTTGTTTTGACACTAATAAAACGACCGACCACATTGATCTGTGACATCGTATTTTATTATTTTCGCCTATCTTATATTTGCTATCCAAAAATGCATATCATTGACACTAATACCCAGTTCCAATTCAGCTTATCCATCCTATATCATTCAATCATTAGGTTTATCTTTAATGAAAAACAGATTTAAATCGTCATCCGCACACACTATCGCACCAGGCGTGACAGGCTGTCCTTTGTACATCAATCCCCTGCCATCCGGTATATATCCCCTCTTTGCGTATAAACGCTGGGCATTGCCATAGCTTTGGTACAGCCCAACGCCAATTCCCACTTTCCCATATTTCTCAAACGCTATTTTCTCGGCGGCTTCCATTAATTCGTTTCCGATTCCAAGCTTTCGAAATGGCGGAATTACATTAAAATCATTAATTTCCGGAATGCCATTTTCAGCAAAGTAAGGATAATAAGATCTTCCAAGCAGATGTAAGCTCCCCGTAAACTGACCTTCGTAAAAAGCTAGCAGCGTTATTCTTTCTCCTGCTGCGTTCTGTTCCCAACACCTCAAGATGTAATCCTTAGGTTTTTTAATATGATGCTCCGCGAAAATCCGATATACGAGATCTACGTCCGATTCTGCCATTTGGCGAACTTTAATTAATGGATCCATCGTATCACTCCAATTCCCAATAGCGTTTAAACTTATTTTACCAAATGGCCTACCGTAGATGAACGTCATTAACAACTATAGTTGAATTTTACCGCTCATTGCTACAACTGAAACTACCGGCTGCATGCATCGGTTTCCCCTAACGTTAGTCCCGTACGAATCATGGCAACCTTTTCTGTGGCAATGCGTTTATAATGAGGTAAAGTGAATATATGGAAATTAGAGGAGGAACATCCATGCGTAGAAAAGCGATACTTCGAACCACGCTTGCAGCCTCTGCCTTACTCATTGCCTTGCAAATCGGACAATCAGCTGATAATAGTAGTATTAGCCAAGTGTATGCCGAGAAGCCTGTTGTATCCTTCGGATTAGGAAACCCCGGGATTCAGACACCGTTTGTCCAACCAGCCTGGTCCGCAAAAGTCGATAATGGGTATAGCTATTACACTTCCGCTGACCTGACAACGACGGCTGAGGGCAAAGTATTCACGTTTAGAGATCAGAAGCTAATCGCCTTGAACGCACAAACCGGAAAAACGCTTTGGACATTCAACGAGCATGTGTATTCCATGTTTGTCTATCGCGATGGGGTTATTTACGGGAATTTAATAGGCGGAGGCCTCTTTGCCCTTTCCGCTTCAAGCGGGAAGAAGCTGTGGCAGTCGAGCGTCCTGATTGAAAGACCAAATGCTATCGAGGTTTTCGGCGATACGTTATATGCCCTGATAGACAATTATACCTTTGCAGTCCATGTGAAAACGGGAAAGCAGCTTTGGGTAAACACGGGGTCCCAAGTTGCTACCCAACCAAAAGAAGGCTATTACACCAGTTTAGGAATCATGGATGCTGGAGATATCGTATTACGCGCAATCCTATTGAATGAACCTACACAAACCACGCGTCAACTCCATGCCATCGAAAAGAAAACGGGAAAGACGCTTTGGAGTATGAACAACCAGGACGCCCCATTAAAGATCGAAGCCGGGTTAGCTTACTCCATTAAGCATCATAACCAACCGATAGTTGATGATGCCGAGCGCAGCGTGACAGTTACCGTCATTAATGTGAAAACGGGTGAAATAAAAGGCGCGCGCGATTACCGCTGGAATGTACGTGCAGATTCGTCCAATGAATATGGCGGAAACGCGCCACACTACTTGAATGGAAATGATTTTTATATCCATCAGAATGGCATGATAGCGAGGTATGATTTTAAAAATTACAGACCAGGGGCCAAACCTTTACAAACTTACTATGAGCCTAACTATGATCAAGGGTCATACCCGCTTTATAAAGTTCACCGCGGTCGTATTTTGTTCCGTACGCAGCAGGACGGTTCTCTCTTCAGCATGAAAACGGTAAACGGGCAAAACATAAGCTGGACTGGTGATAACCCGCCCGCATTGACTGCGATCTATGGAAAAGGTGTCTATCTTGCCCAAACGGATGGCATTCTGCATGCCATCGATTTTGATTCAGGAAAACCCCAATTCCGTGTAAAAACGGGTGCGCGTCAATATGATCATATCCTTAAAGAAGACGGATTTCTCATTATACAGTCGCCAGGCAAACTGATAGGCGTTAAATTGCCTTCTGCCTTCAAGTAATTGAACAGGCTTTGCCAGGTGAAATCTACAGGAGCCTGTTGGCGTTCAAGCTCACAGCTCCTTTCTTTCATTATTCTTTCATAGTGATTTGCTATACTTCGACAAGCAGCAAAAAACGTGGAAGCAAATGGAGGATTATGATGAAACGAACGTTAACGGGTTTCTTGGTTGTTGCATTATTTTTGTCAGCTTTTGGTGGATCAGGTTGGTTCTCAGTAGCAAATGCTGCACCGGCAGACGCTTCAGTGAGGTTTGAAGAAACGGATCTAGGCTGGGATGACCATGCTTTTACCTTCCCTAATAGCGGAGCGATTAGAAATGTATCGCAATTAGAGTCTAGTTCAGCGGATGATCTATTTGTCATAGCTCAATTGCCGTATGGAGACAAATGGGATATCTTTCATTTCGAAACAGATGGCACCTATCATGGAGCGTTAGTTGATCGAACGGCTCTCGAACAGGACCTCCTAGACGCCGGCGCTACTTGGTTATCGGGAGAATTCGACTTCAAGCCAGAAAAGATTGTATTTTCTAGCGAGTCGGGCGTCGATTATTTGTACATTATACATAACCAGAATGATACGAATTATCCAATGATCAAATACAATCTGAATACAAAATCCGTCACGAATCCGGAAGTAATCATGTTCACCCAGCCGGTAACCTCCATTCAGAAAGCATTTGATGGACTTTTTTATGTATCGACAAGAGAGACGAATACCTATTACACCATTGATCCGTCAGCCCCTGCAATAAACACCCAAACAACGAGCTGGGGTTTTGAAATTAACAGTATCGTTAAGCTGCAAAACGGAAAGTTTATGGCTAGCAATTATTTTTATCCGGACAAAGGCTATATCTGCGATGCTAGTTGTAATCTATTAACGGGAAGCGAAAATTACTTTTCGGAGATCAGCGCATCTCCTGATGGTACTCAGGTTGTTGGCTTCGGCTCGAGCGATTCTTTTAATTCTATGGTGTATGTAAATGAAAATGCGGCGATTGAGCTTGATGGATATGCCCGTTACGTTGAAATCAATAATCAGGGCACGATCTTTGTCGGTTCGTTTTATCAACATCCCATACAGGTCATTGAATATAATGCATCTACTAATAAGTATGAAGTGGTTGGAACAATTGGCACAAGTAGAGAAACTACTTACGATAACAATCACTACAGCTTTGTACAAGATGAGAAAGGCCATGTATTTATATTGGATTCTAGCAACGGCACCATTGATGAATTCGATGAGCTAGGCTTGTATGTTCGAAGCAAGCATTTCGACGGAAGCCTATATCAGTTCACGTATTACAATGGGCTGCTCTACGCTGCCGATGACGATAATGGCCGTGTCGTTGCTATCTCGACGGCTGATCTTAGCTATGTGGATACGCTTTGGAATGATGCCGTGTCTGTTCTCGCAACTCCGGGCGGAACCCTGCTCGTTGCACGGGAGAACCAACTGGAGCAATATGCAATCGATCCCGTTAATAACACAAGGACATTGATCCACACTTATCCATTTACGGGCTATAATTTAACCATGCAGTCAGACGACCTCGTATCCCTAAGCATGAGCGTGACCTATAACATGCGATTCATTAACATTAACACCTTCGAAACGGAAGATACCGATTGGACTAGCTGGTATCCGTCGTGGTTTGATCCGTCGGGGCTTATTGCCGTAAATGCAGACAAGTATTGGAGTATTGTTGATCCAGCAACATCCGGCACCCTATATACGTCTTCTGATCGCAATTATGGATCCAGCACTTTTTATAAGGGCAATGGGCACAGAATGGTTCTAAAAACGTTCTTTGACTCCAGCTTGCGCACGGTGCGGACGATTCCCGTAGGGATTACCGTCGCTGCGCCATCGCTATCTGATACACCTGCTTTTTTGACGAACGAAGATGAATTGGACCAGATCGCAGGCAATCTAGTAACGTCCAATACGATTAGCTTAGGCATAGATTTTCCGATGAACGGCGTTGTCGTGAATGCTCTTACCCTAAATGGGGATGAGCTTCTCTTTAACGGGGTTCGCGAGACGTATCTTGAACTGAAATCAATGCCGGGTACGATATACCAAGCGGTTATTGGAGATAGTGGGAAGCGCAAAGCTATCCTTCAGTTCAATAATCTGGATAACGATTGGAATTCCGGAACTCTCCAGATGATTTTTTCGGAAGAGACGGGCGAAATTCAAATACAGGTCGACAAAAATCAAGGAAACAGCAATACGATGGAGGACTTAGTATTATGGGAGGTTGATTACGTTAATTTTGGCGCAACGGGTTCACATGTATCAGTAGGTGCGGGTGATGTCGTGAAACTATTCCCTTACCGCACTTATTTCAACGTTTCCCATGGCGCTGAGTATGAGCCCGTATTCTTGAGCTCTGCTTCGTCACCTGTTGAGCCAGTTTTGCAATCGCCTACTTTTGGTACGAGATTTTATCCGGATTCGCCGGAAGTCACCTTTGAATGGGACAATCCGAACGTTCCGGGAAGTTACGACCAAACCAGATTGCTGCTGTCCACGGATCCCACCTACAGAAATGTGATCCGAACTGTGATATTAACAAACGAAGAGTCATATGCCATGGATACAAGTGACCTGTATACAGGCATCCCTTACTACTGGAAGGTCATCGTTGCGGATACGGCGAATACGGCGTATGCCTACTCCACAAACGGCGCTTTCAGCATTGACAATTGGTCGGTATCTCTTGAGCTGGATAACGCGGATGTAACGGCAAACTCGGCTCAAGCCATCTACGAAATCATGTCTAGCGATAGGGATCAATATACGAAGAGCGGAATAGCGCTCAGCACATCGATGAATCCTACCGTTTCGAATTCCGTTTATTCTACCGGGATTCATGCAGCAGGGGAACAACATATTGCAATAACGGGACTGCTGCCAAGTACAACCTATCATGCGCGTGCTTATGCGGTAACCGATCAAGCTACGCGTTATAGCTCCAACATAACCTTTACGACAGGAGCGGGAACGACGAGCCCGCCGACAACGCCATCTACTCCACCGCCGGTTGTTGATCCGGGGCCTGATCTTCCAGGAGCGGCTTGTCCGTTCACGGATCTTGAGAAGCATTGGTCCAAATCGGATATTTGCGAAGCGGCAAGCTTAGCTATCGTTGAGGGCGTGGACGTTAATCGCTTTGCACCGAACATGGAAATAACAAGGGCTGAATTCGCCGTCATGTTGGCACGCGCCCTTCAGGTTTCTGCCATTGAAAGTGAAGCCTCCCCGTCATTCCGTGATGAGGAGAGCATTCCAGCTTGGGCACGCCCTATGATTCAGGCAGCACTCGCAGAA
The DNA here is from genome assembly GCF_056269165.1 of Paenibacillus sp. J22R232. Lineage (NCBI taxonomy): Bacteria > Bacillati > Bacillota > Bacilli > Caryophanales > Paenibacillaceae > Paenibacillus > Paenibacillus sp. J22R232. The sequence continues at coordinate 27,804 of NZ_JBWDNK010000002.1, read as the reverse complement.
GGAATCATTGATGGTTACCCCGACGGGACGTTCCGTCCGCAGCAGACGATTACGCGGATAGAAATGGCTGCAATGCTGTCAAAAGCAATGAAATGGGAATCAAGCGGCGAGCAGGAGCTATCCTTCGCTGATCTTGCTAGTATTCCAGCATGGGCAATGCCCTATGTGACCATAGTGAGCGAGCGGGGACTCGTACAAGGCCGGGGAGACCACTTATTCGTTCCGCGCGGCAAAACGACAAGAGCCGAAGCAGGCGTTCTCTTGCTGAGGCTTTGGCATATCCTGCATTAAAAATGAAACGGTCTACCCTGTTTTACTAGGCGTAGACCGTTTTTTGATTGGATGAATGCTTATAATCCTTGCATGTCCTCATCGCTTCTATACTCTAAAATATCGCCAGGCTGGCAATCCAAAGCTTTGCAAATCGCCTCTAAAGTGGAGATTCGAATCGCTTTTGCCTTGCCATTTTTCAATATAGAGAGATTAGCCATCGTAATGCCAACCCTCTCCGATAGTTCGGTTACGCTCATTTTCCGTCTAGCCAACATCACATCAATATTGATTATGATCGCCATAATATTCACCTCAGACTATTAAGTCATTTTCTGATTTTATATCAATCGCCTCTTTTAATAGCATTTGGAGAACAGCGGCAAAAACGGCAATCACCATCGAGGCAAAAACCATGACCAGTCCGATTACGATGATACCTGGGGCGTCGTCTTTTTCCGCTAAGAGATACAAGAGCGGCAAGCCTAACACATATATGCCACTAATTATAATCGCACACCATTTTATATTTTTCAAAGCAAGTACGGATAATTCCGAGAAAGCGATGTTCTTATCAATATAGCTTAACACTTTAAAAGCTTGATACAGCGCAAAGTAAAACGGTATCGCCGTGGCGTACAAATCAATGAAAAAGAGGTATTTCAAATAAGCAATATCGGGATAAAGCTCTGCTGCGAAATTCCCGATCTCAGGCACTACAAATATGTACAGAGCCAAAGCAGGCAGACCTATAATAATAACAGCTAGCTTTAAAAAGAGCGTTGTTCCTCGTTTCATAAAAAGCACCTCGCCTTGTTATTTTCAATTTGATAATAATACAAAATTTATCGTTTTGCAATATATTTTAATTGATAAACAATTTATATTAATTGTTTTTTTCAAATTCGAAGTTTTCAAACCAAATATAAAAAAAGCATTTCTTATAGTTAAGAAATGCTCGACCTCTATAACTAGTCCATGATAACGAGGTCATATATCGGCTAAGGACTATTCTGCTTTTTCCGTAATTTGCTTATTACGATGACACAAAGCGCGTACAGTGAGAATGTAAGCACAGCCCCAGCTAGATAAACAGGCCATGTAAGATGTAAAACGAAAAAGTAATTATCCGATACTGAAAGTCCTCAGAGGGCTTTGAATTCATGTACCGAGCAAGCAGTCAATGCCGACTTCCCTCATTCATTAATGCTGCGCCCTAAGCAGCTGCTGATAGACTCTGCCTTCAGCCAGCAGCTCCTGATGCGTACCCGACTCCGCTAAGGCTCCCTGATCCATAACGAAAATCACGTCCGCATTCTCAATCGTAGACAGCCGGTGCGCAATCATGATCGTCGTCAATCCTTCGCGCCTTGCCTCGAGCGCCCCAAGCAGCTGCCGCTCCGTCTCCAGATCGAGCGCGGAGGTTGCTTCGTCCAGCACCAATATTTCGGGATTGGTGACAATCGCCCGCGCTATGGCAATGCGCTGACGCTGACCTCCGGACAGCTTAATGCCCCGCTCTCCAATGTTGGTGGCATAACCCTCCGGAAGCCCCAGTATGAAATCATGTATCTGCGCAATGCGGCAAGCCTCTTCCATATCCGCTTCCGATACGCCGTCTCTGCCGAGCATGAGATTCTCCTCGATCGTATCTGAGAACATATACGGATCTTGAAACACGATCGATACTCGCTTCGCCCATTCACCGCGATTGTAAGCACTCGCATCCTTTTCGTTCAACTTAAAATGCCCTAGCGACACATCGAAGAATCGTACCAGCAGCTGCGCAACGGTCGACTTGCCCCCGCCGCTCGTGCCTACGAACGCGATCTTTTGCCCGATCGGAAGCTCCGCCGTGAAGCTCCTAATAACCTCTGGGAGCTCAGGGGAATAACGGAAGCCGACCTGCTCGAACGATAGCTGCTCGATCTTCCCTTCCATACGGCTTTCCCCAGGATCGGCCTGCTCCAGCTCCAGAATCCGCTGCACGCGGTCCACGTTCGCAAGCTGAGAGGACATGCCCATTATGAATTGAAAAATATTATAGAAGGCATCTGCCATTTGGGTCGAGAACTGGAACAAAATGACGAACGTTCCGATCGACATCTGCTCATTAATAAGCTGCATGCCGCAATAACCGAGTACCACAATGCCAATTCCCCATTTCATCGGATCGCTGTACCGGATTTGGCGGTTTACCAGCTTGCCTTCGGCCATGACTTGTTCAAAATATTCTCCGAACATTTTGTTGTACAGCTTCGACTCCCATTTCAGCCGGTGGTAAGCGACGACCTCGCGCGTTGATGCTACCCCCTCCTCGATCTGAATAAGCAGTGCGGTTCGCTTCTCCGCTACCTGCTTCGCCTGTGCCTTAAGTTTAGGCGTGAAATAATAACCAATCAGTACATATATCGCACACAATCCCACTATGAGCAGCAGCAGCGTGGGACTGGCAAGCCAGATAATGACCATTAGAATGCAGAGATTCAGTATTTCCTGCATGCCGCGCGGAATTTGCCAGCCCATAACACTCGCAGAGATGAATAGATCCTGCGTGAAGGAGTAGACGTATTTGCCCGTGCGCTCCTGCTGGAACCGCTCGATCGGAACGCCTTCGAGACGTTTGAGCATGCGGGAGAGTAGCGAGCGGCTGACTGCGAATTCATTGCGGACGAGGCTGCGGCTCGTCATCGTAAACATAAGCGAATAAATAAGGCCCGCCGCTGCGAACACTCCGATTACGATCGGCAGCAGCTCATACCGCCCTTTCGTGAATACGTCATCGATTAGTATTTTTTGGACATAAACCAGCGTATAGTTGGATACCGATTCAAGAGCCAGGTAGAGCAGTACGATCAAATACGTACCTTTCAGCATAACCGAGTTCGACCAAAAGATTTTAAGATACTTCATGCACCGCTCTCCCTTCCGTCATTTCCAACTGCCCTATTTCAAGCTCATATAGCAAACCTTGACGTGCAATGAGCTCCTCATAGCTGCCGGCCTCGGCCACTCGTCCCTTATGAATGACCACGATGCGGTCAAAATGCTTCACCGTAGACAGCCGATGCGCAATCGCAATCGTCGTTCGACCCTTGAGCACCTCGTCAAGAGCGCGCTGCACCTCATATTCGCTCACGTTGTCCAGCGAGGAGGTCGCTTCATCGAGCAGCACAATGGCCGGCTGCTTCGCGAACATGCGCGCAATCGCTATACGCTGCTTTTGTCCGCCGGACAGCTTCATGCCGCGCTCTCCGACGAGCGTATCGTACCCCTCAGGCAGCTGCATGATGAAATCATGCGCATAAGCAGCCTTCGCCGCTGCGACAACCTCCTCATCGCTCGCCTCGGGTTTGCCGAAACGGATATTTTCCTTGACCGATGAGCCGAACAGGTACGTTTCTTGGAACACGTAGCCGATCGATTCGCGCAGGCGTTCCAGCGTCAATTGTTTAATCGGCACGCCGTCAAGCTTAATGATGCCTGACGTGGGATCATAGAATCGCCCGATCATTTTGAACATCGTCGTTTTGCCGTTACCGCTTGCGCCTACGAAAGCAACCTTCTCACCGGGATGGATCGTGAGCGAGAAGCCGTTAATAACGGGAGGCTGCTCCGGATATTGAAAACAGATATCCTCGAACACAAGGCCTCCGCGCACCTCAGCAAGCGTAACCGGATCATCGGGGTCATCAATATCTATCTGCTTGTGCATGAATCTGAACAACGGAATCGTCTGATGAATAATGAGCTTCTGCTCGGTAAGCTGGGTGACGAGCAGCGTGAGGCGGAACATCGTCGTCATGTACAGGAGCGTGAAAGCGATGAATCCCCCTAACGTAATCCATTGATTCTGAACCGAATAGTAGCCGGCGATGAACAGGGCGATTGCTCCCAAATAAAACGTGAACCGCCGGAAGCTTCCCCGTCCAAAGCTAAACGTTGCTGCCAGGAGATAATCACGCGACCAGTTCTTATGCTTGCCAAGCGTCCGCTCATGGTACCAAGGCTGCGAGCCAAACGCACGGAACTCCCGCAATCCGGAAATACTCTCATACACGGCTTGGTTATAGTCAATGCGGCCTTGGCCGGACTGCCTCCCGTACAGAGCCGCCTTCCGCTCGAAATACGGACCGAATAAATAATAAAGGCCGAACGTCGGCAGCATGATCAGGCATAACCAGCCGCTAATGCTGAGCAGGAGCACAATGGCTACCATAATAAACAAGAGGTTGTCGATGACGCTCGGCAGGACATTCCGGTATATTTTCTGAACGGACGCCACCTCGGAGTTGAACATGGACAGCGTTTCGCCTGCCGGATGCTGCTCATAATGCGCGAAGCCAAGCCTTCGCAAATGCTTGAAAATCGCCGTTTGCATATCGCGAGAAGCAAGCTCGCCAATCGTCCGCTGCAGCAGGTTTCGATAATTTTTGGCGACGAGCATCAATAAATTAACGGCTGTAAGCGCCGCCAATATGATCAAAAATAACGACTTATCCTTATTCGGAACGACATGGTCAATCATATATTGAATCATTTTTGGCGTCAGCGTCTCACCAGCGACCGCCATCGTGCCGCATGCGGCAAGCGCGGCGATTTGCTTCTTGTACGGCAGCAGAAAGCGCAGCGCCCATACGTAAGAACGCCCGGACTCGTCAAGCTCCGCCTTTTGTTTTTGCTTCTCCTGCTGCTTCCGCGCTCGGTTGCTGCGCTCGTTCGTTTGCCGCGCTGCCTCCGGTTGCTTTTCTGTTTTTGGCATCGGTATCCCCCCCTAGGTTATTGCTCGATAAGCACTATGCCGCATCCCAATTTCTGTAAGCCAGCTACCAATCATAATTCCGCTCGCCCTTCTTGTCAATGCATGAATTGCTTATAATCGTTTTCTACCATGTTCTGCGGAATCTTACCGGTGAACGAGCAGAAAGCCCGGTCATGGGCTGCAATGCCCCATAATCGGACTTTCAATATTCGTTGCGATATCGCATATTTCGGCTATAGCTCCACCATTGCCTTAATAACCTTCGATTCAGGCTTCAACCAGCTTTCGAATTCGCTGATCATCTCCGTGAACGGCACGCGGTGGGTAATAAAGCGCTCTACGTCGATGCTCCCGCTCCGCACTGCCTCCTGTACCGCCGCGAAATCCTCAATCGTTGCGTTGCGGCTGCCAAGCAGCGTCATCTCCCGCTTATGGAATTCGGGATCATGGAAGGAAATATCCGCCTTGACCAGTCCTACGTAAACCAGCTTGCCGCCATGCGCGACAAAGCCGAACGCATCCTGCATCGAGCGCGCATTGCCGGTTGCATCGAACACAACGGTTGGATACTCGCCATCCGTTAATTCGGCAAGCCGCTCCTTCGCGCCCTGCAGCGCGTTCACAGTCTCATCTACTCTCGCCCAGCGCTTGCAGAAGGCGAGCCGCTCTTCTTGAATGTCCATGGCGATCACGCGTGCTCCGCGATGCTTGGCAAATGCCATCACGCCAAGGCCAATGGGTCCAGATCCGATTACAAGGACCGTCTCGCCCGCACGCAGCTCCGCGCGCCGCACGGCATGCGCCCCAATACTAAGCGGCTCCAGCACGGCAGCCTGATCAAGCGTCAGCTCGTTCGTCACGAGAAGATGCGTCAGCGGTACCGCAATCTGCTCCCTCATGCCTCCGTCGATATGTACGCCCAGCACCTTCATATCGGTGCAGCAGTTCGTTTTCCCGTAACGGCATGCGATGCATTTCCCGCAGTGCATGTAAGGAATGATGCTGACCTGGTCGCCTGCCTTGATGGCATCCTGCGCATCATCTGCCTGTTCGACAATCCCGGCAAGCTCGTGGCCAAGTACCCGGGGATAAGAGAAAAAGGGCTGGTTTCCCTTAAAGGCATGGAGATCGGTGCCGCAAATGCCGATGCGCCGAATCCGAACGATGGCCGTTCCGGGCAGCAGCGCCGGCTCCTCCTGCTCCACCAGCTTTAGCTGGTCAATTTGTTCACATACGATGGCTTTCAACTGGCAGCACTCCCTTTATGCGTTCACGCTCGTATTGTATTCTTGCAGCCCGCTGATCCAGCTTCGGTTGCGTATCGGCTCTAGGATGGCAAGCACCCCCGACAGCAGCGCGTCGTCGATCGGCTCATCCGTCCATGCAATGTTTTTGCGGATATTGTCCGGATTAGCCGTGCTAACCAGCGTCGTCGGTATGCTCTCGTTTGCTGTGGCGAATTGTACGGCAAGCTTCGTGATGTCCGCGCCTTGAGCCGTGCAGTAGTCAACGGCCTGCTTGCATACGGCGCGAATTTCATCCCCTGCGGGATGCCAGTCTGCAAGCGCTCGATTGCCGAGCAATCCCATCGACAGCGGCGAGGCGCTGACTAGTCCGACCTGCTTTTGCTCCAGCAGCGGCAATATGGCAAGTAGCGACGTGTCATTAAGCGAATAGTGGCAGTAGGACAGCACCGCATCCAGCTCCGTGTACGCCAGCGACTTCTCGAATACCGACAGCGGAAGTCCTGAAACGCCTTTAAAGCGAATTTTGCCGGACTGCTTCAGCTTATCGAGCGCAAGGAACGCCCCCTCTGCTGCCTGCTCGAACGGTACGAACTCCATGTCATGCAAAAACAAAATATCAATATAATCGGTCTGCAGACGCTGTAAGCTTTCATCGACGCTTCGAATGATGCGCTTCTCGGAGAAGTCGAATTCCTCCGCGCCGTAACGCCCCGCCTTCGTACTCAACATAAAGCGATCCCGCGAAATTTCCGCTATCGCCTTGCCTAACACCGACTCCGCCTTGGTCAACCCGTAATAGGGCGAGACGTCGATTAAATTAATGCCCATATCCACGGCCGCATGCACCGTCCGTATGCTTTCGGCGTCATCCGTCTCCCTGAATACGGAGCCAAGTGACGAAGCGCCAAAGCTAAGCGCCGATACCTCCAGCCCCGTATTTCCAAGCTTTCTGTATTTCACAAGCATCTACTCCTCATTGCGGGAAATGTAATCCTATTGCCATTTACAAAATAACGCCATCCTTAAAAATCGCGATTTCCTTGAAGCCGTTGCGCTCATTATGCGTCTGAATCTCGCCCGAGGCGAGGCTGATCAGCTGCTCCCACAGCTCATCGGTCAGCATCTCCATGCTCTTGTCCTCAAGCAGCTGCCCGGCATTGAAATCGATCCAGTTCTTTTTCCTTCCGGCAAGCTCGCTGTTCGTCGCAATCTTCACCGTCGGTACCGGGCCGCCGAACGGCGTGCCTCTGCCTGTCGTGAACAGCACGATATGCGCTCCTCCCGCGGATAAAGCGGTTACCGACACTAAGTCATTGCCCGGCGCTTCCAGCAGGTTAAGTCCGCTGCTCGTTATGCGCTCGCCGTAAGGCACCACGTCCTGCACGATCGCATGGCCGCCCTTCTGCGTACAGCCTAGCGATTTCTCCTCAAGCGTGCTTATCCCGCCCGCCTTGTTGCCCGGTGACGGATTCTCATAGATTTCCTGGTCATGCTTAATGAAATATTGCTTGAAGTCATTGATCAGGTGAACGATTTTGTCAAAAACCTGCTCATCCGCCGCCCGGCTCATCAGAATCTTCTCCGCGCCGAACATTTCCGGTACCTCCGTAAGAATCGCCGTTCCGCCTGCTTCGATCAACCGATCGGATACCGCGCCTACAAGCGGATTGGCCGTTATGCCGGACAATCCGTCAGAGCCGCCGCACTTAAGGCCAAGCTTTAGCTTCGATATAGGAACCGGTTCGCGCTTGAAGCGCTCCGCATACAGCACTAGCTGCTCAACAAGCTCAAGCGCTTCCTCAATCTCATCCTCTGCCTCCTGCGATTTAAGAAACTTCACCCGCTCCGGGCTATGCTCGCCGATCGCCCGCTTGAAAGCATCGATTTGATTGTTCTCGCAGCCGAGCCCGATAACGAGCACGCCTGCCGCATTGGGGTGGTTCACCAGCGAAGCAAGCAGCTTCTGCGTGTGCACCAGATCATCGCCTAGCTGCGAGCAGCCGAACGGATGCGCGAAATGGTAGACGCCCTCTACGCGTCCTTCATAAAGCGCATGTGCTTTCCGCGCCACGATTTCGCAGGTCTTGTTAATGCAGCCGACCGTGTTAATGATCCAAATCTCATTGCGGATCCCGACATCGCCGCTCTCGCGTACAAAGCCTTGAAAGGTGCGTTCTGCGTCCGGAGACGCTGACCCAATCTTCCCGCTGGCTCCGCCCGCTATATCGCCTTGCTCTATCGCAATTTGCTCATATTTGTAATCAAGAACCCCCTTCAAGCCCGTACCCATATTATGCGTATGCACCCAGCTGCCAGGCTGGATATCCTCCTTCGCCAACCCGATTGAGTAGCCGAACTTGAGCACATGCTCGCCTTTGCGGACTGCCGCCGTCAGCACTTTATGGCCCTTTGGCACCTCTTCCAGCAGCTCAAGCTCCGCTCCGTTCTCCAGCGTCAGCTTATCCCCTTTGGCAAAAGGCTGAAGCGCAATGACGACATGATCCTGCTCGTGTAATCGAACCCAGCTATTCATTGGCGCGACGCTCCATTTCCTTAAGTTCTATGTCAATTGCATCCGCCAAGGCAGGCCATTCGGCAGCCAAATCGCGTCCCCAGACGCTTTTTAAACGAAGCAGCTCCAACGTGATCCGCTCCTGCGGCCAGCTCTGCTTCCCTGCCTCTGCCCAGACGCCTGCAACGATTTCCAGCAGGGCAGCATCATCGCGCACCGTATACGGTGCACCGCTCAACGTACGGCCTTCGAAGCCCGCGTCCGCATGCTGCACCTTGTAGTAGCGCAACAAACCGGCCATACCCGCAGCGAGGCCGCCCGGTACCTTATCGCCGCCCATATAATAAAGCAAAGAAGGCAGCAGCCGTACTTTGAATTTGCTCAAGCTGTTCATCGCAATATCAGCAAGCCTGTGGCGGATAAACGGATTCAGGAAACGCTCGTATACATCTCCCGCGTATGCCTTCAGCTCATCTTCGCCCATGCCAACCAGCGCCGGAATGATTTCCGCCTCTACCGTGTGACGCACCATGCCGCCCAGCATCGGATGCTCCATCGCTTCTCGTACCTGTTCGATATCATAAAGCAAGCCGAGCGGCGTCATAAGCGTATGCGCGCCATTCAGAATACGAACCTTGCGCAGCTGGAACGGCTTGAGATCCTCGACCCAGTGTACGTTCAGCCCCGCTTTCTGCAGCGGCAGCACCGCTTCAAGCTCCGCTTCCCCTTCTATTGCCCATAAGTGATAGGGCTCAGCCGTCGTCAGCATCGCATCGGAATACTCCCATTCGCTAAACCAGGCCTCTGCTTGCGCCTGCTCCGGATAGCCCGTCACAATGCGGTCCACCAGCGAATTCAAAAATCGGTTATGCAGCGTCACCCATTCCTTGAAAGCTTCGGGATAGCCGAAATCATCGCTATAGCGCAGCACGCAGCCGCGAAGCTCGTCGCCGTTTCTCTCCAGCAGCTCGCACGGCAAGCATATCAAGCCACGCCCCGGATCTCCGCCGAAATGAACAAATCTCCGGTAGAGCAGCTGCGTCAGCTTGCCTGGAAAAGATTGCACCGGCTGTCCTTCCACCGTCGCTTCCTCCCGATAGGCGAGTCCTGCTTCCGTCGTATTCGATACGATAACCTGCAAATCTTCGCTCTCGCCCAAAGCGAGATAACGGTCCCACTCCGAGTACGGATCGAATACGCTCCCAAAAACGGAAATCACCTCGGTACGCTCCACGCTTTGTCCGTTTTCCAACCCGCGTATGACAAGCGTATACAATCCGTCTTGGCCTGCCAACGCATCGATTTTGGGCTTCCCTCCCGGACGAGGCTGCGTAACCGCGATGCTTCCCTCATACAAGCCTTGCTTCTTGCATTGTTGAATCATCCAATCAAAAAAACCGCGCAGAAAGTTGCCCTCGCCAATCTGCAGCACCGTTATCTTCGCTTGGTTTGATGCTTCGTACAACCGCGCTTCTTCCCCGTTCAGCACATCTTGCTGCAAGGTCCTCATAGTCGGTAAAACTCCTTCGCGTTTAGTCCGAACAGCCGAGCTCGTTCTGCTGGCGTCCAGTTATTAGGCAGCGCCTGCTCAAGCACCTCGACCACCTCGTCATAGCTTGCGGCAAGCAAGCTGACTGGCCAATCGCTGCCATACATCACCCTGTCCGTTCCGAATACATCCAGCACATGCTCGATATACGGCTTGAATGCTTCGGGCTTCCAATTCTCGTGGTCAGCCTCGGTTACCATGCCGGACAATTTGCAATAGAGGCCGGGATGCGCAGCGAGCTGCGCCATCTGCGTTTTCCACGGCTCCATCACCCCGTCCTTGATTCTCGGCTTGGCGATATGGTCAATGACCCCATGCAATCCCGGCACCTGATCCAGCAGTTTAACGAGAGGCTCCAACTGATGCGATACGACCAGCAAATCGACAGGCACCCCTTGCTCCGCAAAAAAAGCGAGCGCTTCCACATAGGCAGGTGAAAGAATCTCATTCGCGTCTGCCATGTTCTGAATCATCAAACGAAAGCCGACGAACTTCGGATGCTCGGCGAATCGTTCATAGTGCTTCCTATAATCAGGATCGGTTATATCCAGCCATGCCACAACGCCTAGGATGGTAGGCTCCGATTCGCTTAAAGCGAGCAAATAATCCGTCTCTGCCAGCGTCGCCGCCGCTTGTACGACAATCGATCCGTCCAACTGATGCTTATTCAAAAGTGGCTCCAAATGCTGAGGCAAAAAGTCTCTGTACAGCACTGGAAGTTCCGGCGTAATCCAGCCGTAATCCCCGCGTTCCATGCTCCAATAATGCTGATGCGCATCCAATCTCATCTATTCCGCCTCATTTCTATGTCATTTGAATTAACATTTACGCTTTGGGCGCTGCGCGAGTAGATCATTCTTACGATCGCTGTTGCAGCCAGATTCTTCGATTTCCTAAGACATTTAAAGGTAAGAATCCACCTACAAAGGCGAACACTTCGTTTCTCCAGAACGTTCTTCTCACTTCGCTTACACTTCATTTATTAGTTCAACTTATACAGCAGATTATCTTCTTCTTTATTATAAAAAACAATTTAGAGGTAATAAATATGTAATTATCGCATATTTGTACTCTTTTTTGATATTTGCTACAATCGAGCTGACAAATACGAAAAGAGTAGGTGACCCTGTGAATCCATATCGCAAAAGGTTTGACGCCTTGACGCCGTTTCCCTTCGAATGCGTCTACCGGGATACCAAAAGCGCACAAAACGAGCTGCCCGACCATTTCCACGATTGGTACGAGCTTGTTTACATCTATAGCGGCAAAGGCACCTTTTTTGTCGATCAAACCTTTTATGATGCGATGGCAGGCGACATCTTCCTCATTCCCGGCAATACAATCCACCGTTCCTTCCCCGACCCCGATGAGCCAAAAACGTCAACCGCGCTATTTTTCAACGCATCACTCGTGCATAGCGCGCCGCTCGGCGACTCCTTCTCTTATTTGCGCTGCTTCGATCAGGCAAAGCGCCAAAAGCGCTACCGCTTATCGGCGGAAGCCGATGTTGAACGGCAGACGATCGTCTTGCTAATGGAAAACATTCATAAAGAGGAAACGGGCAAGCTGCCAGGGTATCGACAAGCCGTGCTTCTTAACCTGCAGCACATTTTGCTGCTGCTTGGCCGTACTCTGCCTTCCGTACAAGGTCCGGCGGTTTCCTCGTCCGCACCAGGCTGGATGACAGCCATTCTTGCCTACATCGACAGCCACCCCGGCAGCCCTCTCGGCCTCGCACAGCTAGCCAAGCGCGCGGCTGTCACTCCTGCTCATTTTTCGCGCGTCTTCAAGAAGCTTACAGGCATGAATGTGACCGAATACGTCACGACCAAACGAATTATCCGCGCGAAGGAGCTGCTTACGGAAAGCGATGTTAACGTCGCCGAGATTGCCGAGCAATGCGGCTTCGAAAGCCTTCCGCATTTCCACCGCATGTTCAAGAAACTAACGGGCATGACCCCCTCCCATTACAAAAGAAGCGAAAATTGATAGATTTGACGGTTATCATTCGCGGATACAAGTTGTCCCATTCTCTCATAAGCTATCTAGCAAAGATAAAGCTGCTGGCAGGGAGGGAATGCAATGGTCCGCTCAAACGTCAAAACGATCAAATACCGCGTCGGTAAAAACAATTACCTCATTATTAATATTTATCAAACCGCAGAAGCAAGCGCCCAGCAGGGCAATGTACTGGCAAGCAACGCAGCTACCGTGCAAATTTTCAAAAATCAAAAACGCAAATAAACGCAGCCGTGCACGAGGCAACCGCCATCGCTTCGCTTGAAGGGAGGTGAGAACATGTCATTCAAAAACAAACATTACAAACAAGGCAACTCAGTCAAAAAAGACAATGGCAAAACCTTCGTCAATGTGAAACAAGGCGCTAACGCTTCCATCAATCAAGGCGGCAATGCATTCGCGATCAATGCATCCGACATCGGTGTCGTTCGCGTTCGTCCCGGCCAGCAATAATCTGAAGCATTCGCCCAGCCCGCCCATGCGACAGAGATTTTCCAAACCTCCTACACGTCATGCTTGATTTCTACCAGAACAAAAAGGACTCGCCATGAGGTCATTGACCATCCGGCGAGTCCTTTTTTATTGACTATTCAGCCTATAGCCCATGCTGCTCGGACAGCCTATGCCCCAAATAGCCTCATGAGCAGTATGCCGGCAAATGCAAGCGAAATACCCGTTATCTCCAGCAGCGTGAACCGCTCCTTCACGACAAAACGCGTGTAAAGCAACACGATCAGCACATTCAGTGCCGTAACCGCCGATACAAGTCCAGCTTTGCCGAGGTCGAATGCCGTAACGATCAGCATCATGCCAACCGCATTCGTCGTTCCGACAGCCAGGCCTACTGCAAATGTCCGCTTAGCTGTCCATAGCGCCGGTTCCACTGCCCGGCCTCCTGAAGCAAGCTGCGAAGAAACGGCTACCTCCCGTCTACGAGTGCCCGAAGCTCCGAGCGCGAGCGCACGCTTGCCGCGTTCGCTCTGCAGGTCCCGCAGCCACCATAGCCCGAAACAGCTCGCGCCCGTTACAAACATAAAAAACATCGTAGGAAACAAATCCGCTTCCATTAATGTCGACCATTTCCCTGACAGGTCATTGGCAGCAAACAGCAGCATGGCTAACAGCCCCCACTGCGCTCCTTGCAGATTGCGCAGGGAAATATCATTGGATAGACGCACTAGCAGCACGCCGCCGATAATCACGACAAAAGCGATTAGCTGCATCGCATGAAGCTTCTCCTGCCATAGGCCGAATGCAACGATGACGACAACAACGGACGGAAGCGCAGTCAATATAGCGACTAGCGATGCTTTCCCGACCGCAAAGCCCTTGAACATGCTGGCGTTGGCTCCAAAAGAAAATAGCCCCATTTGTATGCCGATAAGCGCCGATAGCGTCCAAGTCGATGAGAACGCAAGCGCACAGATTCCATTTACAATAGCACCCATGCTGAACGTACCGAATAGCAATAGATTGCGATTTATCGGCATTTGGCTGGTCCAATGATAGAGAATTCCGCGCAAGCCAAAACAAAGGGCGGCGAACACCGAATAAGTTAGCCACATGTGAAGAAATCGCCCCTCTCTGAAATTAAGCCTATAAGGCTGATAAACATAATAGGACCTATCATATCAAGCCGAGCCGCATTTGTCTGTATCCAATCAGAGGCAATCTTCACAACTAAGCTAGCAAAAAATAAATATATTGGCTGAATATAGCATGGACCTTATAATAGCGTTAGAGACAGTTCCGCGTTTCTAGCAACCGATATCATTACATAGCGAATAAGGGGATTTCAATGGCACAAGCTGAAAAAAGACCGTACATACCCGAGCTCGATCTCGTACGAGCATTCGGCATTTTGGCGGTTATTATGATTCATGCTACTTCATCGGTCGTAGCCTCCTACGATCACCAGGCTGCGCTTTATCCGCTTTATGTTTTTTTGAACACCGCAGCCAAATTCGCAGTTCCCGTTTTCATTTTTTTAAGCGGCTTCGTGTTGTTTTACAACTACTATGACAAACCCTTCACTGCTGGAACAATCGGACAGTTTTACAAAAAAAGAATGTCCAAGATCTTTATACCCTTTTTATTGTTTTCAATCTTTTACTTTGCCTATACGCGATACGTGCAATTCGGATTTGTAGACATGCAAACCTTTATCGGTTACTTCACGACGACCAAGTTTCTGAACATGCTGCTGTCGGGAAAAACGTACACGCATCTCTATTTCGTCATTATCATTATTCAGTTTTATGCGATCTCCCCGCTTCTCCTTTATGCGGTCAAGAAATTCCCTGTTCTCGGCAAGCATATCGTCTGGATCGGGATGCTCGTGCAGTGGTTGTTTGTTTATAAGCTGGCCGGCCAATGGGGAGTCAAAAGCCCAGGTAGCTTTTGTTTCACCTACATGCTTTATTTTACGGCTGGTGCGTTCATCGGCATTTATTATATGAAGCTGGCGCCTTGGATCAATCTTGCCAGAAATACGGCGACCCCTCGCAAAATAGCAGCAGCGATTGGCATGTGGCTGCTTTTCCTTGCATCAAGCATGCTTCTCTTCTATTTTCATTACGAGAATAGACTCTATAAAACAGCCGTTATCAATACCGATTTATTAGAGATTATCGATGAAGTTCGCTGCATTACGGCAGGCATCCTGCTGCTGCAGATCTCCTTTTGGGTATACGCAGCTTGGAACAAAGCCGTTGTCCGTGCCCTTATCCATATAGGCGCAACGTCCTTTGGCATCTATTTGGTTCATCCCTTTATTTTGAATCTGTACCGCAAGACCAGCTCCGTAGGCGATCCGCTTCTCTACCATGCCTGGGTGGTTGGCGGCTTCCTGGCCGCGCTCCTTATTCCGTGGGCCATCGTTACGCTGAGCGCTCCATTCAAATGGCACTGGCTGCTCTTCGGCCCGCTTCCGAGCCGCAAGAAGAAGACCAACGCTCCCTTACAACCGGGCATCGAAGCCTAAACCCAAAAACCGTAGGCACGACATCACGAAGGAATTGACCCCCATGCATGAGGCAGAATAAAACACCTTTAAGTTGACGATACGACTATTGTAAAATAATCGTTCAACTTGAAGGTGTTTTTGCTAGGCCATGATTCTCTGAGATGTTTTTTGCAAGAGCCAAGTAATATGATTATAATAACCTCACCACATAAAAAGCTGGCTTCAGCAGCCCACGGAAGGAAGACAACTCTCCATTGAAAGCAACTGTGGATGTACAAGAGCATATATTGGTCTGGAATGATGCAGCGCTCAAAATCATGGATGTTCGACATATCTGCATACAGGTCGGCGAGCGCGTGCGTCCTTACCTGTTTCCTGCCAGCGCTTTTCTGTACGTGACGCATGGCAGTGCAACGATGATTATGGACGGAAACGAGCATGCTGCTCAGCGTTTCTATATGCTTCATGGGGGCAAGGGTACCAGCCTGGACATCGTCTTAACGGATGAATCCTTTCATTATTACCTGATTTTCTATAAAGCCACCTTACCGCTATCCGGCGAGCAGCATACCCTTCGACATACGGATCGACATTTGCCATTCCGCCTCCAGTACGGTTTTATTCCGCTCCACCCTGCCATCCTCTACGAACTGGCTAATCGAATGCTGGGCGAATGGCTGGAACAGGGGCGTTTGGAGCGGCTCCATGTCAAAACGCTATTCTATCAATTTGTATATGAGCTGCTCCGGCAGATGGATCAACAGCAGGTCAGCATCGTTAGGCCCAACCTTGCCTCCCAGCTTATTCGCTTTATGCAGGAGCACTATGCCGAGCCTCTGACCCGAGAAACGCTTGCGCATACTTTCCACTACAGCGTACCTTATCTATCCAAGCATTTCCGACGGGAAACTGGCGCAAGTATAATCGATTGCTTAATCCGCATTCGGATGGATAAAGCAGGAGCACTACTGCAACAGACCGATTTATCGCTGCAAGAGATCGCAACAAGCGTCGGGTATGCTGACGTATCCTATTTCATTAGAATGTTCAAAAAGCATGCCGGAATAACACCAAAGCAATTCAAGGATGAGTCCGTACAAATAGCGAGAGGCTCTTATCGTCCTATCATTAGGCTTGGATCGTCCATTGTTCCGCGCAGACTTCGTCGTTATATTGATATTAGAAATGATAATCATTATCAATATGGCGAAAAAGGAGATTTACTGATGTATAGAAGCAAATTACCTGTT
This sequence comes from Paenibacillus sp. J22R232, assembly GCF_056269165.1. Taxonomy (NCBI): domain Bacteria; kingdom Bacillati; phylum Bacillota; class Bacilli; order Caryophanales; family Paenibacillaceae; genus Paenibacillus; species Paenibacillus sp. J22R232. The sequence goes on along the minus strand of NZ_JBWDNK010000002.1, from coordinate 11,230 downwards.
GGAATTACGTTGCTGCTTTGCCTAACCTTATTGCTTGGCGCATGCTCCGGACCAGCGAACTCGAATGCCGGGACTAACACTACACAAAGCCCCACTATAGGTACAGAGAGCAATGCCAACAATTCCAGCAACGCGGCAATCGGAAATACAACCGGCAGCTCGGAGATGGTCACCTATTCTGCCGTTAACGGCGAGGTGCAAATTCCCAAAAATCCTCAAAGGATCGTCATGGTGGCAGGAGCCTTTACGGGACATTTGCTAGCGCTTGGCCTAAAGCCAGTCGGGACCGGTGACGAGTCCTTTAACGGCTATACGGAAGGAAAGCTCGACGACGTTGTCAACATCGGAAACGATGTACCGTACGAGAAAATAATGGAGCTGCAGCCGGATTTAATTGTAGTCTGGAACGACCCTGAAACGATCGAGAAGCTGTCCAAAATCGCGCCGACCGTCGCTGTAGAATATGGCATACCTCTACGGGAGCAATTAATCGATTTCGGTAAGATGACAGGTAGAGAAGATCAGGCGAAGGCTTGGATTGCGGAGTGGGACGCTAAAATCGCCGAATACAAACCAATCGTTGAGCAAGCGGTAGGTGATCGCACCGTATCGATCTTCGATTCGGGAAGTGCCAAAGAATTTTATGCCTACGGCAGCTTTGGCAGAGGCGGAGACATTATTTATGGAGAGTTCGGCCTGAAGGCACCTCCGATTATTCAGAAGGAAGCCATCGACAGCGGTCAGGGCTGGGCCAAGCTATCGCTTGAGCTGTTGCCGGAGTACGCAGGGGATTATATCTTTATTAGCGGGTGGACAGGCGATGAGAATGCGGCTCCGGTTTTTGAAGGAAGTATTTGGGATAGTCTCCCCGCTGTCCAGAATAACCACGTTTATCGTGAGAACAGTCGCGGCTTCGTGTTAAGTGACCCGATTTCGTTGGAAGCCCAGCTTACATTTGTCGTAGACAGCTTAACTAAAGCGGAGTGAATTTAAGTAGACGAACGTAAAGAGGCGAGGAGCAATCCTCGCCTCTTTACGTTCGTCTATGGCAAGTCGGGCGAGGCAGGCGCTTGGATTAAGGTTCAAGAGGTGCGGGCACAAAAGCCAACAAACAACTCTCTTCCGTCGTCGGTCTCAACTTGACGGTCTCGATTCTAAATTCCGATCTGGTCAATTTCAACAGATTGGCCGCTTTTCGCGGATTGATAGGCAGCCAACACAATAGCAAGTGGCTTAATACCTTCCCCGCCATTGATGGAAGGCTCCCGGTCTTGCTCAATCGCTTCAATGAGGTCCATATATTGAGCAAAATGCATGTTCCCGACAGCTAGAGCAGGGTTGTACGAGATCATTTCTTCCGATTTCATCCCGTTAAGCTGTCCTTCCTGGGTTTCATCTTTTATATGAAGTTTAGTCATTATATTATTTTCCAGAATAATCGTTCCGTTCTCTCCGAACAGCTCGATTCTGGATTGAAGTCCCGGATAACAACTTGTGGATGCAAACAATGTACCGATTCCGCCAGCTTTATATTGCAGGATTATAGCAGCAACATCTTCAACCGCAATACGTTCATGCGAAGCGGTCCGGCATTGCGCATATACACTCACTACAGATCCGGCCAAATATTGCAGCAGATCAACCGTATGAATGCCTTGATTCATTAACGCGCCGCCGCCATCCCACTCCCAGGTTCCCCGCCATGAAGCGCTATCATAGTACTCTTGTGTTCGATACCAATTCATTGAAGCATTTGCTGCTATAATTTTGCCCAGTTTGTTGGCGTCGGTCAGCGATTTCGCGCGCAGTACATCGGGCTGAAAGCGGTGCTGGGAAATGACAGCCAGCTTCACATTATGGCTGCGGCTAGACGAAATCATGTTCATCGCTTGCTGCCATCCAATGTCCATGGGTTTCTCCGTGAGAATATGCTTGCCCGCTTGCGCGCAGAGGATGGCCTGTTCCCCGTGAAGACCGCTTGGCGTGCAAAGAACGATGATGTGGATATTGGGATTTCTCAGCATAGCGCCGAGGTCGCTATACCAATCGCAATTAAATTGTTCTGCAAACCGTTGCGCGCTTTGCGGATTATGACTGCACACCGCTGCTAACCGGACTTGCCCGATACGGCCAATGACTTCTGCATGCACTTGAGCGATTGCTCCCGCTCCTACAATACCAATACCATATATGGTCGCGTTCATTCCAAGCCCTCCTCTATGTATGACTCCAATTCAATAAGACCCCCAAGGTGCTTTCCTTCGCATTCAACAACAGTTCATAAGCATACTTTGCTTCTGCAGCAGGCAACGTATGGGTCAGAAGAGGCTCAATTTGCAGCTTGCCAGTAGCAATTAATTGCAGCATGTGACGAATATAGCGGCTGCGCACATCAGGGCCCTTTATATTTTGAATATTTTCATGGGCGCCGGTCAAGCTGACCCCCTTGCAATGAATATGCTCATACGTCTTGATTTCAGCCGGTCCACGAGGAGAGCCTAACAGAATGACTTGTCCGAGCGGCTTCACAATCTCCAGTGCACTGTTGACCATTTCTGGAATGCCTGTAGCCTCAACCACAACAGCTATATCCTGACCGAGTTGCTCGGACGGAGAAGAAATTCGATCGAACGTATTAGTAATTCCCGCCTGCTTCGCTATTTGCAGCCGTTGTGCGACAGGATCAACGGCAATGACCTTCGCGCCGTGCAATGCATACAGTTGGGCTGCAAATTGTCCAATTAACCCCATTCCTATAATAACAACCTTATCTCCATACTGAATGCTCCCTTGCAACCATGAAGTCGCGCTGATTGCTGCCAGCCGGGCAAAAACAGCATGCTCGGGATTACTTCCGGCAGGAAGCGGAAATACTGAAGTCTGTTCCTCTCTTTCGAATGTCATAACGTTATGACTTGCATGCTGAGCAATGGCAAATACATGTTGTCCCACTATAAATTCCTTCACGTCCACGCCAATTTCTTCAACAACCCCCACGAGGGCATAACCCGGCATGAAAGGATACTTAGCCCAGCTGTTGCCGGGATTGCTTATACCGGTGTGTGTTCCTGTATACATAGCCAGCTCTGTGCCAGGACTTATTAAGCTATACATCGTTTTAATGAGAATTTGATTTTCCGCAAGCTTGGCAATAGGATTATGAACTATATCTGTTTGATAAGGACCAGGAAAAATAATGCTTTGACTACTTTCCATAAATAAACACCTCTGCTTTTCATTTTGTAAAAACGTTATGACAAATATAAAAAGGAAAAGCGAAAGCGCTCACTCTCGAGCGGACAATCGCTTGGCATTCAGATGTGATCCGCAGCTTTCTCTCACAATCAGCGCTGTTGAAAGCTGGATAGATTGCATCTCCGAAGAAGGTTCCCTTTCACCGATTTTTTCCAGCAAACATTTCACCGCTGCTCTTCCAATCTGCTCCAGAGGTTGGCGAACAGTCGTCAACGACGGCTTGACCAGACCCGCCAATGGAATGTCATCAAAGCCAACTACCGCAACATCATCCGGCACCCGCAGGCCCAAAGTCCCAAGACCCTGTATCGCTCCGAGAGCGGTCATATCATTCCAGCAAAATATTGCTGTAAACGTACAACCTTTTGCATATAGCTCAGTCACAGCTTCAAGCCCTGCTTGAAAAGTTCCGCTGTTGTTAGTCACGTTGAGCACCGGGCTCGGCGTAATGCCATTCATGGTTAACGCGTGCCTATACCCCAACTCACGCTCCGATGCATGACCAATATAAGCAATATCGGTATGCCCAAGCTGAATAAGATGCTCAACGGCTGTGAATGCTCCCTGAAATTGATCTGTACTGATGTGGACGGAGCCCGGCAGCTTCTGCACGAGCGATACGATCTCGATCTTCGGCAAGCTTGCGCTTTGGAGCATCCGCCGGTCATCCGGGCGATCGAGACGGATACCCGCAATAATGCCATCCACTTTCCGCTCGGCCATAGTGGAGATGCACATCAGCTGTTTCTCCAGTCCATAGCCGGCTGTGCTAAGCAGCATCGTATACCCGCTCTCCCAGGCAGCCTCCTGAATATATTCCGCTAGGGCGGACCAGTATTCGTTGGATAACTCGGGGACGATTAAACCGATTGTGTGCGTCTTCTTGCGAATCATATTTATCGCCGTCTGATCCGGTTTGAAGTTCAGCCTGTCAACGGCGGCCTGAACCTTCGCCCTTGTTGCCGGACTTACTCGATCCCTGTTGTTAATGACCCGAGACACCGTTCCAATAGACACGCCTGCCATCAATGCTACATCTTTAATTGTGGCGCTCATTTATTCACCTTTCAGTACTGTGTCATAACGTTTTTATAACGTCAACGTATCATGTTTATAATCATACAGTCAAGCCTTCATTTTCAGCTTTGTATAGCTTCCATGCCTTCATTAATCTTGAACAGACGATGAGCATGCTGCCAATGAGTTGGCCGGTCCAGAGTAAAATGCAGCCAATAGCCCTGTGCTTGTACCGGCCAATCCATGCTTGGGCCTAACTAAAGCCTGCTTGCATTTCTAACATTTTATAATACAGGTGTTTGATTCAGTCTCAGCTCTTCTTCTGAAGTCAGGCCTTCCTTCAATGCCTGTTGACGCAGTGTTAGATACAGCTCCGCCTTCGTGGCATTGATATAGGGCAGCACGAACAAGATACCGACGAAGAATAGCATTAGTCCCAGTAGGATCCAACCGAGAAAGCTTAGATCAAGCACGAACATCCAGACTTTGTTTCCCCGTGTCATTTCATTGCTTAATTCCACCGCACGCCTGTACCCAATGTTCGGGTTATCCGACAATATAAACGGCACCATGCTGTATGCATAGGATTTCACGATGCCTGGGATGATGAGCAGAAGGATCCACAAGAAAATCAAAAAAGCTCTCCACAGCATCGTTTTCACGATATCCCAGTATCTAAGCTTATTAAACGCAAAACCGAGATGATTTAAATTCACTTCATTCTCTGCCGCTTTCTTGAAATAACGCATAGAGCCCACCTCAAGGGGAAAACAGAGGAAAATACGAAACGCAAATGCGAATAGCATGAAAGCAATAAAAAAGATAATGGAAATAAAAAGGAAAGGTCCAATGCTTTCCCAATTCACATCCATGCCGGAGGAATTGGAGGAGCCAAAGTTAAAGGACGGTGGGCTGCCTCCTCCAGTAACAAATGCCAATATAATACTCACCAGAAATGCCTTCCAATAGGATGTCCGAAGCACATCCTTCGCTCTTCTCTTCAGTTCTTTACGTTCCCACTTCATGATCACATCGCTCCTTCCAAGATTTCCCTTTCATCTTACAGTAGATTCCATTTTAAATATACGACGGCAAGGCACAGAGCGGCGAAGCTTACGAACCGAATCGAATCTTCCCTATGAAACAAGCTGCTTAACCGCTTCTCAATTAGCACGAATACTGGCTTATTCGCGGGATCTCAAGACTGCACGGAGTAACGGTTGCGTTGAACAAAAGGGCATAGACCCGTACCGTTAGGATAAGCGGCCTCCACCCACCGGATAAGCGTAACGAAGGAATGAAAGGACATCGACCCGTCGAGAAATGGGAGTGAACGCCTCCGGAGGTACGTGGAGCAACGTGCAATAGAGCAGTAAAAAAGGTGCGAAAATTCGCCCCTTCTGTTCCCGCATGCGCTTCGGCTACTGATTTGACGGTACATCCCCACTTCTTTCCGGATAGCGATTCATCTATTGGGAGAGATCCTGCGAATAAGCGAGCATTCGTGAGGAAACTACATTTTACCGAGGGAGTTTAATGAAGATTCGGTTGAATATCCCCGAATTGACTTGGGCAGACCAAGAGCCGAATGGCCCGAAGTTTGAATATGGTGTTAGGCGATGTTGCTGGCATCTTTAAATCTACTGTAAATTCCATTCGTGATCCCTAGGTCCCTTCACGAATAGTGGATACGCCATCAAATTGTAAATTCTTTAAGTCAAAATCTTTAATCCAAAAATAAACTCTTCCAGTATCATCCCAGTCCATATTAGTACTGTCTTCCGAATCTATTTGTAGTAGGAGCCTCCAACCCTCGCCCTTATATTCACCTTGAACTGGATCATGATATCCATAAAGTCTATTCATTCCTACATGGAATTCCGAAGTATGGCCTTCTATATATTTATTTGAGAAATTTCCCAGGAATACTCTCCAGTACTTTTCTTCATCATTTCCTGATAACCTAAGCAATTCATGTACTTCAAAAGAATCCGAACTGGGAACAGTCCATTCAAGTTTTGGTATAACTCTCGCACTTGAAAACTGCAATTCTTCCGATAGTTCTTTAGGAGGTAGTGTTCTTACTAGGTTTTTTATATCTCCGTCGTAGAATAAAACTTTTGAGGTCTCAGGGTTATTATCAAAATCGGCTTCTTCATACATCGCTTCGGGATTTGCTGTATAAAAGAAATAAATGATACCTTTAGTTGGATGAATATCGTTATCTGTCTGAATGTTAGGCATTTCTTGCAAATTGATCTGCGCAATGAATGACATAGGGTACTCTTTCCAATACGGCCATTCAATATTTGCAGGCAAATCTGGTTGGCCCCCTAACTTTGTTTGACCAATTTCTAATTTTTTCTCTGACTCTCTTTCCGTTATTAAACGGATAGATGGCTTGATCATTCTTTGAAAAGTTTCCGAATAGTCTTCTAGTCCTGCTTCTTGAAACATAGATAAAATGTCTGCCTTTGCATCCATTACTGAGCTCATCCCTTCATTTTCATTATTATTTGTGTATTTCTTACCACATCCAGATAACATCAAAATAAATATTAATAGAAATATTTGTATACGTTTCAATTAGTTGCTCCCTAAATTTTTGATTTTTATTGTCCGTTACAGCAATTTCACCTAACGTCTTTTTTACGAATTACGCAAATTCTCCTTACTTGAAGTATTCGCGAAGTGATTTAACTATACTGCCCGGCAGCCTCGTCCTGGTGATTGTTAAGCTATAGTTCTCCGATATCTTCCTGAGATGTATGTGAAGTTAGTCCTAATTTATGTATGAGAAAATCCCCTTGTCCTATTTTCAATATTTTATTTTCACTATTAAATTCCCATCCATTTTCAATCGCATATCTAATTAAACTTTCACAATTACTTGGCTTATGCGGGATAAAGTGCCAGCTACCTTTCCATGTAAATAACACTTCAAAATATGAGGTTTTTGACGAATAGACCTTAAAATTCACAAATTTATTACTAGGAATCTCGTTAATAACGCAGTGGAATTGAGAACCATCTATCCTTATCTTTTTAGTTCGTTTGCAGAATGTCTTCCCCATAAAAACGCCTCCTGAATATGACATTCTTCCAATAATTCACCTGCCAGTTAGCTCAAAACCTTTCAGTACGGTGGTTTATAAGAATCTAAAAGAGGTTTTACTGATTCTATTGTACACTGAGCATCAGTAACAATCTCATCAAGACAATAATAGAGGGCTGTATTATACTCCCAAAAAGAAGACGGTATTTTTAGAACATGCTCTAACAGATCCCCGCGGTAAGAATTCCCACAAACAAACGGATCTGCTCCTAATACATCAAGAGCTATAGGTACAAGATGCTCTAAACTTAACTGTTGTCCAATCATCAATCTTAAATCACCTGCAGTAAAATCCTTAAGAGGTTTTTTCCTCAAAGCATGTGCTGTCAAAACTAAGTTTGAACTCATTTGGGGCTCGCCCCAGACTAGCTTTTCAACTTCCTCTAATGTTTTAGACCCATCAATCTCATTATTGTGCATTTACAGCACCACCTTATTTTGATCAACAACACACTTATATACCACTAATGAATCTAAACTGCTCACTACTTCATGAGCAAGGATCAGGCTGGCGCTGGCATACCGCTCCTTGCTTGGTTGAACTATCGTTCCTCCCTAGTTGAACAAAGAACAAGTTTTTATAACATCAAGGCGAACCATTAAATTCTATTTTATTATCGATATCCCCTAAATCTAATTCCGAAATATCATCATCTTCTAAATCAACAATTACTGAAATTAACCTGAAGTCTTTACCTGGCGTACCCAAAAGAATTGCTCTTGATTGAAATGTTTTAAATCCACTTTCTTCTGCAAGATATTCAGTTAAAATTTCTAAAATATCGTCTTCATTTAATTTGAAAGTTTTTTTTTGATTCAATTACATTCACCTTTCATTGTCTAATGTCTTTTACTCAAAACTGCCGATAATGTTAGCAAAATTAATGCATTGAGCTATCGTTTCCCGTTAGTATAAAAGAGAAAGGTAAGCGGAAAGCATCAACGGGAAACTCGATAAGAACCCCACAGTAACGATAACAAAGGTATTAAATAAAGATCTGTTCAGCCGTAAGACAATACCATTAATGTCTTGATTATAAAACCAAGTCACTACATAGGTGAAAATAAGATACACGAATATAATTAAAACTCCAATAACTTTTGAACCCGTTTCTGGACCAATGTACTCTTCTCTAAAACGGTGTTCATATTCAAAACCGAATATCGAGACGTAAGAACAAAAAAGTACGATTATCGTAATAACTGAGGAAGGTATTAAATATAGATATTTTACATTTGATTGTTTTAGCAAGGACAATGAACTCACTCAACTCCCTAAGCAGAAAACTGATAAAATCATAACTTTTCCATTTTATCACAATTTCATCAAGCAAATCTGCCTCTTAGCTCAATGAGGCTGCCGATCTATGCCGGCAGCCTCGTCCTGGTGATTATGAAGCTATAGCTCCTAGTTAGGTTAATCATTAACTTGAGCTGATACTAAAATAGATAAGCCCCGTTCTTCACCATAATCCCATAATTTCACCCACGGATATGTTCAAGAGGGAAGCAGAAATGTCCTTATTTCTAATGGTTTAATATTATCCATATCACACTTAATGCCGCTTATCTCCGTACCAGGGTGAATACTGATTATTCTTCCAGTGTCATTATAAAATTTGAATTTCATTCGACTCACCTTTCTATCTATAAATCCCAGGATAATATATTTTCCACCAAAATACTCAACTCTCCTGCCAGTTAGTTCAACGTAGCGCAGCCGGTTATTTCTCGCTTGATGCTTCATTAATACGAATTCCAAGTTCTCCGCGGGAATGAGATCAAGTTCTTGTCATTTGGTTTTGACAAGAATTTGATGCTATACATACAAAAATCCGCGATATTCGCGGCCCTTAATGAGATAATGTTCTTGTCACCCGACAGTACCCCTTAAGAAGAAAGTCCCTATAATCATTGAAGTCGTGGAATATCACGACATGAAAAACCCTCGTATGTGTGCAGTCATTTTTTAAAGAACCTCATAATCATTAAATCGTTTTTGGATTGCAAGAAATGTAGATCCCACGTTCATCTTTTAAATATTAATGTTTAGTACGAAGCTAACAATTTTAGTCGCCCGTAATCTATTTTCAAATCCATTCAGAGCTTGCCCTGCTTAATATTTTCAGGTAATGCGGCTCCAATAATACTCCCTCATTATCAACACACAATACTCCACATGTGTCGAGACTTCCTATTTTAAATAAGGCAAGGGCTATCCCCTAAGCAGTTAATTTTACCGCTTTAAGGAATAACCCTTGTTATTTACATCTAAAATCAGTTTGGGTTGACGATTTTTACTTTACTTGCTCTTTTGAGCCAGCATGTTCAGCAGAACCGTTACGGCCTCTGCTCTTGTTGCATGGTCCCCAGGGGCAAATTGATTGTCGCCTTTCCCTTGCACGATGCTTGCTTGCTTTACATAAGCAACCGCAGCTTTTGCCCACGCTGGGATGTCCTTGTCGTCTGCGAAGCTAGTTGCTGTGGCATTCGCTTCGCTATCTTTACCCAATGCACCCGCAATCATCGCTGCCATCTCTGCTCGTGTAATTTCCCCAGCTGGACGGAAAGTACCATCCTCATAGCCATTAATAATGCCTGCTTGCACCGCTTGCGCGACCGCTTTCTGCGCCCAGCTTCCGATCTTCGCTGTATCTGTGAACGTCAGCGCCGCTCCCGCTCCTTGCGTCTTCAACGCATTCATCAGCATGACGGCAAATTCCGCACGAGTCACGGTTTTGTCCGGCTTAAACGTGCCGTCCTGATAACCAGTGACGATTCCGCTGCTTACCGCTTCCTTGATGCTTGCCTTCGCCCAATGTGCGGATATATCGCTAAAGTTAATCGTTGGTTTTGGCTCACTTGCCGCTTGCCCTACAACCATTACCGCAAATTTTGTAAAGTGGGTTACTTCTGCGGTAATCTGATTACCCCTAACAACACCGCCAACTTCCACCCATTTCTTCTGCACTTCATCATAATAGAACACGGCTGCTCTTTGATTACCGCTCAATTTTGTCGGATCAAACTTAAAAGTCAGTGTTACCGGTTTACTGAAGTTCTCTGAGAAATTTTTCAGAATCTCGAAGATCGGACTAGCCAGAACGTCTTCATCCGTTAGAAGATCTTGAGTTCCAGTAAGTTTTTCGATCGTTAATTTCAGTTCTTTGCCCGTTGCATTTGCCGGAATATCTATTGTAATTGCATCTCCCAAACTAACCTCACCCGTTTTGCCTGCGGGAAGCAATAATTCACCATTCTTTGAGATTACTTTGCTGTCATCTGGTGGTGTTGGGATGCCACCGCTACCGCCATCAGGGCTGGCCGTCCACTGCGCATACAGCGTCACATTCGCCGCTGCCATGCTGAAAGTAGCGCCCGTCACATAGTTTGTGCCACTTCCGTTAGCCGCCGTGTTCCAACCTGTGAAGGTGTTGCCCGTCTTCACCAAGCTTCCCGTGTTTCCTAATACGGTTACCGTTGCATTTTGCTCGTACGGATTGCTATCCGTTGGCACGGTTCCACCCGTGCTGCCATTGCCGTTATACGTTACGGTGTATGTCGGGTTGGCCGTCCACTGCGCATACAGCGTCACGTTCGCCGCTCCCATGCCGAACGTTGCATTTGCCGCATAGGGTGTTCCTGTTCCGTCGGCCGCCGTGTTCCAACCTGTGAAGGTGTTGCCCGTCTTCACCAAGCTTCCCGTGTTTACTAATACGGTTACCGTTGCGCTTTGCTCGTACGGATTGCTATCCGTTGGCACGGTTCCTCCCGTGCTGCCATTGCCGTTATACGTTACGGTGTATGTCGGGTTGGCCGTCCACTGCGCGTACAGCGTCACGT
>NZ_JBWDNK010000019.1:0-101516 GCF_056269165.1 Paenibacillus sp. J22R232 | reverse complement strand
GTTGACCCCAATAAAGTATACGTTCTCTCGGCCACCGCCATCATATGACACCTATGAAAAAAGGCCAACCAGAAATCTCTGGTTAACCTAATAATACGAAATAAAGTATTAGCAGGCAGTTGGAGAAAGCTTTAATAATGTACAGTAGTACTAAAGTGAAATTTGGATAATTCCTGTACAATAAGACATATTACGAAATTAAGTTTTTGATATACCCCATCAAGGACATATTGTGAAACGGTGCTTTAATAAAGGAATTGTATAAAATGAATGAAAATAAAGATACAGATAGAAAACGTTCTTCAAAAGCAGAAAACATTCTACTTCAGATCAATAGTAAAGCTAAGTTAGGCGACTTACGAAATATCGCAAAGGACATCAAAAAAGATCACGAACTAGCTATGGAACTTTGGTCAACCGAAGCGTTTTTACCCAGACTATTAGCAATCTTAATTATGGATAAAAAACTTCTTTCACAAGAAGTGCTAAATAAGCTCGAGAAGGATATGCAGACTCACCTTTTTGATGAGCAAAATAACTTATTGGATGGGTTAAGTGCTAATCAACTCACCAAAGACAAGAAGACAATTGCATTGATGGAGTCATGGGGAAATAGCCCTGCTGCTCTTGAAAGGCGAGCTTTTTGGTATTATCAAGCGCGATTGAGATGGACTGGAAAATACCGCCTGTTAACACCGAAGACTTACTATCTATAATAGAAGCTAATATTGCGCAGGAAGAACCGGAGGTTCAATGGGCTATGAATTTCACCGCAGGCTGGATAGGCGTGTATGATGAGAAGAATCGGGCACGTTGTATTGAACTTGGTGAGAAAATGGGTCTTTATAAGGATTAAGTGGCATAAAAAGGAATTAATACCATATATTTTACAGGGTTCATTACGATTGAAGTTAACAAACGACAAAATAATTTGTTACCTTTGAAGAATGTATTAAGGATTGATATAAAAAATAATGGAAATCAAATTCATAATTATGAAAATTGGAATAGTCTTCGATCGAAATTTAATCTGTTCGCTTCATAACCAGAAAAGCAGCATCGGCTTATGCTTGTTAGCACATAGGCCCATGCTGCTTTTTTTCGCTTAATATGCTCATTCATGCGGTTTGGCTGGTTATTGCAGCGGGCAGAAGCGAATATACATTTTGAAGCATAGATAGATTGGGACTGAGCTTGAATGAAGAGCCGGGAAACGTGCAGCGGTCATAATTGAACCGCAGAGACTGTATATGGATTGTGCAATTCGTAAATGAACAGCCAATATAATGCGACCCGTCAAAGTAAACGTCCTCGTTGCGATAAGCTTTGTTCGTTATATATTCCATTTGATATATCCTCCTTGGTTAAAGACCCGTTTATATGAGTATATGTATCTATTTCTATTGTTTATAACCTATTCATATTATTTTGAAACAATAGAGTTGCTTATCCGTGTGAATCGTTCTTGACAAAACGAGCGCTGGCTTTTACTATTAGTTTGAATTCAAACTAATAAGGAGTGGGCCCGGAATGGGAAAAGAAACCTTTATCGCTCGTTTTCCATGGGAGCATGAGGATAGCAATACGTTATTGATCAAGCTTGCATTTACCAATATAAGGCGAGAGATTGATTCTGCCCTTCGACCGCTTGGGTTAACCCCGCAGCAGTCGCAGTCGCTTCATTTGCTGGCGATTAAGCCAGGGGCCATGAATGCGGATTTCGAGCAGCTGCTTTTTATCGACAAGTCGAGCGTCACGAGCCTCATCAACGGCATGGTAAAGCGAGGTTGGGTCATTCGCCGCGAGCATGACCAGGATGCGAGAATGAAGCGCATGTATTTGACCGACGAAGGGCTGGCGAAATATAAGCAATCGAAAGAGGCAGTCCAGCAAGCGAAAAATAAATCGAGCAATCTGCTCACGAAAGAAGAAACGGTCGTTCTACAGGATTTATTGAAAAAAATCATTAAAGCGTACGAGCAATAACGCGCGGTTCGCTTTATTTTTAAGCATTTCGTTGGAATTCAAACGAAATAGGACAGTAGATTTAGGAAGGGTGTATCCAAGCTATGGAAGCTGCAAGCACGACTAACAATGGCGAAAAGCTGATGCCTATTTTAGCTTTTACATTAGTATTTTCAATTATGAATGCATCGATGTTCAACGTGGTAATGCCTGTAATCAGCAAGGAGTTCGGCATTACGCCTTCGCAGGTAAGCTGGCTGCTTACCGGGTATATGATCGTATACGCCGTAGGATCCGTTACATACGGAAAGCTTGCCGATAAATACCGCTTGAAAGATTTATTAACGTTCGGGCTTATTTTCTTTGCCCTTGGTTCGATCGTAGGGCTTCTGGCGTCTGAATATTGGATGATTGTATTGGGCCGCATATTGCAAGCTAGCGGAGCCGCTGTCATTCCGGCTACCGCAATGATCGTGCCCGTACGCTATTTCTCTCCTGAGAAGAGGGGAAGGGCGCTCGGGACGGTAGCGGCCGGGCTTGCGTTGGGAACTGCTCTCGCTCCGATTGTGGCAGGCCTCGTGACGAGCTTTGCCAGCTGGAGATTTCTGTTCCTGCTATCGGTTATCCCGCTGCTGGCCTTGCCGTTCTTCCGCAAATATTTGGATAATCAACGGGGCAAGGCTCAGAAAATCGATTTTCTTGGGGGCATTCTGCTCGGAGGCGCAGTCGCGCTGCTGCTGCTCGGAATATCTCAAGCCAATCTCTGGTTTGCTTTAGGCGGAATCGTGCTGCTTATCCTATTCGTCATACGCATTCGGACAGCAGCAGAACCATTTATCCAGCCTAAGCTATTTCAGAATAAAAAATACTCCTTCGGGTTGTTTATTACTTTTCTTGCGACAATGCTTAGCTTCGGAATGCCGTTTGTCACGCCGCAGTTTCTTTCAAATCTAAACCAATTGTCGCCTGCCGTAATAGGTCTAGTCATGTTCCCGGCTGCGATTATTTCTGCGCTCATGGGCCGCCGAGGGGGAAGGCTTGCCGATGAGAAAGGAAATTCCTTTCTCGTATATACAGCGATTTCGCTAAGCTTTACTTGCTTTGTTTTGTTATCTATCTTTGTTGGTGCGTCGCCTTATTTGATTCTGTTTTTGCTGATGTTCGGCAATATGGGTCAAACCTTCATGCAAATCGCAATGTCGAATACGATCTCGCGAACGCTCACGAAAGAACAGATCGGGGTGGGCATGGGGCTGATGTCGCTGCTGAATTTCATTTCCGGCGCCATGACCACCAGCGTGATGGGAAAGCTGCTGGACGCGAAGGAAACTAGCTTTCACTTAAACCCGTTTGCCATTCATATAGGGGCATTCCTATATAGCAATATTTTCTTTGCGCTTGCTATCCTGGCTGCCGTCATTGTGGGCATTTACTATTTCTCGTTCAGCGCCACAGGCGGTAAAACAGAATTAAAAACGAAGCTGAAAGAGCATGAATCGACTTCTACCACTGCTTAAACGTTTCTAGGCTATAAGAGCATGGCCATATTCTATTAGTCATTCAGAATGATTCATGATAACGTTTGAGTAGGCATTCCTGCTTGTTCTCATATGTTTCTTCATCATTTGAATATTAAGGAGACTAGAATATGAGCAAACCGCTTATCGTCATTATTGGTGCAGGTCCTGGTGTTAGCTTAGGCGTTGCAAAAAAGTTCGGCAATGAAGGGTATCGGGTCGTGCTTGGGGCAAGAAACACGCAATCGCTTGATTCTTACGTTAAGGAGCTTGAAGCCTTGGGGATTGAGGCTGATCGCGTTGAGGTTGATGCCTCGCTGCCTGTTTCAGTGGAAGCGGCATTTGAACGGATCAAACAGCAATTCGGCGTTCCGGAAGTACTTGTGTACAATGCAGCTGTTATTAGCATGGTTAAACCAACAGAGCTGGCGAATGAGCGGCTAATCGAAGAATTCAAAGTAAACGTAGCGGGAGCTTTATCGAGCGCGCAACAAATTATTCCCGATCTGTTGGAAAAGGGCAGGGGAACGATATTGTTTACGGGCGGCGGTTTGGCACTTGCTCCTGCAGCAGCCGTATCATCTTTGTCGATTGGGAAAGCGGGCATTCGCTCCCTTGCCTTCACGCTGTCTGAGGAATTGCGGCCGCAAGGTATCTTTGTCGGAACCGTAACAATCTGCGGGTATGTTGCCAAAGGGACTTTTTATGATCCAGATGCGATTGCCGAAAGTTATTGGAAACTCCATACTGAAAAGAAGGATATTGAATACGTGTTTAACGAAAGCTAAAGCAAAGAGATGTAGGACAGCTATACCAAACGGTGTAGCTGTTTTTTTGTCGCTTGACAACCGCAACTGTATAAACTAATATTACAGTATTATAAAAAGTTACAGTTATACGGAGGCTGTATGATGAATTCCGCAAATAGATAACGGGAGTGTTGAACATAATGAAACAGAGCTATATGCCTTTATTTGAAAAAGTGTCCTTGAAAAGCGGAGTGGAATTAAAGAACCGCATTATTATGGCGCCAATGACGAATTTCTCCTCGAATGAAGACGGAACCGTGTCGGAAGCCGAGCTGAAGTACTACGGACGCCGAGCAGGCGGAGTAAGCCTTGTCGTGACAGCTTGCGTGTATGTATCACCGAATGGGAAAGGGTTCCAGGGCGAATTTGCCAGCGACCATGATGGCATGGTACCGAGCTTGAGCAAGCTGGCAGCGACGATCAAAGAAAAAGGGTCGAAGGCGGTCCTGCAAATTTTCCACGGGGGAAGAGAATGCCCGCCTGCCTTGGTTCCTAACGGAGACGTCGTAAGCGCAAGCGCGGTGGCATCAGAGCAAAGCGCAGGCATCGTGCCGCGGGCTTTAACGGAAACTGAAATCGAACGGATCATCGCTGATTTCGGAGATGCAACGCGAAGAGCGATCGAGGCCGGGTTTGATGGCGTAGAAATTCACGGTGCGAACGGTTATCTTATTCAGCAGTTCTTCTCCGCGCATTCGAATACGCGCAGTGATCGCTGGGGTGGGAGCATCGAGAACCGGATGCGATTCCCGCTGGCAGTCGTGGACGAGGTGAAACGGGCCATTCACACGCATGCGAAGCAGCCGTTTTTGGTCGGCTACCGTTTTTCCCCAGAGGAGGCTACTACTCCCGGCATAACGATGGAGGATACCTTTGCGCTCCTTGACGAATTGGCACGGAAAGAGCTTGATTATCTTCATGTTTCCTTAATGGATTTCTGGTCTCTTCCTAAGCGAGGAGCAGAGGAAACAAAAACCCGCATGGAATGGATTCAAGAGCGGGTGGGGCACCTTGTGCCCGTTATCGGCGTAGGCTCGATCCACACGCCTGATGAGGCTGTGAAGGCATTGGAGACCGGCATACCGCTAGTGGCAATCGGCCGTGAGCTAATCATTGAGCCTGACTGGGTAGAGAAGGTTGCGCAAGGACGCGAGAATGAAATAAAAACAACGCTCAATAAAGACGACCAAGATCGTTTGGTCGTGCCGGATCCGCTGTGGCAAGCGATTGTTCACACGCCAGGCTGGTTTCCTTTGGGCGATTAATATAGATGAGTGGAGACAGGCCGGAGCTAGCACCGGCCTGTTTTTTTGTCGTATAGGAAAGGATATATGTTTGTACATACTTTCTCTTTGCGTTTCGAAGAAAGGATGCCGTCAGTCGTTTCTTCTTAACATATAGGGAAATATATCCTTAGGCGATACATTCTCTCTATTTCTCGGAATGAAACGCGTCACGCCGCCATAGGACGGTGAAGCCGTTTCATCTTGCATGCAAATATTGCTTTTCGGTGGCAGCGCATACATTGAAATTCACAGTTGTTTTAGTACTAAAGTTATTGTATCATTATCAAATAGGTAGGTAACCTACCTAAAGGGCTGAAGTAGTTTGGCAGCCAATCGGCCATACTAAATAAAAAGGTTTAGGAGTGCAGCGCATATGGAGCATTTGACGCAAAAAAAGAAGTTAACCATTATGATTGCGCTGATGGCTGCGATGTTTTTCGCAGCGATAAATCAGACAATCGTAAGTACGGCCATGCCGAGAATCATTGCGATTCTGGGGGGCATTGAGTATTACACATGGGTAATCACGATCTACATGCTTACCTCGACGATTGCCACCGTGCTTGTCGGCAAACTGTCCGATATCTACGGGCGCAAGCCATTTCTCTTAGTAGGTATCGTGTTTTTTATTATAGGTGCCTTTTTATGCGGAACCTCCGCGACCGTCTTTCAACTCATTACGTATCGAGGCATCCAAGGCTTAGGCGGCGGTATTCTAATGTCGGCAACGGTTACGGCAGTCGGTGATTTATTCGCGCCGCGGGAGAGAGCGAAATGGACGGGTATCATGATGGCCGTGTTCGGCTTCTCCAGCGTAATCGGACCGACGCTTGGCGGTTTTCTAGTCGATCATATCGCGTGGAAATGGATTTTCTGGATATTCCTTCCGCTTGGCGTTGTGGCATTCGGAATGATCTCGTCTATGTTTCCCAAAACAGCGAGAAAAACGACGGAATCGATCGATTACTTGGGTTCATTGTTCCTGTCATTAATGTTGATTGCCCTGCTGCTTGGCTTTTCTTGGGCGGGAACGAAATATGATTGGGGATCAACGCAAATTGTCGGATTATTCGCGGCATCGATCGTATTTCTAATCATTCTGCTCCTTGTAGAGCGCAAGGCTAAAAGTCCGGTATTGCCATTATCCATGTTCAAGAACAGCATCGTTACGATTTCGAATTCGATCGGATTCCTAATGAATGCCGGCATGATGGGCGCGATGATGTATCTTCCCTTCTTCGTTCAAGGCGTGCTTGGCATTTCTCCGACCTATTCGGGCTTCGTCAATATGCCGATGTCGATCGCAATGATCTTTCTTAGCACATTGTCCGGACGCTGGATTTCCAAATCGGGCAAATACAAACGTTTTGCGTTGGCAGGCATGCCGTTCATGGTTGTCGGAATGCTTATGATGGCCTTTATGAGCAATGTCGCGGTTGCAGTTGCCGCCATGATCGTGTTCGGTATCGGACTCGGTATTTCAATGCCGGTATTCACGCTGACGGTCCAGAATGCAGTAGCGCCAACGCAGCTTGGCGTTGCGACAGCTACGGCAACCTTGTTCCGCAACTTGGGCGGTACGATCGGTATTGCTGTAATGGGCACGGTCATGAACTCCACGATGTCGAGCAAGCTTGAGGCTGCCGTGAAGGCAGGCGAGGGACCGGATTTGACGCAGGTCGATGCCGAAACGGCAAACCAGCTATCCAGCTTCCTGAACCCGCAAATGCTGCTTGACCAGCCGAAGCTCAAAGAGCTGCATGCGACGCTACCCGAACAGGTGCAGCCGTTATTTACGCACATTATCGAGATGGTGCGGTCCGTGTTAAGCGACTCGCTCACTGTCGTATTTTTATTCGGAATGTCTTTGTTAATCGTCGCGTTCGTACTCGTTCTATTCCTGAAAGAAATTCCGCTTCGCTCCTCGAATGATTCAAAGGTTAAGGCGGAACCCGAAACAGCGGACTTAATCAAAAAAGAGCCTGCTCTGCAATAAACGCAGGAGCGGCTCTAAATAAAAGGGATTTCGCCAGCGGCAGCTGCAGCTGGCGAAATCCTCTTTCTATGTTTATAGGTCATCCGTTTTGTTCGCGTATTCCAAAAACTGAAATACTTGATTCAGCATCAGGATAAGCTGATCGGACTGCTCTTTGCCAAGCTCGTCAATGATGCCCTTAAATATCGAATGGAATCGGTCAATGGCCTTGGTTGCGAGCCGATCTCCTTTTTCCGTTAAAGTGATTTCGGTAATTCTGCGATCCGTTTGATCGGCCGTTCGGATTGCGCAGCCCTCAGCGATCAAGCGGTTGAGCATTTGAGTAACCGTAGGCGAGGTTACCTCTAATATTTTGCTGATTTCAGTGACAGTCGTAGCCGCCCTGCCTTTATCATTGTTTTGCTTGATGCTGACAAGCATGCGAATTTCACTCGCCTTTAGCCCGTCCCACATCGTTTTTTTACGCCAGTCAGCTCGCGCGAAGCGTTGGAAAACAGCGATAAGCTCGGATACGTTCTCGTATTTATTTTCGCCCATTCGATTCACCTCGGTGAACATATTTAATAGATTGATTAGGAAGCCTATGCAATTATAGTAACGTTTGGCGACAGAAGTCAATGCCGGATAAGAAATGAGGATGGACATGCATATGGATGAAGAATGGAAGGAGCTGTACCCGCTATTAAAGAGCGTTTACAAAAAAATGAAATCGGAATGGCACAAAGGCCTCGAATGCGGCTTTTCTGTTAACCAAACCAGAATGCTTCAGCATTTGAATCGGAAAAGCCCGATGAAATCTACGGAATTAGCAGAAATGCTTCTCATCACGGCTGGCGGGGTTACGCTGATGGGGGACAAGCTGCTTGAGAGAGGATTAATCGAGCGCGTGCGCTGCGATTCGGACCGACGCGTTGTGCAAATCGCGATTACGGATAAGGGCAAGAATTACATGGAGTCCTTTGATGAAAGAGATTCTGCTATAATTGCTTATATAAGCGAACGAATCTCAAATGAGGATTTGCATCATTTAAGTCGTATTTTCAAGCTTCTTGATCAATAGTAGAACGATCCAGCAAGGAATAACCCGCGTGGAGCGGAAGGGGAACTAAGCAGCATGTCGATGGAACAGATGCATATGGTCAAAGATTTCAAACAGCAAATTACGCGTTTCATGATGATGTACAAATTCGCGCTGCAAGAGCTTGAAACGAAGATAGAAATTCTAAAGGAAGAATTTCAACTGCTGCATGAGTATAACCCGATTGAGCATACGAGCTCGCGATTAAAGTCGCCGAAGAGCATTATCGAGAAGCTGGTCCGCAAGCAATGCGAGTTTAATTTCACGAGCATTCGAAATGAAATAAAAGATATTGCAGGTTTGCGAATCAACTGCTCCTTTATTTCGGATATATACCGGATAAGCGATATGCTGCAAAATCAGAGCGATTTGAAATTGCTGTCCGTCAAAGATTATATTAAAAATCCTAAGCCGAATGGCTATCAAAGCCTTCATCTGCTGATCGAGGTACCGGTGTTTATATCCGACCGCCGCGAAAATGTTTGTGTGGAAGTACAGATTCGCACCATTGCGATGGATTTCTGGGCGAGTCTGGAGCACAAAATCTATTATAAATATAAGCACGCGATCCCGCCTCATTTGCTGAACGAGCTGAAGGAAGCGGCTGATTCCGCCGCTGCGCTCGATAAGAAGATGGAGAGGCTGCATAATGAGATTGCGGAAATCAAGGATGAGCATGAAAATGATCTTGGCGAGGAAATGATCCGTCTGCTAATGGGCAATCAGAATGGTTCGATTCCGCAACTGCTGCAGGAGCTTACCAAGGACGTTATGCGAAAATAATAGTCGTGAACCCGTAAACAGCGTCATAAAGTGAAAGTAGTGCGATATCGTGCTGCCAAGCGTAATGCGTTGTTGAAGGGTGGTCATGCGGAGATGGTCATTGCAAGCTTTCAAGCCTTCATCCAGGTGTTTGGTTTATCGATTTCCATGAGCTTAGTGGGCGGACTAATTGGGCATTTTGTGAAAAACGGCATTATCGAAATGCCCAAGCTCGTCATTGAATATGACGAGATCGGACTTTCGCTTTCATCGAACTGGCTGATCAGATGGATCCAGCGTATTTATTATTTTGTCATTTTCGTCATCGGCTTCCGGGATCACAGCAATGCGAAAAAAAAGATTTTTTTCGATCTTGGCTTTTTAGGCGATCTTCTAATTGCCATTGGAACAGGGATTCTGGCGAAAACAGCTTTGTCGATGGCGGACACGTCCGACAACTTTGCGGTCGTCAGCAGCTCCCTGCTTGCAGGTTATGCAGGTTTAGCCTATTTGAAGGGCAAACAGAACAAGGAGTTCGCAGATTTGTTCCCGGAGGAAATGGATGATCCAAAGAATGATCCAAAGGATGATCCAAATCCGCGAACGCCTCCAAAATAACATGCAAGTTTATCAAGGTTTTGCGTATAATGACCATAGCTGGTAACCCTGAAGCGATTATGAAACGATTTCTGATCAAACCATGGTAAGGAGGGGGGAGCACGTGGGGAAAATAACGGTCAAAGTGACCCCTGAGGAAATGCAGGAGCTCAAGAAGTTAGCCGAGATTGTCAAAAACCCTCACCTTCCGATGTCTGACCGCCGGATCGCTAAGACTCAGTATGAGTCGATCATCAACTTTGCGAAGAACAGCAACCGCGGCATTATATCTTCTGTTTAAAGAAGACAGCATGACTTGAAGCTGCACCTGCGGGGCAGCTTTTTTTATTTGGGGACGTTATGTCGTCAGTTGATAGAATAAATATTGCTATGGCGCTCATACGAATCTCATTAAAAGAACCGCTTCACTACTTCGTTAAGCAAAAAAAGAAGCAGCTCAGACGGACATGGTCCGTGCAGAGCTGCTTCTTATGGTTGCAGTCCCTCATGTAATCTAAGGCAGTTCAATCGTTACTTCGCGCTTGCTTGCAGCGGACCGGAGCACACCGTCAATGATCGCTTGGTTATACAGGATCTCCGCGCCAGGAATCGGTGCAGGGCGATTTTCTCTGATGGCGGCGACAAAGTCCCGCACCTTCTCGTCAAACAAATTCAGGCCATGGTCGATGACCGGAATGGAGGATTGAACGTGCTGGTTAACCACATCGTGATAGAGAGTCATACTGCCAACGCTTCCGTCCCATACGCCGCTCCATGGACCTGAGCCCGCAGGCGTAACCTTTAGGCCGGCATCCGTACCGAGAAACATCGTCGCGCCAAGCGAATCCATATGCATCGCCCAGCTGGTCTTGTAATTTAATATAATGTCGCCTTCAAGCCGGATCATGGCAACCCCAAAATCCTCCACGTCGAAATTAGCGGCTTCGCGGTGGTAGATCGGATTCGTGCCAAAGTGGTTCGAGGTATAAGCCGATACCGTTAGCGGCTTCGGATAACCGAGCGCATTAAGCGCCATATCCAGCGAATAGCAGCCGATGTCAGCCATAGCGCCTGCTCCCGCAAGCTCCTGGCGGATAAAGGTGCCGCCAGGCATGCCGCGCCGTCTGCCGCCGCCGGTTTCGACGAAATAAACCTTTCCGAGCTTTCCGGATTGCACGATTTCTTGGATTAAGGACATATTCGGGTCGTATCTCGGCTGAAAGCCTACCGTCAGCATCTTGCCGCTGCGTTCAGCGGCTTCAACCATTTCAATCGATTGCTGAAGCGTCACGGACATCGGCTTCTCGACCAATACATGCTTGCCTGCGTTTAAAGCGTTTACAGATGTCTCGTGGTGAGCAAAGTTCGGTGTGCAAATGCTTACTCCATCCAGGTCCAGCTCCAGAAGCTTTCTGTGATCCTCGAAGGCAGCGGCATGGACAAGCTCTTCCTGCTCGATGAAGGCCTGCGCCCTGCCTGGCAAGCTGTCGGCCACCGCAACAATCTCTACGTGCATGGGCATTTTCTTATAAGCGGATGCATGGGCTCTTGCGATGCCTCCGCTTCCTATAATTCCGATTCGGATAGGTGTGGTCATTGTATGTCCCTCATTTCGTCAATATGCTCTTACTTTAGCACAGCTTATTCACGCATGAAATGATGAGAAAAGGACATGGCTTCTCTAAAATTATGACATGAACCGGCTGCACCCGCGTTTCATTTTGTACAAAAAAATGCTCACGTTTGTCCATTGTGCGAGCCGCGGCTTTGTTTTACGATGAATGGGCTGCAATTGATAACGATTTTCATTAAGGATTTGCCAAGATTAGGTTAGAGAGGAAGTTGTGTATGCTTCGCCGTTTTTTCGCGTATTACAAGCCCTACAAGAAGCTGTTTATTTTGGATTTCAGCTGCGCCATACTGGCTGCGTTGCTTGAGCTTGCGTTCCCGCTTGCGGTTAATCGGGTTGTTGATGATTTGCTGCCAAGCGGCAACTGGAAATGGATATTATACTCTTGCGTCGGCTTGCTGGGGATTTACGTTTTCAGCGCCGCGCTGCACTACGTGGTCACCTATTGGGGGCATAAGCTGGGTATCAATATTGAATCGGACATGCGCAAGCAGCTGTTCGACCGCGTGCAGAAGCTAAGCTTCCGTTTCTTCGATAACAACAAGACGGGACATCTGGTGTCGCGGATGACCAATGACCTGATGGATATTGGCGAGATCGCGCATCATGGTCCTGAGGATTTGTTTATCGCCTTGATGACGCTGACCGGCGCATTCGCTATCATGCTGAGCATCAACTGGCAGCTCGCGCTTATGACCTTTGTCATTATTCCGCTCATGATTTATTTGTCGCTGTATTTCAGCCGCAAAATGTCTGCGGCCTTCAATCGGATGTTCTCCGATATTGCGGACTACAACGCACGCGTCGAGAACAACGTCAGCGGCATCCGCGTCGTTCAAGCGTTCGCGAACGAGAAGCATGAAATGGCTCGCTTTGCCGAGAACAACGGGCGCTTCCGGTTGACGAAGCTGATCGCTTACCGTGTCATGGCATGGAATTCCTCAATCAGCTTTATTCTAATGCGACTGATTTCATTGTTCGTGCTCGTATGCGGAACCTGGTTTGTCATCCAAGGCGACATGAGCTATGGCGAATTCATTGCTTTCGTCATGCTGTCCAACGTATTTCTAAGTCCTATCCAGCAAATCAATTCCGTCATTGAAACGTATCCGAAAGGAATCGCTGGCTTCAAACGCTATTTGGAGCTGCTCGAAACGGCACCTGACATCGACGATGCACCGGATGCCGTAGCCGTTAACCATCTAAAGGGCGATATTCAGTTTAAAAAGGTAACTTTCGGTTACGAGAACAAGGATAAGGTTCTAACAGGCCTTAACCTGTCCATTCGTGCAGGGGAGACGGTAGCGCTGGTCGGGCCGTCCGGTGCAGGGAAAACGACGCTTTGCAGCCTGCTGCCGCGATTCTATGACGTGGAGGAAGGCTCCATTCTAATCGATGACATGGATATTCGTCATATGACGCTGGAGTCGCTGCGCTCTAACATCGGGATCGTTCAGCAGGACGTATTCCTGTTCGACGGATCAATCAGGGAAAATATTGCGTACGGCAAGCTTGGGGCTTCTGACGAGGAGGTCATGCAGGCAGCGCGTCAGGCACAGCTGGAGGAGCTTGTCCTCTCGCAGCCCGAAGGTCTCGATACCCTTATCGGCGAGAGAGGCGTCAAGCTCTCAGGAGGCCAGAAGCAGCGGCTGTCCATTGCCCGCATGTTTTTGAAAAATCCGCCGATACTGATTCTGGATGAAGCGACATCCGCGCTGGATACGGAGACGGAAGCTGCTATCCAGCTGGCGCTTGCTGAGCTGTCGCGCGGAAGGACGACGCTTGTGATCGCTCACAGGCTCGCGACCATCAAAAATGCTGACCGCATCGTAGTCGTTGCTGACCAGGGGATTGCCGAGCAGGGTAAGCACGAAGAGCTGCTTGCAGAGCGCGGCGCGTACAGCCGATTGCATCAAGCACAGTTCGGTACTTAGCAGGAAGCTAGGAAGACTGGGTAAGGAGCTGCGGAAGAAGGGAGAGAAGCTTGTCTCTGGCTGCCGCATCCTCCATGTTCCAATCCTGCTCATCAAGCAGATAGCTGAATCCGTTTTTCACTGCAGGGAGATTGCGCCAAACGGGGCTGTTCATCAGCTCCTCCATGGCTGCCTTGGACTCGGAACATTGCGGAAGCATCATGAATACCCGGTCACCCGCGTATTGATGAATGGTTTTGGCCGTAATTTCCTTGTAGGGTCTGCCTGACTTCATAATCTGCTGGACCTTGCCGGCAGGGCGGAAGCCATCGGGATGGTACAGGATCGAAGATAGACCGATATTGCCCATGACGAATAAGCGTTTTCCCCTGTGGAAAACAAACACGGAAGCGGTCTCCTCCGGTCGTATAAGCGTCCGAAGCTGCTTCCACATCAATAAAGTATTGCTGTTATGATGAAGAAGCCACTGCTGGGCTTCTTTTTTTTTGCCAAACCACTCACCGAGCATTAAAAGCCTGTCATCTAGCGAACCGCGGGAATTATAGGCAAGGGTTGGCGCAATTTGCGAGATTTGCGAATACAGGGCTTCGTCATAATGATCGAAAATGATCAAGTCCGGCGATAGCTTGGATGCCAGCTCTTGACTAAGCGGGTTATCCTTGCAGAAAATATGGTTCTCGATTAAGGGAATGCCCAGCATGTTCATGTCGCCAACCGTTTCACCGCAATAAAGAACCCGGCTCGGGTGCGAAGGGATACGGACTTCATGGCCGTTCCAATCTTTGACGAGAATGTTTTGGCTCATGGAGATGGCATATTGCCTCGGCGAGAAGCCCGTCATAAGCCGAAAGCGACGGCTGAAATAATATTCGTCCGTGAAGCCTACGCGCTCGGCAATTTCCCGGAGCGTGCTTTCCGTATGAGTTAACCACTCCTTGGCCCTATTGATGCGCAGCTCCGTCAAATAATCGAGTGGTTTTTTGCCGGTCAGCTCTTTGAATATTGACGTAAACTGCCAAGAAGGAACATTCGCCATATGCGCGAGCTGCTTAACGGTTATGTTGTCTTGGAAGTTTGTTTGCATGTACTGAATCGTTTGCTCGACCGTTTGCGCGGAACTTTGCAGCTGGTCAACCTGCAAATTATGCTCAAGCAGAAATTCGATGATCTTCTGGAAATGAAGCTGCTGACGGTGCGCTTCCAAGTCATCCTGGCTTGTCTGTCCGACATACAGCTGGCTGAGCAGATCATTCCATTGTGTTTGCGGGTATATGCGCAGCTCTTGCCGGTCCGGAAATAGTGGTTTTACATAAGGGGCTGCCTGGCCGCCATCAATGTGGAAGATGCGGAATGAGATCCGGTAATATTCGATCTGGCTATCATCGACGCTCTCGAACTGATAAGCCGTGGAGGGCGAGAGCAGGAAAGTGCTGTCAGGCGAGAAGGAAGCGCTGAATGATTCCGTATAAAGCTTGCCGTTGCCGCTTTTGAATATGAGCAGCATATAGCTGGAAGTCGTCTCCTCGGCTAAAACCGCGTCAGAAGCAAAGTCGAGCAAGTCGACATCTATATAGTGAAAGAGCAAGGAGCGGAGCGGTAGACGGGCTATCGGTACTGTAGACATGATGCTGCCTCTTTTCGGTAATGAGAATTATTATCAATTAAATTCATTATAGACAAAAAGAAGAAGCTTTTCAACAAGAGCTGAAAAGCTTCTTCCGGGTTTTATTTAAAAGCAGATTTTAATTTTTCAATTACTTTTTCAATAGGATGTTCGGCAACTCATCGATTAACCATTCCCTGGAGATTGCGTCGCTGCCTGCTTTCAAAATATCAAAGTTATATACTTGTCCGCTTTGAACGGCAGGGAGCTTTTGCCAAATTTCGCTTTTGAGCAGATCGCTGGTGGACTCTTGGGCTGCTGGATCAACGGGATTGAGAATAAAGATGCGATCAGCCGCGTATTGCGGCAGCAGCTCGGCGGAAATTTCGGCGAAACCTGTTTCTTTATCGATTAGATCTTGAATGATCGGCGTTGGCTTGAAGCCGCCTTCCTCATACAAGAATTGCGGAAGTCCCGCACCTGCCATGATAAATAGACGGTTGCCTGGATACATGGTGAATACAGAAGCGGTCTCGCCTTCTTTCACTCCGTTTGCGTGCAGCTCTGTCCACATATCGGACATTTTGACTGCATGCGCGGCCAGCCAGTCCTCGGCTTCTTGCTTCTTATTGAACAGGTCGCCTAAAAAGCGCATCCGCACATCAAGCTTGTCGAACGTATTAAAGGTTACGGTAGGAGCAACCTTCGAGATAGCATCGTATTGCTGTTCGTCGGAATTGGAGAAAATAATGAGATCGGGCTTCAGCGACAAGGATTTTTCTACGCTTAGCGGAAAACCGACATCTTCAACGTCAGGAAGCTGATCCTCCATGACTGTACCTGTAATGGCATCTACCATAATGCCAATCGGCTTAACGCCAAGGGCAAGCAAATCACCGGTCGTTTCCCCATGATAAATGACGCGCTGAGGCGTTACGGGAACTTCGACCTCATGCTTCGACCAGTCGGTGAACACGCGGGTCGTAGCTGCGGCTTCCTCGGTTGCCACAGGCGCTTCCGTCGTTTCTGCGACAGGACTTGCCGCGTTGCTTTCATTGGCGTTGCTGCTGCCACAGCCTAGCAATAATGCCCCCATTAATGCGAAAGTGCTCAGTAGAGCGACAGTTTTGGAACTTCGGTACATGTGTGTTCTCCTCCGGAAAAATATTTGGGATAATGATAATCATTATCGGTTAAAGCTATCGTAAAGGATATTTGCCTTGCACTCAATGGACAAAATAAAGGAAGCCGTTTGGTTTTGTCCAAGCCCGCCTTCTTTTGCGTCATGCTTGAATAAACAAAATAAGGGTTGCAAAGCTGATCATTTCTGCTATATTTAATTAGTAATAATTACGAATAAGGAGGTGGGAAAGATGGCGAAAAAATCAAAGGTAGTGAAAGAGCTGAAGCGCCAAGCGATTGTCGCTAAATTTGCTGACCTAAGAAGAGAGCTGAAGGAAAAAGGCGACTTCGCGGCGCTGCAGAAGCTGCCCAGGGATTCCTCGGCTACGCGCTTGCACAATCGTTGCGAGCTGACTGGCCGTCCTCATGGCTACTTGAGCAAATTCAAAGTATCCCGGATTAAATTCCGCGAGCTGGCGCATGCCGGGCAAATTCCTGGCGTTAAGAAAGCTAGCTGGTAGGCTGCATGATGTTTTAAGAGGTGGGGGAAGGATGCTGGATCCTTTTACAATTAAACGACTTGCTTCAATAATGGATGGTTATATCGAGCAGAAGGTGCCTGGGGATTTGCGCGTATCCGTCAGGCTGCGGCATGAGATAGTAGGCAATCAATTGACGCTTGCCGAGGAGCGCCCCACGGCTAGACGGAACGAGTGGGACCGCATCGACATTGTACAGTTCCGCTTAGAATCGCAAAAGTGGAACGTATACGCAAAAAACGAGGAAAATGCATGGTCCTTTGTTGAAGTCATTTCTCCAAACGAAGATTTCGAGCAGCAGCTGGAATGGGTTGAGCTGGATCAGGAAGGCCTTTTCTGGAAGTCATAGCTCGTCTGTTCTAGTCTTGAATGGTTCTGTTAGCTCTGAATATAGCACATCCGGAGGCTAAACAAGGAATGTCTCTCCTCGTTGAATATAACTGCGGGTTATCCAAAAACAAGAAGGTAGCAGATCCATACAAAATAGGCATTAGATTTAACAAAGAAATAGAGCAAAAGCCGGTATCCTATACGTGGATGCCGGTTTTTTTTGCTTGGATACGAAGCTTATTTGCAACAATTGCGATAAACATTTAAATGTAACACATACATAACATTTAATAATTTGCGGCAAATGAAAAAGCTTACATTTTCAAAAAATACATTGTATATAGCTGGATGTATGGGGGTTAATGAGAAGATACGTCGAAAAAGTATCCGTAAAACCGATAAAAACGATTATCAATTTTTTGCCGCAAATTATCATGATAAATTAGCCAAAAAATTGTTGACAACGCGAAAAAATTGCATTACTATCAAAACATGAAATGAAGTTGGTTAGCTTATCTCACATGGATTCCTCGAAGTGAGGCTTGGCGCAAAAAAATGACAACGGAGAGTGCGGACATGAGCAAGATTAGGATGGCATTTATCGGCGTAGGTGATATGGGCTCGCATCATTGCATCGGCTTTGACATGTTGGAAGAATGCGAGGTGTTGTATATATGCGACATGAATGAGGCGAATGTAGCGCGTACGATGGCTGAACTAACGAATAGCAAGCCGACGGTGTGTACGGACTACCGCGAGCTTCTTCAGAAAGAGGATTTGGACGCGGTCGTAATCAGCGTTCCGAACTATTTGCACCGAGAAGTAGCGGTTGCGTTCTTGGAAGCAGGCAAGCATGTTTTTCTGGAGAAGCCAGTCGCCCATACGTTGGAGGATTGCGATGCCATCATCAAAGCGGCAGAGGACAATCAACGGATTTTGCAAATTGGCCTTGTGTATCGCTATTCGAATGTGTACCGCAGGATGGCGAAGGAGCTGGAGAAGGGGCGTCTTGGCGACGTGAAGTTGATGTGGTGCAAGGAGTTTCGCGATCCGTTCCCGCCAGCAGATTGGTTTTATGATAAATCGAAATCAGGCGGGGCGATCGTAGAGAAGGACTGCCATCACTTTGATATTTTCAACTGGATGATCAAGGCGAAGCCGGTGCGCGTGTTTGCTTCTGGCGGCCAGCATGTGATGAAGCAAGGCCAAGAAAACCGGATTACGAATTCGTACAGCCATTATCCTGCCAAAAATATTTCGGACCCATCGATCGTCGACCATGCTTTTATCACGATTGACTACGACAACGGAAGCAAAGCCAACTTGGGCTTGTGCATGTACTTAAAACCAAGAAATTTAATGGGTGACGGACTTGAAATTGGGTTAATCGGGGAAAATGGAGGTCAAATGGTAGCCAAAAACGATAAGACCATCGATATTGTCGGCGGTGAGGATTTGACCAAGGATCATCTTGAGATTGACGTAACCTCTGACTCGATCATGGGCGGGCACACAGGCGGACAAACCCAGCGTAAAGCGTTCGTTGCTTGCCTGAAGGAAGGGAAGCAGCCATTCGCTACCGCGCAGATTGGACGAGATGCTTTGCTAATTGCTCTTGCCGCGGAGAAATCGATTATTGAGGAACGGTATGTCTATTTGGAAGAACTAATGGGCTAAGGGGTGTCATGATGAAGAGTTTGAGGAAGTATGACACATTGCTGTTCTTTGTGTTCATTATGCCGTGGATCATCGGTTTCATTACCTTTTTCTTAATTCCGTTCGGAACCTCGGTCTTTTATTCGTTTACGGATGCGAAGCTGCCGGGAGCAGTTGAATATGATTTTGTAGGCCTCAGCAATTTCATCCATATGATCGATGATCCTATATTTATGAAAAGCCTGCTGAACACGATGTATTTCGTTGTCTTCGGCGTTCCGATCGTAACGGCAGGCATGCTGGTTCTAGCGCTGCTGCTCAATTTCAACGTACGGGGCATCGCCTTGTTCCGTACGTTCTATTACTTGCCGACCTTAGTGCCAATCGTCGCTACGGTCATAATATGGAGACTCGTATTCAACTCCGAGTTCGGCATTCTGAATGCAGGTCTCAGCCTGCTCGGGCTGGCGAAGACGGATTGGATCGGCGGCGAGCATACGATTAAGCCGGTTATTATTTTACTGCAGGTATGGATATCCGGCAGCGGCGTGCTGATATTCCTGGCGGCGCTCAAAAACGTTCCGATGCACCTGTATGAGGCGGCTGATATTGACGGGGCCAGCAGATTGAGACGGTTTTTCGCGATTACGCTGCCGATGATCAGCCCGTCGATACTCTTCGTCATTATTATTCAGACGATGTACAACTTTCAAATGTTCACGGAGGCCTTGCTGCTTTCAAAGGGCGGACCGAACTACGCGGCTTATACGTTCGTGTATAACATCTACAAGTCGGCTTTTACGGATTTGAAGTTTAGTATGGCCATGTCGCAGTCTATCTTTTTATTCGCATTAATTGCACTGGTCACTTTTGTCCTCATGAAGCTATCAAACCGCTTTGTGTATTACGAAGGCGAGAAATAGGGGGAACATATATGAATGGCGGACAAAAAACCAGCCTAGGCGGAACCGCGCTGAAATATTTCTTGCTGTGCGCAACGCTGATGGTATTTGCAGGGCCTCTCGTTTGGATGCTCTCCACGATGATGAAGACGAAGATGGAAACCTATAAGGTGCCTCCATCCTTGTTTCCGGAGCAGCTGACCTTCGAAGCCTTCGATCGCCTGTTTACCGTACAGCCGCTCATGTGGAAATGGATACAGAATTCATTCACGATATCGATCTTTGTCGCACTTGGAGCGGTGATTTCAAGCTCTATCGTAGCTTATGGCTTCTCGCGGTTTGCGACCAAATATAGGGATAAGCTATTTCCGATCGTATTGCTCACTTTGATGATTCCTCCATCCATTATGATGATTCCATCCTATGTGCTGTTTGCCAAGCTGCATTGGATCGATACGTGGTTGCCGCTTATCGTACCGGCATGGCTCGGAGGAGCTTATTACATTTTCTTGTTCCGGCAGTTTTTCCTGACGATACCGCAGGAGCTGGATGAAGCGACTTATCTCGATGGCGGCAACCGGTGGACCGTGTATGCCAAAGTCATTATGCCGCTTTCCAAGCCAATCATCGTGACGACGATTATATTCGCATTTGTGAATTCCTGGCTCGATTTCCTTGGTCCATTCCTTTATATCAAAAACAATGAGATGTTTACGCTCAGCGTTGGGCTTCAACTGCTGATCGGACAAACCAGTCAGGATTTCCCGGCACTTGCTGCCGGCGCATTCATAAGTATTATCCCGATCGGGCTGCTGTACTTCTTTGCGCAGCGCTATATCGTCGAGGGGGTGGTCCTTACAGGATCGAAAGGGTAGCTCTGGTGGTCAGGTCCGTGTTTATCGTTTTCTATACTATCGTAAAAGGGGAACTTTGCATGAATACGAAAAGCAAATGGTTGTCTAGCGCTTGGATCATGGTTTTGGCAATGGCTATTATTTTTACGGGGTGCGGAAACAATGCCGGGAGCAATTCAAATGGGGCAAACGATACTGACGCTGGCAGCAACGGAAACTCGGGCTCCGCAGAGCCTGTAACGATTACTTATTCCCAGTGGGGAACGGCAGAGGAACTGCTGCGCACGCAGGAACTACTTAACGCATTTATGGCAGCGAACAAAGATATTAAAGTGAAGCTGGAAGGCAAGGACTGGGGCAGCTATTGGGATGGTCTAACAGCCAATGCGGCTGGCGGCACGCTGCCTGACGTGTTCAAAACCAGCTATGCTTACATTGAAAAGTATGCTGAGCTAGGTATATTCAAAGAGTTGGATAGCTTATTGACCGCGAACTCATTCGATCTTGGCAATATTGACGAAAGCCTGCTTGGCCTCCATAAGTATCAGGACAAGCAAGTGTCTCTTCCGATTGACGCGAATGTCATCGTCTGGTATTACAATACGGCGTTGTTCAACGACTCCAAAACGAACCCTTACGGTGCTTCCGCGCCGAGCCTAGAGCCTACTTGGGACGAAATCGTAGATATCGCGACAAAAATGACGCTTGATAAAAACGGAAAAAATGCCGGAGATGCTGATTTTGACGCAAAAAATATCGTGCAATGGGGCATGTCCGTCTCGCCTGGCTCGACGATGGATTGGTTCCTCGAGCCTGAGCTTTGGTCGAACGGCGCAAAACTCGTCAATGATGACGGTACGCTTGCCCTTGATACGCCTGAAGCGCTTGAAGTGCTGAATTTCTTTATCGACTTGACGAAAAACAAAAAAATCAATACGACGCCTGCGCAAATCGAAGGCCTTGGCGGCCAAGTCAATCTCAGCATTACGACAGGCAAGGTTGCCATGAATCCAGGCGGCAACTGGAACACTACGAATTACAAAGAAGCGGGCATTAAATACGGTATTGCTTATTTGCCGAAATTCAAGACTAACCAAACGGTTGTGCAGCCTGCAGGCATGGCAATCAGCGCCAATACGAAGCATGAGGACGCAGCCGTTAAATTGCTTACTTGGCTGGCAGGACCCGAAGGCCAAACGGAGCTAGCGAAACAAGGCTACTCGATTCCTGCGAACAAAGCTGCCGCTGACGCGTATATTCAAACGGCAGGCAACGAGAATCAAATCTTCTTGGATGCTCAGCAATACGGCATCATATCGCCATTTACCGCAAAGAAAACCGATTTGGTCTGGACGTATGGCGAACAGGCGTTGAAGCTCCCGCTATCAGGTGAAGGCGACCTGCAAGCAGCGATTAGCGATTTGGCTTCCAAAATCAAATAACGCGATCTTCTTTCCATCCGGATCATGAAAAGCAGGGCAAGCGCAAAGCAGCGTTTGCCCTGCTTTTTTGCTTAGACAGCGCTTGTTTTCTTGACATCCTTAGTTGAGGAATATACAATTAAATTTGCGGCAAATTTTAATGATTGAGATTAATTTGCCCCAATTAAACAAGCTAGTCTAGATTTGGATTTGTGGAGAGAGGGCTGGGAAATGGCTAAACTGAAAGATATTGCGGAACGGGTAGGCGTATCCATCTCGACCGTGTCACGAGTGATGAAAAATGACTCCAACCGTTCGGTTAGCGACGAAACGCGCAAAAAAATCTGGGAAACCGCAGAACAGCTCGGGTACCGGACCAATCGCGTGCCGAAGACCAAAAAAAATGACTCCAAGAGCCCGTACCACATTGCCTGCGTCGTTGCGATCCCGCAAAATAAATATAATAATCCTTATTTTTCCGTTATTCTGGAAGGTATCGAAAAAGCGCTTGCCTTAGCAGGGATGCGGCTTGAATTCGTCTACAGCATTGAGAAGGAGACGGATGTCGAGGAGCTGCGCTCGCTCGTGAAAGAGCATCGGATCGATGGCATGCTGGTCGTGGAACGGATTGACTCAGAAGCTTATCAATGGATAAAAGCCAACGTTAGATCGGTAGTCGGAGTTGATATCTCAGACAAAGAGGTTCCCGTTGTCAGCTATGACCGCGCGGCAGCCGCCAAGGAAGCCGTACAGCATCTGATTGACCAAGGACACCGGGAAATCGGCTATATCGGAGGGTCCGAGCTGGACGATGACTTCCGTGACGAGAAGCGTTTTTTGGGGTATCAGAGTGCGATGAAAGAAGCGGGGCTACCGATCTATGATCACTGGGTCATCGATGTGAAATGGGATGTGGCGTTAAGCTACGAGCTGACGAAGCAAGCCTTCGAGAAGGATGACCATACGCCGACCGCTATTTTTGCTGCGAGCGACATGATGGCGATTGCAGCCATGCGGGCAGCAACAGAGCGGGAGCTGAAAATTCCGGATGACATTGCCTTTTTTGGCGTGGATAATATTGAAATTTCGGAATTCACCTCGCCGCCATTATCGACGATTCATGTTCCCAAGCTGGAAATGGGAATGTTTGCTGTCAAGCTATTGCTTGATTATTTGGAGAACCAATATACGATTCCGGTCAAAATGATCATTCCATACACATGCATGCTAAGGCATTCAACGAGATCCAAAATCGTACGCGAGCTGGAAGCATCGAAGTAACGGCGGTTCGCATGCCGAAATCCCCTCTATCCAATCGGAAGAGGGGATTTTTGCGTCCGCCTGTTCTATAAGATTTTGGATAGCTTGCGGTATTCCCGGGGGGATATGCCTTCATGCCTTCGGAAAATACGGCTGAAATAGTGGATATCCGAATAACCGACTTGATCACCGACGATCTCGATGGGCCAATCAGATTCGCGAAGCAGCCTGCGGGCTTCCCTATGGCGCACCGATTGCACGAATTCGCTTGGCGGCATGCCGGCCATTTGCTTGAAGAGCTTTGCCGCATGATCAACGCTCATGTTCATTTGCTCGGCAATGGCCGTGTTAGACCAAGATGTGGCGGGTGCTGCTTCAATCCGTTCCATGAGCGCTGCCAGCCGTTCCCCATGGAGGGTCGCTTGCGTAAGCGTACGGGATAAGGGAGTGCGCAGCAAATAGGCGAGAATATTCAGCATCAATCCTTTGCAGACCAGCTCATAACCGAGCGCACGCTTGGTAAACTCTTCAACGAGCTGCTCCATCAACTGGACACATGCAAGAGGTGGCGTGTAGACGGGATGCTCCGTTAAATGGGCTTGTCCTTCTACGACGGCTTCGAAACAAAATTTATCGGGCCAAACGCTAGATTCATTGACGACCATATCCGCTTCAGTCTGGATGTCCAGCTCATTGAAAAAGTCGAAATGAATGCCGAGGAAACGGACGCCTGCGGCAGCTATGATCTCATTCTGGTGATAGACGCCAGAGGGCAGCAGGATGAGCTGCCCGGCTTCGAGCATGTAACGCTGTCCTTGCATGCGCGTGGCTGCCTGGCCATGGCAGACGTAAAGCAGCTCGAAATCATACAGTCTTCGCTCAGGAAGAATCCCCGCAGGCATATGCTGAAACTGGGCGTAGTGAACGCTCGGCGACCATTCGCCCATGCTTGCCGTTCTTTGCTTCGGATAGTGGGCTGGATCGTTGTTCAGGCGTTATCATTCCTTCCAGATATTCGATTTGAAAGAGAACGGAATAGTCCAAATAATCGCGATTTCAGCTAAATAAATATACTGCATGATCATGTATTATATGTATTATCACATGTGAGTGATTCATATTCAATATCACGTAATTTGTTAAAAAGGAGCTTTAATCATGGATGCTGCCGCGTTTCAGGAAAGTGGAGTCTACTATTGCAGACAGCTGCCTAACGATTCGGATAGCATGTCCGCTGCTGCTATCGATTGGGAGAGCTATGATGCGCTGGATTTGGTTGAAACGGTGACGGGTGCAAGGCCGAAGGAACGAACCGAAGTACGTGCATGCTGGAGCTCGGCTTATTTGCACATCCGTTATGAATGCAGCGATTCTTTTGCCAGATCAACCTTTACAAAGCGAGACGAGCCTCTTTATGAGCAGGATGTCGTGGAGCTGTTTATTGATGAGGCAGGGGACGGCAGGCGTTACATCGAGCTGGAGATAAGTCCGCATAATGTCGTGTTTGATGCTCTCATTTCACATGATGGAGAGTACCGCGTAACTGAAACCGATTTGACATGGCAGTTGGATGGTTTGGAATCTTCTGTCGAGCTGCTGGATGAGAGCAAGCGTGTTTATACGATTCACATTCCGATCGGCAATTTCCAACGTAAGATAGAACCGGGATTGAGCTGGCGCGTGAACTTTTACCGAATTGACGAGGATCGTGACGGAGTTCGGGAATATCAAGCATGGCAGGCGACAAAAGCGGTAAATTTTCATCTCCCTCGCAAATTTGGCAGGCTGGTATTTATATAATCAATCAAATAGGAGGCTATCGTATGAAAAAGGGCATTAATATTTGGTCGTTCCAAGGTGACGCGAAGATTGCCGATTGTATACTAACGGCTAAGAAAGCAGGTTTCGACGGAATCGAGCTTTCATTGAATGAGACAGGCGAGCTGAGCCTTGCCGCTACGGACAAGGAAATCAACGACATCAAAGAGAGATTGCAAGAGGCCGAGCTGGAAATCGCGGGACTGGCGACAGGCTTATATTGGTCTTATCCAATGACTAGCGCTGACGCGGCAACGCGCGAGAAGGCGACTGACGTATGCAAGAAGCAGCTTGAGCTCGCGGCTGCATTAGGCGTGGATACGATTTTGGTTATTCCAGGCGCGGTAGGCGTCGATTTCATTCCGGGCAGCGAAGTCGTCGATTATGAGCATGCATATGACCGCGCGCTCGAATCCATCAATAAGCTGATTCCTTTCGCGGAGGCCGCAGGCGTATCCATCGGCATTGAAAATGTGTGGAATAAGTTTCTGCTGTCGCCGCTAGAATTGCGTTCCTTCATCGACTCGCATCATTCGGAATTCGTAGGCTCCTACTTCGATGTAGGAAATGCAGTGCAAAACGGATATCCGGAGCAATGGATTCGCATATTGGGGCACCGCATTAAGAAAGTGCATTTCAAGGATTATCGCCGTCAAGCAGGCGGATTGCACGGTTTCGTCGATCTATTGGCGGGGGATGTCCATTATCCTGCGGTTATGGAGGCGCTGAACGCTATCGGATACAGCAACTATGTTACAGGCGAGATGATTCCCTCGTACGCGCATCATTCCGAGCAGATCATATACAACACTTCTCGGGCAATGGATGCCATTCTCGGTCGTCAAATCGGTTAAATTCAAATCGGAAATCGGAGGTCATATTATGTTAAAGGTTGGATTGATTGGGTTTGGATTTATGGGACGCATGCATTTTGACAATTATGTACGCCTAGCTTCAGAGGGAGCGCCGGTGCAGCTCGTTGCAATCTGCGACCTGCTCATTGAGGAGCTTAAAGAAGGCAAGGCTTCCGGCAACATGGCGACGGAGCAAGAGGTTTATGATCTTTCTCCATACCGCCTGTACGATAACATTGCCGCGATGCTGGAAAACGAGGAGTTGGATATCGTCGATATCACGCTGCCTACTTATCTGCATGCGGATCTTACCGTCTCGCTGCTTGAAAGAGGCTTGCATGTATTATGCGAGAAGCCGGTGGCAGGAACCTCGGAAGACGGTTACCGCATGGCTAATACAGCCGAAAAAACGGGCAACACCTTAATGATCGGGCAATGCCTGCGCTTCTGGCCTGCTTATGAATATTTGAAGGCTGCCGTTGAGGATGGCCGATATGGCAACGTTACCGGAGGGTATTTCTTCAGGGGCTCCGCTGCGCCCAAGGGCTGGTTCCTTGACGGCAGCAAGAGCGGCGGCTGTTTGCTTGACATGCATATTCATGACGCGGATATGGTGCACTGGCTGTTCGGCAAGCCTGAGAAGGTATCGACGCTTGCGCGCAACGTTATCCCGGGCAGCGGCTACGATGTCGTGTCCACGCATTACAGCTATCCCGATGGCAAAGTGCTGAATGCGCAAGCCGATTGGACGCTGGAAGGCGACTACGGCTTCTCGATGACATACCGTGTCAATTTCGAAGGCGGAAACTTGGTATTTGAGAATGGTCAGGTAAAGGTCAATCCGAATGACGCGCCGGGCTTCGTGGCCGAGCTTTCGGAAGACATGGGGTATTATCGCCAGATCAAATATTTCATCGAATCGGTGAATGAAGGCAAGGCCGTGACAACATGCATGCCTTCAAGCGCTGTCGGCACGCTCGAAATCATTGAGGCTGAGCTACGCTCAGCAGATCAGGGCGGAGCTTGGGTGTCGCTATAAAAGGGTTAGAGCAATCCAATAAATAGGCATAGAATAGGGGCAGTTTCAACAGCTACGGCTGATGGGACTGCCCCTTTTGGCATGATATACCGGCTTTTCTGGTTTCCTGGCGTTGCGCGGCGTTTCAAATCCCATAAAGCTGGCGATATAAGGTTGGCGTCATGCCTTCATGCTCCATAAACCGTTTATTGAAATAGCTGACGCTCGGATACCCCGCATCTTCGGCAATTTGCCCGATGTTCGTATCTTTGCGCTCAAGCAGCCATTGCTTCGCCATCTGGAGCCTGGAACGGGTGATGAAGTCCATCGGCGTCATCTCCATGACGCTGCGGAACAGCTTGCAGAAATAATAAGGGCTGACGCCAGCCTGCTCGGCCCATTGCTCCAGTACGAAGGGCTGTGCGGCCTCCTGCTGCATGAGGGGCAGCAGTTCAACGATGCGATTGCCTGCGCTGCTCGCTTTGCTGCCGGATATCGGCACGGCTTGCTCGACAAATACGGCAAGAATGGCATAAGTGAGCGCGGAGAGCTTGGTCGGATGCAGCATGCGATGGGTCTCGGCTTCGACGAGCAAATCCTCGTGTGCCTGCTCGAAGGCGGTGCGCTGCCTAACCGTCCAAAGCTGGCTTTTGTGAAAGCCTCTTTCAATCATGTAATCCTGCAGTCCCGTTCCGTAGAAATGAAACCAGCGGATATCCCACGGGTCATCTTTGCTGCTATAGTATTGCTGGCGCTGTAAGGGGAAGTATAATACGGCTTCTCCTGCTTCGAGCGTGTGTACCTTGCCGTCCCATTCGACGTAGCCTTTGCCGGAAACGACATAATGGATGTTGAAGTTGTTCAAAGAGCCGGCTTCCCGAAGGGAATAATGCTCGGGATGGCTCCAATAGTTGCCGACCGATTCGGGAAAGCAAAAGAAGGGGTTATTCGGCAGCGTAAGCAGGTGGCTTTGCCTTTGCATGAGATGCGCTCCAATGACAATATAATTTTAATGTATAACAAAATAATATCATTTTATTTTTGCGGATTCTACTTTAAACTAAAAACAAGCACAAGATAAGCGTTGGATTTTTGTGAAATAACGGACGGCTACGGCTTGCTTCCGTAATAATGACGGCTGCGCATAAGTGCTTTTAATCACAATATAGTCATACATTAACAATTCGAGGTGGCTGATGAAATGACAACGAAAAAACTGAAGTGGGGCATTATGGGCTGCGCTGGCATCGCCAAAAGAGCGGTCATTCCGGGTCTTCATCTCTCCGAGCTGAACGAGGCGTCCGCCATTGCCAGCCGCGACGAAGAAAATGCAAAACGAACGGCTGAAGAGCTGAATATTCCAACCGCGTACGGCAGCTATGAAGCGCTGCTTGAAGATGATGCCATCGACGTTATTTATATACCGCTGCCTAACCATTTGCACCGGGAATGGGCGATCCGCGCTGCGGAAGCGGGCAAACATATTTTATGCGAGAAGCCGCTGGCTTTGACAGAGAAAGAAGCGGCGGAGATGGCGGAAGCGGCAGCGAAGGCAGGCGTACTTTTATCCGAAGCCTTTATGTATAGATACCATCCGCGCTATGCGATGATCAAGGGCATCATCGACGAAGGGCAGATCGGCGAGGTTAGAGGCATTCGCAGCGCCTTTACCTTCAATAACGCGGGACACAAAGAAAACGTCAGGTATCGCAAGGAATGGGGCGGCGGCTCCTTGTACGATGTCGGCTGCTATCCGATTAACGCGGCCCGCTTGCTTCTCGGCAAGGAGCCGGAGGCTGTGACGGTGCAGGCTATGTTCTCGGAGCAGCACGACCATGTCGATATGATGGCTTCCGGCTTGATCGAATTCGGCGGAGCGGTCTCGCTGACCTTTGACTGCGGCATGTGGGCCGCGTTCCGCAATCCGTTGGAGGTGCTCGGTGACGAAGGAATCATCGAGGTTCCCTCCGCATACGTGACGGGCGAGCCGGGCAGCGGCAATTTCTACGTGAGCGCCAAAGGCGAGCGCAAGGAAATCGTGGTGCCGCACGTTAACGCATATACCGAGCAAGCGGATCAAATGGCGAACGCAATCAATGGCGAGCAGACGATCCTATACGGCGCAGCAGATGCTTTGGCGAATATGAGAGTCATTGATGCCTGTCTGGCATCCGCGCATTCGCGCTCAAGAATTACGCTTTAAAAACAACTTTCAAGGAGGGTATTAAACATGGAATATATTCAAATTAAAGGTTCCCCGAAGCAGGTATCCCGATTAATGAAGGGCACGGATTATTTCTTCCATCATTCGTATGAGAAAGCGGCGGCAAACCTGGATGCTTTCATCTCGATTGGCGGCAATTCCGTCGATACGGCGCATATTTACTGCGGCGGCCAAAGCGAGGAAGTCATTGGCCGCTATATGCAGGAACGCGGAAATCGGGAGCATATGGTTATTCTGACCAAATGCGCGCATCATGACCAAAACGGCCCGCGCGTAAACAAGGAAGCGATTCTTGCCGATTTGACAGACAGCCTTGCGCGGCTGCAGACCGATTATATTGACCTTTATGCGCTGCATCGTGACGATCCTGCCGTTCCGGCGGGAGAGGTTATCGAAATATTGAACGAGCATATCCGAGCAGGCAGCGTGCGGGCGATTGGGGTTTCGAACTGGACTTGGCAGCGGATTAAAGAAGCGAATGAGTATGCCGATGCCAAAGGGCTTGTCGGCTTCACGTTCAGCAGTCCGAACTTAAGCCTTGCGAAAGCGAACGAGCCGTTCTGGGCAGGCTGCGTATCCGCGGATGAAGAAACAATCGCTTGGCATGAACAGCAGCAGTTCCCGCTGTTATCATGGTCCTCGCAAGCGAGAGGCTTTTTTACGGGCAGATTCTCGCCGGAAATTCGTGACAATGCCGATCTTGTACGCGTATTTTATAGCGACGAGAATTGGGAGCGCTTGGAGCGCGCGAAGCAGCTTGCTGCTGAGAAAGGCGTCAGCGCGATCCAGATTGCGCTTGCGTATGTGCTTAATCAGCCGTTTCCAACCTGCGCGCTAATCGGTGCGCAATCGATTGAAGAGCTTCATTCCTGTGACGCCGGCTCGCTTATTGCGCTGACGAAGGAAGAGATGGAGTGGCTGGATTTGGCTGCTCAGAAGGTATAGGCTTGCTGCAAATATAAGACAGGAAGGGCTACTCCACGCGGGTAGCCCTTTCTTTTTTGTATGCTCTCGGGCTAAGCCCGTATGCGCCGCGGAATAAATCGGCAAAGTGATTATAGTTGTTGAAGCCGACATCAAGCGCTGCTTCGGTGGCGGTTCTGCCCATATGCTCCATGAGCAGGGCAGCCTGCTGGAGACGGAGTCGATTCAAATGCTCGATAATCGTCCCTCCCGTTTCCTGTTTGAATAGATGAGACAGCCTGGAGAGAGACAATGAAGCTGCGCCGGCAACATCCTCGAGCCGAATCGCGCGGGTCATGTTGCGTGATAAATATTGCAGGGCAAGCTCGATTCTAGGGTCAAGCCTTTTCTCGAGCAGGCGAGCGGCAAGCAAAATCGTTTCGCGCAGCGAATTCTCGCACAGCATATGCCAGAAGCTAGCCCTCTCCCTTGAATCTGCCAGCACGTTCTGGATCGTTTGCTG
This sequence comes from Paenibacillus sp. J22R232, assembly GCF_056269165.1. Taxonomy (NCBI): domain Bacteria; kingdom Bacillati; phylum Bacillota; class Bacilli; order Caryophanales; family Paenibacillaceae; genus Paenibacillus; species Paenibacillus sp. J22R232. The sequence continues at coordinate 70,915 of NZ_JBWDNK010000019.1, read as the reverse complement.
CACTCTTTGGAATAGCTGGCCCTCAGGAATGTCGGCAATAATGATTTCGTTGTTCGGCAGGTAGTCGCTTTCAGGTAGTTTTTGAAAATGAACCCAGTAGAAATGCCAGCGTTTGCCCTTTACGGTTCCGTACTCATGCGGAATGCCGGGACGGAGGAACGCGATTTGGCCGCTATGGCAAAGCTGTTCTTCCCCGGCAGTCCGCAAGTAGCCTTCTCCTTCCAACGTGAAAAATAGGAGCCAATCCTCCATGCCGCTTGGCCTACGATGCTTATAGGTGTCCGTTTCATCCAGGCGTCCTCCGAATAGATTGTTGTATGAGGTGCTTATGTCAGACTTTGTCTGCTGGGATTTAGGCAAGGCGCATTCCTCCAAAAAATAATAAATAGCAGAATACCGTTAGTTTTCAGCAGTAAGCTTGCTTCCTTAAAAATAGCGATAGTCTTATGATGATGTCAAGAAGATTAAATGAAAATCAGAGGAGAGAGGCACAATGGCTAATCCGTTTATTTCTTTAAATGAAGAGCAGCGCGAGCAATTTCGCACAGAAGGTTACCTTATCGTCAAAGGTTTGTTCACGGAGGAGGATGTGCGTGTCATTGAAGACCGCTTTGAAGAAATCAGCCATCGAACGATACCTGGCATGTTCGAGCCTGATCTGAGCGAGCACGCCGATGATCCGCTCAAGCGTTATCCGCGTGTGATGCATCCGCATCGCTTCGACGACGTCGCGAAGCAATATATGCTCCATCAGCCCGTGATGAACGTGCTTGGCGAGCTGTACGGCGAGGAAGCGCTGGCAGCGCAAAGCATGTTCTATTACAAGCCTCCTGGCTCGCGCGGGCAAGCGCTGCATCAGGATAATTTCTATTTGCAGGTTGAGCCGGGCAACTGCATTGCGGCTTGGACGGCTATCGATGCGGCAACGGAGGAGAACGGCGGATTGCTAGTCGTCCCGAAAACGAGCGAGCATGAAATCAGCTGCCCGGAGCTTGCCGATTCTTCGGAATCATTCACGACCCATTACGTAAAGCCGCCTAAGGAGCACAAAGCGATGCCTGTTATTATGGATAAAGGCGATGTTTTGTTTTTCAACGGGAACCTGATCCATGGCTCGTATCGCAACAAGACGAAGGATCAGTTCCGCCGCGCCTTTATTTGCCATTATGCAAACGCTTCAGCAACCCATATCAGCAACCATTACCGTCCCCTGCTTCGTCAAGACGGCACGCCTGTCGATTTGGAAATCAATCCGAACGGAGGGCCATGCGGCGCTGAATTCGACATGGCGTATCCGCACTAATGCTGAACAAATGGCAAAATAAGCTGCTTGTTGAAATGTCATGGTGGGGAATGGAGGGATTAGCCGGAACGGCGGGATACGCGGCGACGACAGAGGAGAAGATTAAACGAATTGCGGAAAATGGTTTTGATGGCATAAATGCTTTCGTGCCTTCAGCGGACGACAGCCCATTGTGGAAGGAAAAGCTTCAGCAATACGGCTTGTCCTTCAGCGTGAACGCGTACCCTTCGTCCACTGCGAACATGTCGGATTTTATTGAGAAAGCCATCCAGTTCGGCAGTGTTGACTATATAAATGTTCAAGTGATGAAGCCTTTCCTAACCGGTGACCAGGCACTGGAGCTGTTGTCAGGGATTGATGCGCTTTCCAGGCATTCAGGGATTCCGATATTCGTAGAGACGCATCGCGGCACAATCACCCAGGATTTGATCCGTACCCGGCAATTTCTTGAAGCGCTTCCGGAGCTTCGGCTTACGATTGATTACTCGCATTATGTCGTAGCGGGCGAGCTGCATACCATTTCGGCAGAAGCGGAGGAGATGCTGCAAAGCCTGCTGCCGCACGCAGGCAGCATCCACACGCGGATATCAAACGGCGAGCAGGTTCAGGTAGATCCAGGTGAAGCGGGCGAGCACCCGATGCTTCCCCATTTCGCAAGATGGTGGGAGGGGGCAATGAACCAGTGGCGGATAGCGGAGCGAAGGGAGAGCGACCGCTTCCCCGTTGTAATTGAGCTGGGACCGGCGCCTTACGCGATTACGCGGGATGAGGCAGGCGCTAGACGGGAGGAGCTTGGAGACCGGTGGTCCCAAGCGTTGTATCTGAAGCAGCTGGTGAGGCAGCTTTGGAGGAAGGGATTGCAATAAACGGAAAACGAGGCAGTACAAGAAGAAACGGCTTCGCCGACCTCTGCAAGAGGAGGTACCGTTTCCCGTAAAAATAGAAGAATGCTTTATCGCGTGAATCATATGAAGTCTTATATTTGGGAAAAAGGTATCCATGAGGGGCATGCGCCTCTCTTGGATACCTTTTTTTGCAATTGAAGCACGTCTATTCGTCGTCACCGGTTACGGTAACCTCAAGTACGTTGGAGCTTACCTCTCCGCTAAAGTTTCTTCCGCGTACCTCATACGTGAAGCGCGCTCTGACATAACCGATCACATCATCGGAGAGAATGGCGTCGGTAACGATTGCCGAGTATACGATCTGCAGGCTTGCGCCAGGCGGAACGCTGCCGAGAAGCCAGGTTCGGTTGCCGTCATAGGCTTCCGGGCTTAAGCGGGCGCCGTCTACGCGAAAGGTTCGGGGCAGCAGATCCACGCCGAAAGGAAAGTCGCTTGTGAAGTAGGCGACTGCGGATAAATTGCCTTTGTTCATGAGGACGGAGCGAACGGTTATCGTATCGCCATACTCAACCACGGGCGGCACCACGCTGCCAGTCAACTGGATGACAGGTGCAGCTACGGCAGTAGCGACCGCGTTCGAAAGGCTGGTATTGCCAACGACCCTGCCATCGGCAAGGCGAAACGTATAGGCGACCTTCGCCGAATTGATCAATGGAGCGGTAGTTGCGAGCTGCAGCGGTATTTTGGCAGCAAAGGTAACGATGGTTTGGGAATTGCCGAGCAGCGTACCGAGATTCACGCCGTCTTCAAATGAAGCGCCTGGCTGCGGAATGCCGTTCAGCTTAAGGCTGTTTGCCATAAATATGACGCCTGCTGGCAGGATATCCTCGAGAACGGCATCGACTGCGGTCGTCTGGGCGTTCCTAACGGCTACCGAATAGAGCAAGGTATCGCCAGGTACGGCGATGGTTTGGTCGACCTGCTTGCTAACCTGGATCTCCGGATTGATGAGAATGACGGAAACTTCGTTCGATTCCGTATAGCTCTGCGCACCGTTAAGCAGGTAGCGGATCGTGGCTTGGCTGATCGATACATATTCGGTTTGGTCGGTAGTTTGCGTACGGTACGTGACGATGACGGTCGAATTGGGCCGCAACGTACCGAGCGGAATGCCTGATCTTGGATCGGCTCCCGGCGTAATGATTCCGTTAATCGTAACGCTGCCGGGGACAAAAAGTACCCCGACAGGCAAGTTGATAAAAGCAAAGGCATCTCTAAGGCTGAGATTGCCGTCGTTCACGACGGTTAGCTCATAGGTGACATAATCGGAAACGAACGTTTGGTTCGTGCTTGCTCGAAGCCGTGCATACATGGAAAGGGCATTGACGGGCGTAACGAGCGAATTGGAGTACGTGCTGCTCGTTACGGAACGGCCCTCCGCCGTTTGGAATACCGCATCAGCCCGGGCTTGGTTAACCAGCTGCAACGAGGCTGGAATCGACACGACGATAAGCTGGAATACGACGCTGGCGGAAGCTAGGGGCGCTAAGTTTCCGAGTGCGATGCCGCTGTCCGGGTTGGCTCCGGGAGCAGGAGCGCCGTTCAGCAGCACGCTGTTTGCAACGAAGGCGGTCCCCTCCGGAAGCTTGTCGGTTAGGGTTACGGCTCCCGTAACATTGCCGTTGTTAGTCAGAAGCAGCTCATACGTAATGGTGCTGCCGAGCAGCACTTCGCTCTCGTAAGCACTTTTAATAATATCGACCTGCGTTCCGATTAGCGCGGTATTAACCGTATTCGAGTAAGTGACAAGCTCGACGCTTCCAGATGCGAATTGTACGAAGGACTGGTTTTGAAGCATCGGATTGCCGGCAGGTGACGGACTCATATCGTGACGACCACCACCTCGAAGCTAACCGTAGAGCTGGCACCTGCGGCAATCGTGCCGACTGAAATGCCGGAATTCGGATTAGCGCCTGGCACTGGCGAAAGGTTCACGAGCACGCTGCCCGCCGTAAATACGGTTCCCACTGGCACGGGATCGACGAGAATGACATTGTTGACCGGTGCGATGCCGTTGTTGGTAACGACGATCGTGTATAGAATCGTATCGCCGACTACGGCATCGATGACCGATGCGCTCTTCACGGCCGTTACATTCGGTGAAGAAACCGGAATCGACAAGACGTTGGACAATATCGTACCCGTGAGCAACCGGCCATCAGGCGGAGAATAGGAGAAATTAGCCGAAGCTTGGTTGACGAGCTGCTGCGGCGAAGGCAGTGCATCGACGGTTACCTCAAGCGTAATCAACACGCTGACCGTGCCGCCGGCAGGAACGGTTCCGACCGGTATGCCGGACGAGGGATCAATGCCCGGCTGCGGGACGCCGTTGATGAGCACGCTGTTCGGTATGAAAGCCGCGCCGGTTGGTATCGTATCGAATACGGTTGCTTGGGCGTCGATGTTGCCTGTATTCGTAAGCGTAAGCGAGTAGGTGATCGTATCGCCGACCGTTGCATTCGAAGTATTGGCCGTTTTGAGAAGCGCCAGAATCGGTTGATAGACAGGCGTTACGAGCGTGTTGGAGAAAGTATTGCCTGAGAATGCGCCTGAAGTAAAGCTGATAGTCGCTCTGTTGCTCAGCGTGGCCGGACTCGGGAGCGAAGTCACGAGTATGTTGAAGTCAATCAGAACGGTTGCGCTAGGCGCGATCGTCCCGATAGAGATTCCCACAGCCGGGTCTGCGGCAGGCCTAGGCGTGCCGTCGACGACAACGGTTCCTGCGACGAAGGCTGCGCCGGCCGGAATCGGATCGACAACGAGCACGTTATTAATATTAACGATTCCGCTGTTCGTTACGGCAATGCGGTACGTCACGGTATCGCCAACGACAGCATCAATGACGGTCGTGCTTTTGACAGCTGCCACGTTAGGCGCGGAAACCGGAATCGACAGCGTATTCGTATTGAACGCTCCATTCAAGGTCCGCCCGTCCGGCAGCGTGAAGGAATATGTCGCGGAAGCTTGGTTCACGAGCTGCTGGGAAGGCGGCAAAGCATTGACGACTACCGAGAACATGACGGAGGTCGGAGCAGAGACAGCGCCGAGTACGATGCCCGAAGCAGGATCCGCGCCAGGCAGCAGCTGGCCGTTGACGATGACGCTGTTCGCGACGAAGCTTGTGCCTGCCGGAATCGTATCGGTTAGCGTCACGTTGCCTGGATAATTCCCGGTGTTTTGCACAAGAATGGTATACACGACGGTGTCGCCAATCGTTGCATTGATGGTGTTGGCGCTCTTCGTGCCAGTCAGAATCGGCTGATAGACGGGAACGATGACGGTATTGGAGAACGTGACGCCAGAGAACACGCCTGATGTAAAGCTGACCGATGAGCGGTTGCTAAGCTGAGCTGGATTCGGCAGCGAGATGACGGTTACATTGAAGCTAACGATTACGGTTTGGCCCTGCGCGATCGTGCCAATGGCCACGCCGGTCGCCGGGTTGGCCGTTGGTCTGGCTACGTTGTCGACCAGCACGCTACCGGGAACTAAAGCACTGCCGACAGGCAAAGGATCGGTGAATATGACATTATTGACGGCGGCAATGCCGCTGTTAAGAATGGCGATGGAATACGTAACGACGTCTCCGACGGCGACGGACGTGGATAATGTGCTTTTCGTTACGCTGACGTTAGGCGCCGATACGGAAATAACGACCGTATTCGAGCTGCCGCTGCCGCTGAGCGGCCGGCCGCTTGGCAGTGTGAAGGCGAAGGTTCCATTCGCTTGGTTCGAGAGCTGCTGCGGATTCGGCAGCGAATCGACGATTACCGAGAATACGACCGGAACGGTTGTATTCGGCGCTACAGATCCAACTACGATTCCGGTTACGGGATCTGCACCAGGCTGCGGCGCACCTCCGACGAGTACGCTGTTTGTCACGAAAATCGTACCTGCCGGGATATTGTCCGTCACCGTAACCGAGCCGGGGTAATTGCCGGTATTGCTCACATTGATCGTGTAGCTGATCGTATCGCCGACCGTGGCGTTAATGGAATTCGCGCTTTTCACAAAAGAAATGATCGGTTGGTAGACAGGCGTGTTGACGACGTTGGACATCGTATTTCCCGAGAATACGCCCGATGTAAACGTAACGTTCGCTTGGTTGCCGAGCTGGCCGGAAGCGGGAATAGAGATGACGCTGAGCTGGAAAGTTACGGTTATCGTAGCGGAAGCGATAATGGAGCCGAGAGAGATTCCGCTTATAGGGCTTCCCGGTACGGGCGTCCCGTTAACCGTCACGCTGCCTGGCACGAACGCAGCCCCGTCAGGAAGGGGGTCTGTCAATACGACGTTGTTGATGGTTTCGATTCCGCTATTGTTGACGGCTACCGAATAAGTAATGGTATCGCCAAGCGCAAGATCAATGGCTGTCGTGCTTTTGACGACGGCAACGTTCGGCGCCGATACGGGAATCGATAACGTATTGGACACGGCAGAGCCGTTCAGCAGCCTTCCGTCAGGCGGCGAATACGTATACGTCGCGGATGCTTGGTTAACGAGAAACTGCGGGCTAGGCAGCGTCGTTATGATCGTAGAATAGGTCACCGGAATAGTGGCGCCTGGAGGAACAGAGCCTACGTTGATGCCGGTCACTGGCGACACTCCAGGCTGCGGAACGCCTCCGACCACTACGCTGTTATCAGAGAATGTAGTACCCGCAGGAAGCAGGTCGGTTAAGTTCAGAACTGCCGCGACATTCCCGGAATTGGTTACAAGAACCGTGTAGGTAACGGTGTCTCCGAGCGTTGCGTTCGCCGTATTGGCACTGAGCACCAAGCTGATTTGCGGCTGCGTGACCGGTGTCGTCGTCGTGTTGGATGAGGAAGAGGCCGAGAATGCGCCCGATGTAAAGCTTACTGTTGATTGGTTCGTAATCTGTGATGGTACTGCCATCGTTACGCTCACCTCGAATGTTACGGTAGCCGAGGCGCCCTGGGCCAAGGTACCGATTGGAATGCCGGAGGATGGCGATGCATCCGCCCGGGGAGTGCCATTAACGCTTACCGTTCCGCTGACGAAGGCTAGATTCGAGGCGAGCGGATCATTGAGAATAACATTGTTGACCGGAGCGATACCGTTGTTGGTTACGACTGAAGCATAGATGAACGAATCGCCAACGACTACAGCGGTTGGGAGTAACGATTTCACGACGGATACGTTCGGCGGCGAGACCGGAATGGAAACGCTGTTCGAAAGTGAATTCCCGAATATTTGCCTTCCGTCAGGGAGCAAATAGTCGAATGCCGCACTTGCCTGATTCACGAGGAACTGGGGAGCCGGCAGCGAAATGACCGTAACGACAAAGCTGACCTCGAACGTGGCTCCGGCAGGCACCGTGCCGATCGGAATGCCGTCTGACGGGCTAAGACCGGGGTAAGGAACCGAATTAATCAAGACGCTGTTCGTATCGAAGGCTGAGCCTGCCGGGATATTATCTGTCAATACAACGTTCGCCGCAGCATTGCCGCTATTGGTTACGTTAATCGTATACGTGTACGTATCGCCGACAGTGGCGCTAGCCGTGCTAGCGGATTTGGCAAGGCTAATGATTGGCTGAAAGACGGGAATATTGACCGGCTCGGAAATCGATGATCCGGTGAAAGCACCTGACGTATAGGCGACGCCTGCACGATTGGTATACGCAGCCGGATTAGGCAGAGAGACGGCCGCGAGCTGGAACATGATAGTTACGGAGGCTGACGGGTTTATGGTGCCAAGTGAAATGCCTGCGCCAGGATTGGCACTGGATGGAGCTCCATTGACCGTCGTGCTGCCAGCGACAAAAGCGGTGCCGCTCGGAATATCGTCCGAGACGATTACGTTGCTGACAGGAACGATGCTGTTATTGGTGACGATAACGGTGTAAATGATGATATCGCCTATTGCTGCCGCGGTGTTGCTTGCTGATTTGGTGATGGATACATTCGGCGCTTGCGCGGTCAGTGTTGTCGCATTGGACAAGGTGCTTCCGTTAAGCGTTCTTCCGCTCGGCAGTTGATAGGAAAAGCTTGCCGTTCCTTGATTGACTAAGGTCGGCGGCGAGGGCAGCGTGTTCAAGGCGACTTGGAACGATACCGATGAGCTGCTTGCAGGCACAATGGAGCCAAGAGGGATGCCGGTTGCTGGGCTTTCTCCCGGTCTGCTGATGCCATTTACGATGACGCTGTTTGGCACAAAGGACGTGCCTGCCGGAATGTTGTCTGTCAAGGTGGCCTGAGCCGCGAGATTTCCGGTATTGTTTACGGCAAAGGAATAGGTAACGATCTGGCCTACGGTTGCGCTTGTTGGCGAGCCGCTTTTTGTGATGCCGATAATAGGCTGGTACACGGGAGTAGCTACGCTGTTGGAGAGCGAAAGACTTGTAAATGAGCCTGAATTATACGAAACGGAAGCTTGATTGGAAAAGCTGCCCGATCCCGGAACGGAAACGGCGGTAATGGCGAACGTAACCGTAACGGAGCTGCTTGGCGCAATCGTGCCGATGCTAATCCCGCTAGAAGGGTTGGCTGTCGGCTGGCCCGTTCCGCCTGCGACAACGCTGCCTGCCACGAAAGAGGCGCCTGCAGGGATGGCATCCGTCAAAATAACGTTAGAGATAGCGGCGATCCCGCTATTCGTAACGATCACGGTATAGGTCATAGTCTCGCCTACCGCAATATCGGCGAAGCTTGCGCTTTTAACCGAGGTTACGTTCGGAAGCCTGACCGGAATCGTGATGGTATTGGAGGCGAATGAGCCTGTAAATATCCGACCATCCGGAATTTGATACGAATAGGTTGCAGTGGCTTGATTCACAAGCTGCGGCGGCGAAGGCAGCGAGTTGACCTGCACTTGAAATGTAACCGTTGATGCTCCTCCGGCAGCAACGGAACCAATCGCCACGCCGGCAGGCGGATTGGCGCCGGGCACGATTACGCCGTTGACGCGGAAGCTGTTCGGGATAAAGGTCGTTCCCGCTGGAATATTATCGCTCAGCGTGACGGTGGCAGCGGAGCTGCCTGTATTGGACACCTGAAGCGTGTAAGTAACTTGGTCGCCTACCGTTGCATTTGGCGTATTTGCGCTTTTGACCATGGAAAGATTTGGCGCATATACCGGTAACGTAACGGTATTCGATGGGATAACGCCGGTTATGATCGGTCCGCCGGCAACGCTCTGGAAAGTGAAAGCAGCGTTGGCCGTACTGGAAATTTGAGCACTGGCAGGCAATGAGGTGACGACCGCTTGGTAAGTGACGGTGATTGAAGAGGCTAAATTCAATGAACCGAGCGGAGCGCCTGTTCGAATGTCAAAGGTAGGCTTCGGTACGCCGCCAACGACAACGCTGCCTGGAACAAAGGTTACGCCGGGAGGCAGCGTGTCGGTTAGAACGACGCTTGCGGCATTCGCCGTGCCTGAGTTGCTAACGGTGACGGTAAACGTAATGACGTCTCCGATGGTAGGTCCCGTTGCATTCTCGCTGAGTACTACATTAATAATCGGTGCATTGATATCGACCTGGATCGCATTGGCGTTAAGCACGTATGCATCGCCTGAGGTTGTTAATGAAAGCACGGCAGAGCTTTGGTTATTCGTTAATCTAGCCGAGACATCGACATTCGTAATATCCCAGCCCTGCCGGCCGCCGACGATATTAGACCCTGGCGCTCCGTTCGTTTGATTGCGGTTGCCGAACGTTCCGGTAGTATTCAATGCGCCGGCATTGTTATTGATCTGCGAAGCGAAGAAGTTGTTGGCGAAATTGTTCGTTCCCGACAAGGCGACGAGAGTGGCGGCGGTTGGACCGAATAAGGCTTGATCTCCCGTCCGGTTGGCATCGCCTTCTTGCGCGCTGAACAAAGCCCTGCCGCCTAATGCGCCTGAGATTGGCGTAGCGAATCCGGTAATTGTCGTATTGACGGGACCGGATGTGCTTTGCACAAGCACGGCGCCTGCCCTCAGGGACATATTGCGGAACGGAAGGGTAGGGTTCTGGTAAATAACCGCCAACGTCCAGCCGGCATGGTTCGCCGTGGAATCACCGGGAATGACGATCGTGCCAACGACGCTGCCTGTCGTATAAGTGCCTGCCATGCCTGCTTGCACAAGCGAGGTAACGTTAGCGGAGCGAACGTAGCCGAACGCGCCGCCTCCAAGGTCAAACGTATTGCTCGTTGCGGCATCCGGAGACACGCTGGCTGTGGCTGCAGGGGTAATAAAGGTAACGGGATTGTTGATCGCGGCGCTCAGGTTCACGGTTCCGTTAATGTAGCTCCCGCCCCATATGAGCTCTGCGTAAAGCACGGTGGTGCCGACGGGAAGGACAAGCTCGGCAGCGGCGCTGTTGGCTAAGTAGTTGCTCGTCGTCCCAAACGGATAGGTGCCAAAACGAACGGCGGTGTTCGTTGTGGTAAAGGCACCGATACTGTCGGAGGTTCCGGGGACGCCTGCGGTTTCCGAACGGCTGAGACCTAGCGTGTTGCCCGTAAACGTAATGGCACCGGTAGCGTTAAAGGTTGCTCGGACGACCAGAGGTATTGGATTCACCCCCTTTGAATGAATTGCAGCGCGAGATACCATACACTGCTGGTTAAGCTAAATAGACCTTGTTTTAAATGTATGTGTAAACCGGGAAAATTCTGTTTGTACAACAAAATTAATCTGTACCCGTTTCAATTGGATGCAGAATGAGGGCGCCGTGCAATATTAGTAGGAAGGTAAACGCGAATCCATTCGTTTTGGTTTAATATTGTCCAACCTTGGGAACTAAATTTGTCTAATTAAACGCTTACATCTAGCCGTTATAATGAGAAAAACGCTTACAAGGAGTTGGGTTTGCGGGAATGGAACAGAAACGGATACAATGGTTGTCAAGTATAGAACAGAAACAATGGATAGATAAATCGGCAAATATCGCGGCGGATACAGCGAATGGCAAGCCTAATCTTACGGTTACGGGGGACGAGTACCAATTGTTGGAGGGTTTCGGCGGCTGCTTCAACGAGCTGGGTTACGCCTCATTAAAGCATTTGACGGATGAGGAACGTAGCAAGGTGATGTTTGACCTTTTTCATCCCGACGGCGAGCAAGGATTCAGCATTTGCAGGCTGCCGATCGGTGCGAGCGATTACGCGCTGGATTGGTACAGCTTGAACGAAACCGACGGCGATTTGGCGATGGAGCATTTCTCCATTGACCGCGATCGTGAATATTTAATCCCCTATATAAAAGAAGCCTTGCAGCTTAACCCGGATTTGCAGCTCTTCGCTTCGCCATGGAGCCCGCCGACGTGGATGAAGTTTCCGAAGTCCTATAACTACGGGACGCTTCGATGGGAGAAAGAAATATTGGAGGCGTATGCCCTTTATTTCGTTCGTTTCGTACAAGCCTACAAGGAAGAAGGCATAACGATCCATCAGGTGCATGTGCAAAACGAGGTTGTCGCCGATCAGAAGTTTCCATCCTGCGTGTGGACAGGCGAGCAGCTTCGCGAATTCATCCGCGATTATTTGGGTCCGGCGTTCGAGCAGCATGGCTTGGATACGGAGATTTGGCTGGGCACCATTAATGCGCCGGAAGAATGGGATGAATGGCTGAAAAAGAAGTCATCGGATTTCAACGCCTATGCGAACACCGTTTTAAGTGACCCGGAGGCGTATAAGTACGTGAAGGGCGTCGGCTACCAATGGGCTGGCAAGCATGCCATACAGCGTACGGTTCAAAGCTATCCGGAGCTTCGTTATATGCAAACCGAGAATGAATGCGGTGACGGGGAGAATACTTGGTTTTATGCCAGATATGTATTTAATCTGTATCAGCATTATTTCATGAACGGCGTGAATGCTTATATTTATTGGAATATGGCGCTCGAGCCAAGAGGCCGGAGCACTTGGGGCTGGGAGCAGAATGCCATGCTCACGATCGACAAGGAGAGCGGAAGCGTTACCCGAAATCCTGAATTTTACGTCATGAAGCATTTCTCGCATTTCACGTCTCCGAACGATAGGCGGGTCGGATTACAGGGACCTTGGGCAGGCAACGCGATCGCGTTCAAGAAGCCGGACGGTTCGCATGTTGTTATCGTAACGAATCCGTTCAAGGATCAGCGGGACCTGCGCTTGGCCATCGGCGGCACAAGGCTGGATATCCAGCTGGAGCCAGAATCCTTTCATACGATCGTGGTCCCTATCGGATGACGAATGCAAGCAGACTAACGCCAGCAATTATGGGGCGTTAGTTTTTTGCGCCATATTGGCTTGAAATCATTGGAGGAGTTGTACAGCTATGATTTCCAAACTCGCAAGGCTGCTGACGGACCCGTTCCGCCGAAGCATCCGCAATAAATTGATTTTTACGATGATCTTTTTATCGGTTGTCCCCATTATAGCTGTAACGGCATTAGCGGCTGAAAATAACCGAAAATCGATGGAGACGGAAGTTATTAGCACGAATTTATCGAACATGAAGTGGACAGGCGTTTATTTGGGCGAGCAATTCGCACAGCTTAACAACCTTGTCTATACCGTCCTGATCAGCCCGCATCTAAGTGACTATTTGGCCAGCACGGAAGGTTCGGTGCTGTACAATCCCTATGCCGCGCAAAAAAACATAATGGACACGCTTAACAATTTATTTTACTCCGCGGGCAATCATGTCATCGGAGCCGGGCTTTATTTGAGAGAACCGGGCAAGCTGTTCAATATCAATGCCAACCAGTACGACCTTAAGTCTACGACGGTTATCCCTTCTCCATATAAGAAGCTGTTTGAGGAAGACAAGGACTTCATTATTCAATCAACAAGCGGAGACGACGGGCAATTCCAATTGGTCCGAAGCATCAACCGTTTCGAAAACCGCGACAAGCTGGGCGGCATCTCTTTGAATATCCGATGGTCCATGCTGGATCAGACGCTCGCATTGATCGGTCGAGGCGAAGAGCATATGGTACTGATAGCAGGCGATGACGGCAGCGTGCTCTATCAGCCTATCGGGGAAAAACCATCCGATGAAATCATGGACCGCGTAAAGCACGCGACTGGCGGACAAGGCTACTTCAAGCTGCCGAAAGCCTACGTGTTTTACAACACGATCGATCCGGTGGGCTTAAAGCTTGTGACGATCATCCCTACCAGCTTTATAAACAAAAGCGCGCAATCAACGATGCGGTTCGGCCTTCTGGTCGGCGCGATTTCTATCGCGGTCTCCATCCTGATTGCGATCCTGCTCGCATGGCGCACGGCGACGCCGATCGTGACGCTGGCGAGATCGATGCAAGGCCTTGGCTTAATCAAAGAAACGGAGCTGCCGCAAAGCAATCGCGTCGACGAAATTGGACTGCTCGAGACGAAGCTCTACAACATGTCTTATCGGATTAGAGAGCATATCAAGACGGAATACAGCATCAATCTAGAGAAAAAGACGGCGGAGCTTAAGGCGCTGCAGGCACAAATCAATCCTCATTTTTTGCAAAATACGCTACAAATGATCGGCAGTATGCTGTTCACCAAAAAGCCCGCCGAAAGCTATGAAATTATTAGGTCATTGAGCGATATGTTTCGGTACGTGATCAGGGACCCTAATGATCTGGCCAGTCTCAAAGCGGAGATGGAGCACTTGAACAATTATATGCTTATACAGAAGCAGCGTTTCTCGTCCAGGCTCAGCTATACGACAGACATCGACGAGCTGGCGCTCGCCTGCTCGATTCCTAAGCTTACGCTTCAGCCGATTGTGGAAAATGCTTTCTTTCATGGCTTGGAGAATAAATCGGGAAGCTGGGAGCTGTCTGTCTCCGTCGCGCATGCGCAGGATGCGGTGCATATACGGATCCAAGACAATGGGGTGGGCATTCACGAGAAGAAGCTGGCAGACCTGAAGCGGAGGCTGAACATTCAAAGCGGACAGGTGTGGACGAGAGGCAACCGCATCGGCATACAGAATGTCGCTTCCCGCATTGCGATGCATTTCGGGCCAACATACGGGATAACGGTAGAGAGCGAGCAAGGAGCGGGGACGCTGGTAACGGTGATCATACCAAAGGAAGCAAGAGGTGAGTCGGGTGATTAAAGTATTGATCGTTGATGATGAAAGCTGGACAAGGGATATTATTAAAGCCTTTGGGGATTGGGAGCAGCTTGGCATGGTCATTGCAGGGGAAGCGGAGGATGGACAGGATGCGCTTCGGAAAACGGAAGAGCTGGAGCCGAATATCATCATTACCGATATGCGGATGCCAGGAACGGACGGCGTCCAGCTGCTCCAGCTGCTTAATGACCGTTTTCCGCATATAAAGACGATCGTCGTAAGCGGCTACGATGATTTTCAGTATGCCAAGCATGCACTGCGCTACAAAGCGATGGACTATTTGCTTAAGCCCGTAGATCCGAAGGAGCTTAATACTGCGCTGCTCAATTGCAAAAGCAGCCTGGAAGCCGCGCAATTGGAACGAGGGGCTTGGTCGCTGGACTTGGATATATCCATAACGCTAGGCACTTATAAGCAGCTTGTGAAGTCGCATTACAATGAGCTGAATAAGGAAGGCGTGGTTGCGACGCTTTCCCAGATGATGAGTGAGATCGAACAAAACGGTAACGATAATGGTAAGCCGGCCATGCTTGAGCAAGTCATTCAAGAGATGCTTCTGCTGCTCAAAGAGCTGATGATCGCCAATTCGCAGGACAGCGATGGTTTGAGCGTGAATTATGGACAGGAAGCGGTTGAATCCTGTGCAGCAACGTCCGTGTTTCTCATTCATCATTATGAGGAATCGATGGAACAGCTCATTTTGCACCGCAAATTCAAAAACAAATTAAATTTGGACGAGGTTCGGCATTACATGGATAAACATTATGCCGAGTCGGTAACACTAGAACAGTTGGCTAGGGCTTTTTTCGTGAGCAAAGAATACTTAAGCAAAATGTTCAAGCAGGAGTATGGCCGCAACGTAACGGATTATATGCTGCATCTGCGCATGGTGAAGGCTAAGGAGTGGCTGCTCGACGAAACCATTCCGATTAAAGCGATCGCAGAGATGGCGGGTTACGAGGATATCACCTATTTCTACCGCGTATTCAAAAAGCATTTTGGCATCGCGCCAGGCGAAATGAGAAAAAACAGCGAGGTTTAAAATTGTCCAACGAAAGTGTCTAATTCCGTCCAATTAAACGCTTTCAAAAATCCATTACAATGAAAGCGTAAACAAAACAAGCTTCTGGGAGGTCAAATTAGATGAAAAAAATGATCAAGGGTCTACTGGTTACCGTACTCGCTACTACGCTGCTTGCAGGCTGCGGCAATAATGCAAATGATGCGGGAAGCACGAATGAAGGGGCAAGCGGCGGCGAGGCCAAAAGCGTCAAGTTGAAAATGTTTATCGCGCAGCCGCGCTTCAAAGAGCATTATGACAAATATATCGCGGATTTCGTAGCGAAAGAGAAAGCCGAGAAAAATATCGACGTTTCCGTTCAACTGGAAATGCCGACCGCCGATAACGCTGCCCAAATCTTGAAAACAAGATTGGCTTCGAATGATGCGCCTGATATTTTCGCTCTGCATGCCATCAACGAAATTCCTTCCTATTATAAAGCCGGATACCTGGAGGACTTGTCCGACCAGCCTTTCGTGGGCAAGCTGCTTGACAGCGTCAAACCATCCGTGACAACGACGGACGGCAAGGTTGTGGCGCTGCCGCTTGAAACTTTATCTTGGGGCTACCTGTACAACAAAAAAATATTCACGGATCTTGGCTTGACTCCGCCAACGACATTAACGGAAATGAAAGCCGTTGTCGAGAAGCTGAAATCCAATAACGTAACGCCATTTGTGCTCTCTTACAAAGAGGCATGGATTCCGCAATTGGTTCTGCCGCTGGCGGCTGGCGCGATTATCAATACGAAGGATAAAGACTTCATTGAGCGCATGAACAAGGATGAAGGCTCCTTCACGGAAATGAAAGAGATGTTCGATATCTTTGATCTCATCAACGCCAATGGCACGGAGAAAGCAACAGAGGTAGGCGGCGATGACGGCGCTGCGGCATTCGCGGCAGGAAAAGGCGCGATGTGGCTGCAAGGCCCATGGTACGCAGAAACGATTCTGAAATCGAACCCGGATTTGGATTTCGGAGTGGCTCCGCTGCCAATCAACGACGATCCTAACGCGACATTGATTAACCTGAGCGCATCCACGTCGCTGGCTGTCTCGAAGACAACTAAAAATAAAGAGGTTGCGCTTGATTTCATGAACTACGTGCTTGACGATACGGCTTCGAACGGCTTCTTCCAAGCGCTGAAATTCAACCCGCTTGCCACCGTTCATACCTACGAAAGCTATCCATGGGTAAACGATGCGACAGCTTACGTTAAAGAAGGCAAATCCTATCAGGATCCGGCGATTCCGCAAGCCGTTAAAGATGAGGTAGGCAAAGGCTTGCAAGCGTACTACGCAGGCCAGATTTCACAGGACGATGTGCTAAAAGCGCTTGATAAAGCGTGGAAATCGTACAACAAAGTAAACAAGTAATGTAGATATGCCTAGGGATGAAGAGGAGAAGGTTTCCCGTCTTCGCTTCATCCCTTTCTATACTTAGAGACACATAGGAGAGGGGCGGATACTGTGCCGATCAAGAGCTACAAAAAATACATCTCGCTGTTAACATTCGTCGGGCCTGCATTTATTTTATATGCCGTCTTCCTGCTTATTCCAACGCTTGGGGGCATGTACTACAGCTTCACGGATTGGAACGGATTAAATAGGGATTATGATTTCATTGGCTTCGGAAATTTCGTCGAGGCGCTTAAGGAAGATCCCGATTTCGTATCTTCGATATTTTTCACGTTGAAATACGTGCTGTTCATGGTCGTGCTGCAAAACGTATTCGCGCTGCTGCTAGCCGTTTTTATTGAATCACGCAAAAAATCAAAGGGCTTCTTCCGTACGATCTTCTTTATGCCCAACATGATCTCTACCATTATCAGCGCTTTTATGTGGACCTTTGTGTTCGCGCAGGTTATTCCGCAAATTGCCGAAAAAACGGCTATCTCGTTTTTGGACCAGGCTTGGATCGGCGATCCCAAAATCAGCTTTTTCTCCATATTAACCGTGTCGCTATGGAATGGCGTCGGGTACATGATGATTATTTATTTGGCCGGCCTGCAAGGCGTACCGCAAAGCTTGAAGGAAGCAGCGGTAATCGACGGCGCTTCCGCTTTCCAAACGTTCCGGAATGTCACGCTTCCGATGATTACGCATGCGATTACGATATGTTTCTTTCTGACCTTGAATGGTGCTTTCAAAGTGTTTGAGGTTGTGTACGGCTTAACCGGCGGCGGTCCTGGACGGAGCACGCAGGTCATTACGATGAATATTTATGAGGAAGCCTTCTCGAACAACTTCCGATATGGGTATGCCAGCGCCAAATCGGTTATCTTGTTCGTCATCATCCTCATTTTCACATTGATTCAAATTCAAGTCATGAAGAAAAGGGAGCTGGAAGCATGAATCAGAAAAAATCAACGTCGATTCTCATC
The DNA here is from genome assembly GCF_056269165.1 of Paenibacillus sp. J22R232. NCBI lineage: Bacteria > Bacillati > Bacillota > Bacilli > Caryophanales > Paenibacillaceae > Paenibacillus > Paenibacillus sp. J22R232. The sequence continues at coordinate 53,198 of NZ_JBWDNK010000019.1, read as the reverse complement.
ACGGTTCTGCTGTCCATCGCAGCCGCCATCTCCTTTTTCCCTATTTACTTAGCGGTAATCAATTCTTTCAAGACTCAGGGGCAAATGTTCGCATCATTCGTTTCCTTGCCTACGAGCATTTCATTCGACAACTACGTGAACGCGTTTAAACAAATCAATCTGCTCAACAGCACGCTCAATTCGATCATTATTTCAGTAATCGGCATCGGCGGCATCGTGCTATGCGCGTCGCTCGCCGGGTATAAGCTATCCCGAACCAGCGGGAAAATAAGCAGCATCATATTTTTCCTGTTTATCGCTTCGATGCTCGTTCCATTCCATTCGATAATGATTCCGCTAACGAGAATGGCTAAAGCGTTATCGGTGCAAGGCACTACTTATGGGCTTGCGATCATCTATATCGGGCTTGGCGTTAACATGGCTGTGTTCCTGTACCATGGCTTCGTAAAGTCGATCCCGAGAGAGCTTGAGGAAGCTGCGCAGATCGATGGCTGCAACGAATATCAAACGTTTTTCCGCATTATATTTCCGCTGCTCGTACCCATTACCGTCACGATTGCGATTCTTGATTTCCTATGGATTTGGAATGATTTCCTGCTGCCGCTCTTAATGCTGACGGACGTTGAGAACTATACGTTGATTCTGTCGACGAATACGCTGTTCGGAGAGTACAACAAGGAATGGGCGCTTATTCTGGCGGCACTCGTACTGACGGCAATTCCCGTTATCGTCATCTATTCTTTTTTCCAAAGATTTATTATGCACGGAATCGCGGAAGGCGCGGTCAAAGGCTAATAGGTGCTGTGGGGTAATCGTCTCTGTTTAAGATAAGAATGAAGGAGCTGCTTTACGTGAACCGACTTCTGTACGGCGTAGCTTATTATGATGAATACATGCCCTATGAGCGCATAGATGAAGATATTCGGCTGATGAAGGAAGCGGGCATTAATGTCGTGCGAATCGCCGAATCCACATGGAGCACCCACGAGCCGCAAAACGGCGTATTTGACTTCTCTTCGGTTGATAAGGTGCTTGATAAAATGGTTGAGGCGGGCATCGCGGTTATCGAGGGTACGCCAACGTATGCCGTGCCGGCATGGATGGTGAAAGAGCATCCGGACGTTCTCGCCATAACGCCGCGTGGTCCAGGGAAATATGGCGCACGCCAGATTATGGATATCACGAATCCGGCTTACCTGTTTTATTCCGAACGAATTATTCGCAAGCTGATAAGCCGCGTGTGCAAGCATCCAGCCGTAATCGGCTATCAGACGGATAATGAGACGAAGCATTACGATACGGCCGGACCCAATGTGCAGCTGCGATTCGTCAAATATATGAGAGATCGTTATGAAACGCTTGAATGTATCAATAAGCGGTTTGGCCTTGATTATTGGAGCAACCGGATTAATAGCTGGGAGGAATTTCCTTCCATTGTAGGTACGATTAACGGCAGTCTTGGAGCAGAGTTTGCCAAATTTCAACGAACGCTTGTCAATGAGTTTCTGGCTTGGCAGGTATCGCTCGTCAATGAATACAAGCAGCCTGGACAATTCGTTACGCAAAATTTCGACTTCGAATGGCGCGGCTATTCCTTTGGCGTTCAACCGTCGGTTGACCATTTTGCGGCAGCGGAGCCCTTCGATGTCGCTGGCGTAGATATCTATCACCCGTCGCAGGATGATCTAACCGGGATCGAAATTTCCTTTGGCGGAGACATGGCGCGTTCGCTCAAGCGCAACAACTATCTGGTACTTGAAACGCAGGCGCAGGCTTTCCCGCATTGGACGCCTTATCCGGGGCAATTGCGTCTGCAGGCGTTCAGCCATCTGGCATCCGGGGCGAATATGGTTGCGTATTGGCATTGGCACTCCATCCATAATTCGATCGAAACCTATTGGAAAGGGCTACTCAGCCATGATTTGCAGCCAAATCCGGTTTATAACGAAGCGAAAACGGTCGGGTCTGATTTTGCCAGGTTAAGCGATGAGCTCGTTAACTTGAAGAAAAATAACCAAGTTGCGGTTATGGTGAGCAATGAAGCATTGAGCGCGGTCGAATGGTTTAAGCTGCCAGACGGGAAAAACTATAATGACGTTGTTCGGGCGATGTACGACGAATTGTACAAAATGAACGTCGAGGTTGATTTTATCCAGGCTTCTTATGCCACCCTGGACGAATACAAGTTGATTATCGTGCCAGCGCTTTATGCTGCCGCGACGGAGGATTTGGAGAGGCTGAACGAATACGTTCGCAGGGGCGGACATGTCGTATATACATTTAAGAGCGGCTTTGCTGACGAGGTCGTAAAAGTTCGCACCGCTCAGCAGCCTGGATTGTTAAGCGAGTCTTGCGGCATTACTTACAGCCTTTTCGTACAACCGAATAAAGTTGCGCTGAAAGGTACGCTGATTCCTTCCGGCAAGGAGCGGCGCGAAGTACAATCTTGGATGGAGCTGATAACGCCAACATCGGCTGAGGTGCTTGCCCATTACGATCATCCGCAATGGGGACAATATGCAGCGATCACACGGAATAGATTTGGCAGAGGAACGGCAACGTACATGGGCTGTCTGCCAAGCGCGGAGGTTATCAGCCGTTTGCTTGCGGGTGCGGTTAAGGATGCGGGCCTATGGCATGCCGAACAAGAGCTTGCTTTTCCGATAATCGTAAAATCAGGCATAAACAAAGCGGGCATCCCGATCCGCTATTATTTCAATTATTCGGCTACCGCGGTTTCATTCCCTAACATGCAGCGCAGCGGAGTGGATCTGATGTCAGGTCGCAGCATCGCGAGCGGCGAGACGGTGCAGCTGGAGCCTTGGGGCTTTCTGGTTATGAAGGAAATGAGCAAAGAATAGATATATGCAAAGGCTGGAGCAGGCTTGACTTGCTTCAGCCTTTTTTTTAATATAGGAAAACCACCAGAGGACGGCTTCAACCGTTTACGCTTGCGTATGCTAATAGGCGCTGGCGCATAGCAGTAGGCATATTTCCTTGACGAAATTAAATTACTTATGTATCATTACTTACGAATAGTAACTACGGTGCCATACAAATAACGATTGATCTACCGCAGGAAAAAGAACGAAAGTGGTGTTAGTCATCAAAGAGGAAACACATCAGTCTGGCTTACTTCCCACAGAGAAGCAGCCGCTTGATTTTGAATTCGGCATTTATACGTTGGGGGATTTAAGCAGGAGTCCCGCCAACGGATTATTGGCAAGCCCGCGTGCTCGGATGAAAGAAATTGTAGCCGCAGCGATGCTAGCCGACGAGGCAGGCATAGACGTGTTCGGCGTAGGCGAGCATCATCGGCTTGACTTCGTTATATCCTCCCCTCCCGTCGTTTTGGCTGCCATTGCTCATGCTACAAAACGGATAAAGCTGACAAGTGCGACTACGGTTCTTGGCACATCGGATCCGGTGCGCGTATTCGAAGACTTTTCTACCTTGGATTTGCTATCCGATGGACGTGCTGAAATTATTGTAGGCAGGGGCGCGTACGTCGAATCTTTTCCGTTGTTCGGCTACGAGCTTAGCGACTATAAAGCGTTATTTCAAGAAAAGCTCGGCTTGCTGTTAGAGCTGAATGAACAAGAGAGGATCAATTGGTCCGGACGCTACCGTTCGGCTTTGATCAATGCAGAGATTGCGCCGCGTCCCTTCCAGCCGCGTCTGCCTGTGTGGGTAGGAGTGGGAGGCACGCCACAAAGCGCGGAGCTTGCCGGGCAATCAGGCACCGGGATGGCTCTCGCGATTCTTGGCGGCGATCCGGCAAGATTCAAGCCGCTTGTCGACGTTTACCGGTCTGCTGGCATTCATGCCGGTCATATGCAGGAGGAATTGCGGGTCGCCATTACAAGCCATGCCTATATTGCGGACACCAATGAGAAGGCCAGGGCTGAATATTATCCTTATTACGCGAATTACGTGAGCAGCTTCATGGGTGGACAAGGCAGGGGCGAGACGATGACCCGTGAGCAGTTCGAACTGCTTGCGGATCCGATGAGCGCGCTAGCGGTAGGCAGTCCCGAGCTCCTGGTCGAGAAAATTCTGGCTCAACATGAGCTGTTTGGGCATAATCGATTCATGGCACAGTTTGATATCGGAGGCATTCCATTCTCAAAGGTGGCCGCGTCCATCGAGCTGCTTGCCGTTAAGGTCATGCCCGTTGTTCGCAGGGAATTGCGGAAATCTTCCATGGATCGTGTGCGTTAATGCTATCTGCATCTAAACTGAAGGACTGCTGCAAGCCGTTATCGGCTAGCAGCGGTTCTTTTTTTGTTCATTGGCCGAGGGGTCCCATTTGGTTAGTTTTTTATTCGAAATTGGGCTCAATTCGTTATTCAAATTGCTTGGTTACCGTACTATACTCAGGTTGTCGGCAAGAAAAGCAGCTAAAGGAGGCCAACGCCATCACATTTATAGATCTATTAACGAACCCGGACGCGATTTTCGTGGAGCTGAATGAAGGCTGGGCTCGCGCTTCGTACCAAATGCGGGAATGGCATGCTGGAGAAGCAGTCATAACCTGCACATTGGAAGACGGAAGAATGCCCGTTCGGTTAAACGCAGGCCAGACACCGGTTAGACGACTGCATTTGCGATGGAACAGGGATCTTCAGAACGAGGTAAAGGTGCTAGGCGATCACTGGGAACGGGGATACGGTGATTTGGAATGGCGGGGGCTGGTGGCCGAGCGGGATATGCCATGGTATTTCTTGCTATCCGGGGATGGATTTACGCACGCTTACGGCGTGGAAACCGGTACGCATTCTTTTTGTTATTGGCAGGCAGACGCAGGCGGCATCAGTCTCGTCATGGACGTACGCTGCGGGGAAGAAGGCGTACTGCTGGGAGACCGCCAATTGGAAGCGGCGGTTATCGTGACGAGAGAAGGCTTAGCAAACGAGTCGGCTTTCCAAGCCGCAACCGCTTTCTGCCGCTTGATGTGCAAGCGGCCGATGCTGCCGCCGCAGCCCGTGTATGGCGGGAATAATTGGTATTACGCATATGGAAAAAGCTCAACGGCGGAAATGCTCGCGGATTCAGCGCGCGTATCGGCATGGGCGGCATCGTCGCAAAACCGTCCGTTTATGGTCATTGATGACGGATGGCAGCTATGCAGCGGAGGCGGAAGCTGCAACGGCGGGCCATGGGTGCCTAATTACCGGTTTTCCGATATGCAGAGGCTTGCCAGCGATATGAGCGATATCGGGGTTCGTCCAGGCATTTGGTGCAGGCCGCTTCTCGTTGCGAACAGCGTGCCTTCACATTGGCGAAGATACGGCCAGCAGCTAACTGGCGTGTATTTGGATCCGAGCGTGCCCGAAGTGCTGGACTATGTGGGCAATGAAATTCGCAAGCTTCATGATTGGGGTTATGAGTTGATCAAGCATGACTTCTCCACCTTTGACATATTTGGCAAATGGGGCTTCGAAATGGGCACATCGCTTAGCAGCCATGGGTTGGCGTTCGCAGATCGGACGAAGACGACGGCGGAAATTATCGTTGCTTTGTATGAGCGAATCTCGGAAGCAGCCGGAGACAGCTTGATTATAGGCTGCAACACGGTTGGGCATCTTGCTGCTGGGCTCGTGGACATACAGCGGACAGGCGATGATACGAGCGGCAAAGAGTGGGAGCGAACGCGCAAGATGGGGGTTAACACGCTTGCCTTCCGCATGCCGCAGCATAATACTTTTTTTGCATCCGATGCGGATTGCGTGGGGCTCACGCAACATATTCCGTGGGCTTTGAACAAGCAATGGCTGGAGCTGCTGTCCGAAAGCGGCACGCCGCTGTTCGTTTCTGCCGATCCTCAAGCGGTTGGCCCCGAGCAGGAGGCTGCGATTCGCAGGGCATTCGAGCTAGCCTCCAAGCCTAGGCAGCCAGCAGAACCACTCGACTGGCTGAATGACCGCTGCCCGTCGCACTGGAACCTGTCCGGGGAGGAAAGACGTTTTGATTGGTATTCGGATCGTGGTGTCCTGCTGAATGACCGTCCGGAAATTATTCTAAGGTAGAAGCAGCGCCGGCATGGAACGGTTCAAGCTCTAGCGGCGTCAAATAGCTAATGGTTGCCCGTTCCTTTTTGCGGTATGCGCCAGGCGTGAGGCCCGTCCACTTGGCAAACTGCCTGATGAAGCTTTGCACATTCTCAAATCCGATCCGATTCGCAATTTCATCAAGCGAGGTATTTTGCCCGGCGAGCATATGCATAGCCTCCTGTTGACGAATAATGGACAAATATTGGCGCGGTGACATCCCGTAGGTTTGTTGAAAGATGCGCCCGCAATGCCTGCGGCTGATATTAAGCTTCGCTGCAATCGTTTCCAGCCAATTCGTAGATGCGGATGAGGCTTCCGTTTCATTGAAAGAACGGAGAAGCGCTTCGATTTCCTTTGCGATCTGTTCGGCCAGCGGTTGTTCTGCTTCTGAATGACCGGCATGCCGAAGCGTTGGCTGCAAATGATCTTCCAAATGAACGAGCATGGCATTGCAGAGCATGAAAATGCGGTGGCTGGAGGCCTTTTGCTTCAAACAAGCCAACAGTTCCGCTAGAAGCGGGTGAAGCAATTGGTTAAGCGGATGGCCGCTTGCATACAAATATTCGCCGCTTTCACGAAAGGCTTGCAGCAGCCTGTGATCCACATTTTGAATATGAATGACAAAATAGCTCATTTGCGCCTCGGCGCTGAAATCATGGAGCTTCATCGGAGGAATGAGCAGGATATCGCCTTCTTGTTGAAGAATCCGCTCTTGTCCGATGTTCGCTGCTTGGCAGCCAGAGAGGACCATATTGATCTCCAGCATGCGGTGATGCAGATGACGTTGACATAGCGGTCCTTGACCAACCTGATAGGTATGCATCCCATAAAGGAGAAGCTGAGCCTTGTAATTGGGAAAGGATTGATTAGAAGTTAAGGATGGGCTGCTCATAATGCCTCCTTCATAGACGGTATTGTTGTTAAATATTATCCCTCCAGAAGCCTTAGCATTGCAACTATTCAACCGAGAGGACACATGATGTGATGAGAATTGTATTAATTGGAGGCGGGAGCTTCGTATTTGCTCCTACCGTACTAGAAGATGTGATCGTGAAACACCGATTATCGAATTGCGAGCTAGTGCTAGTCGATCCGAATATGGAGGCCGCCGGAGCAATGGCTGCAGCAGCTAAGCGTATAGCGGGCGAGCTGCAGGTTGCCATCGAAGTCACGGCAACAACCCAGCGGAGAGAAGCGCTGAGCGGTGCCCATTTCGTCATTGTATCTGCGTCTGTGCAAGGTGCGCGCCGCTGGCAAATCGATTATGAAATCTTGTCTGAGCTGGATATGGAAGACCAAGCCCGGGAATGCGGGGGAATAGGCGGGCTGATGAATGCTTTTCGCTCCATTACGCTGCTGATGGACATTTGCCGCGATATGGAACAATTATGCCCAGAGGCATGGATTCTCGATGTGACGAATCCGATGCCCCGTGTCGTTACCGCGGTTGAACGATTCACTTCGATTCGGATCGCCGGTTTTTGCAACATTGCGCACCGGGGACCGGAAGGGTATGCATTCCTGCCGCGGCTGCTTGGCAAGTCGCCTTCCGAGGTTTCGATCGTGTCTGCAGGACTTAACCATTTTGCGTGGGTGCTGCAAATCGAGGATGTGAATTCCGGAGAGGATCTTCTCCCGGCAATGAAGGCATATGTGGAGAGGGATAGCTGGCCAGAGCAGGATCGGGAGACGCAGCGCGAGCTTCGAATAATGAAACGATGGCTGAATGCGTACGGAGCCATTGCTGCAGGGCATGTCGATCATCATGCGGAATATCTACCGGTCCAGGCAGATATTCATTATACGACGAGCCCGCCTTACCATGGTTCTGCTGCCGACCGCAGCCGGAGAATGGAAGAGCTTCATGCGATTGGCTCAGGCATGCTTCACTGGGATATTTTGTTTGACCATGGCAGCTGGGAGCACCCTGTCAGTCTGGCGCTTGCGATCCATAATGGGAGTTTCACCGCGTTTAATATATTGAATGTGAGAAATGCAGGGGCTATTCCCGGGTTGCCCGCGGAGCGTATTGTAGAGGTGCCCGTTACCGTTTCGGAGGGTAGGATTTACCCGCAGTCGGTTTCTGTGTTTCCATCGGCCCTGCTGGAGCTTTGCCGCAAGATCTCGGACGTCCACGAGCTCGTTGCCGAAGCAGCAGTCACCGGCAGCAGGGCGATTGCGAAGCAAGCTATCGATGCAGACCCGGCAATCACAAACAAAGCGGCGGCTTACGTGGCGCTGGAGCGGATGCTGGAAGCGCATGCGGATTTACTGCCTCAATTCCGAACTTCTTAATTACGAATGCCAAGCCGTAACCCTATCGGAAAGCCGCCGTCCCCTAACTAGGAACGGCGGCTTTTTTGGATGGCTTATGAATAAAAGGCAAACCAATAGCTGAAATGGCGTTGGTGATGGTACAATAATAGGAAAACTGACAGATAAGGGAGAGGCGCATGAAGGCTTCCAAACTAGATGAGTTAAGACAAAGCATTGACCAATTGGACCAGGAAATGATTGGATTGCTCGCAAAACGGTTTCAATTGACGGAAGAAGTGGGTATTTATAAGGCAACCCACAAGCTTGCTGCTCAGGATTCAAATCGCGAACAGCAGCAATTCGACAAGATAAGGCGTCTAGCCGAGAGCAGCAAGCTCGACGGGGAGTATGCTTCCGTTATATATCGCTGCATGATGGATTTAGCCATTGCTAGACACAAGGAAATTGAGCAAGGCCTTAAGGAAAGCTCGACAATCGTCTAAATCGCATGAGCGACTCCGCCGTTTATTTCATATAGAAAGGAATGGTAACGTTGATCGTATACGAGAAAGAGGACTCATATATCTGCATTGCGCAGCATGACCATGCCAGAATTTCTGGCGACCTTGTCACCGCTTGGGCGAATGAGCTGTTCGTCAGCGGGGATAGGAGGGAGGAGCTTAACCTGGCAGCGTATGAGCATGATAGCAGCTGGATTGAGCTTGACCGGATTCCGCTTTGGAATGATGCGGTAAGCGCCCCGTTCTCGTTCCGTGACTTTCCTGGGAATATACGTTTCGTGTTTTACTCCAAGGCGCTCGACCGCCTGCAGGAGAAGAGTGAATATGCAGCGCTGCTGGGCAGCATTCTATACACAACGCTAGCCGAAAGATTTCGCAACGAAGATACGATCTCGTTTGTTGAAGGCGAATTTGCCCGACAAAGCGACATATTGGAGAAATTGCAGCTGAATGTGAAGCTTCTTCAGGAGCATGCCAAAGCGCTGCTGCTTTGCGATGAGCTATCCTTGTTTGTGTGCATGGAGTCGCCGGGGACGCCTCGAGAGCAGTATGAGTGGTTTGCTGAGGGGTTTCCGTATTGGTTCGACCGAACGGGCGGAACGAGCTTGATCGCGGAGTGGAAGGGCGAAGAAACGATCGAGCTGGAGCCCTTTCCGTTCAGCCGAATGGTTGAAACGACGCTTTCCTATAAAGAAGTAAAAAAGAAGGAAGCAGCAAAGCTTGGCATTTCGCAAGTCTATCAATTGTCTGAGCTTCGCGAACACTCGATCCGGTTTGCCCCGAGAGCGTGAGGATTGAAAGATTTTTTGAAAGAGGCTTTTCCCGCTGGGAGGGAAAAGCCTCTTTCTTTTTATTTGACCGGACCCATGGCACCGATTTTCAGATCTACCTTCACATTAAATTCAGCGCGTGCGATCGCGTCGCCCCATTCATCCTGGACCTGCTTAAAGTTTTCGTATTGAAAGGCTCTTGCATATACGCCTAGACCGATCGGATCAATTTTATTTTTTTTGAATTTTTTGATAATCCCTTCGATCTGGTCCTGCACGAGTCCAGAAACCTGTTTTTCTAGCGGTGCCGAATCTTGAGCGACATTGATCGGAAAGAGATGCTCCGAGAGGCCGACCGTCATTTTAATGTGAATATCGAAATTGAATTTATTGTTACGGTAGGCGGTTTTAATTTTAGTTTTCACCTTTCCGCCTGTAAAGCTCAGCATGTTGGTTGCGAACGGCCCCTTGACTGGCTTGCCAGGAATGAGATAGGAGAGGCTGAAGCCGGGATCGGCTTGCTTCTGCATGATGTTGAGCAGGATGGTTTCCTGAGCATTCAAGGACATTTTATATTTGCCATACTGGTTTAATAACGCGCTTCCTTTGAGTTGAACCTGATGGTTGGCTACCTTGACCTCGGCAATGTAAGGCGTGACGCCCTTGTCGATAAACTGCCGGTGGAGCTCTTGCGCGGTCGTGGAATAGGTTTCCGACTTTCTGGTTTTTGTATCGACCATGCTTCGAAGCAAAATAGGCAGTAGCGGCTGATCGGGCGGATTCAGGTAAAGAAGCTCTTCTACCGAGCCATCAACCGCGATGATGCGGTCGGTGATCGTATTGCGGGCATCGCGAAAGATAACATCGAGCATGCTGAACCAATCATTGTATTGGAGCAAGCGTCTGCCGAGTAAAATGACTTGATAGTTTCTCCCTTGGACAGAGCCTGCCGTGTGCGAATCTTGAATCGCCTTGGATTGGCGCAGCGACTCTGCCCGACCGGTTATCTCCTGGCTCTTTTTCTTAATGTTTTTGCTGAAGACGGGCGCGGAGGAATAAAAATGAAATTTTCCATTCTCATCCATATCCATGCCGAGTGCTAGCGGTGTTGAAGCGTTCTCCAAAGTTAATTGGTCTCCGCAAGCGGATAAAGCGAAGCAAGCGGCAAGCAATAGGAACGACTTCATGGAAAGATGTCGCCATTTCATAGGGATTTCCCCTTGTGCATCTGTTTATATAACGTCATGTATATGAGCAATAGGCTCGGCAATACGTATTCCATGCCGATGCCGAACCAGGTCAGCCAGTGCTGCAGCTTATCGCTTTGATTGAAGGTTGGCACGAAGAAAAAGGTACCTATGATAAGTATGGCGCAAAGGATGCGAAGCGGATTGCGATGACTGCCTAACCCGAAGATAAGCCTCATACAGTATGAAACGATGTACAAGGACGGTATCCAAACGAGCGAGAATACGAACAAATAAAAAGAAATAAACGGGACTTCGATCCGCTCGATAAACCGGAATTCGATCGTCTTGAGTATGCTGATAATCGGGTCATTATACAGCAGGCTCTCGTTGGGGCTGTAATAAATGAAGCAAATGATCGTAATGAAGAGATAAACCGAGAACGTAACGGCATTGGAAAGAAACATGGCTGACGCCGCTTTTTCCTTGTTTTTCAAATAGGGGTACAAAATAAACACGGCAGTGAGTCCGAGTGTAGGATAAACCGTTTGTTTGACTGCATATAACACAGGCAGGAAGCCTTCTTTGAGGAAAGGCAATAAGTTCAGCCAATGGGCGTACTTCAGCGTGAATAAATAAACAAAGGGCAGCCAGCAGGAAATAACGGCAACGAGCTCCGCATATCTGCCAATGATTCGCGGCCCGCCTAAGGCGACCTTATACGCGGGGAATAGCATAAGCAGCATAAGCACATAAGACTGCGTGTTCGGCATGAGCCAAATTTTCACGATGAGAATCGCGCGGACTAAGCCGTCATACATCAAATGGAAGAAGTAGAGGGCAATTACGAGTGCGAAAGCCTTGCCGATCCATTTGCCCATAATGGCGGAAATGGTTTCGATTAACGTTTTTTCGGAACTGTTCCTCATTACCGAGACGATAATATAGCTGCATACGATGTTAAGGGCAAATCCAAGAGGCAGAGCCATCCAGCCGTCAGAACCAGCCGCCTCCGCTAGTTTTCTGGGCAGGGAAAGCACGGCAACGCTAATCTGGATGCCTGAGATGATGAAGACAAATTGCATGAACGTTATGGAGTTTTTGTCCGTTTGAATCAAGGCTGTTCCTCCTGTGGATTGCTGGTGGCTTGACGTCTATCTTGCTTGGAAACGGTGCTTTTGGGGCGCTTGTCCATTAACCAAAGCGGCAGCCGCACAAGCGTGTCCCTCCAGTCCGCGAATCTAACCGGAGCGAGTGGAATGCCATAAGGCATGCCAAGCGATTTGAGCGTAAGCAGATGAGCGATCATGGTCATTAAGCCGACGATGATTCCGACGAACCCAAATAGCGATGCCAGCACCATTAACATGAAACGTATCAATCTTACCGCGGCAACCATATCATAGTTCGGCAGAATAAAAGAGGATATCGCGGTGAACGCCACGACGATTACCATAACGTTGCTAATCAAGCCTGCCTGCACAACCGCTTGTCCGAGCACGATACCGCCTACGATGCCGACTGTCTGGCCGACGGGAGCAGGCAGCCGTACCCCGGCTTCGCGAAGCATCTCCAGCGTAATTTCCATGATAATGGCTTCCACGAACGGAGGAAACGGAACCTGCCCGCGCGATTCTCCGAGGGTGAGCAGCAGCTTCATCGGAATGATCTCGAAGTGGTACGAGGCGACGGCGATATAAAATGCAGGCAGAAACGTAGCGGTTAAAAAGGCAAACATCCGCAGCAGCCTCAGAAACGTTGCGATAGACCATCGGGTACTGTAATCGTCAATGCTTTGGAAATAAGAAAAAAAACTTACGGGCGCTATAAGCACGCTAGGCGAGCGGTCCACGACCACGACGCATCTACCTTGCAAAAGCTGGGAAGCGGCAGAGTCAGGACGCTCGGTCAGAACGAATTGCGGAAAGAACGAGAAGGGATTATCCTCAATGAGCTCGGATAATTCACCCGTATTCAGAATGACGTCCACATCGACCTGCTGAATCCGTTTCTCCATGGCATGTAGCAGGTCGACGTTCATGACGTCAGCCAAATAAAGGATCGTTACGTTCGTCTGCCCGCGCTCTCCGACCACTAGGCGTTTCATTTTCAATTCCTTGTTCGGGATATAGCGCCGAATCATCGCAATATTTAAACCGCTAGTCTCCACGAAGCCTTGATGGGCGCCTTTCAGTGAAGCTTCCATCTGAGGATCCTCGATGGCTCGCTGCGGCCAGCCGCCTGTTCCGAGCACGTAGGCATAATTTCGCCCATTAATGAACAATACGCTGTTGCCGTGCAGCACTGATGATTCGAGCTGCAACAACACCGTTTCCTTCTCGATATGGCCTACCGACATCATAAGCTCGTCGCCGGGTTTGCCAGTTTCCGAGAAGTTCTGAAGAGGCTGCAGGACACCGTTATTGACAGCCGGCCTGTCTGTAAGCCCGTCGATATACACTAAGACAGCCAGCTCATTGGTTTGCGTAATCGTAAATTTGCGAATAATTATATCGGATGTATTCGAAAATAAGAGTTGAATACGTTGGATGTTTTCATCGAGATTGGAGCTGATGACAGCAGCTAGGTCAAGTGTGCCTCCTTTTGATTGATCAACCATCGCGCATCCTCACCGTCCCGTGTTCTCATTCTTATTGGTTTTTTATTTTGCCACGGTTTTCCATGGTTATTCAGGCAAAAAAAATACCACCTTGCAGCTCGGCAAGGTGGTATTTCTGTGGATTCATGAAAACATGCGAATGATGCGTATTGCCTAGGTGCCTGCTTTAAACAAAGTCGCAATCGAGCCGCCTTCGGTAATGATTTTGATGGCAGTGGCAAGCAGCGGTGACATAGGCAGCACAACGAACTTATTGGACCGTTCTTCTCCGATATCGATCGTATCGGTGATGACAACCTCGCGAATGTTCGGGTGGTCAAGCTTCTCGAGCGCATTGGCCGAGAAAAGGCCATGCGTCGCACATATGTATGAATCATGCGCGCCTTTTTTCTTAAGCGCCTCTACTACATTGACGATCGTGCTTCCCGTGTCAATCAAGTCTTCAATAATAATCGGCGTCATGTTTTCTACATCGCCGATTATATGCGTGATCTCCGATTGATTGTGCGCAGGCCGGTTTTTAATCATAATGGCAAACGGGCAATCCAGCAGGCCCGCAAGCTTCTCGGCTGTCGTGGCCCGTCCCGCATCCGGAGATACAACGACCGGATTCGTAATCTTTTTCTCTCTTAAATATTCGATGATTAGGTCCAGCGCGGTTAAATGATCGACGGGAATATCGAAAAAACCTTGAATCGGATCGGCATGCAGGTCGACGGTAATGATCCGGTTCGCTCCGACAGTCGTCAGGACATCCGCAACGAGCTTAGCCGATATCGGTTCGCGAGGCGCAGATTTTCTTTCCTGCCTTGCATACCCGTAATAAGGCATGACGATATTGATCGTTTTGGCTGAGGCCCGTTTGGCGGCATCGATCATGACAAGCGTCTCGATCAAATGCTCGTTGACAGGATGCGAAAGCGATTGGACGATAAAAACATCGCAGGTACGGATGGATTCTCCGTAGGAAACGTGTATTTCGCCGCTTTGCTGCCTCGAAATCGCAACATTGCCGAGCGGAAGATCCAGCTCCCTGCACAATTCGGCGGCCAGCCTTTCGTTTGAGGTGCCGGAAAATATTTTAACCTTTTGCATGTGTTCCTCCTTAAAGATAAACAAAATTCATCAGATTACGACAGTCTTTGCTCAATCATAACAAACAAAGCAAATGAGAACAAATATTTCGGTTATTAATCTCGGATTGGCGTGCTTCCTGATGTATTGTTTGATCAAACGCCGTTTTTCCAAGTTAAGAGCGTGCTCAGACGATGGCAAGACTGAGGAATGGAAGGGCAGCTCGAAAACGGCTCTGTTTTTGCATAAAGGGCAGGTGTATAATGGTTGCTAAGAAGGGGGTGGGGGCATGTCCGCAGAAATCAGAGCTTATGAGCTAGTAGCGTTGAAGGAGATCGCCGAGACGCTGAACAGCACGAATGATATGGATGAAATGCTGAACGACGTGCTTGCCAAGCTGCTTCAGGTAACAGGCTTTACGACAGGCTGGGTGTTCATGATGGACAGCCACAGCGAAGAAATATGCGTAGCTACCCATAATTTGCCGGAAGGTCTGCGAGCTAACAATCAGGAAGTGATGTGCGGCTCCATGTGCTGGTGCGTTGAGCGCTTCAAGCAGAACAAGCTGGAGCAAGCGGTCAATATTATTGAATGCTCGAGAATTACATATGCGATAAACAATGAGCTTGGCGATACCGAGGGCATCTCTCATCATGCCACGGTACCCCTCCACGCAGGGACGGATCGATTCGGCCTATTAAATGTTGCTCAGACAGGCAAAAGCCATTTCTCCGAGGAGGAGCTGGCACTGCTTCAAGCCGTGGCTTATCAAATCGGCACGGCGATCAAGCGGATTCGGCTCTATCAGGTGCAGGAGAGGCATGCGCTGCATTATGCCAAGCTGGGCGATGTCATTCAGCGAATAAACGCGATTCAAGATATTAACAACTTGCCGCTCCAGGCTGTCAGACATATCGGAGATACGTTCAGTTGGCAGCACGTCTCGCTGTTTATGTATGAGCAGCAGCAATTGTCGCTGCGGGCGACATATACGGATAAGCATGTGAAGAAAGAATGGCTGACGCTTGAGCTTGATCAAGGCGGGACAGTCAGCACGGCGTTCCGCGAGAACCGAATCGTAACCTTATCGAATTGCCATCAGGTGCCGAGCTCATCCTTGTCATCGATCGGTATACCGCCTTTTTCATCCGCTGTGGCCATTCCCCTTCGGATCAGGAGCAGGCCGATTGGCGTCTTATTTATTAGCAGCGAGCTAGGCAGGCAATTTGACGATTATTTGGAAGATTTTTTATATTCATTAGGTGATCATTTCACGCTTAGCGTCGAGAATCTTCGCGTGTACGAACAGCGGCGGGAGTTGGCACGGATGGAGGAGAGGAACCGGATGGCACGAGACCTGCATGATTCCGTCATTCAGAAAATCTTCTCGTTGTCATTTCTTGCCAAAGGCGCGGAAACCGTACTTGCCGGCAAGGAGCCGATCGTCGAACGCTCGCTTCAAGAAATCAGGCAGCTGTCCCAAGAAACGCTAAAGGAAATGCGAACGCTGATCTGGCAGCTTCGACCGGCCGGCTTGGAGCATGGCTTGCTCACGGCTTTGAAGCAGTATGGAAAAAACATGGGATTAACCGTCTATGAGCATGTGGAAGGCGTGCGCGAGTTGCCCCGAGCGATTGAAGAAGCATTCTGGCGAATTGGGCAGGAGGCTATGAATAACGTAAAGAAGCATGCCGATACAGAAACCGTCCATGTGCGGTTAATGAAGTCCGAGCGGCTTGCCAGCATTGAAATTATAGACAAGGGACGAGGTTTTTCGCCGGAGAAGCGCAAGGGCAAGCTGACGATGGGGATGCTAACCATGAGGGAGCGGGCTGAGACGCTAGGCGGCGAATTGTCCATTACGAGCATCAAGGGACGTTCGACCAGCGTAAAGGCTGCGATTCCGGTCACGACCGAAACAGAAATGTGGAACGAGGAATGAGGAACGGCTGTGAAGATCAAAATCCTTTTAGTTGACGACCATCAAATTGTTTTGAAAGGCATTTCTTTTTTTCTGAATATGCAGCCGGATTTTGAATTGGTCGGCGAAGCGCATCATGGGCAAGAAGCGGTGGAGAAAGCGGAGGAACTAAAACCCGATATTATTCTGATGGACCTTAACATGCCGATTATGGATGGCATTGAAGCAAGCACGCTAATCGCCAAGCAGAATCCTCATATTAAAGTACTCGTGCTGACAAGCTTCTCTGATCGCAGCCATATCGTGCCGGCGCTTCAGTCAGGCGCAATCGGATATATGCTGAAGGATGTGGAGCCTGATCAGCTTGCCGAAGCGATCCGCAGTGCCTATAAGGGCAATATCCAGCTCCATCCCGACATTGCGAGCGCGCTATTGGCTGAGGTTTCACCGAATACCCAGCCTGCGAAAGAAGGCCCAGGCCGCGAATTAATGGAGCAGTTAACGCCGCGGGAGCTTGAAGTGCTGCAGTTGATTACGAAAGGCATGAGCAACAAGGATATTGCATCCGCCTTGACAGTTGCAGAGAAAACGGTAAAAACGCATGTAAGCAGCATTTTGAGCAAGCTTAATATGACAGACCGTACGCAAGCCGCGATTTACGCTGTGCAGTTAATGAATGAAAGCGAATAACGCAACAAGGTCAGACTTTAGTCGTAAGACCATGCCTCCGTCTATTCTGACTTTTTTTTAATCATTTTTCAGCCTAATTGCCGATGTTTCCTCCCGAAAAACTATATACAATAAAGGTACTTACTAAAAGTAAATCACATATCCTGGAGGGAAACACAAAATGAGTACAGTATTATTTGTTAAAGCGAACGATCGCGGAATTGAAATGGCAACTAGCGTTAAACTATACCATGCATTTTTGGACAGCTACAAAGCTAGCCATCCTGAGGATACAGTTGTTGAGCTTGATTTGTTCCAAGAAGAGCTGCCATATCTGAACGCGGATATGATCAACGGCAACTTTAAAGCAGCTCGCGGCTACGACCTTACTGAGGGCGAGCAAGCTGCTGTAGCGGTTTCCGATAAATATATCAACCAATTCCTAGCTGCTGATAAAGTCGTATTCGCATTCCCGCTTTGGAACTTCACGGTTCCGGCTGTTCTGCACACGTATATCGACTACCTGTCGCAAGCTGGCAAAACGTTCAGCTACACGGCTGAAGGTCCGGTCGGTCTAATCCCTGACAAAAAAGTAGCGCTTCTAAATGCTCGCGGCGGCATCTATTCCGAAGGCCCTGCTGCCGGCGCAGAAATGGCATTCAACTTTATTCGCAACGTAATGGGCTTCTACGGCGTGAAGAACCTTGAGAGTGTCATTATCGAAGGGCATAACCAATTGCCTGACCAAGCGGAAGCTATCGTAGCAACTGGCCTTGAGCAAGCGAAAAAAGTAGCAGTAGGATTCTAATTGCCGCTTCCTATTCGGAGACAGCCGGACATACGTTCGGCTGTCTTTCTGTGTGTGGAGGGAAATTCCCTTTAATAAAAGGTTGACTTGATCGGTCTGACCATGTATAAATTATATAGACCAATCGTTATAATCGAGGAGTGAATGGATGCCAGAAAAAATAAATACGCGACAAATTATCCTTGAGACGGCTGCAAGGCTTTTTTTCACGAAAGGATACCACGCAACCGGCTTGAGCCAAATTATTAAAGAGAGCGATTGCCCAAAGGGGTCGCTTTATTATTATTTTCCTGACGGCAAGGAAGAGCTGGCGCTGGAATGCATTAACTGCACGAGAGATCTTGTCCTCGAGAAGTGGTCCAGCAAGTTCGCTGAGTTTGATGAGCCTTCTGATGCCGTTCAAGCGTTTGTCCTTGATATGGCGGAGGATGCCGAGAAGTATGATTTTAAGGGCTACATGCCGTTTAGCTTTTGGATGGCGGTAGAAACGTCGTCGATTAGCGAGAAGCTCCGGAGTGCCGGACAAGCCGTATTTGCCGCATGGCAATCGGCTATTTCTGACCGTCTGGTTGCCGCGGGCATGGAAACGGGGAAAGCGACGGAAATCGGAGTCGTTATCATCTCGCTTTTGGAAGGCGCGCTGATCCTTACGCTGACGAATCGCGACAAGCAGCCGCTTCTGACTGTTGCGAAATGCGTGCCGTATGTTATTAACCAATGCCCTTCCTTCTGAATGATAGGCATGTACAAAGATAGGTAATTATGGGAGAGTGGAATGCTTGCAAGCAACAATGACAGAAACGAAACAACAGTCAGGACAGAAATTTAAAGTCGTACCCATTATGATATCCCTGCTCTTAGCAGGTTTCGTTGGGATGTTCAGTGAAACGGCGCTAAACGTAGCGCTAACCGATTTAATTGAAGTGTTCAACATTACGGCGCCGACGGTTCAATGGCTGACGACCGGCTATTTGCTAACGCTCGGTATTTTGGTACCCGTATCGGGATTGCTGCTGCAATGGTTCTCCACTAGGCAGCTATTCATTGCTGCGGTCAGCTTTTCGGTGCTCGGAACGCTTGTGGCCGCGCTTGCGCCTAGCTTTGAGGTGCTGATGACAGCACGCGTTATTCAAGCGATTGGCACGGCACTTTTGCTTCCGCTCATGTTTAATACGATTCTCATAATATTCCCTGCCGAAAAACGCGGGGCGGCAATGGGCGTAATCGGGCTCGTTATTATGGTTGCTCCCGCAGTAGGTCCTACTATTGCTGGTCTTCTGATCGAAAATTTAAGCTGGCATTGGATTTTCTGGCTATCGTTGCCTTTCTTGGTCATAGCGCTTCTGTTCGGCATCCTGTTTATGCAGAACGTATCTACGATTACAAAGCCGAAAATCGATATTTTCTCGCTCGTATTCTCGACGCTCGGCTTCGGCGGCATCGTGTTTGCATTCAGCAGCGCGGGTGAAGGCGAAGGCGGCTGGACGAGCACGAAGGTCGTTTCGTTTATGATTATCGGGATCGTCGCGCTTTTCATATTTGCGATTCGCCAAATTATGATGAAGCAGCCGATGATGAACTTGCGTGCCTTCAAGCATCCGATGTTCGTGGTTGGTACGCTTATGGTATTTATCTGCATGATGGTTATCCTGTCATCCATGCTTGTACTGCCGATGTATTTGATTAGCGGCCTAGGGCTAAGCGCATTGACAGCGGGTCTTATCCTGCTGCCAGGCGGCCTTATCAATGGGATCATGTCTCCGATCATGGGTGGGCTGTTCGATAAATTCGGTCCGAAATGGCTGGTCATTCCCGGACTTGCTATCGTTGCAGCCGTCCTTTGGTTTTTCTCGGGCATTACGACTGCTTCCACAATCGCGCTGATCATTGTACTGCATTCTTGCCTCATGATCGGTATTTCGATGGTGTGGATGCCTGCCCAAACGAATGGTCTTAATCAGCTTCCGCGCGAGCTGTACCCGGATGGCACGGCTATCATGAACACGCTGCAGCAGGTAGCAGGCGCTATCGGAACAGCAGTAGCGGTAAGCATTATGACTGCAGGCATGAATAGCTTTATGAAGGATGTCGCTGACCCGACAGATCCTGCGAATGCACCGCTTGCCATGACGGCGGGCATTCAGAATGCGTTCATATTCGCGATGGTCGTCGCTATCGTTGGTTTGATTGTAGCTTTGTTCATTAAACGAGTTCATGTCGAGAAACAGCATTAGATTTTATTGCGATTAGTAAGTTAGCCGCATGATTAGACGTTAGCCAAACAGCTAACGTCTTTTTTTTTTGTATGCAGCGATGAATTGGTTGGTTAGTTTAGCAACCAATTGGACGGTTACAGCGCGGCGACGGGGAGGTATGCTTATTTTAATGGCAAGAGGTTAACCATGGAGATCCACATGAAAAAGGAGATGGCTGACGATATGGGTGAGCAGAAGGTTAAGGTGGCCGTCGTACAAGCAGCTCCGATCTTATTCGATAAAGAATCTGCGTTTCGGAAAATAGCGGCTTACGTCCAAGCGGCAAAAGGGAATGGCGCTAAGCTGCTGCTATTCCCGGAAGTATTTATTGGCGGATACCCGCGAGGTTTTTCCTTTGGCGCCAGGGTAGGCAGCCGAACGATGGAAGGACGCGAGGATTGGGCAAAATACGGGAGCAGCGCAATTACGATTCCCGGTACGGATACGGATCTATTGGGCGAGATTGCAAGAGAAGCCGGCGTTTATTTAATTATTGGCGTTGTAGAGCGCGACCAAGAATACAGCCAATCAACGTTATACAACAGCATCGTATACATCGGTCCTGACGGCAAGCTGCTTGGCAAGCACCGCAAGCTCGTTCTGACGGGCTCCGAGCGTTTATTATGGGGACAAGGCGACGGCAGTACCCTGACCGTTATCGACACGCCATTTGGTCGAATTGGCGGCTTGATTTGCTGGGAAAACTATATGCCGCTTGCGCGAATGGCGATGTATGCCAAAGGTATCGATATATTGGTAACTCCGACAGCCGATGCGCGCGATACATGGCAGGCCACCCTTAAGCATGTTGCTTGCGAAGGCAGATGCTACGTGCTGTCGAGCAACCAGTTCGCCACCAAGGATTCCTATCCGGAGAGCCTCAATGGGTATGCCGAGCTTGCTAATGATCCGGCAATTCTTTGCAGAGGAGGCAGCGCGATCGTAGGTCCTTTGGGCGAATATGCAGCTGAGCCTGTATACGGTATGGAAACCGTTATTTATGCGGATCTGGATATGGCTTCCGTTACGGCAAGCCGGTTCGACTTCGACGCTGCGGGCCATTATAATAGGCCGGACGTATTCCAGCTGCAGGTGAACGAAGCTAAGCAAAGCATCGTAAGCTTTGGCTGATTGTTATAGATGTGGCTAAGTTTGCTTTGCAAACGGGTGAATGCAAGCAAAGCAAGCTATGCCTAGCAAAACGAAGCGTATGCTTACGAAGCAAGCTTTGCTTCGCAAAACTTTTGAGGAGATGATCAAATGGAAGTGCCAGTTGGCGTATGGATTGCGGCGGGCATCATTGTGGCTATTTTAGCGTGGATTACCTTTTGGATAACGAATAAAGCATATTCCCGCAGGTGGGAGGATCATGATACAGAGGATAATGGCAACCGTTTTTAAGCAAAACGTACGGTTTCATGCCTCAAGCGCGGCTCACACTCCCTTCGTGTATAAAATAGTGCTACAATAGTAAGAAAAACATGAGGGGAAGTATACGGGTGCTGCATGGACGCATGCCCGGAATAAACGATGGATGAAACTGAACCTCAACCTACAAAGCCTTGCGCTAGCTGCAAGCAGATGAGGCCGCTGTCAGAGTTTTTGCGCCGAACGGGCAGACGAGCCAGTGCGGGATCGCGGCGCGGCGCTTGCCGTACTTGCCGAAAGGCCCGGACCGCGAAGCTAGAGCCGCCGACTATCGCCGCTCAAAGCGAGAAAGTCAAAATAGAAACGGAAAAGGCGCGAAAGCCGCGCGCTATGCCGCACATGCCAACGATACCGCTTCCTAACGACCCGGCAGCGCTGAAGAAAACGCGCCAGGGCACGATTTGGATGAGGGGGAAGACGGACAAGGGACGGCGATGGTACCAAGAAATAGAGCTGGAGCTTGCAATAACGCTTATTAACGAGCATGCTGCGGTTATCGTCAATCGGCATACGATTAGGCGCTTGTTCAGCAATAAGGAGTTTCGGCGGCACATTTTAGAGCGAGATAATCACATTTGTTATTTTTGCGGTGAGTTCGGTGATACGATCGACCATATGCTGCCTCGCGCGAAAGGCGGACATACCACGCCGCTCAATTGCGTATGTGCCTGCAACGCCTGCAACCAGTCCAAAGCCGATCAGGATCTGGATGCTTTCATGAACAATGAAGGACCTATTTTCAAGGAATGATTCCTTTGAAAATAGGTCCTTTTTGATGCGAGCACTAGTCTAGCTTAATTACGGGCAAAGAACGATACTCTCTTCACAGTCATGCGAAGGGGTGGCTGTTTAATGGAAAATGACTTCCGCTTGAATGAGCACCTTCTCATAACGGGTATGCGGATTTAGAATTCGCCATAGCATTTTATCAACGGCTCTTTTGCCGAGCAGCTCTTTGTCAACGTTAACGGTAGCAAGAAATGGCACCTCGGGATACGTATTGTCGAAGCCCGTAAAAACAAGGCTATCAGGTATGCTAATGTCCATTTGACGTAGGATGTCCAGCGCGACCTTGGCCAAAATGTCATTCGCGCATACGAACACCTCAGGCAAGCCGTGCTCCGTAACGGCAGCTTGAAGCGTGTCCTCGATCTGCTCGATCTCCGGTCCGTTCAAGGACGGAATCTGGTTCAGTTCGATGCCGTGGTCGTCAAGAGCGGACCGAAAGCCAAGGAATCGTTCATAGAAGCTGTGGGCATCGCGTATATTCCCCAAAAACTGAAAGCTGCGATATCCTTTCCGTATGACATACTCCATGATCTCCCTCATGCTTGACAGGTTGTCCGTAAAGACGGAATCGCAATGAAAGCTTGGCTCCACATGATCAACCATAACGATGGGGATACCGATTCGTTTGATCTCTTGCAAAATTTGCGTGGAAATCGTACCGACGGTTATGACGCCCATGATTGCTTCAGGCTTCAGCATAGAAAACATGGAATCATCCGAAGGCTCGGTCAAGGTCAGAATATTGATGCCTTGCTGATTGAGGCGGGAGGAAATGCCGTTAAATACGGGACCCCAATAAACGGAATCCGTATTCTGATAGCGAACGTTCGGAAATAACACGAGAACCGTTCCCGTCCATTGGCGCGGTCCCATTGCGTGAAGCTCATTGGACAGCTGCCCGGCAGGAGCATCCTTGAAGTAGCCAAGCTGCCCCGCAGCTTTATAAATAAATTCTCTCGTTTGCGGGCTGACGCCGGATTTGCCGGATAACGCGCGTGATACGGCGAATTTGGAGAGGCCCGTAAGGTCGGCAATGGATTGTATCGTTACTTTTTTACGCATGGATTTCAGCCTACTTTGTTTGGAGTATGGGGGAGATAAGCCAATTGGCTTAATGCTCGGTACGCTAATTATGTGATATCTATTTTACAGGAAACGAATGCGTAGTAAACGTTATTTTTGATAATCATTTAATTGTTTGTTGTTTCATCAAAAGTGTTATTTTTGTTATGTTCTTGTCAGCTGCCGACAATTTAGGATTATGAACGAGATATGCTGTAGTATTATAGTCTTGTTACTATTAAATTATAAATAACAAACGATAATAAAATAACAAAAATCATTGACCGTTAGGCAGATTGTGTTAGAATATGTTAGGTGAAGTTGGTGCGATGATAACAAAAAAAATGAGCCTGACATTCGGGAGGACACAATGAGAGCGACACAACAAGTACTTAATAATTGGAATTTTAAAGCTTGCGGGGAAAAAGAATGGCTGCAAGCCGTTGTTCCGGGTTGCGTGCATACCGATTTGCTTCGCAATGGAAAAATCGAGGATCCGTTTTATGCGACGAATGAGCATGACCTGCAATGGATTGATAAAATAGATTGGGAATATGAAACGCAGTTCGACGTGTCTGAGGAGCTGCTGCAATCGTCCGTGCTGGAGCTCGTTTTTGACGGCTTGGATACTTATGCGGATGTATACTTGAATGGTCTGCATGTCCTGTCCGCAGACAATATGTTTCGGTCGTGGAAGGCTGACGTGAAGGCAATCGTGAAGCCTCAACATAATCAATTGCTTATCAAATTCCGTTCTCCGGTACAGGAGGATCTGCCGAAGATCGATAAGCTGGGTTACAACCTTCCGGCTTCTAATGATCAATCCGAGCTAGGCGGGCTCGGTGCCCAGAAAATTAGTATTTTTGCGCGAAAAGCACCTTATCATTATGGCTGGGACTGGGGTCCGCGTTTCGTAACGAGCGGCATATGGCGGGAAGCAAGGCTTGAAGGATGGTCGAACAGCAAAATCGCTGACGTTCATATCCAGCAGGATGAAGTAACGGCGTCACAAGCCGCTTTGACGGTTTTTGTGGAAATCGAAGCGGAGTCCGCATGGACCGGGACGGTTAGAATTAGCACGGAGAATTTCACTTGGGAACAGGAAGCGAGCATTGAGCGCGGTATACAGACCGTAGAAATCAAGGCTGTAATCCCTGAACCCAAGCTTTGGTGGAGCAGAGGGCTTGGAGATGCGAATCTGTATACCTTCACAGCGGAGCTTCTAAACGGAGAGGAATGGATCGCGGCTCGCTCTGCACGAACAGGCCTCCGTTCCGTCCGCTTGGTCCGGGACAAAGACGAGAAGGGAGCCAGCTTTTATTTCGAACTGAACGGCGTACCTGTCTTTGCCAAAGGTGCCAACCATATTCCGAATGACAGCTTCATTACGAACGTGACCGATGAACGCTATCGGCATGAAATCGTGGCGGCAGTCGAATCCAATATGAACATGCTGCGCGTTTGGGGCGGCGGTATATACGAGCAGTCGGTATTCTACGAGCTGTGCGACGAGTATGGCATTATGGTATGGCAGGACTTCATGTTCGCTTGCAGCATGTACCCTGGCGACCAGGCTTTTCTGGACAATGTGCGCCAGGAAGCCATTGAAAACGTAAAACGGCTGCGCAACCATCCTTCGGTCGTGCTTTGGTGCGGCAACAACGAAATCGATTCTGCTTGGGCACAATACGATGAAACCGGCGGCTGGGGCTGGAAAAAGGAATATACGCTTGACCAACGGGCTGTCATATGGGCAGATTACGAGTCAATCTTCCATGACATTCTGCCGGAAGCCGTTACGGCATTCGCGCCTAATACGCCCTATTGGCCATCTTCGCCGATGATCGACTTGACAGGCGATATAAACCAGCATGCGCATCCGCTTTCCACGGAGGGGGACATCCACTACTGGGGAGTTTGGCACGCCGTTGAGCCTTTCGAGAATTATAACGTAAAGGTCGGACGCTTTATGAGCGAGTACGGCTTCCAATCTTTCCCGGAATACGACACGGTCATGACCTTCGCTACCGAAGCGGATTTGGCACTGGATTCAAAAGTAATGCGGGCCCATCAGAAGAACGGAGACGGAAACCGCCTGATTAAAGAGTACATGGATATTTATATGAAGCAGCCAAAGGACTTTCCGGCATTTCTATATATGAGCCAAGTGCTGCAAGCCGAAGCAATGAAAATGGCGATTGAAGCGCATCGCCGCAATATGCCTTATTGCATGGGGACCCTGTACTGGCAAATGAATGATTGCTGGCCGGTTGCTTCATGGGCAGGGATGGATTATTACGGCAAATGGAAAGCCATGCAATATTACGCGAAAAGAAGCTTTGCCGATACGATGCTTTCATTTGATCGGACGGACGAGGGCGTCGTGCGCGCATTCGCAATAACGGATCTGCTTTCGCCAATAGCCGGCGAGCTGCGGTTGACACTTTACGATTTCGCGGGAACCATCGTGAAGCAGCTCATTACAGAAATATCTCTTGACGGAAACAGCTCTGCGGTCGTCGCTGCTATTAATGAGCAGGAATGGTTAGCGGGCTTCGAAGCCGGAAGCGTCGTATTGCACGGCGAGCTGGTGCAGGATGGTATTCAGCTGGACAGCAAGACGTATTATTTCTCCAAAGCGAAGGACCAGAACCTATCCGAGAGCACCATTCGCATATCGGAGGTAGAAGGCAGCGAAGGCACCGCCTTTAGGCTAAGCAGCGATGTCCTTGCCAAGCAGGTTTGGGTAAAAGCAGAGCATGAAGGCATGTTCGATGATAATTTCTTTGATCTTATCCCTGGCGTAGACAAAGTCGTCACGTTCTCGTTCCGAGCTCAGGATGAGCAGGCAAGCAAGCCTACGAATGCAGGGACGGTTCAGGTTCGCTCCATGATTGATTTCTTAGCAGTGGACTAAGGATAAGGCTTCACCTATATGAGCGCAAAATGATGCTTGTTTTGGTCATTTCGCGCTTTTTTTCATGTCATATACTGGAATCGCGAATAAAATATTTAGTTTATAAAAATAAGTAAGCATCATTGCAACCTTTTTTTGTAAAGCCCGTCTATGATGGAGGAACGTTCCAAATACTTGATGAGGTGATTACCATGACAAACAAATTCAAACTCGTTACATTAGCAGCAACAGCAGTGCTTACCCTATCCATAGCCGGACAAAGCTTTGCGGCGTCAACTTCGTTCTCGGATATCGCGAATGTAACGGCTAAGGATAAAATTACCTCATTACAAAATAAAGGTTTAGTAAAAGGTGTAAGCACGGACCGCTTCTTCCCAGATGCAACGCTTACGGCAGCGCAAGGCATTCAATTAATCGTGAACGCGCTTGATCTGAACATCGATACGCTTCGCTTTATCAAAGAGCCTCATGCCACTGATTATTTCCCGAAAGCGAATGATGACGCTTGGTATGCGGATGCGCTTATCATCGCGGCGAATAATGACATCGGCTTGCCGACTGATCTGGACCCTAACAAAACGTGGACAAAGGAAGAGTTCGCGCATCAGCTTATGCTTGCGATCGAGAAGCATAGCAACCTGCCGATGATTAAGATCATGCCGATGGAATTTAACGATCAGGCTGAGCTTTCCGTATCCTATGACGGCTCTGTCCAAAGAGCGCTTGTACTTAAAATCGCTGAGCTAGATGCGGCCGGAAATTTCAATCCTACCGATGAAATTACGCGTGCGGATGCAGCAATTCTCATCTTCAACGCGCTTGCTTATATCGATGCGCATCCCGCGCCATCAGCTGAATAAGCACACGTCAATAAAACGCTAAATAGAAGAGGGGCCTGAATGGGCTCTTCTTTTTGCACTTTTGCTTTACCGCTTAAAAGGATTAATGTATTATAGTGATAAAGGTTTTTATTTCAGATGTGAAGGTGATCATGGTGATGAAGCAAAATATCGAGGTTCGAGCACGCAAGGCGCTGGACCAAATGAAGCCTTATTCCCCAGGCAAGCCGGTCTGGGAAGTTCAGCAGGAGCATGGCTTGGAGCGGGTCATTAAGCTAGCATCCAACGAAAATCCGCTTGGGCCGTCGCCTATGGCGCTGGAGGCCATGAAGGAAGCCTTATCCGAGCTGCATAGATATCCGGATGCCCAGGCTCTTCGTTTGAAACAAACGATAGCAGATCATTATGACCTCGTGCCTGAGCAGGTTATCGTAACCAATGGAGGAGACGAGCTTATCACGTTAATATCGGAAACGTTTCTGGATGCGGAAGACGAAATCGTAGTGCCAAGCCCGACCTTTAGCGAATACGCTTTTGGAGCACAGCTGTTGGATGCTCGGACCGTAACGGTGCCTTTGAAGTCCGATTTCCAGTACGATGTGCATTCGATTCTTGCGGCCGTAACGGATCGCACCAAAATCGTCTACCTATGTTCGCCGAACAATCCGACAGGTACATTTTTGGCGGAAAAGGATTTGAAGACGATTGTTGATTCGCTGCCCAAAAGGGTACTGGTTGTCGTGGATGCCGCATACAGCCATTTCGCGTCGGATGCATCGTATTCGGATGGCGTATCATTGGCAAGAGAAGGGTATCCGGTGCTTGTCCTAAACACGTTCTCCAAAATTTACGGGCTGGCTGGCATACGAGCCGGTTATGGCATAGCGCCGGAGTCGATTATCCAGAGCATCTTGAAGGTTAAGGAGCCTTTTAATGTTAATGCACTAGCACAATCCGCCGCCTCCGCGGCATTAGGCGATATCGACCATGTGAAGAGATCGAAGCAGCTCGTATGGACAGAGAGGGAATACCTCTACCAAGCGCTGGATGAGCTGGGCTGCAGCTATACGGAGAGCATGGGCAACTTTGTGCTCGTCGAGCTTGGCGAGCATGCAGAGCGCTTTTATGAACAGCTAATGGCAAGAGGAATAATCGTAAGGCACGGGAAAATGTGGAATCTTCCTCATTACGTGCGAATATCTATCGGTACGAGGATGGAAAACGAATGCCTGGTTGCCGCGCTAAAGGATTTGCGGAAGGAAGAGCTATGATGCTCATGCTGACTGCATGATAAAGAGACCTGTTCCGGAGCATGCTCCGGAACAGGTCTCTACTGCATTATGGCTAGCCGATAAATTCTTGGACCCAAGATCCGTTGTAGTAAGCTACACCGATCTTCGTGAAGCTGCCGTTTAGAATGTTTGCTCGATGCCCAGGACTGTTCATCCAGTCCGTCATTACGCGTTCAGCGGTCGGTTGTCCTTTAGCAATGTTCTCGCCGGCTGAGCTGTAAGTGATCTGGAATTGTCTCATCATGTCAAAGGGCGATCCGTACGTAGGGGAATTATGATCGAAATAGTTGTTGTCGGACATGTCCTTTGCTTTGACCATGGCCATGTTGGCAAGCTTGCTGTCCATCGTTAATCCGCCTAAGCCTGCTTTGGACCGTTCGGCATTCACGAGTTGCAGCACCTGTTGCTCGAATTGACCGGTAGCTGCTTTTTCACCGCTAGGATTCGGAGTTGCGGGAGCTTGCGTGCCCGGATTTTGGGTTGTCGGATATTGGGTCGTCGGCTGCTTGGTTACAGGGTATTGAGTGGTCGGATTTTGGATTCCCGTATTATCGCCGAACAGCCAATCCGGGAACGTAAACTGCGAGCCCCTAAGCGTGCCTGAAGGTCTTCCTGGCGACGTTGTGGCGACCGACGAGGCTCGCGTAACATGCGGTGCTGCGGTAATTAACGGCGCTTTGTCTTTGGCATACTCATGGGCAGACTGTTTGTGCATCATGTTAGAGCCCGACGAACAGCCGGTAACGACTAATAATGCAGCAATCGCAACGAACTTCTTCATGTACGTACACCTCATATTATTAGGATAGAGTGCTTGTCACGCCTTTATATTTTCCCCGGAAGACGGCGGCTATCCCAAGCCTTATTAAAAGATTTTGGTTTTTTTGGAGGAAGGACTTGCGTTATGCAAATGCCTATGATATATTGTTAATACAAATAACAAATTTAAACCTTGAATTCACATATTGAAAAGGGTTGTCATTTGTATAATGATACTTTTCTCAATGTGTGATTTTTAGTTTTTCTGGAAAAAACATGTTAAAAAAATTATTGGAGGTTTTTATAATGGAACAAGGTACAGTGAAATGGTTTAACGCAGAAAAAGGTTTTGGTTTTATCGAAGTTGAAGGCGGAAATGACGTATTCGTACATTTCTCCGCAATTCAAGGCGAAGGCTTCAAATCCCTTGACGAAGGTCAACGCGTTGAGTTCAACGTAACTCAAGGCAACCGTGGACCACAAGCAGAAAACGTTGTAAAACTGTAGGTTTTACACATCAAGAGTCCTTAACATTCGTTAAGGGCTCTTTTTTATAGGCCAAAGGAGGATTGTACAATGTATTTTCGTAGAAAATCGTTAGAAGATCATCCTCAAGAAAGCACGGTTGTTTGGACCTGTGGGAACGATACCTGCAAAGGCTGGATCCGTGATGATTTTGCATTCGAGCATGTCCCGGCATGCTTTCTATGTCACTCGGTTATGGTAAGAAGCGAGAAGATGCTCATTACGTTGAATAACTCCAATAAAGATATCAAATCATTAAAGCCGGGCAAATTAATTTCTTAGAATAAATTTCGCTCATATGAAATGCTCATATGAAAAGGACGCTGAATCGGTAATCCGACTCAACGTCCTTTTTGCTTTGTTAACGAAGATTTTGAATGTTAATTTCAGGATTTACTTCTGCTTCATAATCAATGCCATCCGTCTCGAAGCCGAACAGCTGGAAAAATTCCCGACGATACCCTTCAAGGTCTGACAATTCATATACGTTTTCGGTGGACAGCTTCGCCCATACATCCGCAACCTCGGCTTGAATCTCCGGTCTCATCTCCCAATCGTCGACACGGATCAGACCTTTCTCGTCAACAGCGGTTTCGCTGCTGCCGTATAGCCGTTCAGAGAACAGCCGGTACATTTGCTCGATGCAGCCCTCGTGAATGCCTTTTTCCTTCATGACTTTGTACAGCGCGGAAATATAAAGCGGTACAACCGGAATAGCCGAGCTGGACTGCGTAACTAACGCTTTGTTGACCGAGACGAACGCGCGGCCGCCAGCTGTGCCAAGCTGCTCGTTCAATCGCTTAGCCGTAGCTTCCAAATCGTTTTTGGCAGCTCCGATCGTGCCTTCGCGGTAAACCGCATGCGTGATTTCTGGACCGATATAAGAATAAGCGACAGTCGTTGCGCCTTCAGCAAGCGCGCCTGCAGCCGAAAGCTCATCGATCCACATTTGCCAGTCCTCGCCGCCCATTACGGCAATCGTTTGGCGAAGCTCATCCTCGGTTGCCGGCTCAATCGTAGCTTGCGATACTTCGCCGCTGTGGAAATTGACGGTTTTGTTCGCATACGTGCCGCCAAGCGGCTTTATAACGGATGAGAAGGTTTCGCCGGTTTTGGGATGCGTACGGCGCGGTGACGCGACGCTGTATACGACAAGGTCGATCTGCCCAAGCTCGGTGCGAATTAAATCAATCGTTTTCGCTTTGATTTCATCGGAGAAGGCGTCTCCCACGATGCTGTAGGATTTGCGGCCTGCAGCAGCGGCAGCGTCTTCGAAAGCAGCTGAATTGTACCAGCCTGCGGAAGCTGTGCGAGCGCCCTCAGCAGCTTTGTCGAAATATACGCCGATGGTATTCGCGCCAGCTGCGAAGGAGGATACGATGCGTGAAGCGAGACCATAGCCGGTGGAAGCTCCGATGACCAATACGTTCTTAGGGCCTGATATCGCAGGCTGAGCGCTTACATAGTCAATTTGGCGCTGTACTTGCTGGGCACAGCCCTCGGGATGTGCAGTCGTACAAATGAATCCGCGTGTTTTTGGTTGGATAATCATATTGGAATATTCCTCTCTATTATGGAATTTTTGCGAGTATGCTTTATGTAGTGGGACAACTCTATCCCATTTTACAGATTTTTAGGACGGAAGGGAAGTTCTCTTCGGGCCGTCTGGTCAGTTTTTGTATGAAAATGCGGGGTACGCATGAAACAAATAAGCGCCAAGTCAGCACATACGCTGCCTTGGCGCTTATTTATGTAGAATTTAACGGCGGCCTGCGAGCTGCTGCTCAGCGATTTGAACGAGCCGGCGAGTAATCAATCCGCCGATGGAGCCCATATCGCGCGTTGTCATATGGCCATAATAGCCGTCTTGCGGAAGTTGAATGCCAAGCTCTTGAGCTACTTCGAATTTCAATTGCTCCAGCGCTGCGCGCGCTTGCGGTACAAGAAGTTGATTCGTGCGGTTTGCCATCTTTTCTCAGCCTCCTTCTTGCATCTATTATGCGAAAGTGCAAAGGAGATTATTCGTGAATTCCACCTAAATTTACCGCCGATTTTTGGAGTAGTTTCATGCTAGAATGGTTAGACGGAAGGGGGCGCCGTTATGTTTGTAAAACCGATGCTTCTGACAGAGCATGCTCAGCCTTTTGATGACGATAATTATATATTCGAACCGCTAATTGACGGACACCGGCTGCAGCTTTCATTCATTCATAGCAAGCCGAAATTATATACCAAGCATTGCAACGACGTCACAAGGCAATATCCCGAACTACATAATGTTCCATTGCGGGAGCCGGCTGACGTATTATTGGACGGCGAGGTTGCATATGTGAACCCGGATTCGGGAGTTTTCGATTACCGTGTCCTTCAGGAAAGGTACCGTATCAAAAAAGAACCGACGATCCGGGAAGCAAAACGGACAAACCCAATTAAGTTTTTCGTATTTGATCTGCTTTATTATAACGGAATGGATATGAGAAAACAGCCGCTGCTGGAG
Source organism: Paenibacillus sp. J22R232 (assembly GCF_056269165.1). Lineage (NCBI taxonomy): Bacteria > Bacillati > Bacillota > Bacilli > Caryophanales > Paenibacillaceae > Paenibacillus > Paenibacillus sp. J22R232. The sequence continues at coordinate 20,956 of NZ_JBWDNK010000019.1, read as the reverse complement.
CGGAAGAAGCTGCTAAACGTGATTTTGGACGATAATGCCTATTTCAAAAAAATGCTTTACGTCGAACGGGAAGGTTCGGCGCTGTTTGACCTCGTCAAAAGCTCTGAATTGGAGGGCGTTGCCTGCAAACGCAAGGATAGCATCTATATGGAGGGCAAGCAGGATGACTGGCTCCAGGTGCTTAATGGCGAATACAGACATTTAGCGATGTAGGAGCGCAAGCAGATGTAAATATGCAAGTGGATGATCAAAGGGAAAAAGGATACCGTTAGCATAAGCTAGCAGTATCCTTTTTTATAGGGGGCCATTTGTTTCATCCATCATCTAATTGGTTAAGTAAATAGTAAACAAAAAACTGCAATCGCTATAAAAGCGACTGCAGCCCTAAAATGGTACTCTGTGTACCTAGCTAAGAACGCGTCTAGCCGTTACGTACTTCTTTGCCCAATAGCTGCTTCCTAGGCTCGTTACGGTAACGCCTTGGCTAGTGGAGCTGTGAATAATTTTGTTATTGCCAGCATAAATAGCGACATGGCTAATGGACTTGCCATTCGTATTGAAAAATACAAGATCGCCCACGCTCAAAGAGCCCTTTGCAACCTTCTCGCCAACTCCTGCCTGTGCAGAAGAAGAGCGGGGAAGGGTAACATTCAGGCCTTTGTACAGAAACTGGGTGAAAGACGAGCAGTCAAAAGCGTATGTAACGCCAGCTGGTGCGCCGAATTTATAAGGTGTGCCGATATATTCTTTGCCGGTCGAAATAAGATCTAATGTTTCAGGTGTCGCTGCATGCGCCTTTGGCGCAAAAGAGCCTAATGTGATTGCCGACATGACGACCGCGCTGCAAATGCCTGCTTTGGCAATCGATTTCAGTAAGTGTGATGTTCTCATGCTGTCAGGATGTCCCTCCGCGTTTCGTTTTATGTGTATTGACTATAACACATAAAAAAACGGCGAAAATCGCAAATGAGAGCGATCCGTTAGTTATAACAGGGATTCTGAGAGTTTATGAGAATTAAATGAAAAAAAACTCATAATTAAAGATAGGCAGCGGAAACTAAGGCATGTTTACGCCTCTAGCGCTTACTAGCAGGCTGTACCATTGCTCTCTTGTCATGATTTCAGCTTGATGAACCGCGTCTTTACATGCGATAATGCGCTCTGGGTTTATCGTGCCGATTACCGGCTGAATGCGAGCGGGATGCTTCATCAGCCATGCTAAGACGATGGATTCAGGCGTCGTGCCATTCTCATCCGCGATTTGCTTCACCATAGCTGCCGTTTGAATTTCTGACTCGCTAGCATTCTCCGAAACTCTACCCGAGAATCTTCCTTGGGCTAGAGGTCCCCATGCTTGAATTTGAATGTCCTCCATTTGCATGAATTCCATCAAACCTTCGGCAAAGTTGTCCTTTAAACCAGCTTTCTGGTTCACATGAATGCCTTGATCAACCCAGTCATGTCGCAGCAAGCTAAGCTCCAGCTGATTCACAACGATCGGATCCGGAAGCGCGCGTTGGAGGAAACGAATTTGGCCAGGGCTCATATTGGAAACGCCGAAATTGCGAACCTTGCCTGACAGCTTCAGCTTTGTGAAGGCTTCTGCTATTTCATCCGGCTCCATGAGCGGATCCGGACGGTGCAGCAGGAGGACATCAAGGTATTCCGTTCCAAGCCGCTCAAGAATTCCGTCTACCGAAGGCAGTATATGCTCCTTCGAGAAGTTGAAACGACCAGGCAATACGCCGTCTGACAGCTGAATGCCAACCTTCGACTGGATGACGATCTGCTCGCGAAGCTTAGGCTGCTGCTTCAGGACCTGTCCGAAAATAGATTCTGCTTTTCCTCTCGTATAAATATCGGCGTGGTCATACATCGTAATGCCGATGGAAAGAGCGGCATCAACGGCTGCTTCGGCCTGACGTATATGATCTGTTGTAATCGGGTCTGCAAGATCCCAGCTTCCGCCAAGGCCCATGCATCCTAGTACTAAACGGCTGTCCGATATTCCTCGACGCTCTAAAGGCATCAATTTCATTGTTCATCAACCTCCGAATATTTGGATTAAGCTTAGACGGTTACTATTATACCTTGCAATTTATTTTGATATAAGCACTGAAAAAAAGTTCACTAACTAACTTTCCAGCGCAAAAGGCGAGTATGAAGCCGATTACCGCAGATTTGTTTGCAAGCGCTTCATGATGGTGCTACATTACTATTATTAACAATGAAATACATTCATTATATTTCGGGAGGATTACAGAATGGCGTTCATAACCTGCAACTTTTATTCTGAAGCACTAGGCCTAAGCACCTCAATGACTGTTATTCTGCCCCAGCAAACGACTTCCCAGATCGGCCTTACGAATCGCAGCAGTCAAAAGCTGCACAAAACTTTATATTTGCTTCACGGACTATCCGATGACGATACCATTTGGGCACGGAGAACTTCGATTGAACGCTATGTAGCCGAACTTGGCCTTGCCGTCGTAATGCCGAATGTGCATCAGAGCTTTTACACGGATATGGAATACGGCAATAAATATTGGACCTTCCTCACAGAGGAGCTGCCGGCCATCGCCCGTTCCTTCTTCCCTCTTTCAGACGCTAGGGAGGACAATTATGTTGCAGGCTTGTCCATGGGAGGTTATGGCGCGTTCAAATGGGCGCTGCGGCACCCGGACCGAATTGCGGCCGCTGGCAGCTTATCAGGCGCGTTAGATATGGCCAATCATATTAAAGATGCCGCTATGCCGCATATGAACTCCTTTTTCCGTCTCATCTACGGCGAGAAGGATATTACAGGATCTAACGAGGATTTGCTGCATCTCGTTCGGGATCAGCGGAGCTCCGAACAGAAGCCGCTGCTCTTCCAATGCTGCGGCACGGAGGACTTCTTATATAAGGATAATTTGGCTTTCAGAGACGCTGCGGAGCAAGCTGATTTTCCTTTGACATACGTCGAAGGGCCAGGCACACACGAATGGGGCTATTGGGATACGCATATCCAACAGTTTTTGAAATGGCTTCCGCTCTCCGAGTAATCACATAGATTGAAGGATCAAACACACCGAATAACACGTATTCGGTGTGTTTTTTTGCGTGCGGGAACATGATTTGCAGCGTATTGCAATATTTTCCGAAATAAGGGTTGCAAAATGTATCCGCTCCCATTATGATTTGTTTAGGATTAATATATTTATTTTTGGATAAACAAATATATTAATTTAAATAAAAACGATGTATCCATCCCACATAAAAAGCGAGGTTGATTTTTTTGGCAAATCGGATAACGATCAATACCGACCTAACGGCGGGTACGATTAACCGCAATATTTACGGACATTTCTCTGAGCATTTGGGACGTTGCATATATGAAGGCATTTGGGTTGGTGAAGATTCCCCGATCCCAAACACGAACGGAATCCGCAACGATGTAGTAGCAGCGCTGAAGAAGCTTAACATTCCCGTGCTGCGTTGGCCAGGCGGCTGCTTTGCGGATGAATACCATTGGAAGGACGGCATCGGCCCGCGTGAGTCGCGTAAACGGATGATAAACACGCACTGGGGCGGTGTGGTGGAAAACAACCATTTCGGCACGCATGAGTTTCTGATGCTTTGTGAAATGCTGGAATGCGAGCCTTACATTTCAGGCAACGTAGGGAGCGGCACGGTACAGGAGATGTCCGAATGGGTGGAATACATGACCTTTGAAGGCGTTTCGCCGATGGCCGAGCTGCGTCGCGAGAACGGCCGCGAAGAGCCTTGGAATGTCAAATATTTCGGCGTCGGCAATGAGAATTGGGGCTGCGGCGGCAATATGCGCCCTGAGTATTATGCGGATCTTTATCGTCGATATCAGACCTATGTGCGCAATTACGGAGAGAACAAAATCCATAAAATCGCTTGCGGCCCTAACGTTGACGATTACCGCTGGATGGAAGTAGTCATGCGTGAAGCACATGGCTTAATGGATTCCATTTCTCTACACTATTATACGATTCCGGGTGCCAGCTGGTCAGAGAAGGGCGCAGCTACGGGCTTCTCAGAGGATGAGTGGTATAGCACGTTGAAGAAAGCGCTTTGGATGGACGAGCTCATTACGCGCCATTCTACGATTATGGATAAATATGACCCTACCAAACGCATTGGCCTTATCGTTGACGAATGGGGAACATGGTTTGACGTTGAGCCGGGAACAAACCCAGGCTTCCTCTACCAGCAGAATACGATTCGGGATGCGCTCGTTGCAGGCGTGACGCTCCATATTTTCCATGATCATTGCGACCGGGTGCAAATGGCGAATATCGCGCAGGTCATTAACGTACTGCAATCGGTTATTCTGACCGAAGGCGAGAAGATGCTGCTCACGCCGACGTATCATGTTTTTGAAATGTATAAGGTGCATCAGGATGCCGCACTGCTGACTACGGCTATCGAAAGCCAAGATTACGCGCATAACAACGAGAAGATCCCTCAGATTTCGGTATCTGCCTCCAAGGACGCTGAAGGCCGCATTCACATCAGCTTGTGCAACCTGGATAACGATGCGCCTGCAGACGTAGAAATCGACCTGCGTGGACTAGCCGGGCTCGGCCTTGCTGTTTCGGGTACGGAGCTGACTGCTTCACTGAAAGACGCCCACAATACGTTCGAACAGCCAGAAGCGGTGAAGCCGTCAGTTTATCAAGCTTTCACGGTCGAAGGCTCCACAATCAGCGCGAAGCTCTCGCCCATGTCAGTAACGGTGCTTGAGCTCATTTCCGAATAGGAATAAAAGTGCTATGAGCAGCCGAAATGATTGCAAGGGATGCCGGGATGATTACCGCGTGACGGACGCGCAAATCGATCGCATCTTGGCGGCGCCGATGTTTCAATCTGGTATCAGCGTGCCGGATAACGTTTACGAGGAACGCTTGCAGGCATGCCGGGCATGTCCGAAGTTTCAATATGGCACCACATGTACAGTATGCGGCTGCTTCGTCCGGATCGCTGCCAAATACAAAGACCGCGCTTGTCCGAATCCGGGAGACAGCCGTTGGCTGAAGCATGCCTAATAAGATTTATTAAAGCATATGAAGACCGCCCACCGCGCTAATGGTGGGCGGTCTTTTTGTATATGGCGGGGCAATGTCAAATGTACGGCGGAAATTCATAACTTTTAGCCTGATATTGCAAATACAATCGGAATTCAAGTTTGTAAAATAAAGGTATCGGCAGCACGCTAAGCTTCAATTACGGTTATGTGGCAATGGCATGCAAGGCCGACAGCGTTTTCCTCGCAACGATAGTGATACGAAACGTATCGCTTCCGGACGTGAGCAGACTATACGTCTTTTTCGTTGAGACAACCACACATTTTGCTTCGAAAGGGTCGATTGTTATGTTGAATTGTAAGCGTTCTATTTCGGTTGGGTTCATGATTATGCTGCTTGCGATGGCTTTGCCGAATTTCGTTTTTGCAGCTGAGTCGCCAGTTTTCACGCTGCAGCAGGAAAAATCGGATCGTGAGATCCGGGTTGTGCTGACGGCCGATAAATTAACCGATATGTATGCCTTTGAAGTAAAGCTCTCCTTCGATAAGTCAAAGCTGCGATTCAAAAGCGCGGTAAGCGGGATGACGGGTTATTCCATTACGCCGCTTGTGGAAGGAAGCCAACTGGTATGCGCAACGACGAAAATCGGCAAAAAAGCAGGTGAGAACGGGAAGCTTGTTCTCTCCACCTTGTTGTTTGAGCAATTAGGAACTGGTTCTGCTGACATTAAGCTTACAGATGTGAAGCTCGTGGACAGCAAACTTCAGCCGCAAACGCTAAAACCGGGGGTCAAGCTGGCAGCCGTACTTAACAGCGCGGGAACGGTCTTGAAGGATATCAATGGTCATTGGGCCAAAGCAGCCATCGAACGGGGCGTTGCGCTCGGATTTATAAAGGGCTATAGCGACGGAACGTTCCGTCCTAACGCCTACGTATCCCGTGCAGAGTTCGCTGCTATGCTCGTCCGAGCCCTTGACTTGAAGGCAGGCAGCGCCGGGAATCCGGCATTCAAGGATGCCGACGGCATTCCTAGCTGGGCGGCAGAGGAGGTTGCAGCTGCGGTTGCGGCAGGCATGCTCACAGGTTACGAGGATCAAACCTTCCGCCCAAGCAAGCCAATCAACCGGAGCGAAATTGCCGTCATGGTAACAAGGGCACTCAAATGGCCGGTTGATTCGGCGCAAAAATCCGTTTTTGCCGATCGTGAGCAAATTCCGGCATGGGCTGAACCTTCTGTCGCTTTGGCGGCACAAGCGGGCGTTATCAAGGGCAGAGGAGCCAATCTTTTTGCGCCGGCTGCGAATGCGACTAGGGCAGAAGCGGTAACGCTGCTGCTGGCGATCATCGATTTGAAAAAATGACGCGGTGATCATTTACATGTGATCAAGAAGCAATGGAGTGGATGCAATGAAAAGCTCAGTCGTAATCATTGGCATGTTTATTGCCGCAACGCTCTTCGGCATGCTGCTTATTTTCCAAACGGACGAATCCAGCGAAGCTGGGGGCAAGAAGCTTAATGCTTCTTCCCTCGAGAGCGTGCTTAGCGTAAGCCAGGAAGTGGCGCTGCACCGAAAGGCGACGTCGGGAGTAAAGGCTCCATCTTTTACCTTGAAGGCGGTAGACGGGAAAACGCACACGGTAGGCGAGACATATGACAAGCCGATCGTACTGCAGTTTTGGGCCAGCTGGTGCGAGGCGTGCAGCATTGAGGCGCCAACGTTGCAGAAGCTTCACGGACGGTATCGGGACAAAATCGATTTCTATGGGGTGAATTTATCCGCAGAAGAGAAGCAAGCCGATCGGATTAGCGATTTTATTCAAAAAAACGGGTGGAATTTCACGAATCTGCTGGACGCCAACAAACGAGCTTCGTATTTGTATGAGCTGCATGCCCTGCCTACGACATTCATTATCGATACGGACGGCACGGTGCTGGACACCTTCCATCTGATTGATCCGATGGAATTCGAGAGCAAGCTGAATATGCTGTCCGAAGGGAGGTGAGCATCGCTAGAGGCCAATGCGGGACGGAATGAGCAGGTATGGAATGAAGCGCAAGCCGGCAAGACCATAGACCGAGGGAGTGAAGCAGGATGAAATTCAGCGCAAAGCTGAAGACATGGATGGCAATACCGCTTATTTTCTCCATGTACGCAAGCCTTTTTATGCCGGCAGTGCATGTGGAAGCTTCGGCAGAGCCAGAACCGGGATTTTTCGAGGATCATTTCAACCGTTCGGTCATTAATGAGAAATGGCAAGTGGTTGACGGGGCTTGGTCCATGCAGAACGGGATTATGACTGCCGATAGCGGCTCGGGCTCGAAAGCGTTAATCAAGGACAATGATTTACAGGATGGCAGCATGGAGGGAGACATCAGCTTCCCGGACCGGAAAGGCGATGCAGGATTTCTTCTGAGAACGATAAGCGCGGCACCCGGAGCGGACAATGTGAAAGGTTATTATGCAGGCATATCCGCCCAAGGAACCGGCAGCGTTTTTCTGGGGCGTATGGATAATAAATGGACCGAGCTGAAGCGAGCCTCGATTCCCGTCAATCCCAATACGATCTACTCCTTTAAGGTGAGCGCTATCGGCTCGCAAATTAAGTTCTATTTGAACGGTTCGCTCGTTCTGGAGCAAACGGACACAACCTATACGAAGGGGCAGGCAGGCGTAAGGATTTATCAGTCCAAGCCAACCTACGACAATATTCGGTTAGCCGACGAGAAAGGAGCAGAACGATTCGTGGATGCTTTTGATTCGGAGGTTGAATCGGTCGCCCTGCCGAATTGGCAGCCGCTCAAAGGCAATTGGAAGCTGCAGTCCGGCGGTATTACGGTGAACGCAGGCCAGCGGCAAGCTCTATTCGTGAAGGATACGGTCTTTCACGATTTCACGGTAGAAACAGACATCTCGCTGCAAGACGCGGCAGGCTCGGCAGGACTTGCGTTCCGAAGCCAGCCTAATGTCAAAGACAGGCAAGCAGACGGTTATTATGTTAGCCTGCGGGGTGATGGCAGCCTTGTGCTGAGCCGGCTCCATAAGGAATGGACCGAGCTTAAGGTAGTAAAGGCACTGGATACCGTGAACCTTCAAACGTTTTATCAGCTCAAGGTCGTCACATACGGCTCCGGCATCAACGTATTTCTGGACGATATGCATAATCCCGTTATGGAATATGAAGACGACAGCGAGCTGAAGTGGTCTTCGGGAGGAATTGGAGTATGGGCGGATGATGCACAATCCGTATTTGATAACTTTATCGCCACTGATTATGCTGTCCCAGTCGAATCGTTCAAAGAGCCGATTGCGAATAAGGACCCGCTTGCGCAAACGCCGTTTGTACCGCTGCCGTTAGGCTCGGTGAAGGCGGATGGATGGCTGCTCACCCAGCTTGAGCTCATGAAAGAGGGCGCGACCGGGTACGCGGAGGATTTGTATGGCGAGCTGAACACGAACTCGGAATGGCTCGGGGGAACCGCGCCGGAATCGAATTGGGAACGTCCTGTCTATTATGTGAAAGGGTTGGTAGCCCTCGCATATACGCTTGATGATCCGGAGCTAATCTCGAAGTCGCAGAAATGGGTAAGCTGGATTCTTGCGAGCCAGCGTGAGGACGGTTTTTTCGGTCCTGCCAGCGACAATGATTGGTGGCCGCGCATGGTAGCGCTCTACGTGCTCAAAGATTATTACGAAGCGACCGAAGACGAGCGGGTGCTCTCGTTTCTTACGAATTACTTCCATTACCAGCTGAATAACCTGGACGCGCGGCCGCTTAGGGATTGGGGCCAAGTCCGCAGTGGAGACAATCTGAATGTGGTACTGTGGCTGTATAACCGGACTGCAGATCCGTTTCTGATCCAGCTAGCCAAGAAGCTGCATGCGCAAGGAACCGATACGACAGACGTGTTTACGAACAATAACTTCCTCACCCCAGCTAAGAGCAACCCCGACAACTTCTACACGCAGCATACGGTTAATGTCAATCAATCGATTAAAACCTCAGCCATTTATTCTCAAGTTTCGAATAATGAAGCGGATAAACGGGCTTTCCAGGCCGGGAATCAGCATCTCGACCAATTGCATAATCAAATTACCGGCATGAACTCGGGTACGGAGATGCTTGCGGGTCTGTCATCGACGCAGGGCGTGGAATTATGCGCTATCGTGGAGCGGATACATAGCAACGCCGTCGCCGCAATGATTACGGGCGATCCCCATATCGGAGACGCACTCGAGAAGATCACGTTTAATTCGCTACCGGGCTCCATGAGCAAGGATCTGAAGACGCACCAGTACTACTCGCTTCCAAACCAGGTGCAGAGCGGCGTGACGGATCATGGCTTTAAGCAAAACTACGGCAACGGCACGGTGCAATCGCCATATTCCGGATTTCCGTGCTGCCGCTTCAACATGCATATGGGCTGGCCTTATTTTGTTAAGGATATGTGGGCAGGCACGTCTGACGGAGGGCTTGGCGTTATCGCCTACGGACCTAGCCGTGTCTCGGCTGCCATCAAAGGCGCAAACGTAACGGTGAAGGAGACGACGAATTACCCTTTCGAGGATGAGATTACGTTCACGATCGAGGAGGCTTCCGAAAGCGTGACGTTCCCGCTTAAGCTCCGCATACCGGAGTGGACGAAGAACGCGGCCATTACCGTTAACGGTCAGCCGCAGCCTGCTGTGAAATCCGGTGAGTACTATACGATCGAAAGACAATGGAAAGAAGGAGATACCGTTTCATTGACGCTTCCAATGGAAATTAAAACGTCGGCTTGGGTTAACAATTCCATAGGAATCGAACGCGGCCCGCTTGTTTTTTCCCTTAAGATCGAAGAAAACTGGGTAGAAAAATCGAATCCAGCTCCGCACATCAAAGCGCCTGGCTTCAAAGAGTACGCGATAGATGCCAAGTCGCCTTGGAATTACGGCCTGCTGATCGACCGTGACAATCCTGGAGCTTCCATCGAGGTTGTCACCTCCGAAATGCCGGAAAATCCTTTCCTGCAGGAGACGACGCCAATCAAGCTGATTGCCAAGGGCAAACGAATTCCGGCTTGGGGCAAAGCGCCTAACGGTGTCTCGGCAGCTGAGCCGCCTGTCGGTCCCGTCTACTCCGCAGAGCCGACTGAAAAAATTACGCTAGTTCCGTTCGGCGCGGAAAATTTACGAGTGACGTATTTCCCGGAAGCAACGGAGGATGCCAGTGCTATTCCGGCCAAATATGAGGCTGAGCAGGCAAAGCTGTTCAAAGCTGCGGCTCGCACGAATAACGCGTACGCATCCGGGTCCAGCTATGTGGGAGGCATTGATTACGCCGACAGCTATGTCAGCTTCGATCAGGTTGAGGCTCCATCTGCAGGGACCTATAAGATGTTCATTTGGTACGGGCAAAATACCGGAAATTACCAGCCAGCGACGGCCAAATTAACCGTTAATGGCGGTGACGAGCAGTCCGTGGAGCTTGCAGGCTCGATTAATTGGGGCAGGTTCATGGCAACGAGCATAAACGTTGAGCTAATGGAAGGCAAAAACACCATTACGTTCATGCGGGGCAGCGGACCGAGCCCCGGCTTCTATGAGCTTGATTACATTGCGTTGTCTTCAGTCAGCGATGAACCAGATGAGCACGCAGCAGCTCCGAAGGCTGTATGGAGCGGGGCTGCAAGCTTGGTGAGCGGTGAACAAGCCGCTTATACGCTAGCCGTTCAAGGCGTTACGGATAACGTGTACCAAAACGTCTACGCGCAAGACGTGACGGTTACTTACGATCCGAGCAAGCTTAGCTTCTCAGGTGCCGTATCGCTGCGCGAGGGCTTGGCGGTGCTAGAGCCGAAAGAGCTTGCGCCGGGGAAAATTCGCATTTTAGCCTTCGGAGAGGGAGTTGCTTTGGCGCCGAACGAAGCATGGCTGAAGCTTTCCTTCCAAGCGGCAATGCTGGAAGAGGCAGCAGATACGCTTATTTCGGTAGTCGACATGAGTTTAGCTAACAGCGAGGGGCACGAGCTGCCGATTTCTGGAGCGCGGCATTCCGTGCACATTCAAGCAGCACCGGCGGACAAAACCGCATTGGATGATGCTATTTCGTCTGCCCAAGCTGCTTATGACGAAGCGGTTACGGGCACGCAGACAGGGCAATACCCTGCGGCAGTCAAGCATCAGCTGCAAGCCGCGATTAACAAAACGAAGCTGACTGCGGAAGACGCGCAAGCGACAAGGGCTCAAATCGCCGCAGCCATTCTGAAGCTCACCGAAGCGCTTGAGCTTTTCCGAGCAGGCGTCATTAAGCCGACCGACGGCGACGTGAATCATGACAATAAACGCAGCATTGGCGACCTGGCTATCGTTGCTGCCGTTTACGGCAAGACGAGCAGCGATCCGGATTGGGAGCAATACCGCAAGGCAGATCTAAACCGCGACGGAATCGTTGACATCGAGGATTTGGCAATGCTTGCCGCGTGGATAACGGGCTAAACGGACCAAGGAGGAAGACGCATCACTTCCTCCACCTGATTTATTCTTTTCCATATGAATATTTGGAGGTTCTGCGCATGTTGAAACGAAGCAAAGCAATCAGTACGATCGTGGCCCTATCGATGTTGTTCGCTTTATTATCTTCTGCCCTGTCTTTCACGCCTCGCGCTGTGGCGGCGGAAGAAGCGTCTTCTCCTGAGTATCACGGCTTGAAGGCCGAATATTACCTTGCGGGAGGCCCGCCCGATTTCACCTTCGGCACCTTTAAAGGAACGGGTTATGACCCGAATTTGGATATTTCCAATCTGGAGCCTTCGATCAAAATGTACACCGGCCAAGAAAATCGGGTCGGCATCAGATGGACGGGATTTATCGAGCCGGCATACTCCGAAAATTATACTTTTTACATTACCGGAGATAACGGGTTCCGTTTGTGGATTGACAATAAGCTGACCATTGACCATTGGGTAGCTGATTGGGATAAAGAACAAACCTCGATTCCGGTCGCTTTGACCGCCGGGCAGAAATACAGCATCAAGCTTGAGCTGTTCGAGGACAACGGCGGATCGAACGTGCATATGCGCTGGTCGAGTCCGAGCGTTGCGAAGGAGCCCGTGCCGACGGAGGCGTTCTACCTGCCTGATGGCTTCGCGCCGGGAGGTACGGTGCTTGAGGACGGCTTGCAAGCGGAGCTGCCTTTCCCGGAAGCATTGAAGCCGCTAACGCCTGAATTTTTGAACCATTTGCGGGTTAGCATCTCGACTGGCAACATCGCGATTGCATCGGCGGCACTGAAGGAAGGTGACGATAAAGTCATCGCGGTGACCTTCAAGGATCCGCTTTACTCAAAGGACGTAGGCAATGTTAAAGTAAGCTACGACGGACTCGGAGGACTGACGACACAGGCTGGGTCAGCGATTCCTGGCTTTGACAAACCAATGCTGAACGGTTCGAAATACCAGATCATGTCGCCATGGGCGGATGACGTGGACAAAGAAAACGTGCTGCCTGAATACCCTCGGCCGCAGCTTGCACGCGACGAATGGATCAATTTGAACGGAGAGTGGGAGTTCGAGGCTGCGAAAAAGGGAGAAGCCATTCCTTCAGGCCAAACGTTGAAAGAAAAAATCCTCGTGCCGTTCGCGGCGGAGGCGAAGCTCTCTGGCATTAATCGGGTGGAGGACCTGATGTGGTACAAACGCAGCTTCGCGATTCCGGACAATTGGGATGGGCAGCGCGTAAAGCTTAATTTTGGCGCAGTGGACTATTTGGCTACCGTATACGTGAACGGACAGCTAGCTGGCAGCCATAAAGGCGGTTTCACATCGTTCAGCTTCGATATTACCGATTATCTGGTGCCTGGCGATAATGAACTGATCGTAAACGTGCTGGATGAGACGGATATGGGTGCCGATCAAGCCGTTGGCAAGCAAACCGTCAAAAAACTCGGGGGTATTTGGTACACGTCCGTTTCGGGGATCTGGCAGACCGTATGGCTGGAGCCGGTAGCTGAAGCGCATATCGACAAGCTGGATATGGAGACGGATATCCATGGCGGCGTTCTGAAGCTAACGGCAGCAGGCAGCGGCATACAAGGGGAAACGGTTGAAGCCGTTGTCCTCTCAAGCGGAGAAGTCATCGGATCGGCAACGGGAGCCATCGGTTCGGAGATCAAGGTGGCTGTACCGAACGCTCGCCTGTGGTCGCCGGATGACCCGTTCCTTTATGACTTAAAGGTTTATGTGAAGGACGGCGGCCAGACGGTCGACGAGGTTTCGAGCTATTTTGGCATGCGGGAGATTAAGCTCGGGAAAGTAGACGGGATAACGCGTCCGCTGCTGAACGGTGAGTTTGTCTTCCAAATGGGGCCGCTTGACCAAGGCTATTGGCCTGACGGTATCTATACGGCGCCTACTGACGAAGCGCTTAAGTTTGATATTGAAGCGGTGAAGCGCGTCGGAATGAACACGATCCGCAAGCATATTAAAGTGGAGCCTGCAAGATGGTACTACTGGGCAGATAAGCTCGGCGTGCTCGTATGGCAGGATATGCCGAGCCTTGAAGATCGGCAGGGCAATAAAGGCGCAGATATTACGCAAGCTACCAAGACGCAATGGTTCAAGGAATACAAAGAAATGGTCGATCAGCTGCGCAGCGTAACGTCGATTATCATATGGACCGTGTTCAACGAAGGCTGGGGTCAATTTGACCAAGGCGGCCAGCAGACACGGGATGCGACAGCATACGTAAAAAGCCTCGATTCTACGCGGCTTGTCAACAGTACGAGCGGCTGGTGGGATGCAGGGGCAGGCGATTTGCTCGATGTGCATCGTTACCCTGATCCAGGCGCGCCGAACCCTAGCGATACAAGAGCAGCGGTACTCGGGGAATATGGAGGCTTAGGCTTGCATGTTCCGGGGCATGAATGGAGCCCGCTCGTATTCTCGTACCAATTAATGAACAGCAAGGAACAGCTAACCTCTACGTATGTGAATTACGTGAACAGGCTGAAGGCTTTGAAGGAAACGGGCTTAAGCGCAGCCATTTACACGCAAATTACAGATGTGGAGTACGAGATTAATGGGCTTCTATCTTATGACCGCAAGGTGGAGAAAATGGATTTCAACCGCATTGCGACCGCTCACCGCGAGTTGATTGGCACGGCTACCAAAGCGGATCTGCTGGCCGAGGTCGAGGTTTCGGAAGCATTCCTTGGCAAAGCGAAGCCCGGAACAGGGGCTGGCGAGTATAAACAAGCATCCATCGATGCATTCCATGCCTTAGTTGAAGCAGCCAAGGAAACGGCACAGGACGGGCAAGCGGCCCAAGCGGCTATTCAGCAGAGCCTAAAAGCTCTTCAAACGGGCCGTGCACAGTTTTTCACCGAGGTTAACGCGCCAATTCCCGCAGGCTCGGCAGTGGATGGGTTCGATGCCGCTGCGTTGGATTCCGCGTGGACGATTCTAAGAGCGGATAACGCCAAATGGTCATTGACCAGCAAGCCGGGATACCTAAGCTTGGCTACATCAACCGGTGAAACGTTCCAGAATACGAATACGCTGCCGAACATCTTTCTAAAAGCTGCTCCAGCCGGAGACTTCGCAATCACGACGAAGATCGATGCGGCTGTTCGGAAAAACTTCCAGCAGGCAGGGCTATTGCTCTGGCAGAATGATGACAATTACGTTAAATTAGGCCATGTATGGGATACGGAGGGTGCAACCGGTAAAAGCATAGAGACCGCATATGAGAAAAATGCCGTCTACACCAAAGCGGCGAATATGGCGAAGCATCCCGGTTATGACACCTCGTATTTGCAGTTGAGAAAGATTGGAAACGTCGTCTCTACATTCTACTGGGACGGGACCGCTTGGAAGCCGGCTGCCGATCCGGTCACGGTCAGCTTAAGCAATTTGAAAATCGGTTTTTATGGCTTGTCCGCAGGCGATCAAACCTCTGTGCAGGCGAACTTCGATTATTTCTCTGCAGGTCTGGTAACGAATGCAGATAAAACCGTGCTGCAAGCTGCCGTGGCTTCCGCTGAAGCTTTGCTTGCTTCTGCGGTTGTCGGTACAGAGCCGGGACAATATCCACAGCCTGCTAAGGATGCTTTTGCCGCAGCGGTTGCAGCAGCCAAAGCAACGGCAGCCAATCAGGGGGCTGCCCAGGCGGAAGTAGATGCAGCCGTCGGCACATTGGTGCAGGCACAGGCTGCGTTCTCTGCAGAGGTTATACCGTCAGCAACTGACGGTACTGCTACAATTTCCGGAGTCTCGCAGGTAAGGGCTGGCCAAACTTTTGACCTTTCCATAGGCCTCACAGGCATTTCGGCAGAGGACTATCAAACCTTGTATGCGCAAATGCTTACGGTCAGCTTCGATCCGGCGAAGGTAGCGTTTGTTGAAGCAGCGTCGCTACAAGCGGGCTTTGGCATCCTTGAACAGAAAACAATAGAGCCGGGTAAAGTGAGGATCATTGCAGCCGGCCAAGGGAACGGGCTTGCAGCCAACTCGCAGTGGCTGAAGCTTAGCTTCCTCGCAGCCGCATCAGGCGCGTCTAGTTCTGCGCAAATTACGGTAAGCGGCGTAGAAGCGGCTAACGGTGAAGGTGGCGAGCTTAAATTAGAGGGTGCGTCGCACGAGATTCAAATAAGCGCTCAGGTCGATCTATCAGGCTTAAACCAAGCGATTACGGCAGCTGAAACGATTTACGAAGGCGCGCAGGTTGGTACACAGCCTGGACAATATCCGCAAGCGGCTAAAGCTGCCTTCGGAGCAGCTATTGCGAAAGCAAAAGCGGTAGCGGTTAATCCGAACGCAACGGTCCAACAGGTAGCTGCGGCGATTACGGAGCTCGGTGCAGCCGTAACGGCATTCCAAGCATCCGTATTATCCGGCGACATAAACGATGATCAGAAGATTACGATAGGCGATCTGGGCATCCTTGCGGCAGCCTACGGGAAAACAAGCGCTCATCCTGACTGGCCGCAATTCAAGAAATCCGATCTCAATGCCGATGGCAGAATCGATATTGAAGACATTGCTATGCTTGCTAGATGGATTCTGGGCTAACGTACGGCTTGTCATGACTTAATTCGAAAAAGGTGACTGGCAGCGATACGCTGTCAGTCACCTTTTTCGTTTGCTCGGCTGCTGCTCTAAAATTGCGGAGCGCGATGATGATGGCCGTATTTTTGCTGCGGCATGACTTGGTTCGGATTTGCGGCTTGTTGTTGAACAAAGGCTTGATTGGCAGACGGGTTAGCTGTAGATTGGCCTTGAACGGGATTATAGCTGCAGTCGCGCGGAGGTCCGAGCACAACCGTGTTCTTTATCGGAGCGAGCGTCGTTTTGAGCGCTGTTTCATCGAGGCAATACGTATAAGCGAAAACATTGGTTGGCGTTAAACGCAAGATGTCGGATCCATAAATGACGTCAGGCACGTTGGCATCGAAAATAGCGAGAAGATGCGTGTTGTCTTGCGTAGCAATTTCATAATGCCACCAGCCCTGGGGTATGTTGACCACTTGGCCTGGCGTAACCAGGTAGCGGAGATACTGCTTCGTGAAGGGGTTCAAGAGGGAGACCTCTGCCGCTCCCGAAATGCAATAAACCAGCTCGGAAGCATTCTGGTGGTAATGCGGCTCGATGACATTTCCTTTGCTAAGGAAAATATCGAGCAAGGATATGTTTTGCAGCGTATTTAATTGATTAACGGATAAAAGATTGAGGTAGTTGTTAGCATCTTTTTTGAAGATCGGGTTGGTGTTGACATCGAAAGCAAATTGCGTCCCGGGAGACGTGTAGTCCATCTGCGTGCTCATTCGAATAAATGCCCCTTTTCATTAAGCTGATGAATCTTATGAGGTAGGGTATGTGTTTGCCTAGATGGGTGTGAATATTTTTTGTGAAAAAAATGAAGCCCCCCATGAGCCGAATATGGCTTTTGGAGGGCTGTCCCGTTATTTATAGGTTGGAAGCCAGCTGCCATGGGCTTCAATCAGATCATCGCAAAGCGACACGATGTCATCCATGGAAAGCTCGGCAGACGTATGTGGATCAAGCAGGGCTGCATGGTAAATATGATCGCGCTTGCCAGTGATGGCAGCCTCGATGGTGAGCAGTTGCGTATTGATATTCGTGCGGTTCAATGCAGCCAGCTGCGGCGGAAGATCGCCTACATACGTAGGGGTTACTCCGTTTGCATCGACGAGGCAAGGCACCTCAACGCAGGCTTCCTTAGGCAGATTAGTAATCAAACCGGTGTTCATGACGTTGCCGCCGATTTGGAATGGATTGTTGGTCTCAATCGCCTCTAAGATGTAGGAAGCGTATTCATGACTGCGGCAGTGTTCGAGATTGCTGTCGTTGACAAGCGACTCGCGCATCGTTTTCCAGCCTTCGATTTGGTTCACGCAGCGGCGCGGATATTCATCGAGCGGTATATTGAAGCGTTCGATGAGCTCGGGATAATTGCGCTTAATGAAGTAGGGATGGTATTCAGCGTTATGCTCGGATGATTCGGTAATGTAGTGGCCGAACTTGAGCATCAGCTCATAACGGACCATATCATGATGCTTTTCCTTTTGCTTTTCGGCTGCGCGGCGTTTAATTTCAGGATAAAGATCAACGCCGTCCTTGCTTGCTTCAAGCAGCCATGCCATATGGTTGATGCCTGCGATTTTGTATTTGACGCCTGTCGCATCCATATCCAAATGCTCGAACAAATGCGGCAAGCATACTTGTACGCTATGGCAAAGACCCACGGTCTTCACGCCGCCGTACGTATTCATCACATTGGTCAGCACGGCCATCGGGTTCGTATAGTTCAAGAATAAAGCATCCGGACACACTTCATTGATGTCGCGGGCGAAATCCAGCATGACCGGAATGGTACGCAGATTGCGGAAAAGGCCGCCGATGCCTACCGTGTCCGCTATCGTTTGGCGCAGACCGTACTTCTTCGGTATTTCAAAGTCTGTAATCGTACATGGATCGTAGCCGCCTACCTGGATGGCATTTACGACGTATTTGGCGCCACGAAGAGCTTCTTTACGGTCTGAATACGCTTTAATTTGGCAGGTGCTGTTGCTCGTTTTTTTGAGATTAAGCAGGATTTGTTCCGATTCATTCAGTCGTTGTGCATCGATATCGAATAAAGCGATCTCAAAGCCTTGCAGCGCAGGTGTCTGCATGACATCGCCTAGAATATTTTTGGCAAAGACGGTGCTACCTGCTCCGATGAAAGTGATTTTGGACATTAGAGATTAGCCTCCCATTAATTGATTGCTGACTCCTTTAGTATAAAGAGGACATTGGCAAATGAATATGGAAGGAAAGAAGGTTTATATGGAGAAATGTCGCATCATTTAGTATGATAGGCAGAGATAATTTCAAAGGGGTGCTGCAATGGAATCGCATCATACATACTCGATTAACCTGAACAGATCTCCGCTTAAAGGTGAAATGTCAGTCTTATTTGCTGGCAAGGGTCAGCCGGTCGCAGGTCATTTTATCGGTCCGGCCGTTCATGATTTTTTTTTGATCCATGTCGTCTTAGATGGCGAAGGTGAATTCGAGACGTTAGGGAAAGCGTATACATGCAAGGCAGGGGATGCATTCGTCATTTTTCCGGACATTTTGGTTAAATACCAGGCTAGCATGACCAATCCATGGAGCTATGCTTGGGTCAGCTTTTCGGGCGATATCGTGGAGACGTCGCTCAGTTCAATCGGCATTACGCCCGACTATGCGGTAATTCGAGATTTCTCCTTATCTGCTGCGCAGAAGATGCTTAGAACGATCCGAAAAAGTATGGATAAAAAGAATTCGCCTGCGCTTGGCAATATGGAAGCGTCAGGCTGGCTAAGGCTGCTGCTGCATGAGCTAGGGAGTAAACATATCGGCGATACGGAACAGTCTGCCATTCCCGATTCCCACTCCTTCCGCCAAATTGACCAGGCGATCCGCCTGATGTCGCTGCAGTATGGACAGCAGCTGTCGATCGAAGGAATTGCCCGCACGCTCGGCTACCATCGCGCCCATTTGACGCGGCTGTTCAAAGAGGCGACGGGCTTGTCTCCGATGCAATATTTGCTCAAAGTGCGTATGAAGAAAGCCGAGGAGCTGCTCGGAAGTGAGCTGACCGTCGCCCAAATCGCAACATCTGTCGGCTACAATGACCCGTTGTTTTTTACGAAGCAATTCCGCAAATGGAGCGGGCAATCCCCCTCAAGCTACCGTAAGTCGATCGTAGGGGAAGCAACCAATCTCATAACGTAGAAATCAACGCTTTGACAGTTAAGGGCGAAGAAGCCAACCACAACAAAGAGCAAAGAAGCCAATCATAACAAAGAGTGAAAACCATAGATTCAAGCAAGTAAGAACCAGTAAACCAACCTTTACACAATTATGAGCCCAGAAGCCAACCATTTAACAAGTAAGAACGAAGAAACCAACCTCATAACAACTACGAAACAATAAAGCAACTACCCAAGCAAGTAATAACAAACTAATTAGTTTAGAGTACGTTGCACTTTGTGCAATAGAAACCTCACATATGGCCTGTCTTAGCGGCTACGTTGCAGAAAGTGCAGTAGAATCACCCATTTACGTGTTTAGTAGGCTGCAATTCAGCCAAACTGTTGCAGAAACTGCAACGTAGCAAAAAATTGGTTACTCAAACGACGGATAGATTGTACAAAGTGCAACGTAGTTCAGGGAATGGTTGGAGAACATGCGAGGGAATAGAGTGAAGCCAAAGAGCCAAAGAGCAGCAGTTCAACAGAGCAACATGTGTAAAGTACGTTGCACTTTGTGCAATAGAAACCTTACATGAGGACCAATCTTAGTAGCTACATTGCAGAAAGTGCAACAGAATCGTTCTAATACGTGGGTAACAGGCTGCAGCTCAGCTAAACTGTTGCAGAAACTGCAACGTAGCAAAAGAAAGGTTACTCAAACGACGATTAGAGTGTATAAAGTGCAACGTAGCAAGGGGCGGTGGGGGGAGGAAGTTTTAGGGGGACTAATAGTAACCAACCAACCAACCAACCAACCAACCAACCAACCAACCAACCAACCAACAGCAGGTAACAGCAAACAGCAAACGATCACTGTGGCGTACATTGCACTTTGTGCAATAGAAACCTTACATGAGGGCCAATCTTAGTAGCTACATTGCAGAAAGTGCAACAGAATCGTTCTAATACGTGGATAACATGCTGCAGCTCAGCTAAACTGTTGCAGAAACTGCAACGTAGCAAAAGAAAGGGTACTCAAACGACGATTAGAGTGTATAAAGTGCAACGTAGCAAGGGGCAGTGGGTGGAGGAAGTATTAGGGGGGAGTAATACCAACCAACCAACCAACCAACCAACAGCAGGTAACAGCAAACAGCAAACAATCACTGTGGCGTACATTGCACTTTGTGCAATAGAAACACGCGTAAATCATGATTCGTCAGGCTACGTTGCAGAAAGTGCAACAGAAAAGGTCATGCGAGTGAGATATGGTCTGCAAAAGCGCCTTTCTATTGCAGAAACTGCAACGTAGCAAGAGCGAGGTTAGTTGAACGACGATTAGAGTGCATAAAGTGCAACGTAGCAAGGGTGGTTGGGTGGAGGGAGTACTTTAAGGGAGGATTAGTCATCAACCAACAACTAATCGCCAACTAGCAGCAGGAACAGCAAACAATCACTGTGGCTTACATTGCACTTTGTGCAATAGAAACACGTTTAAATCATGATTCGTCAGGCTACGTTGCAGAAAGTGCAACAGAAACGATTATGCGAGTAAGATATGGTCTGCGAAAGTGCCTTTCTATTGCAGAAACCGGTTAGACCCCTTAATTCCGGAGTGCTGCCAACCAAATAATCAAATTACGTAGCCAAGCTTGTTATTTGGCCTATTTACATGGCTTTATGGAACTTACTTTGATCCTCCA